>JAJFKX010000006.1 GCA_021772985.1 Gammaproteobacteria bacterium
TGGTAGTGAAACAGCGGATGGTATTGACTTTGCATTAAACTACAACACCAATACCAGCATCGGCCTGTTCGATACTCGTTTCTTGTTGACCTGGTTGGATTCTCGTGTTTCTACCGTAACGGTACCAGTTGAAGCTTCCGGTTTCTTTGCTGATAACGCTGGTTTCTTCGAAGGTGCATATCCTGAGTGGAAAGCCAACTGGACAGTTGATTGGAGCTTCGGCAACTTCGGTGCTTCAACCAACGTTGAGTACATTGATGGAGTTGAAGAACTCGATTTCCTACTCAACCCGGTTGAATCTGAAATCTATGTGGATCTTACCCTTCGTTACAGCTTCGATTGGGGAACAGAGATCACTGGTGGTATAACCAATATCTTTGATAACGGTGCTCCGTTCATCATCGATGGTTTCAACGCTAACACCGATCCGGACACCTATCGTCAGTTAGGTCGTTCTTGGTTCGCTCGCGTAACCCACCGTTTCTAAGTTTGACTTAGATAACTGTTAAAATGAGCCGCGGCACTGCCGCGGCTTTTTTTATGTCTATTCAACAATTATCCAATTTGCATGCGAGGCAGCTGCTAAACCAGCCTGGTGCAGTACCCTGGCACATTAATGGAGCAAAGTCCCAGGTCTGGTATAGGGTTTTAAGCGAGCAGGTGCTATATCAAACTGCGTTTCTGGATCAGCGCCTGGCATTGGTCAAAGACGAGTCGTTATTTGCGGCTTCACTAACCTTGTTGGATGAGTATCAGCAGCAACTGGTGCGACCGGTTAATTGGATTTTCCATACCAGTTTTTGCTGTTCGACATTACTGGCCAGATTGTTGCAGGTGCAAAATCAGGTTTTAGCCATTAAAGAACCAATAGTTCTCAATCAACTTGCTGATGCATTTCGGCAACAGCCTGAGAACAGCAAGCAATTCATCAGGTTGTTTGCACAGATAACCGGGCAATTGAATAAGCAGTTCAGATCTGATCAGATGATAATTTTAAAGACATCAAATTATATGAATGCATTGTTGAATCAGACCCATAGAATTAATAACAGCAGCCGGATATTGCTGGTGGTTGGGGGGATTCGATCATTTGCTCGTTCGATGCTGAAAAACCGTGAGGAAGCGACAAAAACGGTGCCTGTGTTTTTACGGGCATTGATGCATGACATCTCAATAAAAACCGACTATCTGCCTGGAACAGACTTTAAGCAAGACATTGCATATATGTGGGCTGTACAGATTATTTTGTTCAGTGAGTTTGTGCAGAACTCAAAATTATCCGTTGCCATGGTTAAAAAGCAGGACATTATCAGTAATACCAGAGCCGTGGTTTCTGCCTGTGATCAATTTTTCGGGATTGATAGCAAGCGTACAAGTGAAGAAATTAGTAGTATTATGCAACGCGACTCTAAGCAACAAGACAATAGCCCATCTGTTATTGCCAACGGCAGCATAGATAAACGGGAGCAGGCAATGCTGGCAGCAGTTGAAGAACTGGCGTTGGAGTTAATACCGGATAACGCGTTACAAACACTGGAAGCTAAGCGATTACAATTATAATTGATTTATCAGGTACCGCCATTGCTGATCTGACGTTTTTCGGACAATCTTTTTGAGGGTGAAGATCCAGCAAAGCCGCTGAATCAGCAGTTTGCTCTAACTATCATTAGATTCATTTGATCTATCACCTTGCTTAAATGGCAAATAGGGTTGCAAAGATGGCAGTTATTTTTTCTTAGGCATATATAGATCAGTTAAGGTGCCCTCAAATGCTTCAGCTGCCATACCAATAGTCTCTGAAAGTGTAGGGTGAGGATGAATTGTTAAACCAATATCAGCAGCATCACAGCCCATTTCGATGGCCAGCGAGCATTCTGCAATCAAATCCCCCGCATGTGGGCCGACAATACCGGCACCGACCAAGCGTTTGCTTTGGGTATCAAAGATCAACTTGGTAAAGCCTTCATCTCGAGCCATACCCAGAGCTCTGCCGCTGGCCGCCCAAGGGAATTTAGCGACTTCAATAGCGTGGGCATCTTGTTTGGCTTGAGTTTCAGTGATGCCAACCCAGGCGACTTCAGGGTCGGTATAAGCAACTGAAGGAATAACTTTGGCATCAAAAAAGCTGGCTTCACCGGCAATGACCTCAGCAGCAACTTTGCCTTCATGGGTGGCTTTGTGTGCCAACATCGGTTGCCCAACCACGTCACCTATCGCATAGATATTCGGTATATTGGTACGCTGCTGCTTATCGACCTCAATGAATCCGCGTTCACTGACATTTACACCCGCATTATCTATACCAATGCCTCTGCCATTGGGTATCCGGCCTACCGATACCAACACCCGATCATACTGTTCAGTTTTGGGGATATGCTTACCACTGAAAGAAACATTCAGGCCGTCATTGGTTGCTTCAATTGAGTCGACTTTGGTTTCGATACATATTTCATCACAGCGTTGCTTCAAGAGCTTCTGCAGTGGTCTGACCAGGTCTTTATCGGTGCCCGGCATCAATTGATCCATTAGCTCGACAATGGTGACCGAACTACCCAGGGAGGCGTATACACAGGCCATTTCCAGTCCAATTATACCGCCGCCAATCACTAATAGTTTGCCTGGAATATCGGATAATTCGAGTGCATCTGTAGAGTCCATCAGCCGGCTGTCATCCCATGGCAAACCCGGCAGATGAACCGGTTCGGAACCTGCAGCAATAATGGCATTGGTGAAAGATAATGTTTGCCGGCCATCACGGCCGGCTACTTCAAGTTCATGTGGGCCGGTGAAATTTCCTGATCCGGTAACGACCCGGACATTGCGCTGTTTGGCCAGGCCGGATAAGCCACCGGTCAAACGGCTGACAACTGAGTCTTTCCATTCCCGCAGTTGATCCAAATCGATGTCTGGTTCTCCGAAACGCACCCCATGTGCAGCCATTTGCCGGGTTTCGTCCAATACGCGCGCAGTATGCAGCAGAGCCTTGGAAGGGATACAACCTACGTTCAGACATACGCCCCCCAGAACGGGTTCACGTTCAACCAGCACGACGTCCAGGCCAAGGTCGGCAGCGCGAAATGCCGCTGTATAACCACCAGGGCCAGCACCTAGTACCAGCACATCACAATCATATTGGCGACTATTACCCTGATCTGCGGTAGATGTGTTGTCAGCCGGTTGCTGAGCTGTTGATTGAGTAACTTCAGCAGCTTGTTCAACTGCAGTATAATCTGGTTCGGTTACAGTGTTGTCAGCGGCATTTTCCAATACGGCTATAACCGTTCCTTCAGATACCTGATCACCAACTTTAACTGCCAAACCGGTGATAATACCTGCCTGTGGTGCAGGGACTTCCATGGTGGCCTTGTCGCTTTCCAGGGTGATCAATGATTGATCCTGATCGACCTGATCACCTTCGGATACCAGGACTTCAATGACAGGGATATTATCAAAATCACCGATATCAGGAACCTTAATTTCAATCTTGCTCATGAAAAACTCACTATAATGTTGGCAGGATATTAATAGTCACCGGTCTGACGCAAAATAAGCTGATCGCCCTGTTGCTGCCAATCCAGTTGCTGTAATACTGTCATACCCAATAATACTTCGAGATCGAGATTAGGGGCGACTATTGCTTGGATGTTGCGCGCCACAATAGGCCCCAACCTAAGCTCATTGATGCGGGTTATATAACCGCGGGACACACCATTGGCGGTGCTCATTGTGATCGGCCCAAGGTTTTGCAGATCAAGTTCATCGGCCAGGCTGGACGACAGTACTACATCAGTAGCGCCGGTATCAATTAGAAAATCTACTGACTGATCATTGATATAGCCAGTGGCTACATAATGTCCGTAACGATTACGTTGCAGGCTAACTTCAACTGCGTTTTCTAGCACCACCCCTTGAACATTGCTGTTGGGGTTGTTGCGCTGATCAATAACGTCTGAAAAAAACCAGGTCAGTAAACCCAGGGCAACGATCATACTGACCCATATCATGCCCCTGCCCATACGCTGGTTGGGATCCTGATGCATTTGCTTTTGAGTCAGCTATACAGACTATAAAACGACACGGCGGAAATCTTCCAGGCGAGTAACCAGGAAGCGGGTAAAACGGGCAGCATCAGCGCCATCAATAACCCTATGGTCATAAGACATTGACAACGGTAACATTAGCCGCGGTTGAAACGCCTCACCATCCCAGACCGGTGCTAATGAGGACCTGGAAACACCCAGAATGGCTACTTCAGGGCCGTTGACTATCGGTGTGAATCCAGTGCCACCAATTCCACCCAGACTGGAAATAGAGAAGCAGCCTCCCTGCATTTCTGCGGGCTTGAGCTTGCCTTCCCGTGCTCTGCTGCTTAAATCGGTTAATTCATGGGCCAGTTCCAGTAGGCCTTTTTGCTCACAATTGCGGATAACCGGGACTACCAGCCCGTCATCGGTATCCACGGCAATGCCGATATTAAAATATTTCTTTACAATCAGAGATTCGCCGTCACTGGATAGCGAAGCATTAAACTGTGGGAAACGTTTGAGTGCAGAAACACAGGCTTTGATCAAAAATACGATCAAAGTCAATCTGGTGCCCTGCTCACGAAATTCAGCATCGTGGTCTTTGCGGAACGATTCCAACTGGGAAATATCAGCATGATCATTTTGGGTAACATGTGGAATGGTCAACCAGTTGCGATGTAAATGTGTGCCGGAAAGCTTTTTGATTCTAGATAAAGGCTGTTCTTCGATATCACCAAATTTACTGAAGTCAATTGATCTGGCAGGTGTTATGGATAATCCGTTGCCTACGGCATTACCACCACCAGTTGCCATGCGTTGCTTGACATGCGTATGCAAATCTTCTGCTGTGATCCGGCCTTTTCGGCCAGTGGCTGACACGGTCGGTAAATCAATCCCCAGTTTGCGAGCAAGTTTACGGACACTGGGGCTGGCATGGGTATTGTCATCGCCGGTTGCTGCTGTTTCAGCGGCAGGTGTGGGTTTTGCAGTTTGTTCTATGGGTTCGGGATCAACTTCTTCAGCATGGGTGGTGGCTTCAACCGGTTCCGGCTGATCGTCTTCGGCCTCAGCTTTTTCCGCATCAGCGGGTTGTGCCTCGGTCAACTCGAGCAATGCAATCACGTCCCCTTCAGAGACTTCATCACCCACGCTGACCGACAGTGATGTAATCTTACCTGCATGCGATGCAGGGACCTCCATGGTGGCTTTGTCGCTTTCCAGTGTTACCAGTGAGTCGTCCACACCAATTTCATCACCTTCGGCAACCAGTACTTCGATTACCGGAACCTTGTCGAAATCACCAATATCAGGGACTGTAATTTCAATGCTGTTGGCCATGTTGCTTATCTCTCTTTCAAATCACGGTGTCTGGGTTATGATATCTGCAGATATTTTATACAGTGACCGGGTTTGGTTTCTCTGGGTCGATATTAAGTTGGTTACGTGCATCCAGCAGTGCCGAGCGCGCTAGTTTGCCTTTCAGAAACAAACGATAAAGCGCTGCATAGGCAATGTGTCGGCGGTCAACTTCAAAGAACTGCCGCAGGTTCTCACGGGTATCGCTGCGCCCGAAGCCATCAGTGCCCAGTACCAAATAATCATTATGCGGTAAATATGGACGAATCTGCTCGGCATGCACTCGCACATAGTCGGTGGCGGCAATAATCGGACCACTATGTTTGCTCAGGCATTTTGCTACGTAGGCTTGATGAGGATCTGCATCAATATTTAGCCGGTTGAAGCGTTCCGCGGACTGGCCGTCACGGCGCAGTTCAGTAAAGCTCGTTACGCTCCAGACATTGGCGCTGATTTTAAACAGGCCTGCCAAAATATCTGCGGCAGCTATTGCCTCACGCAAAATGGTGCCGGAGCCCAGTAATTGGACTTTGGTTTCTGCTGGTTTGCCTTCACTGAACAGGTACATGCCCTGGATGATGCCTTGTTCAGAGTCTTCAGGCATGGCAGGTTGACGGTAGTTTTCATTCATTACCGTGAGGTAATAAAACACATCTTGTTGTTCAGTAAACATGCGCCGCAGGCCATCGCGGACAATCACTGCTACTTCATAACCGAAAGCCGGGTCATACGATACGCAGTTGGGAATAGCACCTGCTAATAAGTGGCTATGGCCATCCTCGTGCTGCAAGCCTTCACCGTTAAGCGTAGTACGACCAGCAGTGCCACCGATCAAAAAACCGCGTGCCCGCATGTCACCGGCAGCCCAGGCCTGATCGCCGACTCGTTGAAAGCCGAACATTGAATAGAAAATATAAAATGGGATCATTGCCAGGCCATTATTGGCATACGAAGTGGCGGCAGCAATCCAGGATGAGATGGCGCCGGCTTCGGTGATACCTTCCTGAAGAATCTGGCCTTTGATGTCTTCCTTATAAAACATCAGTTGATCAGAATCAACCGGATCATAGACCTGACCCAGTGAGGAGTAGATACCCAATTGGCGGAACATGCCTTCCATGCCGAAGGTACGCGCTTCATCACAAACAATAGGTACGATTCTTGACTTTAACTGCTGGTCTCGCAGCAATAATGACAGGCAGCGGACAAACGCCATAGTGGTGGAAATTTCGCGTTCACCAGAGTCTTGCAGAATACTATCGAAGACGCTTAATTCGGGCGTCGGAAGCGCTGAGGCTGTGACCACCCGCTGAGGTAAATACCCACCAAGTTCAGCACGACGTTCCTTCAGATAACGAATTTCATCACTGCCGTCGCCAGGGTGAAAATAAGGTATTTGGCTAATTTGCTGGTCGGTAACGGGTACCTTGAAGCGGTCTCTGAAATAGCGGACACCATCATCATCCAGCTTTTTCTGTTGATGGCTAATGTTCTGGCCTTCGCCAGATTGTCCCATGCCATAGCCTTTGATGGTTTTGGCCAGGATAACGGTGGGTTGCCCGGTGTGTTTGGTTGCCCGGTCGTAGGCAGCATAAACCTTGTGTGGATCATGGCCGCCGCGATTTAAGCGCCAGATGTCTTCATCGCTCATATCAGCGACCATTTTTTTCAGCTCGGGGTTATGTCCAAAAAAATGCTCACGTACATACGCACCATTCATGGCTTTGTATTTCTGGTAATCACCATCAACAGCTTCAGCCATACGGTCTTTCAGGATACCTTGGTGATCTTGTTCTAGCAGTGGATCCCAGTAGCTGCCCCACAATACCTTGAGCACGTTCCAACCCGCACCACGAAATACGCCTTCGAGTTCCTGAATGATCTTGCCATTGCCGCGTACCGGACCATCCAGACGCTGCAGATTGCAATTCACCACGAATACCAGGTTGTCCAGGTGTTCACGTCCAGCCAGGGCGATTGCACCCAAAGATTCAGGTTCGTCTGATTCTCCATCACCCATGAAGCACCAGACTTTGCGCTGGCTGGTATCGGCCAGACCGCGGTTATGCAGGTATTTCAGAAAACGTGCCTGATAGATTGCAAAAATTGGCCCCAAACCCATTGATACTGTTGGTAATTGCCAGAAATCCGGCATCAGCCAAGGGTGAGGATAGGATGATAAACCGTCGCCGTTAACTTCCTGCCGGAACCGATCCAGTTGATCTTCAGTCAGTCGGCCTTCCAGAAATGCTCGAGAGTAAATACCGGGTGAGCTGTGTCCCTGGATGTATAACAAGTCGGCACCACCACTGGCATCGGGGCCTTTGAAGAAATGATTAAAACCAACATCATACAGTGTGGCTGCGGATGCAAAGCTGGCAATATGCCCACCCAACTCACCGCCTCTACGGCTGGCGCGAACCACCATGGCCATGGCATTCCAGCGGATGATAGAGCGGATACGGTGTTCAAGTTCAGCATCACCGGGCATGTCAGGTTGTTTGGATACCGGTATGGTATTGATATAACTTGTAGTCAGGTCAAACGGCAAATCCAGGCCCTGATTGCGAGTTTGTTCTACCAGGTCCTGGAGCAGATAATGGGCGCGCTCTGCACCATCAGCATCAACCACCGATTCGAGAGCATCCTGCCACTCTCGGGTTTCCTGAGGGTCAATATCTTTGGGGTGTTGCGGATCAGTTGCCATGGTTGTAGTTCCTAGTACTCTTTCAACTTGATTAGGTCCAATCTTCTGCGTCATCGACGTTACGCATGCCATCAAATAAATGTGCTTGCCGGTCATATTCAAAGCGCTGTGCATCTACACATGCAATCGCAGTCATGTTTACCACTCGACGTACCGTTGCCGATGGTGTCAGGATATGTGCCGGCATACCTGCACCCATAAGTATGGGGCCAACACTGACACCCTTGGTCAGCAGTCGGGCAAAATTAAATGCAATATGTGCGGCACCCTGATCCGGCATGACCAACAGATTGGCGCTACCCTTGAGTACCGAGTTGGGGAAAATCCGCTCACGAAAATCTTCCGATATTGCAGCATCGGCAGTCATTTCACCTTCCACTTCCAAATCCGGGCAGCGGGCACGCAATAGCTGTAGTGCCCGTTGCATTTTGTGAGCTGACTCGTCGTGGTGACTGCCAAAGGCAGAATGCGATAATAACGCGACTTTGGGTGCTAATCCGAATAGCCTGACCTTATCTGCCGCCATTTCGGTTAGCTCAGCTATCTGCTCAGCAGTAGGGTTCGGATTAACATGTGTGTCACATACGAAAAATGTACCCGTATCTCCAGTCATTACACTGAGCGCACCTACAGTATCCACGCCATCGCGGATGCCGAGTACGTTCAATACATAATGTAATTTGCTTTGGTAACGACCTACCAGCCCTGTAATCATGGCATCGGCATCACCTCGTTTAACCGCGATTGCGGCGATCACACTTTCACGTGTTCGAGCGATTGATTTTGCAGCTTCGGGGGATACGCCACGGCGCTGCATCAACTGGTGATAGGTTTGCCAGTAGTCTTTGTAACGAGGATCAGAATGTGGATTAATCAACTCAAAATCCCGTCCCGCCTCAAGCCGCAGCCCCATCCGTTCGATACGCATTTTGACAACTTCCGGGCGTCCGATCAGGATCGGAATGGCCAAGCCATCGTCAATGATGGTCTGGACTGCCCGTAAGATTGTTTCATGCTCACCTTCTGCAAATATGACCCGACGCGGGTTAGCCCGGGCGGTATCAAATACCGGCTTCATCAACAAGCCGGTTCGAAACACAAATTGATTCAGGCGCTCCCGGTAAGCATCCATGTCTTCAATTGGGCGTTCAGCAATGCCAGTGTCCATCGCTGCCTGGGCAACCGCTGGCGCCAAATGACCCAACAACCTGGGATCAAATGGCTGTGGGATTAGATATTCAGCCCCGAACTGTGGGGTATTGCCGCCATAAGCAGCCGCACTGACATCACTGGCTTCCAGTCGGGTCAACTCGGCCAGCGCATGCGCGCAGGCGAGTTTCATTTCTTCATTGATCAGTTTGGCGCCAACATCCAAAGCACCTCTGAATAAATATGGAAAGCACAGAACATTGTTGACCTGGTTGGGAAAATCCGAACGGCCGGTCGCGATGATGGCATCTGGACGGGCTTTGCGTGCTTCATCCGGCATGATTTCAGGAACTGGATTAGCCAGCGCCAGAATAATCGGTTGCGCGGTCATGCCCATGATCATTTCAGAGGTTAACACTCCAGGTGCGGAGACCCCAAGAAAAATATCCGCGCCCTGGATCGCTTCAGCTAAGGTGCGTTCGGGAATATCTCTTGCATATTGGGCCTTGCGGTCATCCATATCGTCATCACGCCCGATATGTACTACACCACTGCGATCACAGACAATGATGTGCTCGTGCAACATGCCCAGGCTAACCAATAGATCCAGGCAAGCCATTCCGGCGGCACCGGCACCGGAAGCGGTTAAACGCACATCTTCGATATTTTTCCCGACTATCTGTAATGCGTTGATGACGGCGGCGGCGGTGATGACAGCGGTACCATGCTGGTCATCGTGGAACACTGGAATGCCCATGCGTTGTTTGAGTTTTTCCTCAACAATGAAACATTCCGGTGCTTTGATATCTTCCAGATTGATCCCGCCAAAGGTAGGTTCCAGGCTGGCGATAATATCCACCAGCTTGTCTGGATCACGTTCGTCAATTTCAATATCAAAAACATCAATACCCGCAAATTTTCGAAACAGCACACCTTTGCCTTCCATCACGGGTTTGGAAGCCAATGCACCGATTGCACCGAGGCCGAGTACGGCTGTGCCATTGCTGATTACTGCAACCAGATTTCCTCGGGCGGTCAGATTAGCGGCTTCCGCAGGGTTCTCATGGATCAGCTCGGAAGCAGCTGCTACACCGGGCGAGTACGCCATGGCGAGGTCTTTTTGAGTGGTTAACGCTTTGGTTGGAGATATGCGAATCTTGCCGGGTACCGGCCAGCGGTGATATTCAAGCGCATCGCGACGGAGTTTGTCATCCATGGATAATATCCGGTATTGGGTGGCCAGTCAGTGTGGCCACCAGTAAAATCAACTGCTAAATTTCGGCTGCTGGATCGTATTCGCCCATTGCCGCCAGACCATTCATTTTGGCTCGATGTGCCAGCGCGCTCTGAGCTGGTTCAGGGTTGCCGAGGTTGCCTGCCCAGGCTTTAAGTGCTTGTTGTTGTAAAGCACGACCATATGAAAAACTTAACGGCCAGGCAAATTCACCCAGGCGGTTCATTGCATCCAGGTGTGCAGTAGCTTCTTGATCGCCTTGTCCACCAGACAGAAACACTATGCCGGCAACTGCCGCCGGGACTGCATTCAACAGGCAGGTTAAGGTTGCTTGTGCTACTTCGTCAACGTCGGCGCGTTCTTCACAAGTACTACCGGAAATAACCATTGAGGCCTTCAGTATTACGCCTTCAAGGATCACATCCTGTTCATACAATTGGGCAAACAAGCTGCGCAATGTTGCTTCGGTGACATCAAAACAGTCGTCTAAATCATGTGACCCATCCATCAAAACTTCCGGCTCCACGATCGGTACCAGGCCGGATTCCTGGCATAAAGCAGCATAACGCGCCAGTGCGTGAGTATTGGATTCAATACAAGCGGAAGTCGGTATGTCATCACCAATGGTGATGACAGCCCGCCATTTGGCAAACCCGGCCCCCAGTGCGGCATATTCCTGTAGGCGTTCTCGCAATCCGTCCAAGCCTTCAGTAACTTTCTCACCATCATGGCCAGCCAGGTTTTTGGCGCCGGTATCAACTTTGATACCCGGGATAATGCCTTGTTCACGCATTACTTCGGGCAATGGCGTGCCATCCGGGGTGGATTGCCGCAAAGTTTCATCAAATAAAATAGCACCTGAGATATGGTTACCCAATTCCGGTGTGGTCAATAAAGTACTGCGGTAATCACGGCGGGTTTCTTCAGAGGATTCAACACTTACAGTTGCAAACCGCTTGGCAATCGTCCCGGTGCTTTCATCAATTGCCAGGATGCCTTTGCCCGGCGTTACCAGTGCCTGAGCTGTTGTAACCAGTTCCGAAATATCCATGCCTTGCGATCTCCTCAGTGTTCTTTGTAAATAGCCCACTATTGTAGCGTTTTGGCGTCGTTAATGGCACTGCAAAATGGTATTCTCGTATTGCAGTAAAGTTAAGAAGTTTTAAGACTTTAGCTGGAACGTGTTCAGATAAGTACAAATGCAATAAAAATCACCTGTTATCCGGCAAGGTCAGTTATTGCCTGCTCCAACTGATCGCGGGTAATTGGTCCAATAAAGGTCTTAATAAGCTCGCCTTCAGGGTTGACAAGGAACGTTGTAGGCAAAGCCCGCGGAGCACCTAAATGTTCTGGAGGGTTGTAAGTATCACTGATCAATATGGGATAAGTTGCAGGATAATCCACCAGAAAGTTGATAAAACTTTGAGGTTCAGCATCCTCAAAAGCCAGTCCAAGTACGGTGACATCATCACGCTCGTCATGCAGGCTGGATAAGTCTGGGATTTCTTTACGGCATGGAGCGCACCATGTTGCCCAGTAGTTCACTACCACCCATTGACCACGATAGTCTGACAGGCTCACTGTAGAGCCATCCAATGTAGGTAGGCTGAAGTCTATGCTGTCGGTATTAGCATTACAGGCAGTGATAATCAGCATAGTCAGCAGGGTGAGTAATCGCATGGTTATTCCTTTAGTGACTCTTCAGTTTGATTTAGATATGATTTGACCGGTTTGTTCAGATTAGCTTGCGCTGCCCGGGCCAGTTCAGTCAATAGTTGATACAAATGCCGGTCGGATGGCTGGTCATTAGGTAATTGATCCCGGTCTACTAACGGCAGTATATATGGGCCGGAACAATAAAGCTCAGCCAGACTGAGTTCACCCAGATCGGTAGATAATATCCAGTTACCGGATTCATCCCGGCTGATCAGGTTGGCATCGGTTAAGTGCTGCAGCAGGTGTTGTAACTGTACATCCGACATGGCAGCTTCCAACTCTAACAGCTGATCGCTGCGCATGCCATGTCCAGCTTTCTGAGCTCCCCACAGATGACCGAGCAGGCGCAGTAACAGCGCAAACTCCATCCGTTGCGGCCAATGCCACTCCTCTTTTCGGAAATGAAAGGTGGTCATTGCCGCAGTGAATATTGCGCCTAGCAGGGTAATTATCCAAGTCACGTAAATCCACAGCAGAAAGATCGGAAAGGTTGCTAGTGCGCCATACAGCTTGGTATAGGTTGGAAAGTTGGTGACGTACCATACAAATCCAGCTTTGGCCAGCTCAAAGCCGATTGCCGCCAGCAGGCCGCCTGAAAAGGCATGTTTAATTCTGACTCTACGATTGGGTGCGACCAGATACAGCAGAGAAAAACCTAATACCGCTACCAGAAAAGGGGCAATTCTCAACAGTGTATTGGCGGCATCATTAAAGGCCAATGCGGTAATGTATGAGGTTAATGCCACGCTGCCTCCGATAAGCACCGGGCCCATGGTTAATACTGCCCAGTACATCATCAGTCTGTTGGAAACGCTGCGTGACGCACGCACCTGCCAGATACGATTGAGTGACTCCTCAATGGTATTCATCAGCATCAGTGAGGTGAGGATTAGAAAAAAAGCACCCGCACCAGTCAAAGTAGATGTGTTACCAACGAACTGTTGCACATAATTTTGCACGGTTGCACCAGCAGCCGGAACAAAATTGGCAAATAAGAAATCCTGTAACTGGTCAGCCAGGTTGTCAGCAATTGGCAACCAGGATAATGCGCCCAGTACCACAGCCAATAGTGGAACCAGTGCCAATAGAGTGGTGAAACACAATGAGCCCGCTGCCTGAAATGCATTGTGTGCTTTCAGCTGTCGCCACAGGTGCAGAGCAAAGTCACCCAGCAATCGCCTGTTTCGCCACCAGCGATGGCTGGTGTCGGCTATACTGTCAGGCCGTTGACTGTGTTGAGTACTGCTCAAAATTGACTCCATTATGACCGAGAAACCTGTTTTTACTATTTATCATAATCCACGTTGTTCAAAATCACGTGCTACTTTAGAGATGCTACGTGCACATGATATCGAACTTGAAGTTATTCAATACCTTGAACAGCATCCTGATTTTGCTGAATTACAACAATTGGCGGCCAAAATAGGCACTGATGCCCGTGGCATCATGCGTCCCAGTGATGAGTTATATAAGGCATTAGGGTTGGATAATGCCGAGTTGCAGGAACAAGACGTGTTCCGGATTCTTGAAGATAACCCTCAATTGTTGCAACGCCCTATTGTTGTACGTAATGGTCAGGCAGTCATTGGCCGACCACCGGAAAATATTATGCAATTGTTTGATGATGTATAAAGTACTGGTTGTTTTTTACAGCATGCATGGTAATACAGCTGCGATGGCCCGGCTGGTTGCGCGTGGGGCTGAACAGGTGGATGGTGTGGAAGCTTTGTTGCGTACAGTTCCCAGGGTTTCCGACGGCAATTTGGATCAGCCAGGTGCTGTTCCAGAAGCCGGTCCACCATACGTCAGCACAGAAGAACTGAGAACCTGCGATGCATTGATTCTGGGTAGTCCGACACGGTTCGGTAATATGGCAGCAGCGATGAAGTATTTTTTGGACGGTACCGGAGGTGAGTGGTTTTCAGGTGTGCTAACTGGAAAGCCGGCTGCAGTGTTCACCTCTACAGCCAGTTTGCACGGAGGCCAGGAGAGCACCTTGTTGAGCATGATGTTGCCGCTGTTGCATCACGGCATGTTGTTATTGGGTATTCCTTACAGTGAGACTGGTTTGAATCTGACTACAGCTGGAGGCACACCTTATGGTGCCAGCCATTGGGCAGGTGCTAACAGCGATCGTGCAATCGATACTATTGAAGCTGAATTGTGCCGGGCGCTTGGCCGTCGGGTTGCGGAAACGGCAATTAAACTAAGGGGCTCCTGATTTTATCTGTCATGAGCAGTTACGCAGGATTAAATTAGAGGTTCCTGAAGCTGATGCGTTGGGTTTATCTGGCTTTGATATTTTGGCAACCTGTGTGGCATTGCTATTTTGTATATCGCGGGCTGATTGGGGTGTTGTGGATGTTGCCATTGGCTGTTTTATTGCCTTCAGTGTGGAAACACAGGCCCGCAGGCAGAGCCGTTGGTGGCTTCGTGGTTTTACTCTATGTCATCGTAGGCATCACTGAGCTATGGGCCAATCCTGAAGAGCGTTGGTTGGCTGCAACCCAGTTAACTTTATGCGTTGCTTATTTGTTTCCATTAATTAGGCATGGTTGGGAAGTGCGCCGCAGACTGAAAAACAGAGTTAAAGAGTCTGAGGTGTAGAACAGCATTATTGTGAAGCATGGATTAGTACAGTTGGCTGTAGTGCAATGCAATAGCTGCTCAATTGGAAAATGCCGTTTGATATATTTAAATACTACTCTAATCAGCGTGTTATTTACTTTAGCAAGGGTTGATGGTTTTGCGGCTCGACATATTCACCCTTTCTGTCATTGCAAATGACGGTGCGCTGCGCCAAACTAGTTTCGCCCACGGTCATGTCAGATTAAATCAGAGCTTTAAAAGTGAGACAGCCAATGCAGGAACTGCTGATTATCACCACTGGTGGAACCATAGATAAAACTTATTTTGATGCCAAAAGTGATTACCAGGTTGGTGAGTCGGAAATAGGTCGGGTATTGGAAAGCTTTTCCGCTGCTTTCGATTGGCGGGTTATACCATTGATGCGCAAAGATAGTCTTGAGCTGAATGATGCTGACCGGGAATTGATTCGTGCAACCATAGCCAACCATGACCAACAGTTTGTATTGATTACCCATGGTACCGATAGCATGGTTGAAACCGCATTAGCGGTTCAAGAGTTATCCGATCGAACCATCGTATTGACCGGCGCACTGAATCCAGCCCGGTTTGTCGGTTCTGATGCAGTATTTAACATTGGCTGTGCGCTGGGAGCGGTGCAA
The DNA here is from genome assembly GCA_021772985.1 of Gammaproteobacteria bacterium. GTDB lineage: Bacteria > Pseudomonadota > Gammaproteobacteria > Xanthomonadales > Wenzhouxiangellaceae > JAJFKX01. The sequence continues at coordinate 15,436 of JAJFKX010000006.1, forward strand.
AGCAAGCCACCCGGTGTTTATATTGCTATGAACGGTCGAATCTGGAAACCGGATGAAGTACGTAAAAATCGTTCTCAAAACCGCTTTGAGTCAATTTGATCAAAGCGCTGATTAACAGCAGGTGAGTCCGCGCTTCGGGTTTGTTAATTCAATTTAAGGGTCTATTACTCGATTCCAGAAACCTGAAATACTACACTGATCAGTACCAGCACCACGCTATTGGTAGCCAGAAACAGCAAAATACGCAAACATGAATCAATTTCTCCTGATATTTCTAAAACAGTTGGGGATGGCAAAATTAGAAACAATGGTCTAAATACTGTGTCTTGTGCCGAAACAGCACAGCAACGCTGAACTCTTAACTATTGCATTGGCAAAGTGCTAGCGATCAGGAAACTTAAGACAGGCTTGAATAACTGGAGCATAACTGCGGCGGTGCTCGGGACATGGACCAAGTTGCTGTAATACCTCCCGGTGTTGTTGTGTAGGATAGCCTTTGTGCCGTGCAAAACCATAACCCGGGAAATGTTGTTCCATTTCGATCATTAATCGATCCCGGTGCACTTTAGCCAAAATAGATGCAGCGCTGATTGCGGGTTCGGTTGCATCACCTTTAATAATGGCTTGAGCCGGAATGTCAAAGTTTGGTGCTGTGTTGCCATCCACCAGCACAAGTTCCGGTTGGATTGATAATCCGGCTACCGCTTGCTGCATGCCTAGTAAACTGGCTTGTAGAATATTGATTTGATCAATTTCCTGACATTCAATGGCAACAACTTTCCAGGCGCTGGCTGATTGTTGAATGATGGACGCTAAATGTTCCCGCCTGCTTGCGCTGAGAACCTTTGAATCAGCCAGCCCTGTCGGTTGGTTGGTATGATCCAGGATAACCGCTGCCACGACTACCGGTCCGGCTAAGGCGCCTCTGCCTGCCTCGTCAACACCAGCAACGATTTTCATGTCTTGTTTAGAAAGCTGTTAACTACTTCAGCAGCACGTTGACCTGCATTGCAGCGTAACTGAGCGGAGAGGCGCATAAAATCATGACGCAGTTCGGTTTGATCGCCAGCCAGTAGTTTTTCGAGCTCAAATGCCAGGGTTGCCGGCGTAACCGCATGTTGTAGAATTTCAGGAACCAGCGTTTTGCCGGCCAACAGATTGGGCAACGATACATGGCTGGCTTTATATAGTTTGAACCATTTAAGGATGTACCAGCTCAGCGGGTGTAAGCGATAAGCCACAACCATTGGTGAATTACATAACATGGCTTCCAAGGTGACTGTTCCAGAAGCGACCAAAGCGGCATCAGCCATTTCCAAGGCGGATTGTGCGGCGTTAGTTCCAGTCAGTAGTTGTAAAGGAATATCGGCCGCTATTGCCTTGTGCCATTGTTTGAGTTGTTGTTGGTGGTCAGTTTTGGTAAGTGCGCTGATTAGCGTGACGGGTTGTTTCAATAACGTGGCGGCTTGTAAAAACACTGGTAACAATCGATTTATTTCACTGTCCCGACTGCCCGGCAAGAGTGCAATTAAGCTGGTTGATTCAGGCAGTTGTGCTTGTTTCCGAAGTGCCTGGCGATTACCAGACGGTGAAATTATCTGGTCAGCGATTGGGTGACCAACGAAGGTGGCGGCAACCTGGTGTTTTGTTAGAAAATCCTGTTCGAACGGTAATAGGCAAAGCACGTGATTAACAGATTTTGCCAATGTATGTACCCGGTTTTGCCGCCATGCCCAAATGGATGGGCAGACGTAATGGATTACCGGTATACCATGTTTTTTGAGTTTTGCGGCCAGCGGTAGATTAAAATCCGGAGCGTCAATGGTGATGACAATATCCGGTTGCCAGTCCAGCAGGCGTTTTAGCAGCAGCTTGCGTAAGCGTAATAAGCGCGGCAGGTGTTTCAGTACTTCCACCAGGCCGAATACAGCCAGTTCCTGATAATGCCACCAGCAATCGCAGCCGGCCGCATTTAACCGAGATCCGCCAATCCCCGCCACTTGCATAGCTGGTTGGTATGGACGCAAATGCTCCAGCAGATTAGCGCCAAGCAGATCTCCGGATGCTTCTCCCGAAACAATGGCGATTTTAATCTGAGAGCTAGTGCTCACTAGCTGCAGTTCAACGCAAATAACTGCGTTCAGTACGAGCTAAAAAGTCCACCATCGCCTGAATTGCCTGATCATCATCAGCCATTTTTTCCAGCTCGGTAAGCGTCTGATCCCAGGATAAGCTTGAGCGGTACATGAGTTTATAAGCACGTCGCAGGGCGCGCATGGATTCCGGTGAGAAACCACGACGCTTCAGACCTTCTGAGTTTATCCCACGAGCGCTGGCTTTGTCTCCCGCGACCAAAACATAGGGAGGCACACTTTGATTAACATGACTGCCGAAGGATAAAAAACTGTGTGCGCCAACTGTGCAGAACTGATGCACAATTGAAAATCCACCCAGAATGGCCCAATCATCAACAGTGACATGGCCGGCCAGCGAAGCATTGTTGGCAAAAATCGCATGATTACCAACCTGGCAATCATGCGCGATATGCACATAAGCCATAATCCAATTGTGATCACCAATTCTGGTGATTCCCCCGCCTTGTTGAGTACCCCGGTTAAATGTGCAAAATTCACGGATGGTATTGTTATCGCCAATTATCAACTCAGTTTTTTCATCCAGATATTTCATGTCCTGGGGTTCATCACCCAGCGAGTTAAACTGAAATACCCGGTTGTTTTTGCCGATCCGTGTGTGGCCGCTCAAAACGCAATGAGGACCAATCTTGGTGCCAGTGGCGATGCTGACATTGGGGCCGATAATGCTATATGGGCCAACTTCAACATCAGCAGCAAGCTGTGCCTGGCCGTCCACCAACGCGGTAGGGTGAATCATCTGTGAGCTGATAAGTTAGTCAATCAGCTGGTACGGGCAGCGCACATCATTTCGGCACTGGCGACTAATTTATTCTCACAGCGCGCTTCTGCCCGATAAATGCCCATCCCACGGATAGTGCGCACTTGCAGCACATCCATGACCAGTTGATCTCCAGGAACCACCAATTGCAAAAATTTTGCCTTGTCTACTTTTGCCAGATAAAACTGGTGACGCCCCTGACCGATACCGGTTTCTACCAATTGCGTCAAAATACCTGCAGTTTGGGCCATCGCTTCAACAATAAGCACCCCCGGCATGACTGGGTGGTTGGGGAAATGACCCGGGAAGAAAGGCTCATTGATGGTGACATTTTTGATTCCGCGAATACGCTTGTCAGGTTCGGTTCGGTAGCCAATAATTTTATCTACCAGCATAAATGGATACCGGTGCGGCATTAGTTCATGAATACGTTTATGACCAAAACCGGAGTCGGGATCAAAAGTGAAGTCTGTGTCTGTCATTATTTATCAATTCTCTTAAGCTTGCACCATAGTTTATCCAATTGTCGCAGCCGTGCGATGTTTCGGTGCCATATTTTTTCCGGTGCAGCGGGAATTGCAGAACCATAGTTGCCGGGTTCATGCAACGAATGAGTCACCATGCTCATGCCTGTCAGGGTTATCCGGTCGCCTATTTGCAAGTGTCCACCAATCCCACAGGCGCCTCCGATAAGACAGTATGCACCGATCTTGGTACTGCCGGCGATCCCGGTACAGGCAGCAATAGCTGTATGTGCGCCAATTTCTACGTTATGTGCTATTTGAATCTGGTTGTCCAGCCGCACGTCCTGGTGAAGTACAGTATCACCAATACTGCCGCGATCAATAGTTGTATTGGCGCCAATTTCACAATCGTCTCCAATCAGCAGTCCGCCCAATTGCGGCACTTTCTTCCAATGATCCTGGTTCCAGGCCAGGCCGAACCCATCACTGCCGAGTACCGCGCCCGGATGAATTCGGGCTCGTTGACCAATCCGGGTGTTGGGGCCGATCCAGACATTGGCCATAACGATACTATCGTTTGCCACAGAACAATTTGATTCCAGTACACAGCCTGCCGCAACCCGAACATTTCGGCCTAACCGACATCCAGGGCCGATAACTGAATTTGCACCAATAGCTACGCCTTGTTCAAGCTGGGCGCTGGCATCGATATTGGCACTTGGGTGAATGCTTGGCGGTGGAACGTCGGGGGCAAACCAATCTGCAAGCGATGCGTAGCTGACATAAGGGAAAGAGCTGATCAGGCAATTGCCGTCATAGCTTTGAGCATCCTGCTCACTCAAAATAACTGCACCTGCGCGCGTGGTTGCTAATTGTTTCCGGTAGCCCGGGTTGGCTAGAAAAGCAATCTGTTCCGAATTGGCATCAAGCAGTGTACCGATACCTGTAATAGTGTGCTGCTGATCACCGCGCAGTTGAAGCTGTAGTTTGTCGGCAATTTCATGTAATGCCCAGTGCTGTTGTTTTACCTGGTATGTCACTATTCTAGTTGCTATCAGGCTGACTTTGTTGCTGCAGGTAATGGAGCACATCTTGAGTTATATCGACTGTGCTATTGGCATAAATGACCGGACTGGAGATGATTAGATCGTAATTACGGTCGCGAGCGACTGCTGCTACGGCCAGATTGATATCACCCTCAAGTTCTTGAATGATCTCATTACGCCTGAATAGTATTTGCTGACGTAAATCTTCCCGGCGTCGGTTAATGGACAGCTCAAGGTTACGAATTCGGTTCTCTGAGGTAGTGCTGTTACTGCCCGGTGTTTGCTGCTGATTTCGCATATCCTGAAGGCGTTGCTCATCACTCGCAATGTTGTCATTTTGTGGTCTGAATTCGCGATCGATGGATTCTCGGCTTAAGGTGATTTGCGGTGCATTATCCAACAACTGCTTCATATCAACATAACCAATCCGTGGGGGATTGTTTTGTCCCGCAGCAACCGATGCCAGCAACAAGCCAGCTAAAAATAATTTTATCCTGCCATTGAACATGGCCAGTAAAACTCAGAAAACTGTGCCAAACGAAAACTGCAGTGCTTCAGTAATATCGCCCGCCTCATCCTTGAGAGGAAAAGCATAACTGATCACCACAGGTCCCACAGGCGCTTGCCAGGTTACTGATACTCCGACCGAACCGCGTAGTTCACTGGATTCGAAACTGCTGAAATCGCTGTAAACATTGCCTGCATCCATAAATAATGAGATCTTGGAGCCACCACCGCCAAATGGTACAGGTAAGCCGACTTCTAGGCCGCCGGATACTTTGAAATCTCCGCCAACAGCACGACAGAACTGATCTTTAGGTCCCAGGGTATTATCGTTGTAGCCACGGATATCACGTGTACCGCCAGCAAAGAAATGCTCATAGAATGGCAACCCGAAATCCAGTGTTATTACGTCCGACAGCTGACAGTCACCCAGTAAGATACTGGGTTCAATTTCTTCGACCGGGCGATTCTGATCAAAGTTATCAAAACTATCGCCGTAGCCAAGATTACCACGAACGGAGAATACTGCTGAATTCCAGATTGGCCAGAATTTCGCATAACGATAAAACAGTTTGTAGTAATCACGTGAGCTGCCAGGGCCGGTAGCTTCCACGGATACAGATTGCCTGGAGCCACGGGTGGGGAACAGGAAACTGTCTGAGGTGTCTCTGCTCCAGCCCAACCGTCCAGTATAGGCATTGATTTGCCGTTCGCTGCTGGATAATACGTTATCGCCGTTGGCATCTAAAGAGGCAGCCAGTGGCCTGGTTGCAAACAGCAATTGTTCTCCGCAAACACCATTGCTGTTGATGTCATCAAAACAGCTGCCATCATCGTTGAAAGTTTCTTGGACAAATTGCCCGATATTAACATCGGTAGTGCTGTAGGACAGTCCGGTATTGATAAAATCAACTTCGGTTATTGGAAAGCCAAAATTAACCCCGGCAGAAAATTGATCTGTGGAAAATAGTGAGATATTGGCATCACCGGGATTAAATTCACTATAACTGATCGAAAAACCCCGGCTAACACCGGAATCCAGCCAGTAGGGATTGGTATAGTTAACGCCGATCTGGGTCAGGATATTACTGCGTGAAATTTGCAGTCCAACACTTTTACCGCTACCCAGAAAGTTATCCTGTTGCAATGCCAAAGTTGCAATCAGGCCTTGTACCTGTGAAAACCCCAGTCCGACTGAAAAACTGCCTGATGGCCGCTCTGTAACGCTGATAAGCACGTCAACCTGGTCATCACTGCCGGGCACTTGAGGCGTCTCAACATTGACATCTTCAAAGTAACCTAAACGCTGCAACCTGATGCGGGAACGATCAACCGCTGCCTGTGAAAACCATGCACCTTCAAACTGACGCATTTCGCGACGAAGTACTTCATCCTTGGTTTTGCTATTGCCCTGAAAGCTGATGCGGCGGACATACACACGTTTGCCGGGCTCGATCACGTATGTCAGGTTAACTGTGCGGTCTTCACGGTTAACTGCAGGTACTGGATTGATGTTGGCGAATGCGTATCCAACATTGGATAACAAAGCAGTCATGTTTTCGATGCTTCGTTCCATCTGGCCGCGCGAAAATACTGCTCCGGCCTGAGTCAGCAGCAGTCGCCTTAGTGTGTTTTCTCCAATAATCAGGTCGCCGGTTAACTGTACGTCACTGATTGTGTAAACATCTCCCTCCCTGATATTTGCGGTAATAAATACTGACCGTTTATCCGGGCTGATGGAAACCTGAGTGGATTCAATGCTGAAATCCACATATCCCCGGTCTTGATAAAACGAACGCAGAGTTTCTAAATCACCACTAAGTTTTTCTTGTGAATATTGATCATCATTGCGCAGCCACGAGAGGTAGTTGGTGGTAGTGGATTCAAATGCTCCACGTAGCTCATCATCATCAAAAATTGTGTTTCCAACGACATTGATATGTTTGATTTTAGAAGTTTTACCTTCGTTGATATTGATTGAGATGCTAACCCGGTTGCGAGCCAGGTCAGTTACTTGTGGGTTAACATCTACACCATATTTACCTTGATTGTAGTATTGCCGTATCAATTCCTGTTGAACCCTATCCAGGTCTACCGGATTAAAGGTTTCTCCTTCGGCCAGGCCGATACCAGCCAGTGCGGTTTCCAGGTCTTCGGTTTCAATGGCCTTATTCCCATTGAAGCGCAGGCCGGAAATGGCGGGACGTTCCTGTACGCTGATAACCAGGATGTTTCCTTCGCGGCCAAAATGAACGTCCTGGAAAAAACCGCTGCGGAATAATTCGCGAATCGAGCGACGCGCAAGCGAGGGGTCAAGACGTTCGCCGGCCTCAAATGGCAAAAAAGTAAACACCGTACCTTCCGCGATACGTTGCAGGCCAACAATTCTAATATCTTCAACTACAAAAGTGTCTGCCAGTTGCGCGCTCAACGGGCTGGTGGCCGCCAAGCTCAGCAGAAAGACAAAAGGCAGCAACAATCGGTTACAACTCATCAATTTTGTTCCATTATTCATCACGAGACCAGCCTGGCGATGTCATTATAAAAAGCCAGTCCCATCAGGCAAGCCAGCATCAGCACGCCGATACCTTGGCCAATCATTTGAATATTCTCAGATACTGGTTTCCCAGTTAACCACTCTATAAGGTAATACATCAAAAGGCCACCATCCAGTAGTGGGATCGGAAGTAAATTTAAAATAGCCAATGACAAGCTGATCAGCGCCAATAACCGTAAAAAAGTAGTCAGGCCTAATTCAGCCGATTGTTTCGCTAAGCTGGCAATAGTGATGGGGCCAGACAGATTTTCAAGTGAAGCACGTCCAGTGACCATTCGACCCAGCATGCCCAGTGTCCCGGTAGTGAATTGCCACAGCTCCTTAAAAGAGGCACTGATTGCAGAGATTGGACCATGCCGCCAGATAAATGAATTCGCATCCCATTGGTCTTGCAGTTCAGCTCTCTGTGCAGTTTCTTGCTGCTCAGTAAGTGGTGTTACACCTATGCCGATCTGAGTTCGCGATTGACCATTTTCGCCTGTAACGGAGACTGGTATAAGCGATAATTCGCCGCGCATGTCCGCTCGTTGATAGCCGATTTTTAGCGGAGTGCCAGGAATAGCATATTGTTGCAATGCGGTGACTATTTCAGGCCAGTCACTAACAACCTGGTCGGAGATGCTGATGATTCTGTCATTAACCTTTAAGCCGGCTTGTTCTGCAGGTAAGTCCTCAGCTATTACCCCTAGTCTATTGCTATGAGTAAACGCCGGTCGCCATGGGTTCAGCCCAATCTGGGTCAGTAGTCTAGGCTCATCAACTTTTTCACCGAGCGCGGAGAAGTTAAGCTGTCTACGCCTTAATTGGCCATCCGCGCCTTCCAGTTCAATGGCGACATTCTCGCCATCCAGAGCGGGGCCTATTAAAGCCAATAATACATGTGTCCAGCTTTCGATTTGGCGATCATTGATGGCAACAATTTCGTCACCAGCCACGATGCCGGAGTCCGCCGCCAAAGAGGTTGGAGTGCCGATAATGGGCTTGAGCTCCTCTACTCCAATCATGAACATCAACCAGAATGCGAAGATTGCGAATATCAGGTTAAAGATAGGGCCGGCAGCAACAATGGCGGTGCGCGCACCCAGTGGTTTGCGGTTAAATGCAAGCTCTAACTCGTGTTGGGCTACCGGGGTTTCCCGCTCGTCCAGCATTTTTACATAACCGCCCAATGGTAACGCAGCTAATACAAACTCAGTACCGTGTTTGTCTTTGCGTGTTATCAGCGGCTTGCCAAAGCCAACAGAAAAGCGTATCACTTTGACACCCATCAGCCGAGCCACCCAAAAATGTCCAAACTCATGGAAGGTTATCAAAATTCCCAGCACTAAAATCAGCCACCAGGCATGCGAAAGAAAATTAATCATTGGTGTTTTCTGTTATCAGTTGCACAATTTTAAGGTATCGTTTGATTATTTTAATGGGTGGTTATTGCTGACACTTTACCTATTGGGTTGTTAATCTACTATTAGTTCATACTGGCTCATTGGTATCGTTATTTTATGCCAAACCGAGATATTGTATGCATACTGCATAAAATGGTGCACTTGCCAATAAACTGTCCATCCGGTCCAGCATCCCGCCGTGCCCCGGTAATAATTGGCTGCTGTCTTTACGGTTTGCATGTCTTTTCAGCAAGCTTGCGAGTAAATCACCACCCACTGATATCAGTACCAATATTGCTGTCGCAAACAGTATTGTAACTGTTGCTGCTACTTGAGGTGGTACCAGTGACAACCAACAGACCATAACCAACAACCCGCCAGTTAAACCACCAACCAGTCCTGCTATGGTTTTGCCGGGGCTGATATTGGGGGCCAGTTTAGGCCCGCCAATGATCTTGCCGGTAAAATACGCAAAAATATCGGCAGCCCAGATCAGGCTGAAAAACACCAGTACCAGTATCGGGTTGGCGGTTTGCAAAAGTGCAAGTGTAAGCAGGGCAGGCAGTACAAACAGCAAGCTTAGCAGAACTTTCAGGATGCGGGCCAATCCGTCCAGCTGGCTGGCGAATTGTGGTTTGGTCAGCCATAGCAATGCAACCAACCACAATAGGCAACTCCAATGAATGATTGCCCATTGAATTGAAGGCGCCAACGACAATGCTGCAATAAACATGATCGCTACCGGCCCCAGTACCAGTAGTTGATTGCTCAGCTTGGTGAAACTGATGCGGGCCAGCCGCAGCAATTCCCAACTGGTAACCAATAAAGCGAATCCTGCAAATATCTGCCAGGCGAGCGCCGGCAGTAAAAATAATAGGGCCAGCAGCGGGAGTCCCACGCAGATAGCTAAAATAATCCGGGTTTTAAGCACTGGCTATCTGTGCTGTTGTCGCAGGTGCCTGCTCGTTGACCATCCCAAAACGTCGCTCGCGTTGCGCAAACTCCTGCAATGCCTGGGTAATGTCAGCAGCATCAAAATCTGGCCATAGCGTTTCACAGAAGACCAATTCTGAATAAGCAAGCTGCCATAAAAGAAAGTTACTTAACCGTTGTTCACCGCCAGTTCTAATAAGTAAATCAGGCAGAGGTTGATCCCGTAAGCACAGGAATTGCTGCAGGCGCTCCGGGGTGACCGGCAGATCAGGGAATTGTGCTTTGAGCGTTTCAAATGCCTGGCAAATATCCCAATGCCCTCCGTAATCAAGCGCCACATTGAAATTCAATGCTTGGTTCTGTTTGGTCAACTGCTCAGCGTTGCTTAGTAATTGCGTCAATTCATGGTTGAAATGTTCCCGCCGGCCTATGAACCGTACCCTGACATCATTCTTATGCAGTTCAGGAATGTGCTTTTGTAACCCCTTTTTCAGCAGTTCCAATAGCTTATTGACTTCGGCCTGAGGTCGCTGCCAATTTTCATTACTGAAAGCAAATACAGTTAAATGCTGGATGCCCTGTTGGTGGACAGCTTCTATCGTTCGGCGTAAGGCTTTTTGCCCAGCTTGATGACCAGCGGTTCGCGGTAACCCTCGGCGAGCTGCCCAGCGGCCATTGCCATCCATAATAATTGCAATGTGCTTGGGTTTTACTGCAATGCTTGTCATATTGGGAATCGGTACAAGCGAAGTTGAGGCAAATATTGCTTCAGGCTGATGAAAACGCTCATCATAGAGTTATGCGGGCTTTGTCGCCGACAGATACAGCATTATCTGGAAAATTGTTGGCAGTAAGGTAATGCCGCATTGTTTGGTATTGATTCATTTTCCCTATTAGACTGTTTATTGAAGATGCAATCCGAAATTATCTAAGACGGATTTATATCTCCATCAGTTCCTGTTCTTTTTCATTAACCAGTTCATCAACTACGGCCGTGTGCTTATCTGTAAGTTGCTGTATGTGTTGCTCCGCACGATGTTCATCATCCTCGGTAATCTCTTTTTCTTTGAGTAATTCCTTACTGGTATGTATAGCATCCCGCCGGATATTACGGATCGCGATTTTTGCGTTTTCTCCTTCCGCGTGAACCACTTTGCCTAGTTCGCGTCGGCGTTCTTCAGTTAATGGAGGTAAAGGAACCCGGATAACTGTGCCTGCGGTTATCGGATTCAAGCCCAGGTCAGAAGTGAGAATGGCTTTTTCAATGGCTTGCACCATACTCTTATCAAATGGCGTCACACCCAATGTACGAGCATCTTCTACGCTTAGGTTGGCAGCTTGATTTAACGGTACTTCAGAACCGTAATAATCTACTGTGACATGCTCAAGCAAACTTGGGTGGGCTCGTCCAGTGCGTATTTTGGATAATTCGTGGCGCAGGGATTCCAGAGTTTTATCCATTCGGGTATCGGCGTCTTTATAAATATCATTCAACATGAGGTCATCTGCGTTATTTGTTGAGCGCATTCTAGCAGACACCGCCACCAGAGCGGGGTGCAGCCGTTTGCCTGGTTGCTCAGTTGCTGACCAAGGTGCCTATATTGTCACCGCTTACCAATTTGATTAGTGCTTCGGATTTGAACATATTAAAAATTCGAATCGGCATGGACTGATCACGGCACAGCACTACGGCATTGGTATCCATGACTTCCAGCTTGCGGGCAATGACTTCATCATAAGTGATGTGATCGAACCGGGTGGCATCAGGGTTGGTTACCGGGTCACCAGTATAAATCCCATCTACCTTGGTGGCTTTCAGCATCAAGTCAGCGCCAATTTCAATCGCACGCAAACTGGCGGCCGAGTCAGTAGTGAAAAACGGATTACCTATGCCGGCAGCAAAGATCACCACACGTTTCTTCTCCAGGTGGCGAACTGCGCGCCGCCGAATATAATCTTCACAGACGTCACGAACAGATATGGCAGACATAACCCGGGTGGTTACACCACAGCTTTCCAGTGCGTCCTGAAGTGCCAGGCTGTTAATCACTGTAGCCAGCATGCCCATATGATCACCGGTGACCCGGTCAATTCCGGATGCCGCCAAGCCGGCACCACGGAATATATTCCCACCGCCTATAACGATGCCGATTTCTACATCAGCCTCATTAACTATTTTGATTTCAGCTGCTAATCGCTGGATTACATTTGGGTCAATGCCATAGTCTTCATCGCCCAGTAGCGCTTCGCCACTGAGCTTGACAAGAATCCGTTGATAGGCTGGAGCGATCGGCATAAGTATCTAGTCGATTAGACTAGCTTCCCTGCACCTGCTGCATGACTTCCGCAGCAAAATCACTTTCTTCCTTTTCAATGCCTTCACCTACAGCCAGGCGTATAAAGGAATTTACCTGAGCATTTTTTTGCTGCAGCAATTTGCCAACGGAAATGTCATTGTCTTTAACAAACGGTTGACCAGTCAGTGTGATTTCATCTAATTGCTTGCGTAGTCTGCCACTGACCATCTTTTCAATAATTTCTGGTGGCTTGCCGGAATCGGCTGCCTGGGCAATCAATATTTCCTTTTCTTTGGCAATCACATCAGCCGGAACATCATCACTGCTGATGTAGGCAGGTGAAAACGCTGCGATGTGCATCGCCATGTCATATGCCAGCTCGGGATCTCCACCATTCAATGCAGCAATCACGCCAATCCGGCCGCCGTGGATATAGGCATTGACGGTTTGGTCGGATTTGGCAACCCTGGCCATGCGTCGAACCTGTATGTTCTCACCAATACGGGCAATCAATACCTGCCGGGTTTGTTCTACCGTTTGGTCGCCTTCAATCGGTTGCTCGGACAGCGTTGCTATATCATCATTGCTGGCGCTTAAAGCTGCTTGCGCAACCTGGGCGCAGAACGCTTTGAAAGAGTCGTCTTTAGCAACAAAGTCTGTTTCACAATTGATTTCAACGATAACAACCTGGTCATCATTTTCTGCTTTTGAAATCAAGCCTTCTGCTGCGACCCGGCCGGCTTTTTTATCAGCCTTGGCCAAACCGGATTTGCGCAGATGCTCATTAGCTGCTTCCAGGTCGCCATCGGTTTCGACCAGAGCTTTTTTGCATTCCATCATGCCAGCACCGGTGCGCTCTCGCAGTTCTTTCACCAGTTGCGCGGTAATTGCCATTGTATTAGTTCCTCATCAATAATCTTGTTTAACAGTAAAGCAGGCTTATTCTTCTTCGCCTGCAGCGTCATCGCTGGCTTTGGTGGATACTTTTTTAGCCACTTTTTTCTTGGTCGCTTTTTTACTGGTTGCTTTTTTACTTACAGGTGCTGCTGCTTGTTCCTCGACCTTTGCCGAATCGTCCTTGGCAGTTGTCGCTGAATCTGCAGCTGGATCTGCTTTTTTAGTAACAGTCTTGGTGCTGGCCTTCTTAGCTGTTTTCTTTTTCTTGGATTTGGCTTGTTTTCCGCTATTTTCAACCGGATTGCCGGCTTCATCCAATTCGATGAATTCCTCATCGCCGGAAAGTGATTGCGGTGCTGAGGCACGGCCTTCAAGAATGGCTTCAGCTACGGCGCTTGCATACAGCTCAATGGACCGAATTGCATCGTCATTGCCTGGGATTACATAATCGATACCTTCAGGTGAGTGGTTGGTGTCAACGACTGCAACCAGTGGAATACCGAGAGTGTGTGCTTCTTTTATGGCGATGCTTTCATAACCCACATCAACAACAAACAGTGCATCAGGAACCCCGCGCATGTCTTTGATGCCGCCCAGGCTGCGTTCCAGTTTTGCCCGTTCGCGTTCCAGTTGCAGAACTTCTTTTTTAACCAACTTTTCAAAGCTGCCGTCTTCGGCCATGGTCTCTAATTGTTTTAGGCGTTTGATAGATTGCTTAACGGTCCGAAAATTGGTCAGCATGCCACCCAGCCAGCGGTGCGAAACATACGGACAACCTGCTTTGGTAGCCTGCTCAGCAATAGGGTCTGAAGCAGCGCGTTTGGTGCCTACAAACATAATATTGCCGCGCCGTGCAGCCAAACCACTGAGGTAATTGAGCGCATCCTGCATTAAAGGCAGGGTTTTTTCCAGGTTGATAATGTGAATTTTGCCCCGTGCACCAAAAATATATGGTGCCATTTTGGGGTTCCAAAAACGGGTCTGATGTCCAAAGTGCACGCCAGCTTCAAGCATCTGGCGCATAGTAATGTTAGGCATGATGCCAACTCCTGATTGTTGTTGATCAGCGTGATGGCATACATACGTATGGTGACAAGCTGACCAGGGTTAATCCTCCACATTTCCCGATAAACAACCCTGGTATACCAAGGCACCCAGTTCATCGTGACGAAATGTGTGTGTATTTATTAACGCAAGCCTATTTTCTATGCTCGCAGTTATCGGTTAAAATTAGATTTACAGGCACAAATCGAATGCGCCAGACAAATCCGTACTATTATCCCATTGACCGAGCTGTTAAACAAGTCCTAATGCTAAGCAAAGAATCAAGCAATTTGAATGTCCAAAATGATCAGGTTTATGTAGCTACGTTTTACCGATTTGTAGCATTAGAACAGGTCGCAGAATTGCGCGCACGCATTCAGCATGAATGTGTGCGGCTGCAATTGATGGGCACTATTTTATTAGCCGGCGAAGGTATCAACTCAACTGTTTGTGGTAGCCATGCTTCATTACAAAAATTATTCACCTGGCTTAATCAGTTTCCGCAACTTGCAAATATAGAGTATCGGCTCACTAAAGCCGATATGACACCATTTAAGCGTTTGAAAGTCAGGGTGCGCGCAGAAATCGTTAGTTTTGGTCAGGACGGATTGAATCCGGTTGAGCAAACCGGGCAGCATATTTCACCAAGGCAGTGGGATGCATTGGTACAACGTCAAGATGTCCGCTTATTGGATACCCGTAATCACTATGAGGTTGATTTAGGTCGATTCCAGGGTGCCGAGAATCCTGATACCGGCCATTTCAGGGCATTTACTGATTATGTTCAGCAACAGTTGGACCCGGCCAGTGATCAACACGTGGCAATGTATTGTACTGGTGGTATTCGTTGTGAAAAAGCCAGTGCCTGGATGTTGAAGCAGGGTTTTAAGAACGTTTATCAATTGGATGGGGGGATTTTGAATTACCTGGAGAAAATGCCGGAAAATGAAAGCAGCTGGGAAGGTGAATGTTTTGTGTTTGATGACAGGGTTACACTGGATCATCATCTGCAACCAACCCAAAGGCCTGTTTGTACAGCCTGCCGGATGCCTTTGACCGCCGGTGATATGGCTTCAGCTGATTATGAAAAACATATCAGTTGCCCTCACTGCATCCAGCGATTAACGCCGCAACGAGAACAACGTTTTCGTGAGCGTGCGCTCCAATATAAGCTGCGAGCTGAGCGTGGTATTGATTAAGGTTTATTAAGCTGAGTTTCAGCAAGCCGGCATTGTCTGACGTCACTAACAGGTTAGTATTAATCTTCTGTCGCGGTCAGGGCTTTCGACAGAACCAAAGCATCTTCGCGTGTCTGGTGTGCAACCTGATCATCGTCACTGCCCTGACGGTAGTAATCCGGTCGACGTCCGATCACTGCAAAACCTTCGGCCTGATACATACGGATTGCCGGCCAGTTGCTGGGGCGCACTTCTAAAAACATACTGTTGGCACTGTTTAGACGGGCTAAATGCAAACAATTGTGCAATAAGCGCCGGCCGTAACCACGACCCTGTTGAGAGGGTTTAATGCAGATATTCAATAAGTGAGCCTCATTGGCTGCGATGCTGGTAATGGCATGGCCTATTACATCGTCACCAATTTCCAGTATCCGGCATGGGTAACCCACCCGTATACAGTCGGCGAAAATCCCACGCGTCCAAGGGAAGTCATAAGCCTGACATTCATTGGTATGTACCGCATCCAGATCATACAGCTGCATCTGCCTGATCAAGGCATGCTGGGGTTTGATGACAGCTACCACAGCTGCTCCTGCAATGTGTGCCAAAGTTGTTGTTTCACGGTTGGTTGATTGTGCCAGGTGGAGATAGGCGGTAGTTGGATCAGGTAATTACCATTCGATTTTAACCAGGCCAGTTGCTCCTCCGGTAGCCCAATGGCAAGCACACCAGTCGTTTCCAGCAATTCTTTTGGTTGGCTGGTAATAATCGCAGCGGACGGGTTATTGAGTTGGGTGCTGATGCACAATGCTTGCAGATCTTTGAGTATCGGCGCCCAATGATTCTGAGAAACGGCATCGCCCAGCCAGATCAGCCAGCCCGATGTGGTGCGTAATTTTGTTGTGGTCAGGCGTTCAGTGGTGTTGCTGTCAGGGTGTGTATTGGCTGTAGGTGGTGTCGCAACGGCGGTATCTGTACGCATTTGCCATGCTGTAATACCCATCGCCTGAAGGTAATGTTGGCGGTGTAGATGCAGCATTTAATCGGAATCCGTGGGTTGATTGCGCCGACTGCGCTGCCGCTGTCGACCCCGTAAGGTAATGACTATGCCTGAGGCTACATACAAAGCACCCGCCAGCATCAATACCAATGGTGTATTGAGAGCAAGCAAGACAAAAATCAACAACAGAATAAAAGCCCAGCCCTGTGGCCGTTGTTGCGAATCAGGCATCGACTTGAAGCTCAGGTAACGAAACCGGCTGAACATTAAGACACCCAGCACAATGGTAATAATCGCCATTAGCCAGGAAAGGTTTACCGGCGAGAAATCCTGCTGGACACAAAACCATACGGTACATACCAAAGTTACCGCTGCTGCCGGGCTGGCTAATCCCTGAAAATGATGTTTGTCAAAACTTTTGGCCTGGGCGTTATAGCGGGCTAATCGCATAGCAGCGCATGCAGTGAAGACAAATGCCGCAAGCCAGCCAAACTTTCCGGCAGCAGCACCAAAGTCGCGTAAATAGTGCAATGACCAGCTGTACATCAATATCGACGGAGCCACGCCGAAACTGATCAAATCTGACATGGAGTCATAATACAGGCCGAATTCACTTTGGCTATTTGTTGCACGAGCCACTCTGCCATCAGCACCATCCAACAGCGCAGCTATAAGCACTGCAACTGCTGCAGCGACATAACGTTCACCTACGGCTGCGATAATGCTATAGAATCCGGCAAACATGGCGCCGGTGGTCAGTGCATTTGGCAGCAAGTAAATACCACGTTTGCGCAAACTGGCTTTGGGTATCTCAGATGAATTATCGTTTGTACTCATAAGGTGTTATTCTAGCTGCAAAACTTTGGTGTTATTCAGTAAGGAAACCAGCGCTGTTATCATCAAAACGACTCCTCAACTTTGGTGACAACGGACGTGGTTCACATAGGAACAAAGGCAATGCTATCAAGACTGCTAACGAGTTGTGCGATAAAGTCAATTTCAGTAACCGCTCTGTGGGCATGTTTGGTATTAAATATGCTATCAATATCTGTCTATGCAGTGGAAGTATACAGTTGGGTTGATGAAAATGGGATTCAACATTTTGCCGGTCAACCCCCCGGTCATGACAATTATGAGCGTATGACATTGCACGATCGGGGGGGCGCAAGAGTGATTTCTCGTCCGGCAGCCGAGCAAACAGAGCAAGTGGTGACCGCTCAGGAAACCATTATTACCACACCGGATAGAACCGTAACCGTCATTGATCCTGAGGTGATTGCTGCCAATTGTAACCGGGCACGCAATAACATAGACCTGGTGAATTCCCGGCGCCGGATAGTGTTGACTGGTGATGATGGCGAGCCCCGACGTCTGAACGATACTGAGCGGGCATCCCTGGTATCTGAATCGCAAGCCTATATCGACGAAAACTGCGGTTAAGCTTTAATCATTCAGCCTGACAGTATTATTTAAAACTCCCTGCAATTAATGCACTGGGGATTTTAACCAGTGCTATACAACGCTACACTAACCTGCTTTATCCAGTCAGGTCAGTCAAGCAGCCATGAAAACTACTCAAATGCATCTGGTTACGCGTCGCGAGGTTCCTGCAGATGCGGAAATCCCCAGCCATCAATTGATGTTGCGTACAGGTATGGTTCGCAAACATGGTGCAGGAATTTATACCTGGGCGCCACTTGGTTTGCGGGTGTTGCATAAAGTGGAAGCTGTTGTACGAGAAGAAATGAATCGTATCGGTGCGCTGGAAATGTTGATGCCGGCAGTGCAACCAGCGGAACTCTGGCAGGAAAGTGGTCGTTGGAGTGATTTTGGACCGCTGTTGCTGAAAATCACTGACAGTAATCAGCGAGAATATTGTTTTGGTCCAACACATGAAGAAATCATTACTGATTTCGCTCGCAATGAAATTAAAAGTTTCAAACAATTGCCGTTGTGTTTTTATCAGATTCAAACCAAGTTTCGAGATGAAATCCGCCCTCGTTTTGGTGTTATGCGGGCGCGTGAGTTTTTGATGAAGGACGGTTATTCATTCCATATCGACGCTGACAGCCTGGCAGAAACCTACCAGGATATGTATCAGGCTTACACTGCTATTTTCAGCAGATTGGGCTTGACATTTAGGGCAGTGGCAGCAGATTCCGGCGCTATTGGCGGTAGTGGCTCACATGAATTTCATGTGCTGGCCGAGGCTGGAGAGGATTTATTGGCAGTATCCAGTGAGGGTGATTATGCAGCCAATATTGAGTTGGCTGAGGCAGTGTGTAATGACTTGCGGCCAGCGCCATCACAATCGATGGATCTGGGGGATACTCCAGGTATCAAAACCATTGATGCGCTTTGCCAGGCATTCGAATTGCCGGCTGCCAAAACCATCAAGACATTGATCGTACATGCCAGCGAACAGGTTGATGCAGACTTGATTGCATTGATTGTGCGAGGTGATCATCAATTAAACGAATTAAAAGCCGCCAAGTTGCCGGAGGTGGCAACACCATTGATGTTCGCTAATGAGACGTCCATTCGTACAGCCATTGGTGCCGGGCCGGGTTCTCTTGGGCCGGTTGAGTTGCCAATTCCAGTAATTATTGATCGCAGTGTTGCTGCGATGGCAGATTTTGCGGCTGGTGCTAACCAGGATGACAAACATTATTTTAATATCAACTGGGAACGTGATGTCGAATTGCCGGTGGTGGCAGATTTGCGCAATGTTCAGGCTGGTGATCCCAGCCCGGATGGTAACGGTGAGCTGGCATTAATTCGAGGTATAGAAGTTGGCCACATTTTTCAGCTTGGCAGTAAATACAGCGAATCGATGAATGCTGTGGTCATGGATGTTGACGGTAAATCCAGGGCCATGCAAATGGGTTGTTACGGTGTTGGTGTGTCACGGATTGTTGCAGCGGCGATTGAACAACACCATGATGACAAAGGAATTGTCTGGCCGGCACCACTTGCCCCTTGGCAGATTGTGATCTTGCCGATGAATCAACATAAATCGCCACGTGTGGCTGAGGCTGCAGAAAATTTGTATAACGAACTGATTGCACGTGGGGTTGAAGTGTTATGGGACAATCGTTCGATTCGCCCCGGGGTGATGTTCAAGGACATGGAGTTGGTTGGCATTCCGCATCAAGTTGTGATCGGAGAACGTAGTCTGGATGCAAATGAGGTTGAATATCGCTCGCGTGCAGGTGAGCAGTCGCAGTTGCCACTGTCAGGCCTGGCAGACCATTTGGTTAAGTTGTTATAACTGGGACCGTTTTTTGAATGGCCGGTAATTGGCAAGCTTGTTCATTTTATTCAGCATTTGAGTCATTCAGAAATGAATGACTCAAATTTACTGCATGGACTCCAATTGCACCAATTGATCATCGATACTATCCAGTTCTATTTGAATTTCAGCTAACCGTTCCCGCTCTTTTTCGACCACTGCTGCAGGCGCATTGTTAACAAATTTATCATTGTTGAGTTTGGCTGTTAATTGTATTTTCTGTTGCTGGGATTTCTGTTGCTGTTTTGTCAAGCGGGCAATTTCTGCAGCCACATCAATCAATCCGGCCAACGGAATAAACAGCTGTATATGATCAACGCGGGCAGTAGCGCATTGTTCAGAAGCTTCAGGCTTATCCAGCCAGGTGATGGACTCAATTCGTGCCAGTTTTTGTAACCATGGCAGGAACTTGTCGATGAGCTTTTCATCGGCTGAGCGCTGGTCACTCCAGATTTTTACCGGAAGTGGTTTGCCAGGTGCAAGATTTAATTCTGTGCGGGTTGAGCGTACCGCCTGGATCATGCTTTTCAGCCAGTCGATTTGAGTTTCCGCTGAATAATCTCTATCCGCGGCTTGTGGGAATGGGCGTTGTAGGATGCTGTGCTCATCTAAGCCAAGCGGTTGCCGTAAGCGCTGCCAGATTTCTTCAGTAATAAATGGGATGATCGGGTGGAGCAATAGCAGTAATTGTTCAAGTACTTCCGCCAATGTCTGTTGCGTGGCAGCCCGAAGACCAGGGTCAGCATTGTCTGATAAATTGGACTTGGATAATTCCAGGTACCAGTCACAAAATTCATTCCAGGTGAATTCGTACAATGTCTGAGCGGCCAGATCAAACCGGTATTGGTCGAAATGGCGGCGTACTTCATTGGTGGTGTGTGCCAGCCGAGAGCGAATCCAGTTATTAACATGCTGTGCAGATGTTGCAGAATTCGAATGATCGATATGGCCAACATTATCTTCCAGGTGCATTAATGCAAAACGAGCTGCATTCCATAATTTATTACAGAAATTGCGGTAACCTTGAACACGACTCATATCAATGCTCATATCCCGGCCCTGAGTGGCAAGTGAACTGAAGGTAAACCGCAACGCATCGGTGCCATAGCCGGGAATACCATCCGGGAAATCTTTTTTTGTGGATTTATTAATAGCAGACTGCATCTGCGGCTGCATTAGTCCAGTTGTTCGTTTTGTCAGTAATGCGTCCAGTTCAATACCATCAATAACATCCAATGGATCCAGTACATTGCCTTTTGATTTGGACATTTTTTGCCCTTGGGCATCACGGATCAAGCCATGCACATATACGTCATGAAACGGGACTTTACCGGTAAACTTCAATCCCATCATGATCATTCGGGCCACCCAGAAGAATATAATGTCAAAACCGGTAACCAACACACTGGTTGGGTAGAAAGTCTCTAGGCGTTCAGTTTGCTGTGGCCAGCCCAGTGTAGAAAATGGCCACAAGGCAGATGAAAACCAGGTATCCAGAACATCCGGATCCTGGCGCAAATTCAGGTCATCTGGCAGATTGTATTTACGGCGCGCAGCTGATTCATTGTGGGCAACATAGATATTTCCTGCATCGTCATACCAGGCAGGTATCCGGTGACCCCACCATAATTGCCTGCTGATACACCAATCCTGAATGTTTTCCATCCAATTAAAATAGGTCGTTTGCCAGTTTTCGGGAATAAAGCGAATCTCTCCATTGCGCACAGCGTTGATGGCAGGTTCGGCCAGGGGCTCAGTTTTCACAAACCATTGATCGGTTAAGTAGGGTTCCAAAATGGCACCTGAGCGATCGCCTCTTGGGATCGCCATCTGGTGTTTATCTGTTTGCTGCAACAAACCTGCTTGTTCCAGGTCTGCAACCACCTGCTGACGTGCAGCCAACCGATCGAGACCCTGATATTTTTCAGGGACAGCATCATTAAGGGTGGCATCCTGGTTCAGGATATTAATGATGTCCAATCGATTACGTTGACCAACATCCCAATCGTTGAAATCATGCGCTGGAGTGATTTTTACACAACCAGAGCCAAATTCGGGATCAACGTATCCATCGGCTATAACTGGGATACGCCGGCTAGTTAAAGGGAGCTCCAGTTCCAGCCCAACTAAATCATGATAGCGCTCATCATCAGGGTGAACCGCAACCGCAGTGTCACCCAACATGGTTTCCGGGCGCGTGGTTGCAACTGTCACATGGCCCTTGCCGTCACAGCGTGGGTAGCGGATATGCCACAAATAACCCTGTTCATCATTATTGACAACCTCCAGGTCGCTGAGGGCGGTGTGCAGTACCGGGTCCCAGTTGACTAACCGTTGGCCACGGTAGATCAGTCCTTCCTGATGCAATTCAACAAATACATCGATTACCGCTTTAGACAAACCTTCGTCCATGGTAAATCGCTCGTTATCCCAATCGACAGAAGCGCCCAGGCGTTGCATCTGCTGGCGAATGTTGCCTCCGGATTGCTCCTTCCACTGCCAGACTTCATCTGTAAAAGCCTTGCGGCCGATATCATGGCGGTTTTTACCTTGTGCTGATAATCGGCGTTCAACAACCATCTGGGTTGCGATACCTGCATGGTCTGTACCACATTGCCAAAGTGTTTTGTGTCCCAGCATTTTGTGATAGCGGGTTAGCAAATCCATGATAGTGTCTTGAAATGCATGTCCGATATGCAGGTTGCCGGTGACATTAGGCGGCGGCAGCATAATGCAATAGGACGGTTTATCTTGTGATAACTCCGGTGAGAACAGCTGGTGTTCCAGCCAGTAGCTATACCATTTTTGCTCAATGGATTGTGGGTCGTAGGTTTTTTCCATGCCTGGGTTAACTCAATTCGTGGGTATGTAGTTCGGTGGTTAATTGGCGGTAGGCTTTGTAACGTTGTCTTGCGGCTGTCCGGTCAGAATCAGAGTTAGCAACAATATCAAGCACTCGGACGAATTGTTGACAGCTTTGGGCAACCTTGTGGTGGCTGCGCATTTCAACCAGGACAGTATTATTCTGGACATCTCCCACCGGTTCGGTACCAATCTGCACGGGCGCCGATCGAGCAGGTGAATAGCCGCTGAGACCATGGCCGATCAATCGGTTTTCAGGTATTTGCCACAATAGTTCGTCTAAGACTTGACACTGTTGCTGGTCATTGCAGACAAGCTGTACCGACGGATGGGTTGGCCAGGCTTTTCCGACCAGTTGGCATGCCACAGTCACAGCACTGTCCGCGCCATCGCGCAATAAATACATATCCACCCGTAAAGTCATTGGTTTTGGTGCAGCTGCTATCAGCTGCAACGATCTACCAGCCATTGGGTCAGCAGACGCACAGGTCGGCCGGTACAGCCATTATTTTTACCCCATTGCCAGGCTGCGCCGGCAATATCCAGGTGTGCCCAGCGTTGATCCTCTACATAACGTGACAAAAAGCAACCTGCAGTAATGCTGCCGGCCGGCATTCCGCCGACATTTTTCATATCAGCGAAATCAGAATCCAGTTGTTGCTGATAATCGTCCCAAAGCGGCAAGCGCCAGGCACGGTCATGGGTAGTTTGGCCGGCTGAATATAATTCATCAGCAAGACTGTCCTGTTTTGTCATAATTGCAGCTGCGTGATGGCCCAATGCGACAACGCAGGCACCTGTGAGGGTGGCTACATCGACTATAGCAACAGGATTCAGGCGGGTTGACCAGGTTAGTGCATCGCATAACACCATGCGGCCTTCAGCATCAGTATTGAGGACTTCTACAGTCTTGCCGGACATCGTGGTAATGACGTCGCCCGGCCGATACGCTTTACCATCGGGCATGTTCTCGGCAGCCGCTACTACGCAGGTAACGTTGAGCGGCAAGTTGAGCCGGACAACTGCCTCAAAAGCACCCAATACTGAAGCAGCACCGCACATGTCATATTTCATTTGCTCCATATTGGGGCCAGGCTTGATGCTGATTCCGCCGGTATCAAAGGTAATACCTTTGCCAACCAACACATAAGGATCAGCATCTGCGGAGTCATTACGATAATGCAGTGCAATCAAACGCGGAGGGTTGATACTGCCTTTACCAACAGCCAGTAATGCATGCATGCCAAGTTCATGCATAGCTTGTGGGTCAAGGATTTCAACAGTCACTTTGTCCTGAGTATCAGCAAGCTGCTGCGCGTGTTCTGCTAAATCTACAGGTGTGCACAGATTCGGAGGTGCATCACCCAAATGGCGCGCACTGGCAACGCCTGCAGCAATGGCAGCTGCCTGTGTTAATGCCTGTTCACTGGCACTGCTGATAAACGCTATGCTGTCGGTCGCAGGGCTGGCATGTTTGCCAGGCTTTTTAGTCCGCGTATAGCGGTAGTCGGTATGCGCAAAATCCAGAGCGGCGGTTTGCAAAACCCAACTGGCATCACGGTTATTGACAGAAAGCTCTGATAAAGCACAAATAGCATTAGCGGCTCGGCTGTTGCGCAAGGCTTTCCCGGCGGCCAGGCAGGCTTTGCGGTAATTTCCTGCATCAAGTTTGTCGACCGCACCGCATCCAACGATTAACAACCGTGGGCTGGTAATGCCGGTTGGTTGATGCAGCCAGGTAACTTTGCCAGCTGCCGTTGCAATATCACGGCTGGTCAGCATTTGGCTTAATTGCCCATTGCAGGCAGTATCCAGACTCTTGAAAGCCTGGCTCTGCATTGATGCATCTGTTGTTTTGAACACCCCGGCGATAATACAGTCTTGGTTTACGTGTGCGAGCTCATCGGAAAATAACTTGAAATCCATGGTTACCTCTGGGTGTCTAGCGCCAATATGCTGATAATGGCGTGATTGCTGATCCCCAATGATTAATTGGAGGCAGAAAAACTTTTCATTTTAGCGTTGCCGAATCTGATTACAATGGATAATACTCCTGCTGTCATGATTAATTACACAAACCAACCTGGAATTCGATTGCTTAGTCGCTATTTGCTGCGGCTGTGGGCAGGTTATGCACTTTCGGTGACGACTATTTTTGTACTGGTATTGATGGTTCTGTATGGCGCAGAAGTACTGGAAGATATCGCTGGTGGGCATGTGCCGGTTTCCATGCTGAGCTGGCAGGTGTTGTTGTATTTGCCTGAAGCGATTCGCACAGTGGCTCCTCTGGGGGTCATGCTGGGTGTATTGCTGGCGATGGGGCAACTACACAATGATGGCGAATTGACCATGATGACAGCAGTGGGCATGACGCCGCGTGCAAAAATCCGCATCGGACTATGGTTTGGGATAATTTCTGCGTTACTGGTATTTTTGCTAAGTGGCTGGGCTTTGCCTGCGGCCAAACGTTATGAACAGGTATTGTTTCAGCAAGCTGCGCGATCTGCTGAATTTTGGGGTGTGTTACCGGGTCAGTTTACCGGCTTGCCGGAAGATAAGGGGGTGATTTATGTGGCAGAGCTGGATCGCGAGGGAGTGGCTAAGGAGGTGTTTGTTAACTGGCGTCAACAACAACAAGAACAATTGTTGACTTCGAGTACCGGGCAGTTTCGATTGGAAAATGAAACTGGAGAGCGATCAGTAACCATGCACCATGGCAGGCGTACCACGGTGGCTGAAAACGGCAGTATGCAGACCCTGGATTTTGCCAAGGCCCAGGTGCGATTGCCGGTGCCGGTCAGTGCTCAACGTTCAATTCAGCCGGGTGCCTGGAGCTGGTCACAATTACTTGCAGCTGGTAGTTTGCCTGCCTTAGCCGAGATGCATTGGCGTATCGCACATGCCATAGCCTGTGTAATTCTGGCGCTGATTGCAGTGTTATTGGCGCGTTATGCGCCACGGCGTCAGGCTACAGTACGGCCATTAATAGCGCTATTGATCTATGTTATCTACATCAACCTGTTGAATTTATCGCAAGTTTGGGTGGCAAATGGGCGATTGTCACCAGTAATTGGCTTGTGGTGGGTGCATGCATTGGCAGCAATAATAACGATCGGTTTATCCCGGTTGCACAGGCGTCTGGCTTAGTGATTATGCGACTCTTATTGGCAAGGATAGACCGTTATCTGCTTGGTCAGATTTGGCGTAGCGTATTAATGGTATGGCTAATTCTTACGCTGTTATACAGCTCATTGCAATTAATCGGGCAGTTACGTGACATGGCAGGTGACTATCAGGTACTGGACACCCTGTGGTATAGCCTGTTAACCACCCCGGGCCGGGCATATCAAACATTTCCATTTGCGGCATTGGCCGGGGTATTGATTGCGGTCGGAAGACTGGCGGCCCAGGAAGAGCTGATAGTGATGCGGATGGCGGGCTGTTCCAGGTTGCGGATGCTTAAAACAACACTGATCGCAATTGCCGGAATGCTGTTGATGGCGATAGTGCTGGGTGAGTGGTCAGGCGGAGAGTTAATGTCCAAAGCGCGTAATTTTAGAATCGGTAAAATTACCGGGCAGGTAAGCCTGGCTGACCCTAGTGGGTTATGGCTGCGCGACGGAGGCAATATAGTGCATGTGCTGCGTCCTTTGATGATCGGCCAACAGGCCACAGACTTTTACGAGTTCAGGGTTTTTTCTGCCGATCAGGGGCGTTTGTGTGAATGGGTAGAGGCGCGCCGCGCTGAGCATCAACCCGGGCGATGGATGATGGAAGATGTGATGCATATCAATATTTGCACCGACCCGCCGCAAAAATCTTACCATCAACAACTTTATTGGCCGTCAGCGGTTGATACTTCATTACTGGCAAATGCAGCTTTGCGGCCGAGTATTCTGGGGACTCGTGATTTATTGGCCTATGTTGAGTATTTGGACAGCAATGATTTGGATAGCTACCGTTATCGCAATGCTTATCATCGGCGATTATTTTATGCCCCAATCCTTCTATTGCTGGTGTGGTTGGCATTGCCGTTGGTAACCGGGCCAGTGAGGCAGCTGTCTCGAGGACGGCGGCTTGCGCTTGGCCTGTCGGCGGGATTGGGGATGTATATCCTGCAGCAGTTATCTGAAAGTGTTGGAGCAGTTTATCGGTGGCATCCGGTTTTTGGTATAGCGCTACCGCTAGCCATTGGAGTATTCATCGGGGTTGGGCTGTATCGAAAAACTATTTGAATATGCTGCACCAGAGTTACTCATCACAAGTGAGTTGTGAATTGAGTGGGCAACCATCTCCACCAAAAGCTTGGGCAGGTTGATAATTATCATTCCGGGATGATCAAGCAGCATGGGGGAATTTGGCCAATCGTCTCAGTTGGGTTTAAATTGAGCTCGTGACCTGCAGCACTGACTGTGATTCGGTTGCATATCCGAGATCAATGATTATCAGGTTTGGCACCGCAATGATAATTGCCTTGTTCGTGAATTTCTCTGCCTGATCGCTAACTTCAATCAATCCGTTTAATCAAGATTAAATGCCATGATTTTTCCAGGCTGAATGTTGAATTTAGCAATCACGAAAAACCAAACTTCATCCTAAAACATTCGTATTAAACCGGAGCCATTTAGTTTGAAATACACATTGATTTCAATATATTTGGCCTTGTTGTTAACAAAAGGGACAAAAAGTTGATCAGTGGGTTGTCTTAACGTCGGTGCTCTAACCAGGTATTACTGAATTGGTCATGCCAGGTAAGTCGGGCGGGGTGCCAGATAGCGCTCCAAAAGCCAGCACCGACGATGAGCATAGAAAACCAGGCCGCGATGTAGCGAATCAAGGTGCTGGACCAGCTGACTTCTGAGGCTGGGGTGGCCAGGTGGACCCCCCATACGCGCATACCCAGGGTTTGTCGGCCATAGCGCCAGCAATAAGCAAAATACAGCCAATGCACGAGCAGCAACAACAATTGAAAGGTGATCTCGCCAGCAGCGATAGGTTTGCCTCCACGCAATGCCACTACCAGCATTGCAAGCACCATCATAATGGCAATTGTGGCGAAGGCGTCATACAGCATACAGCCGAACCTGCGAAGTAGGTGACAAGGTGCTACAGTTATGATTTCAGACATTGATATAGTGTAGATTTTAGATAACAAAATGAACAGTAATGCTTTGCAACTTTCATTTTCATCACGTGCAAGCTATGCTTAGTACGTAGAGAGGCTGGTCGTTGAATTGGAATCGTTTAATTGCGATGTCGAGTTGGCGGCCAGTACTTTTTTCTCAAGCCGTTGGTTTATAGGTGCGGTGGGACGAACAACATTTAAGAAGAAACAGGTTTAATTATGCGGAATACACTAGTTAAAACAGCAATACTTCTAATGCTCGGGGCTGTCTTTATGGTAAGTACGGTTTCAGCACAAGTGCTGCAATCTACCATTGGGACTCAGAACAATATCAATAATGCATCAGAGGCTTCACAGGACCGTATTGATTCGGTTGCTGATGAAACTGAGGATATCCTTAACCAGTTTCGTCAGGTGGTCAGCGAGACCGACAGTCTTAAAGTCTACAACGCACAGTTGCAGCGCCTGGTGAATAATCAACGTACGGAACTGGCTTCGATTAACGAGCAGTTGGCGCAACTTGAATCTACCGACCGGGCAATTACACCGCTAATGATCGACATGGTCGACACCCTTGAGCAAATCGTCGAGCGTGATGTGCCGTTTTTGCTGGATGATCGTCGGAGCCGGGTAGCCGATATGCGGATTTTACTGGATGATCCGAATGTCACCGTGTCAGAAAAATACCGCCGGATACTGGAAGTCTATCAAGGTGAAATCGATTATGGTCGAACCACTTTTGCCTACGAAGGCAATTTGCCGGATAACACCAAGGTAACTTTCCTGCGCTTGGGACGGACTTTATTGTTGTATCAATCACTGGATGGTCAGACTACCGGCTGGTGGGATCCACAAACTCGCCAATTTGATACAGTGGGTTCAGAGTATCGTTTAGCTGTTAAAGATGGTATCGCAATTGCTCAGAACCGACGCGCGCCTGATTTGGTGCTGCTACCTGTTCCTGCTCCGTCATCTGCACGGTAATCCGGAGGAAATGATCATGAAAAAATTATTGTTACTAATTTCTATCTTGATGGTTTCAGCAAGCCTGCAGGCCCAGCAGAATCCATTACAGCAACTGGCCGAGGAAGTACAGCGT
The DNA here is from genome assembly GCA_021772985.1 of Gammaproteobacteria bacterium. Lineage (GTDB taxonomy): Bacteria > Pseudomonadota > Gammaproteobacteria > Xanthomonadales > Wenzhouxiangellaceae > JAJFKX01. The sequence goes on from JAJFKX010000006.1 coordinate 44,029, forward strand.
GCTTCACAACAGCAGGGCCAAATCAATCGTGAACGTGAAGCACAATTCGTACGGGAACGTAACCGGCAACGGGACTTGCTGGCACAGGCAAGGGCCGAATTGGCTGAACAGCGCCGGATCAGCGACAGTCTTCAGACTGAATTCGATGATAACGAGCGCCAACTGAGTGAGCTGGAAACAGTGTTGGATGAACGTTTGGGTAATCTCGGTGAATTGTTTGGTGTAGTACGCCAGGTTGCCGGTGACCTACAAAGTAAACTGGATGACTCCATGGTCTCAGCTCAACTGCCAGGTCGTGGTGATTTCATGGCTGATTTGGCACAACGCCGGGAATTGCCTACAGGTGCAGAATTGAATCGGTTCTTTTCTGAAATGGTGACCGAAATTGCCGAACAGGGCAAAGTGGTTCAATTCAACACCACTATCCGTGATGCTGATGGTCAGGAGGAAGCCAACCAATCGGTGGTTCGTGTTGGTGTTTTCAATGCGATCTCCAATGGTCGGTTCCTGCAGTGGGATTCTGGGCAGGGTGAACTGCAAGCTATCGCCCGTCAACCGGCTGGCCGCTATCAAAATATGGCCAGTAACCTGCAAAATGCTGGGCCTGGCGAAGTGGAAACAATGTCAGTTGATTTTACTCGTGGGGCAATTTTGTCACAGGTTGTTCAGGCCCCAACTTTGATGGAGCGTGTTCGGCAGGGTAAACAAGTGGGTTATGTAATCATCGGCCTGGGTATTATTGGGTTTTTATTCTCATTATGGAAAGGCACCAGCCTGTTCTTGAAAGGCAGCGCCATTAAACGTCAACTGAAGCGGGATCAGCCGGATCAGGGTAATGCTTTGGGTCGGGTTATGTCGGTTTATACCGAAAACCAGGATTCTGATATTGAAACACTTGAACTTAAGCTGGACGAAGCCATTCTGCGTGAAACCGCACCGCTGGAATCTGGCCTGAGTTTCATCAAGGTGTTGTACGTCATTGCACCGTTACTGGGGTTGTTGGGTACCGTGGTTGGTATGATCGAAACTTTCCAGCAAATCACACTATTTGGTACCGGTGATCCACGGATGATGGCCGGTGGTATTTCAGCTGCATTGATCACCACTACCCAAGGTTTAATCGTGGCGATTCCATTGACCATTCTGCACAGTTTGTTGCAAAGCCGCTCCCGTTCTTTGATCCAGATTCTGGAAGAACAGGCGGCTGGCATCATTTCTCGTTTAGCAGAGAAATATCATGGTAATGCTTAGCGGTTTCTTTGAAACCATCCGCGGGTTTATTGAGCTCGGGGGCGATGTGCTGTGGGCAATTATGCTGGTGTTGTTCATGATGTGGTTCTGCATCATTGAGCGCTACTGGTATATGTATCGGATTCATCCGAACCGCCGTAAGCAGATCGTTAGCGACTGGGAAAACCGTGTGGACACCACTTCCTGGTACGCTAAGCGGGTGCGCGATGAGATGATCTCCATCGCGCAACAGGCGCTGACCCGAAACATGCAAACGATCAAGACGCTAATTGCGATCTGCCCATTGCTTGGTTTGCTGGGAACTGTGACAGGAATGGTTGGTGTTTTTGATGTAATGGCCTTTGCTGGTACCGGGAACGCGCGTGCCATGGCTGCAGGTGTATCAAAAGCAACCGTGCCAACTTTTGCCGGAATGGTCGCCGCATTGACCGGATTGTTCTTCAGTACACATCTGGAGCATCGTGCAGACGTTGAAACAGAACGTCTGGAAGACACGATGCATCACCACTAAAGTCCAGGAACACATACATGGCAAGAAGACACGCTCAAAAAGACGAGGCTGAAATTAACATTACACCGATGTTGGACATCGTGTTTATTATGTTGATTTTCTTTATCGTTACCACTTCCTTCACCAAAGAGACAGGCGCTGATATCACCAAGCCAACGGCTATAAGTTCGGAAAACAAACCTCGAGGAAACATCTTGGTCGGCTTACGGTCAAATGGAGATGTATGGATGAACGGTGGCCCAATTGAGCTGAATCAGGTGCGGACCTATGTTGAACGCGCACTCTCTGAAAACCCAGAAGGCAAGGTTGTATTGATAGCAGATAAGGGAGCAAGAACAGGCGATTTAGTACAGGTGATGGATCAGATTAAGCTGGCCGAAGTAAGCGACATTTCAATTTCAGCTGATCTACCAGCCGGGAGTTAAACATTATGATGAGTTCAGGCATTCGATATCCAGGCGCGGCTATTTTGGCCGTGGTAGTTACACTGACTGCTTTTTTTCTTATGCACCGATTGATTTCCAGTGAGGGTGTTCGCGGTGATGCTGGTGACCAACCGCCCAGTATTCGTTTCGCTGATGTCAATATACCTGATTCAATTCAGCAGAAAATACGAAAAAAGCCACCACCACCTCCTCCGCCTAAAGAACCTCCGCCGCCACCTAAAATGCAGATCAGTCAACCCGATCAGGTTGTACAAAATTTGCCGGAGTTGGATTTGCCAGCGCTTGATGTGCCATTCAGCGGAACTGGAGGTCCATTCCTTGGTGGTTTCGCCAAGGTTGATAGAAATGAAGAGGGCGATATTATTCCGCTGGTGCGTATTCAGCCCCAATATCCGCGTGAGGCGGCTATCCGACGCTTGGAAGGTTGGGTGAAAATCGAATTTACAATTACCCCAGCTGGTACGGTTACCAAACCGAGTGTAGTTGACTCCGAACCATCCCGCGTATTTGATCGCGAAGCAATTCGAGCCATTCTCAAGTGGAAATTCAAACCCAGAGTAGTTGATGGTGTTCCAGTTGAGCGGCGGGCAACGCAAATCATCGATTTTAAACTGGAGCAGGTATAAGCATATCCAGAAACGTTGATCGCAAAATAACACAGCAGAAACACACCAAAGGAGTGTAGCTATGTTGTTTAAAATTACCAGATATCTATCGATTTCTGAGGTTGCGATCAGCATTACTCTGGGTTGTTTCTTAATAATGCAGCAGTTACTGCAAAAGCTGTATTTGCAGCTGGATATTCTGGATGTTGCTATTCCAAACAAGAGGTTTGTTTATCAGGACAAGGTTGGGCCTGAGTCGGATTTTGGTGATGGGCAATTAGTCAAACTTATCGAATTCAATTTACAGGGTGGTTGAGTGCTAATACCGATCAATAGCCTCAATCCATTTATTTATCACAGGAGTTATCAGACATGAGATATCGCAACTTATACCAACTGATCATAGTAGTTATATCGATGTTTGTGGTGTTAACCCCGGCATTAGCGCAAAATCAATGTGGCGCTGAGCGTGACGTTAGAGCCCAGGCATTGGATGAGGCGACATTCAAGCAGTTGTCTGATATTTATGAAGATATCGGTGAGGAAAATTTTGCTGACGCGAAAAAAGGCCTGGATCGGATGTTGAGCCGGTCCAAGGATGGTTCTTATCCGCAATCGATAATTTTGCAGGCGCTGGGGCATACTGCAGCCTCAGAGGAAGATTATGACGGTGCCTTGGTTTATTTCCAACGCTCAGTAGATATTAATGCATTGCCCAATCGGCAGCATTATCAGATGATTTATTCCATCGCACAACTGTTGATCGCCAGGGAACGCTATCGTGAAGGGCTGGAAAAATTAGAAGAATGGTTTTGTGTAACACCACCTGAAAATGTTACTTCAAACGCATATCTGTTGAAAGCCAGTGCTAATGTTGAACTCGAAAATTACCGTGAAGCATTGACTGCTATCGATATGGCCATATCGCTGGAAAGCGCACCCAAAGAAAACTGGTATCAGATGAAACTGGGTATCAATTTTGAATTAGACGATTTGCCTTCTGCAGCTAAAACGCTGGAAATCATGATTAATTTGTGGCCGGATAAAGAAAACTACTGGAAGCAGCTATCTTCAGTTTATTTGAACCTCAAAGATGAAAACAAAGCGTTGTCTGTATTGGCTTTGGCTTATCGCAAGAACATGCTCGATACTTCCCAAGAAATACTTCAGTTGTCTAGTCTGTATCAATATCGTGATGTGCCGTACGAAGCTGCCAAGGTATTGGAAAAAGGGATTAATGACGGCATCGTCGAATCTAATCAAAGATACTGGGAACAAACCGCCAATGCCTGGTATCAGGCACGGGAACTGGAAAACGCTTTAAATGCATTTGAAAAAGCCGGTCAGTATTCTGATGATGGCAGTATTGACTTACGCCGCGCATTTATTTTGGTTGATCGTCAAGAATGGGAACCAGCAAAGACTGCCTTGCAAAGGGCCATTGATAAAGGTGGTTTGAAAGACAGTGAGACAGGAAATGCTTATTTATTAATTGGCATGTCTGAAATGAATCTTGAACGTTTTGATGCAGCAACCAGTGCGTTCGATAATGCTTTGCGATATGAACGTAGCCGGAGTGCTGCGCGTCAGTGGAAAGAGCAAGTAGTGCAACGTCGCGCAGCTGGATAATTTATAGTACTATTTACGCCACCATACTGAGTTGAGATTGTTTTAATGAACGATGATCAAGTGTTGATAAGCGAAGAGCAAGCCGCTGGTGATGCTGCAGACGGTAAAGTTTCCAATGCAGCAGCAGTCACTGGCGCTGGTGAATCAGCTAAGCCGGCGAAGAAAAAAGTGACCAAAAAGAAAGCTACTAAAAAGAAGGCCACTAAGAAAAAAGTCGCCAAAAAGAAAACAACTACAAAAAAAGCAGCTACTAAGAAAACCAGTAAGAAAAAAGTCAGCAAGAAAGGTCGGCCTAAGAAAGCCGGCAAGAAAGGTCGGCCCAAGAAAGTAGGCAAGAAAGGACGGCCCAAGAAAGTAGGCAAGAAAGGTCGGCCCAAGAAAGTAGGCAAGAAAGGACGGCCCAAGAAAGTAGGTAAGAAAGGTCGGCCCAAGAAAGTAGGTAAGAAAGGACGGCCTAAAAAAGTTGCCGAGGAAGTTGTCAAAAAAGTAGGCAAGAAAGGTCGACCCAAAAAAGTAAGTAAAAAAGGACGACCCAAGAAAGCTAGCAAGAAAGGTCGGCCCAAGAAGGCCGGTAATGAAGCAACTGGTAGTTTATCTAATGTACATGATCACACTACCGCCATTGCCCGGCATTTGCAGGCTGCGGTGGATGAAATTGTGACGGTTATTGCCAATGAATTGCGCAGTCGCTCTGATGAAATCGTTAAGCGTGCCAATGCTTTGCAATCTGATGCTGAAGCAAAACTCTCTAGTGTTGAGTCTGCAGCCCGGCAAACGTTAAAAGCGTTGCGCGGAAAGTAATCGGACGAAACCTAATGGTACCTATGCCAAAGGCTCAGCCTGAGGCAAGTTCTGAAGGAAAAGCCGGTAGCGAGTTGCTACCGGCTTTTACACATCAAATACAGGCTTTTTTGGATGTGATCTGGTCTGAACGTGGGCTGGCGGATAACACACTGCAAAGTTACCAGCAGGACTTAAATGCGTTTGCAGAGTTTATTTCTGATCATGCCGGCAATATTGCAGCTGTAACCGCTGCTGAGATACAGATGTATTTAAATAGCCTGCACATAAACGGCATGAGTAGTGCCACTGTGGCTCGCAGAGTGTCATGTTTACGGCAATTTTTCCGCTGGGCAGCAAATAATGGACTGATTACCGAAGACCCAACCGCGTTGTTGGTGTCGCCACGGCAAATTCGTCAATTACCTTCGGCATTGAATGAAAGTGAAATTGACTCGCTGCTTGATATCAATACCAAACAACGTTTGGGGCTGCGTGATAAGGCGATGCTGGAGCTGCTGTATGCAACAGGGCTGCGTGTGAGCGAACTGGTACAGATTAAGCAGGAAGATCTAAGTCTACGGCAAGGCGTGGTAAGGGTGCTTGGCAAAGGCAGCAAAGAACGACTGGTGCCGATTGGTGAACGAGCTCTGGATGCGTTGCAAACTTACCTGTTTGAACAACGGCCGAAGTTATTGCAAAACGTTGTGCAGACGGCTTTGTTTTTGACTGAGCGAGGGAAGCCTATGACTCGCCAGGCATTTTGGTATTTGATCAAACGGCATGCTCAGCGTGCGGGGATTTCCAATAAATTGTCACCACATGTGCTCAGGCATTGCTTTGCGACACACCTACTGGATCATGGTGCTGATTTGAGAGTGGTGCAATTGTTGTTGGGGCACAGCGATTTATCGACCACTCAAATTTACACGCACATTGCACGTGAGCGATTGCAAGCATTGCATTCAACTCATCATCCACGAGGCTGAGATGTAAGGTGATATGCGAGTATCCCGCTGATTAGGCTCATTATATTCCGTTTGGATCAAGTAAGTTTACACCGCTATGTATTGTAAAATACGCGTTGTGACGCCACACTGCGTTATAGATACTGACAGTTTGATTTCATAAGGCGGGGTAGGGTCACTTTTCTATCTAAAATATTTACATGATAGATAGCAAAATTACCAGCAGTGGTAAAAACCGCGTTTCCCCTGATTATGAAAATAGAATGACCTTAGACGGCTAGTCAGGACGAACTTTTTTACGGTATGCTGTCCAACTACGCATACATTATTGATGGAGTGATTATGTTAACTCGACAGTTTAGTTCTTTACGTTGGCTGGTATTGTCGCTGGTGGTTATTGCGCCGATCAGTCAGGCTCAGGACTATCCAGAAGTTAGCCAGGCAATACAAAAGCTGATACCAAACGCGCAGCAAATTGCCATAGCAGAAACACCTGTGCCAGGCGTGTTAGAAGTGCAGGTTGACTCTGACATCATTTATCTTAGTGAGGATGGTAAGTTCCTATTGCAGGGGCGTTTGTTTGATCTTGATAATCGAGTGGATTTAACTGATCTTGCTCGTTCGGCTGTGCGACGAGAATTGTTAAGTACTGTATCTGTCTCCGAGCAGATCACTTTCGCTCCCGCTGATCCAGAGCATAGTGTCATCGTGTTTACCGACGTGGATTGTGGTTATTGCAGAAAATTGCATGAGCAGATGGACCAATATAATGAACTGGGCATTGCTGTTCATTACATGATGTATCCACGTGCGGGTATTGGTTCACCATCTTATGATAAAGCGGTTTCGGTATGGTGTTCAGCCGATCAAAAAACAGCGATGACGGAAGCCAAACAAGGTGCGGAACCTGCGAGTCGGCAATGCGAAAATCCTGTAGAAAGTCAGTATAAGCTTGGCCAAAAGATTGGTATGACTGGTACTCCGGCAATTGTTACTTTAGACGGAACATTAATTCCCGGCTATGTTCCACCAGGAGCATTGAGAGAGCGCTTGGATGTATTGTCTGCGATTGCAGCCGATACAGCACCGTAATTAACCTAACGAACGCATTGGCTTATTTTTTTTGCAACCCGGAGTTTGATCCGGGTTAAGTTCGGCCAGCCAATCAGCTGGCAGAGCAATTAACCACTATGCTGGTTATAATGCGCTGTTTTTCCGATCACAGGAAATAGACTGCGCGTGACAGATATAAACAGCGATTCTACAAACTCTTCTAATCAGGTAGTTACATTATTTGGTGGTAAGGCGCTGCAGGATTTTCAGCTGCAACGTTTGGAAAGGCACCTTGTAGCTTCAGGTGCCGACAATAACCTGCGATTACAAGCCTGTTTTATTTATGCTGTGCAAGCAGATGCCAGCCAAAATCTTGATAGGGCCCAACAGCAATCCTTATGTCAGTTATTGGAGGCAACTGTTGAACCTCCAGATATGGGTGAGCATGTGTTGATCAGTATGCCCCGGGCTGGAACTATCTCACCATGGTCAAGCAAGGCTACAGATATTGCCTGGCGTTGTGGCTTTGTTGAAGTTAACCGGATTGAGCTGTGTATAGGCTACATTTTGCCGGCATTTTTACCGCTAGCTGCTCAACAGTGCCTGTATGATCCAATGCTGCAGCAACTGGTCTCCGATATCGCTGCAGTACCAACTTTATTCAAACCTCAGCAGCAGCGGAGTTTGAAGTGTTATTCGGGTGATTTGAGGCAGGCATTGCATACTGCCAATAAAGAGCTGGCATTGGCGTTATCCGTGCAGGAATTAGCATATTTGGAAAAGGGTTATGCGCAGCTTGGGCGTGCTCCAACCGATGCGGAATTGATGATGTTTGCACAAGCAAATTCAGAACACTGCCGGCACAAAATCTTCAATGCTGATTGGGATGCGGATGGTGAAAAGCTATCACATAGCTTGTTCGCAATGATCCGCAATACCCACAAAATAACCCCGGATGGCGTATTGAGCGCATATCATGATAATGCTGCTGTGGTTGCTGGCGAGCATGCCAGGGTTTTGCAGGTAACCGAGCAGAATCGGGATTACCATTTCGTTTCCACTGATTCGAATTTTCAAATAAAAGTTGAAACCCACAATCATCCAACAGCCATTTCTCCCTATCCGGGAGCAGCGACTGGCTCAGGTGGTGAAATCAGGGATGAGGCAGCGACTGGTCGAGGTGCTGCACCCAAGGCAGGATTAACCGGTTTCAGTGTTTCTGAATTGCAATTGCCTGATCATCCTAGGCCATGGGAAACCGGTGTTACTACACCTGCCCGATTGGCCACTGCATTGCAGATAATGCTCCAGGGACCAATTGGTGCTGCTGCTTTTAATAATGAGTTTGGGCGGCCAGCGTTGGGTGGCTATTTTCGATCATTCACCAGGCAAAATTCGGATATATCAGAGAAGGCTTCCCGCCAGTGTTGGTGGGGTTATCACAAGCCAATAATGCTTGCCGGCGGGCTGGGGCATATTCGTAGCGAGCAAATTAGTAAGCTGAGGCTGTCAGCAGGTGCGAAAATCATTGTGCTGGGTGGTCCAGCAATGTTGATCGGTCTGGGTGGTGGGGCTGCATCTTCGGTGCATAGCGGCGCCAGCGATGCCGGTTTTGATTATGCCTCAGTGCAACGGGGAAATCCCGAAATGCAACGCAGGTGCCAGGAAGTTATTAACCGCTGTTGGGCATTAGGTGAAAGCAATCCTGTGTTGGCTATTCATGATGTTGGCGCTGGTGGGTTAAGCAATGCCATCCCTGAATTGCTGGATGATGCTAACCGTGGCGGGGTAATCGATTTACGTTCAATACCATGTGCTGATCCGGCTTTGTCTCCTATGGAAATCTGGTGTAATGAAGCACAAGAACGCTATGTGCTGGGAATTGGAGAGTCCGAACTGGAACAATTTATCAGCATTTGTGAACGTGAGCGTTGTCCGTACGCAGTCGTCGGTTATGCCACCGAGGCATTGCAACTGGTGGTAAGCGATAGTCAACACGATAATGTCGTTATTGATATGCCATTGCAGATGCTGTTGGGCAAATTGCCTGCCATGCAGCGGAATTTGGAGTTACAACCGCAATTGCCATTACCCGAGCTGGAGCTGGCGGAATTGGATTTGGGAGAATCACTGCATAGGGTTTTACGACTACCGGCAGTGGCCAGTAAAAAATTCCTGATTACGATTGGTGACCGGACAGTAGGTGGGTTGTCGTGTCGTGATCAGATGGTAGGTCCCTGGCAGGTACCAGTGGCTGACCAGGCGTTAATGTTAGACGATTTTCATGGTTTTACTGGGCAAGCGATGAGCATGGGGGAGCGTGCTCCATCGGCGATTACTGACGCGCCGGCCTCCGGCAGGATGGCAGTGGCTGAAGCAATTACCAATTTGGCTGGAGCGCCGATCAGGCAGATGGATAGGATCAAGCTTTCCGCCAACTGGATGGCTGCGGCCGGTCAACCGGGCCAAGATGCTGCCTTATATGCCACCGTTAAATCAATCGGCATGGAGTTGTGTCCGGCATTAGGTCTGGCCATACCGGTTGGTAAGGATTCATTGTCTATGAACGCTCATTGGCAAGATGACCAGCAGGGTGTTGAGGTTATTGAACATCAAATGCAGGCGCCATTGTCACTGATTATTTCTGCTTTTGCACCAGTCTATGATGCTCGGCTGGCGGTGACCCCGCAGTTAATGTCGGTGGTGGACAGTCAGTTGGTGTTGATCGATTTTGGTTATGGCCGGCAGCGCCTTGGAATGTCCGCGCTGGCACAAGTGTGGTCTACGCCAGCTGGGGAAGTTGCTGATGTTGATGCGCCTCACCGTTTACGGCTTGGTTTCAATATCCTGCAAAAAGCTGTTGCTGAGAGCAGATTAATAGCTTGCCATGACCGCAGCGATGGTGGGTTGGTCACAACAGTTCTGGAGATGGCGTTTGCAGGTCACTGTGGGGTCCGGCTTGATGTCCCCGAGCAGGCTGACATACTGGCATGGCTGTTTAACGAGGAATTGGGAGTTGTAGTACAGATAGATCAGTCAAATTTTGACTGGTTGCAACAGCAGTTCGCAGCTGCAGAGCTGTCGAATTGCTTACAATCAATTGGACAAGTTGTGACTGATGAACAATTGCATATAAACCAGGGAAAGCTTGAGCTATTTCAACAGTCGATCTGGCAGTTGCAGAAAATATGGGCTGAAACCAGTTATGTCATCCAACGTTTGCGAGATAATCCTGTATGTGCAGATGAAGAATTCCAAGCGCTTGATCATTGGCAGGACAGTAGCCTGCAGCCGAAATTAACTTTCACGCCATCAAACGCACCAGCAATTAGGGTTGGATTGTCACCCAAAGTGGCTGTAATACGCGAGCAGGGCGTTAACAGCCAGGTAGAAATGGCGGCTGGTTTTATGCATGCCGGGTTTGTTGCAGTTGATGTGCATATGAGTGATTTGCAGCGTTCTCCGGGGTTGCTTCGAGATTTTCAAGGGTTAGTGGCTTGCGGTGGTTTTTCCTATGGCGATGTTCTTGGAGCTGGTTTGGGCTGGGCACGGTCGATATTGTTTAATAGTGAATTGAGAGATGCATTCGCAGAATTTTTTGAGCGCGATGACCGATTTGCGTTGGGGGTTTGTAATGGTTGCCAAATGTTGTCAGAGTTGCGAGAACTGGTACCTGGAGCAACTCATTGGCCTAGTTTTGGTCATAATCGATCCGGCCAATATGAAAGCCGTTTGAGCCTGGTGGAAATTACTCCATCACCATCGTTGTTTTTTGCAGGTATGTCTGGCTCGCGTATACCAATCGCGACAGCCCATGGAGAGGGCCGGGCGCTATTTGATGGTACTGCACAGCTACAAAAAGCAAAGGTTGCAATGCGTTATGTGGATGGTAACGGTGAAGTTGCTGAGGCATATCCAACCAATCCGAATGGCTCTGCAGAAGGTATTTGCGGGTTAAGCAACGCTGATGGCAGGATTACCATTACCATGCCGCATCCGGAGCGTCTGTTACGCACTATTAACTTCTCTTGGGCGCCGCCGGAATGGGGGGCAGTGTCGCCTTGGATGCAAATGTTTCATAATGCCCGTAACTGGTGCATGTAAGTGAGTCCAAGTTAAGCCATGACTGACAACGATACAAAGCAAGCGAGTGATAAACAGGACAAGACGCAAATCAAGGAATTATTTATCCTGGCTGCGTTGTGGTTGCCTCTTGGGTTTTTCCTGTGGTTTTATTTTGGTTCATTGCTGGTCAGGCCTACGGCCTGGATTTCATCCTGGTTATTGTCTACTGCTCTGCCGAATGCGATTGAAGGTATCAATCAGGTAAGTTTTAATTTTGAAATTGAAACTTTGATTCCACATGAGCGATTGGTGCAAGGCCGGGTGGCGCTGCTGACGTTTGATGTAAATCCAATGATTTATGCATATGGGGTGCCATTGTTTTTTGGTCTGGTGATGGCAACCCCGGGACTGACCGCATTGCAGCGGGCCATCCAAATTGTAGGTGGGTATGCGATACTGGTATTTGTACAGGTTTGGGGGGTGTGCTGGGAAGCGCTCAAAGACTTGGCTTTGAATTTTGGTGCTTTGGGTGCTCAAGCAATTGCCGAAGCTGGATTATCCCCAACTCTGATTGCACTGTGTTATCAATTGGGTTACTTGATATTACCCGCCGTAGTGCCGCTGGTGATCTGGATATTATTTAATCGAAATTTCCTGCAAACCATTGCTATGCCTGATATAACCAGGCGCAGATAGTTTTTCGGGTGAACTAACTGCAACGCATATTTTCCTAGCTACAGGCCCTGTAGGGTCTGGGTTTATAATAAACATATGGCAGAAACAACCAGCAAAATGACAACTGAGACAGCAGATAGTACTCAGCCGCTTACAGCGACTGGTGATGATACCGATGTGGCGTTGGTAACCAGTGGTAACCCCGGCCCCAATGCTGATTTACTGGCGTCAAGTGAGCAAGCGTTATGCGATGATTTGTTGAAGCATCAACGCTTACGCGAAAATGATTTGCACAAAGCGCAGCAATATCAGGATCAACATGGCGGGCAACTGATTACCTTATTGGTGCGTTTGGGATTGGTATCCGAACGTGATGTAGCCGAGGCGCAAGCTCGATTATTGAACCTGCCGTTATTATCCAGTAAAGATTACCCGGAAGACGCACCAGCCATTGAAAGTATTTCAACTCGCTATATGAAGCATAGCCAAGTGGTGCCGATTAAGGTGACCAATAACCACTTGGACATTGCTATGGCCAATCCGCAGGATGAGTTCGCGCTAAAGTCCCTGGCATTGGCAACAGGTTTAGAAATAGTACCCAGTGTCGGTGTTGCCTCAGAAATTGACGACGTTATTGAGCGTTATTTCGGTGGCGGCAAGTCACAAATGGATCAATTGCGTGATTCACTGGGTAGTGAAGGTGTAGATGACGATGATGTCGAACATTTACGCGATTTGGCTTCTGAAGCACCGGTTATCAGGTTGGTGAACCTGATTCTTCAGCGTGCAGTTGAATCACGGTCTTCCGACATTCATATTGAGCCGTTTGAGAATCGGCTGAAGGTGCGCTACCGGATAGATGGGGTATTACAAGAAGTAGAGTCTCCACCTGCCAGCTCAACAGCAGCAGTTATCAGTCGTGTCAAAATCATGGCCAAACTGAATATTGCTGAGCGGCGACTGCCACAAGATGGCAGGATTATGCATCGGGTGCAGGGTAAAGAGTTGGATTTGCGTGTTTCTACGGTACCCACTTCACACGGCGAAAGTGTGGTGATGCGTATCCTGGATCGGGAAAGTGTAGTGCTGGATTTCAGCAGCCTGGGTTTTGACCAGGTAACCCAGACACGCTTCGAAAAAGTGTTGGCGATGCCGCATGGTATTGTGTTGGTCACTGGGCCAACCGGTTCCGGAAAAACCACTACTTTGTACACGGCTTTATCCTTGCTGAATACCAGTGAGCGCAAAATAATTACCGTAGAAGACCCGGTCGAGTACCAGATTGAAGGTATCAACCAGATTCAGGCAAAGTCGTCCATCGGGTTGACTTTTGCCAGTGCTCTGCGTGCCATAGTGCGACAGGATCCGGATGTCATTATGATTGGCGAAATGCGTGACCTGGAAACGGCTAAAATTGCCATCCAGTCGGCGCTCACAGGGCATCTTGTGTTATCCACCATACATACCAACTCAGCTGCGGGGGGGATTACCCGTATGCTTGATATGGGTGTGGAAGATTATTTATTGACTTCCACGGTTAACGCTATTTTGGCTCAAAGATTGGTGCGTCGATTGGATCTCGGAATTAGAAAACCATATCAAGCAATGCCCGAACTGATTGCTGAACTCGGGTTAGATCATCTCACTGATGATAAAAACGTAACCTTGTACCACCCGGGTAGTAGCGAAGACTGCCCAACCGGTTTCAAAGGCAGGATCAGTATCATGGAGTTGCTGGAAGTTACCGAGCCGGTAAGGCGGTTGGTAATGAAACATGCTGACGAAGCAGAGATTAATAAACAGGCAATCAGTGAAGGGATGCGCAATATGTATGACGATGGATTACTGAAATGTTTGCAAGGATATACCACTATTGAAGAAGTGCTAAGGGTCAGCCAGGAAAGTTAATGGCGCTTTACCAATATAAGGCGGTTGCCCCAAATGGCGAAACGATACGCGGTGAAATGGAGGCTGCTACTGTTGATGACGTAGCCAGGACGTTGCAGGAGGCAGGCAATATACCGTTGAATGCAGCGCTGGCTGGAGGTGGTGGATTTAATCTGGGGCGGTTGATCAACAGATCGAATAAACCCAACCAGCGTGAAATTGGTCAATTTACCCAACAGATGGCGATCTTATTGCAGGCAGGTCTGCCGTTAGACCGATCATTGCAGGTGTTAATTGATTTGTCCGACAGTGACCGCACCCGACACATGACTGAAAAAATTCGTGATCATGTGCGCGAAGGCGGAACCCTTTCAGATGCACTGGAAACCCAGCATGGGGTATTCAGTCGGTTGTATATTAATATGGTACGTGCTGGTGAGCTGGGCGGCACTCTGGAAGTGACGCTGGCGCGCTTGTCAGATTACATGGAACGCTCTAAAGATCTTAAAGACAGTATTGGTTCGGCGATGGTGTATCCGATAATGCTGACCATTTTGGCAGCCGGCTCACTAATATTGTTATTAACTTACGTGATCCCGCAATTTACCCCTATTTTCGAAGATATGGGTGCGGAATTGCCCACCTTAACCAAGATAGTTTTGGGGGTCGGTTCTGCATTGCAGAGTTATTGGTGGCTGATGGGGTTGTCGGTGTTTGGTGTTGTGGCATATTTTCGCAGTCAATTTGCCAATCCTGTTACACGTCTCGTTTGGGACTTACGCATTATTAAGCTGCGCTGGATTGGTGATCTTATCGCCAAAATGGAAACTGCCCGGCTGGCACGAACTACCGGAACACTGCTGATCAATGGTGTGCCGCTGCTGGGAGCGTTATCGATTGCCCGCAATGTGGTTGGTAATACAGTGATGCAGCAAGTAGTGGCGGATGCGACCAATCAGGTAAAAACTGGTCACGGACTGGCAAGAACATTGGCGCAGGGCGAATATTTTCCACGTCTGGCATTACAAATGATCAGTGTCGGTGAGGAAACCGGACAATTGGATCAAATGCTGTTAAAGGTGGCCGACACGTTTGACCGTGAAGTTAGAACTACCATTGATCGTTTGATGTCCTTATTTGTACCGATGATGACATTGGTCCTGGCGCTAATGATTGGGTTAATTGTGATGTCGGTGCTGTTGGCAATTCTGGGTATTAATGAACTGGTGTAGGTAATGTTTATGAAAAAGATACAACTTAATTTGAATATGCATCCGCGGCCGATGGCTGCGGCAGGCTTTAGTTTGATCGAATTGTTGGTGGTGTTGGTTATTTTAGGTTTGATAGCCGGCCTGGTGGTGCCCAATATTATTGGCCGTACCGAGGCGGCCAAATTCAAAGCGGCTAAAGCAGCCATCGTTTCATTGTCCAGTGCGGTTGATGGATATTATCTGGATGTCGGTTCGCCGCCGGATAGTCTGGATGACTTGCTCAGTGAGCCAGGTAATGCGCCCAACTGGAGAGGGCCATATGCTAAGCAAAGTCTGATAAACGACCCATGGGGCAATCGTTATGAGTACCGGTTTCCCGGTGAGCACGGTGAGTACGATATTGTTTCCTTTGGCGCAGATAAGTCGCCTGGCGGGGATGGTAAAAACACAGACATCAATAGCTGGGAATAATAGTAATTTTAATGCCGGATTCAGCAATCACAGGAAAGCGCCCAGTACGCAAAATCCAAGCCGGATTCAGCCTGATGGAAGTGCTGGTGGTGATTACGCTGATCGGTTTGATGCTTGGCTTGGTAGCGTTTTCACTGGGACGAGGCGTCAGCAGTGCAGAAATCCGCAATGCCAGTAAAGAAATTGCTGCCTCGCTACGGTATACCCGCAGCTTATCGATGCGCAGTCACGAACAGCAGATATTCATAGTGGATATTGAAAACCGTACCTGGCAAGCAGGTAACCGCAGGCCGGAGTCTTTTCCAAAAGAAATGGATATCACCATTTTAACTGCACGCTCTGAGTTAACTGGTGAAAATGCAGGTGGAATCCGGTTTTTTCCGGATGGTTCATCGACAGGTGGTCGGGTGACATTAACCGCTGATGAGCGTGAATGGCAGGTTGGGGTTGAATGGTTGACAGGCGAGATCACTCGTGGGGAATTACTGGAATGAAAGGGATGAAGTCGCAGCACTCATTAATGGTTTTTCGAAACCACCGCCAAAGCGGTTTTACTCTGCTGGAAATTATGGCGGCATTTTTGGTGTTTACACTATCATTTGCTGTGGTCATGCAGGTAATGAGTGCCAGTTTACGCAATACACGCTTATCTGGAAATCTTACTCAGGCGGCTTTATTTGCGCAGTCAAAGATGGATTTATTGGGTATTGAAGCCCCAATGGAGGAAAGCGCTGACTCAGGTGAGTTCGATGATAAGTATAGCTGGGAAATGCAAATCACTTTGTATCAACCGGATGATGATCGGAGCTTGAATTCTGAATTGATACCTGTGGATTTGTATCAGGTTGATCTGGTGGTTTACTGGGAGCAAGCCAGGAAACAGCAGGAAGCAACCTTTACCACGCTATATTCGCAGGATCGTAATTTCCAAAGCCGAGCCTTCGATGGTTAACCGTTTATCCAAACAACAATCAACCCAGGCCGGGTTTTCATTGATAGAAGTGTTGCTGGCAATCACCTTGCTGGGCATCATTATGGCGCTTGCGTATGGTGGTCTGCGCGCGGTAACGCGAGCCACGGATCGCGCTGATGAATTGATCCAGGAACAGACCCATTTGCGTGCCACCCAACAATTCCTGCATCGGCAGCTGGCACGTTCATTACCGCTGAATTATTTAGTCGACAATGATGATCAGTTTTATGTATTTGAAGGAGAACGTGATCGTATCCAGTTTGTAGCGTCGATGCCCGGTTATTTGGGTGCTGGTGGGCCTCAGGTTCAGGAACTCAGCCTGGAGCGTGGTCAGGATGGCTACGAATTGGTGTTTCGACATGTGCCGTTGCTGGCCTACGAAGACGGCAGCTTACGTGATAGTCAACCTTTTACTTTGCTGCGTGGCCTTGCAGATGGTGAATTCTTATATATGAGCCTGGATCGGAATGGGCATTTATCGGACTGGGAAAATGAATGGGAATCGCCGGAAGAAATTCCAGTGGCGGTAAGCATGGATTTAGAGTTTGATGAAGAGTCATTGGTGAGTTGGCCATTGTTAACGATCAGTATGCGTATTGACGGTACTGCTGGTCGTTTGCGGCGTAGCAGACGGAATGCTGAACCAACCGATCAGCTCGGCCGGGCATTTGGGCGTGATAATGATGAGGTTGAGTGAGTCTGTGATGCGGGTAAACAGCCAGCGATCAAATTTACTGCAGCAAGGCGTGGCGCTGTTGATTGTACTGTGGGTGTTAGTGTTACTGAGTATAATATCCGGCACGCTGGCATTACTGGCACGGGCGGAAAACCTGGAAGCACGCACACTATTTGACGATAGTCGTGCGCGCATGGGCGCATTGGCTGGTATCCAACGGGCCGTATTCGAGATGCGAAATCCAGACCTGGAAACCAAATGGATTCCAGATGGGAGGCCCTATGTGTTCACCTTGGGGGATTCGGAAATCAGTGTGGCGATTACTGATGAAACCGGCAAACTTGATTTGAACAGCGCCAGCGAAGATACCAAATTGAATCTGCTGATCGGTAATGGTGTGGATCCATCCGAAGCGCAGGCACTGGTGGATGCGATTGAGGATTGGAAAGACCCGGATGATTTTATCCGTCCAAATGGTGCTGAGGAAGGTGAGTATGCAGCGGCAGGGTTGTCTTGGGCGCCGCCCAATGCAGCGTTTGCCACGGTCGAAGAGCTGCAGCAGGTGCTGGGGATCAGCTACGAATTATATGCTCGGATTGAGCCTGCATTGACCGTGTTTTCTGGTCGGGCTGAGGTTAACCCTGCCTATGCGCCGCTGGAGGCTTTGCGTGGATTCCCGGAGGTTGATCTGGAAACTGCTCAAAATTTGATATTCCAGCGTCAGGAATTTGATAACAGCAATATTCAGCCGCTGACAATGCCTGATGGCTCAATAGCAGTGGCTCAGGGTGGTGGTTTGACTTTTACGGTAGTGGCCAAAGCAACATTGAACAATGGTGCCTGGACACAGGTCGAAGGCACGTTCCGTTTGGGAACGGATTTGTTAGGACGTCCTTATCGCATTGTTCGATGGCAGGAAGGCGTTTCGGAATAACAAGTAGATGAAAGAGACTGAACAACCAGGATAGTGATACGGTGATTGCACAGCTAGAAAAATTATCAGCGATGATCAGGGCGCGCTATCGCGCCACTGGCATAGCACGATTCCTGCAATGGTGGAAAGGTGAACTGGCACCCTTGATTCCGCCCCGGATCAAACGCTTGTTTGCCGTGCCTCATGAGCAATTGCTGATCAGCGCCACAGATCAGCATATTTATCTTTGGCAGGCCAATGAGGCAGGCAATCAATTATTGGATACATTGGAACGAGATGGCGATATCGAACAGTCGCGCGCACGTATTGTTGCTTGCCTGGATGAGTTTCAGGAAGGCACGCCAGCAGCTATATATTGTGTGCCAGGGGACTCGGTGTTGAATAAGACGGTTCGAATGCCGGCAGCTGCAGAAGCTAATTTGCGCCAGGCAGTAGCGTTTGAAATTGACCGGCAAACACCGTTTTCCGTTAAGGATGTTTACTTCGACTTACTGGTTACAGACCGTGATCCGCCATTCCTTGGAGTGGATCTGGTGCTAGGCCAACGCGGCCAAATTGATGCTTATGTTGAGCAGATGAAAAGCCTTGGATTACGTTTGCAGGGAATCGATGTTAACGGGGCCGATCAGGCTACCAGTCACGCTAGCGCTAAACCTGAGCCGAAAGGTATCAATTTGCTGGCGCGTGAGTTGCGAGTGCGTAAGGCAAACAAGCGCGTACGGATGAATTGGGCATTGGCTGGTGTGGCATTTTTATTGCTGGTGATTGTGATGGCTGAGTCACTGTATTTACGTAGTCAGACAATTACCCAGTTACAGGCACAACGAGATGCGATGCGCAGTGAAGCCTTTCGGGTTAACGAGTTGCGTCAACAACTTGGCGATGAGTTGGCTGGTGCTAATTTCCTTGCTGACAAGCGCGCAAATACACCATTAACATTAGAAGTTCTCGCTGGGGTTACCACTAGAATTCCGGAAGATACCTGGGTGCAGCGGTTTCAAATTAACGATAAGGAACTGCAATTGCAGGGTTTGTCCGATGGCGCACAAAAATTAGTGGAGTCGCTGAATACATCCGGGGTTTTATCGGATACTTATTTTAAAGGTGCCATTTCCAGCGATCAGCGCTTAAACAAAGAACGGTTTACAGCAGCATCGACGATTGATCCGTTAGCAGAGTTTGTTCCTTTGCCGGTAGGGCAGGATGAATCGATTGACCAAGATGTTGATGCTGGTGAACCCATTGACCTGGATAAAAATCCAGAATCGGCAGTGGTCGAAGCGGCCAGTAACGCACTCCCACAATCAGGAGAAGGCTAGTGCAGTTATTACCGGATAGGGACTCAGGAAAAACATTAGCAATTGGATTGGCGCTATTAACCCTGGCTATCATTTACCTGGTGTGTTTTCACTGGTTTGTGGTCAAGCACCTGGATTATTCTGATCATATTTCCGAATTGCGTAATGATGTGGGCAGGTTTATGGCGGCCACCGGTCAGCGCGACGAAATTGAAGCGCAGTTGGCGGTAGTCAATGACCAGGGGCAGAATGAGAATTACTTTTTGACCGGACAAAGCTTTGACTCGGCAGCTGCTTTATTAACCCAGCGATTAAAACAAATCATTACCACCCAAGCTGATCATGAGCAGGATTGTCAGGTTATCAGCAACCAAAATGTGCGTGCCCGTGAAGCTGAACGTTTTGAAAAGGTGTTGGTAAAGGTGAGGATGCGGTGTAATCTGGGCGATTTGGTCAAGGTTCTGCACGAACTTGAAGGTAGTTTTCCCTTAGTGTTTATTGATGGTATGAACATATATCAGCGCTATGTCAATGTGCCGGGGCGCACGGCCCGTAACCAAAATATTGCGGTACTGGATATTCGTTTTGATATGTATGGTTATCTGGCTGCGCCGGTTGTGGAGCCGCGTGCATGATCCAAAGTGCAATGACCAAGAGTAACTTCTGGACGGGTTTAACCGGGTTGCTTGCTGCCACCAGTATTCTGTTAGCCATTGTATTACTGCTCCAGACTTTGTTTTTGAGCAGGCCTGCGGAAGTGCAGATAGGTGATGCATCATTGCCGGATGTGGGCTCTGAATTGCAGCAGGTTGCGCTCAATCAGGAAGACCTTGAAGCTTATGCATCAATTCTAGAACGACCATTGTTTTTCCCGGACAGGTCATTGCCGGAAATAGTTGGTGTTGACGGTGAAGAGGAAGAAGAGCCTGAAAATGCCGAAGTAAATGAGTTGGATGCCCGTCTTGCGGGTGTGATTATTACCCCCGATAGACGTATAGCTATGGTCACCGACGGCAAGACCAGAAAAACCACCGTGATGAAAGAAGGTATGTCGCTGGATGGTGAGCAGGCTGCCTGGCAGTTGTCTGAGATAGGCGCACGTAGTGTCAGTTTTGCCGCAGGCGAACGTACTGCTGAGCTGGAACTTAAAGTGAATACACGTGGTCTGCAAGCACCTGGCTCTGGTGGATCACGACCTAATAGGGCAGCCAGCGCACCTAATGCTGCCGCCAATAACAGTAACAGGGTTGCCCAGGCAACCAATAATACGGCGGTTAATTCCGCCGCTGAAGTACGCCGCAGGATAGCAGAACGGCGCGCCAAGCTACGGGCGGCCCGTGAGCAACAACAGGCAAATAGCCGTTCGGATGAGGATGAATGATGGTGTTTAAAATACATCCAGTTGGAGTAGAGTTTTGAGTCTGAGATTTATTGTTTCGGCATTGTTGTGTCTGTTCTTAACAGCATGCGTATCCGATGGTGGGCGGCGAGATGCTGACGAAGTATTTAAGCAATCACCTCTGGCCGGGACGCTGAGTTCTGATTCGGCGGAAGAAGAGTCGCATTTGGTGTTCGGCAGTGAAGAGGATGACGACCAGGAAGGCCAGCAACCACGCACAGAAAGGTTTCCGGGAACCGGCGAGTTTATCAATGAAGATGTTGCCCGCCGCCGACCGGCGCCCACTTTGGATGCTGACGGTGAAATAACCCTCAACTTTGAAGCATTGTCGGTGCCCGAGGTGGTGCAGGCATTGCTGGGCGACTTGCTGGGAGAAAATTATGTCATCGGTCCAGGTGTGTCGGGTGAGGTGACTTTTGCCACTGCCAAACCGATCGGTCGAGATCAGATTCTACCCATTCTGGAAATGGTATTACGGTGGAATAATGCAGCGATTGTTTACAAGGATAATCGTTATAACGTATTACCGGTCAGCAATGCTGTGCGCGGTAATCTGTCGCCACGCTTGGGGCCTGCCGGTTCGGTGCGCGGGTATGAAGTGCTGGTGGTGCCGCTTAATTACATCGCGCCGTTACAAATGCAGACCATTCTGGAGCCATATGTACAGGAAGGGGCGATTGTCAGTGCAGACAATGCACGCAGCTTGATCGTATTAGCCGGCACCAGACAGGAATTGGGTAACTACCTGCGCACTGTCGAAATTTTTGATGTTGATTGGCTTAAAGGAATGTCCGTCGGGGTATTTAATCTGGAGCGCGTTGAAGTTGGCGAAGTGGTGCCTGAGCTGGAAAGTATTTTTGGTGCTGATGGCGAATCACCATTGGCGGGGCTATTTCGGTTTGTGCCGATTGAACGTTTGAATTCGATATTGGTTATTACGCCGCAGCCAGAATACCTGGAACAGGCTGAGCAGTGGATCGCCCGGTTAGATCGGGGTTCAGCCAGTTCGGCTGGTAATCGGCTGTATGTTTACCGGGTGGAAAATCTGGAAGCAGGCGTGCTGGCTGATTATCTGTTGGATATTTTCGGTGGTACACGAACCAGTGGTGGGAACAATAATTCTGGCAATAGCCTGACTGCGGGTTCACTGGGTGCAGGTTTGGAGCCTGTCAGCCTGAGTACCGTTAATGATGAAAACGATCAGGCTTCCCAACGGCAAAACCAACCAGCCGGTGGCAGGAATACTCAACAAGGTGTGGCTTTGGGTGATACGGAAAATGTACGCATTACCGCAATCGAAGAGACCAATTCCTTATTGATTCAGGCATCGCCGCAGCAATATGATTCGATTCTTGCCGCTATCAAGCGCCTGGATAGTGAGCCGCTGCAGGTTTTGATCGAGGCACATGTGGTGGAAGTGGTCCTATCTGAAGATTTGCAATATGGGGTGAACTATTTTCTTTCCAATTTCAACCCTCTCGGAAGCGGCACAGATGATGGTTCAGGAGCTGGAGGGCTTGCGAATGCGCTGGTTTCGTCAGATTCCAATTTCAATTCACGTGCTGGAATCTTTGATGGTTCATCAACTTTATTTTCGCTGACCAATCCAGGTAATACTTTTTTCCAATCAGTTATTACTGCCCTGGAAAGTGTATCGGAAACCAGAACAATATCTTCGCCGACACTGTTGGTAAGGAATAACACTGAAGCGTCAATTAATGTCGGTCAGCAACTTGCCATCGCGAATACAACCTTTAATGGATTAGGTGGCGTTGGTGGTACCACGGCAAGTACCCAATTTGTACAAACCGGCACCACGCTTACCGTAACTCCACGGGTTAACCCGGGCGGCTTGGTATACATGCAATTATCCCAGGAAGTGAGTAATCCTATTGCTGATTCCACCGGGCCTAATGGTAATCCCAACATCAGTACCAATATTCTGACGACGGATGTGGCGGTACAATCCGGCCAGAGTATTATTTTGGGTGGTTTGATCAGCGAACGTTATCTGGAGAGTGAGGGCGGTATACCATTCTTGCGCAGAATTCCATTATTAGGAAAGCTTTTCAGTACCACCAGCTATGATGTGGATCGTAACGAAATTGTTGTGATTATCAAACCAACCGTGATTGAAGCGATTGATGAGCTACAAGAAGTTTCTAATGAGCTGGAGAAAAACTTCGAGGGTCTGAGGCCTTTTAACAAGGCAGCTGAGTTACCCAACGAAAAAATTCCTTCAGAATTTCCGAACATAGGTGATTAATATGAACAAAAAACAGGCAATCAAAATTGCCATGGGCGTACTATTGGCTGCGGGCATCACTGCTTGCGGCAATCTGAAACCTTCCTTAACCCCTGAGCAATTGGTCGGGCAGCGGGCGCAGGCCCGCGTGGATGCGATGATTACAGGTGATTTCGCAACAGCGTATAGTTTCTACACGCCCGGTTACCGGTCTGCGGTTGCCCAGGAAGATTTCATCGTCAGATTTAAGATCAGTAAAGTCAAATGGACCGGGGCCAAACTGGCGGAAGTTAACTGTGCGGGCATTGCTGTGTGCAGCGCTCGTGTGGATATTGATTATTTTGTGGATGAACCGTTGCGTGGCGTGTCGGAATTCCGAAATACCCGGCGTATCGGCGAGACCTGGATCAATATAGATGACCAATGGTATTTTGTGGATGAATCTTAGTCATCCACTCGGGGTATATGGTGTTTCGCTGATGCGCCCCGGATACTTCCCGGAATGATTGCGTTTGGCAATTAATTAAAGTAATATTAACAATGTGATCTGCTGTGCTTTGCCGATTAAGGCCCCTGTGGCCCGCAGGGAGGGCAGAGATTGCGTTTATTTACTCTAGATTCTAGATACTTAGGAGTGATTTTTAATGAATAAGAAAAGTTTAACAACTGCAGTGCTAGCTGGTCTTACCGGCATCGCAGGCATTGTTAGTGTATCGAATGCGGTACATATCAACCCAGATGGTACTGGTCAGGTTTTGATCTACCCTTACTACACCACCCGTGATGACAACGACACCTTGATTTCTGTTGTTAATACAACTGAAGACGTGAAAGCGGTCAAAGTTCGTTTCATCGAAGGTGAAAACAGTCAGGAAGTTCTCGATTTTAACTTGTACCTGTCTCCGTTTGATGTTTGGACTGCCACCATTTCTGAAAGTGCGGCTGGCAACCCAGGCTTCTCAACCAATGATAATTCATGTCTGGTACCTAATATCACCAGCTTTGAGTTCTTGACCACCCTGTTCGCAGGTGACGATCGCACCGGTGTTGACCGTGCTCGTGAAGGTTATGTAGAACTGATTGAAATGGGTATTCTGGTTGGTCCTGAAGCTGGTTTCGCAGTGCATGGCGCCGGTGGCGTACCTGCTAACTGCCCAGGCCTGTCTAGTGCATTTGTTGGTGGCGGCACGTTTGCTGTTAACCCAACCGATGGTACTGCACCTCCTTCTGGTGGTCTGTTCGGTGGCGCGCTTGTAATCAACGTACCTGGTGCGCGTGCTTTTGGTTATGACGCTGTTTCTCTGGAAAATTTCTTTGTTCCAGTTGACAATGGTGACGGTACCTTTACCCCAGCAGTATCTTTGCACTCTAATCCTGGTGACTTGAACCCATCACTGAATGCTGTATTCCCAGCAGTAAGTAATGTTGTTCTGGCTACCGGTACCGATCCTATCGTCGTTTCTGACGACTGGACCGACACTGGTGTTCCTGTATTGGCTGTTACTGCTTCATTCATGACCGATCAGGTTATGAACCAGTATGCTGCTGAAGCATTCATCAATGGTCATACCGAATGGGTAGTAACCTTCCCAACCAAACGTTTCCACGTTGACGGTGTACAAATCCCACCATTCAACAGCCAATGGAACGGTGATTCGGCTTGTGAAGAAGTGTTGTTGGAATTCTGGAACCGTGAAGAAGCTCAATCACCTCTGGGTGGTCCTCCGGTTTCTCCGCCTCCACAGATTCCTGGTTTGAACCTGTGTTGGGAAGTTAACGTTATTACTTTCAACAACGGCGTAGGTTCAGATGGTCCTGACGGTCCAGGTATCTCAGAAGTTCTGGGTTCTAACCTGTTTGTTGATTTCGATCTGCTCGCCAGCCCTGGTTTCGAAACCGGTTGGGCTCAGCTTGGCTTCAATGGCAATGGTCCTAACGGTCCGGTAACCCATGAGTTGACTAACGATGACAGCGGTAATACCTATGTAGGCTTGCCTGCAACTGGTTTCGCAGTACAAAGTGCTGACAATGCTGGTTTGAATGCTCTGTTCGCAGCAGCCTTTGAACACGCGTATGCACGTGTAATCCAGTAAGACTAGTTTAGTTTTACAATTGGATATTTTTGGGGCCACCAACTTGGTGGCCCCTTTTTGCTGTTACAGAACAGCATTATTTAACACTGTAATAACGCCGCAAGGCACAAAATATATCTTTTTTTTTCACTGTAATTGATAAAAGTGATGATATGCCTAATGAGGTTTGCAATGCGTAATTTTTCAACACGATCCTTCTTTGTGCTGTTGATCCTGGTAGCAATGTTCCAGGTATCAGTTAATGCGCAACAGCCGCGTGTCCGTTTTAATTTGCCATCCGGTGGTTTTACGGAAGTATGTTTGGAAACGGCTGCAGCTTCAGTGGACGTGCAGGATGATACCGATATATTGATCATCGCGGATGCCGCAGCCAATGACCTCGGATGTCCCGGAGCAGACCCCATTATTAACAGTCTTTCAGTGAGTCCGGCGGTGCTGGATATTACAACACTGAATTGTGACCTGGATAACAATGCAGTTGATGACGCAGTGTGCTTGTTTGTCAACTGGAATATTACCCCGGCAATTTCGCAGACCAGCTGCGATATACAACAGATAGAACCGGTGGCAAAATTCTCTATGAACCCGTTTCAGTTTTCCAACCCAAGCAGTTTTGTTGACCCGGGCAACCCAACGATATTTACGCCTGTCATAAACGGGTTGGAGTGGCCGGTGAATGTCAGCACTGCTACCGCTGGTCTGAAACGTTTCCGGATGACTTGCTCGTCATTGGGCGGCGGTACTCCGATATCAGCAATATTTGAATCAACCTTTGTTGATGGCGCCGATCCTACAGTTACCATTGATACGTTTAATGTTACTGAAACAAGTGCTGATCAGGGTACTACGATCAACTTTAACTGGAATGTTACGCTTAATAATGGCCCTCCGGCACCAACCTGTACGTTGTCGTCACCAAGCACTATCAATAGTGTATCGGTGCCTGTGACAGCTGCACCAGGTTCTTCAACGGCTACCATTTTGAATACCTCACCGTTGGGCTCACGCACTTTCACGTTCAGTTGTAGACCGGACACTGGGTCACCTGTTACAGATACGGCAACAGATAACGTAACCATAACCGTACCGCCAGTCAGTTGCGTAGGTGTGCCGACAGTTGTACCGAATCGCGATACCTCCAGAACAACGTTCCAATCGGCCTTAGGTTCAATTTGGCCTGGATCAAATGCCGATCCATTTAATATTGCGGTGAATGCCAACCAGTATATGGCGTTGCAATTTACTGTTCCGGCAACCAGCGAGAGCGGTGCAATTTCCACGGTAGCGCCTCCCGTGCCCAATACCGGTGGTTTAATCATCTCTATTGACCGCTGCCCAGGTGTGCTGCAGACGGCTGATGGCGCATGTGATGTTAACTTCCCAGCGGTTAAAGCCAATGTTAACTGGCGTCACAGTATCTCGCCTTCGCCTGTTGGCTGTGTGCTGGATGTTGGTGAAATCTATTACCTGAACCTGTTCTTCGGAGACCGTAACGGCGTATCTGCCTGTACCTTTAGTGAATGCGTTACCAGAATGAGAAACCTATTCTAAACTCATCTGGGAATGGCTTGACTAAGTAGTTTTAGCTGCTATCAAAAAGTTTAAATTGAGCGTGGTTCTGCCACGCTCAATTGTTATTAGGGATAAGAATATGAAATTTATGAAGCTCAATATTTTACTGACCATCTCACTATTCACGTCAGTAGCTATCAGCGCTGGTGATATCATCATTGAGAAAAATGGCGTGCAGCTTTCTACCAGTGAAGTTGATAGTTTTTTATTGACGATTCCTGAAAAAGATCGCAGTTTGTTTTCCGCTAACAAGCAACGAATGATTGAAGTTATTGATAACCTGATCGTTAATAAGGTTTCTTATCAGAGTGCTCTGGATAGTGAGCTTGATGAAGACCCGGAGGTCAAGGCCAAAATAGCGCAGTCTACCCAGCGGATAATGGTTGAAGCATGGATAGAACAATATATAACTACGCAGCCGGGTGCTGATTTTCAGGCTATAGCGCATGAAAATTACATTTTGAACAAGGATCAATATAACAGCCCGGAAACAGTGGATGTAAAACATGTATTGATCGGCTCCCGTAGCCGTAGCGCAGAAGAAGCGCATCAACTGGCCAATCAGGTTTTGCAGGAAATCAAATCTGATAAAATCAGTTTTGATGCTGCAGCACAGCAGTATACGGAAGATCCTACCTACAAAAATAACCAAGGTTTGATTGCTGGGGTTCGCCGAGGCGCAAGTGTGCCAGAATTTGAACAAGCTGCTTTTGCACTGACTGCCGATTCACCGTTAAGCGAAGTAGTGGATACGAAGTTTGGCAGTCATATCATTTATCTGGTGACAAAAAACCCTTCCAGGCCTTTGTTATTTACCGAAGTTGAAGGCCAGTTGATTGAAGAAGCCAGACAGGCACAGCGAACAAGAATTATCGATAGTTATCTGGATGTAATCAGAAAACAGGAAGTTACGGTAAATCAAGAAGTGTTGAACGCCTATTTGGAAAGTTATAGACCGGAACAGTCATAAGTCTTAATAAAACGCCTATCCTTAGCAATGATTAATGCAACTTTAAAACAGTTGCTATTTTCCGAATTACAGGAAAATTTCAAAGAAACTGTATTAGCCAGGTTCTGGATAGTGCTTGAGCCGGTATTATTTACCTTGGTGTATGTTTTTGTATTTGCGATCATTCTGGGTGCAAGAGATACCGGAATAGAAGGGGTTAACTACCCGGAATTTCTTGTTATCGGTTTATGGCCATGGTTGGCGATAAGCCGATCCATAGGCGGAAGCGTTAATTTGGTTAAACAAAAATCCAATTTGATTAAAAAACTGAACATCAAGTCGGAATATTTTCTTTATGCGAGAACTATTTCGCAATTTTTGATTTATAGTCTCACGTTTTTTATTGTGTTGCTGGTGCTGGGCTTGATGGGGGCAAAAATCTATTTGCTAGGCTTAATCGTTGTTATACCGGTGTTTTTATTGTTATGGGTATTTACCAATGGAGTGGCGTTAGTTATCAGCTCACTGGCGGTATTTATCGATGATCTAAAAATCATTGTACCGTTATTTCTTACCTTGGCATTTTTTCTAATGCCCATCATTTGGCCGGCACATCGGTTGCCTGAAAATCTACATTTCCTGGTCGATTATAATCCATTGGCAACTATGCTCGAGTATTTGCGTGGGGCTTTGTTGCAAGGTCAGTTACTACCTGGCAAAGCAGAATATTTTTTTGTGGCATTGAGCATTTTACTGTATGTGTTTGGCACGGCATTATACAAACGCTTATCGCGTTATTTTCTTGATGTGGTTTAGCCTGGATTTTCACTATGCAACCGCTAACCATAGCCAGCAACATGAATATAAAAAAGTTCATTCAAACCAAAATGATACGCTCCCAGCAGCCACTTTTTATAGTGCTGACTCACCACTGCCGCACCATCATCTGAAAGCCTGAAAAGTAATACGGACTAATGATGAAAAAGTTGCTGCAACTGGATAATATTGGCAAACATTATCCACAAAGACTGACCAGCGCCAGTAAGCTTCTGTATCTGTTCAAAATATTGATGGGTAAAGGCAAGCATAATCAAAAGAGCGTGTTATCGGGTGTTGATCTTGAAGTACATGCGGGCCATTCAATTGGGATTATCGGTGCTAATGGAGCAGGTAAATCTACTTTATTGAAGATTATTTCAGGGATTATTGAACCTAGTTTCGGTCGTATTGATCGAAATTGTAAATTGGCCATGTTAATAGAATTAGGTGCTGGTTTTGATGATGCCAAGACCGGTTATGAAAACATATTCATCAAATCTCAATTGTTGGGTATGAGTCGTGCTGAAGTTAAAAAACACTTGAATTCGATCATAGAGTTTTCCGGCCTGGGTGAGAATATTCATAATCCGGTGCGACACTATTCATCCGGAATGGTGGTCAGGCTGGGTTTTTCGATATGTACAGCGGTGTCACCCGAATTGCTGATTACCGATGAAGTTTTAGCGGTTGGAGATGAGTCGTTCCAGAAGCGCTGCATTCGCTGGATTGATAGTTATCTGAAAAATGGTGGCACATTGCTAATGGTGTCACACAGCATGTATATGATTACCCGGTTGTGTGCCAGTGCGATGTGGATAAAAGATGGCAAAGTGAACATGCAAGGTGATTCACATGAAGTTACCCAGGCATATGAATCCTGGCACCAGGAACAACGTAACCCGCGCAACAGCTTACCCAGCAGCGCTGCTGATGCTGGGCGTTATCACATCAAGTCATTACGTTGTTTGGATGCAGAGGATGAAGAGCAATCCTGGTTTCAGCTGGCAACAGATTTTTCAGTTGAAATCGTGTTAGCTTCGCCTGACAACAGGCCACCGGTGGTCGGTATCAGTATTGTCAGAATTGATCGGGTGGCAGTCTATGGTGTAACCAGCGAACAGGATCAGGTAGCCCCTGTTAAGCTTGCTGATGGTGAGTATGCTTACAAATTGCTGTTTCGGGATATTCAGATTTTGCCTGGCAAGTATGAAATTCGTGCACATGCTTTGGACCCGGAAGGAATGCGGGTATGTGATAATCGGGTAATTGATATCAGCATATCCGGTAAAACACAGGAAGTAGGGATGGTCAGATTACAACATGAATGGATATGAATCTGGCGGTTAACGTGGTTGGGTTAATTGTCTTGATGATTATCAGTTTGAACGATCAGGGTTAGAGAGAAACTTTTGAACACCACTGTCATCATTCCTATCTACAATGCATATAAAGTTTTGACTGGGTTGTTTGACACACTGTCCGAAACTGCAGCAGATTTACCCATTATTGCCATTAATGATGCTTCTCCAGATATGCGTGTTGGCAATTTTCTTAAAAAACTGGATAGCAATCGATTTGCTTCGTTGACAATTCTGGATAACCAGCAAAACCTTGGTTTTGTAGCGACCGTTAATCGTGGTATTCAGGCTTGTCAAGGTGATGTCATCACATTAAATCAGGACACCTTAGTAACCACCGGTTGGCATCAAAAAATACTAAAGGCGGGTAACCTAGGTAAAGTTGCCACTGTTACCCCACTCACCAATAATGGTGAAATAGCTTCTGTTCCTGAGCTGTGTGTGAATAACCCATTACCCGCTAACCTCGAACTAATGGCCAAGGCTTGTGAATTGGCGGGCGAGCCGATTTATCCTGAAATGCCTACTGCAGTAGGTTTTTGCATGTTAATCAAGCGCGCCTGCATCAATATGATCGGTTTGCTGGATAGTGAGCAATTCGGCCATGGTTATGGCGAAGAGAACGATTACAGCTGCCGAGCCCGTGCAGCTGGTTTTAGCAATATACTCTGCGATAATGCTTATGTAGCACATATCGGAAATCAATCATTCCAGGATTTTGATTTGCAACCCAATCAAACAGCTTTGGACAAAGTGCTGGCAAGGTATCCGAATTATCTGGATGACGTTACCAGGTTTATTGCTACAGATCCGTTGCAGGCAAAAAGAAAGAAAATCGGTGAAATTTACCGGCAATTATTAAGCGATAGTGATAGATCATGTCTGACAGTGTTTTAGAATTTACCGGAGAACGTTTTACACCAGAATGTGTGCGTGAAATTTGGTACGAGCATATGCACCGTTATGCCTTTGCAGGAGAATTGGTCAAAGGTCTGAATGTATGTGATGCTGCATGTGGCGAGGGTTATGGTACAGCCGTATTACGTTCATTTGCTGCCAGTGCTGTAGGTGTAGACATTGATGCGGCGAGTGTCAAACATGCCGGGCAGCGTTATGGCAAAGGTTTTCATCATGCCAGTGTTACGGATATGCCGTTTTCAGATGCGGCTTTTGATGCAATTGTGTCATTCGAAACCATCGAACACTTGGCTGAACAACAAGCCATGCTACAGGAAATTCGCAGGGTGCTGAACCCCCAGGGTTTTGCGATCATTTCTTCACCAGACAAACGCTGGTATTCCGACGCACGTGGTTACGCTAACCCGCATCATGTCAAAGAATTATACCGTGAAGAGTTTATTGCGTTGCTTAAACAGCATTTCGGCTGTGTGCGTGTTTATGGACAGAAGTTGTTATTTCAGTCGGTCATCTGGGCGGAATCAGAAGCAAAAGACCAGCACCCCGGTGGGGTTTTTCAAGTGCATGCTGATGAAGGTATAAAGACCGGCGAAAATCTTCAATATCCAGCGCTGTATAACATCGCGCTATGTGCTCAAGACGAAGCTTGTTTACCTGATAATATCCCAGGTTTATGTTTGTTCGGTGATAAAGATGAAAGTGTATATGAGCATTACAACGAGCAGATCAGGAAGAATATCCAAGCTGGCCACGATTTGATAGAGCGGGATCAAAGGATTCGAAACTTGAAGGCAAAACTGGAAAGCAAAAATTAACCTTATCAGGTTGATTTAAGGTCATGGGTTCGCAATCGAAGGTCAGTGTAGTCATTGTGAATTACAATGCCGGTGAGCTATTGGTAGCATTGATCCGATCACTGATCGGTTTGCCGGTACAAAAAATAGTCGTGGTTGATAATGGTTCAAGCGATAATTCTGTAGCTGAATTGGCTGATATACAACACTGCCAATGCATTATGAATGTTGAAAATCAGGGTTTTGCTTTTGCCTGTAATCAAGGTGTGAAATCCACCACGACGGAATTAGTTCTGATCTTAAACCCCGATTGTGAGATGTCTGCCGGTGACTTACAGCAACTGATTGATGTCATGCAGTTGCAACCTCAGGCAGGGCTGTGCTCGCCATTGGTTTTCGACCAGCAGGGTTTGGAGCAAAGTGGTAGCCGACGCCATTTGCCCACCCCATGGCGAATTTTACAAGCTTATGCAGGGCGGCCTGCCGCATTGGATTTGCGCACAACAACAATGCCGGACACACCATTAAAACTACCGGCCACCAGTGGCGCCTGTATGCTGGTTCGGCGCTCTGCATGGGATCTGGTTAAGGGTATGGACGATGGTTTTTTCCTGCATTTCGAGGATTTAGATCTGATGTTAAGAATGCAGCAAAATGGCTGGGGTGTATGGCTTCAACCGAGTGCCAAAGTGACACACCTGGGTGGGCATTCAAGCCACCAGCAGCCGATACGTGTTAGCTATTCTAAGCACATAAGTTTGCTGAGGTATTTGCGCAAGCACCATCCAAAATCGCCACTCAGTTGGACAATCATACCGCTGCTGGCGTTAATACATTTTGTACTGACATTGCCGGCTATGCTGATGCGAGGATCAGCTGAGCAATGAGAGTTCTGGTTACCGGAGCAAGCTCCCAAATCGGTTATTTTTTGATCCCGAGGTTGCTACATGATGGGCATCAGGTGATCGCCATATCCAGGCAAATAAAGCCTGTTTGGATAGCAGCGCATGAGAATTTAATTTGGGGAACTGAAGAACAAACGCTAACCCAGCTTAAGCCCGCGATTGAGGCGATGGTTTCTGCTGGGCCGATGGCCATGGCAATTGATCTGATTCAGCGGTATCCAGGTTTGAAAGCACTGGTGGTGATCAGCACCAGCAGTATCCGTTTTAAGCGACAGTCAAGTGATGCGCACGAATCTGCCTTGATCAATGGCATTGCTGAACTGGAGCAACAGCTGATGTCTCTGGCAGATTATCAACAGGTTCCCTGTGCAGTGTTGAGACCGACCATGGTATATGGTGCAGGTTTGGATCGAAATATCTGTTTGCTGGCTCAATTAGCGATCAGGTTTAATCGTATACCAACTCATCGCAAGGCTAATGGGCTGCGCCAGCCCGTACATGCAGATGATCTTGCCATTGCATGCTTGCAACTGCTCATGCAGCCGCATACAGGGTGCTGGTATATAGGTGGTGGTACAAAATTAAGTTACCAGCAGATAGTTGAAGCCGTCTGTGTTGAATTAAAGCATGGCAAGTTATTGAAGCTGCCGTTGTTTGCTTTGAAGTGGTTGCTTTTCGTGGTCAAGCTGACCGGCAAGTACCCAGGTGTTAACAGCAATATGTTTGCCCGCCAACAACTGGACATGGGTGTAAATAATAAAGTGGCTACAGCAGCCTGGGGTTGGCAGCCAAGAGCATTTAGGCTT
Source organism: Gammaproteobacteria bacterium (assembly GCA_021772985.1). Classification (GTDB taxonomy): domain Bacteria; phylum Pseudomonadota; class Gammaproteobacteria; order Xanthomonadales; family Wenzhouxiangellaceae; genus JAJFKX01. The sequence continues at coordinate 77,320 of JAJFKX010000006.1, forward strand.
AATCAGGCGGCGCTTAAGCCGCCCGTGCAACCGTTCAGTATTTAACCTGCCAGTTTCTTATACTTGATTCTGGTCGGTTTGATGGCATCATCGCCCAGTCGTTTTTTGCGGTCAGCCTCATATTCGCTGAAGTTGCCGGCGAACCAGACAACCTGGCTGTTTCCCTCAAACGCCAATACATGGGTGGCAATGCGGTCCAGAAACCAACGATCATGTGAGATAACCATTGCACAGCCCGGAAAGACCAACAATGCTTCTTCCAGTGCGCGCAAGGTTTCAACATCAAGGTCGTTGGTCGGTTCATCGAGTAACAAAACATTTCCACCGGTTTTCAGTAATTTGGCCAGATGCACCCGGTTGCGCTCACCACCGGATAAATCACCGATGCGTTTTTGCTGATCGGCACCGCGAAAATTAAACCGGCTTACATAGCTACGTGATTGGGTTTGGTAATTGCCAATCTGCATAAGGTCCTGGTTATTACTGATTTCTTCCCACACGGTTTTGCCGTCATCCAGTGATTCACGGCTTTGATCGACATAAGCCAGTTCTACCGTACTGCCGATTTTTAATTCACCAGCGTCCGGTTGTTCAGTACCTGTCAGCATGCGGAACAGCGTGCTTTTACCCGCCCCGTTTGCACCAATAATGCCAACGATGCCACCAGCGGGTAGTTTAAAACTTAAATCTTCAATTAATAATTTGTCATCGAAAGCTTTGCGTATCTGATTGCACTCGATGACATCATCACCCAGGCGTGGCCCGGGTGGGATATACAGCTGCCTGGTCTCGTTGCGCCGCTGATATTCCTGGGTACTCAATTCCGCAAAGCGTGCTAAACGTGCTTTACTTTTTGTCTGTTGTCCTTTGGCATTACTGCGCACCCATTCCAGCTCTGCCTGGATGGATTTCTGGCGAGCGCGTTCCTGTTTTTCCTCCATCGCAAGGCGCTGATCTTTTTGTTCCAGCCAGGATGAATAATTACCTTCCCAGGGAATGCCGTGGCCACGATCAAGTTCCAGAATCCAGCCGGCTACATTATCCAGGAAGTAACGATCATGGGTCACCGCAACAACAGTGCCATCAAAATCATGTAAAAAGCGTTCCAGCCAGGCAACCGACTCGGCATCCAGATGGTTGGTGGGTTCGTCCAGCAGCAGCATATCGGGCTCGGTCAATAGCAGCTGGCATAATGCGACCCGTCGGCGTTCTCCACCGGAAAGGTGTTTAATTGCGGCGTCCCAAGCAGGCAGGCGTAAGGCATCAGCGGCGACATCAAGCTTGCGGTCAATTTCCCAGCCGCCACCTGTTTCAATTTTGTCTTGCAATTCAGCTTGTTCAGCCAGCAAGTCAGTCATTTGCTGATCGGTCAATTCTTCCCCAAAGCGTATACTGACCTCATCGAAACGTTGCAATAACTGCTTCATTTCAGCAACCGCCTGCTCGACCACATCGCGTACGGATAGGTCGTTATCAAGGACTGGTTCCTGAGGTAAATAACCAATCTTGATACCAGGCTGTGGTCGTGCTTCGCCATCGTATTCCTGGTCCACGCCGGCCATAATCCGCAACACGGTCGATTTGCCGGCTCCATTCAGACCCAGCAAGCCAATTTTTGCTCCAGGAAAAAATGATAATGAAATGTCTTTAATGATAGTGCGCTTGGGTGGCACAACTTTGCTGACCCGCAGCATCGAGTAAACATATTGACTCATGGGTATGAAGTCCGCTGGAAAGGCCGCATTATGCAGTTAACCGTCGGTACAAACCAGTGCTTTGTGCATCCCGGATAATGTTAAACTATACGGCTTTCTATTAAGTAACAGTTGGTGACGATAGAACATGTTTACTCCAGATTTAACCATTGCCGGTTTTGATGACAAACTGGCCGCTGCAATAGCTGCCGAGAACCAGCGGCAGGAAGATCACATTGAATTAATTGCATCGGAAAATTATGCCAGCCCCAGGGTTTTGGAAGCACAGGGTTCTTTGTTGACCAACAAGTATGCAGAAGGTTATCCGGGCCGTCGTTACTACGGCGGTTGCGAGTATGTTGATGATGTCGAGGAGCTGGCCCGGGAACGGGTAAAACAACTGTTCGGCGCCAGTTATGCTAATGTTCAGCCACATTCGGGCTCGCAAGCGAATCAGGCAACTTTTCTGGCGTTGCTTAAACCAGGGGATACCATTTTAGGCATGGACTTAAGTGCCGGTGGGCACCTGACTCATGGCTCACCCGTGAATTTTTCCGGGAAACTGTTCAAGGCAGTGCATTATGGCGTAGACCAGGAAAACGGTTTGATCGATTATGATCAAATGCAAGCACTGGCTGATGAGCACCACCCCAAAATGCTGATTGGTGGCTTTTCGGCCTACTCAAGAATAGTGGATTGGGCAAGAATGAGGCAGATCGCAGATAGTGTTGGTGCTTATCTGGTCGTTGATATGGCACATGTGGCCGGGCTGATTGCCACCGGGCATTACCCCAACCCTGTGCCCCATGCGCATGTTGTTACATCCACCACACACAAGACTTTGCGTGGCCCTCGCGGTGGGATTATCCTGACTGCTGAACAAGATGAAACGCTGTATAAAAAACTGAATTCATTGGTATTCCCGGGTTGTCAGGGCGGCCCCTTGATGCACGTGATTGCAGCCAAGGCAGTTTCGTTTCTGGAAGCGCTGCAACCAGAATTTAAGGATTACCAGCAACAAGTTATTGTTAATGCCCAGGCTATGAGCGAGGCCATTATCCAGCGGGGATACAAAGTGGTATCCGGCGGAACCGATAATCATTTATTCCTGTTGGATCTGATCGGCCGTGAATTGACTGGCAAAGATGCTGAAGCTGCACTTGGCATGGCGCATATCACTGTGAATAAAAATACCGTGCCTGGGGAACCGCGTTCTCCATTTGTTACCAGTGGTTTACGGATTGGTACACCGGCCTGTACCACACGTGGCTTCAATGCGGCCGATTGCGCCTTGCTTGGAGATTTGATCTGCGATGTGCTGGACAGCTCGGAAGATGAAAATGTTCTGGCAGAGGTTCGCCGCACAGCACAGGGGTTGTGCCGACGTTACCCGGTATATCAGGCAGCTTAAAGAAACCGATGTACTGTCCTTTCTGTCATCACCAGGATACCAGGGTAGTGGACTCTCGGATTACCACTGACGGCTTGCAAATTCGGCGTCGTCGGGAGTGTAGTGATTGCAATGCGCGTTTTAACACTTTCGAAGTACCGGAATTGAAGGCGCCGAATGTGGTAAAAAGCAACGGTGCCCGTGAGCCGTTTAATGAGGAAAAGATCAAGCGTGGTTTACTTACCGCACTGGAAAAAAGACCAGTAGCCACTGCTGATGTGGAGAGCGCCATCCGCGGGCTGATGCAACACCTGCGGACCCTGGATGAAGTGGAAATTACCAGCAAAAGGATCGGTGAATGCGTCATGCATACACTGGCCAAGCTGGATGAAGTCGCTTATCTGCGATTTGCTTCGGTGTATCTTGATTTTGACGATATTCAGGCTTTTCGTGATGAAATAGAAAAACTGGAAAATGAAGATCACGGTGCCTTGGACTTCCAGCAAATTTCACTATTAAGCGCCAGTCGTCGCAGCTAGCATCGCAAACATTCAGCATGTCTTTTACCGGGGCCGATCTAAAACATATGACTGAAGCGCTGCAGGCAGCGCGGCGGGGGCTATGTAGTACAGACCCTAATCCTCGTGTAGGTTGTGTGCTGGTGAATGAAAACCAGGTGATTGGCCGTGGTTGGCACCAAACCGTCGGCGGCGCACATGCAGAAGTTATGGCATTACAACAGGCTGGACTACGGGCCAGGAGCAGCCATGCTTATGTCACACTGGAGCCTTGTTGTCATAGTGGCCGGACCGGTCCATGTACAACAGCACTAATTGAGGCAGGGGTAAGTCGGGTTACCTATGCGATGCGTGATCCTGATCCGCGCGTGTCTGGTCAGGGGCATCAGGCGCTGGTAGATGCCGGAATTAAAGTCGATTATGGATTACTGGAACAACCTGCATCCGAATTGAACGTGGGTTTTATTTCGCGTCACCAGCGGGGTAAACCATGGGTTCGCTTGAAGCTGGCAATCAGCCTGGATGGCCGGATAGCTGCAAATGACGGTTCCAGTAACTGGATTACCGGTAAAGCAGCGCGTGCAGATGTACAATTTTGGCGCGCCCGCGCATCGGTTATTTTGACTGGCAGCGGAACAGTGAATTGGGACAATCCTCAGTTGAATGTGAGATCGCCGGCAGATTCTGCCCGGCAGCCGTTGCGGGTTGTTCTCAGTAGCAGTTTTACAGTTGATCCTGCAGCAAAAATTTTTGCTGATTCTGATACAGCACTGGTCATGGGTTGTATCGACAGTCCAGGCAAACAGGCCTTGCAACAGACAGGGATCAGTACCTGCCTGGTGACGGCTGATAAAGCTGGTTTGAACTTATCCGCTGTGATGGCTGAGTTGGCTGGCTATCCGGCAAATGAAGTACATGTAGAATGCGGGCCGGCTTTGGCCGGTAATTTACTGGCAGCTGGCTACGTGGATGAATTGTTGATATATCAGGCAGACTGTTTGCTGGGCGATCAGGGGCTGCCGATGTTGAAATTGCCAGGTTTGAAGACCATCACTGATGTCCAGCGGTTGGGCACTCCAGAATTACGTCAATTTGGCCAAGATCGCAGATTGCGCTATGTGTTAAAGGAACCTTGATCAGATGTTTACGGGCTTAATTCGTTCACAAGGTCAGGTTGTAATGTGCCAGCCACAAACAACCAGCGCCAAATTAATATTGAAATATGCTGACGCTCCACTACAGGTAATGGAGGGAGATAGTGTTGCTGTGAATGGTGTCTGCTTAACTGTTCTCAAGCCGGATGACAATGGATTCAGTGCCGACCTGTCTGCTGAAACTTTGTCTTGCACTACATTGGGGAAGTTGAACAAAGGTGAATGGTTGAATTTAGAGACCGCTATGTTGTTGGCAGACCGCCTGGACGGGCATCTGGTCACTGGACATGTGGATGTGATTGGCAACGTACGCGAAATAATCGATGCTGGAGATAGCACCGTGGTATGGTTTGACAGTCCACAGCAATTATTGCCTTTGATTGCTGCCAAAGGCAGTATCGCCATAGATGGAATCAGTTTGACGGTCAACGAAACTGATGCTCATGGTTTCCGGGTGCAATTGATTCAACACACCAGAGATGTCACCAGCTTTCGCGAGTTGGAGATTGGTCAGAGTGTCAATCTGGAAGCGGATTTGATTGCCCGCTATGTGGCACGTCTGGCACAGTTTGACCATTGTAATAATGGTAAAATAGAAATATGAACGCAGTACCCGCAACAGCGCTGAAAACGGCTGATCTTAAAATGGACACAAGCAATGACGGTCTTAAACTGAACAGTATCAGCGAGATTCTGGAAGATATCCGTCAGGGCAAGATGGTGGTCATCATGGATGATGAGGATCGTGAAAACGAGGGTGATTTGATCATGGCTGCCAGTATGGTGCGGCCGGAAGATGTTAATTTTATGGCACGCTATGGGCGCGGGCTGATTTGTCTGTCACTGACCCGTGAACGGTGTCGGCAATTGAACCTCGGCTTGATGGTTAATCAGAATATCACGCGTTTTTCGACCAACTTCACAGTTTCAATTGAAGCTGCTGAAGGCGTCACTACAGGTATTTCCGCTTATGATCGCGCGCACACCATCCGTACTGCGGTGAAACCCAACGCTAGCGCTGAAGATATCATCCAGCCAGGACACATATTCCCTTTGATGGCAAGGCCGGGTGGTGTGCTCACCAGAGCCGGGCATACAGAAGCGGCAGTAGATTTGGGTTTGCTGGCTGGTGTTGAACCGGCTGCGGTATTGGTGGAAATTCTGAATGAAGATGGGTCAATGGCTCGCCGCCCGGAACTGGAGACCTTCGCCCGCGAACATGGTCTAAAAATTGGCAGTATTGCTGATTTGATTCGCTATCGCCTGGAAACCGAGCACAGCACCGAAATGGTGCACCAACGGCAGGTGGTAACCGAACACGGAGAGTTTGAGCTGCGTGTTTATCAAGACAAGATTCATCAATGTCTGCATTGGGCCTTAATGAAAGGTCAACCGCAAGCCAGCCAGCCATTTTTAGTGCGGGTACATGTGCAAAATCTGCTTAGTGATGTGTTGGCTATAGATGACACAGCTTTTGGATTGCCATTAGCAGTGGCCATGCAAACCATCCAACGCAAAGGTTCAGGACTGGTATTGGTGTTGGGGCAGCAGGAGACAGATGCGCAGCGTTTGGCGAAGCTGGAGCAACGACCGGAGCCCGTTGATGAACAGGGTGATAATGCGGTAGCCAGCGAATTGCGGACCTACGGTATTGGTGCACAAATAATTGCTGATTTAGGCATTAGAAAAATGGAAGTGCTCAGTGCTCCGAAACGTTTTCATGGGCTGGCTGGTTTTGGTCTGGAAGTCACCGGCTATTACGAACCGGATGATATTTAACAGGCCCGGATGCGCTACCAATTTAATACCAATGTTGAATTCAGAGGGTTTGCCGGTGTTTATAGCCTTGCGCCGTAATCTGGACCCATCATTATCAAGTTGACAGCAAGCCAGTATGCACACATTTAATCCTGATTTAAGCCAGATAGCTGGTCGTTATGCCTTGGTGGCCACTAAATTTAATGAACCAGTAGTTAATCAGTTAATTGCTGGAGCCAAAGCCGCGTTATTAACTCATGGTGTGGTTTCAGAATCGATAGACTGTTTCCGTATACCAGGTGCATTTGAGTTGCCACTGGCATGTCAACAGGTTGCACAATCAGGTAAATATCAAGCGGTGATTGCGCTGGGTGCAGTTATTCGCGGCGGTACGCCGCATTTTGAATATATCAGTTCAGCATGTGCGCATGGTTTGATCGAAGTCTCTTTAAGTACTGGTGTGCCGGTTATTTTTGGTGTATTAACCACTGATAACGCTGATCAGGCTTATCAGCGTGCCGATCCGAATCAAGACAACAAGGGTTTTGAGGTGGGTATGGCAGCATTAGAAATGGTTGCACTGCAGCACAGTGTCCAGCAAGCTGGTCAGGAATAAATAGTTTTGGCACGCATATCCAACCCTCACCGACCACAATACATTGCCCGCCAGCGAGCTGTGCAGGCGTTGTATCAATTGAAAATCAATCCGGATTCAGCGCAACGGGTGGTTGAGCAGTTTCTCGAAACTCAGGATTTTAGCAGCGTGGATGAGGCACATTTTTGTCGCCTGGTGTTGCAATCCTCACAACACGAAGTTGAGATAGCCGAGCAATTAAAACCATACCTGAAGATTGATTGGGAGCAACTTGATCCGATGGAGAAAAGTGTTCTTCAAATCGGCTGGGTTGAATTAACTCAGCATCAGGAAATTCCTTTCAAAGTTGTATTGAACGAAGCTGTGGATTTGGCCAAGCGTTTTGGTGCCGAACAGGCACATACATTCGTCAATGCAGTATTAGATCCATTTGCTCACAAGGTAAGGAAGTTTGAGCAGTTGGCTTCTGAGCAGGCCAAACAGCCTTTGAATTAAGTTGAGAATATTCAGGGATTTCCTAACAACGCAAGCCAATCGATAGGGTAGAGATGTCTGACGAGTTTGCCCTGATTAAGCGACTTTTACTGCAAATTCCCGAAGTTGATATCGGTGCTGTGGATATTGGTCCCGGTGATGATGCGGCTGTTGTCTCAGTGCCCACTGGTCAGCAATTGGTCGTGACTACCGATACACTCAATGCCGATATCCATTTCTTTTCTGATACCGACCCGGAAGCCATAGGTTATAAATCTCTAGCTGTAAATCTAAGTGATCTGGCTGCCATGGGAGCTGTCCCTCGTTGGGTTAGTTTGAGCATCAGCCTGCCAGATAGAGGCATTGATCCTGAGGTTTGGCTGGATAGATTTGCCGGTGGTTTTGCTGAGCTTTCCAGTCAGTATCGGGTGATGTTGATAGGTGGTGACTTGACCAGTGGCCCATTGAGTATCACTGTAACAGCACTGGGGCTGGTGCCGGTTGGTACTGCTATTAAGCGCAATGGAGCAATGCCTGGCGATGCAATTATGGTGAGTGGGAAGTTGGGTGATGCCAGTGCCGCATTGCAACTCTTAATGGCGCAGCAACCGGTTCCCAGCGACATATTGATGCGCTTGTTACGGCCACAACCAAGAGTGGAGCTTGGACAGGCATTAAGGGGAGTAGCAAACAGCATGATCGATATTTCAGATGGTTTATTAGCGGACCTGGAACATATGCTGATAGCCTCCGGATGTGGTGGCAGACTTGATATTTCAGCGTTACCTGTCAGCAATACTTTGCGATCTCGGTCGGACTTTGATTACCAGTGGCCGTTATCCGGTGGTGATGATTATGAGCTGTGTTTTACGGTCGCACAACAGAATCTAGATGAATTGAATGAAATCAATTCAAGTACAGCTGTACAACTCACCAAAATAGGAGAAGTAACGGCTGGGGAAGGTATTACCTGCACTGATCCGCTGGGTAATGTGCAGCTGCCGGCTTCTAAAGGTTGGAATCATTTTCAATGAGTATTGATACTGACAAGATAACGCCGAGGCAGGTTGCGGCAAGCTCGCTTGCAGGGCTAATAGCCACCGGCTTTGGTAGTGGGCTGAGTTCCGTGGCTCCTGGTACTGTTGGCAGTTTGGCAGCAATGTTGCCGGCTTATCTCTACGTGAAGTATTTACCCGACAGCATAGGGTTGATCGTATCGATGATGACAATCGCAGTCATTGTTGGTATTTGGGCATGCGACAGATCGGGCAAACAATTGGGCATAGCAGATCACCCTTGTCTGGTTTGGGATGAATTTGTAGGTCAATGGCTGGTTTTGCTGGCAGTGCCGGTCAGTTGGGCGGGCTGGTTGGCAGCATTTTTTCTATTTAGGTTTTTTGATATTGTGAAGCCTTGGCCAGTGAAGTCTGCTGACCAGCATATTCATGGTGGCTGGGGAGTAATGCTGGATGACATGCTCGCAGCAGTTTATGCTGTTTTGATATTGCAGTTACTCCAGCATCAATGGCCTGACTTATTATTGCCGTAATTTACCTGTCAATTGTTGCTGCTGATTGATAATGCGGTGTTGCAATAACCATGTCCAGGCATCAGCCGCATCCTGTTCAAACCACGTTTGCGCAGAGCCTAGTCGAAAGCTATAACCCCATTCATCCATGTCAGCAAACAGCTGCTGCTTGCCATAGCCCAAAATCGTATCGGCCATGATCGCCTGCAGATAACAAACAGCATTCTCTTCGTCGTAATCTCCGCCCGCGTTGGTATTCAACTGGCCACGTCGATCTGCAGTCATGCAAATGTAATGAGCTGCTTCGTGCAGGGCGGAATGTAAGGGTGTGTCGCCTCGCAAATACAATCTATCCGCCTGCAAACCTGCTTCGCTATCACCCCAAAAGCTGCCGGGGATTACCCTGTTGTCATCAACTTTTATGATGTGCAAAGCATAGTTTCGCAACAGGTTTTCCAATTCGGTTTTGAATGCTTGCCAGCCGGGTATTTTCGGCTGAAAAACGGTGTGTGACTTCAGGGACATACGGCAATTCACAGATAGCGGTAAAATAGCTTGTGAAAGTTTGTATGAAAAGAGGTTTGTGAACAAGTTACGCGTATATTTTGCTTCAGATTTGTTGAAGTATTCCGGCCTGGTAGTTTGGTTAACATCAGTGCTGGCACTATTATTGGTGCCCGGGCTGGTCGATGAGCCTATGCCTCGGGCCAGCTATCTTGGCTGGTGGGCAGCCGAATTGCTGTTCGGAGCGTTGTATTTGCAGATGACCTGGCATTGGCCGATTTCACCACGGCAACCCTGGTGGGTGTATCTGGGGTTGATGACGATAGCCGCACTTGCCTGCACCTGGTTTACCATGGGTGGCGTCGGCGGTATTTTATTGATGGTTGTGGCCAGTCTGTTGCCTTGGGTCACCCAGCCACGTTTGGGTATTACCTGGATGGCTATGCAGAGTGCATTGGTCACTTTACTGGTGTTGCGTAACCCGGAAATTACTGCGCTTGCTGCAATTGTTCTTGGTTCAACCTTTATGGGGCTGGGCTTTTTTGCCTACATTGCGTCGATGGCCACCCAGCAATTATCCGAAGCTCGGGACGAACTGCGCCGGGTTAATTCAGAACTACGTGCTACCCAAAGCCTGCTGACCGAGAATACACGTATCGCGGAACGGGTGCGCATCGCCAGGGAATTACATGATCTGGTAGGGCATCATCTGACCGCTTTGACGCTGAATCTGGAAGTTGCAACGCATTTGATTGAAGGTAAAGCGCTGGAGCATGTTCATCAGGCTCGCTCGGTAGCCAGATTGCTGTTATCAGATGTCCGTGAGGTGGTTAGTGAGATGCGCAGTAATGACGCGGTCAACCTGGCCAATGCACTACAAAAGTTGGTAGAAGGTGTTCCGCAACCTAAAATACATTTGGAAATCCCAGCGGGATTTAGTGTTACTGACCCGCAGCGAGCACAGGTATTATTACGTTGTGCGCAGGAAGTGATTACTAACGCAGTACGTCATGCTCAGGCTAAGAACTTGTGGCTAGAGGTGGGGATTAAAGGTGGTGAATTGCACTTGACTGCCAAAGACGATGGCCAAGGTATGGATCAACCTCGTATTGGAAATGGTCTGAGCGGAATGCGTGAGCGGTTGCGACAACTCGGTGGTGGATTGGATATGGACACCGCGATTGGGCGGGGTTTTATCTTGCACGCTCATCTACCAACGGAATAACCATAGGGAGCACATGGAATGACTGAGGAAATCGACGGTAAAGCCATTCAGGTAATGCTGATAGATGATCAAAACCTTGTGCGTCAAGGGGTGCGTAGTCTATTGGAGCTAGCTGAAAATATCGAAGTGGTTGCCGAAGCCCGGGATGGTGCTGAAGGGCTGAAAATGATCCCTGATATTAGACCTGATGTGGTGCTGTTGGATATGCGTATGCCCGGCATGTCTGGTTTGGATGTGCTGCGTCAGCTTAACGATGCTGATTATTTCCCACCAACGATTATTCTGACGACTTTCGATGATGATGAATTGGTACTCGGTGGCCTCAAGGCCGGGGCTAAAGGCTATCTGCTCAAAGATGTTTCACTGGAAGTACTGGTGAGTGGCATTCAAGCAGTTGCCAGCGGTGGTTCCATTGTTAAACCGGCGGTCACCGAACGCTTACTCAAAGGGCTTAAAGGTATGGAAACCGGTTTTTCCAGTCTCGAGCAGCCTGATCCATTGACTACCCGCGAAACAGAGATTTTGCGGTTGATGGCCAGTGGTTTTTCCAATAAGGAAATCGCTAACTCATTGGATGTCGCGGAAGGGACGGTCAAAAACCACGTGTCCAATATCCTCTCAAAAATGGGCGTCAGAGATCGGACCCGAGCAGTCTTAAAGGCGTTTGAGCTCGGCATGATTTAAATTCTTGCTCACAGGTTGAATGTTTCTTATTTAGGTTGTGAGTATTTACCCACCTGATTTTTAGTACGCAAAGCCGTTTTGTATTACTGAAGAATAGATGCTCATCAATTAAGAATTGATATTCTGTTTGCCTATCAGCAGAATCGTCCTTGATGCGACCTGCTAATGCCCCGAAATATACTTCATCAGCTACTCAATGTGGCATACATGTTTTGTGAGGTAACAACATGCGAATGGACAAATTAACCAGCAAGTTTCAGCTGGCGCTGGCCGATGCACAATCGTTAGCGTTGGGGCGTGATCATGCGATGATCGAACCGCTGCATGTGCTAGCGGCAATGCTGGATCAGGAAGGTAGTGGTATCCGGCCGTTATTACAGGCAGCAGGCGTGAATATTGCCGGGCTGCGTTCTGCACTTGGCCAACAACTTGAACGCTTGAGTCAGGTTAGTGGAAGTGGTGGTGATATTAACATCTCCAATGAAACTGCCAAGTTATTGAACATCACTGACAAGATTGCTCAAAAACGCGGTGATCAATATATTGCCAGCGAACTTTTCTTGCTCGCGATTCTGGAAGCGAAGGGTGAGCCGGCAAAGCTACTGCAGCAAAATGGTGTTAATCGTCAGGCGATGGAACAAGCTATTGATAATGCCCGCGGCGGGGAAAGTGTCTCTGATCCTAATGCTGAGGAGCAGCGACAGGCATTGGATAAATACACCATTGATCTAACTGCACGCGCAGAAAGCGCCAAGCTCGACCCGGTGATTGGTAGAGATGAAGAAATCCGCAGGGCGATCCAGGTATTGCAACGACGCACCAAAAATAATCCAGTATTGATTGGTGAGCCGGGCGTTGGCAAGACTGCGATAGTAGAGGGTTTGGCACAGCGAATCATTAATGGAGAAGTCCCTGAGGGATTGCGTGGTAAGCGTGTATTGTCATTGGATATGGGCGCCCTGATAGCCGGTGCTAAGTTCCGGGGTGAGTTCGAAGAGCGCTTAAAAGCGGTTTTGAACGAGCTGAATAAACAGGAAGGCCAGGTTATTTTATTCATTGATGAATTACACACCGTGGTTGGAGCTGGTAAAGCGGATGGAGCAATGGATGCCGGGAATATGTTAAAACCGGCATTATCTCGTGGAGAGCTGCATTGTATTGGTGCAACAACCTTGGATGAATACCGACAATACATCGAAAAAGATGCTGCATTGGAACGGCGCTTTCAGAAAGTGTATATCGGAGAGCCGAGTGTTGAGGACACGATTGCGATACTGCGTGGCTTGAAGGAACGTTATGAAGTTCACCATGGGGTCGAAATTACCGACCCGGCACTGGTAGCGGCGGCGACCTTATCACATCGGTATATCAGTGACCGGCAATTGCCGGATAAAGCCATTGATTTGATGGATGAGGCAGCTTCCCGGATTCGAATGGAAATTGATTCCAAACCAGAAGCTCTTGATCGTTTGGAACGGCGTGTTATTCAATTGAAGATGCAGCGTGAAGTATTGAAAAAAGAAACCGATGACGCATCCATAAAACGCTTTAATGATTTGCAATCCGAATTGGATAAACTGGAGAAGGACTTTGCTGATTTGGAAGAAATCTGGACCGCAGAAAAAGCAGCGGTACAAGGCACCACGCATTTGAAAGAAGCTCTGGAGCGAGCCCGCGCAGAACTGGATAATGCGCGTAGAGCTCAGGATTTAAGCCGTATGTCTGAGCTGGCTTACGGAAAAATACCGGAACTGGAAAAGCAGCTAAAAGATGCCGAAGGCGCAGAACAGTATGATTTTCAGTTGCTGCGAAACGAAGTAACTGAAGAAGAGATTGCTGACGTGGTTGCCCGTTGGACCGGGATTCCCGTTTCAAAAATGCTGGAAGGCGAGCGGGAAAAGTTGTTGCGTATGGAAGATGGGTTACACCAGCGCGTGGTTGGTCAGGATGAGGCAATCAAATCGGTATCCGATGCTATTCGTCGCAGTCGTGCCGGCTTGTCTGACCCAAACAGGCCGAATGGTTCATTTCTATTTTTAGGACCAACGGGTGTCGGTAAAACTGAACTCTGCAAAGCTCTGGCGGTATTCCTGTTCGATACAGTAGATGCCATGGTGCGCCTGGATATGTCCGAGTTTATGGAAAAACACTCGGTCGCGCGTTTGATTGGTGCACCACCAGGTTATGTGGGTTATGAACAAGGCGGTTATTTGACCGAGGCTGTGCGCCGTCGCCCTTATAGTGTGATTTTGTTGGATGAGGTTGAAAAAGCACACCCGGATGTATTCAACATTTTATTACAGGTATTGGATGATGGTCGCTTAACAGATGGGCAGGGGCGGACGGTGGACTTCCGTAATGCTGTGGTTGTGATGACCAGTAACTTGGGCTCAGATAAAATTCAGGAGCATCGAGAGCAAGGTTATCAAACTATCAAACAAGCAGTGATGGAAGTAGTCAGCAACCACTTCCGGCCTGAGTTTATTAACCGGGTAGACGATATGGTTGTGTTTCACCCACTTGATCGTGGCCAGATCAGGGAGATTGCCAGAATCCAGATTCAAAGCTTGTGTAAACGTTTATCTGAACGGGATATCACTTTAGAAGTTTCCAATGAAGCTCTGGATTTTCTGGGTAATGCCGGTTTTGACCCTGTATATGGTGCCAGGCCGTTGAAGAGGGCTATCCAAACGCAACTGGAAAATCCACTTGCCGAGAAGATACTGGCCGGTGAGGTCATGACGGGTGGCACAATCCATGTAACTTCAACAACAGGTACACTTAGCTTCCAAGTGAGTTAAATCGAGGATTAGGATGCCGCGAATACCCGAACAGATAGTATTGATTACCCAGCGCCTGCAACACCGGCCCAGCCGGTGGAAGCGCTGGTTAGCTACTGGTGCAGGTGTGCTGGCACTGATTGCGAGCTTTTTCCTGGGTTTGGTGATGTTAATTCTAGCCTTGGGTGTAGCCAGCGCAGTAGCGCTTTTCATTGGCACGCGCATCTGGTGGCTACGCCGTAAGTTGCGCGACGGCCAGCAGCCTGCGGCTACTTCCAAACCTGGTTCCGGGAATGTGATTGAGGGCGAAAGTCGAGATATTTCAGGCGGAGATTGAGCTGGACTATTGTACTTGGCTATCTTTGATTAAATCAGCGGTTTAGTGGATGTATTTGCTGCAAAATCATTAGGTCTGATAAACAACACTGCAACTCGCAAACCGGATTACCCGGTAATGGAAATTCCAGTTGCGTCAACTCAACATCTAAACAACAGGCCAGCTTGCTTTAGCTGTTCCCCAAGGTGTGCAGATTAGAGTAGTAGCTGTGCGCATGACCCGGATCATCCAGTGCATAAATAATTAAAGACTCATGCTTGTCAACTTTATGCTAACCACCGCGTTATCTGAGTAGACCCAAAGCATACTCATGCCGGTCTCACCGGCTGAGACAGGAGTACTTCATGCCATCGACATCACGCCGGCAACTGTTATCTCAATCCATGTTAATGATGTCTGCTGTTGCAGCAAGCGGCCAACTGCTGGCCAATGAGGACACTGTGCCAACTGCTGTGGACTCGCAGCTTAGCCCCATTCCAGATGATCAGTTAGTGCATTTATTGAATCGGATCAGTTTTGGGGTGCGCGATGAAGATTTGGCACTGGCAAACTATCTGGGTTTTCGACGCTATATAGAACAGCAATTGAACTATCAGTTGCTTGATGCGAGTGAAGTTGAAAATACAATTATCGTTAATCTGGCCACACTAAATGCAAGTGCTACGGAATTGATTAATGCTGCCCGAACTGGGGATATCGGCCAGGCCGAGGCTGCCATTCAACTGCAGGTGGCAACATTGGCAAGACAGGCCTTCAGCCAGCGGCAATTGTATGAGCGGGTGGTCGAGTTTTGGAGTGATCATTTCAGCGTCAGTATCCAGGATGGGCCTATTCGTTTTTTTAAAACAATCGATGATCGTGAAGTCATTCGACCGCACGCATTAGGCAAATTCCGTGATTTGCTGCACGCCAGTGCCCGCAGTAATGCAATGCTGTATTACCTGGATAATTTTAATAATACCCGTTCCGGTCCAAATGAAAATTATGCGCGGGAGTTGATGGAACTGCATACCTTAGGTGTGGATGGAGGCTTTACTGAACAAGATGTATTGGAAGTTGCACGCAGTTTCACCGGCTGGACTTTCGATCCGCGCAACGACTATCAATTTCGGTTTTTACCATTTAGCCATGATTTCAGAGAAAAAGTTGTGCTGGATAATGTTATTCCAGCAGGCGGCGGTGAACAAGATGGCAATACTGTATTGGATTTGCTGGCTGCACATCCATCGACAGCCAGATTTATCAGTCGCAAACTGGCGATTCGGTTTGTCTCGGAAAACCCTCCCGAAGAACTGGTGGATGAAATCGCGGATACATTTATGGCAACAGATGGTGATATCACTGAGGTCATGCGGACATTGCTGTTTTCCTCAGTATTTGCTGAACAGGCCAGTGCCAAGCTAAAACGCCCTGTTGATTATTTTTCTTCATTACTGCGTGCATTGAGGTTAGGGCCTGATGAAAACATTTTCCGTTTTCTGCTGACCCAGACAAGCACACTGGGACAGGCTCCATTTACCTGGCCGGCACCCAATGGTTTTCCGGACCAGTCCGGTTTTTGGGCGAACACCAATGCCATGATTACGCGCTGGAACAGTGCCAATGTGTTGATCAGTCAGCTCAACAATAATCAGGTTTCTGCATTGATCAATGGCGGCCGAACGCCCAATGAGGTTTTGAGTGCATTAGAAACTAATTTTCTACGACAAACTTTGCCAAAACCCGAGCAGGAACAGGTGATTGAATTTGCAATCGGTGAGCAACCGGCAGATTTAAGGTTGTCGGTTGCAACGGCTATTCAGGTGGGCAAAACCATGCTGATAGCGCTGGCAGCATCACGTTACTTCCAAAGCCGCTGAGGAGAGTCACCATGAGTATCAGTAGACGTCGTTTTATTCAAGCTAGTGGTATGGCAACATTACCGTTATTGAACAGCCGTTTGTTATTGGCAGCCGGTGGCGCCCCAGACAACAGTGTTAGTGATGGGCAGGATCTGGTGATTTGTGTATTTCAGCGCGGTGGTGCTGATGGAATGAGTATGGTGCCACCGCTTTTTGATAGCCGGTATTTTGACTTGCGGCCCAATATTGCTATTCCCGAGTCAGGCGAATCGGCTGCGCTGGATTTGGATGGCAGCTACGGATTGCATCCTTCGATGGCATCTCTAAAGCCATTTTTTGATGATGGTCAGATGGCGGTTATCCATGCAACCGGTTTAACGCATGAAACGCATTCTCATTTTGACGCGCAGGACATCATGGAACGTGCCGATGTAAGCGAACAGGAATTGTTTGATGGCTGGCTGGGGCGATATTTATCCACTGCTACTGCCAATAATGAATCTGCATTTCGAGCCGTAGGTGTTGGTGGTGCTATTCAACGCTCATTGCTGGGTATGGTAACCCCGGTTGGTATTCAAAACATCAGCTCGTTTTCGCTGAATGTGCCTGGTGAGAAAAATGCTGAACTGTTGAGCCTGTTGGAAAACCTGTATGCCGGCAACAGTGTGTTGGACCTGCAATCCAGACAAGCAATCAGCTCAATTCGCTCACTGGCGGAGATTGACACGGAATCAATTCAACCGGACAACGGTGCCGAATATCCAACTTCAGAATTCGGCACTGAATTCGGCGAATTGGCGAGATTGATCAAAGCTGATATTGGCGTACAGGCGGCTTGTGTGGATATCGGTGGCTGGGACCACCACGACAATGCCAATCAAAGGATGCCGGGATTACTAGCTGATTTCTCAAATACTCTGGCTGCGTTCATGTTTGATATGGGTGAGAGAATGGATAACATCACCATTGTCACCATGAGCGAGTTTGGTCGGCGGGCTTTTGAAAATGCTTCGGGTGGAACCGATCATGGTCATGCCAATGTGATGCTGGCAATGGGTAACGGTGTTAACGGTGGTCAGGTTTTTGCTGACTGGCCGGGGTTAATGGAATCCGACCTGGTGTTCAATGGGGATCTGGCCAACACCACCGATTACCGTTCGATATTAAGTGAGTTGCTGATCAACCGTGCAGGTGTGGAAACAACTGACACCATTTTCCCTGGTTTCACACTAGCGGGTGAGCAGGGTGTTTTTCTGCCAAAATAGTAAGCCAGACATTAAAGCAGCATGAGATTTTCTTAAGCCAAGGACGGATAATCCCTTTGCTCCACTAGATCAATCAAAGTGGTCATAAAAGAGTTATTTCAGGGTTGCTGCCGTTTTGGTTCCAGATGAAAACCTGGGTGTCCGGCACATCGACATTGGCGCAGCAGTACTAACTGTTTTGGATCGCAATCCAATACACATCCAATTCGATTGGGTTGATCCCTTCGGGACCCATGAATTGAGTGTTCGAGCGTTTGAATGACACCTTATTTGTAGCATAGTGCAACGATCAATGAAGCCTTTCTGGGAATAAGGTGATTTGATTTTGATACATTCAGCAAGCCCTCATTCCAATGAGTCTGGCAGTACTTCATTACTGACGATACTGGCAGCTGGCGCATTCGGGTCAATCCGTTCCATCAGATAGCACAGACAGTCCTGTCTGATGACCTGGATGTCTGGTGTCAGCATCGACGGCATTAATGGGCGCAGGGTTCGGACTGCGCCATTGGTAAAACTGAAACAGCTGTCGGTTATGTCATGGCCATAATGATCCATCGCTAACAGGCAGCGAGCATTATGGCCATGCATATGTGCCAGCAATGTACCGGCCGGCATTTCTTTAAAATTCAAATGATCCAGCTTGGCGATAAAGCTCAGGGTGGACTTCTCCGGCATAAAACTGAAGATTAAATCTGGTGACACGTAGACTGTAGCCAGCATATGATAAAGCTGGGTTTGATCTGCCGACAGCGGGGTATCGTCAATGGCATCGAGATGCAGGCATTGCTCGATATATTCCAGAGCATGATCAGTTCCGTGGATATTACCAGCTTGCCCACACTCCAAAGTCAATGATGGGCAATGTTCTGACATGGCATTGGATAAAGTGCCATGAGGCATCGTGAAGTACACGATTTTGTCTGAAAACAGCCTGGCCAGGTGAATCATGCGCCAATCAATACGATTAATGGCTGCATAATGTGGATTCAGCCCGGTATTGTTGTGAATGTCCAATGCTGCAAAAGGGTGTAATCCTGAAAGGTATTCAGAGTAATGGCGAAATAGCCTGGTGTGATCGTCATTTGCCGTGCTGGTCTGAGTATCGCTGTAATGTGGCCAGCAGCGGTTATAGTCCGGTTGTCCATCCAGTCGCCGGCGGCGTAATCGGGCAGCGGATACGTTGCCGATCAATAAGCATATACTGCGGGGTAGGTCTCGGTATGCATAACGATGCTTAAGCAAGCTGCGCATCGCCTCCCAGCCGGTATCCTCATTGCCGTGTTGTAATACCGAAACCACCAACGGTTTTGGGTTGCGCCCAGGAATATGAATTAGCGTCGGACCGGATAGTTGTTGGTACAATGCGGTAGCTGGTTTTTCAAGTAAACCTTCGGGAAGTTGTTCAAGAATATTAGGCTGCACAGCTATTCCAGCATGTATCAAGATCAAAACAATCGGCCAAGTTAGCTGGTTTCCGGCAGAAAGTGAAGCGCGAAGCTGGTATTAGAGTAAATGATTGTAAAAATTTGCCCTTGAAAGGTGCATACAGCGTCCCGATTTTTTGAAGACCTCCGTTTGGATTGCCCATGTATTTGGTAAACAACAGTCCATAACATCAAGGTTTCCTAAAATAATAAACTGGATAACATAAAGTGTTGTCCATAGGCATTGACAGTTTTTTAACAGGAGCGTCCGATCAATGATTGAAGCACGATCTCTGAGTCGACATTATGGTGACCTGGTTGCAGTAGATGGAATCAGTTTCACGGTCGAAACTGGCCAGGTACTGGGTTTTTTAGGCCCAAATGGTGCCGGTAAGTCGACCACAATGAAAATACTCACCGGCTTTTTGCCGCCGACTTCCGGAACAGCCGTTATTAACGGTCATGACATTATTAGCGATTCGCTGGCAGTGCGTCGGGAAATTGGTTATTTACCGGAAGGCGCACCGCTATATGGTGAAATGAGCGTCATTAAATTTTTGCAGTTTGTGGCTCATGCCCGTGGTTATCGGAGAGCTGAAGCAAATAGTAAAGCTACTAAAGCAGCTGACCGGTTGAATTTGGGCCACGTGTTGCAGCAACGTATTGATACTTTATCCAAAGGTTACAAGCGCCGCGTTGGTCTGGCACAAGCGGTGCTGCACGATCCACAGGTGCTGATTCTGGATGAACCCACCGACGGACTGGATCCAAATCAAAAGCATGAAGTGCGTGAACTGATAAGTACTATGTCGGAAAACAGAATTATCGTTATATCCACACATATCCTGGAAGAGGTAGATGCTTTGTGTAACCGGGCGATGATAATCGCCGGCGGTAAACTGGTGGCTGATGATACGCCCACTGGTCTGATAGAGCGTTCGCGTTATCACAATGCAGTCACATTGAGTGTAGATAACCTGCAGGCAGCAGCAAGTGCATTAAGTAATCTTCCCGAGGCTGCAAAAGTTGAAGTGCGTGATGATGAAATCACAGTGTTTCCAGAACCTGATAGCCAATTACTGGCATCGGTAAACCGTGTGATTGCCGAGCAAGGTTGGCAGGTAAACGCATTAAGGTTAGAGGCGGGTCGCCTGGATGAGGTGTTTCGCACTATCACCAGCGAGGTTGAACAATTGGAGGAACTGGCATGAGGACTTTTTTACAAGGCATGCATACAGTCATGCGCCGAGAATTGGCAGCTTATTTTGCAACACCGGTAGCCTGGGTGTTTATTGTCATTTTTACCGTTCTGGCGGCTGCGTTCACATTTTATCTTGGTGGTTTTTACCAGCGCGGCCTGGCTGATCTGGAACCGTTTTTCCGCTTTCACCCATGGTTGTATTTGTTTCTGGTACCTGCTTTGGCGATGCGATTATGGGCTGAAGAACGTAAGTCAGGAACGATCGAGTTATTGCTGACTCTGCCGATTACCATTTCACAGGCGATTGTTGGAAAATTCCTGGCCGCTTGGTTGTTTTTAGGGTTGGCGTTGGCTTTGACCTTCCCAATCTGGTTTACGGTTAACTATTTGGGTGATCCGGATAACGGTTCGATCCTGGCTGCTTATATCGGAAGCTGGTTGATGGCGGGTGCGTTCCTGGCGATTGGCAGCTGCATTTCAGCATTGACGCGAAATCAGGTTGTTGCGTTTATATTGGCAGTGGTGGTGAGCTTTGGGTTCCTGCTGAGCGGTCTTCCATTAGTGTTGGATGCTTTTCGTGGCTGGCTGTCGCAAGGTTTTGTTGACGGTATTGCCAATTTGAGTTTAATTGCGCATTTTGATGCCATTTCCAGAGGGGTACTGGATTTGCGTGATTTAATTTATTTTGCATTGGTGATCGGCTTCTGGTTGTTGGCCAATCTGATTATTTTGCAATTGCGTAAAGCAGACTGAACAGGAGAGATTGAGATGCAATTTGACAGTAAATTCTTTTATTCTTTTGGTGGTCTGCTGTTACTGACAGTATTGTTCCTGGCGTTGACAATGATTACTGGATCATTGTTTCGTGGGGCCCGCCTGGATTTGACTGAAAATAATCTATACACCTTAAGCGATGGTACTAAGAACATTCTGAGCAGCATTGAAGAGCCGTTGCAGATGCAACTGTATTTTTCAGATGCGGCCAGCAGTGATTTACCTCAACTGCGCAGTTACTACCGTCGGGTACGGGAGTTATTGGAAGAGTTTAAACAACGTTCCGGAGGTAAGTTGCAGATCAGCTATATCGATCCGGCACCATTCTCCGAAGAAGAGGATCGGGCTGCGGCTTTTGGATTGCAGGCAGTACCGATTAATACCAGCGGGGATACACTCTATTTTGGCCTGGTGGCAACCAATGCAATAGATGGCGCAGAAGTCATGCCGTTTCTACAGCCGGATAAAGAAGAGTTCCTGGAGTATGATCTGGCCAAGATTGTTTATACCCTGAATCAGCCTGATCGCCTCAAAGTCGGGATTATCACAGGTCTACCGATTAATGGTGGTTTTGACCCACAACAGCAGAGTATGACCCAGCCCTGGGCAATCTATGATCAATTGGAACAGCTGTTTGAATTGGAACAGATTGAAGCAACAGCCACTGAATTACCAGTTGGTATCGCTATGCTGGTGATGGTGCATCCCAAAGATTTGTCATCGGATTTGAAATATTCGATTGATCAGTTTGCACTCAATGGTGGCCGGGTGCTGGCGTTTGTAGATGCCCATTCGGAACAGGACGGTCAGGCCAATCCACAAGCACCGGGTGCTCCGCCTCAGGGCGGCGGCAAATCGGATTTGCCTGATTTATTCGCGGCTTGGGGAATCGTGTTTGATGAACTCACATTTGTGGGTGATGCTCAATATGCACTGCAGGTTAGTGTTGGCGCTGGTCAGCCGCCTGTCAGGCATTTGGGAATCTTGGGTTTGAACAATGAATCGATCAATGGCGATGATATCGTTACGGCTGATTTGAGTTCTGTGAACATGTCTACCGCCGGGCATTTTACGCCGGTCGAAAATGCTACCACGGTGATAGAGCCGTTGTTGCAAAGTAGTGAAAACAGTCAATTGCTGGATACGCAACAATTACAGTTTTTAGCTAGTCCGGATCAGTTATTGAATGGGTTTCAGGCATCCGGTATCCGTTACAATCTGGCGTTAAGGGTCAGTGGCGAAGCCAGCACAGCCTATCCGGATCGAGTGGCCGGCAATAATGGCGTCAGTAGTGGCAGTATCAATGCGGTGCTGATCGGGGATACCGATATGCTGACGGATCCGTATTGGGTTCAATCCCAAAATTTCTTCGGTCAAACCATTCGCACGCCATTTGCAAATAATGGGGATCTAGCGATTAACGCGGTGGATAACCTGATTGGGAATAGTGATTTGATCAGTATCCGCACGCGTGCGGTTTCCAGTCGGCCGTTTGACCGGGTCAATGCTTTAAGGTTGGATGCAGAACGCAGATTGCGTGACACTGAGCAACAGTTACAGCAACGTTTGCAAGAAACCGAACAGCGTTTAAATGAACTGCAATCCACACGTGGCAATGACGCTCAGGACACTAATCTGGCGGTATTTACGCCAGAACAGGAAGCAGAAATTCAGGGTTTTCTGGATCAAAAACTGGAAATTCGCCGAGAGCTGCGACAAGTGCGCCGAGAGTTGGATAAGGATATCGAATCGCTGGGGAATAGCCTTAAGGCTATCAATATAGGCTTAGTACCATTTTTGGTGCTGATCACTGCGGTATTGCTGAACTGGCGTCGTCGCCGGACAGCTTGAGGTATGGAGTGAAGTATGCGGAAGAATTCATTTATTATTCTTGGTGTATTAGCAATAGTAGCTGTGCTGGCTGCCTTGCAATTGGGTTTAAAGCCGAAAATGGCGACCCCCGTCGGTGATGATGTGTTGCCCGTTGGCGCATTGTTATTGCCGGATTTTGAACAGCTTGCCAATGATATTGACAGTCTGGAAATAATCGGGGCAGGAGATGCTGAGCTGGTAACCCTGAATCGCTCAGATAATGGCTGGGGAATTGCCCAGCGTGGCGGTTATCCAGCCAGTTGGTCGGAAGTACGTAACTTGCTGCGCGCCCTTGGGCAGACCAAAGTGATTGCACCAAAAACGGCACGTGAAGCGCTTTACCCACGGCTGGGTTTGGCTGATATCAGCGATGAGAATACTGGTGGTGGACTGTTGCGTTGGGGCAGCGAACCGGATCAGTCGTTGATCATTGGTATCGAAGCAAGTGACCTGACCGGGCGTTACGTGCGCCAGCCGGACAGCCCGCAAAGCTATCTGGTAGATCAGGCACTGGATGTAAAAACCAATCCGTCCGATTGGTTGGACAAAGCAATTTTGGACTGGCAGGCAAGCAATTTGCGGGAAGTCACTATTCGGCATGCAGATGGCGATGTGATCAGGATTCAGCGTGAAAATGAGGATGCACTGGAAATGCAATTGCAGAACATACCGGATGGCCGTGAATTAAGTGGCCAATGGGCAATCAATGGTATTGCTAATAGTCTGGTGAGTTTGGGTGCTGACGATGTGCGCACTGCTGATAATGAGGCTCCAGAAAGTGCTACCCGGGCTCTGTTCATCAGTAACGACGGCATTAATCTGGTGATTAGTCTGTATCAGCAACAGCAAGCTGCTCCAGATGAGCCAGACAGCGCCATTACCGAAACGCCGGTATACCTTGCCAGGTTGGAAGTGTCACTGGAGCCTGGTGCAGGTTTCCAGAATGAGCCAGAACAAGCTGCTGATGGTGACACTGAAACAGCATCAGAAGCAGGAGCTCAAGACCAGGACCCACAACTGGAGGTTGAGCAGCTAAATGCGAGACTGGCTGGCTGGGAATACGTGATACCTGATTTTAAATACAACAGCATCAACAAACGCCTGGAAGATCTGTTGAAACCGTTGCCTGTGGTTGAAACGGAAGATGCCTTGGCAGGTGGCTGATTTAAGTTTAGGTGCTTAGCCGCCGCAACATAATCTTAATCGCTGGTTTGCTCGGTGGACTGGCGGTGTTGTTCGGCGCTTTTGGCGCTCACGCCTTACAATTGGAACCACCACAATCAGGGTGGTTCCAAACCGCCAATCAATACCATTTTTATCATAGCCTTGCATTGCTTATGCTGCCGGTTTTATCACTGACGTCTCGTTGGGCAACGATGGTGGCTGTAAGCTGGTTGTCAGGTTTGCTGTTGTTTTCCGGGAGTTTATATCTGGCAGCAGCAGGTTTGGTTAACTGGTTTTGGATGACCCCCGTCGGTGGTCTGGCATTATTATTGGGCTGGGTGATACTGGTGTTAGCGGTATTAAATGCCAAGGATAGTAATTCAGGGTAATCCGGTTTGATCCAGATGCCGGAATGACTTTCCAACAATGTCCATCAATCCGGGGCTTGTAATCTACTGATCGGACACTAGACGAATCACGCCCTAATGACAGCTGTGTCATAATCATAAAGTCATGACTGGGGAGATTATTATGCAAATTCGTCGTTTTTACATCGGGATGCTGGGTGCGCTATTAGTACTGGGTTTTGCCTTTTCATCTAATCTGTATGCGCAAATAACCATTACCGCTCTGGACGGGCCGGTGACGGTTTATGAAGATGCTTTTGGTATTCCCACCATCAGTGGTGGCAGCGAGCACGATGTCGCTTTTGTGCAGGGTTACCTGCATGCGCGTGATCGCTTCTTTGCCATGGATCTTAATCGCCGGGTGGCCAGTGGTACTTCAGCTGAATTATTTGGCACCGCAACCTTGGCAGATGATATCCAATTGCGCACCTTGGGTTTGAGACGGGCGGCCTGGGCAACCTATGCGGCGATGAGTGTCAGTACCCGAGCCTGGATACAGGCGTATTCCGGCGGCGTCAATGCCTATTTAAACAGCGGCAATCCATTACCGCCGGAATATGCTGCATTGTCATTGAACCAAGTACCTGCCTGGTCGCCGGTGGATTCGATTGTGGTCGGCAAAGCACTGGCCTTTCAATTGTCATTTGATCTGGATATCAACAATACCATTCTGGCGATGGCTTATCAGCAGGCAGGCGCAGTAGCCGGTTTCGATGGTTTAGCATTATTTTCCCAAGACCTAGTGCGAAGTGCGCCGCCTGATAATCGCGTTACTGTACCGGGTTTTCTGGAAAGTATCGGTGGTATTATGTTGCCGGCCGTGACTGTGCAAGCAGCACATGAATCTCCTACTGCCAGCGAGTCAGGCGCAGAATCTATGGTGATGGGGACAATTGACCCGATAGCAGTTGATCTGGCGAAAAACTATCGCGACAAAATCAGTACTGTTCCGCTGCTTAAGGAAAGCTTGAATCGCCGAGATAATGACACAGGTTCTAACACCTGGGCGGTCAGCGGTGAATACACTGCCACCGGTAATGCGATGCTGGCCAATGATCCGCATTTATCCCTGTCGTTTCCTTCAATATTTACTGAAGAGCAACTGATTGTAACCACTAACGGTAACTCTGTAAGTGGCGTTGGAGTGCCTGGCGCACCAGGTATTATTCAGGGTTGTAATCAGTCGTTGTGCTGGGGCAGCACGGTGCATCCGATGGATGTTACCGATACCTATCAGGAAACCCTGGTATTAAACGGTCTTGGCCTACCGGTGGCCACCACGTTTCAGGGGCAACAGGAGCCGCTGCTGGCAGTTTTTCAAAGTTATTTTGTGAATGATCCTGCAGACGGCAATATGAACAGTGTCACCCGTTCTAATGTCGGCTACACAGAGGGCGGAATCACTTTTATCGTTCCGCGACGTAACAACGGGCCTTTGGTCCAGGTAGATGGTAATTCCGGCTTGAGCGTGCAATACACTGGTTGGGGGCCGACCTTTGAACTGGAAGCCTTCCGCCGTATCAATCGCGCCAATAACCTGAATCAGTTCGCGGCTGCACTGCAGTTATTTGATGTTGGTTCGCAAAACTTTATGGTGGCTGATGTTCAGGGTAATATCGCTTATTACACCAGCGCAGAAAACCCGATTCGCGCTGACCTGCAAAATGATTTGGCCCCGGATGGCGGCATTCCACCATTTTTGATCCGCGATGGTTCCGGCACTTTGAATCACGAATGGTTGCCGGTGCAAAACCCACAGCCAAACCAGGCGGTTCCATTTGAAATCATGCCGTTCAGTGAAATGCCGCAGGCGGTTAACCCGCCCAGCGGATATCTGGCTAATGCCAATAATGATCCAGTCGGAACCACTCTGGACAATAATCCCTTGAATCAGATCAGGCCTGGTGGCGGTTTGTATTATTTGAATCCAGGTTATGCCTCACTGCGCATGGGCAGAATTGATCGAGTGCTGCAAGACTTAGTCGCTGGCGGCAATGTCAGCATGCAGGACATGATTGCTTTGCAGGGCAATAATCAGTTGTTGGATGCGGAACTGATGATGCCGCGTATTATTGCCGCCCTGGAAATTGCAAGGGAACTGAACATCAACCAAGGGCCACCTACATGTATTGATTCATTTCCGCCGCCGATTGTATGCGATTTGGCCCGGATGAATGAGCTCATTGCATTGTTCAGGGCCTGGGATTTCAGTACGCCTACCGGCCTGACCGAAGGGTTTGATCCGGGTGATGCCGGGACGCCGCCGTCTGCAACAGAGATTAAAAACAGCGTAGCGGCAACAATATTTGCAGTAATACGTGCCGAGATGATCAAGCGTTCAGTAGATTTCACGTTGAATAACGTCGGTTTGGAAGACTTTAAACCCGATAACCGGTCGGCGTATAACGCAGTATTGAATCTGTTCGTGCGTGAGCCGCTAGGTTTTGGCGCTTCAGGACTGGATTTATTTGGCGGGCTGGCAACCGTAGGCAGTGATTCGGACGACCCATTTGGTCCGGGTGGTCAGTTGATTTTGGCGAGTGTGGATAAAGCTCAGATGCAATTATTCGGCAATCTGGGTTCAGCTTTTGATGAATCACTTGATATCATGGATTTTCGCTGGGGGAAATTACACCGTATTGTGTTTGACCATCCTTTAAATACTGATCCGTTTAATGTGCCTAACGGCGGTGGTTTAACTGATCTGGCGCCGAATCTTCCAGGCTTGGCGCGTGCCGGTGGCTATGAGGCCGTCGATGCTTCACGGCATAATGCCCGTGCTGATGACATCAATGAATTTATGTTCGGCTCCGGCCCGGCGCGGCGTTTTGTCGGTGATATGACTCCCTTCGGCCCAGCTGGTCTGGAAGTCATACCAGGCGGCCGCAGTTCGGTGTTTTTCAGCCCTCACTATGCTGATCAATTGCCGTTATGGTTGACCAATGATTACCATCCACTGACGCTTGGTACTGCTGCTGCGCAAGCCAGTTCAGTCAATGTGGTTACTTTTTCACCCTAACGGGAGATTGATCTGAATAAGTTCGATCCGGAAATTATTACCGCGGCAGTCAAACATTTGGCTGCCGCTGATCCA
The DNA here is from genome assembly GCA_021772985.1 of Gammaproteobacteria bacterium. Lineage (GTDB taxonomy): Bacteria > Pseudomonadota > Gammaproteobacteria > Xanthomonadales > Wenzhouxiangellaceae > JAJFKX01. Next base: position 105,006 of record JAJFKX010000006.1, read on the forward strand.
TTATTGGGGCAGTTTATCGGTCAGCATATACAGCAGCATGGGCCCTGTCCGATCCGGCCTTATTCGGTGCGTTCGTTATTTACCCCGTTGTCGCGTTCAATTGCCTATCAGCAATTATCCGGCAAAGCCGCAGGGACTATTTATGGCCGGTTTCGCGATTTGTTTAATCACCGCAGGCCGACAGCCACGGCATTATTGAAAATGGATTACCAGCAATTACGCGATGCAGGGTTATCCAACAACAAAACGCTGGCATTGCAGGATCTGGCAGATAAGATTGTGCGCCGACAATTGCCGGCTGCTAACCGGGTACATCAACTTCCGGATCAGGAATTGATCGAACAATTGACTGAAGTACGCGGAATTGGGGTGTGGACGGTGCAAATGTTTTTGATGTTTTGGCTGGCCAGGTTGGATATTTTGCCGACCGCTGATTTGGGCATTCAGAAGGGATTGCAGTTGCTGGATGTACTGGATGATTTGCCCACGCCGGATGAATTGGGTCAGCGCGGTGAATGCTGGGGGCCTTATCGGACTGTGGCCAGTTGGTATTTATGGCGGCGCACCGAGGTGCAGAATTAATCACTAAGTCACTCGTTTGGCTTGAAGCTGATCACTTCCGGCCGCAGATTGCGTATGGCAATCAATGGATTATTTATGAATTTGCTGGAATCGTTTTCTCTAAATCATACCCAGATCACCAATCTGCATGCAGAGTTGCGTCAGCGGGTGACTCAGGACCAAAGAATTCAGGCCAAGATAGAACTGAATTTAACCCCCAAGGAGCTCAGCAGTGGTGGCGAATCCGGTCTGCCCAGCTATCAGATTACCGTATCACTGACTTGCATCGGTGAGCTTGAAGGCGCTGAAAAACCAGCTTTTACCCTGCAGGTTGTAATGCAGGCTAACTATCAACAGATTCAGGGTGAATCCATCGATCTGATCGATTTTACCCAGCATCATGGTAGCTTTACCCGGCAACTGTATCCTTTAGCGCATCAGCATTTACGGGCTATGACTTTGCAGCTTGGGCTTGAGCAAGTCAGGTTGCCTTATGATTTGTTAAATACAGGTGGTGTGGCAGTATCACGTAAATCATTGCATTGATCTGGGATGTCAATATCCAAGGTCACTATCCCTTGCGGTTAAAACGCCAATGCCATGGCTCCCAGGCCAGCGCATGGACGTTGTTTTGTGGATAAGACTCAACAAACCCAAACCGGTTAGCATGTTGGCTTAGCCAATGATAAGCATTGGTATCAGCAAACTCATTTTCCAGTGCTTGACAGTCAGGGGTGTTCAAATCCAGCGCGCAACCAGTATGGTGCTCGCTAAAACCTGGTGCAGCTGAGACTTTCAAAATATCGGTCAAGTCTTGGCCTTGGTCTAATTTCCGTTGGATAATGCCGGTTTGGTAGTGCAGATTCCGATAGCCGGAAACGATTTGTAATTCAATGCCTGCATTATTGGCAGAGAACTGCATTTTTCGCCAGGCACGCACAGTGGCAGCGGTTAATTTTAGCGGCCGATTAAAACAGTCATTGCCAGCGCTGACCAGACGTTTAGGTGATATTTGAATAGGCAATTTATGCTGAATGCCGTAATCCAGCCTGATACCCAATTGTTGCAATATTTTTAGTACTTGAACTTGATATTGTGTTTGCCGGGGAAGCAAATTCTTGTGCATTTCCCGGCAGGGTAACCCCAAACGATCGCAGGTAGCCAGTTTTTTTCCATGGCTATAACCCAACCGTTGATACAAGCCAACCGCATTCAGAGAAGCTTCCGATAATAGTCTGGTGATGCCATAACTGGCAGCGGCCTGTTCAGCCTTGGTTACCAGACGGCGGCCATAGCCGGAACCGAGACAAGCCGGATCGACAAATACCGCGACCAACTCCAAGGTGCTCAAGCGCAAGCCTGAACTGGCCATTGGCTTGCCGACAGGGCCGAGTACCCACAAGCATTGCAGCTGCACCAATTCCCGGTACTTATCAAGAATTTGGGCGTCGCGCCAAAGCACGATATGTTTGCGTTGGTACTCGCTACAGCTAATCTGATCGATGGCTCGGGCTCGCATCTGCATTAGGCCAGGCAGATCAAGCTCTGTGGCTGATCTTACCCGGTACTGTTTAGAGGTTGCACCCATCAATGCATCATAACCTGTTAGTGAAGGAGCAGCGCATAGGTGATCTGCAGAAGCTTAGCTCAGCGTGGATCTTGATAAGCTCAACACAATTTAGCACTTACCGTTTATGTCTGTAACTAACTAGCTGATAAGTTGTTGATCTGTTCAAATACCTGTTCACGGTCAGTCAGGACCTGTAAAAACAACAGGTCGCCTGGTTGTGCCCACTCTAATGCGTATTTAACACCATCAAGTGTACTGGCAGCTTGATGAATAACATCAATACCCAGGTCGTGCCGCAATACTTCTTCTCTGATCACTGTTTCAACTTCACCTTCCGGCCGGCCGCGTAAATAATCCTGCAGACTGCAAATGACGATTTTTTCCGGTTGCAGTCGACAGGCTACTGCCGTCATAGCACTGATGTCGGCATCGCTGCGGTCACCTGCCTGAGCCAGCATCACCAGTCGGCGTTTGGCCGGCAGGTTGAGAACGGTTTGCGCCATCGCGCTGTAACCATGTTCATTATGCGCAAAGTCGACCAATGCCTGGCAACCGTTAAAGCTGAACAAATTGCCTCTGCCCGGGTTGGCATCAGGAGCATTGGAGAAGGCTAGCAGACCATTGGTGATGGCTTGTGGATCAATACCCAAGGCGTTGCATAAGCCAACCACGCCCAGACAGTTTTGCACATTATGACGGGCGGCACCGTTCAGCGTGATTGGAATATCGGTCAAATCAGCTATCTCAACAGTTTGCCCGGCACCCACCAATACCAGTTGCTGATTCTTAACCGCCACTGCCTGACCACCATTAGCCAGTTGAGTTTGGATCAGAGGGTTATCCCATGCTTCACTGAACCAGCATAATTTGCAGGCGTGGCGGAGTAGCTGATGCCCGGCATAGTCAACTATACCGGCGTCATCAGCATTCAATACCAGAGTGCCCTTTTTGTTCAATGCTCGCCGGACTACAAATTTGGTTTCGATCAAATCCGGGACACTGTTGATGCCATATTCTCCCAAGTGATCTGACGCAACATTGGTGATCAGCGCTGCATCGCAGTGCTGCACGCCTAGTCCACGGCGCAAAATGCCGCCGCGGGCGACTTCCAGTATGGCGATATCGACATCAGGGTGCCGCAGCAAAGTCCGTGCACCGCCGGGGCCGGAGTAATCACCCGCATCCAATACCTGCTCACCGACTTTGATAAAGTCGGTCGAAGTACTACCGGCATTTTTCCCGGCAGCTTGTATCACTGATGCAGCCAACCGCACTGATGTTGATTTGCCGTTAGTACCGGTAATCAATGCCAATGGGATGGTGGATATGCTGGACCAGTCAATTGTTTCAATATCGGGAATACTATTGACCGCCCAGGTTTGTGCACCACGGCCATAACCGGCTGAAGCTTCATCATCGTCACTTAAAAAAGGCAGAGAATGCTGTTCTGTGGCCGACTGCAATTGCAATAATGCTGGATTGGCCTCGTCGGCAATCAATTGCTGCAACCGCTGTATTTGTAAGGAAAAGTCTGGTGCTTCACAGAGCGTCAGTTCAGCGGTTACGGCGGCCCAGGCGGCTTCATTAACTTCGGTAGCGGCATACAGGACATCCAAGGGAGCGGTGATCGCCAGACTGGCCCCTGATGTGCCGTCAGGGTTGCGAAATGGTCTGGCAAAACAGGATTCAGCATGCCATTGCACAGCATTAAAGTAACGTCTGGCTTGCCGCATCCAGGTATTGATCACAATATCGTGGTTGATACCGGAAAACAGCACATCAATGATTGCGCCCGACTGATCTGACAAAATATTGGGGCCGGTCAATCGGCGGCTATCGTCGAGGGTAAATTGCATAGCGTTATCTGCGGAAGTATTAATCAGCTTCTTCATCACGCGCGAGACGTACCCCGCGTTCATCACGAATTAACCGTTGGCCCTGTTCTAAAGTAAAATCCTGTACATCGGCGGGTTCAGGTAAGGCACTTTCGACTGGGTTGGCTGCAGTTGTCTGGTGATCATCCGGATTACTCTCAAAGTGGATAATCTGTTTCCAGCTGCGGGTAATGTTGTCACCGAAAATCATCACTAAATCACCTTCTTCGGCGATCTTCAGTGCATGTGCAACCGCTTGCGTTTCATCTGCAATAATTTCAATCTTATCAGCGCTGACACCATGGTCTGTTAAGGTTTGCTGCAACATTAATGGAACCTCGCGGTCATCTCGTCCGCGCCGGTTATCATCGGCCTTGCAAATGTAATGATCGAAGCAACCCACTGTGACTTCAGCGATGTCACGAATATCTTCATCGCGGCGGTCTCCTGGTGCTGCCAGCACACAGATTCGTCGGCCTGAAACCTCCAATCTATCGCATAGCTGGCGCATGGTTTTGACTGCAGCAGGGTTATGCGCATAATCCAGAATAACTTTGAATGGGTGCTCGTCAAAGACGTTCATCCGGCCAGGCGCCTGGAAGAACGAGGTATTGAAAGTGCGCAGGCCATGGCGAATATCTTCCAGCGATTTATCCAGACTGTAAGCCATGGCCGCCGCTACCATGGCATTTTGCACATTGTGCAAAGCTTTGCCTTCCATGGTGGCTGGAATCAGGTGGGTCCAAAGCAGAGGAAGGTGTGCGCCATTTTGGAACAGGGTGATCATGTCACCATTGATGCCACGTTCCAGCACGACCGCAAAACCACCGGCGCGAATATGTTCCCTAACCAACGCATGGCCCGGGTTCATGGTTACATAACACAGTTGTTCTGCACGGGTGTAATCTGCCATCCGCAGGCAATGTTCATCGTCTGCATTCAGTACAACGGTGTCATTGGCTATTTCAACGACCACGCGTTTGACTTCCGCTAGTTGTTCAACTGTATCTATACCACGTAAGCCAAGGTGATCAGCGGAGACGTTCAAACAAGCTGCAACATTACAGCTTTGATAACCCAGCCCAGAGCGCAATATGCCACCACGGGCGGTTTCCATGACTGCAAAATCAACTGCTGGGTCACGCAGTACGATATTCGCCGACGCCGGCCCGGTCATATCACCTTTTACCGATAAATGTCCATCGATGTAGACACCATCGGTTGAGGTCATGCCGACAGTAAGCCCGGTGGCTTTTAAGATATGCGCGAGCATGCGTGAAGTAGTGGTTTTGCCGTTAGTACCGGTAATGGCGGCTATAGGTATGCGGCTTGGGGTTCCAGGTGGAAACAACATGTCCATGACTTTTCCGGAAACATCTCTCGGTTGGCCTTCACTGGGGGCGACATGCATTCGAAAACCCGGTGCAGCATTAACTTCTACAATCGCGCCACCGATGTCTTTATAAGATTGGCTGATGTCATCAGTCAGGAAATCCACACCACCGACATCCAAGCCAACTGCTTGTACCGCGCGAACTGCCATATCCCGGTTATCCGGATGTACAACATCAGTTAAATCGACCGCGGTTCCGCCGGTGGATAAATTGGCGGTAGAGCGTAAATAGAAAATTTCACCATCAGGTAACACAGTATCCTGATCGTAACCAGCCTGCTCCAACAGCCGTTTTGCCTGGTGATCGAATTCCAGTCGGGTGAGAACTTTTTCATGCCCGATGCCGCGCTGTGGGTCTTGATTCACGATATCCACCAGTTCGGCGACACTATGCTGGCCATCACCAACAACGTGCCCCGGTACACGCTTGGCCACCGCGACCAATTCATTGTTGACTACCAGCATACGATGATCGAAACCGGAAACGTAGCTTTCCACTAATACCGCTCGACTGGTACCGCGTTCGCGTGCGACCTCGAACGCGGCTTGTACTTGCCCGGTATCGGTTAGATTGATACTGACGCCACGGCCATGATTGGCATTCAATGGCTTTACCACCACCGGGAAACCGATTCGCTCGGCATAACGGCCAGCCTGGCGCTCACTATAGACCAGGCCCTGTTGTGGTACCGGCAAACCCAGATCGTTCAGCAGGTTGTGGGTGTCTTCTTTATCACAGGAAATTTCCACTGCAATATGTCGGGTTTCACTGGTAATTGTGGCCTGAATTCGTTTTTGGTATTTACCATGCCCAAACTGCACCAGCGAATATTGATTTAAGCGTAACCAGGGGATATCTCTTTCAATCGCAGCGTTGACCAGCGAAGCAGTACTTGGTCCCAGTTCTTTGCGTTGTGCAAAGCGAATGAAATCATCACGCTCTTCTGTAAAACTGAAATCAGTTTCGATTTCACGCTCTAATTCCTGCTTAAGCTGATCGGGCAGCAAGCTGAGTAACAGCTGACGAGCGATGCGGGCAGCCTCCAGGCCAACATCACGTTGTTTATATTGGAACACCACGTTATAACAGCCATGCTCGCCGGTACCCCGGGTACGTCCAAAAGTAACATCCGAGCCGGCAATGCTTTGCAGTTCCAAAATGACATGTTCCCAGACATGCCCCAGCCAGGTTCCATCATCTTCGCGTAATCGGCGGACAAAACCACCTGGTGTCTGATATGAGCAGCCATGCCCATTGAGTCCCGGCAATGCTTCAACCAAACCATCGGTAAACCCGGCTCCGATTTTAGCGGATGGCCAGTCTTCTAAAACACCCAGATCAATAACATGCCGGATAACCGGGAAGTTAGCGTAAACATTTGGGCCGACATAAACGTTGGTTGAGAGTATTTTCATAAATGCTTGCCTTGCTTTAATCATATCCGGCGTATCTGCCGAGTTTGATTAGAGTGTTCAGTTTTTGAGAGGACTTGTCAATTGGTGTTGATGGGTGATGGGCGAATTACCCTTACAGCTGGTTGGTCTTAAGTTTGATTTGATCGATATTGATTACTAAAATTAGCCGCCAATAATCGTATCAGGTGAACAGCCACTGAGCTCAGCCCAGCTGTTGATTGAAGTCGTTCCGGCTAATCACCAACGAATGGTTCTCGCTTATTCAGATCAAAAGATGTCCCCTGGGCGAGTATATGTAAGCGAATCCCGAACAAACTGACTGGGTCGCCACGCTTAACTGAAGCCATTGAAGAATAGCTGAGTTCACTTGGGTCAACCACGGTAACTGCGCCGCTACCGATGACTTCAAAACAACCGTCTGGATTGATAAATGCTGCAGTATTTTCATCAATGCCAATACCAGTCAGAAACGGATTATATGACAACGCTGACATCAATCGGCCCAAGCGGTCGCGCTCACGAAAATGCTGATCAATGATCAACTGATTGGTCAACCCAAGCCCTGGGGCAATCTGGACCTGGTCTTCTGTGGGTGTTGGGCCGCTGTCTCCGCCGGCAATCATATGTTCAGCAATAATCGCAGCGCCGGCAGAAGTGCCGGCGACATGCACGCCATTGGCGTTTTGCTGGCGAATTGCGCGCGCTACTGGTGTGCCGCCAATAATAGTGGACAGCCTGAGCTGGTTGCCGCCGGTAATAAAAATGCCGGTGGCGCGATTCAGTGCATCCAGATATTCACTCTTATGAGCATCGGCGCGCTCATCAATGGGTATGGAGACTACCTGGGCAACCCCAATGCGGGTGAATAATTGTTCGTATTGGGAACCGGTATCTTCTAACTGGGATGCAGTAGGGATGATCACAATACTTGCATCAGAGCCGCCCGCTAGTTCAACGTAGCGTTGCAGAATGGTCGACTGCTCACTTTTATCTTCGGCGCCACCAATGGGAATAATATAGCCCCGGTTTATCCCCGGGATGTCAGGTGAAGGGCACATATGTGATCAATCGCTGTTACTGAACCAACACGAAAGCCTAAAGTGGTTGCTCATTATTCAAAGGTGCCTTTACGTAAACAGCGGCCATCATACCGATGCCACTCGCCCAACGCCATAACCCCGAAAATATTGACATTGTTATCCAACACCAATAAGTCTGCATCTGCGCCACAGGTTATCCGCCCTTTCTGGGGTAAACGCAGCAATTCTGCCGGATTACTGGTGAGTGGGGGCAACGCTTGTTGCAACTTAATTCCACGGCTGAGTAATTCACTTAAGGTCCGCGGCAAAGCTGATGAGGTGGCAAAGTCCATCGAGATCAACTCGCCCTGAGTATTAAAGTGGGGCAGGCAGCCACCACCATCAGAGCTGATGGTGATTTGATTGTTTGGGTGGCCGGTTTGCCAATAACGGATCAGCGCATCAGCCGCAGACCAGGCGTCTTCATCTTCAGCTACCGGGAATGCCGTTACATCGATCCAGCAGCCTTTTGCTGCCAGTTCACATGCCTCATCAAATAATTGTTTGCCACGATTAACATGGGTTGGATTGAACACCCGCGCAGGCAGCTCGGTTTCAGCCAGAGCTTTGTCAATCAATTGCAAACGTCGCAGACCATCACCCAGGTGGATATGCAAAATACCAGCCTTGCCGGTCATTAAGCCGGCAACATGTGTTTCGCCCGCTAGTTTAATCAGCTCATCAAAAGTTGGTTGACTGGAGCGGTGATCACTAATGGCAACCTCACCGACACCGAGAATACATTCGATATGAACGATATCGCTTTTGACTGAACCGGTGAGTGTGGTTGGAGGCAAGTGATAGCCACCGGTATAACAATACGCGGACAGGCCTTCTTCACGTAACCCGTAAACCCTGGCAAGCATGGCTGAAGTTGTACGGGTCAGATCATCAGTGCCGAGCAAACCGATAACGGTAGTTACGCCTGCATCAATAAAGCCACTGATTGGAACGGTCGGAACCTGGGTGGCGAAGCCGGCCTCACCGCCACCACCTGTGATATGTGCATGGCCATCAATAAAGCCTGGAATCAATCGTCGGCCATCCAGGTCGTATGTTTGAAGACTCAGTTCACCACCCAGTTGCGGTACCGACTTACCCACATAGACAATTTGCCGCCCGGCAATTAATACATGTCCAGGGCCAAAATGGCCAGGCAGATATAGATCGGCATTTTTGATTAATTTCAGCATTGCATAACAAAACAACCAGGCAACCATGATTGCCTGGTTGTAATAATCCTCAGATGGTCAGTTTATTTGGTATTTCGCAAAGCAGGATTCTATCAGCCAAAGATCGCACGTAACAGGTAGTAACTGATAATCGCCAGTAATGCACCTACAGGTATGGTGATAACCCACGACATGAATATATTGCCGATCACTTTCAAATTTAACGAATTAAAGCTGCGTGCCATGCCCACACCAAGAATCGCTCCGACCAGCGTTTGGGTGGTGGAGATTGGGATGCCGGTGCCGGAGGCAACCACTACAGTTGATGCTGCAGCAATTTCTGCGGCAAAACCGCGTGAAGGTGTTAACTCAGTGATTTTTTGCCCAACAGTAGCAATCACTCTGCGGCCAAGCATAGCCAGGCCCAATACAATACCACTGGCGCCCAGTAATAAAACCCAGATAGGCAATGCAGAACTTTGTGCTACCTGACCTGTTTTAAGGATACTCACCACAGCAGCAACTGGCCCAATGGCGTTGGCTACATCGTTGGAGCCATGTGCAAAAGCCATACCGCAGGCAGTGAATATCATCAATACGCCAAAGATTTTTTCTACATTGGTGAAGCGAAAATCCTTATCATCGTCAGGATTTATTTTCACTCTTGCAATCAGTACTTTACCAATAATAGCGGCAATAGCGCCGACCAATACGGCAATCATATAAGCCTGAGCCGTGGTTACTTCCAGGCCGACATGCTTGAGTCCTTTAAAAAAAGTCACCAAAGCGATTACAAATCCAACCAGAAAAATATATAAGGGTACGTAACGTTTGGCGCTGGCAAGAGGGTCTGCTCGCCTAAGCACTAGATGCAATACACTCATATACAATAAATAGGCAATAATACCGGCGATCATCGGAGTGATTACCCAGCTGAGTACTATCTCGCCGATTTTACCCCATTTAACTGCGTCCTCACCGACTGCTACCAGAGCAAAACCGACAATGCCGCCCACGATGGAATGTGTTGTGGATACCGGCCAGCCGCGATGTGAAGCAATAAACAACCATAAACCCGCACCCAATAGCGCTGCCAGCATGCCGAATACCAGAACCTCTGGTTGACCGGCTAATGGTGTGGAATCGATGATGCCTTTCCTGATTGTTGCGGTAACTTGACCGCCAGCCAAAAAAGCACCGGCAAATTCGAAAACCCCGGCAATGATCAATGCTTGTTTGATAGTCAAAGCACCGGAGCCAACCGAGGTTGCCATTGCATTGGCGACATCGTTTGCACCGATTCCCCAGGCCATAAATAACCCAAACAGTCCGGCAAGAATCAGCAGGATGACAGCATGTTCCATATTCAATATCTCGTGGTGTTATTTGAAGTTAGCGAGTAATTTGTGATTGCAGTCTGTTGCCTAAACGATTGGCCTGATCTGCAAGGTTGGCTGTCAAAGTGATTGCTCGATACATAAACATCACTTGTACCGGGTGGACCTGATCTTCCAGGGCCATCAACTTAATTTCCAATTCGCGTTTTAAATCATCCGTGAGGCTTTCGACGTCATCCAGGCGTTGCAGAAAGTTGTTCATCAAGTCAACCATTTTTCCGCCAAAGCCGGTTTCCAGCAGTTCATCCAGTTCCTTGATACAGATTTCTGCTTGCAGGCATGATTCCTGACAGCTACTCAGGAAACTCAAATAATCTGCCTGTAGTTCTCCAGGGAACACCATCTTTCTGCCAATCATTAAACCTGCAAGATCACGAGCCCGGTTAGCGATTTTGTCTTGCAGGCGCAGAATTTCCAATAAATCTCCGCGTGGGATAGGCAATAGCAGGCTTTTGCCTAACTGCTGGCGTAGCAGGGACTTTTGCTGATCTGCTTCCTGCTCTCGACTTATGATCTGCTGCTGAATGGATTCAGCTGAGGCGAATTCCTGCTGGTTCAGCGCCTCGACTAAAGGCGTTAACTGAGTGACACATTCAATACACACTGTCATATGTTGCTGCAAAGGCTTGAGCACTGAAGGCCCAAAAATGCCGGCCAGATAGTTTGTGGTCATAATGGTTTCCGTATAGTGTCTGTGTTTAATCCAATCGTTCATGCCAATCAATGCAAGTTATTAACTGGATTAAGTGGGTTAGATTTTAACAGAAAATGTTCGATGTAAACACAAAAATATTTGTTACAAATTGTCCTAAGTAGCTGAAATTAATGATAATTTAGTCATAAAAGTGTAACAATTCAAAATTAAATCAGGTAAATCATGGAATTAGCACAGGCCAAACCATATGAGTAATTACCGACGCCGACAGCGTTGGGATCGCTTTGCTGCGTGGATTTCTCATACGGTTGCGATGTTGGTACTGCTGATTGTGATTTTACTGATAGGTTATTTGCTGGTGGTCGTTATTCCAATTGGCTGGCCAGGGCAACCCGACGTTCGCAATAGCTATCCAGCAGAATCTGGAAATAGTGTGCTATTGGCATTTAATCCGGACCAGACACGTATTACCCAGGTGCTGAGCGATGGTCGGGTGTTGCGCTTTGTGCCGCAAACCGGTTTGTTGCACAGTCAATCACAGCTAAGTCAATGGTTGGATTTGACATCCGGTGAAGGTTTTTTAATTAAGCAACTTATCGACCAGCAGCAACAGGAATATCTGTTAATTGCGAAAACTGATGGTCAAATCCTATTGTTGATGTGGCAGTCAGATGAGCTGACCGATCAGCACAATTGGCCAGTCAAGTTCAGCTTGGCTGTTGATGCTTCGATGCTACATTTAAGCGCCGATATCATTCAAGATCAACTGCATATGGCAGTTCAGCTGCAGGAACATGATAAAGCAACCATTAGCAGCTATGTGATAACTGCAGAAACTGTTGATTCAGTAGCCAGCAGTGGACAGTTGAGTCCAATCGGTAGCTGGTTATTAAACCAACCTCTAAGCAGTTTGGTATTAAACAACAACAGTCTGCTGGTCAACACAGAACAAGGCGAGCTACTGCGACTGATCCCAGCTGATTCAGCCGCGGATCAAGACAGTCAACCAGTGGTGGAGCCTATCGAATTGCATGATGTCAATGCAGGAATCACTGGTATCCACAAGCTCAGTCAAAACATGTTGCTGGCCGGTACAGCATCGGGTGAGCTATATCAGCTGGTTGAGCCGATTCAAGCCAATATTGAAACGAACTCATCGATGCAGGTGGCTGCTATTTATCAATGCGGCTCCGGTAGCCAGGTCAAGGTTGTGGTAAGTGCCAGTAAAAACTGGTTTGGTTGTATCGATAACCAGGCCACCGCAAAGTTGTTTTATGTTGGCCGGAAAGCGCCGGTATGGCGCAGTAATAAGTCTTTACCGGTATATGATCTGGCATTGACGGGAGATCAATTGTTGCTTGATAACGGCAGCAGTATGCAGTATTTGCAGCGTGATGGGCAGCCAGCGCTGGACAGCAGGTTATTGTGGCGACCCGTTTGGTATCCCGGCTATTCAGCGCCGGCTTACGTATGGCAACCAACTTCAACAAATTCAGGTGGGCCCAAGTACAGTGTCACACCATTACTGTTCGGTACTTTCAAGACAGCTATCTTAGCGCTTATGTTTGGCGTACCTTTTGCGGTTTTAGGGGCTATCTATACCTCACTCATACTCACGCGTAAGTGGCGTGAGCGGCTCAAGCCGATAGTAGAAATGCTGGAAGCTTTACCAACAGTAATTATCGGGTTTTTAGCAGCGGTATGGTTGGCACCGTACTTGCAAAATCATTTGTTGATCTTTTTGTTGTTGCTATTCGGTTTGCCGGTGGCTTTGGTTTTGCTGGGTTATGGCTGGTCCGTTTATTTTCGCCGATACGTCCCTAAAAACTGGAGTAACTGGTTGCCGCTGGTATTGATTGCAGTATTAATAATATTGATGGCCAGTATTGGCTGGCTGTTAGAAGTATGGTTGTTTGGTGGGCAATTGAGTGCCTGGTTAGAACAGCATTGGGGTTGGACTTATGATTTGCGCAACGCTTTGGTGGTTGGAGTCGCCTTGGGCTTGGCGGTAACACCAACGATTTTTGCATTGTGTGAAGATGCCTTGAGCTCAGTGCCCAGGCATTTACAACTTGGTGCAATGGCTCTAGGTTCCAGCCGTTGGCAGGCAGTCTGGCAGGTGATTGTACCGTGTGCCGCATCAGGATTACTGGCTGCCGTTTTGATCGGCTTGGGGCGTGCATTGGGTGAAACAATGATTGTATTAATGGCTGCCAGCAACACGCCTTTGATCGAAGCCAGTCCGTTACGTGGCTTGCAGGCAATTGCCCCTGCATTGGCTATTGAAATGCCCAAAGCCGATCCAGGCGGAGTACATTATAGGGTACTGATGTTATGTGCCCTGGTATTGTTTGTATTTACATTATTGGCCAATACTTTGGCTGAGTTCATTCGTGAACGATTACGCAGTCGCTATCAATTATGAACTCCTGGTTAAAACAATTAGTGGATTTCCGTGGTTGGCTAACAACGGGCGCAGCATGGCATTGGTATAGCCTGACGACAGTGAGTTTGAGTGGATTGTTGCTGGTTGCATTGTTTTTTTTAGTAACCTCTCAGGGCTTGAGTTATTTTTGGCCGGATGCGGTTGATGAATGGATTGTGACAGGGGTTGTTGCTGACAGCGAACCTACGGGCAGTAGTGGAACTCAACGACTGTTCGCCACAATGTTGGAACAACGGCAGGTCGATATACCGAGAGCTGATGGGGATATTCTGACAGTCCGAGGTCAAGAATTATTATTAGAGTTTCAGGTGATACAGGGAGATACATTTGATCGGCGCTACCAATGGTTTAGTGATCATCGGATCGTGCGGGTTTCCCGGCCTGAAAGCATATTGGAAGTGAGTTTTAAAGACGGTAGACGGGTTTATGGTTATCCGTTGGTATTAAACTTAGAACAGCCAGTGGAAGGCAGATCTTTAACCCAGTTATTGCGCAACAATGGTTGGCGGGAGATTTTGCAGCAAAATGATCTTGATGAAATTGTTGATCAGCCGATAGCTAACACTGCAGAGTTGGTTCTGCGTTTGCAAAATGGTGATGATCTTACTATTTCTCTGGATCAAGTACGCCAACTGGTATTTCCAAACGAGGCTGGCTGGAGTTACCGTCTTGGCCAGTTTTTGCAAAATATCTGGGCATTCCTCAGCACCGGTCCGATGCCGGATTATCAAGGCGGGATTCTAACGGCAATTTACGGTACGGTTTTGTTAGTACTTCTGATGACTATCATTTTAGTGCCATTGGGCGTGATTACCGCAGTTTATCTGCATGAATATGCAAGCAATAACCTGCTTACTAAGATATTGCGTATTGCGATCAGTAATCTTGCTGGAATCCCGGGTATTGTTTACGGTGTATTCGTGCTTGGAGTTTTTGTTTATGGCATGGGTGCGCAGCTTGATAAATTGTTTTTTAGCGACAACCTGCCGTTGCCGACTTTCGGGGCTGGTGGTTTACTTTGGGCATCTCTGGCGTTGGCTTTATTAACATTGCCGGTAGTGATCGTTGCCACTGAAGAGGGTCTGGCCAGGGTTCCAAATGATCTACGTCGAGGCGCATTAGCCTTGGGGGCGACTCGCTCTGAGATGATTTGGGGTACGGTGGTAAATGCGGCCAGTCCAGCGATTTTGACTGGTTTGATTCTTGCTATTGCCCGTGCTGCTGGTGAAGTGGCGCCATTGCTGCTGGTAGGTGCAGTTAAATATACTGGCCAGCCATTAATACAAGGTGAATTTCCATTTGTTCATGTGGAACGGCAATTCATGCATTTGGGTTATCAAGTCTATGACTTTGCTTTGCAATCAACCAATGCGCATGCTTCGGTACCATTGGCGTATGCAACAACCCTGATCTTATTGGCATTGGTAGTTCTACTGAATCTGGTGGCTATCCGATTGCGGGCCCGATTGAGACGCCGGTTTTTAGTCGACTTCAGCTAGTACTTTATTAGTCACTGACTTTACCCACTATACCTATCTGACTCAGGCCAGTGGCTTATAACTCTTGCAGAGTATTGTTCGATATCACTGAGAAAATTGTTCAGGGTTGCACGCCAGCGAGTCGACACTGGTAAGCCGAATCAGGTTATAGCTGCCATTGCCGAAACCGTCCAGGGTGCCTGCGAAATCAAGTATTCCGCTATCACAATCAAGTTGTTGAAAACTGGCGCTTCCCCACGGGATTTGTACTACATCACCAGCAACAAAACCATCACCAAATGAAGTGCCCAGGCTGCTTCGTAACATATCGAACTGAACCGTATTGGTGGTTGCATCGAATTGCCCAACACCGCCCAGCCAGTACTGTTGGCCACCTTCAACATCAAAGGTATACCAATACATTACCACCCGGCCATCCGGTAGCGCTTCAAAAATAATGCCTTCACCATCGCGTGACGGAGAAAACCAGGTGCCGGTGACGACCTGACTGGCAGTGATAACGGCTGGCGTCTGACCACAGCCTACACCGGCCAGTAGTGTCAAACGACTGATTGGACGGGCATTGTTATCAAAGGGGTTATCTGAAGCATAACTGATGGCGCCGTTGTTGCAGTCGGTGAAATAAATACGGATATCTCCCCAAGTGCTGCGTTGTACATCATTCGGGTCAAATTGATCACCAAAAAGAGCGCCGGCGGTGATGTTCAGATCGGAAAAGATAATTTCATTATCAAACACCTGCCCGACACCAACCACCCAGACCTGGGTGCTGCCATCTGGAGCAAAGGTGAAAAAGGCAAGTATGGCTCGGTTACCCGGCAGGATCGCAAGGTTCCAGCCTTCACCGCTGCGTCCGGTATTAAACCAAGAGCCGGAAAAACCGGCGTCAATAGTCATTAATTGAGTATTGCCGCCGTCAACCGCAGTGATATCACGAAGATCGATAATGCCATTGTTATCGATATCGGCCAGCAGGTTGTAGTTATTGCGAAAATCATCCAAACCGTAGAGTTCACTGATTTGATCTCGATCGCTTTGTTCAATACTGCCATTGCCATCAAAATCACCCGGTGTTAACGGCTGTTGCCGTATCATAGTCTGCTGAAACAGAAACATTTTTATTTCCGGTAAAATTGGCATGTCGGCTCTGTGTTCGACCAGTACTGTATTGGTAAAAGTATTGATGTCTTCAAACTGACCTCTGGCGATAAACCGCCTGGGAAAGCCGGTTGTACTACCCAGGATAGTTTGCATGGCTAATTCAGGATCTGCCTGCTGCAGTGGTGAATCACCAATCTGTACTATCCAACTGCGCTGTGAATCCATCACTCCTTGGAAAAAGCCATTCAGAACACCGTTGATGAATTCGGTTGAGCGAAACCCCTCTATGCCGTCATTATTGACCTGTCTGGATAAGATGGTGTTATAAATAAAAGGAAAGGTCGCGTCCTGTATTTCTGCACCGGTAATGATGTCATAAGCTCTTTCGGTACCACTCCAGGCACCTTCATATAACGGGTTAACAGGAAATGCCTGGTTGTTATAAGAGACAAAATTGTTATCGGTTAAAGCCATTCGGGTTAGCTGATATTGACTGGGTTGCGCTTGAGGTACTGAAAACTGCGCAGTATCCGGGGTATTAAAATTGCCAACTACTCCGAAAGGGTCAATATTAATTTGCCCGTTAGGCTGAATTGTGGCGATAAAACCACGGCCGTTGACATTGCTGATGCGGTATTGATTTTCAGCGTTTTCCAGGGGGCGAATTAGAATGACTTCCTGGCCGTTTACTCCTCCGGAGAATGCATTCGAATACAAACCTTCCGGATTGATGGATTGAGCATGTATTGAACAGGTAATGGTCAATAACATGCTGCTAACGAAAGCAGAGGAGTATTTCATTGAGTGGTTCTCTAATGGTACGAAGTGATTACTAAGGTGTTACTGGATACTACTATGAAATGTTTCGTATCACAAATAGAGGGTAAGCAATCGCAAACTGTTTACCATCAGCTTGAATTGCAAAAGCATGCTGATTTTGGCATCACGATGAGCTTATTTTATATGTTATATTTTTCTTTAAAATCAATAAGTAATAAGCACCCAGTTTGAGCCCCAATGCCTGACGGCACAACCCATGTCGGCGTTATCATGTTTACCATGATGAGACTCAATTCAGTCTGTTAGGGTTTTGTCAGAGTTGTCGCTGGTTTGAATATTGGTGGCGATGTTGTTCCAGTGACGATCAGGCCGGTCTGTGCGCTACTGCAATAACAGAAGTTGCAAAAGCTGTTCAGATACAGGATAAAATGCAGTATGCAATCCGAATCAGCAACTCAATCCTCTTTACTTCAGGAAGCGTCTTTGGCAAAAGATCTGGCTGCTGTGGTGAGTGGACTGCATGTTTATTATGGCCAGCGGTTGGCTTTGGACAACATTAGTCTGGATGTTCGGGAAAAACATGTGACTGCGTTGATTGGCCCATCGGGTTGCGGTAAATCCACCTTGCTGCGATGTTTTAATCGACTTAACGATTTGATCGACGATTGTCATGTGCAAGGGCAGATAAGGATATTCAACCGTAATATTTACCATCCTGATGAGGATATTGTTGCTTTGCGGAGACAAGTTGGGATGGTGTTTCAGCGACCCAATCCTTTTCCCAAAAGCATTTTTGATAATGTGGCTTACGGTGTGCGCTTGCAACAAAAATTATCGTCCCGGGAGCTGAGGGAAATCGTCCGTTGGTCTCTCAAAGCTGCAGCTTTATGGGATGAGGTCAAAGATCGATTGGATGAAAGTGCGTTGCAGCTATCCAGTGGTCAACAACAACGTTTGGTTATTGCCCGGGCTCTGGCAGTCAAGCCCAAGGTGTTGTTGCTGGATGAACCAGCTTCCAATCTGGACCCCATTTCGATGTTGAAGCTGGAAGAGTTGATTAACGAACTGAAAACCAATTACACCATCATTATAGTTACCCATAATATGCAACAGGCTGCCAGGGTATCGGATTACACTGCTTTTATTGATCAGGGTCGGTTGATCGAAATGGCAGATACCCGCAGCTTGTTTACTCATCCTCAGCAGAAACAAACCGAAGATTACATCACTGGGAGATATGGCTAGTAAGCTTTCAGTGTAATAAAGTCGGGAACACCCATCCGGTTATATCCCTGAGTTGTGTTGTGCCTTTTGCAGAGAACATGCCATCTCCGGCGAGGCGCGCCATGCCCCGAGCGCTGCTAAACTAATTGAACCCGACGTTATTACATTGAAGGAATACTAGTGTCACTCAAACTGAATCAGCATATTTCTCGGGAATACAATGCCGAACTGGAACGCATACGCAGCCAGGTCCTGCGCATGGGCGGATTGGTAGAATCCCAGTTGACGCAATCTGTTCGTGCGTTGCGGAAAGCTGATACAAGCCTGGCTGTGGAAGTGCAAAATGCTGATGGGCGGATCAATCAACTGGAAGTGGAGATTGATGCAGAATGTACTGAGATCGTCGCACGGCGGCAACCTGCGGCCAGCGATTTACGCTTGATTATGGGAGTCAGCAAAATTATTTCCGATCTGGAGCGCATTGGAGATGAAGCCAAACGTATCGCAAAAATGACCAACACCGATTTGGCCGGACATTTGCCGGAACATATGAATATGGAAATCGGCTATATGGCTGATCTGGCAAGAACAATGTTGCATGATGTGCTGGATGCTTTTGCCCGTCTGGATGCTGATGATGCATTGGAAATTGCACAGCGTGATCGCCAGATTGACCTGAAATATGAATCCATTACCCGGCAGCTCATCACCTATATGGTTCAGGATGTCAAAACCATCCCTACCGCATTGGCTGTTATGTGGGCGGTGCGATCCTTGGAGCGTATTGGTGACCGCGCGCAAAATATTGCTGAGCATTTGATCTATCTGGTCAGAGGTGAGGATGTGCGGCATGTGCCACTAGACGATTTGTTGCAATAAATCGAATGGTGAATCTAGCTGAACAAATCATGCTTAAAACCACAATTTATCAGTTTGCAGGTCAGTTACCTAAGAGTGTCCGGTATAGATTGTCCAGATAACTTCATTCACACCAGCAGCCAGGTTGTCATGGTTTAGTAATTTTTCTTTAACCCTGTCATAAAAATGCAATATAACTGTCATATTATTTCAGCAAATCGAGCATAACAGCCAATATCTTCTGATTTTTCAAAGTGCTTCAGCATTCCGGCATTAATGCAGTTATGGCGTGTCGGATGCGGGATCTCTGGGTATGGTTATAGCTGTTTCGTCCTGGGTTCGGCTGCTAAGAGAAATTAACTGGACCAATCCAATTACCACAATCTGGAATTCCTTATGCAAATCAGAAAGTCAGGTGCGTTATTTACTGGATGGCTACTGTTAATCTGCAGCAATCTAATGGCTGAAGATTCAGAAACACAGCTGTTGCGTCAGCAAATCACACAACTACAACAACAATTGCTGCAGTTAAGCGAGCGTTTGGGGACAATTGAGTCCCAACAAACTGAAATACTGTCGGAGCCGGCAATACCTGTTGCAGTAGCACTAAAACCAGCTGTAGAACATCCGCAGGAAAAACAGCATGCCAGTCGGGTAGAGGTTGCCAGCAATGGCAGTTTGCTGAAGTTTGCTTCAGCGGATGGCAATTATGAATTTCAGGTTGGCGGTCGGATTCATGCAGATGCGACAGTATTTGATGATGATTTGAGTAGTTTCGGTAATGGTAGCCAAATACGTCGTGCCCGGATATTTGTATCCGGCACATTGTTTGACGACTGGGAGTTTAAGAATCAGATTGAGTTCACCGGCAGCAGCTCCGGTATCAGAGATTCCTATCTACGTTATACCGGATTTGATAATACAAAAATCACCATCGGTAACTTCAAGGAACCATTCAGTCAGGAAGAACTGGCCAGTTCTAATCACATCCCGTTTATTGAGCGGGCATCAATCAACGAATTCGCGCCCAGCCGAGCCGTTGGTATTGGCATTGATCGTTTTGGCAATTATGGCGGTTCAGAAAAGAGTGCCTGGACAGCGTCATTTGGTGTGTTCGGGGAAGGAATTAGTGACCGTGGTGTAAACGCGGACACTGGCGTAGAGAGTGATGAAGGCTTGGGTGTCACCGGTCGCTTCAGTACTGCTCTGGTAACTACAGAAAAACGCTTGCTACATCTTGGAATCGCATATGGTTATCGCAATCCAGGAGAAGATAACAACCTCACATTCAGCAGTACCACTGAAGCGGATATAGCTGATCGGGACTTGGTATCAACCGGTTCCATCAGCAATGTAAATCACTTTTCTGTCGCTGGTTTGGAAGCAGTGGCTGCGTTTGGCCCGTTTTCTCTGCAAGGCGAATATATTCGAACTGATATTGATCGGTTTGCGCTGCCCAGCCTCGATTTTAGTGGTTATTATGTTTATGGAAGCTGGTTTTTGACCGGAGAATCACGAGCCTCTGCGTATAAGAAAAGTACCGGTGTAGTTCGTGGTATAAGCCCATTGTCACCATTAGGTGCAGGTGGCGGCGGTGCGTGGGAACTGGTAGCACGGTTTGGGCATATTGATTTATCAGATCAGGAAATCAATGGTGGCCAACAGGATGATTTCACCCTGGGGGTAAATTGGTACCCCAATGATAATTTGCGGTTTTCTTTCAACTATGTGGATGTGCTGGATGTTGAAGGTGGTGAAAATGAGGGTGATGAACCGGCTGCATACTTGTTGCGCGCGCAGGTGGTATTTTAATCGGCATAATATAAAAAAAGGGCGCACCTGAGTTGCGCCCTGAAACGGCTAAGTTAAAGCTGTGTTTTATTAATCCAGAAATTCTGTCCAACCGACTGTCCAGGCCGTGCCTTCAGATGGGAACGCGCCAGCAAAATCCACCAGATCCATGCCAGCAAAAATTGATCTGTCCATTTGGCGGCCGCGTAGGAAGCTTGCGCCTGCTGGTGGGAAGATGCCTGAAAAGCCAGCGAAAGTGGTATTGCCGGTTTGGTTGTCGAAGAAATCGCTAAGATCAACCAGATCGCCTGCTTCTTCGATGAACGGGGTATCACAGGCAAAGTAAGTGTTCTGAATAGTCAAAGTGCCGTTAGGCATGCTGCCATCAAATGATTGTGTAAAGGTGGCATCATCGTCGATATCCAGACAGCCTTCACCAAAGTTTTTCACAATGCTGTTGGTGATGTTAACACCAGTGCCTTCACGGAAAAGCATACCTATATCTGCCGAAGGTGAACCGTTCAGCGTTAAGTTTGCCAATTTTGGCTGTGACCGTGGAGTATTGGTCTGGCCTTCGTCAAAGTTATCAGCTTCGATGCCCTGGTCTCCCTGGCCTTGCTGATCAACAACTGCATATTGCAGCGAACCTGTCCAGCCATTGACCCAATCTAGACTGTCATCACTAACGCCGGAAACAACTGCGTGAGTCACCCGGACAGTGCCGCCAAACCATTCGATACCATCATCATCGTTGGAATGGACCTGTATGAAGTCAACGACAGTCCCGGCACCGACACCTTGAAAGGCGATACCGTTGAGTTGATTATTGGGAGTAATATCATCACCGCCGAACTGAACTCGAACATATTTCATGATGCCGCTGCTGTCAAAGTCATCGTCTCCGCCATAGAGTGCATCATCGATACCTTCGCTTACACAGCCGGATGGTAATGGATCACAATTATTAACGGTGGCTAAACCATTGATAACCAATCCTCCGAAATCACCAGCAGCAGCTGCACCGATGGATGCAGTGGTTGGGTTAGCACTGCTGAAAACTACAGGTGCAAAAGGAGTGCCAATAGCAAAAATCTGGGCGCCGCGTGAAATAACGAAAGCTTCCGCATTGCCGCCGGGTAGCGCTACGATACGGGTGCCAGGTTCAATAGTAATCCGGTTGCTATTATTAATAGAACCAGGATCGCCAATAATATAAGTGCTGTCGAGTACCCACAAAACATTGTTAGTTAAAGTGACATCACCCAATTCTGTGCCTGACAACAGGCAGCTCCGTGGTACCGGTCCAGCTCCGTCGGAAAACGGGAAAGCAGAGCAACCTTCAGTCGGGAAAGGTTCTTGGTATGCGCATTCATCCGGCCCTACGAAGCCGATAGAACCGAGCAATGATTGGCCTCTATCCAGAGGCAGATCAGCAACACTGGGGATGGAGCCACCAGCATTGGTGCTCAAGTTCAACTCGACGTTGTTACAGGTATTGATAACCAAGCTACCAGTACCTTGTGAGGCAGCATTGGAAGGTGTTTGTGCACCACCGAAGGGATTGCCGCCGGTTGCCAGGTTGATGTTAAAATCAATGCTGATATCGCCGGGGCGTACTTCTGTATCGGTGCCGGAAAACCATACTTGGTTACCGCTTGCATCATAGGTGAAGCCGGTTACAAATCCAGCGAACAGTTCCGGTCCAACCTTGAACAGCTCCAGGTTAAGTCCACGGTTGCTGGTATCACCCACTTCAACATAAAACCCGTTGAAAGTCTGATCGATAGTCAAGGCGCTGGCACTAGTAGATAAGCCCAAGGCGCCGGCCAATGCACAAGCGATCGCGGTTGAACGCCGTAATTTCATGTTTTCACTCCTAATAGAATTAACGATTCTGTGTCGAAATACACATGGTGAATTAGCATATAACTGATATATTTCAGCAGCTTTACGGGAATGTTTCTGAAATATGACAAGCGCCAATGGGTGGTGTCATTTTGCTGTCATATTTGCGCTTTATTATCTACCCACTAGAACCAATCAATCAGTGGTATATATCCTATGTTTTTAAAGCGTTATCAAGCATTTGGCTTAATTGTCGGAATGCTGGCCGGGGGCGTATATGCGCAGCCCGGTGGCGGCGAACTCGATACGCTTGCGCAACGGCTGATACAAGCCCGTGCCGATGTAGAAGAGCTGCAAAGCGAACTGGACATCCAGCGCGAAGAACACAAAGGCAAGATGGCTTATCTGTCAGCACAGATTACCGAGCTGGAAGCTAATCAGGAGCGTGAAGAACTACGTATAAGACAACTGGAACAGGAACTGGATAAGCTCCGCACTGATGCCCAATCAGCCGGCGTGGATGCCGATTCACTGCAACCTGTGGTATTGGCCGTAGCGGATAAATTACGTTCAGTGGTTTCCCAATCCATTCCATTCAAACGCCAGGAGCGCCTGGCTGAACTGGATGAGGTGGTCACCCAAATGGAAGCAGGTGTCAACACACCACAGAGGTCGATTAACCGGCTGTGGGCATTTATTGAAGATGAACTCAGGATTTCCCGCGAAAATGCTATTTATTCACAGACTATTCAATTAAGCGGGCAACCGGTACTGGTCGATGTGGCTAAATTGGGTAGTGTGGTGCTTTATTTCCGCACCCGTGATAATCGCTACGGCTTAGCCCGGCCGCTCAATGATGATTGGTCTTGGCAAGTAGTAAATAGTGCCAGCCAGCAAGAACAAATTGCTGCCTTATTTGATGCCCTGCGTAAACAAATTCGTCAGGGTTACTTTGAGCTGCCCAATGCTCTACCAACTTTAGTTTCGACAGAGTATTGATCTGAGTGGAGCGGGATAGTGATTATCAATAACATGATCAAAAAATTGGCTGTAGTAACGGTCACAATCGTTTCAGTATGTTCAGCTGTATCAGCTCAGGGCCAGGGTGAAAGCAACCAGCCTGCAACACCTCCTCCGGTAGCAACAGCCAACCCGCAACAAGCGATAACTGACCTGCAACAAGCGTACCAGAAGGAATATGCTTTCCTGACGGCGCAACAAACTGATTTGCGTCAACGTTTGCAGGCATTTACTCAGCGTACACAGCAAGAAGTTAACCGGGCAGATACTCAGATAGATGCCTTGCAGGGCGCGATTGTTGGATTGCAGTCTAGAGGCGATCGGATTAATGACCTGTTAGTCGAGGCTGAGCGTAACATCCAGAGTATTGAAGACAATCGAGGCACGTTGGATGCTACCTTTCAGCAAGCAGGCTCAACACTGGAGCAGCAAGGTATTGAAGGCTTTTCCAGTGAAGCATATATAGCCAAAGATGACCTGACTAAGCTTGAACAATTATTCAACTCAGCTGCTCAGGAGATTGCCAGATTAGGCAATGTTCGCAGTGAGTCCGGCCAGTTTTATTTGCTGGATGGCAGTGAGGCAAGCGGAACAATTATTAAAGTCGGGAATATTGCCGCATATGGTGTCAGTGGAAATGATGCGGGTGTATTAGCACCGGCAGGCGAAGGGCGTTTCAAATTATGGAAGGCTGAGGGTGCTGATGCAGCTAAAGCGCTGGCTGCAGGACAACAGCCCGATGATATTCCAATTTTTCTATTCGAATCTCTAAATAAAGCCATCGAAGAAGGGGAGAGTGGATCTATTCTAAAAACCATCAATGATGGTGGAATCATCGCTTGGATTATTATGGTGTTGGGCTTGATTGCATTACTGATGGCTGTGATGAGAATCATTTTTCTGCGCAGCGCCAGCAGCTCTACTAAAGGGGTGTTGGATGAAGTCAGCAAATTAATGAAGAAAGGCGAACGTGGCCAGGCGCTGGAAGCCACCAAACGGCGGGGCGGTGCCACCGGGCGTGTAATGTCTGCAGCAATTCGTAACCTGGATCGCGAACGAGAACATATCGAAGATATTGTTTCTGAGGCCATTTTGCATGAAAACGCGCATCTGAATCGGTTCGGTTCAGTGATTATGGTGATAGCTGCGGTTGCGCCATTATTGGGTTTGCTGGGGACGGTAACCGGTATGATCACCACCTTCGATATTATTACCGAGTTTGGAACCGGTGATCCCAAGCTATTGTCGGGAGGCATTTCAATTGCGTTGGTGACTACCGAAGTGGGGTTGGCGGTGGCTATTCCTGCCTTGATCCTTGGCAATTTGCTATCCGGTTGGGCGGAAGGTATCAAAGATAATATGGAAAAAGCTGCTTTGCGGATCATCAATATCGAGCAACAGCGGCGGGTTGCCTAGGTCAACGGGCAATATACTGCGATGGCAACACTCATCGAATTTTATAAGGATTTCCTATTTTTTATGGATGCGGGTGGTTATGTGATGCCGCCGCTGGTATTGGCGACCATAATATTATGGTACGCAATAGGTTATCGCTATGCTGCCATGCGCACTGGTACCGAGCGTAGCCCAAGAATGCTGATTGAGCGTGCTCAACAAGGCATTCTGCCGAAACGCGACGGGGTAATGTCACGTGCCTTACACAAAGGCTTAGAGTTAAAGCAACGCAAGCTGCCCCATTTACGGCGCTTCTTGGATGAGGCTTTTGCTGAAGAAGAGGCTGAATTGCGTCGTTATCAGGTATTGATCACAACCATAGTCTTGACTGCACCGTTATTGGGTTTGTTGGGCACGGTGGTCGGTATGATTGAGACTTTTGATTCTTTGGGTGACTTATCACTTTTCTCCCAATCCGGTGGTATTGCCGGTGGTATTTCCCAAGCCCTTTTTACAACCCAGATGGGTCTGGCGGTAGCTATTCCTGGATTGATGGTTAATGGAATGTTGCATCGCAAACAACGTGACCTGCTGCTGGAATTAGCTCAATTAAAAGATATTTTGTGTGGTGATCCGATCCTTGAACAAGACGGGTTACGGAGAGCATAACAATGCGTTATAGAGAAAGAAATGATCAGGTCCAGGATATCAATATATCGCCGCTGATAGATATGGTATTCATTTTATTGATCTTTTTCATGGTTAGTACGACATTTGTGAAAGACATGAAACTGGATCTGAACCGACCGGCCGCAGCAACACCAACGGCTGCATCGACCAAAGCCATCCGGCTCTACATAGACAGCAATGGTGATGTGTATCTGGATGGTGAACCGGTACGGATATGGGTTATTCAAAGCCGCGTGCGGGACTTGCTGGAATCATCTACTTCAAAATCGGTGTTAGTGGTTACCGATGAAGACGTGCCTTCGGGCCGTTTGGTGGAGATTGTGGATCAGGCACGGCTTGCAGGCGCTGATGATGTTGGTGTGGCAACTGAACAAGAGGCAGGAGCGGGTAGATGAAAAAACGAGAACATGCACGTAGAGTTAGCTTGGCATTATTTAGCATGTTGCTGGGTACAGTATTGGTGTTGGGTACGGTGATCATGATCAACCGTTTATCCAAGCCACCATCACGGGAAGAGTTACTGGCACAGTCTTCGATTCAATTTGAGCGCAAAAAACCACTCCAGGAACAACCCAAACCAAGGCCCAAGCCTAAACCAAAGCCACGTAAACCGGTGCGCAGCCTACCGAACCCATTAGCCAACTTAGGCACCGCATTAAGTGGTATTGATTTTGGCCTGCCGGGTTTTGATGCTTCACAACTGGAAGGTTTGAATGACGAATTATTGGGTGGCGCAGATGGGGTTATATTGACCGATGATACGGTGGACCAACCACCACGGGCAACTTTCCAGTCGCCCTTGCAATATCCCTCACGTGCACGGGCTAAAGGTACTGAAGGTTATGTGGTGTTGTCGCTGCTGATTGGTATTACCGGTGAGATTGAGCAAGTTGAGGTCGTTGAATCTTTTCCTGAAGGCACGTTTGATGAAGTGGTGCTGGCCGGGATTAATCAGTGGCAGTTTGAACCTGCTCAATACCAGGGCAAGTCGGTGCGTGCCTGGGCGAAACAGCGGATACGGTTTGATTTATCGTGAGCAGTTTCAAATCGGCCATTTTGATGCTGGTGCTGCTTATGCCGTTAAGTAATGCTTTGCTGTGGGCGGCCGATGATACGGAAGTCAATTATTTGGATTTGGCTGCGTTGATGCTGCGAGATGGCAACCTGGATCGTGCATTAAGTGCTTTAGATCGGGTGGATTTGCAGACTGAGAAATTATTGAACGCAGAGTTGGATGAAGATGATGAAAAGCGCTTCGATTTTGGTCGCTACTGGGCGCTGCGCGGCAGTACTCATCAACGCCGCAATGAGCTCGAATTAGCCCGCGATGCATTCAATAAAGCCATTCAGACGGGAAGAACCGATGCGTCTATTTATCTTTCCATTGCGCAGATAAATTTTAGTTTACAGGATTATCAGGCGGCACTGGATGCAGTGACTCAGGCTGGTTCAGATGTCGAAAGGATTGCATCGGTCTACCATTTAAAGGCACAAGCTAATTGGCTGTTGGAGAACCACCCACAGGCTATCGCAGTTCTGGACCAGGCCGGTAAGATTTTTCCTGAGGATTATTCTTTTCAAAGACGGAAGGTGTTTTTTCTGATCGAACTGGGTTTGTACCAGCGGGCGGCACAGTTAGGCGAGCAATATTTACAAAATACAGCAGGCAGTGCTGACGATTATGTTGCCATCGGCAATGCTTTGCGTCAGAGCGGACAAATTGATGAAGCATTGGCTTTTTTGGAAGCTGCGCAAATTAAATACCCTGGGCATGTGACTATTAAAAAAATACTGGCGCATACATATATTGATCAAGGCAGTTTGCATGTGGCCGCCGACATCATCCATGGAGCAGCTATTTTGGAGCCTGAATTGTTATCTGAAGCGGCTGAGTTATATCGCCGTGCGGGACAGGTATACCGGGCATTGGCGCTGAATAGTGAGGTACCTGATCAGCAAGCCAAGTTAAAACAACGGCTGGCAATTTTTATTGAATTGAATCGGTTTGAGCAAGCCGGCAGCATGGAAAATGACCTGCGCCGATTGGGCTTGTTGGGTAATGAGGACGTGCGTTATGCACTGGCTTATGCGCTGTTCAAATCCGGCCAGTTCCAGCGTGCAGAACAACACCTGTCATTATTGACACGAACCGACTTGTTCCGGAAAGCCATTGAAGTACGGCGGGCGATGCAGGAGTGTGAAGGTAATGTCTGGAAATGCACCTGATTGTTTGACCACTGATCAAGTAACTAACTAATTCCACAGGCCAGATTGTGAAAGCATTGCATTTCATTGCGAGTTTATTCATGGTGCTGATTATCAGTGCTGCAGCTAATCCAGTTTGGAGTCAGCAACCAGATAGTGTTGATGATCAGCACAATGAACAACCAGCAAGCCTTAGTTTATTTGTATTTGTTGATCAAATTCCAATCAAAGGAGTGAAAGTATTACTCAATGGTGAAGCTTTAGGCGCAACTGATGATAGCGGACGCCTGATAGCTAGTATCCCGGTTGGTGAGCAAACACTGGGTGTGAAATCGCAGGATTACGGTTCAGTTCAGCGTAAAATTTTGTTTACCGATAATGAGGTTATTCAGATACTGATTAACCTGTTCGCAGATGCGCGCAATCCGTTTATCGATATAGAAACTTCCAACCCAAATAAAACCCTGGCAACCTCGACAGCTGAACAGCAGCAGGATGCAGTTCCTGGTTTTCTGGAAGGGTTGGTAACTAGTGCGGAGGACGGCTCGTTGTTGGCCGGCGTTAGAGTTTTTGTCAGCGGGACGCCGCAAGAATTCACCACCGATGAAAATGGTTTCTTCCGGTTTGAATTACTACCCGGTGAATATGCGATTTCAGTTTTAGCCGCCAGATTTAATACTCGCACATTGGAAGGTATTCCTGTAACAACACAGGCAACCACGTCGCAGAATCTTGAATTGACGCCGGCAGGCTCAGAACTGCCGGAGTTTGTAGTCATAGTGCCTTATGTTGCGGGCAGTTTGGCTTCGGTGCTCGAAGAGCGGCGTGAAGAGGCCGCTGTTGCAGATTACCTGGGAGCTGAGCAGATATCCAGAAATGGCGATGGGAATGTGGCTAGTGCATTGCGCCGCGTAACCGGTTTGACGCTGGTGAATGGTCAGTTCGTTTTTATTCGCGGCCTAGGTGAGCGGTATTCGGCAACATTGTTAAATGGTGCTGACATCCCCAGCCCGGATCCCACTCGGCGGGTTGTGCCTTTGGACTTATTTCCCACCAGTATTGTGCAATCTATTGAAGTGCAAAAAGGCTTTACCCCGGATCAGGTGGCAGATTTTGGTGGCGGAGTAGTGGAGATCAGGACCAATTCGATTCCAGAAGAAGACTTTTTCCGGATCGCCATATCAGGAAGTTACAACGGCCAAACTACATTCAAGGATGGTTTACGTTCTGATGGTGGTGGTGTGGATATCTTTGGGTTTGATGATGGTTCACGTGCGATTCCCGCCGGGATAGAACAAGCATTGAACGATGGTAATTTATTCCCATTCAGCCCGTTTATTAATGAAGGTTTGATGCCGGATGAATTGGAGGCGCTTGGTGAGGCATTACCAGTCAATTACACCGTTGCAGCGCAGACGATTGAACCGGGTTTTGGTTTGGATTTGTCCGGTGGAATGCGCTTTGATTTTGGTTGGTTCAAGTTGGGTTGGCTGGCGGCTGCATCTTTAAGCAATGAGTGGCAGACGACCAGTCAGTTACGCAGAGTTTTTGGTGCCAGTGGACCAGCAGTTGAAGGTGAAAGCAATCTGGTTATTACCGATGACCAAGTGTTTGATATTACCGAAAGAAGTGTCGATTTAAGTGGGTTCAGTAGCGTCGGGGCGCAGTTGGGTGAATTTAATAATATTACTTTTAATGGTATTTTGCTGCGTAATACTACCGATGAAAATGAAATTCAAACGGGCTTTGATAATGAATTCAGCACCGATGTAATTAATACCCAAATTGAATTCGAAGAACGCGAACTGCAATTTTATCAATTTGTTGGGCAGCACATTATTCCATGGTGGAATGAATCCACATTTGATTGGCAATACAGTCTTTCAGAGGCCAGATCTGATATACCTGATTTTCGGACTTATCGGTTCGAGTTGGATTCCAGTAATGATTTATTCGAGTTCGCTACGTTAGCCAACGGTAACGAGCGCAGCTTCACAGAGCTGGATGATAGTGGTGAATCTTTAAATCTGGATTTTGCTTTTAATGTTGGTGATCTTGGCAGCAATTATCATGGTACCGTTAAAGTTGGCTACTCCAACGTGAAACGAGACCGGGTATCACAGATACGGCGTGTCCGTTTTCAGGCTAGTGGACCATTAGCCTCGACACCGGGACTGAGGTTGGATCCTTTAGATGAAATTTTAAATCCAAGTTTTATTGACCCGGAAGGTTTTGAAATTGAGGACAATACATCGGCTTCTGATTTTTATACTGCTGATCTGTCTAATGAATCTTTCTATTATGGTTTGGATTTGAGTCTATTCGGCTTTTTGCGTGTATATGGCGGCGTGCGAGATGAGGATTTTCTTCAAGAAGTTCAAACCTTTGATCCGTTAAATGCAGCGGATGAGCCTCTGACAGCAACTACTGATACCCAAGATTTATTACCGGGTGTTTCTACTACATTGAACTTACCCTGGGAGATCGAGGTTAGGCTGGGGTACGCGCAAACAGTTAACCGGCCACAGTTCCGCGAGTTGACGCCGGCGCCTTTTGTGGATCCGATCCTGGATAGTTTGGCAGTCGGGAATCCGGAATTACAACCTGCGGAGATAACGCATTATGATTTCAGAATTGATAAATACTTTTCTGAGCTCGAGTTTATCTCACTCAGTTTTTTCTATAAAGAGTTTAGTAACCCAATAGAGCAGCAAATTCTTACCGGGCCGGATTCATTGGTTACATTTGGAAATGTGTCATCAGCAGAAAATTTAGGTTTTGAATTTGAGTTTTATAAAGACTTAAGTTTTATCGGAGGTTTTTGGGAAAATTTGTATCTTAGTGCTAATTTTGCGTATATTGATTCAAGTGTGAATATTGATTTTGCTGGCAGCACAATATTGACAAGTTCTCAGCGAGCATTACAGGGTCAGTCACCTTTTGTGATTAATACGCAAATCGGTTATTCCAGTCCGGATAACGGCATCACCGCTACTTTGCTGTATAACACGTCTGGCGAGAGAATTATTCAAGTGGGCACTTTTGACCGACCGGATATTTTCGAGCAGCCGTTTAACCAATTGGATTTTGTGGTTCGTTATTCGTTGGACGATTGGGTGTTTCGGTTAAATATGCAAAACCTGTTAAACGATAATGTGCGTTTTACCCAGGGTAGTGAAGTAACGCGTAATTTTAAACGTGGTCGAGGAGTAACTCTGGGCGTACAATATACTTTCAATTGAAGTTCAAGTATCCGACCAGCCAAAAGCTTGAGTGCTATCAATACTGGCTACATCAATCAGAACTTTCAGCATACGATCTATGCCTAGCGCTACTCCTGCGCAAAACGGCAGGCCATTCCGGAGTGCGGCCAATAACTTTTTATCTGCCTGTATGGATTGTTTGTTAAGTATTTCTCGTTGTCGTTGGTCTTCAATAAATCGCTGCATTTGTTCATTCGGGTCGGTTAACTCCTGATAACCGTTAGCCAATTCCATTTGCCCGAGAAATACTTCGAAACGCTCAGCAACCGGTTGCTTATCATCATGATCATTGCGGATTCTCGCCAATGCTGCCTGACAAACAGGAAAATCGCGGATGACGTTAATGGTTTGAGGGGCCAG
Source organism: Gammaproteobacteria bacterium (assembly GCA_021772985.1). Classification (GTDB taxonomy): domain Bacteria; phylum Pseudomonadota; class Gammaproteobacteria; order Xanthomonadales; family Wenzhouxiangellaceae; genus JAJFKX01. The sequence continues at coordinate 136,600 of JAJFKX010000006.1, forward strand.
TGCCGGCTGCAACAAATGGCTGAAAATAAAATCCAGCAAGATGCTTAATGTGGTTTCATCCGATTGTGCATGCCATCCATGGCTGCGGGCCAGGTCCAGCAAATGGGATTTGTTGGTATCGGCAATATTCAGGCCCAGCACCTGTTGCGATAATTCGGCATAGGTGATTTTTCGCACAGGCCATAATGCGATTAAATCCGGGCTGCAGGCTATCAGCAGTTCAATCACTTCATCAATCAACTGCTGATAGCTCCAGCCGATCCGATACCATTCCAGCATGGTAAATTCCGGATTATGCCAGCGTCCCGCCTCGCCCTGACGAAACACCTGCCCAAGCTCGTAGATATCACCGCTGCCGGCAGCCAGCATGCGTTTCATCGCATATTCCGGTGAAGTTCTTAGGAAACCAGCAGAATGCTTCAGTTCAAAACTATCCAGGTGAGGATCGCTGACACCGGATTTCACCACCACCGGTGTAAATACTTCCATAACCTTACGGGATGCAAAAAAATGCCGGATGGTTTTGCTCAATCGTGCCCGTTGCTGTATAGCATCAATGCTGGCGCTGGGTTGCCATTGTTCCGCTGTCATGCTGGCAACCGCAAAGCCAAGCCTAATTGCTGCCACATGTTTTGTTCGATATGTAAGTCATGCATAGTCAATGGATGCTCGTGTGACCATTGTTCATCGTATTTCAAACACAGATTGGTAGCATTCAGGCCGGTTATTTCCGGATGTTTAGCAGCATTGCTGCGATCCCGGTGCAAAATAATAGCCAGGCGAAATAAGGCCAGACACCAAGCTGCAGACTGGTGAGACCGAGGTGGCAATCCATCATGCCATTCTTCTGGAATAGTGCGCCGATGATGTCGCGCCAATACTGCCATAAAACGTTGCTCAAGCTGACTGAACCCAGGCATATCAGATGCCTCAAGCAAATACCCGGAGTGTTTTTGATATTGGCTATGGGCGATCGTCAACCCGGTTTCGTGGATATTGGCACTCCACTTCAGCAGGTTTCGTTGGGTGTTGTTAAGCGGCCAGTGTTTGGCAGTGGCGGCTGCTAATTGATCGCAGGTTTGCATGACTCGCATCGCTTGCTCGGTATCGATTTGATAACGCAGTGCAAAAGCATCAATGGTAATTTGCCGAGGGTCACTGTCATGCATACGAACCAGCATGTCGTCCAACAAGCCTTCCCGCAAGGCTGCCTGTGATACCTGCATTTCATTAATATCCAAAGCTGTGAACAATGCTGCCAAAATGGCCACACCACCGGCTATCACAGGACGCCTGCGTGGGCTTAACCCAGGAATATCCAAGCGATCAATATCGCCGATTGTGATCATGTGTGTGATCAATCGATCGATTGCATTCCGGGTAATGGCTTGCTCGCACCAATGCATCTGCTGGCAGATATTTAATATTGCGCGGATGCTGCCGGATGCACCAATAACATCGGCATATCCGGTTTTTAAAAAAGTATGCGCGGTTTCCTGCAAATCCCCGCGGGCGCTGGTAATGGCTTTAAGCCAGCGTTTTCTGTTCAGTTTGCCATTGCCGAAATAATCTCTGGTGACTACCACACAACCATACTGCAGGCTTTCGGCGTGACGAATGCAGTCTGCCTGGCCAATCACCAATTCGGTACTGCCACCTCCAATATCGATCACCAATGTCTTCTCATTTGATGGTGGGCGGTGGGCGTTAACACCTTGGTAAACCAATCGGGCTTCCTCTCGGCCACCAATAATTTCCACCTCACAGCCAAGGGTTTTCTCGACCTGATGAATAAATTCCCCAGGATGTCGGAGCTTGCGAAAACTCTGGGTGGCGACAGCACGAATGTTTTCCGCCGGCACCCGGCGCAGTAATTGTTGAAAGCGCTGCAGGCATGATAATGCGCGATCACTGACAACCGGATCCAATTGACCGTCACGGTCTACACCGGCTGCCAGTCGGACCATTTCCCTGACTCTGTCCAGCACCCTCAGTTCTCCATGCTCAAGGCGGGCGATCAATAAATGAAAGCTGTTACTGCCCAGGTCAACGGCAGCATAGTTGGCGCGGTTTGGCATCAGCGTTACAAGAAATTAAAGGTCTTTATGTCCATTGTTTCGAAGCAGTAACTGTTCCTGGGCATGTAACATGACAATATTATCGTCATTGTTATGAATGCCCGAATTGTGAATATAGCTGCCATCGCTTTGCATTAACCAGGCCTGGACGTTTTCACCAAATGGTAATTGCAGGGAGTCTTCTCGAATGCGTTGGGCATCGCTGCTTTGAAGAATTGGGAAGCTGGTTTCCACCCGGTGAAACAGGTTGCGCTCCATCCAGTCAGCCGAGGATGCGTAAATCTCCGGGTTGTCGTCGTTGCGGAAATAAAATAATCGGCTATGTTCTAAAAAGCGCCCCAGAATAGAGCGTACTTCTATATTTTCTGATAAGCCCTTGATGCCCGGACGTAAGCAGCAAATGCCGCGAATTATCAACTGTACTTTCACGCCTACCCGTGAAGCACGATACAAAGCGCGGATAATATGTGGTTCGGTTAGTGAATTCAACTTGGCCTGAATGGTGGCAGGTTTACCTGCTTCAGCATGCGCTGTTTCACGAGAAATTTTGTTTAATAAGCTATCGTGCAAAGTAAAAGGTGATTGCAGCAGACGATGCAGTTTTTGCACCTTGCCCAGGCCGGATAATTGCTGAAAAATCCGGTGGACATCTTCAGCGATATGGCGGTTGTTGGTTAACAGGCACCAGTCGGTATAGGCGCGTGCAGTACCCTGATGGTAGTTGCCTGTTCCCAAATGCACATAACGTTTCAGTTGACCTCGCTCGCGACGGACTATCAGCAGCATTTTTGCATGTGTTTTGTGACCGACGATACCATAAACCACTTGTACGCCGGCTTCCTGCAAGCGGTTGGCCAGGGTGATGTTGGCTTGCTCGTCAAAGCGGGCACGCAACTCAACCACTACAGTTACATCTTTGCCATTACGGGCAGCATCAATCAGTATATTGACGACCACTGAGTCTACCCCGGTGCGATATAAAGTCTGCTTGATAGCGAGTACTTCCGGATCCACACTGGCCTGACGCAACATATCCACTACCGGGGTGAAACTGTCGTAAGGGTGGTGCAAGACATAGTCACGTCGCCGAATCGCTTCAAAGATACTGGCGTCTTCGCGCATTGCCACAGGAATATATGATTTTAAGCGATTGTATTTGAGGTCAGGTCGATCTACCAGATCGTGAATTTCGCTCAGACGATTGAGGTTAACCGGTCCATCGCAGAGGTAGACTTCACTGGCTTCCAGATCAAATTTACTGGTCAGGAATTTTTTTACAGAACCAGGGCAGTCATTGCTGATTTCCAAACGCACCGCTTCAGCATAACCACGTCCTTGTAATTCGCCTTGCAATGCGCGAGCCAGATCCTCGATTTCTTCTTCATCGACAAACAGTTCACTGTTGCGGGTAACGCGGAACTGGTAACAACCGTTGACCGTCATCCCCGGGAATAACTCATCCATAAAGACATGCAATATGTCCGAAAGAAATACGAATTCATATTGGGCAGTAGAATATGAACTGGGTACGCGTGTGATCCTGGGCAGTGAGCGGGGCGCACGCACCAGCGCCATATCAGTATCACGGCCAAAAGCATCTCGGCCTTCCAGTTCAACAGCGAAGTTCAGGCTTTTGTTGAGAATGCGTGGAAAAGGGTGCACCGGGTCCAGTCCAAGTGGGCTTAGCACCGGCATTAACTCATGCACAAAATGTTTATGTAACCAGGCCTTTTGTTTTTTGCTCCAGCTTTGCCTACGTAATATACGGATGTCTTGTTTGATCAGTTCATCCAGGAGTGAGTCGTTGCAAACCTGGTATTGGTCATGCATCAAAATTAACACAGCCTGACGAATGTGGTATAGGGTTTCACGTGGGGTTAAGCCATCCGGAAATACCTGCTCTAGGCCGAGTTTCAAACGCTGTCGCAGACCGGCAACGCGGACTTCGAAAAACTCATCAAGATTGGTACAGGATATGCACAGGAATCGAACCCGTTCCAGCAGTGGGATATTACCATCCAGTGCCAGTTCCAAGACCCGGCGGTTAAATGCGATTTGGCTCAATTCGCGGTTAATATACAAACCTGGCTCTTGCAGGTCATCTTTCTCCCAGGATTCCGGTGGAGCAGATAATTCAGGATAGTGGTCGTTTTCTTTATCTTTTGCCATGCCCTCGAGTGTACCGTAATCAACCATTTAATGGATTGTTTCCACAGCTTGTTGGATCAACTCATCAGATAATCCAACCAGCCCGACACGATTAACCGTGCGTTGACCATTGCTGGAGTAAATGAGCTGTAACAACTCCTGAATTTCAGGAATAAAACGGCGCCCGGTTGGGCGGTTGACATACAAATACAAACGCCTGGTAAGGGGGTATCGGCCAGAGCCAATGTTTTCCAGAGAAGTTGTAATGGCTGCAGCATCACTACTGGCTAATGCCAATGCCTTAACACCTGCAGTTAAAAATGCCACCCCGATATAACCAATGCCATTGGTTGTTTGCTGGATCGCTGTAACGATTGCACCATTACCAGATAAGCCGTTGACTGATGCCAGATAATCAGACCCGCATAAAGTGTGCTCACGAAACCAGGCATAAGTCCCAGAAGCGGCATTTCGACCAAATTTTTGTATTGAGCGCCCGGCTAATGGTTGTTGTTTATCCAGGGTAGTTATCGAGTGTGCATCAAACAAAGTCGACCAGTTGGTAATAGCGGTGACAGGTGCTGAACATGCAGGGGTTGCGGCGAAAATTGCGGCAACTTGCGGCAATGATAACTGGTTCAAGGGGTTATCACGGTTAACAATGATCGCAATGGCATCTAATGCCACTGTCAATTCTATCGGTGGGTAACCATATGCGGCAATAAATTCCTGGCTTTCTATAGGGGTCATTGGGCGACTCATGGCGCCTACATTGGTGGTGCCACGGATCAAAGCCGGTGGTGCTGTGCCCGAACCGGCCGCATGCAACTGAATACGCAAATCAGGGTGGTGTTTAGCTAATTGGCCTGACCAGGCCCGTAACAACTCGGCCATCGTATCTGAACCAATAATTGTCAGGCTGCCGGTAATCGGTTCGGCAGGTTGATATTCGGCAGCAGGTATTGTTTGGCATGATACTGATACACACCAGACCACCAACAGGTAAAACAGTCTTTGGCTGTGTGCGGCAATCATGCGGATTGATTAATCATCAAGCTATACGTTCGTGTGGGTGACTGCTTTTGGATACAGATGTCAATCGATGGGCAGGGAAAACGCAGCTGAATCGGCTGCCGGAACCAAGCTCACTGTCAATTTTCAGGTGTGCATCATGTGCATTAAGCACATGTTTGACGATGGACAAACCAAGCCCTGAACCACCGCTGGAGCGTGAACGGTCTTTAGCAACTCGATAGAAACGCTCGGTTAAGCGCGGTATATCTTCATGCGGAATACCAATGCCATCGTCATTGACGGTCAGCATCGCGCCAGTTTCACATGCTGACCAGCTGACTTGGATGTGACCGCCTGCAGGGGTATATCGGATAGCATTGGTGATCAGGTTGCCGAAAGCGCTTTCCAAGTCTGTTTCCACACCAATGATGTGATAGTCGGCTTCACAGTTAAAGTCGATGTGATGTTGTTTATCATTCAGCGAATCTGTTTGCTCGCGTAATTGTGCCAGCATCGCTGCAACATTGACTTCGACTTCCCGTTCGTGAGCTACCTGGCCCTGCAAGCGAGAAATTTCAATTAAGTCATCAATCAGATTACGCATTAAACGGGTTTGTTCATGCATGCGTTTGGTAATTAATTGTAATTCCGGATTACCGTCGTCAGCCAGGGACTCCAGATAACCAATTAACACAGTCAAAGGTGTGCGCAGTTCATGTGAAACATTGGCAACAAAGTCCCGTCTTACTGCTTCAACATTGCGAAGTTCGGTCACGTCACGAAACAGCAACAGCTGTCGTCTGGGGCTTAATGTGAACTTTCGAACATTGAGTTTGATGTTCTCATCATGCGGGCTTCGCATATCCATTGGACGTATGCCACCATCTTCCAGCCATTGCACAAAGTCTGGTTCGCGCAGAATATTACCCAATGGTTGACCGAGATCATCGTGCTCGCGCAATCCGAGGTCACGACTGGCTGCCTGGTTCACCCATACGATGCTGCCATTTTCATCCAGGCTAATAGCCGGCTCAGGGAAAGATTCGGTAGCGTTGCGGAACTCTTTAAGTGCACGGCGCAGTTTGCCTTGCAGTTTAAGATTGCGTTTTTTCCAGCGAAACAACTGTTCGAAAACAGTGCTCCAAAGACCATCTGCCCGGGTTGCTCCCCAGGCAGTTGGGGTGGGCGCGCTGGTATCAGTTAGCCAATTGTTCAATATCAGCAAATGCCGGCTGTGCCAAATGATTACGATAGCAAGATAGCTACCGATAACTAACAGCCAAGCTTGGCTAAGCCAGCCGATGATCAGTATCGCGAAAATGGCTGCAGCATGCAGTATCAGGTAGCGGTGACCAGCTGGGCGCATAAGGTTTTGGATTAGCTGCGAGGCGGTAAAAAGCGATAGCCATGCCCACGGATAGTTTGGATGTATTTATCCAGATCATGTGGCTGCAGGGCTTTCCGCAGTCTGCGAATATGTACGTCTACAGTACGCTCTTCAACATAAACATTGGTGCCCCATACATTATCCAGCAACTGTGTGCGATTGTAGGCTTTACCGATATGCTGCATAAAAAACTCCAGCAAACGGTATTCAGTTGGTCCCATGTGTACCGGTTTTCCGGTTGCTAGTACCTGATGGCTCTCACTATCCAGTGTCAATCCTTCCACATTGATCTGGCCACTTTCATCAGTTGCGCTGGTGCGGCGAAGGATGGCTCTTACTCTGGCAATCAACTCGCGAGGAGAAAATGGTTTGACGATATAGTCATCCGCTCCGGAGTCCAGCCCATGTACCCGATCATCTTCGGCAGTGCGGGCGGTTAGCATTATAATCGGCAAATCTTTGGTGAAATCCTCACGGCGAAGCCGCCGTGCCAGATCCAGGCCACTGATGCCGGGCATCATCCAATCCAGCAGCACCACATCAGGTCGCTTATCAGCGATGGCGTTTAATGCTTCTTCGGCACCGTTCGCAGATCGAGGTGACATGCCGGCCCGTTGCAGGGTGTATTCGAGCATATCCCGGATTGCTGGTTCATCGTCGACTACCAATACATCAGCATTGCTGCCGGGACCAGTATGGTGAGTTGCGTACATTCGCAATCCCAAGTTGTTATTGACTCTCTAATTATATCGTTTGTTGTGACGGATTTATGACGAACTGGTTACAGTGGCGTGACACCATGGTTGCGCCGTCAGCCAGGTTGACGATAAAGGTTTGTTGGATATCTGCTGAGTACTTCGATTATCCGATTGTCGAACGGCCTGTGATATAGCCCAGCCGGACCAGTTGTTCAAACTCCAGTCGCATTTCGGATAATCGTGCGGTTATTCTGGCACGTTGGTAATAATTCAGATCTTCACGTTCAATAAGGCGTTGCAGTTGAATAATGGCATCATGAATTTGTCCACGCCAGTAGGCTGCTTCAGCACTGGCACTGTTTGCTCGTATTTCATCACCAGCCTGAATGGAAGCTTGCGCCAGCAGCTCATACAGATCCGGATCGGTACGGGTTTGTAATACTTCCTGGCGAAGGATATACAAAGCATCTTGAGCCATTAATGGGGTGTCGGATTTTAATAACGCTTCTGCATAGTAACGAGCCAGCATCCGATTACCTGAATACTGCTTGTACAGGCCCGCAAAGCGTTGCATTGCGATATCTTCATTTCCCAGGCCAAGGTCGATATGTGCCATTTCAATCTGGTAGGCAAGCTTGTTGGGTGCCTTGTTAACCAAGTCGATCATGATCGGCTCGGCTTCTTCGAATTGACCGGCTTGTTGCAGCGCCAGTGCCAGACCATACCGGTTGGCATCTGGAAACCTGCCTTTATCCATTTGGATTTCCTCACGAAAATAACGAATAGAGTCTTGCGGGAAACGTGCAATCAAAGCTCGTATACGGGCTTGCATCAGGAAAAAATCGATATCTTCAATATACCTTGACGGTGGCATTGTATCCGCCCGGTTCTTGGCTTCGGCGATACGTGTCGTGGTAATGGGGTGAGTGAGCAGATACTCAGGTACCTGGATGGCAAAGCTACGCGATGCGCGGCCGAGTTTGGCAAACATGCTGGCCATCGCATGTGGATCATACCGGGATGAGGCCAGAATCTGGATGCCAATACGATCCGCTTCATATTCATTCTGGCGGGTAAAGTTAATCTGTGATTGTGCCGATACCCCCTGGGTGCCGATTAAAGCGGGTACTATTGCACCGATCCCACCAACTGCAATTAAACCCACCGCCAACAATGCCAAGGGAATGGTTAGTTTGCGGGCTTCCTCGAAACTGCGTTCCAGGTGGTTTTGGGTGACATGCACAATTTCGTGGGCTAGTACTCCGGCGATCTCACTTTCTTCTTCAGCGACCAAAATCATGCCGCTATGCAGTGCAATCACACCGCCAGGTGCTGCAAAAGCATTGATACTTGGTTCATTTAAAACCACAAAATGATATGGCCGGTCAGGTTCATCGCTATGTGAAATCAATCGATAACCCATATCCCTAAAAAACTCAGCAATCTGTGGATCTTCAATCAGTAAACCGAATTGACGTAACTGATAAACCAGTTGTCGGGCGTAGGCGCGTTCATCGCTGTCTGAGAAAATGGCATCTGCAGAAGCACCCAGATCCGGTAATTGAATACGATCATCCTGAGCAAACAGAGGTTGTAACCCGGCTAACCAGATGCATACAGATAACCCCATCGCCAGCTGAATATGCTGACGCATGCCAAGTTGTATGGAAGATTTAGCAGTTCGAGATTTCACTGTGTTATCGGACCGGTGAATCCCACCAAGAGTTGCAATTAATGACATCACATTATATTACACAGTCAGGTGCTTAGTGTTTTGTTAAAATTCACTGATGAAAATGCTGATCATTATTCACTGCCCACCCAGCAGCCACAATGCCAGGTTGGCTTGGCAGTGTATCCGGCAGGCATTGATGCAAGGTTTTAAAGTGGATGCGTTTTTCGATGGTGATGGAGTATGGCATGCGCATCATCCAGCGGTGCTGGATAGCGGGCTAACAAATTTGCATAATGCTTACAACGGTTTAACTGAAACGTATCCTGATCTGCGTCTACTCATTTGCCGGGCAGCTTTGACAAGGCGCTCTGAATTGGATTTGCAGCATGGCTGGCAAGCGTCAGGGCTAACAACCATGGCGGCGCAGTTAGCCCAGGTCGACCGCGTGTTGACATTTTCTATATGATCAGACCAATCGGAATTGTGATGCAGGCCTGCGCCGGTCGTTATGGCCGGGAACGGATTGATGTGCCTTTAGTAATCGCCAGTTTAGATGTTGCCGTACGGGTATTTTTTCTGGATGACGCCGGTTACGACCTGTTGCCGGGTCAAACAGATGAGCTGGCATGGACCAAACTATGGGGTGCTGCTGTGGAACTGGGTGTCGAGCTTTGTGTTCTGGAACAGACTCATCCAGCTCTTAATATGGAATTGCATAGATTGCAGATTAACCCAATTGTTATGAGCCAGACGCAGATGGCTGCCGCACTATCACAGTGCCGGCACTTGATTCATGTCTGAGCAACATCAGCCACGTTGGCATTGGTTGATGGCTGGTAGCGACTTATATGGTTGTTACCAACGGTGTCTGGCATTATGCCGGACAGGTGATGGGCTGTTGCTTATGGGGCGGCATATCTGCCTGTTAGCAGACACTCGCCTGCAAAATCCTCCTGTAAATATTAAAATATACGCTCTGAAGGAAGATATCGCCATGGCTGGATTAAAGGCAGATGTGCCTCCATATGTGCAGATTGTTGACTGGAACCAGGTGCTGAATGTATTGCTACAGCAGTATCCATTGCAGCAAACATGGGCCTAGCTATGACAGCTGATTCCAGCTTACCGCCGCTGGATGAGCATGGCCATTTAGCAGATGCCTCGAATTGGAGTGTGCAAGTGGCAGAATTGTTGGCGCTAAATGATGGTGTTGAGCTGAGTAATGAACATTGGGAGTTGATTGACTTTGTTCGCAGCTATCATGCCGATTATGCTACTGCGCCTGGGATGCGGTTATTAGTGGCTTCGGTAAAACGCAGGTTAGGGCCGGATAAAGCGTCCAGTCGTTATTTGTATCGGCTGTTTCCAGATTCACCCGCCAGGCAATTGGCCTGCTATGCAGGCTTGTCAAAGCCGGTTAGCTGTATTTAGCAGGAATCAATTAAGCGTGAAGATAGGATTGGCGGTTGGTCAAAGCAGCAGTTGAATAACCAAGGCCGAAGCTAGAGAGAAAAATGAGCATTGAAATTTATACCAAAGGTTATTGCCCTTACTGTCATATGGCCAAGCAATTGCTACAGCAAAAGCAGGCTGACTTTGAAGAGATTGCTATTGACGGTGACGGGGAATTGCGCGAGCAGATGATCAAGCGAGCTGGCCGACACACTGTGCCACAGATTTTTATCAATGATCAGCATGTGGGCGGTTATGATGACCTGGCGGCCTTGGAGCGCAATGGTTTGCTGGAGGATATGCTGACCGCAGCGTGAAAAACATAACAAACTAAACTTAGCAGCCGTTGAGTTATTCAGAGACGACCGAAAGCGCAATTTTTGTCGTACATCGCGGGTTAAATCAAAGCTTCATATGATGTATCTAAGTTTAGCGAATTAATTTAAGGATTGAGTATTATGATGCAAACAAAACGCACCATCGCAGTGATTCCCGGAGATGGTATTGGCCCTGAAATTACCCGTGTCACGATTGGGGCACTGGAACGTTTGGATTGCGGTTTGCAATTTGATTATGCTGAAGCTGGCGTCGCTTCACTGGAAAAAAGCGGTGAATTGTTACCGGAAAGCACCTTGGCAGTCATAGAAAAGCATAAAGTGCTGTTAAAAGGGCCACTAACCACACCTGTCGGCGGTGGTTTTCGGTCTTTAAACGTGACCTTGCGTAAGCATTTTGATATGTATGCCAATGTTCGGCCGGCGCTGACTTTTCCCGGTACTCGGGCGCGTTATGATGATATCGATATCATCACCGTGCGTGAAAATACCGAAGGTGCGTATCTGGCTTTGGATGCAATGGTAAGTGATGACGGTGAACGGGCCGAATCCAAAATGGTCAATACCCGTTTTGCCTGCGACCGTATTGTTCGGTATGCGTTTGAGCTGGCTGTCAGGCGAGGCCGCAAAAAAGTTACTGCGGTTCACAAAGCCAATATTTTGAAAGCGGTATCCGGGTTGTTCCTGGATAGTGCTCGTAAGGTGGCTGAAGAATTCCCGGCGATTGAATTCCAGGAAATGATTGTGGATGCAACCTGCATGAAACTGGTTATGGATCCTGAGCAATTTGATGTGATTGTCACCACTAACTTATTTGGCGATATCATTTCAGATTTATGTGCCGGGTTGGTGGGAGGACTGGGACTGGCTCCAGGCGCTAATATAGGTGAGCAGGCCTCGATGTTTGAGGCAGTACACGGATCAGCACCTGACATTGCTGGAATGGGTATCGCTAATCCATGCGCGTTGATGTTGGCGGCAGCGATGATGCTGGATCATTTGACGCTGACTGATCAAGCTGAGCGACTACGGCATGCCATCCGCAGTACTATTGAGGCAGGTGACAGAGTGACACCGGATTTGGGTGGCAAAGGCACCACGCAATCGATAGCTGAGGCTATTTACGATCGTTTTTAAGGTGCCTTATTCTGAATCCGGTTTAAACCTTGAGAGACAACTGACCACTACGCTGAAAATTGTGCCTGATACAAACTGAGATTGCAGTTGTATATTGCTGCACACATTTTGGGCCTGGATGCTCTGATAGATAGCAAATCCGGTCGGTACAATATGGATGGCTTTAGCTGGCTAAAGCCTGCCGCCGGGCATGTTTGCGAACAGCCCTGCGTGCCAGCCAATAATAGATACTCGGGCACCAGCGTTTTAATCGCCACAGCCAACGCGTATAAGCATGGGTTAACAGCAAAAACCGGCGCTTGCTTACTGCCTTAAATACCGCTTTGGCGAAATCCTCACTGGTGAACCCGGAAGTATCCATCCAGCGTTGAGCGCGTTTCTGATAACTGCTCTCCGGCGCACGCATGGTGTTTAGCAGATCAGTACTGATAAAGGCAGGACAGGCGACTGTGACATTGATATCGGTTGCTGCCAGTTCTGTGTGCAGACTCTCGGAAGCTGCGAATACACTGGCTTTACTGGCGCCGTAATTACTCATGCCCGGGCCGCCCGCCAGGGCTGCGAAGCTGGCGATATTGACAATGTGCCCATTGTTTTGCTTGTGTAGCAAAGGCAAGAATTGCCGACAGCCTTCAATCACTCCAAAAACATTAATGGCAAATAGCCATTGCCAGTCTGACAACTCGCCTGATTGCATTGGGCCGGCGGCGGCAACTCCGGCATTATTAATTATGATTCCCAATCCAGGCCAACTGGCGGTAACCTGGTTATAAACCTGTTGCCAGTGTTCAAGGTTAGTGACATCCAGTTCCTGCGCAAAACTGCCAGTTGGGAAATCATGGTCCGCTAGTGTTTGTTCGGCATTTGCTAAGTTGGCATCAGTCACACCGACTTGCCAGCCATGATCGGCGAATTGACAAGCCATGGCCCTTCCCAGGCCACTGCCGGCGCCGGTAATTAATATTGTCTGGTGTGTTAAGTGATCAATGCTCATAAAACTATTACAACGATTGTGAGATGGTCATGCCGCCATCCGCGACTATCGTTTGACCGGTTATATAGCCAGCTGCTTCGGACAGTAAAAAACCGATAACACCAGCAATGTCATTAGGTTCGCCAACCCGGCCGGCCGGCAGGCTGCGCTCCAAATAAGCCACCTGCTTTTCATCGGCTAGTAAAGCCTGAGAAAAGTCGGTGCGGATCAATCCTGGAGCCACGGTATTAACCCGAACACCCAGGGGGCCGCATTCGATTGCCAGGTTACGGGCCAGTTGCATCTCACCGGCCTTGGAAATCGCATAGCCGCCCAACATTTTCTGGCCGCTTAAACCAGCAATGCTGGAAACCAGCACAATTGAGCCCTGCTGCTGTTGCAGGTGTGGAATCGTTAATTTGCATAACTCAATTTGACTCCAAATATTGTTGTGCATGATGGTATCAAAGGCTTTTCGCTCAAGTGCCTGCATAGGTCCATAAACCGGGTTGCTGGCTGCATTACAGACCAGGCCATCAAGTTGGCCATAATGTGCCAGTGTTTTATCCACCAGTAATTTTAGTTGCTCATCTTTACCGATATGACAGGCTACCGGTAATGCTTCACCACCATTCTTGCGAATGTTGTCAGCAACCAGCTCGCAAGCTTCCTGAGTTCGACTGGAAATAACCACTCTGGCTCCCTGACTGGCAAGTTGTTCAGCAGTGGCTCGGCCGATACCTCTGCTGGAGCCGGTGATAATAAAAACCTTGTTACGATGTGGTTGCATGCCTTATCCGGGTAAAACCTGGGTTGTTGGTGGATGCCGCAGTATAGCGGCTTGTCCCGGATTTGGCGTGGGCGTGTTGCTTATACAGTTCTGGAGATAATCAATACCCAACTGACAAGGGTGGTGCAGGCTTTGGCCGACTATTATTTTTTGGCTGGCGATATAACAGCTGATGGCTGCCGACAATACACAACCGGTACCGCGATATTGGCCAGGCTTTTTTGGGTGGGAAAAACGATGTGATTGCAGTTGTTGCAAGTGATTAAATTCATACAAATCATCATTGAGTTGTGTACAGTCTGCATGGCCACCTTTGACCAATACCGCTTTACATCCAGCTTTTAATAGAGCCCTGGCTTGCTGTACATGGCTGCCTGTTGGTAATTTAGAGATGCTCATTAATTCCGGCAGGTTGGGGGTAATCAGCCAAGACCGTTGAAATAGCAGTCGTTGCATCGCGGCCAATGTTTCATCATTGATTAAACAATGACCACTGGAGGTTCGCAGTACCGGATCAATCACCAGCGGAATCTTGTCCGGTAGGTGTTGAGTCAGGATCTCAACCTGAGTCGGCGAAGCCAGCATCCCGGTTTTTACGGCGATCACTTCAAAATCATTCAATATGGTCAACAATTGTTGACGGAATAAATCATTGCCGACAGCTTCAGCGAGGAACTGCTTATCAAGTCCTTGTGCGGTGATTGCAGTAATCACCGTAGCACCATGGATGCCGAGACTTTGGAAAGTGCGAAGATCAGCCTGAATTCCGGCTGCAGCACCAGCATCAGCTCCGGCAATGGTGATGACTGTTTTCAGCATGGCAAGGACTTTAAAATTGGCTAAAAAGGGCATGATAACTTGTCTGCGATGACGCAACATTGACACTGATCCTGCTTATTGAGAAAATGCAGGTTAAATTGTTAGATTCGCGTTATTGCGCATGTAGATAATTAAAGATGCAGTATTTCCTAATTCAGCGATGGTTACGTGCAGCACCTGCTTTTGGGCTGGTGGTGTGCTTCATGCTGGCGAATACTGTTCAGGCTCAAACATCCAGCAGGCAGCTTGCCGGAACCCATTTTGATCTAGGTCCCTGGCGCCAGTACCTTGCCAACCAGCTTGATCCTGGATTGTCGGCTGTAGATATCAGCAACCATGGGGTTACGTCCCATTCAGACTGGAAGGCCGAAGCAAGATTAAGCCTGTTACCTGATTTTGCCCGTGCGTTGTTTGTTGAAGATAGTAATTCGCTGACTACTTTCTCACTTAGCAGTGGTAGCAGTCGGCTAGCACTTGATGGTCAGCATAGCCTGTTGCAAAGCAATCGCCCGCAAGTGGGTAGTTTGCAGCAAAATTTCCTGCAACCGGGTATCGTCGGCCGGTTAAATGATGATAGTGTATTTTCAGTTGGGTTGGTGCTTGCCAGCCAACAGTACGGTGCAGCAGCTTTAGATCAATATCAAGGCGGAGCAACAGCCCTTTCAACCAATTACTTTTCTCCGGCATTTTCGCACCTGGATAATAACAGCCTAAACAATGCTTTTGCCAAGAATGGGCTGGAGTTTGCCCAAGGTATCGGTTTTCAGTTCGGTTATTCACTATCACTGATTGATAACATTGAAGTGACAGCCGGGTACCAATCTCGAATTGATACTGAAGCCTTGAATAATTTACGCGGTGTATATGCCAATCCGGCGGATCTGGATACACCAGCTCGGATTAGCGCTAATGTAGGCATTGCCACCAGTGGTAACAGCAAATTACAGTTTGGTATTGAGCATATCAACTATAGTTCGATTACTGCCTTCGGTAGTAGCTTCCTGCCGGGGCGTTTCTTATCACTGCTAGGTGATTCTGATAGCCCGAGTTTCAATTGGGATGATGTGGTCGTGTACAGCGCACGCTGGTCATGGGCACCTTCCGACAATTGGAGTTTACAGCTCGAATACTCTACTCGCACTCAACCACTGCCTGACGTCGGGATTCTTGCTGACGCTTTGCGTCCTGAACTGGCCAATAGTAACTTCGGGTTATTTATCGACCGCAGAACAACCCGTAACAGCCTGTTGCGCCTGGGCATGTCGTATGCGCCGGCTGAATATGCTTTTGGTGGAAACGTATTGGGTGTAATTACCGATGATCTCAGTCAAAACGTAGAATTGGATCTCAGCTGGCAATTGATCTACTGATCATTGGGTATGGCCTGATGGCAGGCCGGTTAACTATTGATTCCCATTTGATGCTGTGCGGTCGTTTAACCGATGGGCAGTGTAATCTTCAATAACATAACCAATGGCACTTACCGCCGCAATGTTATTTGTTATTCTTTAACCAACTTTTGCTATATTCAAGGCATCATAATGGTGTCGGAAAACAGTTATAAAACCAAGGAACCTTCTGATTGAAGCTGCTTCGTGATTGGTACCAACGAACGTTAAGTAACCCTCAGGTAGTGATACTGGCGTTATCTCTGCTGGGAGTCGTATTGTTATTTGCGTTAGCAGGTAAGCCCCTGGCACCAGTATTTGCTGCGATGGTGTTGGCTTATCTATTGGAAGGCTTAATAAACTGGCTTGAGCAAATCAGCATCCCCAGATTGCTCAGTGTGTTGCTGGTGTTTATCGGGTTTTTGGGTGGCGTGTTGTTGCTGTTGTTTGTCCTGGCTCCGTTACTGTCACATCAGGTTTCCCAGCTGGTGCAGCAGTTGCCCAATTACATCAGCCAGGGGCAGGAGCTGTTGTTACGACTGCCGGAATTGTACCCACAATTAATCAGTGCAACCCAAACTGAAGAGCTGATTAACCGGCTGGGCGCCGATCTTGCCGGTGTCAGTCAACAATTACTGGCGTGGTCATGGTCTTCAGCTTTAAGCCTGATCAGTCTGTTGGTGTTGCTGGTGTTGGTGCCATTGATGGTGTTCTTTTTTCTCAAGGACAAAGATTTGATTATTAACTGGTTGACCACCTATTTGCCCAAGGATCGTGAATTGGTTAACTCGGTTTGGTCGGAAGTGGATCGCCAAATTGGTAATTACGTACGTGGCAAGGTGCTGGAAATTTTTATCGTTGGTTCTGTTACTTGGCTTACATTCAGTTTTCTAGACTTGCAATACGCATTATTGCTGGCCACTTTGACGGGCTTGTCTGTGCTTATTCCATTTATAGGTGCTGCAGTGATAACAATTCCGATTGCACTGGTTGGTTTTTTTCAGTTTGGTTGGAGTGGAGAGTTCTTTTGGGTGATGGTGGCCTATGGGATAATCCAGGCGTTGGATGGTAATGTGCTGGTGCCGATACTGTTCTCGGAAGTCAATGATCTGCATCCGGTTGCGATTATAGTTGCGGTATTTTTCTTCGGAGGTCTCTGGGGTTTTTGGGGGGTTTTCTTCGCCATACCACTGGCGACAGTGGTCAACGCCGTTTTACGCGCCTGGCCAAGACAAGCGGCTGTCGAGGTCACGCCCTCCCAAAGTTGATAACCATATGCCAGGCAAAGTTGGACGTGGTTGTGCCAAGGTAAGCGGTAAGTCCGTGCTTACAAAACACTGGAAGCAAAATCCGCCAGCCGTGAGCGCTCACCTCGTTGCAAGGTCACATGTCCGCTGAAAGCCCAATCCTGAAATCTATCAACCGCAAAGGTCAATCCGGAAGTGGTCTCAGTGAGATACGGCGTATCAATTTGTTCCACATTGCCCAAACAAACCATTTTGGTGCCTGGGCCTGCCCGTGTAAGTAAGGTTTTCATCTGCTTGGGCGTCAGGTTCTGGGCCTCATCAAGAATCACATAACGGTTAAGGAAGGTGCGCCCACGCATAAAGTTTAAAGAGCGGATTTTGATGCGGTTGGCCAACAAATCATTGGTGGCCTGGCGAGCCCAGTCGCCACCTTCCTTGGGATTGGTTAATACTTCCAAATTATCAGTGAGAGCGCCCATCCAGGGTGTCATTTTTTCTTCTTCTGTACCGGGCAGATAGCCGATTTCATCACCAACTGAGACTGTGGCACGGGTCATGATTATTTCACTGAAACGTTTGTGATCCAGGGTTTGGGCCAAGCCTGCCGCCAATGTCAGCAGGGTTTTGCCGGTACCGGCAGTGCCCATCAGCGTAACAAAATCAATATCCGGGTCGAGCAACAGATTCAGTGCAAAATTCTGCTGAATATTACGCGCTTGAATTCCCCAGACTGCATGATGATCGCTACGAAAATCCCCGGCCAGCCGAAAACTGAAGGTATCGTTAGAAACGTCTTTTATGATGGCCTCCAGGCCATTGCTGCCGCCGATCTTCAAGCACTGGTTGGGGAACCAGATATCATCCGGTTGGCGTTTGCAGCGGTACCAGGTTTCACCGGATTCACTGCTCCACGAGTCAACTTCAGTGTATTTTTCCCAAAACTCTTCTCCGAATTCACTGAATCCGCGATACAGCAAATTCAAATCATCCAGGGCTTTGTCATTTTGGTAATCTTCGGCAGGCAGGCGGTTGATGACCGCCTTGATACGCAAATTAATATCTTTGGAAACCAGTATCACCTGACGTTCCGGCGATTTTTCCTGCAGCTGCAAAAGCGTATGTAGAATCTGATTATCTGCCAGTGCACCATTGGCTTGTGGTTTGTTTTTTGGCTCCGGCATTTCGGCCTGGAAAAACAGACGCCCTGTGCCGGTAGATAATTCCAGCCCATCTTGTTGTTGTAGAGACAAGCCCTTACCAATATCGTGTTCTTTTTCACGAGCCATAAGCTCGCCGATAAAACGACTGACCTGGCGGACATTGCGGGCTACTTCAGACAAGCCTTTTTTAGCGGCATCCAATTCTTCCAGAACCACCATCGGTATGAACACATCGTGTTCTTCAAAGCGAAAAAGCGCGGTTGGGTCGTGCATTAATACATTGGTATCAAGTACATATAAACGTGTCTGTTGTGGCATACAGCGACCGTCGGTTGAGATGGTTGATCAGGAAAGGTGGTTTATAAAGTCTGTGCTGCAGCCAGTACTTCTTCAACATGCCCCGGGACTTTTACTTTGCGCCATTCCTGGCGTAATGTTCCTTTAGCATCGATCAAAAATGTGCTGCGCTCGATGCCCAGGTATTTTTTGCCGTACATGTTTTTTTCCTTGATGACATCAAAGTATTGGCACAGTTGTTCGTCGCTATCGGCCAGCAGGTCGAAAGGCAGGTCATATTTGTTACGGAATTTGTCATGGCTTTTCAAATCATCGCGTGACACACCGACAATTGCTGTATTGGCTTTTTCGAAACTGCTGAGATGGTCACGAAAACCCTGGCTCTCGGTAGTGCAACCGGGGGTATCGTCCTTAGGATAAAAATAGATAACCAGATTGCGGCCAGTAAAATCTTCAATGCCTAATGTTTGACTACCAGTTGCCGCAATGGCGATATGCTTGAGTTTGTCTCCTACGGACGGCATCTAATTACTCCAGTGATAAATTGATTAAGATTTTTATATATTGCCACAAGCACCAGGACCATTAAGTAGAGTGCGGCAATACTTTGTTATAGGGTGCAGCATACTTGCGACACAACAATGTCGCAAGTATGCTCGCGGAACATTTTCGGAATGTGCATCATTGAATCATTCCTTTACATCATTTCCTCTAAAATGCAGGCGAGTATGAGAGTATGCAAGCACATTCAGGGTAGTATTGCGGCGTTGGTGACGCCGATGAAACCTTCAGGTAGCCTTGACCAGGATGCGTGGGAGCGGTTGTTGGAGTGGCATATCAACAGCGGCACAGATGGTGTGGTAGTTGGGGGCACCACAGGTGAGTCTGGTTGTCTGAAAAATAACGAATTCCAACAATTAGCCGAACATGCAGTAAAACAGTTTGGTAAGCATGGCTCAGTGATTATGGGGGTAGGCAGTCCATCCACTGCGAAATCCATCAGGCTGGCACAGATTGCCGAACAATGTGCCGCAGATGCTGTATTGGCAGTAACCCCTTATTACAATCGACCGCCTCAGGCCGCTTTAATTGTGCATTATCATGAATTGGCTGAGGCAAGTGAATTGCCTGTCATTGTTTATAATGTACCTGGTAGAACTGGTATTGACCTGCTACCAGAGACTTTTGCAGTGATCAAGCAACATCACAATATTATCGGGCTGAAAGAAGCCAATGCCGAGCCCGGACGTTTGCATGCATTGCTGAACCAGGCGGGCAGGCCTGTGTCTATTCTGAGTGGAGATGATGCAACGGCTTGTGCCAGCTTGCAGCAGGGTGCCCAGGGAGTGATATCGGTGGCGGCCAATGTAGTCCCGAGAACTTTTGCCAAAATGTGTTCGCTGGCACATAAAGGAATGACTGGCGATGCTGATCAATTGGATAATAATTTACAATCGCTCTACGACTTTTTGGGTTGTTGCAGCAATCCGATACCGGCAAAATGGTATCTTAACCGGTTGGGGCTGATTCAAAACGGCATTCGTTTGCCGCTGATATGGTTACCGGCAGAATTAGAACAACATGCAGAACAGATTTATGAGCAATATCAAAACCTCGAAAGCACTCATTCATAACAACCATGCCCGGCAGTGGCTGGTCATTCTAATAACTGGGCTGCTGCTTACAGCATGTGGAGGCAATGTTGGTGGTGTCTATGTGGAAAGCCGGGAAGCGCCGCCACTAAGAGTGCCGGAAAAGCTGGATCGCCCCAGTAACGAAGCAGCATTGATTATTCCAGGTGTAGCTGCACCAGAGCTGGCCGGGTTACGTGATGATGCGGTACCACCCAAGGTATTGACCAGTGAAGAAGCTGCCTTATCGAGTACCCGGGTAGGTTTTGGTGAAGGCGCATTATTCTTATTGGTCGAAGATCGCGTCGAAAGTGTTTATCGGCGCCTGGGTTTTACCCTGAACCGTTCTGGTTTGTCTTTACAAGAGCGCAAACCAGATAGTCACGCATATGTATTCTTATATCGCCAGCCGCCACCGAGCAGGGCCAAAAAGGGCTTCTGGCGGACTTTGGCATTTTGGAAGAGCGCAGAATGGGAAGACTATTCAGGCCATTATGAGGTTCGTCTGGTAGCTGATGACGATAATCCACTGCATACCCGTGTCTATCTATACGATGCAAATGGCAAAGCTGCCCAGCCGGCGCCAGTAGAGCAGTTGTTGGGTATTGTCCAGGAAAGGCTGGGCTAACAGTCTGTCGGACTTAGGATGATTCTGCTGCGGCAAAGCTGGATTTGGCCAGTTTTCCTATATTTAATCGTTAAATAACGCGTTATTCGCGTCATAAATACGCAAAAACTGACTCAAACCGGGTTTTCCCTCGCGACGAACACCTAAGTCCGACAGACTGCTAGCACGAACTGTGCCCCAAAATAGCAGCGCCTAGCGCGCTGAGTGCACCCATTGAGCTGATATTGCTGGTAGCTGATGCAATCAGTGAGCTGGATAATGGGATAAAATTCAGCCAATTTATACTAAAGTTGTAAGAAAATCGCTAGATGGTTTGTAGGAAATCAGCTCGACGTGTATTTTGCTATTGCAAAAGCCGCACAACTATAGCCTAATCAACCCCGACACCAAGAACCTAGCGTTCAATAACAATAAAGTCATGTTTAAGTAGAGTTAGAGAGCTTGCACGGAGGTGCAAGCGCTTTTTTTTGGTAACAGGCTGACGGCTGTTCAAGGGATGTACGTATCGGGGCTCAATAAGATTAAGGTAAACGTAAATACTTGGTATTATTCGTTTGGCTGTGGTCGCTGCAGCACTGTTTTTCTGTCACTGAGTTTCTGCGCAGTATTTCCCTGAAACCGATGTCCCATTGGATATTCAACAGCAATTGGCCGCGCAAGTAGAACCCGAATATGGCTATGTGGATATTCTTGCATTAACCGATTTGGTCATTGAATGGCGATTGTCGCAACCATTGGGCAATTCCGATGCTGAGGAAACCGGCGCTGGTGATTATGCAGGTCCGTCGGGCACCTGCATTTTGCCCAATGATGGGGCTGATCCAGAATTGATGCCCATCCGCAATCTTCAAGTTGTTACCAAAACAATGGTCAAGCCCGGCCTAGCTTTAAAGTTAAATGGAACAAGCCGCATAAACTGCCCCCACATTTACGCGATCTGTATGAGTTATCGCACTATCAAGCCCATTTAACCAGTATCGCTGAGGGCACGTATGAGTTGTTTGAAGTGCATAAACGTCAGAATGGCAACGGCAGGCCCAAGTTACAGACCAGTATTAAATTCTATCGCAAAGCATCGGGTGATTATGAGGTAGCGGTCAGGCCGATATATCTACCCGTTACCCAAACCGCTCAAGCCAGCGAATCTAATATCAAAAAGGACTACCTTGAGTTGGTAGGTTAGTGTGGCAGGGCCATGTGGGATTTCAAGGTTGAGTCGGTATAATGATACGGGTCCCGAATCATTGCTCCCAGTGAGTAAGACATCACAATAAGTTGGCCACTCTTGATGCCATAAATCTGTGTGACTGGGTTGAATCAAAGGCTAAGCGCTCCCACAAAACTGGCTGTACCTAGGGCCGGGCTTTGGAATTTTCGCTAGCTGCATAGTATCCAGTCGACCCCATGGTCATCATGCAATCCAAATTACGTTTGCACTGACTGGCGAATGTAACATCAAGGGCGAGACTCAACGGAATTGGAGCACCGGGGCTGGATTTGTTGTTCTGCCAGGCTGATCCTACAGCGCACAGATTCCTGGCAGCTTTGTCACCTTTTTATCGATGTAAACCACGCTAGTTACCGGAAGCACTTGGTTGTCATCCGTAAGTAAAACATTAGCGGCATTCGCTTAGTTGAGGCTGGCTCGACATTTCTCCAGAAACTGGCCTCGATTCATCGGGGCAAGTCAGATTGTTGCGCCGCAAAGTTATCTTTGGAAGGTGCGCTTGAGTTTTTGTGTCAATCCGGCACTGGCGAATGCGCCGCAATTGATCGGCGCATTGGAAGTATTGCCAACTATATTAATGAGTGTTTGCCTGCGTAAATTAGAATCGATGACGTGGCTGCTGCAGTTAACCTTTCTTCTAGCAGAACGATGGCCCTTTTTCGCCGAGATACTGGAACTTCAATTCGAAAGTTCATTCTCTGGCGTCGTTTAAAAATGGCGCTGATGACAATCGCCAACGGCTTCTCAGATCTATCCCACATATCCCGAACTTTTACAAAATGTTCGGATTCAGTGCCCCTGGAATCCTCACTGGTGCCAATTGAACTCACTTCGTTATTTGCGACCACAATGAGAGCTTGGCTGCATGAACTGATCAAATAACTCCAGACGCATTCTTGGGGTGCTATGCTGCGATCAATAGCGGTTTTCAAGCTTCAAAATTTAATGCTGCCCATTCGGGACGGTTCCCCGCAGCCACTGAATTGCGGGTTGGCTCAAACTCAGTTCGTTTTTACAAGCCAGCAGATGTAATTCCTTGTTATAGTTTTGACATGACAAAACGAGGCCAAGCGTGAGCAGTCAAACCAGTTCATATCGGGGGGGGCACAGGCCAAATGGTTTAAAAGGGCCTCCTTTTCGACGATGCCACCGGTGTAGTTCAATAAGCAAGCCCCCATCGAGACATCGGCAGTTCGCGTCAAACAAAAACTTCAGCGCACCCGGTCTGTTCGACGAAGGATCCTGCGAATTGGCAGTGGTCCAGTTGCACGGCGGAGCGGGGGGCAGCGATCACCAATTTGACTTGCTTAAGTCACTCCACCAGCTGACTACCGCAGATCAACCCCGAGGAAAGAGAAGATGATTAAAGCGATCAAGGCTCATTTTTGGCTTCTAGTATTACTGACTCAATCAGGCCTTGCGTTTGGCAGTCAAGAGCTAGGCTCTTTGAAAATCGAGATAGAAGGTGGAGTATACGGGGACGGATCGGTTTATGATTTCGGCACACAATTGTTAGTGCCTGAACTTCCCTCTCCAAATGCAGAAATCATTGTCAAATTAATCAACACCGGAAGAACGGCTGTTAGTGGCACGGTGGCGGGAATTGACCCGGACCAGTCCTGGTATGCGGGATCTCGAGGTGGAAGATGTCAACGCCTTAATCAATGGTGTATCAGCAACACGAATTACTCGATCAAGCCCGGAAAGTTTGTTACGCGCACTTTTGGATATGAACGGGCAATCGTAGGCGGTGCTGAAATTGCGCTTTCATTTTCTGGTGACGCTCAAGGTCTCAAGACTGTAACTTTCAACCGTGAAGTTGCCCTCAGAGAGGGTTCCACGATCTTGTCCAAATGCCCTTCAGGTGATTGTGGTAGCACGATCGTGTCACCAACAAATTCAGGAACTGGTGGAGATGGTGTGCTCGGGGGCGAAGAGCGAGGGACGACAAACCCCTACAGCTACGGTATGGGCTCAATTGACAATATCAATACGCTCAATGGCAATCTCGTAGCGAGTATTCCTATTGGTCGATCCTACTCGGTGGGACCAACTCTGAGTTACCAAGTGACCTTGACCTACAACGCCAAGGCCTGGGATTCAGTACCAATAGATGTGGGAGGCTTGAGTTACGCTATGGCTGTCCCTCATGCCACAACCAATGCGGGCTTGGGGTGGCAAGTAACGATGGGTGAACTTTATCCAAACCGCGCAACAATTGATGATCCAGCTACACCGAATGGTGTATTTAGCACTTGGCCTAATACGAGCTATAACCCCTATCACGCTTGGTTGTACATTGCACCAGATGGATCCAGACATTTTTTGTATGAAGATGTAGATGACGAGAGCCTTTATCACCACACGAAAAATGGTACCAATATAAGAATGATGAAAGACCCAAGCTCACCGAGCTTTCGTTACATCTATTTTCCAGATGGTACGAGGCATACTTTTCTTCGAATTGAAAGCCCATCGTTAAAACTTTCAAATGACTGCGGTGCGTCAGAGTGTTGGATTCTCATCAAAATGGAAGACCGTACAGGCAATTGGGTGGATATTTCATATGGTGAATTTCACTGGTCCATAACAGACAGTGACGGACGGCTACATGAGGTGAAGTTTTTTGAAAATGGTGAGGAAGCAGGTGGAGAACCTCATGATCCCGATAGCTTGGAATGGGGCGATTTGTTTCAACTCGTAAGGCACGTGATATTCAATCGCTGGCAACCTGAAGAAGAATATAATTGGTTAGTCTATGATCATGAACAAATCGTTCGTGGATGCCCGACAACCCAGGGTTCGACTGCTGCGATAAATGACCAGATTATGGGTTTGTCGGTACCTATTCTGAAATCTCTAAAGGGTCCCGAACATGCGACGGCCGGAATTTACGAGTTCGTTCACAATATAAATAATGGTTCCAATATTACAGGTAGTACACAGTGCGATAAAACTGCAGGAACGCTAAGTGAAGTGAAGTTTCCCACGGGAAGGCAAATCGAATACACCTATGATGATATTTACAAAATGCCAACCAACTGTAGTACAAGTGCAACGCAAGGGTTTCCTTACAGCAGACATACCGGAGTTACGAGCAGAATCGTAAAAGCAAAGAACGGCTCAACTGTAGGGTATAGTGATTTTTCATCCGTGCTCGAAGAGCGAAAAAGCCCGGCGCACGACGCGGGCCCGAGTTGTAATCGGCACAACATTGTTAAAACTTCCGTCATGAATCGAGCGCACGATGATGGTAAGGCCATCATGAGTGTTTTCTACCACAATGTGACTCGCTATGACCAGGAAGTACCGGCAACCGGTAATTGGCGAAATGAATATCATGGTTTGCCAGTGACGAAAAACGAATCTCTTGCACGAACAGATGGTTTAGGAAATTTGTATCTTTCCACTGAGACTTGGGAATGCCCTGATGAAAATCCAAGCAATTGCGGTCGAGACGAAACGACTATCAACGGCGGCACGCTCCTTACTCAGAATTTCCAATCAAACATCGTCAAGCGTAACTCTTTTTGGGATGGGTGGGCGTGTGCGGGAGAAAATGGACAATTGTTTGGACCATTGAGCAGGAATGGCGAGCGTTGTGTTTCGGATTATTCCAAAATCAAACACTCTGTTGCGATTACCTATGGTGACAGCGGTGAAACATCAACTTCAAGACACTTCTCAGGTTACAAAGATATCGGGGTATTTGAGACAGGGACAAACTCTTCCTATATCAACGATCCAACAAATGGGCAATCCAGTGATGTTCAAGTGGGGTATGTTTATGGGGAGTACGTCACTGGGATTTCTATGCACGGGTCAGATGCTGGGATATTCACTCAGGAAAGAAACTATGAAACCTTCCCCACAAGTGGACCTGAAATTTTGGATTTAATAAGTTTCAGATATACCAGTTACGGGGATGGTACTGGAAATGGCGCCTTTATTTGGCCGGAGGTCTACCCGACTTTAACGGAATACGATTTCAATCCGGGCACAGGTTTCCTAAACTGTGTAAGGATTCGCAAAACCCCAAACACTCCCACGGGATTTCCCTGGGGTGATAGAAACTCTAGAGACCTCGTTCGTGAGTACACACCAAATCCAGCGGGCTTCGTTGCAGAAGTAGAATTTTACGGTGGTGATGCTTTAGGGAGTGGTGTGAGTACCAGTTCTGTTTGTACCAGCACTAACAATGCCGAATACAAACTTGGTTACTCCTACGCGCATAGTGTTAATGATAAGGCGTGGTATATCGATGCAAGCGGAAATCAGTCTGGGGCCTACCTCAAGAATCTATCAATCAATCTGCACACACAGCGGGCTACACAGTCTTGTGACTTCAACGGCAAGTGCATCGATTTTGATTATGACCTCATGGGAAGACTTACCAAAGTTTCGGATGAACATATTGAACAAGAAACTACCTATCACCTTGAACCTGCCGGTGGTCGACGGGAAGTAACCGTTAAAAGAGATATTAACGGTGAACTGAGCGTTTCAGAAAATTATTTGAACGAATTCGGCAGGCCGACGAAATCGAGGGCCAAATTAAACGACACCGAGTGGCTGCAACAGAGGATTTCTTACGACACACGAGGGCGACTTAGCACTATTAGTGCCCAGCAGGGAGAAGTAAATTTTGACCCCACACTTTCTGCGGATATCTTGAGTTATGACACACTTGGGCGCGTTTTGACTGAAGTCGATCCGGACGGGAACGAGAAGAATTATTCATACAATGGTGCGCGTTCCGACTTGATGACATTAAACCAGCAAAACGTAAGTGGACAAGACGTGGAAATTATTCATGCCCAAACACCCCTGGGCATGAAAGTGACCAGTAGTCTTAAGGATAATGAGGTTAGTGTTCGGGGAGATGAAGACAACTTGGTTGTTGAGACAAAGCGTAATAATGGTACCCCACTCAGTCAGTCCCGCTACCAATATATTGATCCCCGTGGTTTACTTTTCAAAGAGACAATTCCAGAGTTAGGGGATATTTCTTATACACGCGATTCACGTGGCAATATCACCAGTATGAATTCAGGTGGACGCTTTCTAACTTTTCACAGGAATAGATCTGGTCAATTAATCAGCGTGAAACAAGGCACCCAATTGTGGAAAACATTCGACTATGATCCTGACACCGGTGAACTCCTGCAGTCGGTACGATACAACTACTTAGACTTAGAAAATTCTTTCAGTTTTTTTGATGTCGCCCAAACCATCAAAGTCACAACAAACTTTACCTACAACACAAACGGTTCTTTAGAGTCCAAAGAACTGGAAATTTCGGCAAATGGCACAGTGATTCACGAATCGATCAATAGTCTGTTCTATGACAATGAAGGTAAAGTGAACAGAGTTGTTTACCCACAATGTGTTTCCGGTGATTGTACAAGTATTTCTTACCCATCCAGGCATGTACGACTGGGTTACGACTACGGTATTTTGACATCAGTCACGGATGGCGATGCCGCTGGCGGCCAGGATTTGTTTGCTCCTGAGTATGATCCCGATGGAAAATTGGAAAGAATTAGATTTTATGTTAACGCTTCCTTAGTGGGTGAAGATGAGCTGACTTATGACGCTATAGGACGATTTGAGTCCATCACAGTCAAAGATAATGATGGGCCGACAACTCTCTGGCAATCAGGGGATTTTAGCTACGATGCCGTGGGTAATATTCTTTCAACTGTTGGTGGAACCGATGGAACAAAATCGTACACGTATGACAAAGCCAGTCGACTGAAAACCTTTTCCAAGCCTGGTTTCAACGAATCCTATACTTACGACGAATTTGACAACATTACGGGTTCAACAGGCACTGGCTTAGCGACAAACTACACGCTGAACACTACAAATAATCGGATTGATGACTTTTTTGGGTCGCCTGTTTCTTATGATTCGCATGGAAACCTCAGCAATTGGACGAATTTGTACTTCAGCTACGATGTTTTTAATAGGCAGGTTGCAGCAAGTAATCATACTGACCCGGCCAATCCCGAATTTAGTTATCTGGGTCAATCGATAACAATTTATGATGTAAATGACTCTGCTGTCGGGATGATTGATCGGTCTCAAACCAGAGATGGGTTGGTTATTTATCATCGTGGTCCGGCAGGTGATACGTTGCGGGAATTTCGATACGTTCAGAACATCCAAGATCCAGGATCGAGGACCGCATCTTACAAAGACTATTTTTATTTTGCCGGTTTAAGAGCGATTGAAAACGGAAGTAGCAGTACAAACGGGCAGAAAACATTCCTTCGTCTCGATCACCTTGGGAGCCCTAGGCTGCTTACTCAGGGGCCGAGCGGCTGGATCGCCGAAAGAGAGCGGTATCCTCACGGCGCAACGCTTGAATCATCGGGCGAATACAACGAAACGGTCGATTTCACTGGCCATCACCTGGTCCGAGTTCAACCCGACGATGATGGAGATGGCACATTCCACGATATGAAAGCAAGACACTACTACAGTTCGTGGGGCCGATTCGTGCAACCTGATCCCGCACGAGACCCATCCTCGTGGAGCCTTTACGGTTACGCAGCGAACAACCCAATAAGCTATGTTGATCCCACTGGACTCGCGGCTGACGGTTTCACACTTTCTTGGGCTAGTCTTATCAGTTTCGGGCGAAATGCCAATTACCAAGGGTTTATTAATCTGTTCAACCCTTATTCTGATGTTTTGCCACAAGTCATCGGAATTTTGAAAGGCATATTTGGCGGTGGCCGCTCGCCATTTCCCCTAGGCCCCATTGAACCGGGTTTCGTTGGGGGAACTGACTTGGGTGACCGTTCTTCTCCTCCAGCCGGCCCGGGTTCAGATGACGCTACACCCGGCCCAACACCGGGACCGACTGATCCCGAAGTTCCTGGAATCACATTGCGTCGAATCGGACAGAACTCGTTGAATGGGTGGACGGCTTTCGGCGATGGTGTCTCATGTGCGGCGTCCCTTGGTGCTCAATGTGGTCAGTTTGCTGATATTCGTGAGATTGGACACCCGGGACAAGCGATTAGTGAGGGGATTGGCAATGTATATGGAGGAGGCGCGATCGTGGGGATGGTCATGAATATGGCAACCGCCGCTAGGGGGGTTTACGGAGCTATAAATTCCGGCTTGGCTACTCTCAGAGGTAGCCGCCTTGGGCAAAATGGTTTCGAAATATTGGATGTCTTCAGTAGAACTGGCAACACTGTATCATCAATGACCAGAACGACTGGCGCTGGTGCACGGGCACAGTTTCGCCTTTACGGTAACAGGCAGATAGTAAATGTTACCGGCTTGCATGGGAATCATAACAGTGCTCAAGTGAGTAGAAATTTGCGAGCTGTTCGCGAAGACCGTGGTGCCTGGACACAGGCGGGAATATTACATGTGGATTTGTCTTACCTAGGTAGCGCTGCTGGTCGAGCATTGCCTGGCATTCAACAGCAGGCGGGCTCCAATCAAATAATTATTTACAACTGGTGTTGGTCGTGCAACTTTGTGCCTTGAATAGATCGACGGATTGTCAACAATAGCTGTCAGTCGATGACCTGATCAGGGCGGTGCAGGGTATTGTCACATTAAGTGATTGGCGGGACAATAACGTCATGAGAAAATCAAACAACCCCTATTCTCGCCATCGGTTTTCGCCTGAAGTGATTAGCCATGCTATATATTTTTACCACCGATTCACACTCAGTTTTCGTGATATCGAAGAATTACTTTCGGTTCGTGGCATTGTTCTGTAAAAACAAAAACCGCATCTAACTGGTAACAAAAAGGGGCAATTTTTTGATAACTTTCCGGCTAAACCGTTACCTGCATAAGCATTTTCCTGATTTCAGTTGGGTAAATAGTAACCAATTGCCCGCCATTTTCGCTGCCAAAGCAAACTTTCCCATACCATCCCCTGGATGGCTGTTTACAGATTGCATTAAGCATCGCATCAACCATCAGACCAATAATGGTTATCAGCATGCAGCGGTTCTCTGTAAAACTGATCATCCCCTGCTTTACTTTGCCCCAAATTATCTGCCTTCACCGATGCGTAATACTCAGCCATCGGTGAGCTTGGCCTTAGCCAGGCATGTATGGTCATATAAATGCCAAACACATGTTCAATCACGCTCAGCAAACACAACAGACTTTTGCCGGGCGGTCTGATGGCCAAGTCTGTGCCATGGGCAATAAAATCCATACTTGCCGGTCATTTGCTCCCAAGCAATCTGCGCCTTTGCAATGCAGCATCCGCTTTGTGCAACCGCAGGTATTTACACCGTGCTGTGACTAACAGTATCTCCGTGCCCAAACTGCCGGTTAAAGGCAGCAGCCAGCTGACGGCTGGCCAGGTCGGGGTTGAGGGCTTTGAGTTCAAAAATAGTTTTGATAACCCAGCGCGGTTTTCTGCGGTTTTTATAAAACAGATAAGGGCCGGGCTTGACTTTAAATACACTGAGCAGAGCTTGCGGTTGGCACATCACCAAGCGGCATATACACCAGATCAGCATAATCAAAGCCAACAGCATAGTGATCCCCTGTTATCTGAGTGTATTTTACTTAAGGAACCTCTGATTTAATCTGTCATAACCGCACGATAAGGATTACGATGGACCCGAAATGCGTCAAGATAAGGCGTGGTTGTGCAGTGCAATAGCCAGCTATTGGGCCTCATAAATACCAAAAAAATAGCTCAAACCAGCCATTTCAAGCGGTCTGAACCGAGACGTTGCTATGCTTTAGGCCGGTTAAGATTTTGCAATGCAGCTTGGGTTGCACGTTTACCCGCTTCCACGCCCCATTGATCAAACGGGTTGCAACCGATTAACCCGGCAAAGCAATAAGTCTTATGTTCATAAGCAGCCAGCAGTGCGCCGATATGCCAGGGGTCCAACCGTTCCAGCAAAGTGATGCTGACCGGCCGTTTACCATGCAACCGGGTGTGTGCCGAAGCTTTTTGATCACCTGATACAAAGGTTTGCGCCTGGCCTTGAAGCTGGGCAAATAAGAACTGGGATGTCGGGTTATCAGCTTGAGGCTGGATACCAACAAATTCCAATGGCCAGATAGTTTGTCCCTGGTGCAGCATCTGATATAAAGCGTGCTGGGCATCAGAACCATCACCTCCAAATACCAATGGTGCTCCAGGCATATTCAATGGCTCACCGGTTGCGGTGACACTTTTGCCGTTACTTTCAGTTTCCAGTTGTTGTAGCCAGTTGGTTAACTGACTCAATCTGGGGTCATAAGCGAAAACCCCGCGGGCTGGATATTCGCCCACAACATGCTGCCAGAAATCGGTTAATGCCATCCATACAGGCAGATTCTGGTGTATGGCTGTGTCGCAGAAATGTTTATCCATGGCGTGTGCACCAGCCAGCAAAGCCTGAAATTCGCTCGCACCCATACTAACCGCAGAGGCCAGCGATACTGCTGAACTGAAGCCATAGCGCCCACCGACCCATGACCACAAAGGCAAAATTTGGGAAGCATCAAATCCATGTTGCCGGGCGGCATCTAAATTTGCAGTAATCGCTATTCGATGGGCCTGTTGGTTTTGCCAATGATTGACCATTGCCATGTTATGCAGTGTTTCTGCTGTATCAAAGCTTTTTGAAGCAACAATTACCAGCGTGCTTGCCGGTTTCAATTGCTCAGCCAGTATTGACCAATGACTCGCAGGTGAAGATAGAAAATGGATTCTAGGTGTGGATTTGGCGAAATGGCCAAGCGCTTTGGTCAGCAGACGTGTACTGAGGTCAGAGCCACCAATACCTATGTGGATAATATCGGTAATCTGATCGCCACACGGCAGTTGCCCGTAATATAAATTTTCAGCAAGTGTGGTAATTTGTTCACGTACTTTGTGGATATCATTGATGGCAGCTGGTGTCAGGCCATAATCCGGTTGCGGGTCACGCAAGGCCATATGCAAAGCAGGGCGGTTTTCACTGATGTTGACATGGGTGCCTGCAAACAAGTCGTTAATAGCTTGTTTGAGTCCTGCACTTTCTGCCGCTTGCCACAACAGCTCCGCGATTTTTTTTGAGGGAACCACTGCAGTACTGTCGTAACTGATGCCACAGGCGGTTACCGGCAGAGTTAGTGGTGATGACTGTAGCGAGTCAGGTTGCTGCCATGCAGAACGTAATGCACTCAGATTGGCTTGGGTTACTGGCACTCGAATCCTTTATGCAATATCCGGGAAAGAGATTTGGCCTAAGACGGTATTTTTCAAATAAACAATCATAACAAAAAACCCCTTCTCAATTGAGAAGGGGTTCGTGTAAGGAGTGATTGTCCTGTTGTGCCCATCGCCAGTAAATTTGGTGCTTAATTTCCTAGCTGGTGGTAATAATACTACGTCTGTTGCAAAAAAACAACCCTTTCATGCGGTTACCTATTGGCCATGCCTTATCCGTTAACTTGTTGATTTTATTGAATAATAAAAAACTCTAACAGATTAGAGGAAAAAATTTGTTAAAAAAATGTGTTTTTGGCACACTTTCTTAATCAATTGTTGCACTTTTACCACATTGTTGACCTGATACTGGCCATGCAATGTTATCTATTAAACGGGTTCGACCAAGTTTTACAGCTGCCAGGATCCGCAATTGCCCCAATTTATTATGATTAGAAACTTCGCTCAGATCGTCTGCCAGGCGGATGGAGAAGTATTCGGTTTGAAAGCCGGCGTGTTGTAATTGCTGAAATGCCTGGTCTTCGAGCAGTTTGATATCACGGCGCCCCTGATCCAGTTGCCTGGCAGTATGCTGGAGCGTTTGTTGCAGGCCCATGGCTTGTTGTTTGGCGGTTGTATCCAGGTGCTGGTTGCGCGAGCTCATGGCCAGCCCGGAAGGTTCACGTATTGTCGGTGCTGAAATGATTTGTTGTGACATCCCAAGATCAGTCACCATTCGCTTGATGATCAGCAATTGCTGGAAATCTTTTTCTCCAAATACAGCGACCTGCGGCTGAATCAAATTGAATAGTCGAGCAACCACGGAAAGCACACCATTAAAATGGCCAGGGCGGGCCAGTCCGCACAAGGTATTGGCTAAAGCGATGGGGGGCAATACCTGGGTGAAATCATCACTGCCGAAAGGATAGAGTACTTCAGGAGAGGGGGCGAATAAGACATCACATCCTGCGTTGAGCAATTGCTTACGATCTGATTCCAGGCTTCGTGGGTAATTGCTGAAGTCTTCGTTGGCACCAAACTGGGTAGGGTTGACGAATACACTGACAACCACAGTATCGGCATGCCGGCGGGCGATCTTGATCAGCGAGAGGTGCCCATTGTGCAGGTTACCCATGGTAGGAATCAAGGCGACTACCTGTTGCTGCCAGTCCAGCGTTTGCTGCAATAACTCTGAGCGGCTGGCAAGTTCAATCAAAGACGTGCTCCGGGGCCGGAAATGTTCTGTTGCGAACGGCTTCGGCATAGGCACTCAGAGCAGCCGATATGTCACGGCCGTCGACCAGAAAATTCATACTGAATTTAGGCACGTGACCAACAGTCAAACCCAATATGTCATATAGAACAAGTACCTGCCCATCGACTTTGGGGCCTGCACCGATCCCGATTACCGGAATGCGCAGTTGCTTAGTGATTTCAGCTGCCAGTCCTACGGGGACGCATTCCAGTACCAGCATCAATGCACCAGCCTGTTGTAAGTCCTGAGCGTCTTTGATGATTTGCTCACGGACACGTTGGTCACGTCCTTGCACCCGGTAGCCGCCCAGGCGATGAACGTGTTGTGGCGTTAACCCCAGATGGCCACAAACCGGAACCCCCTGATCAGTCAAAAAACGGACTTGCTGCAATACTGGTTGCCCACCTTCCAGTTTAACCATTTCAGCTCCACCAACAGCCATTAGTCGTTGCGCTGAATTAGCAGCGGTAACGTTGTCGCGATAGCTCATAAATGGCATATCAGCGATCAAAAAGGCATGTTCTACCCCCCGGCTGACTGCCTGAGTGTGGTAAACCATATCGTCAATGCTTACAGGCAGTGTACTGCGTTGTCCCTGAATGACATTGCCTAATGAATCACCCACCAGAATACAATCAATGCCGGCAGCATCAATACGGCACGCAAAGGTTGCATCATAGGCGGTCAACATGGTGATCGGCTCTTCCGCAGCTTTTTTTCGGCTCAACGCAGTTAAGGTCAAGCGACGGTTAGTGGGTTGGGTACTCATTAGCTTTGACCAATTTATTAAAACTCCTGTATAAGTCTGCCATGTGTGGCCATCTTAACCAAATAAAAACTCAGTCGATGCATTGGTTTGTTTGTAGCCGTTGCAACAGTATTGAATTTTGAGTCACCCGGGTATGCCTGGGTGTTAACTTTATAGGCCGTGTCAGCTTATGCCCACTGAGTTTCAGCAAAGTTTTCTGTAACTTGTTTTGGTAAGGCAGGTTCAGGTATGAACCCAGCTCAGCCAGTGGCCACAATACAAAATCTCGCTGCCACATCCAGTGGTGGGGGATTGTCAGCTTCGGCATCTTAATATGGTTATTGGCATACAACAATAAATCCAGGTCAATAGGGCGTGGTCCCCAACGCTTCCGGGTGCGACGGCGGGCCAATTGGTATTCGACCTGCAGCAGGCTGGAGAGCAATTGTGACGGTAATTTCAAAGTTTCCAAGCAGACAACAGCATTTAAATACGAACCGGCACGCTGTTGTCCCCAGGCCCGGGTCTGATAATAACCAGAATGATCCTGCAAAAAGATGCCGGGGATTTGGGCCAGGATTTCCAGAGCTTGATCCAATTGTGCTATTGCGCCGGGTAATATCTGTTGGTGGCGTTGCGCGCCTGACTTGTGCCTATTACATCTGGTTGGTTGATGGAGGCTGGCACCCATGCTGATGAAGACCGGATGTGGCTGCATAGAGCTTGATCAGTTATTGGGGGCGGTATCGGTTTTAGGCCGTTTGCGCTTGCGGCGGCTGGAGCGTTTTTTATGTACTTTGTCATCGCCATTATTGTTGCTGGCTGGCGGCAGGCCCATTTTCTTTCGTTGCTGTTCAGGGTTAAGTGTCTGCAGATGGCTCCACCATTCGGCCTGTTCTCTGAATTCAGGTTCTTGTTCGGCACGCAGCAGCAGGAAATCATAAGCTGCACGAAAACGAACTTCAGTAAACAGGCTTATTGCCCGTTTACCACAGATATGGCGGAAGCGATGCTGCATCACCCAGATTTCCCTGCACATAGCACCAAACCTTCTTGGCAAAGCAATCGTTCGGGATTGCTCAAACAGCAATTCCTGGCTTGCTTGAATCATTGCCTGATTGTGATTGAGGTTTTGTTTCAACAGTACAGTGATACGCAGCTGTAATGGTTCCCACAGCAATACCGCAAACAAAAAGCCAGGGGTAACCGGAAGTTCCTGAGCGACCCGTTTATCTGTGTTGTGTAAAGCGCTGATCAGCATCGAAGTCGTCTGCAGCAGGTGCTGCGAATCGATGCTTGCCTGAATGTCCGGGAACAGTTGGGTAAACAGTTGGTACTTGACCAGATTGCAGGTGGCTTTATAGGCGGTGCCTGACAACATCAGCTTGCAGACTTCGTCAAACAACCGCGCAGGTGGTACCTGAGACAGCAGGTGTGCAAGTTTGGGGATCGGTTGATTGACCGAGTCTGCCAGGCTCAGGTTACGGCTGCTGGCAAAGCGCACAGCGCGCAACATGCGCACCGGGTCTTCCCGGTAGCGGGTTTGGGCGTCACCGATCAATCGCAGGCGGCGTTGTTTTAAATCCGTGTAGCCGCCTACGTAATCAATCAATTGTTGCTTGCCCGGTTCGTAAAACAATGCATTGGCGGTAAAATCCCGGCGCACGGCATCTTCATGTTCCGAACCGAAGACATTATCGCGAACTATGCGGCCATCCTGGATTAAATGTTCATGTTCAGTATGAGTGTCGCTGTTGCCACTGCCGCGGAAAGTGGCAACTTCAATGGTTTCCATGCCGGCATAAACATGCGCCAACCGGAATCTGCGCCCGATCAGGCGGCAACGGTGAAAAACCCGGCGTACTTGTTCCGGCGTC
Organism: Gammaproteobacteria bacterium; assembly: GCA_021772985.1. GTDB lineage: Bacteria > Pseudomonadota > Gammaproteobacteria > Xanthomonadales > Wenzhouxiangellaceae > JAJFKX01. Next base: position 172,745 of record JAJFKX010000006.1, read on the forward strand.
GCAGAGGTGGCTACATCAAAATCTTTAGGCACCCGGCCCAGCAATAAATCGCGCACAGCACCACCAACCAGGTATGCAGTGTATCCGGCTTGTTGCAAACGGGCGATGGTACTAAGGCAGCCAGAACTAATCTGGCGTTTATCAATACCATGCTCGCTTGAGGGAATGTATTCAGGTTCGGTAATGGCAGGTTCTATGGCAGCAGGCAATGGTTGGCGTCCGTGTCGTCCATCTCCAAAACGATTATGATAACACCCAAATTGACTATCAGAAATGTTACTTATGACTTTTGTCGTTACTGAAAGCTGTATCAAATGCAAATACACTGATTGTGTTGAGGTATGTCCGGTGGATTGTTTTCATGAAGGACCAAACTTCCTGGTGATTGATCCGGAAGAATGCATCGACTGCACTTTGTGTGAGCCGGAGTGTCCGGTTGAAGCCATTTTGCCTGATGATGACCTGCCCAGCGACCAAGCACATTTTTTAGAACTCAATACCGAGTTATCGCTTATCTGGCCGGTCATTACGGTACGCAAGGATCCGCCCGAAGATGCGGCAGAATGGGATAACGTCAAAGATAAACTGGAACATCTCGAGCGCTGATTATCGTTGGTTGGGTGTCAGCAACCGCACAGATATGGAATGCTGTTGCTATGGAAAAGTGGGACTATTCTTTGCAATAAATGCCAAAATCCAACAGTGCTGCTAGCGCTTGGTCATGCTGCCGAGTACGCCGCGGATAATTTGCCGGCCTAATTGCGAGCCTATGCTACGGGCGACACTTTTGCCCATTGCCTCCCAGATTGATTGCCTGTTACTGCGCCGTTTGGCTGGTTCTTTAGCTTTAACTTGTTTGCGTTGCTGCTTGGCAGTCTCAGCTTCACGTTCGGCCTGTGCTGCATCAGCTGCTGCTTGTTCTGCGCGCTGTGTCAGGCGTTCGAAGGCTGATTCACGGTCAATGGTTTGGTCATATTTACCCGTCATCGGGCTACGCGTACGGGTTTGTTCACGTTGCTCGTTGGTAATTGGTCCGATCCGTGACTCCGGTGGGCGCAGCAGGCAACGTTGTACAATTCCTGGTACGCCTTTTTCCTGCAAGGTGGAAACCAGCGCTTCGCCCACGCCCAGCTCAGTGATAACCGTTTTTGTATCCAGTTCCGGATTCTGGCGGAATGTCTGAGCGGCTGAGCGTACGGCTTTTTGCTCACGTGGAGTAAACGCACGTAAAGCATGCTGTACACGGTTGCCCAGTTGGCCCAGCACATCATCCGGCACGTCCAGAGGATTCTGGGTAACAAAAAATATCCCAACACCTTTGGAGCGAATTAAGCGAACCACCTGTTCAACTTTTTGCAATAATGCTTTGGGGGCCTGATCAAACAGCAAATGTGCTTCGTCAAAGAAAAATACCAATCTGGGTTTGTCCGGGTCTCCAACCTCAGGCAGTTCTTCAAACAATTCGGATAACAACCACAATAGCAAGGTGCTGTATAAGCGTGGGCTGTGGATTAATTTGTCAGCAGCCAGCACATTAATAATGCCTGCTCCAGATAAATCGGTACGCATAATATCGGTCAGCTGCAATGCCGGCTCACCAAAAAAATGCTCTGCACCTTGTGTTTCCAGTACCAGCAATCGGCGTTGAATTGCTGCAACTGAAGCCGAGCTGACGTGACCATACTGGGCTGACAGTTGTTTTCTGTTATCGACTACATAGGTCAACAGAGCCCGCAGATCCTTGAGGTCGAATAATAACAACCCTTCTTCATCAGCAGCCCTAAAGGCAACATTCAAAACACCTTCCTGGGTGTCATTTAATTCCAGTAAATTGGCCAGCAGCAATGGCCCGATTTCGCTAATGGTAGTGCGAATAGGATGCCCTTGATCTCCGAATACATCCCAGAAAATGACCGGAAATGGCCGTGGCCTGTATTCTGGCACATTCATTTTTGCCAAACGTTCATCAATTTTCGGATGTGGGCTTATAGCTTGCGCCAGGCCGGACAAATCGCCTTTAACATCGGCTAGAAATACCGGTACGCCAATTTTTGAAAACGATTCAGCCAGTACCTGTAGAGTGACTGTTTTCCCGGTGCCGGTAGCGCCTGCGATGAGGCCGTGTCGATTGCAGTAACGGGGATTGAGTGTGCTTGGTGCAGAACCATCACCCAGGTAAATTGTGCTGCTTGTATCGTTCATAACTAGTCGGTGGGCTATCAATTAAGCTGCATGTTAACCCACCCAGCCCTCGAAATTCAGCTCGATCATTCGATTGCAGCTGTTGTGATGCAAGTGGTTACATTTGAGACTGGATGCAGGTACTGAATTAACGTACTCTGCAAAGCACATCTATAAACAGTTGAGGGAATGATTATGTCACTGATGAAAATATTGCAGGAACAGATAGGTTCACAGGCTGTATCTGCGCTGCAAAAACAATTGGGCGGGACAGATAACAACCAGGTGCAATCGGCTATTCAGGGCGCCTTACCCATGATTCTTGGCGGTCTGGCAAAGAATACCCAAAATACCAGTGGCGCACAAAATTTGTGGAATGCTTTGGATAAAGATCATGATGGTCAGATGCTGAATGATTTGTCCGGGTTTTTGGGCTCAGGCCAGGCGCAGCAAACAGGCCAAAGTATTTTGAAGCACGTATTGGGTGGTCGTCAGGGTCAGGCGGAACAAACGCTGGCTGGTTTGAGTGGCATGAACACACAAAATGCTGGTCAGGTTCTGGCAGCGCTGGCTCCAATGGTGATGGGCATGATCGGTAAAATGCAAAGTCAGAAAAAAATTGGCAGCAGTGGCCAATTAGCTGGATTACTACAGACCGAAGGCCAGCAATTACGCAAGCAATCACAAACCAGTGGCTTGATGAGTATGCTAATGGATGCAGATGGTGATGGTGACGTGGATATCAGTGACGTGGTCCAGCGTGGAGGCTTGCTGGGTAAGCTGTTTGGGAAACGATAGAGACATGAATAAGGCAGCGCGGATAACATCCGCGCTTGCCGCAGGTTGATTTCAGCAAAACCATCCTGCCACCCATGCACAAACTTGCAGCTGGCAGGCGAAGCACTGAAGCTGCCTTTTCAGGTAATTTTCAAGTTGTTAAGTTAATCCTCCGCGCATTTTTCCTAAGATCTGAATCTTTGTTGAAATATCCGGGCTAGCAATGCGCCGTGGCTTTCAGTACGCTTGCGCATTAACAGATTGAATTCGACCTAGCGCTCAACGGAAGCCCCAGTCAGTGGAATCACTTTATAACCCTAAAATTATTGAACCTGCCATTCAGGCTCGCTGGCAGGCGGAAAAAACTTATCAGGTTACAGAAAATCCTGATCAGGAAAAATTCTATTGTTTGTCGATGTTGCCTTATCCCAGTGGCGCATTGCATATCGGACACGTTCGCAATTATGCGATTGGTGATGTCATCAGTCGCTTTCATCGCTTGAACGGCAAAAACGTGCTGCAGCCGATGGGCTGGGATGCCTTTGGTTTGCCGGCAGAAAATGCAGCCATTAAAAACAAGGTGCCGCCGGCAAAATGGACCTATGACAACATCGAGCAAATGCGCTTGCAATTACTTAGCTTGGGCTTTGCTATTGACTGGTCGCGAGAATTTGCTACCTGCCAGCCGGATTACTATCGCTGGGAACAGCAAATGTTCGTGCGGTTGTTTGAACAGGGGCTGGTGTATAACAAGAGTGCGGTGGTTAACTGGGATCCGATTGATGAAACAGTACTGGCCAATGAACAGGTTGTTGATGGCCGCGGCTGGCGGTCCGGGGCATTGGTGGAACGCCGGGAAATTCCACAATGGTTTGTGAAGATCACTGACTATGCGGATGAATTGCTGGATGAACTGGACAATCTGCCGCAATGGCCGGATGCGGTCAAGATTATGCAACGCAATTGGATCGGCCGCTCTACAGGTGTGGAATTGGGTTTCCAACTGCAAGACAAGGATGATGTTATCAAGGTGTTTACCACCAGGCCGGACACCTTACTGGGCGCAACTTATATGGCGATTGCAGCAGAGCACCCGGTGGCCCGGCAAGCGGCACAGCACAATCAGGAATTAGCCGCGTTTATAGAGCAATGCAAAGCGGCTGGAAGTACCACTGCAGACATCGAAACCGCAGAAAAGCTGGGCATTGCCACCGGGTTGTTTGCCGTTCACCCGCTTTCCGGAGAGTTGGTGCCGGTATGGGTGGCCAACTTCGTATTGATGGGTTATGGGACCGGTGCAGTGATGTGTGTGCCGGGGCACGATCAGCGTGATGGTGAATTTGCCCGTAAATATGGCTTGCCGATTGTGCAGGTTATCAAGCCGGCAGACCCGGATAAAGCTGTTGACGTGCAGCAGGAACCCTATACCGATTACGGAATATTAATCAACTCGGGTAACTATGATGGTATGACCAGCGAACAGGCATTTGAAGCCGTTGCTGACGATTGTGCCGGCAAAGGTATGGGCAAACGGCAAACCAACTATCGATTGCGTGACTGGGGCGTTTCCAGGCAACGTTATTGGGGCTGTCCGATCCCAATGATTCATTGCCGTGCTTGTGGCCCGGTACCTGTACCGGAAGATCAACTGCCGGTTATATTACCCGAAGATGTTGAATTCATGGGTGTGCAGTCGCCAATAAAAGCTGACCCTGAATGGCGAAAAACCACTTGTCCAAAATGTGGTGGTGCGGCAGAACGGGAAACCGATACCTTTGATACCTTTATGGAGTCTTCCTGGTATTACGCTCGCTACTGTTGCCCAGGAGCCGACAGTATGCTGGATGAACGTGCCGATTACTGGTTACCGGTTGACCAATACATCGGTGGCATTGAACATGCCATTTTGCATTTAATGTATTTCCGCTTTTTCCACAAGTTGATGCGTGATGCGGGTATGGTACACAGCGATGAACCGGCCACCCGGTTGCTGTGTCAGGGCATGGTGGTTGCAGAAACCTTCTACCGGGAAGATCAGGGTGGCCAGAAAACCTGGTATTCGCCCACTGAAGTTGAGCTGGAATTCGGTGACAAAAACCGCATTATCAGTGCCAGTTTGCTCAGCGATGGCCAACCGGTAGAGGTTGGTGCAGTTGAAAAAATGTCCAAATCCAAAAACAACGGCGTTAACCCGCAGGATATGGTGGATAAATTTGGTGCTGATACGGTGCGCTTGTTTACTTTGTTCGCAGCCCCACCCGATCAAAGTCTGGAATGGTCAGACAGTGGTATGGAAGGCGCCTGGCGGTTCCTCAGGCGGGTATGGAACGGTGTTTATGAACATCTGCAATCAGGCCGACCTGGGGTTGTTGAAGTTGATAACCTGACCTCAGAGCAGCAGGAAATTCGTCGCTTGTTACATGACACCATTGCCAAAGTAAGTGATGATATTGAACGGCGCTACACTTTTAATACGGCTATTGCAGCCATTATGGAATTTCTCAACCACCTACAGAAATTCACTGACAACTCTGCAACTGGCTTGGGTGTTGCCCGCGAAGCCTGGTTGGCGGTCACCCGCCTGTTAGCACCGATAACCCCGCATTTGAGTGAACAACTGTGGCAGGAACTAGGCCAACAGGATGATCTGCAGCAGGCCGGCTGGCCGGTAGTCGATGAAACTGCCAGACTTCGCCAGCAGGTGACGCTGGTGGTTCAGGTTAACGGTAAATTGCGTGGGCGCCTAGAACTGGCTCCAGGCGCCAGTCAGGAACAAGCCCTGAGTCTGGCTCAAAGTGACGAAAATGTATCCCGGCATCTGGAAGGAAAAGTTTTGCGTAAAGTCATTCATGTGCCGGATAAATTATTAAATCTGGTAGTATCCTGATGTTATGCGGATTGTGATGAAAAAGCGCTTATTGATAGGTTGTCTGATAGTCGGCCTGTTGTCTGGTTGTGGCTTTCAGTTGCGCGGCAGTGCGGACTTGCCGATAGCCATGGAGCACACTTATCTGGATATGCCGGACCGGTACGGTGAGTTTGGCCGATTATTGGAGCGGTCACTGGAATCTAACGGTGTAGATGTGGTGTCGACCGCTGAGCAGGCTGGTGCAGTATTACAAATTTCCCAGGCGCAGTTTGTCAACGAAGCCGCTTCATTTTCCGGTACAGCATTAATCAGCGAGTTTCGATTGACTTTTCGGGTCAGGTTCCGATTGCTTGATGAGCAGGGTGAAGCGCTCTCCAGTCAGCGCCAGGTAGTGTTGTTCCGCGATTACAGTTTCAACAGTCAGGAGATTCTGGCCAGCCAGCGTGAAGAGGAATTTTTGCGCGGCAATCTGCGCAACGACATGGTCAATGAACTGCTGCGTCGCCTGGAGCAATTGGAAAGTTAGCTTTGAAACTTAATGCAGGTCAATTGCCGGGCAATCTGCAACGCCAAGTGGCGTCGGTTTATCTGATCGCAGGTCCGGAAATTCTGCTCCGGGAAGAAGCCGTCGACCAGGTGCGTGCTGCGGCACGCCAGCAGGGAATTAGTGGCCGGGAGCGTTTGACGGCAGAACGTGGTTTTGACTGGGAACAATTCAACAGCATCGGCAGCGAATTATCCCTGTTTGCAGAACGGCGGGTAGTGGAATTACGACTGCCAACCGGTAAACCCGGGCAAGCTGGCGCGCGCGCGATCACCAATGCTTTGCAAAGCACAACCGAAGACCTACTGCTGATTGTTGCTGAACAATGGGATTTGGCCAGCGAAAAAACCGCCTGGGCAAAAAAAGTGGAAGCCGCAGGCGTGTATGTGCCGGTCTGGACAATCAAAACCCCGCAGCTGCCGATGTGGATCAGGCAGCGAATGCAGAACCATCAGTTGCAACCTGATAATGATGCAGTGCAATTACTGGCTGCCAGGGTCGATGGCAATTTATTGGCTGCAGCACAGGAAATAGACAAATTGCTGCTGGCCAATGGCCCTGGAAAGGTAACCATGGAGCAGGTGGAACAGGCGGTCAGTGACAGTGCCAGCTTCGATGCCTTCAAGTTATGCGCAGCTGTGCTGGCAGGCCAGCGCAAGCTGGCGTTGCGGATTGCGGCAAATCTAAAACGCGGAGGTATTGCCGGGCAGATGATTGTTGCCGCGCTGGTGCGTGAACTGGGAGTTTTGCAACAATTCCGAAGCCTGATCCGTGAGTTGCCTGAGCAACAGGTGTTTCGGCAACTGGGCGTATGGCAATCACGCCAGCAAGGCGTAAAGACAGCAGTGCGCAGGATTACTGCAGGACAATTGCGTTCAGCAATAATCCGGCTCGCTGAGCTGGACCGGATTGGCAAAGGCCAGCAGCCAGGTGAGTTTTGGATTTGCCTGGATCAATTAATATTGATGCTGACTGGAGCCACAGCCAGTCAGCAGCGCGCCGCATGAGTGTAGATCAACCGCAGGCACTGGCGGCTACGATTATCTTTGGTGGTACCTTTGATCCGGTGCACTATGGTCATTTGCGGGCAGCGGCGGAATTACGTGATCTGCTTGAAGTCGCTGATTTTCGTTTGTTGCCGGCAGGTCATCCCCCACATCGTAACAGCACACAGGCTGATGGCCGGCACCGTCTCAAAATGCTGCGCCTGGCTTTGGCGATGCATCCAGATCTGGGGCTGGATGACCGGGAAATCAGGCGCGCCGGTCCATCTTACATGGTTGATACATTGAGCGAATTGCGTGAACAGTTTGGTCAACGCGCTCTGGTACTGGCACTTGGGCAGGATGCAGCCAATGGCTTGGATAGGTGGCATCAATGGCAGCGGTTATTCGAACTGGCGCATCTGGTGGTCATGACACGGCCGGAAAGCGAGCGACGCTATACCGGTAGATTGGCTGAAATTGTTGCCGCCAATGAAGCCCGGCAGACTGATCAACTATGGCGGCAGCCGGCAGGCTTAATACTGCACTTGCCGGTCACCCAACTGGCGATTTCATCGACCGATATCCGTAACCAGATACAGGCGGGTACCGATCCACGGTTTTTACTGCCTGATGCAGTCTTGGAATATATTCGCTTGCGAGGTTTATACAAGCATGCGCTAACAACACGTAATAGTGTTTAAATTTGACTATTCCGAATTTTCCTGAGTATTACGATACTTCCAAAGGTATTTTGCTATGGCAGACTGATTGATGGTTTACCCATGGTTTTTTCAGCTATATCGCGCAGCAATTGCGCGGTTATTGCAGGGCCATTGTTTGCCAGTTCAGTTACCAGCCGGCGAAAACCCTGATCGCCCATTTCCTGATGCAAATCAGCAAATACGCTGACGGCTTTAGCAGTGGCAGCGCCGCTTGAATTTCTACCTGCCAGTCTGGGAGCAGTATTGCCCCAGCGTTTTTGGCGGGCAACCGCTGCCTGAAATCGACGTTTAGTCAGTCCGCCGGCGTTGTGCAGTAACACCAGGCTAAGGTATTCAGCCAGTCCTTCGTCAATCCAATCGGCATTCGGCGCTGCTTTGCGCTGTATGGCGACATGCACCAATTCATGCAATAAGGTACTGGTGCCGTTTTCGCTGACCAACGGGCGCTCTCCATGCAGATAGATTGAACTGGGTCCGGAAAGCGCGCCCCGCCACATCTCATCATTGGCGCTGACCACCAGTAAGCGGTCCGGCAGTGTGGGGAACCAGTTACGAGCCGTAGGCAGGGTAAATGCCAGCATACTAAGAATCTCCAAGCGTTTAACACCCTGATCAACCGGTGCTGATACTGCCACTTGAACGCCCGCCAGTTGATCGCGGCGGATGCCTAAATTGCCCAGTTGCACCCAGCCAGTCGGACGGTCAAAGCGGCGCATTGGATTGTCCACCAGGTAATGGTGCTCACCGGTTTCCGGAAAAGGTGCTGCCGAGGTCCAGCCCGGTGGCAGGGTGAAACGCAGGCGGGTGCGGGAATAGCTATTGCGCAATCCTAAGCTGGCAGCAGCAGGAAACAGATCATCTGCACGAAACATCGCCCATTCAGCCGTGACTATGGAATCATAGGCGTAATCACGCTGGTGATTCAGTTGTATACAATAATCCAACCGCCCGCCGTCACTGTTCAGTTGCCAGTACCAGCGACCCTGCCGTTGTTCCAACTCACCGGTGGCTTGCAGGTTTTGCATTTTGTCTTGTGCCCGCCAGGAAAGTCGGCGTAATAGCTGTTGATCCTGACGCACTGTGACGGTGACCGGTATACACTCGAGGTTGGCATCGCGCCGGATTACCTGACGAAAGTCAGCGTGTATCTCCAGGTCATACTGCAGTCGTTCCTGAGTCATTGCGGTTTGACACAAGGTCAACAGCAGGCCGACGCTAAGTGCTTGGCGGGTTGGTTTCATTGGGCTGGATTGAAAAGCTATAAGCTGCCGGTAATATAGCGGTCTTTTTTATTGGGGCGCAATTTATACAAATCCACTAGAATCAGGCCGTCAACTGAATCGGAAAAATCCGGATCCACACCGAAAGCAAGAAAGCGGGCACCGCCAGGTTCGCATAATTCAGTGTATTGCTTGTACAGAGTAGGGACGCGCGAACCAAGCTGCTTAAGGTTCTGTTTTAACACCTTAAAACTGGTTTCAGCGTCCAGCCCGCCAAAGTCAGGGGCTATCCCATGGAAATTATAAGGTTGCCGTGCTTCCGCCAACGGCTGTTCAGAACCAAAGTAACGATCATAGTACGCGACCAGCCAGTCTCTGACCTCAGCAGGTTCCTTGGCAGAGATGGATACCGGTCCAAGTAAAAAACGCAGCTCCGGGTATTTGCGCAAATAGGCACCGATACCATGCCATAGATAATCCAGGCTGCGTGAACCCCAGTACTGAGGCTGAACAAAACTTCGACCGAGCTCCAGGCCATTTTCCAGATAAACCTGCATGGCTGCAGAATAATCAAACAATCCGGCTGTATACAGGCTCTGCAGCCCATATTGTTGGACCATCGGCGCGGTACGCACCATTCGATAGGCGCCGGCGATTTCCATCTGTTCATCATCCCACAAAATCAGATGCTCATAGTAGCGGTCAAAAGCGTCCAGATCCCGATGTTGTCCCGTGCCTTCGCCAACCGCCCGGAAAGTGAATTCACGCAAGCGCCCAATTTCTCGCATCAGTACACTACCGGTATCCGGGTTAGCCAGGTAGATGGCTTTGCCGTCCTGGGTGCTGCCGATGCGTTCGTATCGTTTTAATTCCTGATACAGCAGACGTGGGTTTTCCGGCTTCGATACAGTAGCCATCTGCTCAGGCTGACGACGATGCTTACGTAATTGGTAGACTCGTTTGCGAATCAATTGTGATTGCTTGCGCAGCAACATAGCCGAGCCGATTTGCGGAGGGCAAATTGGTGTGCCGATACGCACTGGCACCCGGGTTTCACCTTTACGCAGAAACAGTTGGCGGGGCAGCAGTAATGTGCCCAGTGGCCGGGCGAGCATGGCGGCAACATAAAACCAGGGAGAATTATGTGCTTGCAGGTGCACCGGCAGAATCGGCGCGCCGGTATGTGCTGAAAAGCGTAAGAAACCACTTTCCCAGCGGCCATCCTGGATGCCTTTGGGACCCAGTCTGGAAACTTCGCCGGCCGGGAATACAATGACTGCCTGATCCTGCTCAAGCGCACCCATAATCCGCCGATAGTTGCTGGCAGAAGGTTTGCCACCAAGGATTTTGACACCCAGCAGCAGGTCCCTAATTGGTTCGATACCCAGCAGAATATCGTTTGCCAGGATTTTCACATCCGGGCGCAGATCGCCGATCAGCTTCAGTAAAATGAACGAATCCAGCCCACCCAATGGGTGATTGGCGGCGATAATCACCCTGCCTTTGGCCGGAATGTGTCCGACTTCGATATCATCAACCAAATAACGGCACTCAAACTGGCGCAATACGGATTCAATAAACGACAGGCCGCGCAAATGGCCGTAGTCACGTAAAATCTGATTGGCAACGTCTATTCCCAGCCAGCGGCCCAAGCCGCGGCTTAATGGCCGGGTAAACTGTTGCTTACGGCCGGTAAACCATGCTGGAAACTGGTTTTCCAGGGTATCCTCAAAATTTAACTGAGGAACCTGATGGAAACGATCAGAGCCTTGAGGGGAGAGATCAGAAGACATTATTTGCTTAGCTTTATGTTGCTAGAATGGATTCGTGCTAGCTGAGACTGCGCTAACCCGTTGAGGTTGCATTTGAGCATGTTGCATCACACATTGCTTATCGTACAATTGGCTCACCAAACTTCTCTCCTTACGCCTTGTTCGGCGCATTGTCAGACAGCTACAACGCTATCCCAGATAGTATTAACAGGCCCAAGTAAACTAGACGTTATTCTAACCCTAAATGTAGCACATATGATGACAACTGGATGACAAGCGGTTATAACGTCATAGTCCGGCTATATCAATCTGTCAATCATTGACAGCCACTGATCTAGCTGCCATCTTCATAACCAAATGATGTTAGCCTGATACCTGAAACAGGTCAGTCAGGGGTTTTAATGGGAGTTATATGGAGCCACAAACCAGTCTAAGCTTTGACATTGTTATCGCATTACTGGTCACTGTTGTTGTTTTCTTCGGGTTTTTGCGCGAAAAACAACCGCCGGATCTGGTGGCGCTTGCCGGCGTAGGATTATTACTGGCTGTCGGCGTGTTGCCTGGTGATGATCTGCTGTCAGTATTCAGCAACAGTGCACCGATTACCATTGCAGCAATGTTCATTTTGAGCGCGGCACTGGATCAAACCGGTGTGATTGCCTGGATGGGTAAGTTGTTTAAGCGTGCTTCCGGTAAATCCTGGCTGCGCGCGATGGTGGTGATGATGCTGCCGGTGATGGTGTTATCTGCATTCATGAACAATACTCCGATTGTGGTCATTTTGACGCCAGTGGTAATGAGCGTTGCCGCCGCACAATCCAAATCCGCAGGTAAATACCTGATTCCGTTATCTTTTGTAAGTATTCTTGGAGGCACCTGTACATTGCTGGGTACCTCCACCAATATCTTGGTTGACGGCGTAGCCCGTGACCTGGGTATGGCACCGTTTTCGATTTTTGAGATTTCCGGTATCGGCCTGTTGATGGCGATTGCCGGGGTGCTGTATATGTTGATCTTTGGTTGGTGGTTGTTGCCTTCCAGAACAGCCTTTTCCGGCAGTTTCCATCCGGCGCCGGAAAAACATTATCTGACCGATCTGGTGATCACCTACTCCTCGCCGCTGGTTGGGCAGGTGCTGGAAGAAACGCCGCTGTACAAGCTGGATGGATTTAAGGTGTTGGATGTACTGCGCGGTGATTACTCGCTACGGGCCAATATGCACCGGGTCAAACTGCGTGCGGGCGATCGTATTTTGCTGGAATCCGCGCTCGATGATCTGATCGAGTTACGCCGTTCAGGCGAGAAGATTTATGGATTGGAAGAAGGTACTGGGCAAACCATACTGGAACCCATTTCCAGTCAGGAAACACATGTTATTGAGGCAATTGTAGGCCCGGAAGCCAGAATTTTGAGCAGGACAATCGCTGATTTGGACCTGCGTCACCGATTCGGCGTCTATGTTTTGGCAGTACACCGGCATAAGACCAAATTGACCCGGAATTTTGAAGAAATTCGCCTGCAGGTTGGTGATACCTTACTGCTGGAAGGCCCCAAGAGTGGTCTGGAGCGGTTGTATTCCAGCCGCCAATTTGTGAATATTTCCGTAGCTGAACCTAAAGAGCTGCGCCGCAGCAAAGCCCCGATTGCGATTGCAGCCATTTTGATGGTAGTGATTTTTGCAGCCTTGGATATCGCGCCGATTGCACCTTTGGCGATTATAGGCGCCACCGCGGTGGTGCTGTTCGGGTGTGTATCAAGTGAAGATGCCTACAGTTCCATCCAATGGCCGATTCTGATGCTGATTTTTGGCATGCTGGCAATCGGCAACGCACTGCAGTCTACCGGAGCGATTAACTGGATTGTTGAGCACAGCATCACCAAGGTTGATGATGTATCACCGATGGCGTTACTGGTAGCAGTGTATGTAACCACATCATTACTTACCGCTGTGATGACCAATAATGCGACGGCAATTCTGATCACTCCGATAGCCTATGCCGTAGCAGTAGAGTTTGGCCTGGACCCTCGGCCGTTTGTGATTTGTGTGATGCTGGCTGGCAGCGCCAGTTTTGCTACGCCGATCGGCTATCAGACCAATACGTTTGTGTACCAGGCGGGTGGTTACCGGTTTGTGGATTTTGTACGGATCGGGTTGCCATTGAATATATTGGTGGCAATTGTCGCCATTTATGGCATACCGCTGTTCTGGCCGTTACAGTAAACAGATGCAGAAACTGTTATACGCAGTTGCCGGTCTGTCGGCAGTGTCATTGGCGCAGTTTGCCTATGCACAGGTATTTACCGATGTTACAGGTGGCGCCGGAGTTACGCTGCAACATCAAAGTTCGCAGACTATCGTTGACATAGACAACGCTCTGGATAACAGCATCACGCCGATTGAAAACATGCATATCACCGCCCAGTTGATGTCATCCTGGTTGTCAGCCGGGGTGGCGGCGGCGGATTATGATGCTGATGGCTGGCCCGATTTGTTTGTGATCGGTGGTGACCTGGGCAGCAGCAAGCTGTTTCGGAATCTGGGTGATGGCAGCTTTGAAGATAAGACCACGGTAGCTGGTTTGAACGGTCTGGACGGCTTTGTAGCCGGCGCGGTGTTTGCCGATATTGATGCTGATGACGATTTGGATTTGTTCTTGGGTGGCGCCCTCGGGCAAAGACCTAGAATGCTGATGCAGCGGCAAGTGGATGGGGAGCGGGTATTTGTTGATACCTTCAGTATAGCCTTTCCCGGTTATCAGCTTGAGTTTGCACCGAATACCTGGGGGGCCAGTTTTGGCGATATCAATTCAGACCAATGCCTGGATGTGTTTCTGCCGCATTCGCTAACTCCATTAGGCCCAACACCCCCATGGAAAACAGTTGCTGGTTCAACCCAGCACTTGTGGCAGGGCAACTGTATAGGACGTTACCAGGATATTTCCGTGAGCAGCGGGATAGCTGGAATTTTTGATGATGACAACAATAACTTTCCAAATGATGGCCGGGACCAGACCTTTGCCGGTATTTTTGTTGATATCAATGAAGATCAACAAAATGATCTGTTAATTACCGGAGATATTGGTTCCAGCCTGGTATTGGTTAATCAAGGTGGCAGTCAGTTTGCTGATATGACTGATCGCAGTGATATTGACGATCGCAATGCGATGGGCTCGGATGTCGCCGATGTCAATCTTGACGGGCATCTGGACTGGTTTTCATCGAATATTTCCAACTTGGGCGGCTCACCATTCGGCAACCGTTTATATCTGGGGGATGGCGCCGGCAGTTTCAGCAGAGTGCAGGATAATGCAGGGATACTGGAAGGCTTATGGGGTTGGGGGGCGTGTATCGCTGATTTCAATCTTGATCGGCACCCGGATATTTTCCATGTTAACGGGTTTTATTTTGGCAACAATACCAACCCGAATATTCCCCATGATCGTTTCGATAACACCGCTGCAGTGCTATACATGTCCAACGGAGACGGCAGTTATACGGATATGGCTCAAACCATGGGTATTGGTGATAGCAACGAAGGTCGTGGAGTAGCCTGTTTTGATTATGATCAGGATGGGGATATCGACATCGCTATCTCCAATTACAAGGGACCTTTTAAGTTGTACCGTAACGATTTGCCGGCAGCACAGCAAAGATATCTAAGTGTTCGCCTGGACGGCAGTACCAAAAATACTGAAGCCATTGGTGCATTGGTTCAAGTGCAATCAGAAAATACTGATGACAGCAACCAACAATTGACCCAGTTGATTAAAGCCGGCAGTCACTTTGTTTCCGCCAGCCCTGCACTGGCTCACTTTGGTTTGGGTGACTGGCAGGGACCGTTAACCATAACAGTCAGTTGGCCAAGCAGTGAGCAACAGCAGTTTCCAGGAGTAGCCATTAATCAGCATTTGGTACTGGAGCAGCCGGAGGATCAGATTTTATTTTCCGGTTTTGAGTCGGTCCTGAAATAGTAAGGAGGCCGGTGGCCTCCCATTCAAATTAATAGCGGATTAAGTTGAATTAACGGTCGGTTGCCCGGCTGCGCAAATAGATGGCGCCGTACAGGAACAGTAAACCAATCACAATGCCTACCCACATATCGATTCGCCCAAACCTGGATAATGCTTCACCGATGGTAAACGCACCTTGCATACCGCCAGCAAAGGCTTCGTCAAAATCATGTCCGTCGAACTGGATTGAGGTTGGCAAAATACCTGTGCCGACTCTTTCCAGCAACAATATCCAAATATTGTATCCCGAGAGTTTTAAACTATCTGATAAATTGAGGTAGCTCTGAAAAAGGCCGACCAGGCCTGGTATTGCGATGGCAATTAGCCATGGCAGGCGAGGGGCAAAGGCTGAGACGAACATGAACCAGCCAAATAGGGGCAGCAACCACAACATTTGGATAGGGATTGCAATTAATATATGTGACCAGACAGATAACACATTAGCGGGCTTCCAGATATTTTCCCATACGGATATATCCGCACTCAGCGCAAAACCACTGATGGCGATCAGAAAAATCAACTGTAGCGCAGCGGCGATCAACATATAGACCAAAGGCACGGCTATACCAGCGGTAAGTAATTTACTGAGTACTGTGTTGCCGTCCGAAACGGGTAGCGATTTCCAGAACAATATGCTGCGGTTTTTGCGTTCGTCGTATAACGAACCCACCAGATAAAAGAATAACACGATCAGCATAATTCCATTGAACTGGACATTGATACTCAGTAGGGCGAGTCGAGCAACTTGTGCCTTGGTAGCGGCATCCTGGCTGGCCAGTTCGCGCATTGCCGAATCGGTAAACAACCGGTTCCCATCAATTTCGCCGGTGAATAAAATACCCATGGCAAGCAGTAACAAACCCAGGCCGGCAATGATCAGCGGCGCATATTGAAACGCCCAGCGGTGCTCCCAGAACTCGCGCTTGATCAGAATCGGCAGCTGTTGGAAATTGACACTAATCATGCGGCTTCTCCGTAGGCAGTGTTAATCGGCTGGTCATCATTGCCCATGGTTGCTACGAACAAATCAGCTACCGACGGGGTATGCAATTCGCCCAACTGTCGTAACTGATCCCGGTCAGCGTCTTCGAACAGCAGTACATGGCGGCCGAATACATGTCGTTCGTGGATTGGTCCAAAGCCTTTGGCAGCAGCCAGGTTTTCATTGGATACCATCAACTCCACATAGCGTTGCTGGACGTCATCCATACTGCTGTTAAGTATGATTTGGCCATCGCGTATAAATAACAGATCACTGAGAATGTGTTCAACTTCCTCGATCTGATGGGTTGTAATGATAATGGTGCGTTCACCATCAAAGTATTCTTCCAGCAGGTGTTGATAAAACTGCTTGCGGAAAATGATGTCCAGTCCCAAAGTGGGCTCATCCAGCACCAATAATTTGGCATCAATCGCCATTACCAGCGCCAGGTGCAGTTGCACCACCATCCCTTTAGACAGGCTTTTGACTTTGTCGTGTGGCTTGATTTTGGTTTGCCGCAGGTGTTTCTTGCACTGTTCCAGTGAAAAACGAGGGTGGGTTGACTGCATTAAAGCCAGCAACTGCTTGACCCTGATCCAACGCGGCAAGGTTGCGACATCTGCAATAAAAGCCACATGCTGCATCAACTCATCACGTTCATTCAACGGGTGATAACCCAGCACTTTTAGATCTCCGGAAAACCCGGCCAGTCCCAGTAAAGCTTTTAAAGCAGTGGTTTTGCCGGCACCGTTGGGACCGACCAGACCGACTATCCGGCCCTCTGGAATATCCAGGTCGATATTGTCAACGGCGACCTTGCTGCCATAATTCTTGCGCAAACCGCGCGCCCGGATAACCACATTGCCGGTGGTTTCACTAACGGCTGGTGTAGCCTCTCTGGTTTCGGGATTCATTCTGTGGAGTCCTTGATGTGTTGCAACAGTTCTGCAGTATTAATTCCCAGCTGCCGTGCACGCTCCAGTGCTTTGGGTAACTCCTGCATTAAAAAGAGATCACGTTCGCTATTCAGCAACTGCTTGCGTGCACCTTGCATGACGAACATACCTAATCCGCGGCGTTTTTCCACCAGCTCTTCATCAACTAGTAACTGATAGGCACGGGATACGGTAATCGGGTTAATTTGCAATTCGACGGCCAGTTGCCGTACAGAAGGTAATGCTTCGCCTTCGACCAGCTCACCGGCCAGGATGCGCGCCACAGTGTGATCACGCAATTGCTGGTAGATTGGTTGTGTATCGTCCCAGCGTTCAGACATTACAGCTGCCATGAGTATGTATCCTGTCCAATAGGTGCTTGATGCAAGTGTTCTGCATATCAGCGGGTCAGCAGCATCAAACTCAGATCCAGCAATACACTGTAGTATTTCTTCTTGGAATCTGATTTGGCTTCAGCGGTGATCATAGTATTAGCGTCATGAACACCACCCTGGATATCACCCGGAGCAAATTGTCCGGTTTGGGCCAGCAGCAAAATCAAGCCTGTGGCCAATGCTAGACGGTTGGAAACCAAATGTCTGCGGTGGGAGTTGGCTAACATGATAGTGTTCTTACGTTTTAGTGTGGTATTAGACTACAACACCTAAACACCAAAAGCAAATACATTGGTGAATTGATTCTATACAAGTTTAAATCATCTTTATTTTATGCTTGTAAATCAATTAGTTAAGAAATCAGACTTGGTCGCTGCAAGGTGCTTATGAAGCACTGGAAAGGTCGTTAGAGGTGTATGTATGCGCTTAAATAACCCCAATTAGCTCTGCATAAAACAGCTGTAAGGCTATTTATAAAGTTATCCAGGGCGTGCGCCATGCATTGCAGCACAAAAGCTCAAACACATATAAACCGATTGGTGGAATGCGCTACGCTACTACCACCCAGCGAGTTAAGCTTTTTTGTTACCGTACAATGCTATCGCCGATGCCAATACTAATGGAATCCAACGCTCTGCAAAATCACCGGGTGCATTCGGGAACAGGCTGATAACAATAGTGGCCAGAAAACCGGTTAGAATCGCAGCTAGCTTCCAGTCAGGCTGAATCGGCCCACGCCACAGCATTACCATTAATACCGGGCCAAAAGCAGCTCCCAGCGCCTGCCAGGCAAACAACACCCGCGAAAAAATGGCCTGTGGAAAGAAGATTGCCAAAACCACTGCAATCGCTCCAATACCCAACACTACCCAGCGTGCAGTATGCATTTGACGGTGTTGCATATCATGGCTGACAGCAGAAGCGGCGGTGAGTAATTGACTATCAGCGGTGGACATAATGGCAGACAGGACCCCGGCGATTACCACACCAGCCAATACCGGATGCAGTAATTGCTCGCCAACCACCAGTAAAACATCTTCGCGATCACCCAGTTCTCCCAGTAGAACCCGCCCACACAAGCCCAACAGGACCATACCGGCGAATACAACAAAACCCCAGATAATAGCAATCAAGCGAGCTTTGGGAATTTGACCGGCATCTGCCATGGCCATAAACCGATTGACCACATGTGGTTGGCCGGGATAGCCAAAACCGATGCCCAACAGGCCAACCACAAACAACATCGCGGTTAACAGACCAGGTTGATCTACTATGGCCAATAAACCTGGATCATGCAGAGCTTGTAAACCTGTGATCAGGCCGCTAAAACCGCCGATTTTCATCAGGGCCAGTACTGGTAACAGCAAAGCTACCGCCAGCATCACCATACCTTGCAAGGCATCGGTAACACTGGCTGCCCAAAAACCACCTAACCAGATATACACCAGTACCACCGTTGCACCAATAATAATGGCCATTTCAGAGGTGACCGGTAAGACCCGGGCGAAGGTGGTGCCGGCGGCCTGAAACTGGGAAGCAATATAAAAGGCAAAACAGAACAAGATGATCAAAGCGCCAATCCAGCGGGTTCGTTTGACCTTGCCAGCATCTTGCTCACCATCAGATTTGGCAATAAATTCGACCACTGTTACCGCGCCGTTGGCATGGCTTTGCCGATGTAACCGCGGTGCCACCAAAAACCAGTTAATCAAAAATCCGGCCATTACAGCAACAATCAACCAGATCGCCTGAATACCCCAGGCAAAGGCTGCCCCACTGACACCCAGCAAACTCCAGGCTGATGATGAACTGGTAGCAGCGCTTAATGAGGCAACCACCGGTCCCAGCTTTCGCCCACCCAGGTAGAAATCTTCATTATCATGGTTTCTGCGGCTGGCCCACCAGCCAATCCCCAGCAAAATCACCTGATAGACAACAATAACGGTAAGTATGGTGTAGGTTTGGTTCATAAACTTATATGCTCTATCGGGTACGCCAAATAATGAAGCTGGTTCTACAAAGCGGCGGCAATTTCAGTGCCTTGTTTAATTGCTCGCTTGGCATCAATCTCTGCAGCCAGTTTGGCACCACCGATCACATGCACCGGTTTGTCGCTGGCCTGCAATGGCTCCAACAGCTCAGTCACGCTCAATTGGCCGGCACAGATAATGACATTATCAACATCCAGTAACTGATCTTGCTGGTCTATGGTGATGTGCAAGCCGCTGTCATCGATCTTTCGATAGTCGACTCCGGTCAAAAATTTTACTTTGCCCATCTTAAGGGTGGCACGATGAACCCAACCGGAGGTTTTCCCCAGGCTTTTGCCGGGCCTGCTGGTTTTGCGCTGCAACATCCAGATTTGCCTGGCCGGCGTGCCGGGATTGGGCTTGACGTTTTCCACCCCGGCACGTTGATCCAGATCAACCCCCCAATAACGAAAATAGTCTTCTGGGTTAAGGCTGGTTGAATGACCCGCATGCAACAAATATTCAGCAGCATCAAAACCGATACCGCCGGCGCCAATGATGGCAACTTTTTCGCCGATGCTGCGGTTGCCGTAAATGCAGTCCATATAATCGACCACCTTGTGATGATCGATGCCCGGTATGCTCAGCACTCTCGGGGTCACACCGCTGGCCAGAATGATTTCATCAAAGTGCTCCAGACTTGCCGCATCAACCCGGGTGTTCAGTTTTAAATCAACACCCGTTTCATCAAGTTTGACCCGGTAATATCGGATGGTCTCGTGAAATTCTTCTTTGCCTGGGATGCGTTTGGCCAGATTAAATTGGCCACCGATTTCGCCATTGGCTTCAAACAAGGTCACCTGGTGACCCCGTTCGGCTGCGGTGGTAGCGGCCGCAAGACCAGCCGGACCGGCGCCCACCACTGCTATGTTTTTTGCCTGATGAGTGGGTTCAATAGTCAGCAGGGTTTCATAACAAGCCTGTGGATTAACCAGACAACTGGAGGTTTGTTTGGTAAAAGTATGATCCAGGCAGGCTTGATTGCAGGCGATGCAGGTATTGATCCTTTGCGGGGTGCCGGCAGCTGCTTTGGCAACAAAATGAGGGTCAGCCAGCATTGGTCTGGCCATTGAGACCATATCTGCCTGACCACTGGCCAGTACCTGCTCAGCCACTTCCGGGGTGTTGATCCGGTTAACGGCGATCACTGGAATATTCACGTGTTGTCTAAAACGCCCGGTGACTTCAGCATAAGCTGCCCGTGGCACCGTTGTAAGGATGGTTGGCAGACGTGCCTCATGCCAGCCAATGCCGGTGTTGATAAGGCTGGCGCCGGCCGCTTCAATGGCTTTGCCCAGTTGGATAACTTCATCCCAGTTACTGCCGCGCGGCACCAGGTCCAGCATCGATAGGCGAAAAATAATAATAAAGTTTTCACCACATGCCTGCCGGACCCGCCGGACGATTTCAACCGGCAGGCGCATCCGGTTGGCATATTCACCGCCGAACTCGTCATTGCGTTTGTTGGTGCGGGTAACCAGGAACTGGTTGATGAAGTAACCTTCCGAGCCCATCACTTCTACGCCATCATAGCCAGCTTGTTGGGCCAGTTTTGCGCAGCGGACATAGGCATCGATTTGGCGGTACACGCCTTTAACTGATAGTGCCCGAGGTTTAAATGGTGTGATCGGGCTTTTGATGTCCGAAGCACTGACCACCAGCGGGTGGTAGCCATAACGTCCGGAATGCAGAATCTGCATGCAAATCTTACCGTCATGCTGATGAACTGCATCAGTCACCAATCTATGTCGCGGCAATTGCCGACGGCTCATCAGGGTGCTGCCGAATGGAGTCAGCCAGCCAACGATGTTGGGTGCAAAGCCACCGGTAACAATCAGTCCGACGTCACCTTTGGCACGCTCAGCAAAATATGCCGCTAGCCGTGGGAAGTCTCTGGCTTTATCTTCCAGACCGGTATGCATCGAGCCCATCAGAACACGGTTTTTTAAAGTGGTGAAACCCAGTTCAAGCGGGTTAAGCAGATTCGGGTAGTGGTTCATACAGTCAATTGAATTAAATAGCTGCGGCCATAATATCCCAGATAGGCTTGGCTGTAATGTTAATTAAAGCAATCTGGCATCGGGTGGCACAACACTTGTTGCATCACCATGCTCTAGTGCCGTGATCTACTAAACTTTGTTAGCTTAAGTAAAATTGGTTAATCGGCATATGTTGTCAGAGTGAAAATCTTTTGTTGCTGTCAATATATTATGCGAGTTAACCGGTGTTGTTTATGTGCCTTCATGATAATGATCTTCTACAGGTGGGCGGTTAACCACTTGTGGATCACACTCAACTATTACTTTTTCTTTAGTATCTTGAATTTGCAATAAAATATTTGTAATGCATTTATGCAAGTTCTTATGAATAAAGCTAACAGATCTTTTGTTGGTATGTATGTTGATGTGTTTAATTTGATGGAAGCTGTCGGTTGAAAAGAAATCGTAAATATGAAACTGAATTGGAGTGACTTCTGAGAAACCAATAACCACTTCGGTTTCTACATCAGCAACCTCGATTACTTTAGGGTTGAAGTCATAAAAATAGCGGCCGGCATTGGCGTTACCGCCGATTCCAACTTCCACGACTGTTAGTAAACTATTAAATATTTTAATAGTATTATGGTTGCATTTATTTTGAGGCATTTTTCATTTCCTTTTGGTAGTTATGATTTCATCCATTAATAAAAAGCCAGGTGTTCTGTAACCCATGGTATTTAATTTTTCCCATGGTTCATATGCATGTTCCCACTCTTCAAGTAATACGAGCACAGTAAGCTTTGATTCAAGCTCACGCCTGTCAGTATTATTTGGATTTCCTTCGAAAAGAAGGTTGCGTGCTTTATGCCAAGTATGCTCAGCCTGTTGTCTTCCGGTATCGAGAAGTTGTACGCGACCCAATAGGATGTAGGCATTAGCAAGTGAAAAATTTATACGGATATTTTGCGCAAATTTCTCACGTATATTTATTAGTTTCTCAATGGCGTATTTTAGTTGTTGTTTGGCTAATGTGAGTCGTCCTTGTTTTTTATTGATAATGGCTTGTTCAAATAGAGCGACTGCTGCCATACGTAGCCATTCGGAGACTTGATTATCCCGTTGTATCAGCGCCGCTATTTCTGTACTCGCATCAGCGAACAGTTTGCCAGCAAGTTCAAGACGTCCCTCTGCACTATATGCTCTGCCCAAATTAATCATAATGCTTGCATTGTCCCATCGCCAGTCCATATGCTCAGCATCGTGCAGTAATAATTCATTGATATATGACTTGGCCTGTTCCAAGTTGCTCCTGGCCTGGTCAATATTTCCCAGTTCAAAATACAAAATGGAAATTTTCTGAAGAGCCAAGCTGATTCTATGTTTGCGATGGTGGTTTTCGGTTTTCTCATTATCGAAGGAATCCAAAGTAGATAGTTCAGAATGATAGAACTGGGTTGCCTTTTTAAGGTCTCCATTGGTTTGGTGTGCAAATGCCAACCAGGAATAGCTATCGGCAAGCTCTAGAGCAATAGAGCTATTGTCAGGCTGCCGTTCAAATACTTTTTGTTTCCACTCAATGGATAAGTTGAATTTTATTATTGCTTCCGCATTGCTTTCAGTAGCTAATTTTAAAGTTCCAATATTATTTAAGGCATAAGATAATTCCAGCCACCATTTAGGCTTGTCTGGTTCAAGTTTATTAAGCTCACTTGATAACTGGTAATAACTGTTCCAATGTTTTTCAGCAAGCCCAAGTTCATCATGCAGGTAATGGACATACCCAATCCAATAATTTACTTCACCGGCAAGTGCTAAGACTTCTAAGTTGTTAGCCTGGTTAATCTGTAACTCAGATATTTGTTCGAATGCATTTGAAAAGGCAGATAATGCATCAATATTTCTGGCTTCTGCCAGACGAACTTCACCAATTAATTTCAACGCCTGTATATGCTGCAATTGGCCTTCTATGCTCAATTTATCTCGATCTGAATGGGTAATATAGTCGACGACTTTATCTCCAATTTGATCAAGAATATCCAGGCGGCTCACTTGCTGTAAGCGGTTGCGTAGATCTCCTAGCATAAAACTTACTAATTCTTCAGCCTGATCACGAGAGTGTTTGGCTGATTGTAATGACTGATTGGCGTGGTAAGCGTTATAGCCAGCCAGTAGGCTCAATAAAATGAGAGTAGCCAAAATAACCTGCTTAAATCGACGCAAATAGTGGTATCGTTTGCGTGATGCTGCAATGAAGGCCTTTTCATTGTCAGTTAATTGTATATTGGGAGTTTGTGATAGCGTGCTTGCCTCTTCCAAAGGTTTGCCAGGTGCCAAAAGAAATTCAACTGTATGATTTTCTTTGAACCAGCGGCTAGCAGCAACCTGCAATCGGGTATGCACTTTTAAATCACTTTGATTCTGTTCCAGCCAGGATTGAATACGAGGCCAGTGCCAGATCAAAGCATCATGTGCAATGAAGATGTTGTCAGCACGTTTAACACGTTCAATCATGAACAGTCTGGCTTGAATAAATGCATTTACCAATTCGCTACATTGGTTATTCCAAATTGAGGTTGATAGCATTGGCAAACGAATAATGGAGCCATCATTCACCGGACTCATGCGTATCAAATGATGCAACAGTTGTGGCAGTTCGTTATGAATCTGTGGTGATAAGGACAAGAATAGTTTTTCCGCCTGTCGTGCTAAGGCGCCATTTAACCCACCGATTTTTCTATATACGGAAATCAGCAATAGGTTTTGCTTATCACGACGTGCATAGAGCTCATCAAGTGTGAACTGCAATAAGGGTAAGGCATTGGTATTGATGCTGGCATCGGCAAGCAGCATGTCATCCAACTTTTCATTGGAAATCTCATCATGCTCAAATATTAACCCTGCGGCTTTGGCAGGTTGGCGTATTATCAGTGCAATTTCTGCAGGTGTCGGTATGCTCAGATCATATTGGATGCCATCATTTTTAAGTGATTCCAGCAGGGGGGATTCCATGAATAATGGATAGTAATCATTGCGCAATACAGCAATAACCAAAATACCGTTGCAGCGTGCTAGCAGGTTTAGCCAACTACCTAGTGTATCTGTACTATCTGGTTTTTGGTTTCGTTGATCAAGAATGATTTCCAATTGATCCAATATCAAAACAAATGGTTTGGGCGTTTTTCTATCAGTGTTTTTTTCATCCGTTGGGCTCAGGCTCTCAAATAGTAATGCCTGGTTAAGCAGAGGTGTATCTATTGTTTCATTTACGCTGCTTTGGCTAATAACATTGTGTTGTTGCAATTTATTTAACAGAGTAGAGATATATTCATCTATATTTTTTCCAATAGGAGCATGAACTGCCCATCCTGAGGGTTGCAGTCCATTGTATCCTCCAGGTTGCATTAACCTGGGGATGACGCCAGAGCGGATAAGAGAAGACTTTCCGCATCCGCTTTTGCCTAATACAAGGGCGAAACCACAACCATGTGCCGTGCTTTCAGAT
This sequence comes from Gammaproteobacteria bacterium, assembly GCA_021772985.1. GTDB lineage: Bacteria > Pseudomonadota > Gammaproteobacteria > Xanthomonadales > Wenzhouxiangellaceae > JAJFKX01. The sequence goes on from JAJFKX010000006.1 coordinate 197,649, forward strand.
AGGCAATCAAGCAATTCTGCTATGGCTTTGTCCCGTCCAAAAAATACCGCAGCATGTTGATATTCAAAAGTTTGTAACCCACGAAATGGCGAACCTTTTGACCATGTCGGTTGTTCGTTCTTATTATTGGTGGATAAATCGTTTTGATATTGAACCGGTTTGATCAGTTGATAACCGCGTTTTGGAACAGTGACAATAAAGCTGGGTGCGCGTGAGTTATCTCCCAATGCTTTACGCAGTTGGGCAATGATTTTATAAACCGGGTTATCACCTAAAAAGCCATCCCGCCAACAACTGCTCAGCAATTCATCCGAGCTGATGACTTTACCGGTATGCGCAGCCAGGTATGTCAGTACATCTATGGCTTTGGGTTCCAGTGACACTGTTTGCCTGTTTTTCTGTAAGCGGTTTTCCTGTGGAATAACCAACCACGTACCTAGAAAAAAATTACGCTCACTGCCTTCCATTAGCGTAGAACCCCCACGTCCTCCCATATTTCGGATAATTATAGCAGCAAGCCGCTTTGGGCAGATGCGGTTACCTGCAAAAGTGTTTGAAGGTGTCTCCGAGTGTGTATTGGGACAACTAATAAATGCGCATAAATGTCTGATTTTTATTTAAAAAATACATATCAGATCTAGTTTGCGTTAGCGTAACCAGCTTCGCAAGAAATTCAGTAGCTTTTCAGAAAGTTTTCGTCAGGTTTTAGGCCGTGGCTTGCAGCAAAGTACACCTCAGTGGTTGCCCGGCTGTATCCGGAAACACATTCCAGCGCAGGTAGCAAATCACTGTTTTGTCAAAATTTATGAATGAAAGGAGATTATTATGAATGTAAATGTAAATGCAAATGCAAATGCAGCAGCGGCCTTTATTGACCAACTGGAATTGGCCGAGCCACTGCCTGAATTACAAGCGCTAAAATTGTCAGGTGCCAGCCCGCAGGACGGCAAGAAATCGGGCTATGTCGACGATGGTAGCGTGGTTTCATTTGTCGCTGGTGTGAGTGCGCAAAATCAGTCAGATGTTCTGAACTCAACTTTACTTGCGCAATTGGCTGCTAGTAAGAAGTATGATCGCTTCAAGGATACAGAAAACTGGTATAAGTTTTATCTTGATGTGCTCAGCAACATAGGCTGGGTGGCTCAGGCATTCAAATTTGAGCAGTTCACGGCTTCCGGTGCAACACTTAAGATGGACAAGGCCATCTTGAAGATTTTGGCAGCGATAGCAAGCAAAAATCAAATTGCTGTTGTTACTGCAACCTTAAAAGGTCTTGAAGAGTTGGCTGGCAGTGATGGAAGGATCGTCCTGCTGGATACCCAAAGCCAGAATGCTGGAAACGGTAATTTCCAAATATCTTCAGTGGCTGAGAGTGGCGGTAAAATTGCCATGTCTCTTGGTACATTTTATTTCAACACCAAGCAACAAAATACCCGGTTCCTTTGGTTCTCATTCAACAGTTCCAAGATACGGTTATTTCAGGATGCTGAGGATATTACCCTAAATGATGAGGTTTATGGCCCTAACCGCAAAAAAATAATCGATAAGCTGGGAGATAACGCAAAGAAATACATTGATGAGATTGAAATATAGGGAGGTTGAAATGAAGGATATTGTAATGTCGAGTATTTATTTGCTGGTGCTACAGCTGGTTGGTGGCTCTTACCATACCGCTTATGCCAGCTCTTTGGATCCCAAGGATATTGTGCAGCGTCAATATAAGTCTGGGTGTGAGTTGATACCCTATGACGGTAGACGGAAGACCTGTATTGATAATAACCAGGGGTTGCATACGCCTCAAGCTTGTAATGCACAAGCTTGCAGTAGCTCTGCAACGCAACAGCAAAATCGGATGCGTAATAATGCATGGTCAGAGTGTGCCACCAGGCGTGTCAGGATAAATACGGCTTTTAGTGCAACACTGACAGATATAGGCAAATTTCAAAAAGGGCCTATATACAGTACATGGAGCCCTCCTCAGAAAGGAGCTTTACGGGCTATTGTAAACACTATTACAAGAGGCCAGCCGACCCATGATGCAAAGCTGCGTGAAGCAAAGGCACAGGCAAGGATTTGCAAGGGGCTAATCGAATCTGGTTGACGAGATTGCTTTTAAGATGGCCCACATGTTTTTCATGTGGGCCACTTTTTGATTAGTAGAAGAGTGGACACCAACTACCCCCAGCAAGCATATCAACCTAAAATATGCTTCGAGTTTTAGGAATGTATGTTTATATTAAGGCTGATTTGTACGGTGATTATCGAGGTTAGTTACAAACTGCAGGTTTAAAACATAGGCTACAATCACCATTCAGCGATAGAAGCGAATTAAATGGTTTTGCTTAGGCGATTGAGGTACATAGAGAAGTACATAAGGAAGGAAGTACATAGACATCCATTACTCCAGGCATATAACAGCAGGAAGGAAGTACAGCAAGTACATAAGCAAGTACATAGACACCCATTACTCTGTTGATTGGAGCAGCTGGAGAAGTGCAGGCCAGGTATCACTATGAAGCATATGGTGAGACACAGTTTGAAGCCAAAGAAACCGGTTTTACAAGTAGCAATCCTTATCAATATACTGGAAGGGAGAATGATGGTAATGGGCTGTATCATTACGGAGCACGCTATTACAGTCCCATAAGCAAACGGTTTACCCAGCAGGGCCCGTTAGGGATGGTGGACAGGCCGAATCAGTACGCAAGAAAAGCCCAGAAAAGCCCAGACACCCATTATTCTGTGGGTAAACAAATCACATGGGCACTCATTACTCTGAGCAAACATATCAGCAAAGTTATGCTTAGAGTTCTAAAAGCGTATATTCAAATTCCGGCTTTTTAATGTGTAATTAGCTGGGGTATCTAAAAAACACCGATTTCAGACATAGGCAACTATCACCGTATGGTGATAAAAAAGAATTAGAGGGTTTTGCTTAGATGGGTTGTGGGAATAACTGATTGGCCGCTGAAATGCCTTTCAGGAATTTCCTGCCGAGTTTGCCAGCTGCAGATTTTATAGATGCAGAAGTGCCAATTACATGAATGAATCCTTGTTCTTTACGTTTCAGATAGTGCAGCAGATATGTTGGGTTAATTCCCAATCTATCCAAGATGGGTGGGATCTCATCATTGATTTTCCCGTGTTTGGTTGAATGCATGGCACGGCCGCTCCAATCGACTAGTGCTATGTAATCATTTAATTCACAGGGTAATCCCCGGTCATTATCAAGTTGACTATTGAAGTGTAAAAGCTTCGGAATTACATTATCCAGTGATATGGCTTCTGGCTGGGTATTGACAGGGGAGGATTGGATGATTCGTTGTTGTATTGAGGTGAAAGCAGAAGTTTCTGGTGTTTCAGCGATACCAGCCCGAATCGGGTTTAAATCGACATAAGCCATACAGCTGATCAAAGCCTTCTCATCCAATAACGCTTGGGATTTGAAACGGCCTTCCCAGAAACGACCAGTACAGTTGTCTTCGGCATTAGCCATACGAGTATGATCTGGCGGACAGGCTGATCAGTGTGAATGACACCCTCAGCGGCACGTTGGATTATGTGTATGACGATTTGGATCAACTATTGCAGGAAATCACTGCGGCAGGAAGCATTGCCTACAGTTATGACACCCGATTGCGGCTCAACCAAATACTGCCCTCTGATTTAACTGCCACTCAATATAGCTACGACAGCCGCGACCGGCTGACCCAGATTACCCAGGGTGGTGAAGCTGTCTCTATGGTTTATGACACCTATGATCGCCGAACTAGTGTGACGCTGCCCAATGGTGTCAGCACTCAAGCCAGTTACAATGATCTGGATCAGCTGACTGAGTTGAGCTATCAGCGCGCAGGTCAGGTCATCGGCAATTTAACCTATACATATGATGATATAGGTCAGATAATCGCCAAAGGCGGTAGCTGGAATAGTACCGCCCAAGCCACTTTGACGACCACACCAGCCACAACT
>JAJFKX010000051.1 GCA_021772985.1 Gammaproteobacteria bacterium
TACTTCCTTTCTTCCACCGATCCCACATTAACTCTTTTTGATGAGCAGAATAAATAATCCTAGTTCGATATGACATTGTCGACACCTCATATTACTATGTGAATATAAAGTGTTGCGTTGATCAATTGAACTCACCGTATACAAGAGTCATAACAAACTAACAGCTCACCCACTATTTAGCTTGATGCGCCCTCAAGTCTGCTATTCATTGCACATTCTGGTTGATTAAGCCCCCCTCCAAGAAATTGATGCCCCCACTGCATAACCTGCACTAACACCGGCTCCAACGCTCGCCCAGCTTCCGTCAACCGATAAGCATACCTAACCGGCCGCTCCTGATAAGGCTCCCGCTCAACCAACCCCCAACTCTGTAACCGCCGCAATCGATCCGACAGAATATTGGTCGGAACCTTCTTAACACTGTCATGCAGCTCCCGATAGGTATGTTTCCCATGCCACATCAGATCCCGCACGATTAGCAAGGTCCATTTATCACCAACCAGCTCCAGTGTTCTGGATATAGAACACTCCGAACGGAACTGATGGTCTTTGTTGGTCAATGTTTTGGGCATTTTTAGGCTGTTGCATGTATGGATAGCTGCTTTATAGGCTAGTCACTTGCAATTTGCAAGTTATATGAATAACCTGTCACTTTAATTTTGCAAGTCACTAACATTTCCTATACGCCATAACAGGCAGATAATCATGGTCGGCAATACCCCTCTGATAAAACTCAACCACCTCACCACACCGGACATGGCCGATATTTATGTCAAATTCGAGGGTGCTAATCCAACCGGCAGCATGAAAGACAGAATGGCGTTGTCCATGATCAACGGTGCTGAACAACGAGGAGAACTGAAACCCGGCGGGCGGGTGGTGGAGTATACCGGGGGCAGTACGGGCAGCTCACTGGCCATGGTGTGTGCCGCCCGTAGATACCAGGCCCATTTTGTATCGTCAGACGGGTTTGCCGATGAAAAAATCCAGACCATGCGGGCGTTCGGGGCAACTGTGGAGATCATCCCTGCTGAAAACCGGGTATTAACCGCCAAGGTAATTGACGACATGATTGCCCGCGCCAAACAACTGGCCGACAAGCCGGACACCTTTTGGCCGGACCAGGTGAACAATATCGACAACAAACTCGGCTACCATGCCATGGGGCAGGAAATTCTCCGCGAACTGGGAACGGATATTGATGAATTCGTAATGGTGGTCGGCGGTGGCGGCTGCATCTCGGGCAATGCCGAGGTGCTGAAACAGCAGATTCCCGGCATCAACATCACCGCCGTGGAACCGCTGCACGTCAGAAATATCTCCGGCGGGGATACCTCCGGCACCCACAAGCTGGAAGGCATTGGCCTTTCTTTTATTCCATCGATTTTCAGGCGGGATCTGGTCGACAACATTGTCGCCGTTTCGGATGATGATGCTTATCTGGCCGCCAATAACCTGGCCAAACAGGAAGGCGTTTTGGGCGGCATTACCTCAGGTGCAAATATCCATGCAGCACTGCAACGGGCAACAGCACTGGGGCCGGGTAAAACGGTGGTTACTGTGGTAATTGATTCAGGGCTAAGGTATCTGAACGGTGACTTGTATAACAAGCAATGATGCTAAACAGCACAGTACCAGCATTAAAAAAGGCCGCCCACAGGCGGCCCGAAGCGATATTTCGCATACTTCAGAAACAAAACAACTCTGATTACCTGCGTCTCCTGCGCGATTCCATCAACCGCCTGCGGGTCTCTACATCCAGTTTTGGAATAATTTCACTAAGCACTTCAGTGGTCGCCAGATTAAATGCATGATTAGCCTGTTCACGCTCTGTAATGGCGGCTTGAAAAGCGGAATGATTCACCTCGGTTTCTTCCATCAGCCGGGCAACCCGCTGATTTGCCTTTTGCCGGCGCTGGTTGAGTCTGGTCAGCTCGTTACGCCGCAACTCCATGGTGGCACGCAGCTCCTGCCTTATTTCATTCGGCAGGTTCCGCTCGAGCTGACGTAATGTGAACCTGACCGGCGGCGCCTCGCGGCTGTGGTTTTGGCCGATCAGCGTGCCTACCCAGAACAGGTTGCCTACCAGCGATATGCCCAATAGCAGCAACAGCCAGCGGCTTTTCAGGGTTATGGTGGTCATAGACTGCTCTCCTGAATCGATACAATCTCCTGTATCAATGCTTGGCTTAAATCAATTTCCTGTACTTCGGTCTGAAATGCGCCGTAGGCCACCCCGCAGATAATAGCCAGCGCCATCCCGCCTGCCGGCAGCAGGGCTTTTCCCGGTGTCAGCTGGATCAGTTCCTCATCTACCAGTATCTGTACTCGTTGCAGCAGTTTTTGCCAGAAACCATGGTGCTCCGGGTTGGCCGGCCCTGCACTATCAGGCGCTGCGATTAACTTATCCAGAAACCGGGATGAATGATCATCTTCAGTAACCCGGGCGGTATCCCGAAACAGTGTTTGTGCGGTTCTGTTCAGCAGCTTATCGAGCTCGATATGGTCGTTGTAGGCATCTGCCCCTTGAGATGTACCCAACAGTTTTCTGGCATTGTCCTGCAGCTCAACAGGCCAGGTATCGATATCTGATCCATATCTCAGCAAGTTTTGTTTAAAGCTTTCCAGGGGTTTTCCTGTGTTATTCATCTTTGATTACCTGTCGTTTGTCCTGCATCGATTTGCAGCTTTGCTTTCAGTGCCTCACGGCTTCTCATCAATAGAGATTCGAAAGCTTTGGGGTTGGTGTCCATTACCGTGGCTGCATCTTTCATACTTAAACCATCAAAATGAAACAGTATGATGGCCAGTGCCTGGCGCGGCTTTAACCGGCCAACCATATTCATTACCGCAGCCAACTGTTGTTCTTTTTCCAGCTGTTCTGAGGCACCCGGTCGAAAATCCGATAGATCATATTCATCCGGCAGCTCAGCGGGCTTTTTGCGACGCTTTTCATCGATACAGCGGTTGACTATCAGGCGATGAAACCAAGTGGTGAAGCTGGCTTTATCGGGGTTAAATGTCTGCGAGCTGGTCCACAGTTTCAGGAACGCATCCTGAACAATATCTTCGGCAAGCTGCACATCATTCAAGATACCCAGCGCCAGGTTCCGGTAACGCAGTCCATAGCGCCTGACCAGGGTGGCATAGGCTTCGCGATCCTGTCCGGCCACCAGGCCGACCAGTTGCTGGTCTTCAAGTCTGTCGGAAACCACTGAAATCAGCCTGTCCACCCTGGATCAACCAACCGGTTGCAGCAGGCAGCTTGAATAGCAACCTGCTGCATTCCGATTAGTTGACGGAATAGCCTCGGCCCTGAAGACATGCCGTCATGGCCCGCAGATAAAGCGGCTGTCCGGTGTCATCCGCCGATGTAACTGGGTTGAACCCGCTTTCGTCGGCGCTCCAGCGGTGGCATTCGTAGCGATCCTGCTCAACCTGCTGATCACTTTGCCCTTCCGCCGGATAGACTACCAATTCCTGAATGGGAGAGGCTTGATCTGCAACCGGTTCGGCTTCCGACAGTTGCTGCAGCTGTTCTTCATCAACACCCTCCGGCTGCTCCACCACCACGTATTGGGTGGTGGTTGGCTCATACACATAATAGGTGCGATTGACGTAGTAAAAACGTCTTGGCCCGAGGTGGAAATCCACATAACCGAATGGCAACACCGCAATGCTGGCGCCGATCGGCGCGGTAACTACCACAAACCGGTTGCCGGCCGGCCGGTAATAGACACCTGAGCTGTAGTAAAAACGGCTGCCGCCCAGGTTAAGGGACACGTGCACACCGGGCAATACATTCACATGCACACCAACCCGATGAGAACTATAGTGCAGCACGGTATGCCGACGGTTGAATTGCCGACGGTCCTGGCGGCGATCCTGACGCCAGTCCTGCCGGTTCTCGCGACGGTTTTCGTTACGGTCCTGCCGGTTCTCGCGACGGTTTTCATTGCGGTCCTGGTGGTTCTCGCGGCGGTTTTCGTTGCGGTCCTGGCGGTTCTCGCGACGGTTTTCGTTGCGGTCCTGGCGGCTCTCGCGGCGGTTTTCGTTGCTACTTTGGCGATTATCGCTACGCGTTTGCAGATGATCCTGCTTGATTTGCTGCCTGTTGTTTCTTCGGTCATTAGCGATTTGCTTTCTTTCCTGGGCTGCAGATGCGCCATACACCGGCTCTGGCATCGTAATACTTATGCTGCCGAGAAATACTGTAGCGGCTATGTAAATTGCTGTACGTTTCATTATTTTCTCTCTGTTACTAAGTTGGAATTTGCACATGCCTGGCCGTGCTTTAATAGTTGATACGGCTCAGCAATGGAAATCCCTCGAAAATTTTTTATTTAACATACGTAAAGATATTGTCGCAGACAATTTGACTTTAGCCTGGATAGTGTTTGAGTTTGCTTGATTTGCCGTTTCCCGGCATCAGCATCACCACCGTGGAACCGCTGCACGTTAGAAATATCTCCGGCGGTATTACCTGCGGCGTCTATATACATGCCGCATTGCAAAGCGCACGGAAATTAGGACCAGGCAAACGTGTGGTTACTGTGGTGATTGATTCGGGATTACGGTATCTGAATGGTGACTTGTATAAGAACCAATGGCATATAACGGCAACTGGCATCATAAAAAAAGGCCGCCCGCAGGCGGCCTTTTGAGGTTTTATTTCCCTCTGCTAGGGAGGACAGAATTCGCTGCCACCGTTAAAGGAAATCTGACCGGTATTGCCGCCGCCGTCATTACACATCAATGGCTCTGATGCAGGCGGGTTGCCTGTCGCATTGCCTGTGCCCGACAGGGTGCAAGCCGTTGTTTCCACCGTATCGCCATTGTTGGCAATGAAGACAACATTGTTGCTATCCAGGACCGAGCTATTGCAGTTGACAGCATCCGCGCCAGCATCGTTGATGGTGCCGCCATTAAACGTCATCGTGCCAGTGTTATTGAGCAAGGTAATACCGTCAAGGGCCGGGGTGTCGATGTCGGTGGTTCCATTGAAGTTCACATTGCCGGCATTGTTGGTCAGGTTGATACCGGCCACCGCTGAGTCGGTAATGGTCACTGTGGTTCCCGCAGAGAACTCGACCACAGCACCGGCGCCCACCCCATTGATGGAAATGCCATCCGTATTAACGCTCGAGGTTAATGGTGTGCCATTGAATGCAACCGTGCCACTGGTTGGCCCTGTCCCTGGAGGCCCTATCCCTCCATTCAGACCAATCAGGATCAAGGACCCGTCATTGCTATTGGTCATGCTGCCGGTAAAGGTGATATTGCCGGTGGTATTATCAATTTCGATCAGCGTCGGAACGATCCCACCCGCTTCTACACCGGTGTGAACAATATCAGCACCGATATTGATGGTAGCACTGGTGTCCTGAATATCCACACCATCGGAATTAGTGCTGGTGGCAAATGTGCCGCCGTTCACCGTCACCGTACCGCCGCCGCCATTGACCTGCAGTACATCACCACCACCGTTGGCCAGAGTAGTGGTGATATTGGTATTGGTGACCGTTAGCGAACCGCTGCTGTCCTGATTCAACAGCTGGATACCTACAGTCGTTGAGCCAGCCACAATCTCGCCACCCAAAATCATCACCGGGTTGTTGTTGTTGCTGATCCTGAACGGCTGACCGATGAAGGCGCCAGGATTACCGGGGTTGTCGCCCAGGTTGACGTTGCTGAATGTCACCGGGCCGTTATCGCCGGTCAACACCACCGGCGTGGTTTGGTTGAGTTCGCCGTTTTGGTGGTTGTAGCTGCCGAACGTGTAGGTCACCGGAGAGTTGTCGATGGTTATGCCGGTCGAGGTATTGGAGCCATCGACAATATCCAGCATATCGACATTGAAGGTGTTGCCTGCACCATCCACTTCGATCATACGAATGGCGCCATCGTCGGTCAATTCCTCATCCGACGCAGTCCCGGTTGCCTGCAGTGAATCAAAGTGAATGCCGGCCGGACCCACATCGACTCTGCCGCTGCCAGTCGTGAATTCCGCCGTCATCTCGATAAAGCCACCGGCACTGTCGGCGATCAGAATGGACTCATCATTGGCAGTCTGGGCGATGCTTAAGGTAACCCTGCCGCTGCCGAAAGCCTCCACCTGGATAGCACGGGAACCCGGAGGAAGGCCGACAGGATCACCGCCGTCGAACATATCAATATCCAGACCATTGGTGAAATTCAAAGTGGAATTGTCTCCATTGGTGGCGGCCATATTCACCGCGCCCCCGCTACTGGGTACCGTCAGGTTATCAATGATGGTGGTGCCGAAAGTGAACACGCCGACAGAGTTAAGAATAGTCAATGCATTGCCGTTGGATGCGGATACATTAAAGGTGCCTACCGTCAGGGCATTGGCACTGGCGCCACCCTGTGCATCGGTGACGTTCATAAAGATACCGCCACCGGCCGCATTACTGGAACCCTGGCCGTTGGCATTGGTTGAGGTCACTGATGCGAATGTCAGATCAACCATTACCGGATCGATATTCAAAGCGGTGCCGTTAGTGGTATCTGCTGTACCACCGGTAGTGGACAGAGCAAAAGTGCCGGCGCCCTTGGAGCCGGCATCGCGTACAAACCAGCCGGTGCCGTTATTATTGAAAATGTCCAAAGTACCGAAAGCGACGCCGCCCAACACCTGGTTCATGCGCATACCATCGCCTTCTACGCGGTTGCCAATGGTGCCTATGCTGGTATTGCCGCCGGGTGCGTCAGTACCGCCGCCGGCATCAAAGGTAACCCGGTCAATGTCGATACCACGAACAGCCGCATCAGTTACGGTATTACCGTTAAATGAAGTGACGACCAGTGCCCCGGAATCATTGGTTGGACCGTCCAGGAAAATACCTGCCCCAGTGGTAGCGTTTACTATGGTATTACCATCTATCGCCAAATTCAGGGTACCAGCCGATGAATTTTCAGTATGCACCGCGCTGATGCCATTGATGCCGGCGGTAATGCTGTTATTGGAAAGAACATAGGTGCTGGCCTCAATGGCGCCTAATGACAGGCCTTGAACGATATTAATACCATGTTCCGACGCATCCATAATATTATCGTCAACGGTAGCTTCGATGGTACGACCACCAGTGGTCATCGCCGAAACAGCATTAAGATCGGCTGAAATATTCAAACCACGGATAACCACATTGGAGAGGCTGCCTGATAGGCCATCGAGCGCTATAGCATTAGCAGATGGAGCACTGTCTATTAATGGCCGGTTACTGGGCACCGGTGCACGCACTACCGTTGGTGCCGGGTTGCCATTGATTGCAATGTTCAAACTGCATCCGGCATGTTCGCCCAGCAACTGAAGGCCATTATTTGAGACCAAAAATCCAGTATCCTGACCCGTTGAAGTACCATCACCGAACGCGATACAGATGGTTTCGTTGTCGGCACCTGAGAAAGCGACTGCGAAAGCGGCCTCATCCAGCGTATCAAATGGATCAGAAGAGCGACCCAAACCACCGGCTGCTGCGGTATTGTCCACGTACCAGATACGTCTAACAAAAGTAATATCAACCATACCGGTAACGGTAGCTACACCGTCAGTGACATCATAGGTGAATGAGTCGGTTCCGGTCATTCCGGCCGGCGGTACATAGGTAAAGGTGCCATCGGCAGCCACATTCACGATGGCGCCGGCTGTAGCGGTATTCAGTGAAGCCATCAATGCACCCGGTCCATCGATATCGCTGTCGTTGGACAACAGGCTGCCGGACACAAATACAGATGGCGAAACACTCTGGGCTGCAGCCACCTGCAACTGGGTATTGGCGACGGTATCAAATGCCTCACCGGTCACCACAGGTGGATCATTCACCGCGGTAACATTGATGGTAAACATCTGCGCCGCAGAGGTATCCACCCCACCATTGGCGGTACCGCCGTTATCCATCAGATTCAAAGTGATATCGGCAGAGCCGTTGGCATTATCGGCTGGCGTATAGGTCAGCGTGCCATCGGCTGCAACGACAGGCGCAACCGAGAACAGGCCCGCATTGGTGTTACCGGTGATATTGAAAGTCAGTGTCTGTCCGGCTTCATCGGCCGGGCCGGCATTGATGCCAACTGCCCAATTAGCCGCAGTTTGCGGGCCGGCATCTTCCAGCACGGTTTGATCCGGACCGGCGGTAAACAACGGCGCATCGTTGACCGGGGTAACAGTGATGGTAAACGACTGTGCCGGTGAAGTATCCACACCACCGTCAGCGGTACCACCGTCATCCATGGCAACCAGCGAAATGGTTGCACTGCCGTTGGCATTGAGTGCAGGTGTGTACGTCAGCGTTCCATCAGTCGCTACGGCCGGACCGGCGGCAAACAACCCCGGTGCGGTATTACCGGTGATGTTAAAGCTGACGGTCTGACCGGCTTCATCGGTTGGGCCCGGGCTGATGCCGGTGGCCCAGCTGTTCACCGTTTGCGGGCCGGCATCTTCCAGCACCGTTTGATTAGGGCCGGCAGTAAACGATGGCGCATCATTAACTGCTGTCACATTAATCGCAAATGTCTGGGTTGGTGAAGTATCCACGCCACCATCGGCAGTGCCGCCGTCATCCATCAACTCAAGCGTGATATTGGCGGTGCCGGTGGCATCATCGGCCGGAGTAAACGTCAGCGTACCACCCGCTGCCACCGCCGGCTGCGCCGAGAACAAAGCCATGTTGTCGTTGGCGGTGATATTAAAGCTCAATACCTGGCCGGCTTCATCGGCTGGTCCGGCGCTGATGCCGGTGGCCCAGCCGTTAACCGTTTGTGCGCCGGCATCTTCCAGTACCGTCTGATCGGTCCCGGCGGTGAATGACGGGGCGTCATTGACTGCCGTTACATTGATGGTAAATGTCTGCGGTGCAGAGGTGTCCACCCCGCCATCGACGGTGCCGCCGTCATCCATCAGTTCCAGCGTAATATCGGCAGAGCCGTTGGCGTCATCGGCCGGGGTATAGGTCAGCGTGCCATCAGCAGCCACAGCCGGGCCGGCTGCAAACAGCGCTGGATCGGTGTTCCCGGTGATGTTGAAGGTCAGCATCTGGCCTGCTTCATCGGCAGGGCCGGGGCTGATGCCCGTTGCCCAGCCATTCACGGTTTGTGCACCGGCATCTTCCAGTACCGTCTGATCCGGACCGACAGTAAACGATGGGGCATCATTAACCGCGGTTACATTGATCACAAACATCTGCGTTGGAGAGGTATCCACGCCGCCATTGGCGGTGCCGCCGTCATCCATCAGTTCCAGAGTGATATTGGCGGTGCCGTTGGCATCATCGGCCGGGGTGAAGGTCAGGGTGCCATCGGCTGCTACGGCCGGCTGTATCGAGAACAGCGCCATGTTGTCATTGGCGGTAATGTTGAAGGTCAGTGCCTGACCGGCTTCATCCGCCGGGCCGGCACTGATACCGGTGGCCCAGCCGTTGACCGTCTGTGCGCCGGCGTCTTCCAGCACCGTCTGATCGGGGCCGGCGGTAAACGATGGAGCATCATTGACGGCTGTCACAGTGATATCAAATGCGGCAGCTGCCGACGTCGCCTGGCCGTCATTAACAGTAAAGGTGAATTGATCCGCACCGTTGAAATCAGGATCCGGTGTGTAATCCACACTGGCACTGGTGGCATCAATCGGTGTTATCGGACTTAATGTGCCATTGGCCGGTGGTGTGTCTATCGCGAAAGTTAATGGATCACCTTCCAGGTCAGTGCCCATTAAGGTAAGGGTTACTGCAGTATCTTCCAGGGTGGTATCTGCACCCGGCGTGGCCACTGGGGCAGTATTCTCAACATCCACCACGTCCACCCGGAAAAACAGCATCTCCCCGTCAACCGCTGCAAACAGGGCGTTGATATCAATACTGTTATCGGCTGCCGAAGCATCTCCTTCAGGGTCGACAGCTATTGGTGACATGCCCGCCCAGTCTGCAATATCACCATCGGCAACAAAGTTCATTGCCAACACTACGCCGGCAAGCATGATCAAGCTCACACCAGCCAACAGTTTGCGACGCCTGAAGGTAATTGCGCCAACCATCAACAGCGCAATTCCCAACAACGCAAACCCTATCGCCGATAGTGTGGGAACCTCAATCGGGAAGCCCAGGAAAATGCCGGTGCTGCCTGCCTGGCCATCTACGGTTTCCAGAATATCTTCACTTGCGTTGGTCGCATTAGTGGCAACTGCATACACCTGTGCACGCCCGCCATTGCCGCCAATCTGCTGCAATGCTGCAGCCAGTTCAATCACATCACCACCATTGGTGCCGGTATTCAGGCCAACCGGGTAGCCACCATCAAGAGTCCCGATTGGGTTAAACACGCCTGCAGTACAGATGGCCAGATCAACACTATCGACCATCAAGGTGACCCGATCGACGCTGGCAATCAGACGCCGCTCCACACCCGAAATATTTTGACCCAGTTGCGACAGGCTGACATTACAGCCAGTCGCTGTATTCAGGTCGGTATCGAAATACAACTCATAACTGAGCTGCGCATGGGCTGTACTGACCAGAAACAAACTGGATATCAACAATAAAACCCGATAAAAAATCATGGATGGTATTTGTGGCATGATGGTTTACTCTTTTTGATGCGATGTAATCATTTCTGATTTCACGCAGTAACTATTAAGATCAATATAGTCTGTTATTTCTATATCGAAGTCATGAGTATTTGATGAGAATAAGTATAACAATTTTGCATGTTTGATCGTCACACTAAGTTATTGTTTTCATATCTATTTACAGTTGATTTGATTTTGGCTTATTCAATTATGAGGAAGTTATGAGGGCCTCAATAGGCAATTCGCTTGATATTCGCTGTTTGAATAGCCGCCACACGCTGCATTAACCCATGAACAAACACCAACTAAAACCTTATCAAACCGCACAAATACATTACTTTCACCACACTGCCGCAACCCATGGCAGATACCCTGAATCTTCGCGCAAGATAATTAACCTGTCGCAGGCAAATAAAACCAAACAAAGAATTCAAAGCTGGCCGGGTTACCAGTCAACTCCAATGCATAGTCTGGATACATTCGCAGCGGCGGCTGAACTGGGAAAAATCTGGTACAAAGATGAAAGTGGGCGTTTCAACCTGGGCAGCTTTAAAGCTTTGGGTGGGGCTTATGCAATTGAGCAATTATTAATGCGTGAGCTCAGCAAACGCCATAACAAAAATATTTCCTATACAGAGCTTCGACATGGTGAACACCAGCAGTTTTGTTCTGCGTTAACCGTGACCACAGCCACCGATGGCAACCACGGCCGCTCGGTTGCCTGGGGTGCTCAGCGATATGGCTGTCGCTGCATCATTTATATCCATGCGGGTGTCAGTGTGGGACGCGAGCAGATGCTGAAAAAATATGCTGCTGAAGTGGTCCGTGTCGCCGGCAATTATGATGATTCGGTTCATGCGGCAGCACAGGCAGCAATGGATCATGGTTGGTTTGTGGTGTCCGATACTTCTTATCCCGGTTATACCGATGTTCCCCGTGATGTGATGTCCGGTTATACAGTTATGTGCGCAGAGATTATTGATCAACTTGGGCAAACACCGGCTCCGACTCATGTATTTATTCAAGGTGGTGTTGGTGGTTTGGCGGCAGCGGTCATTGGTTATTTCTGGGCTTACTACCAGCAGGCCCGCCCACGCTTTATCATCGTTGAGCCGACGCTGGCCGACTGTTTGTATCAAACTGCCAAAGCTGGCAGACCTATTACCGTTGAAGGTGACCTGAATACCATGATGGCCGGATTGGCCTGCGGTGAAATTTCGTTGCTTGCCTGGGAAATACTGCAGCAGGGTGCTGATGACTTTGTCACTATCGATGACGCGACTATCCCGCATTGCATGCGATTGTTGCATGCTCACGATATTGAGGCTGGTGAATCAGCGGTCCCGGGTCTGGCCAGTGCGTTAATTTCAGCTCTGCAGCCCGCTACACGCGAAGCACTCGGTTTATCATCTGACAGTGTCGTGTTGGTATTTGGTACCGAAGGAGCTACTGATCCAAAAATTTATCAGCAGATAATTGCCGATTGATATTATCGCATCAGGGCAGTAAAACGCTGGTTTTCACGCAAACTGCTCAAGCGTGGATCGCTTCGCATCATCCAAAACTGGTTCCAGCCCTTTTCAATGGCTTGTTCCAGGCTGTCCAGAGCTATTTCAACTTGTCCATTGACTGCCTGCAAAGTTGCCGTCGAATATGCCAGTGCAGGTGTATCCCAGTTGTTTTCTTTGATTGCATTCAATAACAACTCACTTATTTCCAGCAGTTGCCCGGCGTTTTCGGTATCACCAGCCTGGACACAAAGCCAGGCTGCCTGACTCAATAAATCGATAGCCTCGGGTGTACCATCCAATTTTGCCAGTTGCGGTAAGGACAAATGCACCAGCTCTGATGCCTGCTGAGTATCTCCGCTGACCCAGGCCAGTGATGCTGCATAAATTCTTAGCCTGGTTGTATCGAACGCCTCACCACGATCAATGGGGTTTAGCAGCTGATAATTGTCACTGAAATATTGATAAATCTCTGGTGTATCCCCGACAAAATAAACCATCGACGCATAGTCTCCTGCAATGCCGATATTATTGGGCGCCTTAGCGTAGGCCGCTGTCATCAATTCGACCGCCTGTGCCGGTTGATCCATCAGCATGGAAAGGTATGCCTCGGTCATGTTGATTCGAGGGTTGTCCGGCTCAATCAACTTGCCCATTCGAACCTGTTCTACGGCCTGCTCAATACGCCCATATTGAATCGACCAAAGGGTGTATGCGTTGAGCAGTATCATTGAATCCGGGGATTGCTCCAGTGCTGAATTAAGTAATTGAAAACCTTGCTCAAGCTCACCTCTGGCCAGGTGATTATTGGCAATGATCATGCGAATAAAAGGATCATCCGGCACCAGTCTCTGGGCTTCTTCCAGGATATTTTGTTGTTCACTGATACGGCCCTGTCGGCCAAGTAAATTGCCAAACCAGGCATATACCCAGGGATAATCCGGATTAAGCTTAATGGCTTTCAGGTAGGCAGATTCTGCTGAATCATTCAGTCCAGACCGTGCCCGGATCAATCCCAATGAAGCCCAGGCCTGACCCAGCTTGCCATCCAAACCCAGCGCCAATTCCAATGACTGTTGTGCCTGACCTGCAGCATCCGAAATTGACCGATTACCGTAAACCGATTCGAGCATATAGGCATCTGACAAACCTGCATAGGCCGGCGCATAATCGGCATGCAATTCGATAACTGCCTGGTATAACTTAATGGCTGCAGCAAGGGTTTCAGGAGTGCGTTGCGCCAACAATGCATTGGCATCATTAAAGTTTTGGAACGATTCATAATCAGCCAGCGTATAACGGCTGGCCTGCTCAGCCTGCATACCGCTTAAAACACCATTGAGTGTGCTGGCAATCAGGGCTGCAATTTCATCCTGGGTTTCCAGGCTGTTGCTCACTTCACGGTCATAAGTTTCCGACCAGGCATGAAACCCTGTGTTGGCGTCAATCAGCTGAACCGTAATTCGCAATAAATTCCCCGAGCCACGGACGCTGCCCTCCAGCACCCAGTAAACCCCCAGTTTCTGGCCAATGGTTTTGATGTCATCGGTGGTTTCGCGGAAAGCGAAACTGGAGGTGCGTGCGGCGACCTCAAATGCCGGGTTCTTAGCCAGCAAATTGAGAATTTCTTCGGCCAGCCCATCACCCATTTGCTGGGTCACACCGGTGGAGTCAAAATCAGCTAATGGCAGTATCGCAATGGATTGGCTGGATACCGTTGTTGCCGGTTGTACATCACCATTTGCCTGGGTTAATGCGGCTGCCTGTTCGGTTTCGCTGATCTGGGTCCCAATAAAATCACCATATGCATGATAAAAAAACAGGCTCAAAACCAATACCGGCAGCAGCATAATGGACAGTATCAAGCTGGTTTGCCAACGCTTTAACCCGGAGCTGGCTTCTGCCCGCTTAATGCCGTCAGCGGTCCAATCAAACGCCCAGGACAAAATCGCCACTATCGGAAAGCCGAGAATGATTGCAATCACCACCACCGTCGCCATCCAATCGGGAAGATGCAATGGCTCAAAACTGAAATCAACGATTTGCAAAATCACCCAGGCAAACAGCGCATAGCCGATTAACGTGCGAATCACCTTGCGGCGTTTGAGCTCGTTAAACGACTCTTTCAGATTGGCGGTTTGCTGTGACTGCATGGCGTTAAATATAGCCGGTACTTATAACTTCCACTGCTTTTGTGGTTGCCGACTGTTGGTGTTCCTATGTGGTTCTGCTACAACTTTGATGCATTTTACTCTGGAATGGTTGCTGCCACGTAACCTCAACTACGCGAATCCAACGCATAGACATAACCATCATGTGCGCCTACGTAAATCACACCATCAACAATCGTTGGAGAACTCCAGACCTTATCACCGATGTGGTATTGCCATACTACGGCACCGGTCTCACGATCGAGCGCATACAAATGGCCGTCGCTGGAACCAACATAGATACCAGCTCCAAGCAGGGCTGGTGAACCAAGTACCCGGCCTTTTAGATCTTTCTTCCAGATGAGTTCTCCATCATCAGCATTCAATGCATATAAATGACCATCATCTGAACCAACGTAAAGCATGGCATCTACGATGGCTGGAGAAGAAAATACAGCACCACCAGTCGCATACTGCCAACGGATTGAACCGTCTTGCATATTCACCGCATAGATACTGCCATCCTGTGAACCGACAAAGGCCACATCATTAACCCCAGCCGGCGATGAAAAAATGATGTCTTCGCTGGCCACAACCCAGCGTGCTTTCCCGGTATTAATATCAATGCCATGTAATTGCTTGTCGATCGAACCGATCATCACCAGGCCATTGGCTACTAACGGTGAAGACAATATCCCGCCACCGGTTGCATAGCGCCAGACAACCTCACCGGTTTCAGCATCTGCGGCATAAACCCCGTGATCAAATGCGCCAAAATATACCCTTCCATTAAGCAACGCCGGCGACGATTGTTCACCCCCTTCGCCCAGGTCAATATGCCAAAGCTTTTCTCCGGTTTCCGCGTTTAATGCGTAAAACCGGTCATCATCAGCACCAAAATATACCGTGCCACCCACAATTGAAGGCGAAGCCCGAACCAACCCATCAACTTTAAAACGCCATAACTGTTCACCGGAACTGGCGTTTAATGCATATAAATGATCAGCAAAGGTGCCGATATAAAGTTTGCCGTTAATAATTGTGGGTGAAGATTCAACCGTGCCGCCGGTATCAAAACGCCATAATAGTTTTGGTGGAGGCAACAAGTTTGTATTGCCCAGGGTTCCGGTATGTTCGCTATTCCCACGAAACATTGGCCATTGATCTGTTACTGACATATTGTCCTCGTCTGCCGAAACCACACCGATCATTAGCAGCCACAACGCTATGCATGTGAACCTGCTGATTACTCTATTGCGCATCACTTATTCCTGACTGCCGTTAAATGATCTGTCATTGAACCAATTACTATAGCTTAACCCGCTGAATTTGGACCCAAGGGACAAGGTGTCATTGATAAGGATTAAAAAACGGCGAGTCTGGATATGACTCGCCATTATGCAGTTTTGATGTATTTTGATCAGCTTTCGCTCATTTGTGCGTCAACCACGTTTTCTGCAAAGCCCTGATATGCCTGCCAGATCTGTTTGGCCATGCTGTCAGGGAACACATGAAAATCACCATTAGCCAATGCTTGAATAATACCCTCGGCTACCACTGTGGGTGAATCACTCATATCTGCCGGGAAGCCAGCTGCGGCACCCATATCTGTGGCAATCGGGCCCGGGTGAACACTGATCACTTGAGTACCCTGGTCCTTGAGCTGATCACGGATTGTCTGAGTCAGTGAATAGCTGGCCGCTTTGGAGGCAGAGTAGGTTGAGAACTCGGCAAAGCCCTTGACAGAAACCACTGAGTTCAATTGCACCAATGCACCACCACCATTGTTTTTCAATACTGGCGCAAACGCCCGTGCAACATGCAGCCAACCGAATAAATTAACCTCCAGTTCCTGCTGAAGTGCCTGGATAGCATTGTCGGCAAATGGCGTAGCGTTATGTAAAATCCCACCATTGTTGACCACGATGTCTACATCTGTTGCGATAGCGGCGGCGGCAGAAATGCTTTCCGGATCACTCAAATCTAGTGCCAGTGCCTCAACTTTTCCAGGATATTTTTCCTGTAAAGGCGTTACCGATGTAACATCTCTGACCGCTGCATAAACCCTGGCGGCACCAGCTTCGATAAAGCTTTCCAGAATCTGTTTGCCGATCCCGCGGTTGGCGCCGGTAATCAACGCTGTTTTTCCTGTTACTGAATTTGTCATTGTGTTTTCACCTGTCCGTTAACACGGATGTTGTTTGGTTAATCACAGGTTGGGAGCGCTGTGTAATAAACCCAAACACATCCAGCGTAATACCGATATGGCATTACGCTATGGTTTCAGTTGTTGAAAATATTCCGCAATGCTGCGATATACATGCGTTTGCGAAGTGCTGCCGCTGATACCGTGTTTGGCCCCCGGATAGGTCATCACATCGAACAATTTGCCCTTGTCCTGCAAATCTTTGAACAGCAGTGTGCTGTGGGTGAACAAGACGTTGTCGTCGGCCATGCCGTGGATAAGCAGTAACGGTGTTTCTCCCGCGGCCGGGAGGTTATCAGTATAGCTAAGCACGTTTCCAGTTTGATACCCATCCGGGTTTTGTTCCGGGGTTTGCATGTAGCGCTCGGTATAATGTGTATCGTACAGCCGCCAGTCGGTAACCGGTGCAACCGAAACCCCTAAAGCATAAGCATCACCGCCCTGCAGCACACTCATCAAAGTCATATAGCCGCCGTAACTCCAGCCAAAAATGCCGATTTTGTCAGCATCTACATAACTCAGACCCTTCAGGTACTCGATACCTGCCAGTTGATCCTGTACTTCGACTGTCCCCATGTGACGATAAATCGGGTTTTCAAAACGGGTGCCGCGCCGTGCACTGCCGCGATTATCAATCGAGAACACCACAAAACCCTGTTGAGCCATATATTGTTCAAATAATACCCGCCGGTCCCAGCTGTTACTGACAACCTGGGCACCAGGACCTCCATACAAATAAACGAATACCGGATAACGCTGTGCTGGATCAAAATTCGCCGGTTTGAGCATCCGAAAATACAGCGTTTGTCCGTCTTCCGCAGTCAGTTGTCCGAATTCGGTGGTTTGATGGTATTCCAGATAAGGCCTGTAAGGGTGGTTTTCGTCCAAAGCATTTTCCAGCAACCAGGTCAGCCGCTGACCGCCAGCATCATGCAATGACACTTGCGCCGGCTGGCTGCGGCTTGAGAAGGTGTCGATATATACGTTCGCGCTACTGGCCATGGCAATGCCATGCCAACCCGATTGCTGGGTAATCCGCTGGATCGGCGCATCGTCCTGCAGATAATTAACAGCATACAGTTGCTGCTCGGTGACGTTGTCCTTGTTGGCCGTGAAATATACCACCCCGGCCGTTTCATCGACGCCTTCAATTTGATCTACCGGCCAGTTCCCTGCAGTCACTGTACGAATCAATTCGCCATGATTGGAATACAGGTATATATGACGAAAACCGGAACGTTCGGATGTCCAGAGAAACTGTTCGCTGTTTTTCAAAAAACTCAGATCATTATCCAGATTAACCCAGGTCTCTGCGGTTTCTGTAATCCTGACATGCTGGTGCTTTTCCGGTAAATCGGCAACCCTTAATTCCAGTGTTTTCTGGTCCCGTGACTGCCACTGATAACTCAGGTGCCGGCTATCCGGCAACCAATTGACACGTGGGATGTAAAAATCTGCTTGCTCACCCAATTCCAGCCATTGTTTCTCACCGCCATTGGCTGAAACCACGCCCAGTTTTAATCTGGCGTTAGGGGTGCCGGTGTAGGGGTAGCGTTGATCAACCACCGTGACTGAGTCTGCATCAATTTCATAACGCTGGGTAATTTCTACCGGGCTTTCATCAAATTGAATAAAAGCGATGCGGCGTGAATCCGGAGACCACCAGTAGCCGGTATCCCGGTCCATTTCTTCCTGGGCGGCAAATTCGGCCACGCCATTATGAATGGTGCCTTGCCCATCCATGGTTAATTGTCGCTCGACTCCGCTGCCGATATCTATCACAAAAATATTCTGGCCACGGATAAATGCCACCTGTTTGCCATCCGGTGATAATTGCGGGTCGGTTTCAAAAGCCTCGGTATTGGTTAACCTTTTGACTTCAGCAGATTCCAATGCATAAAAATACAAATCCCCATTCAATGGGAACAATAATGCTTTCCCATCAATTGACCATTGGTAGGCAACAATTCCACGCAGTCCGGCCAGTCGCTGACGCTCGCGCCGGGCTTGTTCTTCACTGGAAAGCTTTTCAGCTTCCGGCACCAGCACCCTTGAATCAACCAGCATACGGGTAGCCTGATCGGCGATATGATATTCCCATAAATCCAGCTGCTCGCGATCATCCGCTTTGCCTTGCAAAAAGCTAACCCGGTCACCTGCAGGTGAAATTTTCAATGAACGCAGATTAGGTCCAGTAATCGATGGGCTGGCAAAAATGCGTTCGATGGTCAGGCTTTCAGCGTGCAATACAACAGTCATTGGTAATAGACATAGAAATATCAGGGTTCGCATGATGGTACTTCGTATAACTCGAGGCACAGTATAGTCATTTCTTGTATGGGTTAAGCCACCCAGGTGGATTTAACGCCATTTAGATTCTGGGCCAGTGGGCTTTTTCCGACTACTGACAGTTTGAATTTTTATTGATTGTAAAAAAGTCAGCCACCTCACCCTGACTATTGATGAAACGACTGCCCAAACATCCCGGTTCAACATCGATGCTGATCGTGCCCCCTTGATTAAGACCAATCGCGATAGCCGGATGATTCAGTGCCCCTGGACGTAACTCTGAAGTACTGCCCAGCACCTGATAAACAGTCCCGCAATTTGCGTCACAACCTGCCTTTTTGGTAAATCTATCCTGTTTGCCCTGTCCTCTGCTGACCAGCATTGATTCTGCAAATGTCGCGGATTTACCGTAATGACCATTGAGCAAATGGCTCCGCTCATAGACATGGCTGTGGCCGCTGATGACCAGATCAACATTGTGCTGTTCCAGGATCGGCAGAATATGTTTGCGCACCATACCAACCCGCCGGTCACTGCCCCAGGTATCATCCGAATCGTGCGAGCCTTTACTGTATGGCGCATGATGAAACACCACCACGCTCCACGGGCGGGCATTGGCTTGCAGGTCATTTTTCAGCCATTCCAACATCGCCTGCCGGTCGTGAATAATTGCCCAGGCAGAATCCAAAACCAGCAGATGCAATGCCCCCTGATCAAGCGAGTAATAATGCTGGCTACCGGAAGCCAGTCCCCCCTGTTCAGCTGCCTCAGGAAATTCAAAAATACGTCGGTAAGCACGCCGACGTATATCGTGGTTACCAATAACAGGAATCAGGTTGAAGCGACTTAGCCAATCCTGGTACGGGTCAAAGATGGCTTGCTGAAACTCCCGGTTTCTGCCTGAGGTGTAGGCGTTATCTCCGGTGGTTAGCCAAATATCCAGCAATGGCCTGTCGATACGGACATTTTGCTGTAACCATTGTTGCCCTGCTGTTCGTGCTGCCAGATGTAACTCGCTGTTTGTACCCGGGTCGCCTAACACCCATAAGCGCACCATTTGATTGTGCTCACCAAAATCCGGTGGTGTGGTAAACCTGTGTTCACCACTGCTGGTATCAGCCTTACTCCCGATACTGTACTGGTAGTTTGAAGCTGGGGTTAGATGTTGCAATTCAACCCGATGATTTGTGCCTGGTTTATCGGACTGTTGCACAGTCAGTGCTCCCAACTGTAGCTGGGTAGTGACAGGATGTTCAGTTTGCCAGCGGACAACAACACTGGTCGGGGTGAGTTTTTGCAGGTAGGGCCCACGTTGGCCAATATAAATACTGTCTGTTTCAATCTGTATCTGACGAATCACAACCCCCGTCAGTACGATCAGAAAAAAAACCGCAAACCAGCGTCTCATTTACCAATCAATGGGTTTTCGATCGCGATAATAACCACCACTGGTAGTGATCTCCTCGGAACTGGCCAGCCATACGATGGTATCCGCGCCCTGGCTAACATCCAGGTCTGCCTGCTGCCCGCCCATGTCGGTACGCACCCAACCCGGGCAGACGGCATTAACCCGGATTTTTGCGCCAGCTGGAATGTTTGCCAATCGGGCAGCCATAACCTTGGTTAATGCGTTGAGTGCGGTTTTAGACATCCGGTATGCCAGATAACCATCACCCATGGAAGCTAACTGTCCCATTCCGGAAGAAACATTCACGACCCGTGCGCCTTCTGCCAATAATGGCGTCAATGCTTGAATCATACGCAAAGCACCCAGCGTATTAATATTGAATGTTTCCATGGCCATGGTCGGATCAAGTTGCAGTGGGTCAGCACTGCCATCAGCCTGGTTATCCATCAATACCCCGGCATTATTGATCAACGCGTGCACCTGCTGTTCACCGGTTTGCAGCCACTTGGCCAGCGCTTCACAATCACCCTTGCGGGTCACATCCAACTTGCGCAACTCGATGCTTAAACCTTGATCCTGCAATGGTTTAAGTGCTGCAGCAGCTTGGTTAATATCTCTGCAACAAGCCGCCACCTGCCAACCTTGGTTGGCAAGCTGTCGAGTGATTTCTAATCCAATACCACGGTTGGCACCGGTAACTATCGCCATTTTATTGATGTTGTTCATGACTGTCCTGGAATTATTCCAGATGGTTGCCATAATTCGACCTTGTTTCCATCTGGATCAATAAACCAGCCATAGCGACCATATTCTGTTTGTTCGGGGGCACCAGACAACTCCGCGCCACCCTCAACCACCTGGGCCAGCGCCTGTTTCAAATCATCAACAATCAGATTAATCATGAATTCTTTGCTGCTCGGCTCAAAATAACCGGTGTCCTGTTTAAATGGTCCCCAGACTGAATAACTACCATTAGGCAAGCTATCCGGTATTAACGAAACATACCCTTGCACATCGACTGGAATGTTCAACCACTTCCCGTACCACTCAGTTAATGCTTTGCGATCTTTACTTTTAAAGAAAATTCCACCTAGACCTAATACCTGTGCCATCTTTGTCTCTCTGCATGCCTACAACCTAGGATAACCCGAGCATGGCAATCGTTACCATAATCGCAAAATCAAAAACCAGCCGATGATTATAAAACTGATGGCCAATTTAGCAGCCATCCCGACAATGACCCCAAACCAGGCTCCAATACCTGCTCGAGTAGCGTGATAAAAATCGTTAACGTTCAGCATTTCACCCAGCAGCGCACCCACGAACGGCCCTAATAAAATACCTGGAACACCAAAGAAAACCCCTACCACGGTACCAATAGCTGCACCCGCCAAGGCACTACGGCTTGCCCCGGCGGCGCGCGCCCCACCCACACCGGCAATAAAATCCAAAGCGTGTGCAATAAAGGTCAACACTGCAAATATGGCTAAAGACCATGGCCCAATATAGGTAAAGTCATCAATCCATGCAGCCAGCAACACCCCGGCAAAAATCAATGCTGGTCCCGGTATAACCGGTAACACCGCAGCTGCGAGGCCAGCTAATATCAATACCCCGACCAATAACCACCAGAATATCGCCCAATCCATTAATTGGTCCTTTTTTCTAAACTGTGCATGTACATTATCCAGCCTTTGTTTTACTATTCAATCAGTTAATTTTTGCGCTGATGCGCACCAATACCATGATTGATCCAGATGGATATCGACCTAATGTCGGCATTGTGGTTGTGCGTGATGATAACTGCGTATTGTGGGCAAAACGCATTCATGACCACGGCTGGCAGTTCCCCCAAGGGGGAATGAACACAGATGAAACACCTTTGGAAGCCATGTATCGTGAGCTTCAGGAAGAAACCGGCTTATGTCCGGAACACATTGATATACTCGGTGTAACGCCCGGCTGGCTGCGATACCAGCTACCTTACCGCTACCGGCGAAGAAATAGCAAACCAATGTGTATCGGTCAAAAACAAGTCTGGTACCTGGTCCGGTTGCGTGGCGATGATTCGCTGATCTCTTTACAGGGTGAGTCAGATGCTAAAGCTGAATTTGAGGACTTCCGGTGGGTGGATTACTGGTACCCGGCCAGGCATGTCATCAAATTCAAGCGTGCGGTTTATACCAGGGCATTGAAGCACCTGGAAAGCTTTTTGGAAGATCGATAATTTATGGATTTTGTCAGCGCCGCGCTATTGTTGTTCCTGACCATGGATCCACTCGGAAATGTTCCATTGTTTCTGAGCATTCTGGAATCGGTTCCGGATAAACGCCGCTTGAAAGTAGTTAGCCGTGAGTTGCTGCTGGCGTTGATCATCATGATCGTTTTTTTATACATCGGCCAACCGGTATTGGATGCTTTACAGCTTAGTCCGGAGTCCATCAGTATCGCCGGCGGCATTATTTTGTTTTTGATTGCATTGAAAATGGTTTTCCCGGTGCCTCGCTCCGCCAGTGTTGAGGAAACCATTGAAGGCGAACCTTTGCTGGTTCCATTGGCAGTGCCGTTAATCGCCGGCCCGTCTACCCTGGCTATACTGATGTTGTTGGTCAGCCGTGAACCCGGGCAGCAACAAGTCTGGTTACTGGCATTGCTGGCAGCCTGGTTTGTCAGCGCCATTATTCTGTTGGCTGCGACCAGATTGCAGCGCCTGCTTGGGAAACGCGGGTTGGTGGCAATGGAACGCCTGATGGGCCTGGTTCTGGTCGCACTTGCTGTCCAGATGTTCCTGGATGGAATTGCAAATTACCTTGGGAAAAATATATGAAAAACCTATGGCCGATGCCGCTGCTGTGTCTGGTATTGTTGTTGTTTGCCGGCTCCGCTGCTGCCCAGGCTGAATTATTTAAACCTAAAATCAGCGCAGCTGATGCGGCCATAGCCAAGCAACTCCGACAGCAGGCTTTAGCGGGTGAGCACTCCGGTTATAAACTGGTCAGCTCCCTGACTACCGAAGTTGGTGCGCGCCCTGGTGGCAGCCCGGCAGATGCCAAAGCGGTGCAATGGGCTGTGGCGAAATTTCGTATGATGGGTTTTGATAAGGTCTGGATTGAACCGGTTAGTTTTCCCTATTGGCGACGGGGTGCTGAATCGGCACGTCTGATTTCACCGGGAAATCAACACATCGCGGTAACCTCACTGGGGGGCGCGCCGGGCACACCGGCCGAAGGAATTACAGCCCAGCTGGTGCACTTTCCAACTTTCGCAGATTTAGAAAAAGCTGATCCCGCCAGAGTCCGGGGTAAAATTGCTTTTATCAGCAATCGTATGCAACGCACACGAGACGGCTCAGGTTATGGCCAAGCGGTAATCGCTCGCAGTCAGGGACCAAATATTGCAGCACAAAAAGGTGCCGTGGCTTTGGTAATCCGTTCAATTGGTACTGATAATGACCGCCTGCCACATACCGGTGCCATTCGTCAGCCGGAGGATGGCATGCTGGTTCCTGCCGCCGCTGTATCCAATCCTGATGCTGATCAATTGGTGCGTTTGATAGAACGCGGCATGCACCCACAGCTTGAATTAAAGCTGGATGTGGGTTTCGACGGCGAAGCCACTTCGCACAATGTATTCGCCGAAGTCACTGGTAAGCAGTCTTCAGATTTTCTATTGATGGGTGCACACTTGGATTCCTGGGATATGGGTACCGGGGCGGTCGATGACGGTGCTGGAGTTGGCATTGTGATGGCAGCTGCGGAATTAATCTTAAAGCAGCCGCAACGACCTAACCGTGGTATCCGTGTTGGACTGTTTGCACATGAGGAACAAGGCCTGTACGGCGGTCGGGAATACCTGGCTAATCAGCAGGCATTAATGCCATCAGGACTACTGCAACATTTACTGGTGGTTGAGTCTGACCTGGGTGCCGGCAGCATTTATAAAATCGATGGCCGCACCAGCCAGCTTGGTTGGGCAATGATACACAGTATTCACCGCCATCTGGCTCCACTGGGTATTGAGTTGGGTGAAAACGACAAGCCCGGCGGCAGTGATATCTTCCCATTGATTCAGGCAGGCGCCGCCAATATCGCATTACGTCAGGACGCCACTGAATATTTCGATTTACACCATACTGATAACGACACTCTGGATAAAATTGACCCGGAAGCCTTGAATCAGAATGTTGCAGCTTATGCGGTACTTGGCTGGTTGGCGGCGAATCATACGATAAGCTTTGGGACAGGCGAGCTGGAACCGTTGCCCAGCAACTAGCCTGGCCATTGCCAGGTAAATTGTTTTGCAGCAAGGGTGAAGTGGCTGATCTGCTGCTGAGCACGATCAAGCCAAGGCAGCAGCTGTCAGGTTTGCTGCTGCTTTTTTGCTTTACGGCAATTGTGGCACTCGACAGCCATTGCATCGATATGTCCTTTAGCTTCTTCGTAATACCATTTTTGGTCTCTAGCTCGCCATATTTCCTGCTTGCCACAGGCCCGGCAACTGAACGCTCGATCAAGATAAAACTCGGGTAAAACCCCGTATGTATTGATATGTTTCAGCTTGTCTGGATCTGCCGGCAAGGATGATGGATGATGTTTTTGCTGCACTGGATGAAGCTTGGAAATCCGATCTGCTTCGGCAAGCTCTTTTAAGCTTGGATTGCGCCCGGTATCCAGCTTTCTGCTCACTAAGAAAACCTCTTGAACATTTTATGCTGTTGCTCCAGGCAAGCTGAAATACCTATTCGGATAATACCGCTATATTCCATTGTCCAGCTCATCCTGAAGTCTTTCCAGCTGATCGAGAACACGAATAAATTTACTGCCGAATGCGGTAACTTTGTATTCAACCCGTGGTGGTACTTCGTTGTATGCCAAGCGCTGTAAAATACCGAAATCAACATTTTTTCGCAGGCATTCATTCAGCACTTTGGTGGTTAATCCTTCAACACTGCGTACCATTTCACCCGGACGATTGATGTCATTTGCCAGCAGCTGGTAGACGGTAAGCGACCATTTACAACCATAAATGGTTTCCACCATACGTGCGCTGCGCGCCGGCGCAGATTTTCTTAATAATTGTTTTCCGTTAGTTTTCATCAAGATATACCAAAAAGTACCTACCAGACCAAATTGTGCTTACTTTTCAATAGCCTACAGAATCCTATATGTTACGTCCATCACTTTGCAATGATTTAAGGAGAATCTGGATGAAAACATATACACAACCTTTGGCTTTGATAGTCGGCGGTTCCAGCGGGATGGGTTTTGCGACCGCTAAACGCTTACTGAGCCGAGGCATCGATACGGTGATTATCGGTAACAATGCAACCAAACTGGAAACCGCTAAACAGGCACTTACCGGGGAAGCTCAGATTGATACCCTGCAAGCCAATTTATATCAAACCGAGGATGTTAATCGTGTTATTGCTTTTGCCGCTGATCATCACCGGCATATCAAATACCTGGTCAATGCAGCGGGCTACTTCAAACCAACACCGTTTATTGAACATCAACAACAGGATTATGACGCTTATATGGAGCTTAATCGTGCGTTATTTTTTATTTCCCAGGCCGTAGTAAAAAACATGGCTGAAAATGGTGGTGGCTCAATAGTGCATATCGGTTCCATGTGGGCCAAACAAGCCATCAAGGCCACGCCCTCTTCAGCCTATTCCATGGCTAAAGCAGGTCTGCATGCTTTAACCCAGCACATGGCAATGGAGCTGGCCGAACATAATATCCGGGTCAATGCCGTTTCTCCCGCAGTGGTTAAAACACCGATTTATGAAGCCTTCATCGAACCCGGTGAAATTGATTCGACGCTGGCTACATTTGATGGCTTTCACCCGATTGGCCGAATCGGTACCGCTGAAGAAGTTGCCAATGCGATTGATTTCCTGCTGAGCGACGATGCCAGTTGGGTTACCGGCGCCATCTGGGATGTCGACGGCGGCGTGATTGCGGGCAGAAACTGAAACCGTTCGGGTGGTGGATGTAATACCACCACCCTTTGGCCTCATGCTGTCATTGCAGTACGCAATTGATCTTTAATCGGCAGCTTCCGAATTCTGATTCCAGTTGCGGCAAAAATGGCATTGGTTAATGCTGGTGCTGCTGATGGAATACCCATTTCACCAACGCCGGTTGGCTGGTCGTTATAAGGCAGAATGTGTGCTTCAAACAGGCTGGGTACAGTGGCAATTCGCATCAGCGGATAATCGTGGAAGTTACTTTGCTGAATTTGACCATCTTTTACCGTAATTTCCAGACCAAGCGCGGTGCTGATGCCATCGATGGTGCCACCTTGTAGTTGTGCTTCAACCGCCTGCGGGTTAACCGCCAGACCACAATCAATGGCCGCAACAATACGTTCGATTTGCAATTCGCCGCTTGCCCCTACAGTCACTTCAAAGGCATGCGCGGCATAACCACCAAAAGTAAAATGCGTGGCCAGACCAACGCCCCGGCCCTGCGGGCGTTTTCGTTGATAATCGATTCGTTCTGCAACAAACTTTATTAACCTGGCAAGCCTGCCTGGATTAAAAGTGGGTCCGCCATGATTGGCATAATCAAGTTCGCGTTCTTCACCAAGCAAATCGAGTTGTAATTGAAGCATATCCTGACCGGTTTCATGCGCAATTTCATCGAGAAAACTTTGAATCACAAATGCATTGGCGGTATGTGCCGGAGCCCTCCATGAGCCCCGTGGCAATCCGATTGGATTATGAAAATATTCCAACCTGAAGTTATCAATGATTTTTCTTGGGAAATCATCCGGATACAGTTCAGCTTCCCATAAGTTTTCATCCGGCATCTCCGGTCGGCGGTAATATTTGCTGGCACTGGCCAGGCGTTGGGTCCAGGCAGTAGGTTTACCCTGCGTATCCAAGGCTACACGCATTTCGTGTAAACCTGCAGGGCGATAAAAATCGTTGCGGACATCATCTTCGCGAGTCCATTGCAGTTTGATCGGCCAACCGGTCTGTTTAGATACCATGCTCGCTTCAGCGACATAATCGTTGCTTAACCTGCGGCCAAAGCCACCACCAACACGGCTAATCTCGACGTGGATATTTTCACGCTCAATACCTGTCACCGCAGCAGCTGATCTAGAGGCTCCACTGGGACTTTGGGTTGGCGCGACAATATGACAGCGATCCTGTTGCACATAAGCAAAACAGTTTTGCGGCTCTAATGGCGCATGTGAAACAAACGGCACCTGGTATTGGTGTGTGATAACTTTTGCAGCTGCCGACATGGCTTGCTCAAACTGACCATCATCAACCACTACCTGACCTTCACCTTTCAACATTTCGCTGTTTTGCTGCCAGAAAGCATCGCTATTATCACCAGCGTTTGGACCTGGTTCCCAATCAACCTGTAGCGCTTCGCGACCCTTGATCGCCGCCCAAGTGGAAGTAGCAACCACTGCTACCCCATTGGCCAGTATCAGATACGGTGCGTTTGGTTCAGGGCCTTCAATTTTGAACACCTCCAGTACGCCTTCGACTTTGCGTGCTTGAGAAGCATCAAATGAACGGACTGTACCATTCAAGTAAGGTGAGCGTGCAATAACCGCATAACGCATGTCTGGATACTGGGTATCAATACCATAACGTGCCTTCCCGGTAACAATATCCAGAGCATCAATGGTTTTCTGCCGCTTACCGACAATCCGGTATTCCTGAATATCTTTCAGTGGCGGATCTTGTTCCGGCATTTCCAGTTGCGCGGCCGCGCCAACCAATTCGCCATATGCAAGCTCTCGCGCTGGGGCATCACAAACCACATAACCGGGTTTGGTTTTGCAACTCGATGGTGGCACATTCCAGCGTTGTGCTGCTGCCTTGATTAATTGCTGTCGCGCGGTTGCTCCAACCTGACGCATGAAATCCCAGTTACTGGTTAAACCTGTACTACCGCCAACTCCCTGTCCTCCATACTTCCAGGTATAACCATCCGCGGTTTTAACCAAACCCAATGGCATCGGCCGGACACTGACCTTGTCCCATTCAACATCCAGTTCTTCGGCAACCAGCATCGGTAAAGCTGTCCTTACACCCTGGCCAATTTCAGGTTGGTTGCTGCCTATGACTACACCACCATCTGCTGATATCTCGATGAAAAAGCCAATCTGTTGGGCAATCTGGCTGTCTTCAGCAACAGCATGGCTGGATAATCCAAACATGGGTAAACCCAGCACAAAGCCACCGGCAATGCTGGAACCGGCGACCAGGAACCGACGTCGACTATGATCAACTTTCTGTATCTCGGTTTTTGTATTTTTTATCGACATACTCATTCTCCCGCCCCAGTCAATTCTGCGGCACGATGAATAGCACTGCGAATCCGCACATAGGTTCCGCAGCGGCAGATATTGGTCATGTCATCGTTGATGTTCTGGTCAGTTGGTTTGGGATAAGTCTTCAGAAAATCCACGGTGGCCATAATTTGGCCAGCCTGACAATAGCCGCACTGCGGCACATCAATTTCCAGCCAGGCCTGCTGGACCGGGTGTAGCTCACCACCAGCCCCCGCCAGACCTTCAATGGTTGTTATTGACCGCCCTTCAATTGCCGCTATTGGGGTGATGCAGGAGCGTTGCGCCCGACCATCGATATGTACTGTGCAAGCACCACATTGACCGATGCCACAACCAAATTTAGTGCCTGTTAAATGCAAATGATCGCGTAATACCCACAGCAATGGCGTATTGCTATCTCCTGCAAACGAAGCTGACTCTGAATTGACTTGGAATGAAATCATGTATCTGAATTCCTTACGAAAACTAAATGATGACAACTCTAGTGGTCGTTCAATATCTGGATGACGCTCTTTGTTCTGGTTGGTAGCCCTGCGATCAGACACCGTTGATTAAACAAGGGTGGTTTGCTTGTTGGTAACGGTAACTCTATCGTTCGCTGTGTCATTTGTAGTATTGAAAAAGCACTAAACCTCTGAATGGGTGTTTGGTGGCTTAGACAATATGCTAGCGCATAAAATGCTTGATTTTATTGTTCTCAAGTTCGCATTATCGAGTTCAGGGTTCTGTTTGTCGCAAATCAGCTGATAATCTGTATACAACAGGCTGTTCGGTTTATTCTTCTGCGTGACCCATTCACACTGCTTAATCTCTTTTTTCATTAAACCTGGTTGTTACAGCTGGGCCTGGGTTATCCTCGGACAAACAAAACCCGGCACTTGGCCGGGTTTGTTGTGCTGAGTCAGACATCTGCGATATTCAGGTTTATACCTCAACCGCAAATACCATGGTGTTTACCAGCGATCGCGGCGTCCGCCACCGAATCCACCGCCACCACCGCCGCCACCGCCGCCACCGCGGTTATCACGTGGTGCTCTGGGCTTGGCTTCATTAACCTTAATATCCCGGCCGCCAACATTGGTGCCATTTAGGTCTTCGATCGCTTTTTGTGCTTCGTTGTCGTCTGTCATCTCTACAAAAGCAAAGCCCTTGCTTTGACCGGTATCACGATCAGTAATAACATTGACTGAATCGACAGTGCCGAATTCACCAAACATTTCCGTCAGCGATTGCTGATCAGCCGAGTACGGCAAATTGCCGACATATAGTTTCTTGCCCATGATAAATACCTCCTAAGGTTTGATAACCGCTCAAGAGGATGAAGGCAGCATGCCGGCAGACTCGATAGAAGCGATAGTAATTGGGAAAGGGGGCATGCAGTATACAGGGTTTTTCCGCGCTTTGAAGAATTCAATCGCAAATCTGTTGGTGACTGAAATTGAAATTCCAACAGTTTTCACCAAGCAACCTTCCGGCAACTTTTACCTGCTAGTCATTTTCAAAACTATCAGCGAATAAGCCAACCACATCAATATCAATATCGGAATTGTTGCCAGGAACCAAATCAGGGACATCTGCTGGTGCTGTTACTGTCGCAAAATTAGTTACCGTTTGGCCTTCCGCGGCGGTCACAGTGCCAGTCAACAGATAAGTCACCAGGCTGCCGACAGGGATATCAACCAGATCGTTAATACCATCGGTTCCCGCAGGCGTGCAGTCCGCTCCACTGACTGCCGTGCAACTCCAGGTGACATTATCAAACCCAATCGGCAATGGATTATTGACGACCGCGTTCAAAACATTATCAGGTCCATTATTGCTGACCTGTATCGTATAGCTGACAACCTGTAATTGATCGACAAAGCCGCTGCCGTTACCGACACTAACCGACAAATCCGCACTCACCGATGAAATGACTTCAATATTGAACCCTTGTGGCAGTGATGTATCCATACCGCCGTTAGCGGTGCCGTCGCTGTCCATCGCTAGTAAAGTAATCGATGCAGTGCCGAACATCAGCGGTGCCGGTGAATATTGCAGTTCACCATTTCCGGCCACCACCGGTTGTTGCGCAAATATTCCTGGATT
The DNA here is from genome assembly GCA_021772985.1 of Gammaproteobacteria bacterium. Lineage (GTDB taxonomy): Bacteria > Pseudomonadota > Gammaproteobacteria > Xanthomonadales > Wenzhouxiangellaceae > JAJFKX01. The sequence continues at coordinate 30,548 of JAJFKX010000051.1, forward strand.
ACTATTAGCGGTAACTATAAAAGTCAGATTCTGGCTTTCATCTGATGGCCCTCCGGACAAGCCGCTGGCCCAGGGAAAAACCGTTTGCACCCCGCCATCATTTAAGCTCATTTGATTCGGACCAGTGGCAAATATTGGTGGGTCATTTACAGCATTAATGATAATCGGTACGTTGCCCATATCTGATTGATTGCTGGGGTCGGTAACCCTGACACTCAATGTGTCATTGCCGTTATCATCCGGAAACGGAATGTACATCAGATTGCCCAATGCCTGATTGACATCGATAACCAGACCACTTATTTCCAGTGAAGCCGTACCATTACCGGTAATAACAATTGAACCTCGATTGCTGGCGGCCAACATACCATTAACTACATCCAGATTTACATTGACAGTACTGCTATCAAGATCACTGACTACAATGCCCGGTATTAGTACGGTTTGATCTTCATTTAATGTCTGTGCGCCCGGCAGGATAAGCACCGGTGAAATACCCGGAACAAAACCGAACACCACGTAACTGGTTCCGGCGCCGACTACCCCATTGGGTGATGTGCTCGGCGCTGACAAAAGAATATCATCCAACAAATCGTCATTGACATCACCGGCTATGCTGGCGGTGAAGCCAGACTGTCCACTAGTGGTTGTGCCAATAATGGCAAAGCCATTGTCACCATCCAGATCACCCAGATCAAATACGGCCGGAAACAAATCGCTACTGCCATAGACCACATACACAACACCCGCATTAGTTGCACCATTAACCCCTGCACCATCTGCACCGATGACTATGTCATCAATATTATCGCCGTTAACATCCCCACTACCGCCAACCGAGCGGCCCGCTGACCCGGAAAAAATATTTATACCCCGCAAGCTGAAGCCATCGCTGCCATTTAGCGCAGACAGCTCTAATTCTGCTGCGAATGCCGACCCTGGGTTGGTGGCAACATCCCGGCCAAATATTACATACGCGGAGCCAGCGCCATCATTTGGATTGGTGTCAGCACCCGTTGCTCCGATAATTAAATCATCAATGCCATCATTATTAACATCTCCTGCAGCAGCCAATGACTCGCCTGATAAATCACCCGCGACTGCCCCATTGATCACAAAGCCATCACTGCCATCCAAATTACTCACATCAACTGTGGCTGCAAATGCGCCGGCACTGGCATCACCAAACACCACATACACCTGACCTGCATTTTGCCGGCCCGCTGGATCGGCATTGCGTGCCGCCAGCATAAAGTCGTCAACACCATCATGATTGATATCCCCGGCCCCGGAGACCCTGATACCCAACCCATCTCCTGCATTGGCTCCAGAGAGCTTAAAACCGTTGCCGCCATCCAGTGTGGATAACTCCAGGCTGGCCCCAAAATTGCCACCCATGCTGGTATCTCTTCCAAACACCACGTAAGCCGCACCAGCCAGACTGGATGCCAGGTTGGCACCAACCAGCACATCTGCTACGCCGTCACCATTGACATCGCCAGCACCACTGACAGCTCCACCAGAGCGATCACCGATGTTGACTCCATTTAGTACCAGACCATCACTGCCATCCAGGTTGGCAAGATTGATTGCTGCAGAAAATAACGATGTTCCAAAAACAATAAAGCTTTCCCCGGCACCGGAACGGCTGGGTGGATCACCCAGGGGTGCACCAATCATGAAATCTTCAATCAGGTCTCCGTTAAAATCACCGATGCCATCTACACTGGTTCCGGAAATATCATTGATATTGTTGCCTGGTAAAGTAAGCCCATCGGCGCCACTCAATGCACTAAGTTCGATGCTGGTGGTAAATCCTGCATTGGAACCGAATACAACATAACTTTCCCCGGCAGTACTCGTGCTATCAGGGTCTGCCAGGTTGGCTCCTATAATCACATCGGATATACCGTCGTTATTAACATCACCAGCAGGATTGGTAGCGATTCCAGAATTATCACTTAAATCAATACCATTGATCGCAAACCCATTGTTGCCATCCAAATTATCCAAGTCGAATATCTGAGCACCTGCCGATAACGGCAATGACAGCATGATCATGGTACTTAACAATTTCCTTCTGACTTTCGCTGGAGCCAAACCGTAACACGCCAAAACACATGCCCGTGCCGAGCCACACTTCCCATACAAGTACATTCCGAGTTCTCCCATAGCGCCGAGCTGACCATATGTTGTGGTCAACTGTCTTATAAGTTAAGGCGGTGAATTAGCTTGAATTGCGCCAACTAAACTGGTTGTTTGATAAAAAAACAGGGTCGGGGCCAGCTGCCTGTACTTTCCGGACTATGATTATTATTCATTCACTTTGATTGATAGTGAGTGACCCCTGTTGCGCCGTTTTGAACGGTTTAATCGTGATGTTTGTCGAATTGCGGCCCTCGAAAGCCTGCCTGCAACTTATACTACGATGCTCTACTCAACCAAATACGAAACCCTGATGCGCCTAATATCTAGATTTTCTACCTTTATCGTTAGCTTGTACGCAGCAATACTGTTGAGCTTTAGCGGCATTGTGATGGCCGATACTGCGTTGCACGCAGCGGTTAGCCATCCAGATAGGCCAGCTGAGGAAACTGCCCGTGACGCCGGGCGCAAACCAGAGCAGGTGTTGGCTTTTTATAACATCCAGCCAGGCATGAATATTCTGGAACTGGCTGCCAGTGGGGGGTATTACACCGAAATTTTGTCACACGCAGTTGGCGAGCATGGCCAAATCACCGCACAATATTATGAGAGCTTCTGGCCACGCTTAAAAGACACCGTTGAACCACGTTACCAACGTCTCGGCAACATCACCCCGTATGTTGGTGATCCAGCTGATTACAAGGGAGGTGCCAATTCACTAGATGCGGTGTTTATTGTATTGATCTATCACCATATGCATTTTGCTGGAGATGAAGGTGAAAATCTGCCAACGGCTACCAAAAAGATATTGGCCAATATTTATCGCATGCTTAAGCCAGGCGGCATTGTTGCCATTATTGAACACCAGGCGCCTGATGCAACCAGCCGTGCAGAAAGTGCTGAATGGCACCGTACGCCAGCTGACATGACCATTGAAGACCTGACCAGCAATGGTTTTGAATTTGCCGGTCGCTCAGATGTGCTGACTAATCCTGATGATCCATTGACAACCCACTTTGGCAGTCTGCGGGAACAATTTGGGCGTGACAGTTCACAACGTTATGTTTTGAAGTTTCGTAAACCTAACTAACTGGCTTTCGGGCGATTTATTTACTAACAATCTCTATCAGAAAACCACCTGATCTGATTGAAAAGTATCGCCTCATTCAGGGCCTGTATAACGCGGTGCTGAACTTGATAAACTAATACTCCCCAATCAGTAAATGGCTAAAACATAATAACTCTCATGCAGCTTATCTTTTCGATAAGCTTAGTAAGCAATAACCACTTAAGTGGAGGTCGCTATGCACAGTACATACGTTAAAAAACCAAGCTCTATCCGCTGGTTCTGTTTGTTTATAGCTTGTCTTAGCTTCACTGCCTGGCCTCAAGATAACATCGCTGAAAACTGGTCAGCCGGCCAACTGGACTCATGGCATTATCTTATCGAAGAACTTGAAATCCAGGAGCTACATCAGCGTTTTTCGCAACAACATCAACCAGCATCTTTTGCACTTCAACATGTCACCTTGATCCCAATGACACGGGAACTAAGCATCCCTGATCAAACCGTTATTGTTTCAGGAGGACGTATCACTGCTATCGGTGCCAGTGATTTTATGACTATTCCTGATGGCTTGCCTGTTATCGATGGAAGCGGGCAGTTTTTAATGCCCGGTTTAACCGATATGCATGTGCACAATCTGGATTCACATAGCCAGCATTTGCTTAATCTGACGCATGGGGTTACCAGCGTACGCGATATGGATGGGTTCCTGTGGATGTTGCGTATGCGTGAAGCCATCAATGAAAATCGCTTGCTGGCACCAACTATGTATGTCTCAGGCACCATTCTTAATGGTAGTGACTTCGGCGGCTATGCACAGGTTGCCGAGTCCGAACAACGAGCCCGTGAACTGGTACATGGACAGGCACAGCTCGGTTATGACTTCATCAAGGTGCATAACAGTTTGTCATTTGAAATACTAAAGGCGATTGCCCAGGAAGCTGATCTGCAGGGCCTGGATATGGTCGGGCATATCCCGGTTGGCGTGACAGTAGCGCAGGCTGTCGGTTTAGGTATGCGTACCTTTGAACATTTCAAGGGCTACATTATTGACAGCACTTTGACGCTTTCAGAAGAAGATTATGTTAGTTCCACCAGGGGGGCCGCCGCTTGGAACACGCCAACTTTTACCAATTACCGTAATCAATTACGTGGGCAGCAGGCAGCACAATTGCTGGCACGTGAATCGGAGATGCAATACGTATCGCCACGTCTTAAGCGCCAATGGGTTTCATTTGAACAACAATCCACAGACCGGGTAACCGAGCTACGGCAAAATATTTACCCGATGTCTCGCAAAATCTTTACCGAGCTGCGTCAACTCAAGAATGCTCGATTTTTGGCCGGCACCGACTCCGGTTCTTATGAAATGATGCCACCGGGTTTTGTGTTACATGAAGAAATTCATATCTTCCAGAATCTAGGGATGTCTCCGTTTGAAGCTCTCCAAACAGCTACCGTAAATCCAGCGCACGCCATGCGCAAAGATGGTGATTTCGGTGTCATTGCAGTCGGTGCTAAAGCAGATTTATTGTTGCTGACTGATAATCCTCTATTGGATGCGCACAATTCGCTCTCGATTAATGGGATCGCCGCCCACGGCAGCTGGTTAAGCAAATCGGATATTGACGGATTGTTGCTTGATTTGAAAAACATCTTCAGCGCCTCAGGTGTTCGTTTGGACAACAAAGTTGTCACCAGACAGCAAATTGATGCTTTTCTAACCAGAACCAAAGCCCTGGCTGCTGCAGGATTTGTTTTTCGCGACCATCATCTTGAACTCGCCGCCGGTATGTTCGAAAGCTTGGCCCAGCCTGCTGCTGCAACTGCCATTCGACAGCTTAAAACCGAGGTTGATTTTGGTTTTGATTTCTTACAATTTTAATGCTGGCGAAGCAACCAGCTGAAACAATCTCAGCTGGCCCGCAGATGCGGGCCAGTCTTGCCGGTTTTCACCCTGCTGATTACATATCAAATGCTTCAGCAACTTCGATCGATCCACCACTACCAAGAATCGGACAACCCTTCGCTTTGGCAATCGCATCATCAAGATCCGAAGCTTCGACCAAACTATATCCGCTGGCGGGGTTAGAACCACCGTCATTAACTACAGAACCATCACTTTGTACCGTAGATGACATCCCAACCGGGTTGCCTCCATCAATGACAGCACTACCCATCGAGCCAAACCACTGTCCCCAGGCATCCATCACTGCTGCCTGTTGTTCTGCTGTTTCCGGTTTACTGCCACCATGATATACAAATAAATATTTAGCCATTTTTAAGTCTCCTGTAATTGCTTTCAGCACTTGATGTGCATGGTTCTAGAGGCGTTTTAGTAACAAGTCTGTCTCTACGCTCTTGCTATATTTAGCATTTGGAATTAGAGATTATCACCAATAAAATATAGTTACATCGGGTAAAATACTGAAATATCCTGGGTTTTATTGTGTAAACTACACAATGCATGTCTAATTATCATATCAATGCCCTTGGTGAAGCACTACGGCTGCTAAGTAACAGTCCATTTCTGCCGGCGGCGGTTAACCATTTGCGCAAAAACACCGCCACAATCAATACAGATTTGCACCAGTCGGTGGTTGCTGAGATACCAGCTTTTTCGCAATCCCACAATCCAGATGTTCTGCCTGATTTGGCTCGCCACAGCGATCAACATACTTTTGAAATACTTCGATTATTGAGTGGCGGTCAGCTCAGCGAATTCGCTTTTGTGCGTAAACATGCGCAACGGCGTGCTGGTCAACGGTTTCCATTAGAAGCCCTTTTGCACGCTTATCGTTGTGGCCACAAAACCTTTTCGCGATGGTTACGCGAAGCAGCACTGGCAACATTGTCGTCCCCTGATGAAGCCCGGCAAGTGGTCACTGCGATAGCAGATTTCACACTCGAATATACCGATGCAATCAGCACAATCGCGGCCAAAGCGTATGTCGCTCAAGTTCGATTGTTGGCTGATGTCGCCGGTGATCAGCGGGCAGAATTGCTGACCCTTTTACTTGATGGATACGATGAATCGGATGGCCGAATAGAGAAGATGCTGCGCAACACAGGTTATCTTGATAGACGGCATAGTTTTTGTGTGGTGTTAGCACAGTCCGTGGATCCTGCAGAAATGTTCAACTCGATCCGCGCCCGACGGCTGGCTGAAACCATAGATAAAATATTCTCCGGCTCACGTACCCGCAGGCTTATTGACGTGCGTGATAATAAAGTGACCATTGTTTTTTCCGATATTCGTCGTACCTCCGGCTGGACATCACCGCACACTGAGTTGGCCGAACGGTTATCACCGAAGTTATGCCTGGCTGGCAACGCAGTCTTGATCGGTGTTAGTAACGATGTCCCATCAACGTCACAGATTCCAGCTGCTTATAGACAGGCATTACTGGCTTTGGAGCTTGCCAACTTAACGCACCGTGTAATTCGGTTTTCGGAACTATCAACTCAGCAATTGATGCTGCATCTGGCGGGGGAAGAATTTCAACGGCTTCTGCCAGCATGGGCCAATCAGTTCTTCATGATTGATGAAAAATCCGGTGGTGCTTTAAGCAAAACCTTGCATGCCTACGCAAATGCAGATATGAATACCTTGAAGGCTGCCGAATATTTGTCAGTGCACCCCAATACCATCTATTCCAGGTTTCAAAAAATTTTAGATATCACAGGATTACAGCCACGGCATTATCACGCACTAACTGAATTGCTTATCGTTTCCTACTGTCAACCACAAGCTAAAACTATTGAACATAAATAACTTTGATAACAAAGTAAATGGCTACTGGGCACAGAAATTATGATATTAATCTATCCTCAAAGTTAACAGCTGTTGGATATTAAATACTATTTCATTTCTTTGAAATTTGATATTTTTTCCATGCCTGGTAATTTTTAGGTATATCAAGCTGTTTTAATTTTTCCCAGGCACTTATCGCCTGCTCCCTGGTGGCCTGCTTTTCTGCGCTTAGGTAATTTGAAAGAAAATTGATATATCTGCCGGAGGGCGCTTGGGGAAAACCACCTTCAACCTGGCTCAATTTAATAAACTGCCTGACCAAATCTGCGTATGTTATTCGAACCCCGTGTTCTAACTGTTGTTCTCGCCACCGATTCAGGCGATACCTTGCTCCAGACTTTTGCCTTAGTTTTGGATTGATTTTTAAAGCTTCTTTTACAATAAAATCTTTTGTTTCTTTATTGCTCGTATAATGACTTACTGGAAGTTCAAGGCTTAATCCTTTTTCAATATCTTTAACCCCCTTCTTGGATAACAACTTTCTCGCCGGGTTTTTAATTTCACCCGTTCGCAAAAAATATTTGATTAGCTTTTCCAACTCATCTTTGCGTAGTTTTGAAACGGACGAAATTCCGAGTGTTTTTGCAAACGCTTTTATTTCCACCGCATACCAATAACCGTTATCAAACGCCTGTTCAGTCATGTTTTTGGATAGTTTTGATTTAGCCGGCATTTTTATTCCACTTCTAATTAAATAATACAGTTTTGCAGCTCTTCAATTTTACTGACAATACAATAAGGTGATGCTGTTGATAATTCTTGATAGCCTCCAAACCCCCATAAAACCCCTATTGTGTTTAAACCATTTTGCTGTGCCGAAATAATATCAACCGCCCGATCACCTACCATAACAGCTTGAGTATCTATGCTTCCCCGCTCCAGTAACTCTGCCAGTTGCTGTTGTTTGCTTATTCCAATATCTCCACCACTGATGAAACTGAAATACCCTGATAACTTGAATAATGCAGCAATTTTGACCGCGAAATCACGCCGCTTGGAAGTGCAAATCCCAAGCTGGATTCCGGCGTCACGTAAATTATCCAGCATTTCAACCATCCCTGGATAGATTGTATTTTCTTGGTAGCCAATATCGGCATAACGCTTTCGGTATACTTCGACCAGTTTGGGAATATGCTCAGAGGTAACATCAGGATCCAGCGTTTCGAATATTTCATCAAGCGGCGCACCGATTTCCCTGGCAATGGCCTTTTCACGCGACTCTCTGAATCCCTGGCTTAGCAAGGCGTGATTAATGCTGCGGACAATTCCTATGCTTGGATCACTGATGGTTCCATCCAGGTCCAAGACCAGTGTTGTGCAATTAAGTGACATCTAATCTTCTCAGTTTTCTGCTGAAAACTATTGTGCCGGGCAATTGATAAAAGCTCAATTCAAGCCCCACTCTCTAACGCTTGAATGCCATTTTCAACTCAGCTAAAGCCGAGTCACTATTTAATCTTGATTTCATTCAATAGCAGTATTGAACACGGCCGGTACCAGCGTGTTTAACAAGTACTCGCTTTCATTCCAACCCCCAAACTGGTTGATGGCTGCCGCCACAATACGTTTTGAACCCATCTGCATTACCCAGACAATATTGATCCCTGGCCCATCACCTTCTGCTGCTACCACCAACCCATAGGGAAACTGATACCCACGTAAAATACCCACTGCTTCACCTGCTTCACTTAGGCGCGCCTGTTCAGCCACACTCAAGACCATCGCGCGATTGCTATCGCTGATCAAGTCACCCTGGGTCAATGCCTGTGCGAATCGTGCAAGATCCACCACGGTAGTGATAATGCCGGCTGCTCCATCACTTTGTTCTTGTGCCTGGGTTGTGTCAATAAACCCTGATGCATCAGCTTTCAGGGCAGGATCCAGACCAAAATTACGCAACAGTTCCGAATCAACTGTGTACCCATGCGCCCTGTATTGCTGCGGCTGATCAGATAAGAAATAACTATTGGCTAATCCAAGTCTGTCAAATATTTCCCGTTGCACAAACTGTTTATATGGTTCTCCTGAAACATAACTGACAATCATGCTTAACAACACATAATTGATATCTCCGTAGTAACTACTGGTTCCTGGTTCAGCCTCAGGTGGGTTTTCAGGGCTTGCAGCAAACGCGACTATTTCACTTGCCGTCCAGAATGGTTTTTCATTGCGCTCCGGGCCAATATACCTGGCAAGGTATTTTTGATTGTTGTTTGGTGAATAAAGGCCACTGGTATGTTGCAACAAATGATGTACTTTAATATCTTCTACAAAAGGTATATTTTTTATTACATCCTGCGGTAACAATTGCGTTAAGTTTGTATCTAAGGCCAACTGCTTGCGATCAACCAGTATCAACGCTGCTGCTGCGGTAAATGCTTTGGTAGTGCTTGCTGCATGCAACTTTATCATCAGGCTGCATCTTTTGCATAGTGCTACGGTCAGCATACCCTGCCGCACCGCTTAATATGTCGCCATCAGGCTTGATCAGCGCAATAGTAATTCCGGGAAAACCCTCTTTAATGGCTTTTACTGCAATAGCATCTATCTCCGGGCTTTGCTGGACTGAGAAATTTGTATTTTTACTGCCTTCACACCCGAATAGCATTAAACTTATTACTGCCAATTCAATAATTATTTTCATCGTTCTTTTTCCTATTATTTAATTGATAGCAAGTTCACATCAAAGCTTGTCCAGTATTGCTTCTGTGGTTTTATTGAAGCGGATTAAGTCCAGTTTATTTTGTTGATGATATAAAGACATATATTCTGTAAATATAATCTTTATATCGCCGCTCATCAGCTTTACCAGCGCCGTATTATTTGTATGAGTCTGCAATGCCTTCAGCATATAGTAACCGACATAATATAATGGGCTGTCGTAATAGCCGGATAATCCAATTAAATATAATTGTTGTGAGTCAACACCCGGGTCCGTAAATGCTTGTTGAATAAGCGCTTCAAATAATGCGAAGTTCGGCTTTATTCTTCGCATATTGGTTTTATATTCATTGCGGTTAAAAGTAATGTATGTGCCGTTCCCCTCCAGCTCACCGAAATCTGCTACCAGACTTGCGGCTCCTTCTTGAGTCATATCAAACAACAACGACCTGACTCGCTCGGATGACTGATTGTCCGTTGGCGTTTTACGCATAAATATTCCCTGTGCCACATGATATAACTCGTGTGCAGATAAGTAGATCAGTCCAAGGTAATCTTCTTTAATGCAGCGTAAATCAACATAAAAGCTGGTTCCCTCTATCACCCAACCACAGGAATTGCTGCCAGCCATCAAGAATATGGTTGCATCAAATTTTAGATCTTCAGGAATATATGGTGTAATTAATTTTATGACTTCGCCGGCAGCCGAATCGGGCGCTTGTTTAATAGTATTGATGGTTGCTCTTATCGCTGCCTGGTTTTCGATGACAGCAGCAAATCTGACTGGATCATCAGCGAGTGGTGTGCCGGCTACTGCCTGATTTAAACTGTTTAAATACTGGTCGGCTGTTACCCTTTTATCAAATTGAGCATTGTGTTTCAGTTGATCTATTATGGCAGGGTGTGCTATCAATTCACGGGCTTTTTGCTCATCCCAATTCCCCGACTCAAGCATATCCAAAACAGTTTCACTGGGAGTGAAATCAAAATGAATGCTGATTTCCGGCGCTGCATACAGATTCGAAAGCCACAACGCCAGAATTATAACCTTGACAGTACCCCGCATGCACAGCTCCTTATCAGGATTGAGTCAGGCTGATTAGATACCGAGCACCGGCTGGTGGTTTAAATCGTTTCTTTATTCTTCAATAACTGCGAAATGCACTCGGCTCGCTTATGCATAACTATTATTCATTAGTGCCAACCCCTTATGGGCCTGACTACGATAGGTGGTTTTGAAACTGCTAACTGAACGGTTGATAAAATCCTCTACTGTTCGGCTTTTGGCCAGTTCCAGGTTTTCTGCCGAAAGTCCCAGGCTTTCAGTATTCTGAAGTGCCCTTTCAGGCTGGCATACCCGTGAGTTCCTTGCATATCGCATTTCTTCTTATTGTTCTGGCCGGGCTCTTGCCCAATGAGAAAAGATAGGCGCATACCCCCCATATCCTTATGGTTATTATTTTTGGCTCTATGAATAAGTATGCGCCTATGTTGTTGTAGGCGACGGTCGGCACATGAATACAACACCGATACACGAATTGGATCCTGTCCGCCTCATTTGCCCTGGGTAAAACCCCTGAACCTGAGGCCCGACAACAAGGCTGTACCCGCCTGGTTAAAGTATTGCTGATCTATAACTGTTACTTTATGAGTGCCCGCAACTGGTGTTGCGGGCATCTATATAGATTGCAGTACCCAAACACTGTCTGCCAATATTAAAACTAATTGGGATCCTGGTTAATCAGTGGCAAATAGTGACCGCCAACAATAGTGCCGGACACCTTAATATCCAATATTCGCTCTTCATCAACCTTGAATAAGTCTTCAGCCAAAAGGGTGAAGTCCGCCATCATTCCTGTTTTGATTTGCCCCTTGCTGAAATCATTATCCAGGTGTGCCGCGTAAACCGTAACGCCTTTTAGCGCCTGTTCTCTGCTGACCCTTTCCGATGGTGAAACAACGCCGCATTTATTGGTATCGTAGGTCGTGCTTTCCGATGGTAGTGAGCCCGGCTCCAGCTGACAGTTTCCGGTCTCATTACCCAGTTTTTTGCTATGCCGGGTAACAGCTGTCCAAATCAAACGCAATGGTGATAGTGGTGATACATAGGCATCAGAATGTAAGCCTACTTCCAAGCCTAAATCCAAGGCTGTTTTTACCGGGCTTATGGCTTCAGCTACCGCAGGTGGTAACAATTGGTTGTAATAAATCTCGCCCCAGTAATAAACATGGTTGATCAGAATGTTGGCTTTTATTCCCCACTCAGCCATAAATTCAAGTTGTTTGCTGGTAGCGATCTGGCAGTGCTCAATTCGTGGACCCGCTTCACGCATTTGTTCCGGCGAAGGATAAACTGTCTTTAATGCATCCAATGCTATTTGAATGGCCGAAGTGCTGTTGGCATGAATCATTGGTTGTCGCCGCTGATTTTTATAAGTGCGCAACCGCCATGCCAACTGTTCCTCAGTCAAATTCAGCACGCCATCAATACTGCCATTGAAATAAATATCAAACCCTTCTGCAAGATAGGGTGGTTGATAGGCTGTTCCACCCTGTAAAGATCCATCGACTACATATTTCACAGCACCAATTCGCAAACGGCGATTTACCTGCGGTTCATTAGTGAACTTGTCGGTAAGTGCTATGGTGTTCAAGGCGAACTCTGACTCAAAGTAAGGATGCACAACCAGCCGGACCGGCATTTCCTCAAGCGAGCGTTCAGTCGTCACTTTATAGTAAGTTGCCAAGTCCCCTTCAACCGCACCAGTCATTGCATCGGTAATAGTTGTACAACCTACCGAATGCGCCTGCTTGGCTATATTTAATGTGGCCTGTTCTAATACTTTGGGGTCGGTGGGTGTCAATCCGGTTTTAACCAGGGTATTGATTAAATACCCGATACCTTCATTTTCCTGAACAACCCCGGTGAATTTACCATCTTTTTTAGGGAAGTAGGTTTCAACACTGCTGCTGGTTTCCAATCCTGGGTTATTTTCGAAAATGGCATTCAGCAAGTGTGTATTCACATACCAGATATGCATCGAGTTATGTTCAACCAACACGTAAATATTTGCTGGTTGTGAGCCAACTTGCTGGCCGATCTGATCCAATACACTAAGCCATGTTTGTGTCGTTGGTACCGGTTGGCTTAATGGGTCTACGTTATAGCCCAGGACCAGGTGCTTTTCAGCATCTGCACTTTCCGCCTGCAGCCGATCGTTTAATGCTTGCTGCAAACTATCTACATTTTCACTATTCCGCAGGTCCACCCCGCCCATTTGCAATAGACCATCCAACAACGGATGCATATGGCATTCATAAAACCCTGGGTATAAGTAACCCTTTAGGTGACTTATGTGCTGGTTGTTTTGGGCAGATTTATAGTCTTCAGTTTGTTTAAATGAATCCCACTCTTTTTCATTGTATACCTTTTGAATAGTCTCCCCATGAACCATCACTGCTTGTGCATGCGGTTTGTCTTGATCGAGCGTGTAAATTTTATTGGCGACATAGTACCTGGGCTGCTCTAAACTGCTGATAGGGTCTTGTTCAGGTGGGGTACTATGGATATTGGCTTTTTGCTTTTGGTATGGCAGGTATCCGAGAATCGAATTAACGCAACCACAGCCTTTGTGATGAAAATGTGACATAGAAATTCTCCCTCTTTTGTCGTTTAGATAGCAACCTTTCACGCACGCGCTTTTAGATTACTTCTGCTGGTAAAACCCTTTTAGTGAATCTTGGATGAACACCCAAAACCCGTATCAACAATCTTACACCATCTATGTTGATCAGTGTGTTGCTTATTCAATACAAACCCCAACACCCTAAGGTTGATGCTGGCCATGTCATACCGAACTGGAACCAGCACTAATTCCATGCTGAGCTAACGGGTGAGGTTATGTGCTGTGTGAGAATTATTCTTCACAGCTGTTTATCGCTATTTCCCATTGCTTCTTAAAAAGAAAAAACAGGCGCATACCCCCAACCAATTCCTTGTGGTTATTTTTCTGACTCTAAGGTTAATCTGCGCCTATGTTGTTATAGGCGACAGAATACCCCTGTATTCAACATGCTTTTGTGAGCTGGATGAGCAATGTTCAGATAACGGTAAACAGGTCCATGTTGATGGACCTTTATCGGTTATACCTGGTTTTCAACAGTTCCCGTTGTGATTGTGCTATTCAGCCAACTATCCACAATAAGGCCAGCATTCATTTTTTCATTTACATTATCATTCAAATAACGGTTCCAGTGCATCCAGGAATTCAATAGAGTTTATTTTCCATTCATCACGTGGTTTATAAAAGTCGATTTTCCAATAAATAGAATGATTTTCAAATTTATGCAGATAGTAAAACCTTAAAAATGATTGGGCTATTCTTTCCTGCTTGATAAACTCTCTGCCGACCGCTTGGCCAAAGCGTTGGTCAACAATGGTCCATTGTTGAAGAATGGCATTGATCAATCCATCAACTTCCAAGTCCGGTATTGGCCAATAAGGTCTGGCAGTATTCAACCCCTGTTCAAATTGTTTACTGACAAATTGATCCATTAATCCATCTGCAAATGACCTGACTTCATTTTCAGATTTAAAACCTTCTGCGCTGGCAAAGTTTGTAACCAGCACCAGCACCAAACATATAATGTTTCTCATATTATTATTCTCTTTTTGTATTACTTTATAAGTTAGCTTGTTCTTTAATTAATCAACACACACTTATTACTCTAGGCAGCCTGGATGCCTTCCCGGTATAAGCGTGGCCTTCCTCGACCAAATACTTAAATGCTGCCAATGAATCTGCGCCTAGCTTCTTTGACCATAAATACATAAACGGCAGCAGTAATTTACCAAACATACCACCTTTAAGGGTTACTTCTGCCTCTGAGGTCAATAAGGTTTTTCCATTGACAGCTTGTATTGACCAACTATTCTTTGCAAACTTTATCATCGGGGCATTGCAGGCTTGATAAGTAAATGAGTAACCTTCATGCCATTCGGTAAAGTCTTCTTTTACCTGTATATTGGCACCCAATTCACAAACTCTAACTGTACCAACTCCGGTTGTTTGGGCGCCAACACACTTTGCAGATGCAATGGGAGCTACCCACATGTGAATATTGGCTATATCTGATAATACTTCCCAGACTTTATCTTTTGGGGCTTCTATGCAAGCTGTGCTTCTCAGTTTCATATGTGTGTTTTCAGTCTAATTTTGGGGATGCCCAATTGCTGTCCTAAACGCTTTTTTATCCTTTGGCGAAACCAGGATATAGTTGCCATTGGCATAATCTATTCGCAGCCGATCCAGTGAAAGTGCCGGGCTTGACCATGAACTTCTTGTCTCTTGCACTGAAGTTATTGAAGCTAACGGTATTGTCCATGAAAAAGGCCCGGAACGGACCAGCAGCTCACTGGTCGTGACCGTATAATGGGTTGATAAAAATATCCATATTGGAACCGCTGCACCCACTGACAGCAGTGCCAGTGCAGCAATATAACTTGTCATTCCACCTTTGCCGATACTAAACAATGTGGCGCCAATCGAGACTCCGATTGCAATTACCAGGACAAGCAGCAACCAGGTATCAATTTTTGATGCGAATTGTTCCATATTTTTTAACCTGCATATGTTTTACCGCTGGTATTTACTGATAAGAATACTGATTTTATGACTCAAGTTGAGCCTTAATGGATTTGGTCTTTTCCATAATAACCTCGCCGGTATGCAAGGTGGTCACCGTTTCAATGAGCGCTACCAGGCATTCATCTTCACATACCGGATTATGCATTAAGCCTTTGGGAACAATGTGAAAATCGCCTTTCTGGAGATCCACAAAATGGTCTTCATATTCTATCCGCAGCTGCCCATCAAGAATCAGAAACAGCTCATCTTCGTCATCATGTTTATGCCAGGCCAGCTCGCCTTTGATTTTTGCTACCTTAACAAACTGATCATTAACTTTTCCTAGAACCTTCGGTGACCAGTACTCGGGCAAACCAGCCGCTGCATTCTCCAAATTGATGACTTGTTCCACTTATTAACTCCTGTCGAATGATCTCATGCTTGTCTTTTGTTGTGCTCACCGCTATTTCACAGCCGCCATACTAATTATACTTCCGGTTGCTGTTGTGTTGCACAATGAATACTGCCACCACCGCTGGCGATAGCATCTATAGACAGTTGTTCTATATGATGATTTGGAAATATTTTTGCCAATTTGTTTTTGGCTGCACTATCAGCATGTTCATCGCCAAATTTTTGCATGATAATCGCTCCGTTACAAACATAGTAACCAACATAACCGGCGGCAAAATCTTTCGTTCCGTATTTGGTATTAATTTCCCATGGTGTATCAAGGATAACAATCTTAAACGCATTGCCTTCAGCATCCGTTGCGGATTTAAGGACTTCTATGTTGTCTCGGGTAACTTTGTAATCATGCGATGATTCATCAATATCCCGACTGACAACAACCACACCAGGCCTGGCGAAACGCGCATAAAAATCTGTATGCCCATCGGTTATATCTTTGCCTTTGATACCTTTTAGCCAGATTATTTTTTTAAGTCCAAGCAGTCTCTTCAGTTCGGCTTCGACCTGGTCCTTTTCTTTACCAGGGTTTCGGTTATCATTCAAAATACAACTTTCAGTCATGATGGCGGTGCCCTGACCATCTACTTCAATACAGCCTCCTTCGAGAACAAGACTGGACTTAATGCTATTAACACCCGCCCTCTTTGTTACAAAATCAGCGACTTCAGCATCGAATTCAAAAGCTTGGTCTTCGCCCCAACCATTAAAATTGAAGTTAACTGCAGCCTTCTGGCCATTATTATTCACAACAAAAACCGGGCCGGTATCCCGCATCCACAAATCATTCATCTTGAATTCAATCAAGTCAATGGGATGTGCGTGCTTGTCCAGCCCGCCAAGCAGCTCTACTGCAATTTTGTGATCCTGCCTGCTTACCAATAGTGAGACAGGCTCATACCTGGCAATGGTTTCAGCGATAGCCGCCAGCTCTCGCTGTACCTGAGGCACTTGGCGTTCTTCCCAGATGTCATAACTGGCGATGAATGACATCCAGGTCCGTTGGTGAACTTCACCCTCCTCAGGCATAAACCAGCTACCCTCAGCAACTGTACTGTACAACTCTGCTCTGCTGGAAGAAATCATAAACCCGGTACTCAGCGACGTTAGTAGTGTTATAAATCGGCGTCTTGATGGCATCGTTTCAACTCAACTCAATCCCTATCCAGACGAATACTTTTTAAAACTTCTTTATTCAATGCAACACCTTGTTTATCATCTATTGGTGGTTTCAGCTTAGAAGTACCTGCATGATTTCAATCGGCCAATGCCGATTGCACATATTGGGCAATATTTTTTGTGGCTATATCTTCCCGTGATCTAATTTTAATATGCCTTCTATCTTTACCTTTACCTTCCAGCACTGAATCAGGATCAGGCAGATTCGCTCCCTGACCAAACTCGATGGAGATATGCTGTTTATAGAAAAAGATACCGCTTATCAATTCTTCGCCTTTTATAAATACCAGTCCACCATATTTTATATCTTCAACAAGGCTCGGTTCGCAGTTAAAATGCATACCTCTGACTTGTACTGCAATTTCATATCTTTCGTGAGAAATGGACTTGATATCCATCATGAATTCTGAAACTCTTGGAATGCTAAACGTTGTCATGCTTGAGTGCTTCGTTATGGTTTACTGGCCGAATTATGCTCTGTCGAGCACCGATTAACAAACTTACTGTATTGTCCTTTCGTTAGAAACAGCCTATGTAGCTTTGGATTAATTTGCCTTCCCTTATCCAAATTTTGCTTCTGATCATAATCGTTACCAATTACTTTGAGCGTTTTTAAATCTATTTCTATAAAGTATCTAGTATCTTTATTTTGAGGTTTCACGCTTGTCTTTGCTCCATATACAAAGTTAATGTATTAGGCCTAATCGGCATATTTGTTTTAAACATAGCCTTGCCATAAACGGTACGCGTTTACGAGCATCTGGCATAACATCCAGATAACCTGCCTCATGGCCATACTCCTCTATATATTTCAGAACCAGCCTATTATTTTGTGGCTTGTTATTTCATAAAATGCCGTTCTGTTTGTTGAGGCCTGCTGATAATGTCAACTTTGCGATCTTCTCTGCCTGGGCATATTGCATGAAGTCACGATGCCCATGGTTTCTGTATGCTTTATCCTCTTGCTCTTCTTAGCTTATATCCATGTATTTCAGGTGAGTCCGGATCTAGCAATTCAAGAGCATCTACCATTCCTGCTATACCAGCTTTGTTTGGTGCGTTGAAAAAGATGATCAAACCATCTCGGCTGCGTTGATAATAGTAAGCTAAAGACACAACAGACCAGTCTGACCCTCTATGGCCAATCACTTTATCTTGCTTTAGTTGAGCAATATTCCATCCTAAACCATAACCGAGCTGAGTTGGGCATTGGGCTTCTGGGGCCTCGCTACAATCTATATCCTCATGCTTTACCTCTATGCCGTGAATAATATTTTTATCTTTTATTAGTTGAGCATTCAAAGTATCACTATGCATTGATGAAATCATAAATTTAGCATAGTCCTGAACGCTAACAACCATATCTCCTGCAGCAGAATAGTCGCCTTCTTTTTTACAATATCCTTCAGGACGGCAATAATAACCATAAAACTTGCCATCGCTGTCCAGCGGTTTAGCTATGTTATTGAAATTTTTATTACGTACGCTAATTGATACCTCATTCATTCCCACAGGCTGAAATACATATGTTTTAACAAGCTCTTCAAATGAAAGCCCTAATTTATTTTCAGCATACTTCATTAAATATTGAAAACCTTCTCCCGAATAGCCAAAGGTTGTTCCTGGTTCATTTATAAATTTTAGTTTGTAGTCCTCAGCATAAAAACGCCAGTTCATAAAGCCACTGGTATGTGAAAGTGCCATTCTGGCGGTCAGTTTTTGATGGTTAGGATCGTCTTTCAAATCTGGATCCAGCCAGAAAGATGACATTGGTTCGTCAAGTGACAGTTTGCCATCAGCAACTAGCTTAAGTATGGTTTCTGTTGTCACGGTCTTGGTTATCGAACCAACATTAAACAAGGTGTGAGCAGATGCAGGAACGCCGGGGGATTGTTGTCCGAACTGATTTTGCCAAACAACTCTGCCGTTTTTAATGACAGCAACTCCAGCAGTATTAATTTTATGTTTGTTGAGCAGAGCTGAAAAAGCTTTATCCAATTCCAGTGCCCGTGAATTTGAAATACTTTCGATATCAATATTACTAACGACATCCTGTGCGCAGCTGGTGCTGATTGTCAAATATATGATTATTACAAATGTGCTTAAAAAGCTATTTAACATTTACTTTTTCTCCAACATAATCCAGACGCCCATTATTCATTATTTTTTAACGGTATGCTCTCAGAAACTAATGAGGGTCTACGTTCATTTTTGGCTGAATCGGGGTTAACGATCTATTTCGCAGACTGACCTCAAGTTCCTGTCTCGCCACGCTGAGAACAAGCAGGTAGTTTTCCTACTTCAATAATGTAAACTGCAGGCCGTTCGCCACGATTGGACTGGAAAGCTATTCGCTTACCATCAGGAGACCAATAAGGATATTTGTCGCTCCCCGGTCCAGTACTTAAGCGCTGCTGTTCAGCACCATCCCAGCACATGACATAGATTTTGTAACTGCCACTTCGATTCGAAGAAAAAGCAATCCGCTTGCCATCTGGGCTCCAATCCGGATTGGAGTCATCTCCCGCCGCTGTGGTAAGTTGTCTTTCTTGAAGACCTTCCAGCTCCAGTAAGAAAATATCATAGTCTAATTCATCGCCTCCCATATGTCGGTAGAAAGCTATCGTTGAGCCGTCAGGAGTCCAACGCCCGTACTGCTCCGGACTCAATGAAGTTGTTATTCGGCTCAGGACCCCCCGGGTAAGTTCGAGGAGGTATAAGTCCAACTGGCCTTCACGGTCTGAGTCAAAAACGATGCGGTTTCCATCAGGCGACCAGCTTGGATGCCATTCATTTGCGTCGCTTGAGGTCAAACGAGTAAGCTGACCTGAAGCTATAGTAAGCATGTAAATCTCTGGATTACCATCAGCAGAAGACTCTACAAGAATCTCCTTACCATCACGGGACCATCCGCTTACCCAGGATTGTGGTTTTGGGATGTGGAGTTCTTCGGCACTTTGTTCATCGACAGTAATCACCAGGGGAACTGGTTGATCTCCGCGCAGGGAGGTGGCTGCTATTTGTTGGCCATTGGGTGACCAACCACTCAAATAAACAGCACCGCTATCCCCGTAGATGTAGTGATGGACTTTCTTCTGGGTTTGCAATGGAGTCGCATGGTCGGATCGAGAGCAACCGGCACTCCAGCAAAATACCACCATCAAGAACAGCGTTAGCGTAAAAGAGAACCTCATAATTTTACCTGTTTTATCCAACTATATAACGTTCACCATACTGGCGAACAACTTGTTGCAAGTCCAGCCCACCAAGTGGTGGCGTGTACTGGCACGGGTTCATATAACAACTCCAGGCGCCCTTTATTCATAGTGACAATCTTACAATATTTTCAGAACCTGCTGATGGGATACGATCTGCTTTCAAAAGTTAATGGATGTCTAAGTTCTTTTACAATTCCGAAAGTATTTCATTAATTGACTAGTGCTGTACCTTCAGTGCGTATAACACCCGTTTTTTGTATGTTACTGCATAACCTGTTTTTTAATTATTGGTTTCAATTATCAATGATTGAAAAATGATGACTTGTAATATTAAATCTCTCTCTAAGATAAAACCTATGTGCCGGAAACTTTTGAATGCCTGAATCCAGGTGTAATTGTTTGCAATCTGTTTGTGCTGCATAGACTTTAAACCAATTAATTATAAATGAGCCTACACCCGTTGATCGGTGTCGCTCATTTGTCACAAGATCATCTATATAAATATGTTTTCCCCATGCCAGTTTTTCTCCAACAACAAACCCAGCCACGCACAATATTTTTTCGCCTGATTTTACATAGGCAATTTGATAACCGGACTGTTGTTGCTGTTTAATTTGATTTATCAGGCCCTCCTTTGTGTATTGAGGCCTTAGCTGTAAAAGAATGTTCGCGATTTGTGATAAATCCCGATCAAATTTGAGTAAGTGAACTTGCATGATACTCCTGGCCATTAAAGCGGTGTTGCAGCGCTACTTGAAACACTTACAAGTTTCCAGATTTCGTCTGACTTGTGCCAAACCTGGGTTCCGGCTCCTGAAAAATTAACAACAGACCCCGTGTTCAACATAATGGTAGCTTTATATTCGTTGACCAGGATAGCCGTTCTTGGGTTTATGACCGATACTTTCACATTGCGGAATTCTAAAGATTGATAATTTTCAACAGATTCAACACCGGTGAGATAATTATTTTGAAAGCCAATAAATGAATGTGTAACAGTTCCATTTTCATTTAATGCGGTAAACCTGTGCTTGTCGAAGTGATTGAAATAGTCATCTGTATCTAGTGTTTTGGCAGCTTCTACTAGCGAGTTGAATCTCTTGGTTATTTCGCTTTCGATTAACTGTGCATCGTTAACAAGCTCTTGTTTTGAAGCGCAAGCTGACAGGATCAGGGTGGCGAATAAAATAATATATCTCATAAAAGACTCAACCTATTCCTTAAGTACACTAAAGCCTTTAATCTGCCCGAATAAACTGGAGCTGTCGATTCTGACGGCATATCCTGCTCTGGCTTGCTGTAACTTCCACTCATTTCAATAACTGTCACTTTGTGGAATACCGTCGTTTAAAGTGTAGTAATCACCCTTTTCACCAACAAATGTATGTTTGGATATACAAGTCCCAGTTGCTTCATCAAACAAACCCATGGCAACACTAATCCACTCATATCCTTCAAGGTTCGGTTTCCAAAAAAGCGTTGAACCACAATGTTCACAAAACCCTCGTTCTACTTTCTCAGACGAGCGGTACCATTTGACATGCTCTTCGCCTTCTAACAATAGACGCGTTTTTCGCACATTGACCGCCGATAAAAAATTTCCCGATTGTTTTCTGCACTGGACACAATGGCAAGCTTCTGGCTGATGTTCAAGTTCACCTTCAACACCTATGCAAACGCTTCCACACATGCAACTGGCTTTCAACATGCTAATTCTCCAATACTTATGTGATAAGGATTCGTATTACGGTATGAAACAGATTGATCTGTTATGTTATTTTCTCGCTTGATCTACTTGCACTATATTGGGGTAAATCATCCTGAATGGTGCTCCAATTGGGTTTGGATTCAACAAACAAATGCGCATCTGGGTGCTGTTCTATTTCACTATCCAGCGCACCTAAAGAAAATTCTATCAGGCCATCTACATTTGCTGAGGGGCTAAAGGTCAGGCTCGACCCACATTTTTTACAAAACTGTCTATTTGTACCATTTGGTGCCAAGTAGTTGCTAAGAAATTCTTCACCAGTCACCCAGTTAAAATTACCCTTTTTTGCCTCACCATAGGTTGCAAACTCTGCTCCGTGAAACTTTCTACACATTGTACAATGACAACGTCCCATATTTTCTTCGATTGCATTCACTTCAAATGTTATCGAATTACAAAGACAGCTTCCTTTGTATGGTTTTTTTGAATTGGCCATTTTATATTTTATTCATGCTGCTGATTATGGACAAACATTGCGATACACTCAGCAGGAAAATGTACGCATTAAAAGTATTTGTTCTAATGCCCTGCTGTATTATTTGAGCAGCAGTGTACAGTATAGCGGCAGTCCAAATACCTGTTAGTTATTGCTGTAATCCTACATTATAACTTGTCACTGTTTCAGCTGTTTGATCTTGCCTAAGATAAGGGGCATTTTGGCTCTTCTGTTACTAGACGATTTACCATGTTGCATAGATAATGCCCAATAAATCCAGACCCAGTAATGCTCCCAATTGACTTATTACTTCATCACTTACTGCATGAGATAACAAAGCACCATTGTCTCGGCCAAAAAAGTTGAGGCCAACATAGAAGTTGCCTATATATTTTTTACCTTTATACAAATTCAAATACACCTGACCAACCGGCGCGCTGTACCAGGGTCCCGACCATCCATGTTTTTCAGAATTTAGAAAAGCAATGATATCTTTAATTTTTTCTTTGTCATTTAATATCAGCAGTTCTTGCTTTGGATAAACTTGCTCGATTTGTATCTCGTCCACCATCTCTAGAATAGACAACGTCTGTTTGCCTGCGCAACCGGGCAATAGCAATATAAATATCACCGCAAATATTTTTCTCATAATTTTTCGCCGAAGCATGCACTAGCTATGTTTTAATTCAGGCACCCAGTACTCATACACACAACCTTACAATATTTTCAGAACATGTTTATTGGATACTAAATGCTGTCAAAAATTAATGGATGTCTAAGTTCTTGCTCTTTGGCTTAGAACATAAAGGAATTTAATGGGTGTCCATACCCTTTCACTTGAGCGGCCAGCTGATCTCGGTCAGCCACTCAGCGGGGTCAGGTTCTTCACCTGGGTCCGTAATATAGCTTTCCCATGGCGGGCCACTCGCCTGCTCGTTGTTTTCGGTGAGCCACTTCTGAATCGCTTCGTGCCCCTCATTGAGTTTGTCATAAGGGCCTTTGTGGATGGTTCTGGCCACATAACCACCGGGTAACGAACCAAGCTTGATCTCTCCTTCACCCTCTGCCGGGCCCGCGATCGGCATCCCTGCTTCGATGGTGACAAGTCCCGGACCGAAACTGAGATAGCGGGCTGTTGGCCGGCCGGCGAAGGGTATGGCCTGGGTCGTTGCGTACTGAAACACCGGACCAAACATGGCCGCAAGAGCTTCGCCAATGGCATCCGGTTTTACCTGCCGGCACATAAATAAAAATGGCGTCTCGGTATTTTTCTTTTTAGTGATTTCATAACTCACGTAATATTCTCCAGCAGTAGTGGTTGTCGGTTTGTTAGTGGCAGAAACGCGATAGAGACCAACACAAGGGGCAGTTCGATTCGCAATTTCCAAGTGTGTTTGATGGTGGTGAACGAGTTCATTGAATACGCAGCGTTGCTCGCGGAACTTCCTGGGTGAACTGTGAAAATTTGATCGGAACGCGCGTGAGAAGCCTTCGTGACTATCGAAGCCCGCGTCAAGCGCTACTTCGAGGACGCTCTTTTCAGTGACTAGAAGAGAGGCTGCCGCCCGTTGCAGGCGGACCCGGCGGCTGAACTGTAATGGGCTCTCGCCCACTTCGGCTCGAAAAAGGCGCTGTAGGTAAAACGGTGAACGTCCATCCTGGGCAGCCAAGTCAGCAAGGCTTTTGAATTCACCATCAACTTCAGCCAGACGAGCAAGCAGTGGCAGTAGTTTTTCGAGTGAGCTAAGCATTCACGGCATTTTCCCCAGGCAAGCCAGAAACTTCCTGACCATTCTTGCAGTCGGCTGGAATTGGGACACGGAAAGACGAATCGAGACACCCATAATTCATACGTACTTATGCCTGAAATCAATGCTTATTACGCTTAACCGTGAATCTCGTTATAAAAGCAACACTAACGCCATTTTATCCAAAAACCCGATACCATGTTTTTAGCGCTATCTTCTCAGCAATCAATGGATATCTATACCCTCCATTTACATTGTTAGGCGATTTACCATGCTGCATTGATAATGCCCAATAAATCCAAACCCAGCAATGCACCCAATTGACTAATGTCTTCATCACTAACTGATTGAGACATATCATCACCATTGTTTCGTCCAAAAAAACCGGGACCCACATAGAAGTTCCCTACAACTTTTTTGCCTTTATACAAATTCAAATACACTTGACCAATCGGAGTACCGTACCAGGGACCTGACCATCCACGTTCCTTCGAACTTATGAAAGCAATGACAGTTTTAATTTTTTCTATGTCATTTAATATGAGCAATTCTTGTTTTGGGTGGATTTGCTCGATTCGTATCTCGTCCACCATCTCTAGAACAGTCAAAGACTGTTTGCCTGCACAACCGGCCAATAGCAATATAATTATCACAGAATAAATCTGCCTCATAGCTTTTCGCCTAACGCCGCAAATCACTGGCGGAAAAAAGCAGAGCGACGAAGGAGCGGCGCTGTTTTCCGTCCGAGTGCATTGCCTTGTTAGGCTTTTGTAAGTCTTAGCCAAAACTTGAAGCTATTAGAAATAACACAAAACCAATTAAAAAGCTCATCATTGAAAATGTGTCATCTTCATTTGCTTCATGCGCTTCTCCGACAAGGTCCTCTATACCAGCAAGCAAATAGAGACCTGCTACAAATACTAAGCCAGATAACTGGATAACTTCTGTTTGTCCTCGCAATACAAAAAATGCAAAGACTGCTGAGAGCATAATAGGTATTACAAACGAAGCAGACAATATGAATCTTTTTGCTTTTGAAACTCCTTTATCTTTGAAATTTGCAATAGTTGCAAAACCCTCAGGGACATCTGCTATGGTTTGAGTCAAAGCTAGCAAAATACCTAATCGAACATCAATGACTGTGGCAGTACCAATAAGTAGTCCATCACCAATAAGGTCAGCCGCAACCGCAGCATAAACCATCCATGCACCAACACCCACCGATTGACTATCTTTCTTTGATTCTTGCCATTTAGTTACAAGTGCCTTCATGGCAATGTAGAATATTCCACCGGCTAAAAATGCACCAGATATAACCCAGACGGATACCTTATCTAAAACCTTGGGCATTACCTCTATAGCAACGACAGCAACAATAATACCTGCTGCTAAATGCAATGCGTAATTTATTACCCTCTTCGTTACAGGTATGGCTTCAGCCAGTAAGCCACCAAAAAAATTTCCGAGCGCAGGTAAAAAAGCTAAAAAAATTACCAACAATAGTTGTTTGTCCATTATTTTACACCTTATATATTGAACCCATCATTTACTCGGCGACAATCCAGATACCCTTACTCTAACCGCTGCAAGCAGCTACAGGTTTGGCGTCCGGGCTATGAATCTAGACATAGATGGACGCCTCCCCGCACACTTTTCGAACACTGTTTCCACGTACTACTGGGTGTTGCTATTGGGTACAACTTTTCCGCTGCCATCCGCAGAGCTTGGCTTGAACCGGGTATGTGTCTGGTACTTCCCTGTTGCCAACAATACAGGAATTAAAATCAGCGTGATGGGAGTAGCAAACAACTCCCCAAACACCAAAGAAGCCGCAGCTGGCTTCAGGTACTGGGCCTGTTCGGAGTTTTCGCTCAATAACGGAAGTAAACCACATACCGTGGTTACTGTGGTCAAAAAAATCGCCCGTATGCGGCTTCTGCCCGCTTTCACCAAGGCGTCGCGAAGAGAATAACCACCTAGATACAGCTGATTAAACCGTGTTATCAATACTAAGGAGTCATTAATGACTACACCAGTCATCGCCATCAGACCAAACATTGACAACAGGCTAAACGACAGCCCCATGAATGCGTGCCCCATAATCGCACCCGCAAAGCCAAAGGGAATCACTGACATAATAATCAACGGCTGCCAATAGGATTTTAATGGGATAGCAAGCAACACATAAACAAGCAACAGGGTTAATATCATAGCTGTTTTAAATCCAGTCTGAACTTCAGTGATCTCGGAGAATTCACCTACAGCACTGACAGTTACACCCGGGTACTGGGCCAATAGCGTTGGCAGGGTCTCCTTTTGCAAACGCTCCCAGTTGCTCTCAGGGGAACTGATGGAACGGTTTTGGCGCCAATAGATGCTCACCACTTCGTCGCGGTTGCGGCGGTAGATCACCTCCGCCGCGCGTGTGTATTCAAACTCGCTGATCTCGCCGAGGCTTACAAAATGTTTGTTTGCTACTTGTACGGGAGTAGTTTTCAGTTGCTCAATGGTTTTTCTTTTTTGCTCGGGAAACTGGAGCAACACTGTGGTTTCCTGATTGTCATCGAGCAGGCGGTACACTTCTATATCACCAAAGGCACCGCCGACCAAAGCGGCAAGCTCACGTTGATCTATGCCAAGCTGCATGCCTCGTTCATTTAGTCGGATGTTCAGCTGGCGCTTACCACCTTGACTGTCGTCGTAGACATCGTTGACACCGGGCAGCCGCGCCAATTCTCCCTTAATTTCCCGCGCCACCCGGCGCGCCATGTCGCGGCGCGGCGCGGCTACAGCAATAGCAGTACCACCTGCCAGCTCTTCAGAGAACCGAAACTTCAAAGAGTAACTGCCCTCCACATAGCCCACTTGTTCACGCCAAACGCTGAGAAAGCGCGAGCTTGGTATGGTGGCCAAAGCCTCTGCGGTGATTTCTGCGGTTAACTCTATATAACCCTGGCCAATTACGGCAACGATAGTTTTGCTGACAGGATCTTCAGCCAGGGTATATTCATCACGCAGTTGCTTGTTGGTTGTCTGTAAGGCCTGCTCGATCTGTTTGCTGTTTCTTAAAGTAAGCGCTTTTGTGGCATCCTGATCCATGGTGACTTCCAAGGTAGCGTAACGACCAGGAATTTCGGGAAAAAACACTGAACGTATATGGCCTTTCGTTAACAGACCATAGGCGAGCATCATAAAGCTACAAAAAAGCAGCAGTGTTATCAGCTTGTTGGTAAGCGCAGTCTTGAGCAGCGGCTGGTAAATCTTTTCAGAGAAATACTGCAATCCATTGTCACAATGAGTCCGTACACAACCAGCCCAACGACTGAAAATATTACGCCTTGAGTTGTCGGACTGAGCCATCGCTAGATGCACGGGCAGAATGAACTTGCTCTCGACCAGTGAAAACAACAAAGCAAAAATTACCACCGCGGAAAAACCAGCCAACACCTTGGCCAGCTCGTTTTCGATCCATAACATGGGGGAAAAGGCGGCAATAGTGGTAAGCACGCCAAACACGGTGGCAACAGCCACTTCTTCCACACCCTTCCAGGCCGCCTGTTTTCGGTCGGCATGGGTTTGTCGTGCCTGATAAATGCTTTCCCCTACTACCACCGCATCGTCCACCAACACACCCAGGACCAGAATCATACCGAAGAGCGTAATATCATTGATGCTGTAGTCAAAAACAGGCAAGCCCATTAGAGCTATGGCTCCAGCCAGGGATACCGGGATACCCAACGCCACCCAAAACGCCAACCGCCATTCAAGAAATAAACCAAGAATAACGATAACAATCAGCAACCCTTGCCAGGCATTGTTGCCCAACAAGTTCAGCTGTTCGGAAATATACGGTGTCATATCCGCCACCACAGCCAACTTAATATCTTGGGGCAGCGTCGGAACAAGTGCCTGCTCAACTTCTTTAATGGCTTCACTTACCCTAAACAGGTTATCTTTCTGGCTGGTATTTACCATTAGAGCAACAGCCTGCTCGCCTTGATATCTCACCAGGCTATGGTTTTGTTGATAAGCGCTGCGCACCTCTGCCAAGTCGCTTAAACGCAACACTGCGTTGGCAGTGTTGATGATGGGAAGGTCTTGCAATGCTTTCACATTATCTGCATAGCGACCGCCATTTAAGACAATGGCCCCGCGGGCGGTATCCAGCTCACCGCTTCGGTACTCAAGAGACCACTTTTGAATGCTCTGTGCCAAGGCTTCAATTGTTAAGTCATACCGTTGCAGCGTGTCAGGGTAAGGCTCAATAATGATTTGTTTTTTACGCTGCCCCTGATGCTGGACTTTTGAAATCACCGGGTGTTTTTTGAGTGCTGTTTCGATACGGTTGGAAACGGTTTGTAACAAATCCGGATCCGCTCCTCCGAAGACCATCACAAAAGCAGCAAGGTTGCTGAATTCATCCCGGTAGATGCGGGGTTTTTCCGCCTTCTCCGGAAAGCCGATGATACCTTCGAGCTCGTTGCGAATATCCTGCATTAAACGCTCGAGTTCTATGCTGGTATTTTTCTTCACCGTAACACGAGCAAAACCACGATGGGACTCGCTACGTACACTCTTAATGCCCGCAACACCACTGATGGCTTCTTCAATGCGCTGGGTAATCCCTTCGTCTACTTGCTCAGGCGTACCGCCGGGGTATGCGACAGTGATGCTTAATTGATTAGGCGGTATGCTTGGAAAGCTTTCCACTCGCAGGTTATCGAAGGTGAGAAAACCGGCAACAACGATAAATGCCATTAGCAGATTCGCAGCGACCGGATTATCCAAAAACCAACGGGTTAACCATTTCATGACGTGCTCTCTTCAGCCGTCTGCATTACGGTAACCGCTTGCCCGGCCAGCATGGAGCTCAGGGGGTAGCGTACCAGCTGACGTGACTGCTCTGGCTGGCGCCGGTAACGAAACAGAATGTAGTCCGCTTGTTCGTCCAACAGATCGATACTTTCCAGCTGCAAAATACTTCCGTTCACGCTCCAGACTTTCCCTTCTTCGGTTAGTACAGATGCGGGCGCACGCACCACATGTGGTTGGGGTGCGCCGCTAAAGCGAACTTCAACCTGTTGCTCGGGCAATAGTGGTGTATCTCCCTGATAAGGAAAAAGGACTTCTAATATCACACTGCGTTGGCGCGTATTGGAATCCATCACCGGACTCAAGTAACGCACTTGCGCGGCCCACTCGATACCAGCAGGGTCGAATACTTGTGCTGATTGATTTATGGCTAAAAGGCCTATCCGCTGCCAACTGGTCATGGAAAGTTCCACTTCAATTTCCAGTGATTCACTGGACGCTAATGTGAACAGTGGTTGGCCAGCGTTAATCCACTGCCCCGGCGATACCTGCTCGGCAATGATGACAGCTGGAAAAGGGGTGGTGATACGGGTATCGGCCAATTGCTGTTGCGCCGACGCCAACGCCGCCTGACTGGCTATTAATTGTGCCCGAGCCGCTTTTACATGGGGCTCGTAGCGACCATAGGGCGTTTTTGCAGTGCCCACGACTTCCACCACATGCTGTTCATTAGTCATTTCCGCAAGCCGGAGCTCCGCCTCAGCCACGCGTGCTCGCGCCGTTTCCAGCTCAGCGCGATACTGTGTGTCTTGCAACGTTACCAACACACTGCCCGCCTCCACCAGTCGGCCTGGATGAATATTGTCTTTTAACGACGCCACGTGGCCGGAAAACGTGGCGCTTAGGGACACCGGCCATCGCGCCTGAGTAATTCCGTTCGCCTCAACATAGATCGGCATCGTCGTGGGTGATGGCTCCACTACACTCACCTGAATGCGCCCAACAGGAATGTCTATTGCGGTGGCAGGTGCCTGGCTGTCACTCATCAGCCATAACATGACCCCCAGAAATACTCCGACGGCCCCTGAATAGCCGATGTATCTCTTTGTTTTAAAAATGTTTTTCACTTGAATAATCCTCACGGCCACAGCTAAAAATATGAGACGCGCTTGTATCATATCTTTATTGCTGTTATGATGCAAGCCTGTCTCATATCTTTGGGGTAACCCTCGAATCAACTGCCTGGAATACGACAATGGAAAAGAACACCGATGCGCGCATTCGCCGCTCCCGCGCCGCTATCATCAAAGCCGGACTCGAGTTGTTGAACAAAAACAACGAAGCTTCCTTAACCGACATCGCAAATCATGCAGAGGTGGGCCGCGCCACGCTTTACCGTTTATTTGAAACCAAGGAAGAGTTGATCAAAGCCATTGCCTTCGATTGCCTAATCAGATTCGACAACGCCACTGTTCATATCGAATCTGAAAGTCACAGTGCAATCGAAGCGATTCACCTGTTGTTCAAAGCCATTATGCCCCTGGCCGAAGAGCAGCAGTTTTTGCTCAACCTCAGCACCTTCACCTACAAAGACAAGGAATTGCAGGATATTGTCAAGAAGCAGGAACTGGGCATGCGCTATCTGGTGGACCGTGCCAAACAGGAGGGCAGTATCGACGCTAGCGTGCCATCGGAATGGATTACCCATGTCACCGATGCGCTCTTTTATCCCGCGTGGGTTTTACGAGAAGAGAAAAACTACAGCTATGAAACTCTGGTCGACCTGGCTTTTCGTACTTTTTGCAGTGGTTTTAAAGCTTGATTATCGCGATCTAGGCCGTGTCGTTATTCGATATGACAGAAACATCACTTAATTGTGACTTACAACCCTTTTCACTATGGCGAGTTTTTCTTCGGTTTAAGTGGCGTACTTTATTTACCTTTTCCCTGGTATTAATCGAATCCATCGTGGATCTGCTGTATCCCTTGTTTATCGGCTGGGCCATTAATGGCCTGCTGGATGGTGACAGCGACGGTTTGTATTGGCTGCTTGGATTAGGCCTGACATCGATAATCATCGGCAGTGGCCGACGCTTCTACGATACACGTATCTACTCGAGCATCTATCAGACCATTACACCCGAAATGGTGGCCCGAGAGCAAGCGCGCAACAGCGAGGTAAGCAAAGTTTCCGCCCGTGCAAGCTTATTGAACGAATTCGTAGAATTCCTGGAAAACCTTATGCCGGAAGTCATTAAAGCACTGGCTGGTTTGTTGGGGGTCCTCATAATTATCTCCAGCCTGAATTTCGAAGTGTTTCTGGCCTGCCTCGGCTTGCTGGTATTTATCGCTCTCATCTCCCTGCTCACAGGGCGTTTGAACTACCGGCTCAACGCCGGCTTTAATGAAGAGCTGGAGCAGCAGGTCGGGTTTATAGCACAGGGTGGCAACGAGCCCCTAACGGAGCATGTTAAGCGATTGATGAGCTGGAATATTAGGCTCAGCGATTTGGAAACAGTCACCTTTTTTATGATTTGGCTTGCCGTGGTAGCCTTGTTTGTTTTCGCCCCCTACAGTGCGGTCAATAGCGACGTGGTCAACTACGGCCTGGTATTTTCACTGTTAATGTATGTGTTCGACTACATCGAGAAAATCACCACCCTACCATTGTTTGTTCAGCAGCTAATTCGTCTAAAAGAAATTTCGGTGAGATTGGGCTAAAACCGACGTTGTACCTATTTTAGAAATCTTTTTTGATCAAATTACCTATTCGGGCTTTCACTGAGGCCGCTTCTTCTCTCATAGTCATTTCAAAGAACTGCTCGGTTTCATCTTGACCCGTCTATAGGTTTAGGGTTTATGTTAGCTCTTCAGTTGCATATTAGCTGGCTAATTAAGTCATTTATACCTCGGAGACAGATATGAATCACGTTTTTTCTTCAGATGACCTAGGCTTTAAAGAACGTGTTGAGACATGTTCTATCTCTGTTTCTGATTTCGATCATCGCGCACACCTGCGGTTAGCTTATATATATTTGGTAGATAACAGCATTGAAGTTTCAAATAATCTGGTAAGAGAAGCTCTTAATCGCCTGTTACGACACAACAATATTGAACCAACAGCCAAATATCATGAAACACTGACGAAAGCCTGGTTGTTAGCTGTTAACCATTTTATGAACAATACGGAAGCCTGCCGTTCTGCAAGTGACTTTATCGATAAAAACCCTGAAATGTTAGATAGTCAGATTATGATGACTCACTACACTCACGAAAGACTGTTTTCAGATAAAGCAAGAAAGACGTTTATCAAACCTGACCTTGAAGACATACCAACGTATGGGTAGATGCATAACCCTGCGTTAATAAGCTAAAAACGCATTGCCTTAAAACTTAAATTTACCATAACAAATCCAGACAACCATTATTCATAGCCACAATCTTATAATAATTTCAGAACCTGCTGATGGTTCAGTGGTTTAGTCTTGCATAAGATGACCTTACCTTTTATCACAACAATGTCATGCCGATCTTCGTTTTAGATGAAATTAGTGTTCATGTTCTGGATAATAAGGAAATAACTCCATAATGCTCGCTTCCAAGGCATCAACATACTTCATTTCCGCATTTTGTTTAACCTTCATGGCGGCTACTATAACTGTATGATGCTTCTTTAATCTCTCAACATAATCCTTTTGATTTAATTTAACTCGCTGAGTCAAGAAATAATCACTGATAGTAGAGATAACATTTTGAGCATGTTCTTCTTTATTCATCACCCAACGCACTATTTGGTTGCTGGATTGGGCATCTGTTTTTCCTGATAACTCTGATATAAGCATTATCGCTTTTCTGGTTGTGGCCACATCTTCAAGCATGGATTTGACCCGTGCATGATCATCATAAATCCCGCATGGTATTTGGCAATGACTGTAGGCGACCGGTGAATAAGCTACGGCCGAAACCACAATCACGAAAAAAGTACTAATCAATTTATTCATGTATTCCTTTACAATAATTCGCCCTGTAGAAAAATATAAAGATGAAAGGCAGGACTGAAACCTTTCACTTAACACCTGCTCTAAGGTGCCGCTGTAAGCGTTCGCTTGAAGAATATTGAATCCAGACACCCAGTACTCACAGCCACAATCTTACAATATTTTCAGCACCTGCTGATAAAAAATATAATGGGTGCGTGAATTCACACAATAAGTGCAACACTCGTTCCATGATGTACCTCATAAGGTGTCTTCCAGTTTAAACATTTCCTCGGTTGATTGTTCAGTCGTTCAACGATGCGTCGTAGTTTTTGTGAACTCAGCTTAGATAAATCCG
>JAJFKX010000052.1 GCA_021772985.1 Gammaproteobacteria bacterium
TACTTCCTTTCTTCCACCGATCCCACATTAACTCTTTTTGATGAGCAGAATAAATAATCCTAGTTCGATATGACATTGTCGACACCTCATATTACTATGTGAATATAAAGTGTTGCGTTGATCAATTGAACTCACCGTATAAAACAGCCACCAATACAACCATCACCTAAACCCACCACTCGGCACCATTCCGGTATTTAAATAGTCGTCATACTGCTGGCAAGCCTTTTCCATTTCCAGCTGCGAGGTGCGGCTTGCATAGCGTTGATCAGTGGCTTTCCATTCTTCACAACTTTTAGCTAAAAACTGCCCGATGCGTGTATTTGCCCGTTGCTGACGTATCTGTAATTCCTGTTTTCGTGTTTTTTCGGTTGAAGCACGGTTTGATGCCAATCGCTGTGTTTGTCGTCGTGTGGTGTCAGTCGAGATTTGCGTGGATAGTTGTTCGTTGAATTCAATAAGTGCCTGTTCCGTTTGGTACAAGGCTACTCTGGCGGTAATCCAGTTGGATAGTAGATTACCGACTGTTACACCGACTATGATTACAATCAATAGCAGTAAATAATCAGTTTGTCCCGACTGTTTCTGCCGGTTGCCCATTGCCCCTGTCCCTATTTAGCTTGATGAATACCTTATTACGTGTACAAGGCCGGTGCAAATATAGTCAGTAAATTGCACTTTTAAATTATCCTCATTGACCAGCCAAAGCATCAAAATGATGAACTATCCAATCATCTTCGGTTTCGTCCATGGTGGCACACATAATGGTTTTTCCATCGGTGCGTACGTTAACCAATCCATAATGGAGTTTTTCAACAACCCGTGAATTCCATACCGAGCGCTGCTCGTTGCGTGAACCTATCGGCCCGGTAGGTACGGTAAGGTTAAATGCTGAATTGGTGCTGCGATTGAGCATCATGGGTTCAAGGTTTAGTGATCGAATTTTTTCTTTTTCCTGCCTGGCTCTGGCTTTAAGGTCACGCGAGCGTTCGGCAGTCTTTTGCTTAGAAGTCAGATCGGTTCTTGCGTTGATCACAGCTACAGCTTCTTTGTGCTCGGCTTTTTGCTCCGGACTGAGCAGGGCGCGGTCATTTAATTCATCCACATGTCGCCCAAGAATGGTGCCGGATGCGGTGCCACCCTGTGTTGGCAGATTGGCGAAATCTATCCGGTTGACTGCACCAATAGATACGCTCCGCTCAACTTCGGTCATATAGATCAGCGGTGTGACCAAGTGGTCTGAAGCAGCATCAATGAGCCTGCGTCCGGTAATCGCACTGGCACCGACAATTTCCGGTCTGGGGTGTGCGTGGCCTTCGGCGTCACCCGAGGAAATGACCGTAGCGGCTGCATTAACCTGCTCCAGGAAATTGAACGAGATGTCATGGCTGCCATGGTGGCAGGCCTTAGCAACATCACATTTCCACTCTGACATGCGTTGTTTGTATGTTCCGGCAATCCAATCCATGCTGGCTTTGTTTAAGTCACCGGTCAGCAGAATGCGTGCGTCGCCGTAATCGATACGCAGGCACACACTATGTCCATTGGTATTTTTCGACTTGGTTACTGAACCACCGTATCGCAACGCTTTTAACGCCGGTTTGCCATCAACTGTGGATGTCACCGGCCCTAAAATAGAAATGGAGTATTGGTTATCGTTGGACCAAAGAACCGGCAATGGATTGCCACTGTTTATTTGTTCTTCAGTAACCCCCAATCTTGCAATTTCGGTGTTTGGGTCGTTGTTTATCACAGCCTTGAAAAAAGACTTCCATGGGCCGGACAACTCATCGGGCTCACCATTGATAATGGAACGCTCAACATCGGCATTATCTTCCAGCAAACGAATGAAAAAACCATCTTTCATGGGGCCTAATCCCTGATGGTGCGGCGGGCTTGCTGCAGCACGTTTTTCCCAGCGCGATAACCCGGGATGGCCAACAGATTTAATATCGCATCCATCACAGTCGAGTTCTCTGTCTGCTATTTTGGTATCGCGTATCAAATCGTGCAGCCCACCATAGTGATCATTATCCGAGTGCGAGGCGATCATTGAATCCAGACGAATTTTGAAGTCGCCGTAATCGCTAAAAAACTTCCAGTCGACAAAGTCGGCAGCACTCTTGCCTGATTGTTGTTTTCGTCGCTCCAGCCCACCATCAATCACCATGTGGCGTAAATCCGGCGTGCGTATAAGCACTCCGTCACCTTGGCCAACGTCAATGAAATAGATTTCTAATATAGGCTCGTCTTGCACGCAATCGGCATCAATCCTGCCTTTTTTCCCGCGTGCCATTATCGTCAGTTGATCACCATTGCGGCTAAGAATCTGTACCGTATCCCCCCATAATAATTCGTCCTTTTTCTTTGCTGGATCCGATACGGACCAGAGAACATGGCGGCCAAACTTTTTGGGGTCTTCGTTGAGTTTGACAAAGGCAATCTCGACAACATCTTCACTCATTACAAACCGGGTGGTTTGATCTAATCGAATTTCGGTTACGTCGCCAGCTTCAATACCATTGGGTAGTTCAACAGTGCTTCCCCAGCCTAGCGCACCCACCGATTGAGTGGCCTGGCGATCAGCGAAAACAGGTGCCTGATAACTCACCCTGAACTGTGACTGCCGTTGTCGCCACCGCAGCGTTTGATCACCGGCTCGTACAGCCGTGTATTCTTTTTTATAGGACCTGATCCAACCAATGGCCATATTCCACCTCTTTGAATAAAGTTACAGGGTGTTTGCCGAGATGTTTTTTATGTAAGTGTAAATCAGCCGGCAAGTGTCTCACTTCACTGAATAGCTTTTCCCGGGATATCACATCAATTGTTGACACGAATTTGTTACAGGTAATGTTGCGGTTGTCGAAACTAACACTCTGTCCATTACCCCTGTCCCTATTTAGTTTGATAACTACATTATTACGGGTTGATGCTCAGTGCAAATACCAGGCAGGTATTTACGCAGCTTGCAACACTTTTATCAGCCACGGCTGTTTGGCTTCAGCGTGCGGTCACTTGTACCGCACGCCGTATTCTCAAAAGATCACGAGTGCTTGTGCTTATTCCCCACCGCAATCTTCATCACACAGATCATTCAATCTGTCCAAACCTTCACGGGTTAAGTTTTCGGCCAGTACGCCGGCACCGGCGCCGGCCAATCCATTTCTGGCGCCTTTGCGCAGCTTCTCCAATTGCCCGTTTCTGGTCGGATTTGGCGCATCTTTGGGTAATATGCTTGGTCCCTGGCTTTCTGCGGCGCCGGCCACAAGTCCACCAGCAATGGCGCCATTGTCACCACCAATCGCACCGCCAATGGCTCCGCCAATAGCACTGCCGCCATTGCTGCCGCCACGTGAAACTGCGCCTTCCGCCGCACCACCTGCACCGCTGATGGCGGCACCACCTGCGCCGCTTTTAGCGCCGGTAATTTCACCGGCTGCCGCTATCGCTGCAGATACCACAGCGCCGATGGCAGCACCCTGTGGGGTTCTGGTGGTTACCCCACCAGCAGCTGCTCCGCCAACTGCAGCAGCAATAACATTGGCAACGCTATCAAATATTGGACTATCAATACATTTCAGCCCGAATGGATCGTTGAACAATATCGGCGAACCCAACGCATACCGGTAGATATTCAAATCCAAACCGGCAAAACCCATTGGATCCTCAGAAATAAACCGGCCGCTGAGTGGATCGTAAAAGCGCGCCCGGTTGTAATACAAGTCAGATTCCGAATCCTGTTCTCTGGCTGTATAACCGTAAGGCTGTGTGACTGTTTCATTTCTGTTCAGGAAATTCCCGTAGGAATCGTACTCGTAGTCATTCACCACGGTGCCGATAGCATCGGTTACCTGGCGGACTGAGCCTTGATGGTCGGTGTGGTAATAATAATCCTGACTGTTGCGGGTAAAGCTCAATGGATTATCCACCCCTCCACCATGAGCAAACCGGGCAACCACAGTGTCGGTAGCATCTGACTCAAGGTAAATATCTTCACCGTCGTAGACATAACGGGTAATAACGCCGTCGACGTTCTTCTCTATCCTGCGGCCCGAGGCATCATATGCATAATTCACCTGGGTAGCGTCCGGCCGATCAATCTGGATCAGTAAATCCTGAGCATTCCAGCTATAACTGGTTACCGCGCTGCTGGTTTTATCAGTCTTCGCAGTCAGGTTGCCGTTGGCATCATAGCTATAAGTAAACTGATCATCTTCGGTCAGGCGATCAGCGGCATTAACCACATGCAATGCCGATAAATGGGTCACATCACGGTTACCCACACTATCGTAGGTATAGGTTTCCGGTGCAGCAGCTGTGCCACCAGCAGTCAGACGCTGTAATTCGTCATAGCTGAAAGTTCTGGAACGCACGCCCAATAAACCAGACTCGTCGATACCGGTAATATTGCCCACCGTGTTATAGGCGTAATCAAACCGTGACAAATCCATCGCACCCACAAGATGAGCCAGGTCGGCTAAGCGGCCGGTGGTCGGATCATAGCCGGCCTGCATCTCAGTTCCATTCGGAAAGCCAATGCCGGTTGCCCGCCCGGCCGCATCATAATCAAAAGTAATCATGTTGGCCGAGGCCGTGATCAACGAAGCCAATCGATCGGCACCATCGTAGCCATAAACCTGCGAGCCGCCGAAACTATCCGATAGGCTGGTACGTAAACCACGCTGATTATAAGTGTTGGTCAAGGTGGCTGCGGTTGAAGCAATGCCGCCGGTGGCCGAAGTCAGCAAGCGATTGGCTGCATCGTAGCTGAATGTCAGGGTTGAATCGTTATCGTTGGCGGTCAGAATGTTACCCACATCATCATAAGTAAAACTGAGCAGGTTATCCGGTGTGGTCAACTGGGTAAGCCGGTTCAGTTGATCATAAATACTGGTCAGCTGCTGGCTTTTGGCGTCCAGCACCTGGGTAATGTTGTCGCGGTTGTCATAGGTAAATATGGTTTGCTGACCCAGCGGGTTAATCCGCTTGCTGCGCCGGTTGAGTGCGTCATACTCAAAAACCGTGGTCGCATTGCGGGCATTGGTGACGCCCGTCAGGTTGCCATCGTTGTCATAGCTGAATGAGGTCACGCCAGCTAATGCATCAGTTGCAGAACCTAACTGGTTCTCCAGGTCAAATACAAAGCTGGTGGCACGACCCAGGCCATCGGTAATCCGGGTGATGTTGCCGTTGTTATCGCGTTGCAATGTGGTGGTGCCAATGGCTGGATCACTGATCGACAGCAAACGGTCAAGCGGATCATAACTACGGGTGGTAATGATCCCGGTGGCATCTTCGGTTTCGATCAGATTGCCGGCATCGTCATAGCGGAACAGACTCAATTGGCCTTCACCATCAGTAGCCGAAGCCACCCGGTTCAAGCTGTCATAGGTAAAGCTGGAGGTTGCGCTGTCTGCACTACCAAAACCTTCAGTAATGTTTAGCACATTGCCTGCGAGATCGCGGCTGAACTGGGTAACCTCACCTTCTGCATTGGTAATGGTAGCCAGATTGCCATTGCCGTCATAAGTAAACGTAGTGGTCTGGTTATTTTGATCAGTGATGCTTTCCACCAGGCCCTGTGGGTTGAAAGTGCGGGTTAAGGTATTCAGCAACGCATCGGTAATCGTCAATGGATTACCGGCTGGATCACGGGCAATGCTGGTGACATTACCGTCGCCGTCTTCAAACCTAGTCAGCAGGCTGAACGGATCATAAGCAAACGCAACGGTGCGTTGCTCAGGTGTGTTCAAACCGCTGCTGCTTATAACCACATTGCCACGTTCGTCATAGCGTGAACCGGTGGTTTTATTTTCCGGGGAGGTGCTGCTGCGGACATTGCCGTCGCGGTCACGCGCAATTCGGGTGCTGCGACCCAGCGCATCGGTGCGGCCGACAGACTGACCGAAGGTATTGGTTTGAATACTGCGAACCCCACCGGTACCGGTAATAAACCGTCCTGGGGAAGCAGCCAGTGGCGCCAGCGCCGGCGCTGGATTTTGCGGCGATCCGGCTGCGATCAGCACCTGGCTCTTAAACGACTCGATTTGTCGGGTTGAACCATCGGGCAGCAATGAGTTAGCGTGCTGACCTGATGCGTTAAAGCTGTATTCGGTGACCAGGCCGCGTTTGGAAATCTGCGAGGTCATCCGGCCACCGGCATCATAAACAAAATTACGCTGAGTGCCATCCGGGTCGGTGATCGCGGTTAAGTTGCTGTCTGCATCATGCTGGAACTGGGTGATGCGGTTGGCCGGGTCGGTGATCTGGCTAACCTGATTGCCGGTATAGGTAATGCTTGTTACCCGCCCGGCAGGGTCGGTAATGGTCGTTAATCGCTGTTGCCCATCATATGCATAAGTGGTTTGGTTGCCGTTGCGGTCACTGACCGAGCTCAGCAGCCCGGTTCCGGTTGCATAAGCTTCCTGGGTTCCATCTTTTAACACCCGGGTGAAATTGCCTGCAACATCCTGGGTCACTGAAGAAAAATCACCATCCGGGCTGACAAAAACAGCCTGCGGAGCGGCATCAGGGACGTTGGATAACAACCCAAGCCCGTTAAATTGAGGGTTGTTGTTGCTTTGCTGCAGCGCCAGATCGGGCAGGCCGTCATTGTTGAAGTCAGCTGCTGCCCCGGAGAGCACATTCGCGCTGATCGGGAAATCAACAGGGTTACCGGTTCCGTCACCCACGTTATAAATGATTCCCAGCTGGGTATTGTTACGCATGGCCACCAGGTCAGGCATGCCATTGTTATCAAAATCGCCAACTAATATGCCTTCGTCGGCATTGGCATTGGCCACACTAAAGGCGTTTTCGAATTCACCCAATCCGTCACCGAAAGCAATGCCGACGGTGCCGTTGGAATCAGCGCTGGCGATGTCCAGGGCATTATCTTGGTTGAAATCTGCCACCGCGATCAGGTTGTGGTCAGTTCGGCCCATATCCGGGCTGCCCGGTTGGCTGCTGATCACGATCTCGAAGTTGCCCTGACAATCACCCAACAGTGCTGCAACTACAAACTGGCCGCGAATGGCGGCATCCGGGCAGTCATCAACATTGAAATCGGCAGCTAGGATGTCATCCGCCCCATGCTCAAAGCCGGTGTCATCAATCACAGGAAGTGATTGTGAAAAAACCAGGCCGCCGGCACCATCGCCGACAAACAAGTCAGCGGTTGCACCATTGCGCTGATCAAAAATCGAACGGGCAAACAATGCATCAAGATTACCGTCGGCATTAAAATCGGCTACCGCCACGCTATGCATCGAGCCACCGTCACCGCCCAATTCCTCATCAGCATTGGGATCGCTAAACGATTCGCTCAGCTCAAAAAAGCCGCCGGCAATATTGGTATATAACCGGAAACCAGCAAAGCCGGTGGCGATCAGATCGGTTTTATTGTCACCGTTAAAATCGCCGCTAGCTAAACTCTGAGCTTCAAAAGCCGGGCCTGCTGGTTCGCCGCCGGCTGGGTCTTGCAGGGGTATTGCACGAAGAATCTGACCCGGTTGGGCGCCGGCGAACCCGCCTGCGCCGTTACCGGGAAGAATCACGATCGCCGGAATTCTGAAGCCGCCTTCGCCCGGTGGCAGTTCCGGATCTATTATTTCCTGAAAGCCGATACCTGCCAGATCGATATTGCCGTCATTGTCAAAATCGGCGGTGATCGGTGCAGTAAAGTCGCTGCCGTTGATGGCGTCATCAAGGATGACTGTTTCCGGCAGGCTGCCGATCCCGACCTCGGCTTTGATAAAGCGCGTTAATGAACCATTGCCCTGGGATAACAGCAGCGAATCCGACTCGCTGGTATCTTCCAGCAGCCGGTTAATTCCCCGGATTCCCCAGCCCCTGCCGAGTGCACTGCTGCTGCGGTTGTGAACCAGGAATTTCCCGGCCCTGCTGCGTGAAATCCGGGTAGTGGTATTTCGCCTGGTATTGTCCAGCTCTTGCGTTAGGTTCAGACGGAATGGATAGCGTCCGGTTTCCAGTGAACGTGCATCATATTGCACCGATTGAACAAACTGTTGGATCGATCTCGCCGGGGAACCCGCTAAAGTGGTATAGCGGCGGTCCGGTGTTTCCACCCCACCTACAAACAGACTGGTAACAAACCGCTCTTGATTGGGTCGGAAAGTCAAAATGGCGGAGGTGGTCGAAAATACATTTGCCGGTGCTGCGGTACCACTGTCATAGACCAATTCCAAGCCACGGCTTACACCGACTGACTGGTAACTGGGTAAGTTATGGGTAATGGTGAGTGCGCCCGAACGCAGTGCGGTACGTGACCCGCTTTGCTGATCACAGCATTTGTCTTTGTCATCATTTTCATCAGGTTCATCATCGGGATTATCATCAGGGCCGTCCTGGGAAGCACCATGCCAGGTGGTGCCTTCAACGCCGCCCTGGATGGATGTCAGCTGCATGCCGTCCGCAGTGGCTTCAAGAATGGCGGTCAGTCGCAGCGGGTCAAAAGACCATAAATTCATACGGCTACCCGGGGGCAGATCGTAGACATTTGGAATGGTGATATTGGCTGCCTGTGAAAATCTCAGTCCGGCTGGTTGTACCGAGATCACATAATCGGGCTCGAACCCTTCGGGTAATGCCACCGGGGTGACTCCATTGGGAATCTCAGCAATGGACAATGGCCCGGTATAGTCCGTGCCGTCCGGATTTTTCACCGTATTTGGCGGAATTTCCAGAGTGACGCCGAGCGATTGCACATCCAGGATGGTGGTGTTGGCAGGGTCGACCATAACGGTGCTGTCCGGAGCCAGCCGGGACAGGAAGAACGGCCGGTCAAAAACATTATTGACGTTGGAAATGATGTTCAGGGCTTCCCGGAAATTGGTATAGGTTGAACCATCCGGGGCGGGTAGTGCAGTGGTTGCATCGATATCGAAGACCTGCTGTCCACCGGCAATACCGCTCAAGCTGAAATCACCATTGCTATCAGTCACGGTAGTCAGACCGGAACCCAGGATGCTGATGGTTGCTCCGGCAATCGGGGTTTCAGTGCTGTTTTGGACAAAGTCATTGGTATCCAGCAGGCGGCCGCTGATAATGGTTGGGTCGCCGGCTTGCGGGCTGGAAACCGAGATCGTTACACTTTCCTGGTCAGTCAGAAGACTGTCACTGGCGAGGAAGGTCAGCTGGATCGTTCCGCTCTGGTCGGCTGTTGGCTGGAAATTGAATTCACCGGTTGTGCTGTTCAGGCTGGCACCGTCCGGCAGCGGCAGCGGAGTGGCCAGGAACATTACCGGGTCGCCATTCGGGTCGCTAGCAGACAGGGTAATCGACAAGGATGAGCCGAGTTCAACATTGAGATCACCAACCGGATCAAGCACCGGCGGTGAGTTGCTATTGACTGTGGTCACGGTGATGCTGAAAGACTGAATACTGAAAGCGCCCAGTGTATCGGTTGCCCGTATGTCCACCTGGAAAGCGCCATCAGTATCTGGTATCCAGTTGACCAGGCCCGAGTCCGAATCAATTGACATGCCGACAGGAAATGTATCCAGACTGTAACTGATTATTTGACCTTCAGGGTCATTGGCATCTGCATCATAAGCGTATCCAGCTCCGGTATTCGCAGTGGTCAATGGAACCGAGGTAAACGTGGGTGGCTGGTTAGGTTGTACCACGATAACGGTAAACGCCTGGGTCGCTGAAGCGTCTTCACTATCGGTCGCACGAATGGTTACAGCAAATGAGCCGGCGCTATCGGGAACCCAGGAAACCATGCCTGAAATTGAATCGATTTGCATACCTGTGGGGAACTGATCCAGGCTGTAGTTGACGTTCTGACCTTCAGGGTCATTGGCGTTGGCTACATATACATAAGCAACGCCAACAGTTGCGCTGGTGATCGGCAGCGAGTCAAACACCGGTGCCTGGTTGATTGCCTCAGCCACACTGATCAAGTGGGTTGTTGCAGGCGATTTAAACTTATTCCTTTTGCTATCGGTGACCATCAGTTGCAGGATGTACTGACCGGCAACATCTGGTGTGAAATCGGTTGTGATGGCCACAGGATCGGTAATTACAACGTTGCTACCAGACGGTTTTGCCAGTAATGCCCAGGCAGCGCTCAAACCATTGCTGTTGATATCCAGACTGGCGCTGCCGTCCAGCGATACCAGCTGGTTGATGTCGGCTTCTTCGGGGGCTGTGATTACCGCTGTAGGTCTGAAGTTTCTAACCGCCAGCACGGTATTATCCGGATGGCTGCTTAAGCTACCATCGTCGACCACCAGTTGGATCACATGCAAGCCGGTATCAGACACTTCTACTACCGGAGAGGCGCTGGTTTCACCAGTAATCATGGTGGTGCCGGCACGGTGGGCGGCAGTCCAGCTATAGTTGACCGGGGTGCCGTTGCCATCACTGGATCCGGCACCGTTCAAGCTGGTTGTATCTCCAACCATCAATGCCTGATCAGTACCCGCACTGGCAACCGGGCGGGCATTGCCGGTGGTGATAACAACGGTATCGCCGGAACGGGCGCCGAATGCGTCACTGACAACCAACTGAGCTACATAATCTCCGGCTACATCAAGGGTGAATTTGGGGGTGATTGAGGTCGGGTCGTCAATTGCTGCCAGGCTGAATGCCGGCAGTGAAGCAAACGACCAGGAAAAACTGATGGAATCACCATTAGCATCACTTGAACGGCTGCCGTTTAAAGTAATTTCCTGGCCCGTGACAGCGCCTTGTTCGTCACCGGCATCAGCCTGTGGCGCCAGGTTACCGGTGCTGATGGTAACCGTGCCGACTTCACTGTCCTGATTTTGGTTGCTGGCGATCATGCCAATCAGGTAATCACCCGCTACGTCGGGGGTAAATGTTCGATTTTTAAATACTGCTGTACTACCGGCAGGTACGGAAACAAAAAACATATCGCCATAGCCGACACGCCGGCCATCATCATCAAATGATCGTGTTGGGTCGATCCAGATCGGCATCCCGACATCAATGGCGATATCGTCACCCAGATCGGCGACCGGGGGGCTTTTGCGAGTACTTATGACAACCTCGTTGGTGACCGTTTCAGCACCGTTGAAGACAGCCAGTTGAAAGACATAATCACCATGTCTATCCGGTGAAAATGTTGGCCTCAGGGCGGCCGGATCAGACAGCCCGTGATCAGGGTCGCTTAAATGGGCACTGTTTGATGGTGCGGAGATCAAACTCCAGTCATAGCTGATCAGGCTGCCATCCAGATCGTGAGATCCAACAGCATCGAGCGTGCCGGTTTCGAAACGCGGCACGGTCTGGTCAAAGCCCGCATCGGCGATAAGTGAATTGCCGGTCTGACCGATGGCTTTCAAACCTTCGCCGATAAGCATCG
The DNA here is from genome assembly GCA_021772985.1 of Gammaproteobacteria bacterium. Lineage (GTDB taxonomy): Bacteria > Pseudomonadota > Gammaproteobacteria > Xanthomonadales > Wenzhouxiangellaceae > JAJFKX01. Next base: position 11,357 of record JAJFKX010000052.1, read on the forward strand.
CGATACAAAGCGCAGCAAAGACCAGGGAGGCGGCGAACCAGGGGTAGCGTTGGGCGAATGCAAGCGTAGACATGAGACCTCCTGTCTGTGGCTTTCTGAAATGAAAAGCAGGATAGAATGGATTAAATTCTGAGTATTACTTTAGGAGTATCTTAGTGTGTGTGCTTGCATGTAAACAAGTCACCTTACAAATAGATCATCTCAAGCTGGAGTTGAGGAAAATAATTAGTTGCGATTAGATGGTAAAAGTTTTTGCCACCAACAGTAACGGTTAAAACCACACGGCCGCAAAGCAATCGATAAAAATCAGCTGGCCAGTAAGCTTGTGATTACAGTCATAGGCAAACATTTAGCAGGCAAATTGCTGACAAACCTCTGACAAACTGAGAACAAAAACCCTGTTAGGGTTGGATTGATGACAATTGAAACTTTGTTGCCATGATCGATCTGCCCCACACCAATCTTGTCCCGCGTCTGTATCTGCTGCCTTTACGGCTATGGGTAGGCCTATCTTTTATTCTCGCTGGAGCAAACAAGCTCGGTAAAGGCAACTTTGGTGGAGGGTTTGCAGATAGTGTGCAAAGTTTCGTGACCGGTAATCTCGAGAATGCCTATGGTTTCTATAAACCGTTTCTGGAAAGTGTTGTGCTACCCAATACCGGGCTGTTCGCACAGCTGGTGGCGATGGGTGAATTTTTGTTTGGTTTATCGGTATTGCTTGGTTTGTTCACCCGCCTGGGGGCGGCGATTGGTATTTTTATGATTCTGAACTTTACTTTTACCACCGGCCGAGGGTTATGGCTGCCGGGCATGGACGCTGCCTATGTTTGGGCACTGCTCACCCTGCTTATCTGTGCCGCTGGCCGTTCATTCGGTTTGGATCTGTTGATCCGTCGCCGCTGGGGCAATGTCTGGCTGACTTGAGACAAGTGATTAAGATGCCCGACTAAAGGCGATGTCCAGTTGCCTGTTAACACTATGTGCTTAAAACTTTTGCGAACACATCCTTATCAACATTGCCGCCCGTTAAGACCACACCGACCTTTTTACCCTTGATCAAATCCCGCTCCTGATAAGCGGCAGCGTAACTAAGAGCGCCGGCGCCTTCGGCTACATTGTGGGTTGTTGTATACAGTGTCTGCATGGCAGAACGGACATCATCGTCATTGATCTGCACAATATGATCAACACCCTGGTAGATCAGCTCCAGTGCCTCAGGTATCGGAGTGCTGCAGGCAACACCATCGGCAATTTCCGTCAGTGCGGGTGCTGAGATCAATTGATGTTGTTGAAATGACTGTGCATAAGCAGGTGCATGGCTGCTGACCACACCGACTATGGCGGTTTTCAAGCCCAATGCATCGCGTGCTTTTAGCATTCCGCAGATGCCCGAGCCGAGCCCGATGGGCACATAACAAATATCCAGATCGGCAACTGCATCAAACAATTCCAAACTATAGGTACCCACGCCGGTAATCAGATCCGGGTGAAAGGATTTGACCATATGAAGGCCGTGTTGGTCACGAAGTTGCTCGGTATATTCCAGTGCGGCCTGGAAATCCCGGCCGTGCTCAATCAGCTGGGCACCTAAAGCCTGCATCGCGGCATTTTTTTCCAGGCTGTTGCCGTATGGCACCACAATCGAACTGGCGATGCCTGCGCGGCTGGCGGCAAACGCTACAGATTGGCCGTGGTTACCGCGGGTGGCGCTGATCACGCCATTGAGTTGTTGCCCGCTTTGCTTTAATTGATCAAAGTGGTAAATGCCGCCACGAATTTTAAACGCGCCAACCGGCGTGTGGTTTTCATGTTTCAGCCACACTTCGGTACCTAAGTGTTCACACAGTAAAGGCCAGCAATACTGTGGAGTAGCGGGCATTACCCGGTAGATAATTTCGGCGGCTTTGCGCAGTTCGGTTTTGGCATCAGACATGCTTTATATCTGATGGTGTTTGTTGATTATGCAAGGTGCAAAGAGTAATTGTCAGTTGGCTTGGTAAATTCGACGGCTGGCGGTAAATCGATTGCCAAAGTGCTTCACGCCATCCTCACGCATGGCCGGGGCATGGTTTTGCAGGTATTGATCTAAGGCCGCTTGGTGTTGCAGTACATAGTGCACTGTCCAGCAGGCCTTGGAAGGTGGAACCGGTTCGGTAACCCGGTAACTGGTGGCTGTGATAAAACCAGGTAAACTCAGCATTTGCTCAACATGTTGTTGCAACCAGGCTGAGTATTCAACTTCCAATTGTTTATCAACGGTCAGATTTACTTCGTAGATTATCTGTCCGGTCATAAGGTGGCAGCTCCAATCACAATGACCAGTGATATCGCAATAATCTGCAAAACGGTGTAGGTGAAATACACCATATTGTATTTAATGAAGGTAAAAAACCAGCCTTGCCGATAGACACGTTTTTGGGCGATGAACAGGTATACCAGTATCCATGCGACCAGCGTGATCTGGGTAATGTCAGCAGCCAGCTCAAAGCCATCCGGCAGCCAGCGTTCCAGGATGTTGACAATGCCCACAGTAATCAAAATCATCAGGCTAAAGGTGTGCACATGGACACTGTAAATCAGATGCTCCATGTAATAACGTTTGGAAAACGCATAGAAAAATTTCAGCAGCAGCGCAAATATCGGCAGCAGCACAAATAAAGTTTGCGGTAATAGTTGAATAACTTTTTCAATCAGCAGGCTGGGGTTTTCTTTTATGCGTGGAGCATTCTGTTGAATGTTGCCGACCATATTGTTAAAGAAGTCATTAACCATTTGCGGCAACCAGCTGACCGCTATCGGGTTGGTTTCCGCATCCCAGTCTTCGCTACTGAAGCTGATCCTGAAGTCCTCGTCATCATCATCTTCGGCCTCGCCGGAAACCTGCTCAATGATCTCCTGGACAGCTTCCGGGTCCTGGGCTGCGGCGCGCTCCAGGGCTGCAGCGATTTCAGGCCTTGCCAAAATCTCGGCTGCATTTTCAGCGGGAACTGATTGCCCATCGGGGGTGACCACAGTCACGTTATCTTCTCTGGCTTCCTGAAGGCCGGCGTCGATTTCATCACCAAGACCGCTGAATTCGAAACTGAGCATCAAAAAAGCCAGCAAGCTGGTAAATAGGTATAAGCGGAACGGCGGTGTGTAATGTATTCGCTTGCCTGACAGATAATCGACGGTGGCTCGGCCCGGTCGCAACATTACTGTCGCAAGAGTACGCCCGAAACGCCCATCAATATCCAGGGTGTCTTCAAGTATTTCCCGGACTACCGATGGGAAAAACTTAATGAAGTGCCGGGTGGCCTGGCCGCAGCGTGAACAAAAAGCGCCCTGCATTTCCAAACCACAGTTGGAACAATGCTCGATGCTACGGTCGCTTCCCTGCAGACTGATTTCGGTGGTTAGTTCTTGTTGCATTTATTGTTTGGTCAGCAGACCTTGTTGATTCAACCATTCTAATGTCACAGCCAGCAATTCGGAAATCGGTGTTTGCCGGTAATTCAATTGTTGCTCCGCTTTGCTGCTGTCACAATGCATATGCCCGGTAATCATAGCAGCGGCTTCGGGGGTTATGCGTGGTTCCCTGCCGGTTATTTTGCTGGTTATCTGCATGATACCAGCGGCAACATTCAAAGCCAGCGCAGGGGTGGTGCGTCGTGGTTTGGTTACCGCTAGCCATTGTGCAGCTTGTTGCAACAATTCCAGGTAGCTGATGGACTGCCCACCCAGCAGGAACTGTTCTCCTGATTCACCTGCATCAGCAGCGCGAACCTGGGCTTTGGCGATTTCCCTGACATCCGAGAATGCACCTGAGCCAGGTGGAATGCCCGGCAAGGAGTTATTCGCCAGCATGATGAACATGCGCGCCCAGTTATGTCGATCGTAGGGGCCGAGGATATGACCGGGGCAGAGGATAACGGCGGATAAGCCTTGGCCAGCGGCTTGCAACACCAGATCACGCGCAGCGCATTTGGTTTTGATGTAATTGATCCAGTGATGGGCGGTGCTTGGCGGTGTTTGTTCATTGATGGTGCCCGACTGAATACCCCAGGTGCCAAAGCTGGAAGTATGCACCATTCGCCGTGCCCGGCGTTGCATGGCAGCACTGATTACATGCTGTGTTCCATCAACATTAACCCGGGTCTGGCGATTGTTGTGCCGGGACCATACACTGGTGTCTGCAGCAATATGAAAAACAGTATCTATATTTTCCGGCATCGAGGTCAGCACATCCTGCGCATTGGTCAGATCACCATAATGAACATCAAGCGAAACATCCTGAAGATCTTGCAGGTCGGCGGTGGGGCGGCACAAGATGCTGATATCCCAGCCCTGATTGGCCAGCTCACGGACCACATTGATACCGACAAAACCGGACGCACCTGTTAGCCATGCACGACGTGACATCATCAACTCCGCAAACACCTGATCAAGACAGCAGTATAACGGTCCAGCCGGCTGTCGGCAGCGGTGTGTGGTTCGATGTTAAGCGCACGGTATCGCTGGCCTCGCCAATTATCATCGGCAATATGGCCGGCATGGGGATGAACTTTGTTGATACCGTGATGGCCGGCAAGCTTGGGACGGTCAGTCTGGGGGCCATTGCGATCGGCGGTGCGGTGTGGTCAGCCGTGTTTTTATTCGCGCTGGGGGTAATGATGGCAGTACCACCGGCGGTCTCACAGCTGGACGGTGCAGGGAAGCATGCCCAGGCTGGTGCAGTGACTCGCCAGGGTGGTTGGCTAGCCTTAGCACTGGCGGTGATTATCTGGTTGAGTATCCGCAACTGTGCACCGTTGTTAAGCATGATTCAGGTTGATCTTGAAGTGACACCGGTAGCGCTTGATTACCTGCGGGCTTTGTCCTGGGGGGCGCCGGGAGTTTGTCTGTTACTGGCGCTCAGGTATTTTAGTGAAGGTGTTGGACGCGCTGCCCCAACCATGTGGCTGGGATTTATGGGTGTGGCTGTGAATGTGCCTGCCAATTATGTACTGATGTACGGCAAGCTGGGTTTTCCTGCATTGGGTGCGGTTGGCTGTGGTTGGGCAACGGCGATGGTGTATTGGCTGCAGTTTGTGGTGTTGTTGATCTGGATTGGCTGGCGCAAAGGTTACCGTCCGTATGCTGTGTTTGCCCGGTTTGATTGGCCAGACTGGCCGGCTTTTGCTGAGTTGCTGCGTGTTGGTTTACCGATAGGTGGGATGATTTTTGTAGAAGGCAGTTTGTTTGTTGGTGCTGCGCTACTGATAGGCTCGCTGGGGCAGGTGCCGATTGCCGCACACCAAATTGCGATCAACTTTTCAGCACTGTGTTTTATGGTGCCGCTGGGGCTGGCAGGTGCGATCACCGTGCGGGTTGGGAATGCGCTTGGGCGTCAGCAACCACAGGCCGCACGATTGGCGGGCCAGGTGGGTATCGGCTTGACCCTGGTCACGCAAAGTATCGCGGCTGGGTTGATGTTGCTGGTGCCGGGCTGGATAGTTGGTTGGTATACCACCGACAGTGAGGTAATACCACTGGCGATCAGCCTGATAACCATTGCTGCGTTGTTCCAGTTTCCTGATGGCATCCAGGCAGCATCCGGCGGTGCCCTGCGTGGTTACAAAGATACCCGCATACCAATGGTATATACGGTTATCGCTTATTGGCTGGCCGGAATGCCATTGGGCTGGTGGCTCACATTTAGAATGGAATGGGGAGCCGCCGGGATGTGGACGGGTATGATTGCGGGTTTGAGCATTGCAGCTTTGTTGCTGTCAACGCGCTTTTTACGCACCAGCCGTCGGCTATTGCCAGTATCAATTGAAAGCTGACGGCTTGATGGGCCGGGAAAGCCCCAAAGCAAGCAACCGGTGATAGATCACGCCATCTGTATGTGCCATCAGTCAGATTGTGCCGCGCAAGCCGGTCACCTAAAATTATAAATGATATATATAAGTTTAATTGAAACCATCTGCATGCTAGAGGTAGTGAGAATTTAATGACGGAACATACGCAGCGCGGCTTTTTGGCGCGCATCTGGTTTGGTTTTTGGGACAGTATCAACTGGGTCCGACGGATGGTATTTAACCTGCTGTTCCTGGCATTGGTATATTTCACCCTGTCATTCCTGTTTTGGGGGGACTGGATTGAGCCGCTCAGGAGTAACACCACGCTGGTATTGCAGCCACAGGGTTTTGTCGTTGAACAATACACCGGTACGCCTTTTGAGCGAGCCTTAGACGATTTGTCTGATAACGATCGACCAGAGACACGCCTGCGGGATATGTTGCAGGCCATCGAGTTGGCCAAGGATGATCACAAAATAACCCAGATGCTGATTGACGTGCGTCAGTTATGGTCGGTTGGAATGGCCAGCCTGCAGGAATTACAGATAGCGATTAATGATTTCAAAACCAGTGGTAAACCCGTTTATGCGTTAGGTTCATACATGGATCAAGACCGGTATTATCTGGCCAGTCTGGCTGATGAAGTTTGGTTGGAACCCGAGGGTTTGGTGTGGCTGGATGGATTTGCCAGCTACCGCAATTATTACAGCGAGGGCCTGGACAAGCTGGCGGTAGATATCAACCTGTTCCGGGTGGGTGAATACAAATCTGCGATGGAGCCATATATCCGCAATGATATGTCTCCTGCAGATCGCGAAGCCAAACGCTATTTACTGGATGGTTTGTGGCAGCAATATCTGGACAGTGTGGCGCAAAACCGGGGTCTGCCGGTGGATGTGTTGGAGCGGAGCATCAATGCTTATCCTGAGTTGATCCAGAATCAGCAGGGAAACACAGGTGCAGTGGCGATCGAGATGGGCTTGGTTGATGCGCTCAAGACCCGGCCTGAAATTCGTGCTGAACTGGCTCAGCTGGGAGTTGCCGATGGCCATGGCAGTTTCAGGCAAATCCATTTCAGGGATTACCTGTACCATCAATCCAGTAACGATAGCAGTCGTGGGAAAATCGGAATTGTATTGGCCGAAGGCGAAATTGTATCCGGCAGTGCGGGACCGGGCATGACAGGCTCGGCGAGTATTTCCGCGTTGCTGCGCAAGGCCGCCACTGATAATGAAATTAAAGCGGTAGTATTGCGTATTGATAGCCCCGGCGGTGATGCATTTGCTTCTGAAATTATCCGTCAGGAAATGCTTGCTCTTAAAGAGGCAGGCAAACCGGTGCTGGTAAGCATGGGTAATCTAGCCGCTTCCGGTGGTTACTGGATTGCTATGGGGGCGGATGAAGTCTGGTCAAATCCAGCAACGATTACCGGTTCTATTGGAATATTCGGTATTGTGCCCACTTTTCAGGATTCGCTGGCCAAACTGGGTGTGCATACCGATGGTGTAGGTACCACTGAATTGTCAGGTGGGTTTCGTGCAGATCGTGCACTATCTGATTCGGCCAAGCAGGTTGTTCAGTCGATCATAGAAGATGGTTATCAGGATTTTATTACCCTGGTTGCTGAAAACCGTGAGATGACCATTCAAGCAGTGGACAATGTGGCTCAAGGGCGGGTCTGGTCCGGGCAACAGGCGTTGGAACGGAATCTGGTCGATCAGTCCGGTGGTTTGCAGGCAGTCATCAATGCAGCGGCAATTCGCGCTGATCTGGGTGATGACTATCAGGTGGAATGGGTGGAGCAGGGTATGAGTACCTGGGAAAGTTGGATTGTAGGCTGGTCGGCTAAGCTGCTTAGTAACCTGGAGATTGATCCGGAAATGCTGCTGAGCCGCAGCCAGTTGCCGTTGCCACATCAATTGGAAACCCGTCTGCGTCAGCAACTGGAACCGTTGTTGCGGCAATATGAAGGGCCGGGCATTCTGGCGCATTGCCTGTGCCTGTCGCCACAGTAATTATGCTGCACAACTGATGCGCTGGAGACTCGACCAGCGGCGTGTGTTGATAACCGGCGCCAGTAAAGGCATTGGTGCCGCTGTTGCAGAAGTGATGTTGGAGCGGGGTGCGCAGGTCTGGCTGGTGGCACGCGGTGAGCAGGATTTAGACCACTTTTCAAGCCGACTAAAACAGCAATATGGTGATCAGGCTGTCAACACAACAGCCATGGATGTGATTAATACCGAACAACGCACTGCATTGCTGGATACCATTGGCAAGCAGTGGGGTGGTCTGGATTGTCTGATCAATAATGTTGGAAGTAATATCCGGTTGCCGGCGATCGATTATTCCACCCGCATTTATCAGCGGCTGTTTGCGACCAATCTGGACAGCGCATTTTTTCTGACCCAAAGTTGCTATCCATGGTTACAGAACAGTGCAAATGCTGCAGTGGTGAACATTGCTTCGGTGGCTGGTCTTGCCCATATGCGCAGTGGGGTTGTGTATGGAATGACCAAAGCCGCATTGTTACAGATGACCCGTAACCTTGCAGTCGAATGGGCCCCGGATGGAATTCGTGTGAATGCAATTGCGCCCTGGTATACCGATACTCCATTAGCCCGCCAAGTGCTGGAAGATGATCAGTATCGGGACGCGGTGCTGGCGCGAACACCGATGCAGCGAATAGGCAGCGCTGAGGAAATGGCCACAGCGACAGCATTTTTATGTATGCCGGCAGCTGGTTATGTAACCGGCCAATGCTTAAGCGTGGATGGTGGTGTGGGGATAAATCTGTTTTCCTGAATAACACCCTGAGCTAGACAGCAGCGGACAGAGTCAATAAACAATGCCATACCTGCAGTGGATTACCATGGCATTGCTTTATTCTGCAGCAGTTTTTCGTTGATAACGGCCTGAGAATATGGTTTGCCAGCTATCCGGTCCACCGATATCCCAGGTTTGAGTGACCGTGCCGTCCTCGTTGGGTTGCCAGGTAATCCGGTGTTGGGCGCGTTTCACTTCTGAGTTGCCATTGGATACAGCCGGACCTTCACCGCTCAACACCATCGCACCATTTTTAATACCACCTTCCAGGGTTAGCAATGTGCCGCGGTTATCAACCCAGGTTTGATGCCATACTCCCCGGCTGGCGTCATACGTATTGAAACTTTCGCCACGGCTAACACCGGCACCACGCCATTTTTCGTGCAACGAGCAACCGTTGTATAAAGGTTGGATGGTATTGTGACCAGCTAGTACTCTATCCATCTAATAATGACGGGTTCAGCGTTGCTGTGCTGTTTCGCCACCAGGCACAGCCCGCAGACAATGGCCAGCCATTATCAAGGGCTGTAACACCGTGGCGGAGCAGCACAGCAGCGCCCTAGGGGTGGATTTGTCAGCACCCGTGGACTGCGTTGCGATGGTTGGCAAGCGCTAACCATTACCGGCCAATCGCGCCTTGCCACGAGCACTGACAAACCCACTGAATCTGTTATTACTAGATGGATAGAGTACTAGTTTCCGTTCGCCTTCAGTGTTTTCAGCGGTCACTTCCCAGTCACCAATCCAAAAATCGAATTGCCGGTATTCCGCAGCGCTGCAAGGAACCGATTCCTGGGCAAAGCTTAAAGTGGCTGTAAACAGCATAACTATCAGGAAGAAAAAATTATTATGGGACATGGCGCTTAACTTACTAATAATTTCGTAGAATGATAGCAATATATCTGATTATCGTCTCCAACTGAGCCCTGCAAAGACAGTGGCTCCCTGACCTGGGAAATAGCGGAAATTGCCGAATGCAAAATCGGCTCGTTCTGCGTAGCGGTTGTTAAACACATTCCTGATCCGTGCATGTAATCGCCATTCCGAATTAAATTGCCAAGCGGCACGTAAATGCACCAGCGCATGTCCTGGGTAGGTGGCGGTGTTGGCGGCATTCAGAAAATAACCGTCCAGCCATTCAAAATCCATGCCAAAATTCAATTGCGGGCGTGGTTGCCAATCAAGCTGTGCATATGCTTGCCACAGCGGCGCAGTATCCACCTGGTTGCCGGCGACAATACTTTCTCCGGCGCCGGCAGCACTATCGGATGCATATTCATGATCTGCATAGCTGCCGCTGACCCGGGCCAGCAGGTTTTCCTGCAATGCCCAGCTCACCAGCCATTCTGCACCAATCGCACGGGTTTCGGCATTACTGATATTAAACCCATCGGCATTGCGAAATATCTGATCACCTGCAGACTGGTAAAACCCGGTTAATGAATAGCGCCAGAGCGCCTGCTTGCCCAATTGTGTAGCTGAGCTGCCACTAATTCCTGCGCTGATGCTATCCAGTTGTTCACTGCTTAAATCAGCCACACTCTGGCCGCTTTGCAACCGGTATAACTCAGTTGCCTGTGGCGGCCGAAAGCCACGCGCCAGGCGTGCCTGCCAACGATGTTGTCCGGACAGTGGTCCGGATATTATCAATGATGGTGCAATATTGAAAAAGTCATCGGTACGATCTGCCGGACGGGTAAACAGGCAACCACCAAAGCCGCAAACGCTGCCATCATCACGGGTGTTGCCATCCAATAAATTATTGGTGTAATCGTAACCCAGCCATTGCAATCTGACCCCGGCATCCAAGCTGATCCGGTTGGTGAACCGGTGTTCAAAACGCAACCATTGGCTGATGCTGTAACCGGTTACGTCATAATCGTAATGCGCACCGGCTGGGCGGGTTTCTACCAGGAACGCCGAAGAGCTGTTAACCGGGTTTTCCTGAAATTCATCCAGAAAACCATCAAACCATTCAAAATCCAAGCCAACTGTTAAAGCGCTATTGTTCCACCAATGGTTCCAATCAGCATTGATGCCGGCACTGACCTGGCCATTTTGTTCCAACGGTTGCCCAGGTAGAAAATGCTGCAGAAAAGTCTGCCGGCTGCGGCGGCCAAATAAACTGATATGCCATTCGGATTGTTGCGTATTTGACCATTGCCAATTTTGGATCAGGCGTAATGCATCGGCTTCCCGGAAAGCTTCAGGATTAACATTGCCGCGTCGCAGTTCGGGATCAAGATAGGCCTCAAAGCCGAAAATAAAGCCAGCGGTTTCCTGGTCCAGATCAGCACCGTTCAAACTGGTGGTTACTTGTGCGCCACCGACTTGCGCTGTATGGCGGGCGTTCAAAAACAGATGCTGGTAGTTTTCCTGATCGCGGAAGCTGCCGCTATCGATATAGCCAATTCGCCCGCCGAACTGTTCTCCGGCAGCGCCCACACGAATCCGGTAAAAATCCTGTCCACCCAGTTCCAGGCTGGCCTGGGCTTGCGGTCGACTGCTCAATGGCGCCTGGGTTACATCAATAACGCCATACAATGCATTGGCACCATGTTGAGGAAGTCCCGGCCCTGCCAATACATCGATATGCTGTGCGGCTGCCAAATCCACTTCAAATAACTGGTTAACGTTACAAAATCCAGCAGGACGGATAGCCACCTGGTTCTCCAGCATCAAAAAAGCACCACAGGCGCCGGCGCCGGTTAAAACAGGTGAACGTATTGAAGTGAGCTGTTCCTGACCGCTGCCGCGGCTGATCCATACGCCGGGCAATGGTGCGAACAGCTCCTGGGCGTGTTGTGGGTTGCGCGCAATAATATCGTCTGCAACCAATGCGTTGCCACCCAGGTCTTCAGTTGTTACATGACGTGAAGTAATTTCAATCGCCGGCAACTCTGCGATATCCGCTGTTGTAGCGGTCTCAGGCAGCAATTGCATGCTTATTGCGAGCAGTAAATCTGGCAACATAGTTAAAATTATTTTTGGATAGTTTCTAAACCATCAGGTCTGATGGGGCATCTTGTATTACAGTATGAATTCGATTACTACAACTATGCCAATGCCTGCAAGCTGGTCAAAGGCAAACACGGTAACCGCTGTTGCACAAGCGACAGATGTGACCGTAGCGTTTGCCGCGAACGATGAAAGCAGTTTGATAGCTGCCAGTCAACAAGGCGATTGTAATGCTTTTGCGATTTTATATCGTCAGCAACGCGATCGCATCTTTGCGTTGTGTTGGCGAATGTGTGCCGGGGATCGCGCATTGGCTGAGGACTTAACCCAGGATGCCTTTGTGCAAGCGTGGCGTAAACTGGGTAGTTTCCGGGGCGATTCGGCATTTGGCACCTGGTTGCACCGGCTGTCGGTGAACGTGGTACTGGGAGATAAACGTCGCCAATCACGTAGATTGCAAACCATCAGTGATGCAGATCAAATCACAGAGTCGACCCAGGGCTCATTGGATTGGCAAGGCGGAGATCGTGACCTGGAACGTGCGATAGCACGATTACCGGAGCGCGCCAGAACCGTATTGATATTGAATACCATCGAAGGTTACAGCCATGCAGAGATCAGTAAGGCAACCGGGATGGCAGAAGGCAGTTCCAAGGCACAATTGCATCGTGCCCGGCAATTGCTGCAACAATGGTTAAATGAATGAAGATACAGAGCGTAATAAATGCGCTGGCATCAGGAACTACAGATTATGCATGAACATCAATTAAACCAACGGCTGGATGCCTTGCAACGGGAGATTGCTCCTGGGCGAGATTTATGGCCGGAAATTGAACAGCAGATCAACGCTGAACAATTGACTGCACAACCACCGGTCGCTCGAATCAATGGCCGACGGATGGGTTGGCTGAGTCTGGCCGCGGGGTTGCTGGTGTTGATTGGGGTAGGCCGGGTGTTTTTGCCGGGGCAGATTGACCAGCAAAACGAAGCACTGGCCAATATGCTGAGTGCAAATGCTGTGCTTGAGCTACAGGCTTTAGATCAATCACTGGTGAATCCACAAAGCACCCCGGAAATACTGATAACCAGTTTGCCCCAGGGTGGTTGGCGGGTGGTTCCAACCAGCCGATCACCAGCGGCCATCCGTATCTGGCAGCCGGCTTTAATGGCGGGTTTACAGGAAAATCAACAAGCTATTGTTACCTTACGAGCGGCTATCCAGCAACAACCGCAGCGCACGCGTCTGCTGCGGAAACTGGCGAACGCTGAACGAAGACAACATCGTTTACTGCGTCAGTGGATCGATTTCAACGCTTTCAGCATTGCCGGCATCATACCTGCAAGCACCACAATTATTTCTGGAGATCAACATGTATAACAAATACGTTTTAACAGCTGCGATGGCAGGGTTATTGATAGCAACGGTACCTGCAGCTGCCGGCCCCAATGTAGATGAATCACGTGCCATGGACGCTGATGGCCAGATCAGTTTGGGAATGGTTGAGGGTGATTTGGAAGTGATCGGTTGGGATAGCGACAGCTTTGAACTGACTGGTGAACTGGGTAGTGACAAACATGAATTGGTGGTCACCGGCGAGCAGGATGATTGGGAAATTGAAATTCGCATGGAAAAAAACTGGGGCTGGAGCTGGAGTTCAAAAAATTCCGGTGATACAGACTTAACCTTGAAGGTACCCCATTCAGCCAGTGTCGAGCTGTCTGTAGTTAGTGCTGATATCGATGTGGAAAACCTGGATGGTGACTATCTGGATATTGAAAGTGTCAGCGGTGATTTGAATATTGAAGTCGAATCAAGCCGGATCGAGTTGGAAAGTGTTAGCGGTGATGTAGAAATCAGAGCCAGCAACAGCAGCTTGGAACTGGAAACGGTAAGTGGTGATGTATATGCCAGCGGAATTACCAGTCACGCAGCAATTGAATCAGTTTCCGGTGACCTGCGGGTTGATGCTGATAATCTGGAAAGCCTGTACGCCAGCAGCGTATCCGGTGACGTTACCATTGATGCCTCATTGACCAGTAATGCCCGTGTAGAGCTGGAAACGCACAGTGGCGAAATTGATCTGCTATTGCCTGCCAATACCCGTTTCGATTTAGACAGCGATACTTTTAGCGGTGATGTTGATAATGAATTCGGCTCTGACAGCAGCAGCAATATCAGTATTGATGCAGAAACCTTCAGCGGTAACATTACCATCAAGAGGAAGTAGTATTACCCGGATTGTTGTTCGATGGCGCGCATCCGGCGCGCCATCAATACAAACCACAATGCGCCACTGAAGGACAACGACAATGGCAATAATAAGCAGTACCTGCCCAGTCCCGGTGCATAATTTTCCAGCCATTCGTAACACAACACGCCAACAGCCGGAGCGAACAAACCACGCACACCCGTCAGGGTAACGTGCACGCCCATATACAGGGTAGAGCTGTGGTCGCTGGAAAAATCGTTATGGCCCAGATTCCAACCCAATACGCCACCGGCATAGCCAATACCCAGAATGCTGCTGCCAACCCATAGTAACCAGGGCCAATGCATAATGCAGGCCAAGGCAAAGCATCCGATCGCGATTACAAATCCCCAGCTCTGCCGGGCCCGATAAAAAACAATATGACGGTTATCCAGCAAGCGCGCCCAAAACGGGACAAATAGTGCCAGCAGCAACAATGGTATTGAAGAGGTCAGCAGTACCTGGGCAGTTCGGCTAAGACCGAACTGGTCATTTAAAATAATAATCAGCGGAGCGACTACCATCAGGTTGCCGCTGCCGAAGATAAACATACCCTGCATATAGCTGCGGAATCTATGGTCTTGTTTCAACAGCCGTATAAAACGGGTTAACAATTGCGAAAGGGGTTCAGCATCGGCATCAACCAGTTCCTGTTTCAGGATCAACCCATGGTGGCGAATCCGCGCACGGCGATAAACTGCGGCAGCGCCCAGGCCCAATATGCCGGCCAATAGCCATAAGCTGCGCGCCAGCGGTTCATTGATGTCCAGTAACCAGCCGAGCAATGCAGAACTGAATGCAATTAACAGTGATGACAGGGTAGTCATCTGGCCGGTGATCCGTGCCCTTACATGGCGTGGAAAGTTAGCCCGCCAAACTGTTGCACGGATGGTAATGGCAGCAGACCATAACATTCGTGCCGTGATCATGGACAACGTTAAAACAACCAGACCGCTCAGCGTGCGTGGTGCAAAGCCGATACAAAAAACACACAGACTGCTGGCCAGCATTAACCAGGAGAGTAAGTGCGCCTTGTCACGACCCCGCGCCCAGCTGGCAAAAGCGAAACTGATCAGGTTAGCGAAAGCCGGTGCTCCCGAAACGATGGCAACGGCCATATTGACCGTTGAGGCGCCGGCTACATCGGCATAAACATTTTTGACCAACACACCCAATAAACCGCCTTCCAGCGCCCCCAGAGTCACTGAAATCAAAGCCCAACTGAACATCTCTCTCGGCACCAGCGCACGTGCCATACGCGGTAATATGGTTTTCTCGATGTCTGTCTCAGAAGCAGTGGGGTTGCCCATTTGTCAAGGTTAAACTATGTTGCACAGTTTGGTTAACCAATAGGTGGTTATTAATTAATGACTGAAATATCAATAGCGCCGCTAGCAGCGAAAGAAGCGGTGCTGGACAGCCTGCTGGTTGACCAGCAAAGACATGCTGGCCAAGCTCAGCGTTTGCAGGAATTTATACTGAAAAACATACCGTTGGCCGAGTCGATGCAGTTGACAGTCACTAAGCTTGATGAGCAAGGTGGTTTACATTTGCGTGCACCTTTGGACAGTAATAACAACGATAAACAAAATGGCTTTGGTGGTTCGATCAGCAGTCTGCTGATGTTGTCGGGCTGGGGTTGGTTACAATTGGCCAATGAAACCATCGGGTTCAGTCGTAATATTGTGATCCACAAAGCCCAGATGAGCTTTGATTTACCAGTAACCCATGATTTGGTTGCCGTTTGCCCAGCGCCCCTGCAATCGAACTGGCACCGCTACTGTTCAACTTATTACAAACGCCAACGGGCGCGATTGCCATTGCAGCCATTGTTATTGCTGCCTGATGGTAAAATTGCAGCCAGAATGCAGGCCGAGTATGTTGCTACCCAAGTGGAATAAAGAAACCCTATGAACAAATACAATACAATCAGATACCAGTTGTTGGCATTATTCATCAGCGTTATGTTCAGCGCCTGTGGCACCCTGCCGAAGGAGCGCAAACAAGAAGAAACACTCAATTTGTTTCATCAGACCCTGCGTTTCAGCGAATACGATGGCCTTATCGGGTTTATGGACACTGAATATTTGGAAGAAAACCCGATCACACGTTTGGAAGTCAATCGGCTAAAACAATTCCAGATATCCGGTTATAAAGTCCGTAGCGTGGTGGCCAGTGAAGACGGAGAGACGCTCAATCAGGTGATTGAAGTGAGTATGTATAACCGGCGGACCGCAACCGAACGCCGGGTGATATACCATGAAAAATGGCTTTGGCATGATGATCTGGGCTCATGGCGGTTGCACTCCGGTTTGCCCAAGGTGACTCAAGCGCTATAGCTGGACGGATATGGCCAGGCCAACAAAAATTATTGCAGTTGTTAACCCTAAAGGCGGTTGCGGGAAAACCACAATAGCCACCAGCTTGGCCGCATGGCTGGCTTATGAGCACAGTGTCGCTTTAGTGGATATGGATTTACAGCAATCTGCGAGTGACTGGCTCCAGCTGCGCATAGCGGATAACCCGCAGGTGCATCAGGCCCGGAGCAAACCATGGCCTCCAGAGGCTGCAGTTGATGTGGAGTATCTGGTCATTGATGCACCTGCAGGTATCAATGGTCAGCAATTAACCAGATTACTGACTTTTAGTGATAAGTTTTTGGTGCCGCTGTTGCCTTCACCGATTGATATGCGTGCCGGTTGGCGGTTTCTGGACGAGTTGCTCAAGTTGCGCCGGGATCAGCGGGCAAATTGTCAAATTGGCCTGGTTGCCAACAGGGTCAAAACCTGGACTTTGATATACCGTGAACTGACCGGGTTTATCGGTCAATTCAAAGCGCCATTTGTTACCCATCTGCGCGAATCGGTTAACTACATTCGCGCTGCTGAGGCCGGTCTGGGAGTGGCTGAACTGCCTTATTATCAATGCCAGCGGGACTGGCAGGAGTGGGAACCTTTGATTGCCTGGGTCAAAGCTTAATACCGCTTGGTCATTGTTTCTGTAAAATGCTTGATTGCAGACTGAATCAGCCGCATTTAAGCTATCTAATTCCGATTTTCTCTGAAATGGTTAAAACCCATGTAAGCGTAAATCGGGGGTCAACTATTTAAGCGGTTATCCTGGAGCCAGCATGAGCCTTTCTGAACAGACACGCAGCAAAATTGAGCAACAAATCGCCAGTGATCGGGTGGTTTTGTATATGAAAGGTAACCCGCAGCAACCACAATGCGGTTTTTCAGCCAAAACGATAGGTATTCTGGATGAATTGTTACCCAGCTATGCCAGTTTTGATGTGTTGGCTGATGAAGACGTCCGCCAGGGCATTAAAGTTTACAGCGACTGGCCAACCATTCCACAGCTCTATGTCGATGGTGAGTTGATCGGCGGTTGCGACATAATCACAGATATGTACAACAGTGGTGAGTTGCATGCTGCGCTTGGTTTGAGTGCGCCTGATCGTACCCCACCGGAAATAACCATTTCAGACCTGGCCGCTGAAAAAATCAAAGCTGGCATGCAGGAACATACAGGTCTGGCATTGCATATGAGCATTGATGCCAATTGGCAGCCGCAGTTTGGTTTACAGCCTGCTGTGGGTAATGAGATCAGCGCTTCATCCAACGGTATCACCCTGTTATTTGACCTGCAGTCAGCACAACGGGCACGTGGAGCAGTGCTTGACTGGGCTGAGGCGTTGGATGGCAGTGGTTTGGATGTGACCTTGCCGGCTGCGCCTGCGCCAGTCAAACCCATGCAGGCTGAGGAATTAAAGCAGGCCATTGAAAAGGGTAGTGCGCCATTGATCATTGATGTGCGCAGCGAGCAGGATCGGTCGATTGTTGCACCGATCACCGGAGCCATGGTGCTGGACCGAGACACCCTGGCAGAATTGCAAAACCGGCCGACAGATACGGCCATGGTATTTGTCTGTAATGTCGGCAACAGCAGCCGTGGGGCAGCGGAGCATTTTCGTAAAATGGGGTTTACCGAAGTATTTAATCTGGAAGGCGGGATGCAGGCCTGGCAGCCGCAAGGCTAATACTGGCTTAAATTTAAAGGGGTACATCCGGTCCGGGTTACTGCGACGTGCGCCACAGGTGGTGGTGTGAGAGGGCAGGCTTTTGCCCGAACCCTCAGTAAACTGTGCTCACCCATTAAACCGGGATTGCCTGCAACTTAACTTATGCACGACCCTAAATTACTCTAGTTCGACGAATTGGTGTAGCCCAATATAATTAAATTCTTGGTTGTGTCGATTTCCCAAAATATCGGTATATTCGATTGTGAACTCAAACGGAAATTCCCCAATGATACCGCCCGATTCACATCTAAGGTCAAAAAATATGTTCTCTGATCCTTCTATCTTTGGCACTATAAGCGGGCTTACAAATTGAACATCTGTATTATGAGTTTTAGCTTTTACTTCGTATCCAGTCATGCCAATGTTAGTGATTCCCGTTCTAATTAATTTGTCGTCATCACCCGGTGTGCCGCCACCACCAGATTTGAATATTGGTCTTGCAGCGAATTCATCCGTTTTTTTGGTTTGCTCATACTGAATTCGATTTTGATCATTCATCTCACGTGTAGCAGTCACCTGCTGCTTGTGTTGCTCAACAGCTTGATGTAGTTCAATGGCTTGCTGCTGTAGTGCTTTGTTACTGTGTTTTAAGCTTTTCGTTTTGTTGGAAATAACCAATTATCAGCCAAAAAAAGGCCAGTGATGATATGGTGTCGGCTACAAAATCACTCAATTCAACCGGCTTCATTATCGACATGTCAGACCAGTTGATCCATATGTAATACACAAGCAGCACCAAATAGATCAGTGTCCCCGCTAAGCCCTATAATGTCCTTTTATTCATTATCTAAACATTTCCCTTACTTTCATACGCTAATTGAATCATTGTACATATCCAGGTAGTGGGTCAACTTCAAATTGACCCACTACCAATATACGAGCTAGAGAGAAAAGCTGGCAACCACCGGTGCATGATCGGAAGGTCGTTCCCAGCGGCGCGGTTCTTTGTCGACGATACTGCTGACACATTTTGGAGCCAGTGCAGCCGAGGCCAGTACCAGATCAATTCTCAAACCCATATTTCGGCGGAATGCGGCCTGTCGATAATCCCACCAGCTATAGGTTTCCGGTTCCTGTTCAAATTGACGAAAGGTATCAATGTACCCCATGTCCAGCAGCCGCTGTAATGCAGAGCGTTCCGCTGCAGAGCATAAAATCTGATCCCGCCAGGCATCCGGGTCATGGATATCTGCATCAGCCGGGGCAATATTGAAATCGCCCATAATCACCAGGTGTTCGTACTGTTTTGTTTCGTCTTCAATCCAATTGCTGACCCGGTTAAGCCAATCCAGCTTGTAGTCGTACTTTTCATCGCCAACCGCTTTGCCGTTGACCACATATAAATTGATGACCCTGACGCCATTTACCGTGCCGGCAATAATGCGACGATGTTCATCGCTAACATCCGGAGGGTCGGTGATAATCTCTTCGGCCGGTGTTTTACTTAACAAAGCCACACCGTTATAAGTCGGTTGCCCGCTGAAAGCGACCTGATAACCGGCCTGGTGTATTGCTTCTTCAGGGAATTTTTCATCGGTCATCTTGGTTTCCTGCAAACCCAAAACATCGACCGGGTTGGTTTCCAGCCATTGCAGTACATGCGGTAAGCGTACGTTTAAGGAATTAACATTCCAGCTGGTTACAGTGAATGGATTGTTATGGCTCATTCAGATTCTTCCCATTTGTAATCAAAGGTGATTTCTTCATCTTTAATGATATTGCGCAGCGCATATAAATCGGCATCCCAGAAGTCGGCGTTGGGGTTGCCAGAATGATTGAGAAAACGCATTTCGTTGCTACCGTCTATGCCGTCCCATTGATCAAGTTCTTCATCCAGCAACCACAGCACATGCATACCATCCGCATTGGTGGGCTTGCCCTCATAAGTGCCGATGTAGTCCCCTTCTTTTATGTTATCGCGTGCAAACAGGCCGCGTCCATGAATCGGTGAAGTGCTTACGTATGCCGTTGGGTTGTTATTGTACTTGGTCGCTTTGCTGCTCGTTTTCATATTACGGGACCTGGACAATTGGATTAAAAGCGTTATCTTAGCGGCATTGCCGCTGAGTGAAAAATCAATGTACAAAACACCCGATGATATTCAGTTGCGGTTAGTGTCGTTCGAGCAACTGCCAAGTCAGCAGTTGTACGCCTTATTACAATTGCGCTCAGCGGTATTTGTGCTTGAGCAGCAGTGCATTTATCAGGACCTGGATGGCCTGGATCAGGCTGCTATGCATCTAATGGTGAGTGATGCCACGCCCGCATTGGTCGCCTACGCGCGCATCCTGCCGCCAGCAGTGGTATTTCCGGAAGCTGCCATTGGCAGGGTTCTGACCAGTGAACAATGGCGTGGGAAAGGGTATGGCCGATGGCTGATTGATCAGAGCATCAAATGTACCCAACAACTGTATCCGGGAACTGATATCCGAATTGGAGCACAGGCACATCTGCAATCTTTATATCAGGCTTGTGGATTTACTGCAGTAGGGAATCCTTACGATGAGGACGGAATCCTGCATGTGGAAATGTTGCTGCAGGCTCAATAGCTTTTTCCTCCCCCACAGTTGGGAGAGGAAGATGTTATTGGTTTGTGTTACTTAAATAACGAGAACCCTGATACAGAAGATCCGGAACTGCGCGAGCTGCTACGCGAACCACGGTTGCGACGGCGACGGCGCATTCTTGAATGCAGTTCTTTACGGCGTCCATTCATCCATTCCGTTTTGTCCATGGCATCCACCTGCTCACCACGGCGGGTGGCTTCCGCATCCCGGAATACACAAAAGTCGTGATAGGCCTCCATTTCATGCTTGAGCTGACGGCAGATCAGTTCAATCATGATGGCATCATCCAGATAGCCAAGGCCAGGAATATTGTCCGGAATCAAGTCTTCAGGATCAGCGAAATACGCCAGAGCACTCAGTACCCGGCCACGTTCCGGTTGTTCCAAATCCCAGCCCTGATCTTCCAGCATCGCGATCAAAGTACCGAGTTTGGCTATGCGCTCACTGATAAAATCAGGAGCCTTGGTGTTATCGACCTCTTTCAGTACACTTTTTGCCTGTGACAAAATGACGTCAGGTGACAACGACTTCATTGCACCGCTGGCCTTGGTCATTGCTTGTTTGAAGTGTGTCAGATCAGATTCTGACAGGTCAAAGGTTATTCTCATGCTCATGATGATTATCCGTGGTTAATATTGACTACGTTAGCGGCACGCTTTGGAGTCGTCAAATGCGACTCGTTTTAAGCGTTGACGCCGGTGGTGATAAACAATCCCAGCACACAGGCTAAGCCCAGGAACCAGAATAGCGAACGCATCCCTGCCCAGCCAAACAAATAGCATATGCCGTAAACAATCCGGGCGCCAATAAAGCTTAGCGCATAGATATTAATCGTTTGCTGATCCAGCATAAGTTGCTGCGCAATGATGACTGCTGCAGCAAATGCTGGGAAAGCCTCGAAGGCATTAAGTTGCGCCCAGTGCGCGCGCTGGTGATAACCGCTGACAGATTCAAGGAACTCACGAGGTTTTTGGTTATCGTAACGTTGTCCGGTACCGGCCTTGGCGATGCCGGTAAAAATATAGGGCATCACCGCAGCTGCGAAGACGCACCAGTAAGCAATGGTCATAACTGATCCTGTGGCTGTGGGTTTTTTGTCATTGTAACGGAAATAGACACATGACAGTTGCCTGCAATGACAGTAGTATGTCGCGCTGCATTTGAGCTTAGAAAAAGGATTACCAGATATCAATGAAATGTTATCCATCAAGCTGGTTTGGCTTAATGCTGCTGTTTTCAGGGCAGTTGGCATTAGCGCAAACAGCGCCGGAAGAAGTCACGGATGAGCAACCGGAGAACGCTGGCCAGGTTGATCAAGCACAACAGCATGAAGCACCCGCCCGGGCGATGGAACGACTGGTGGTAACAGCCGGTCGCCAGGAACAGGCATTGCTGGAGACCAGCAGACCTACAACCCTGGTTACCGGTGAAGATCTGCGCAGTATCGGCGCGGCGATTGTCACAGATGCATTGCGCGGTACCCCCGGCGTATTTGTACAACAGACTACGCCAGGACAGGGAATACCCATTGTGCGGGGTTTGAAAGGCTCGGAAGTACTGCATCTGGTGGATGGGTTTCGATTGAATAATGCTTTTTTCCGGAATGCTCCCAGCCAATATTTTGCGCTGGTCGACCCGTTGAATGTGGACGCAGTGGAAGTGGTTCGCGGGCCGGCCTCTACCTTGTATGGCAGTGACGCGCTGGGTGGTGCGGTACAGCTGCTGACCCGCAGGCCCGAACCACGCAGCGGCGCAGAAGTATGGCATGAGGGACGCATTGTCGGGCGTTATGCCAGTGCCAACAACGAACTGCTGGGGCATGCGGAACTGGTAGGTGGATGGGGCGACTCAGCGCTCAAATTATCAGCAACCTATCAGGATGTGGGAAATCGAAGAACCGGGTTTGGCGAACGTATCAGGCCGTCGGATTACAGTGCGCGTGCCGGCAGCGCCACCTGGGTCTGGCAACCAACTACAGTTGATGAGCTGACAGTCGATTTACAATACCTGAACCAGCCCAATACCCCGCGGGTGGATGAGTTGGTGGTGGGTTTTGGTCAAACTGAACCTGCATCAGAGACGTTTCAGTTCGAACCCAATAACCGACTGTTCGGCAAGGTGCGCTATGAGCGGGTGCAGCCGTTTGCACTGGCTGACCGGTTTGTATTGCAGCTTGGCTGGCAGCAGATCAAAGATGACCGGCGCGCACGTGATACCGGCGATCCGATTGAGCGGCGCGAGCGCAATGAAAGTGAATTGTTCGGCGCTACTCTGGAACTTGATAAACGTCTGGGTGAGCATTTGCTGACTTATGGTTTTGAAGCTTACCTGGACAAAGTTCGCAGCACCCGGTTTGAAACAAACCTGGATAGCGGGGAGTTCAATCAGGTAGCTGCCCGTTTTCCAGATGGTTCTGAATTCAACAGTTTTGCAATATACGTACATGATGAATGGCAGCTGTTGCCTTGGCTGCGCACTGACTTTGGATTCCGGTATAGCTTTTATGACATCAAGCTGGCGCCTAATTTTGGCACCCCGGCAGCCAATATCAGCCCGGATGATTTGACTGGTAATTTGTCGTTTAT
Organism: Gammaproteobacteria bacterium; assembly: GCA_021772985.1. Classification (GTDB taxonomy): domain Bacteria; phylum Pseudomonadota; class Gammaproteobacteria; order Xanthomonadales; family Wenzhouxiangellaceae; genus JAJFKX01. The sequence goes on from JAJFKX010000052.1 coordinate 34,442, forward strand.
CTGGTCCTTGAATGATCAACACCGGTTGGTAACCGGAATCAGTCGCGGTTTCCGGGCACCCAATATTTTTGACCTGGGCACCTTGGGCGAACGGCCGGGTAATCGCTTCAATATAGCCAGTGATAATCTTGGTCCGGAACAAATCTGGACCTATGACCTGGGCTGGCGTTTTCAGAACGATACGCTGGCCAGTGAAGTGTTTGTGTACTATTCAGATGCCAGTGATCTGATCACTTCTGTATTAACCGGTGAGGTCACTGATTCGGGTCGCTTGGTGGTCCAATCCGCCAACCTCAACAGTGCAGAGTTTTATGGGGTGGAAGCAGGCCTGGATTGGTTTGTAGCCTCTGACTGGACAGTCAATGCAGTGTTCAATTATGTACGCGCCACCGAAAACGCAATCGATGGTGAAAGTACACCGGGCGATCGCACTCCACCATTGAATGGCAGGTTGGGAGTGGTTTGGCAACCTAACAGGCAATGGCGTTTTGAACCCTACATTTTTGCCGCTGCCGATCAAAACCGGTTAAGCGACCGGGACATCCGGGACTCACGCATCAACCCCAACGGTACTCCCGGCTTTGTCACTTTGAATATGCATGCCACCTGGTCACCCAATCCGAGGCTGGATATTAGGTTGCGGCTGGAAAATATCACTGACAACGGTTATCGGGAGCACGGTTCAGGCATTGATGCTGCGGGAATTAATGCCGCGGTTGAGATTGAACATCGATTTTAAGCAGAACTGCCAGTAATTCTGGATCCGGCGTGCAATCTCCAGGCAGGCCACCTACAATCCACTGCTGATGAAGCATTTAAGAAACACTTTGGTGGAAGGCCCATGTCAAAAATCAACGTAATGCCGGTCCGGGCAGCAGTGACTTTGTTTACCGTTGCCATGCTCAGTTTGCCGCTGCTGGCTGATAATTCTGAAAAAGCCCAGGAGCTGGCGCACACGTATCTGATTGCTGATACCCATATCGATGTCCCTTATCGCTTGCAGGATGGCTGGCAGGATGTCACTCAAGCTACCGAGGGGGGGGATTTTGATTTTCCTCGGGCCAAAGCAGGTGGGTTGGACCTGGTGTTTATGTCGATCTATACACCAGCAGCGTATGACGAGCCGGGCGGGCATTGGCAACTTGCCAACCTGTTGATTGATGGTGTTGAAGCACTGGCAGCCAGGGCTCCGGATAAATTTGCCATAGTGCATGAGCCGCAGCAGGTGGCCTCAGCAGTGTCATCCGGTCGTATTGCATTGGCGCTGGGAATGGAAAATGGATCGCCGATCCGCACTCTGGAAGATGTACAGTTTTTTCATCAACGTGGAATACGTTATGTCACCCTGGCGCACAGTCTGAGCAATGCAATTTCCGATTCTTCCTACGATGAAGCGCGCCCGAACAATGGCTTAAGTGATTTTGGCCGCCAGGTGGTTGCGGAAATGAACCGACTGGCAATGCTGATCGATGTATCGCATTTAAGTGACAAAGCCATTCAAGATGTGCTGGCGGTGACTCAAGATCCGGTAGTGGCAACCCATTCCTCCGCCCGCCATTTCACCCCTGGTTTCGAGCGAAATTTAAGTGATGAGTTGATCAAAGGCATCGCCCAAAATAAGGGGGTGGTGCAGATAAATTTTGGTTCCAGTTTTTTGACAGCGGAAGCCAACGGCTGGTATGACGACTTTGCGGCGGCACGAGATGCATTTATCCAGGAACATGACCTTGCTGAGGACAGTGAAGCAGTTACCGAGTTTAATGATAACTACCCGGAGCAGCACCCATTCCCGTTCGCCAAACTTGCTGATGTGGTTGCCCACATCCAGCATATTATTAAATTAGTAGGTGTTGAATACGTAGGCCTGGGTTCGGATTTTGATGGGGTTGGCGATTCATTGCCGGAGGATCTGAAAGATGTTTCGCAATACCCGAATTTGATTGCGGCATTGCTGGAAGCCGGTTGCAGTGAAGCTGATATTGAAAAGATTCTGGGTGGTAATCTGATGCGGGTCTGGTTTGCTGCGCAGCAGTAAACCGATCACGCCGGTTTAGAACTGGGGTTGTAGGAGCCGATTTTATCGGCGATATGACCAAGTCTGATCGCCGATAAAATCGGCTCCTACGGTCTGAGATTTTTCTATATGAGATATGCGGTTGCCCGGCATTCATTTTTGTGGGTTCCGCCGCTGATCGCAGAAAAAAGTCGTACAGGCCGATCTGGGCAACCATTAGCGTGCACACCCAACTGATTGTGGTAAATTTGCGGGCCAAACATAACACCACTATCACGGGGAGTGATCATGCGTACATTTCCATTTAACGGCCGAACCAGCCTGCCGCAATCCTTGCTCATACTGTGGATTATCTGCTTGAGCGTGAACGTTTTTGCGCAGGGCGATGATGACAACGATCCTTTTGCCAATCTTGAATGGCGTGCCATGGGCCCGGTCAATATGAGTGGCCGGGTAGCTGATGTCGAAGGGGTGGCCGGTGACCCCAATGTGGTCTATGTGGGTACCGCTTCAGGCGGCATCTGGAAAACCACCAATGGTGGAATGACCTTCGAGCCCATTTTCGATGATCAGCAAGTGGCTTCTATCGGTGATCTGGGAATGGCGCCGAATAACCCTGATGTTATATATGCAGGTACCGGTGAATCCAATGTGCGCAATTCAGTATCCGTTGGCCGCGGGGTTTATCGAACCACCGATGGTGGCTCTAACTGGTCTTTCCTTGGTTTGGAAGATACCCGGCATATTTCGCGGGTGCTGGTTTCCAGTCAGGATCAGGATACGGTGTTTGTCGGTGCTTTGGGCAGCATTTACGCGCCCAGTGAAGCACGCGGTGTTTTTCGCTCCAGTGATGGCGGGCAAAGTTGGGATAAAACGCTTTATATTGATGAATATCACGGCGTCTCCGATATGGATATTGACCCTGGCAATCCGAATATTTTATTTGCCGGCATGTGGCACTTTGAACGCAAGCCCTGGACGCACCGCTCCGGCAGCGAAATGGGTGGTGTATTCAAGTCAATTGACGGTGGGCTTAGCTGGAAAAAAATTGAAAACGGCTTACCCAATTTGATCGGCCGGATCGGTGTCAAAATAGCGCCCAGCAACCCCGATGTTGTGTATGTGATAGCTGAATCGAACGAGGGTACCCTGTTTCGTTCTGATGATCGCGGTGAGACCTTCAGCAAGGTGACCGATGAGGTTGGGATTGTTTCACGCGGTTTGTATTACACCGACATGCGGGTTGATCCGGCGGATGAAAACCGCTTATATGCAGTGTCCAGTCTGCTGCAGCGCAGCATCGACGGCGGCAAGACCTGGGAGCGTATCGCGCCCAGCATCCATATTGATTTTCATTCGATGTGGATAGATCCAGGCAACGCCGAACGGATGTGGGTCGGCCAGGATGGTGGCGTTGCGTTTTCAATCAATCATGGCGAAAACTGGACACCGGCGCGAACTTTGCCGATTGGTCAGTTCTATCAGATTTTTGCAGAAAACGGCTCCGGCCCATTTTATCGTCTGGGTGGCGGTTTACAGGATAACGGCACCTGGATCGGGCCTTCCCGCAGCCGCGAGTTTGCCGGGGTGTATACCGATGACTGGCATATGTTCAGCTTTGGTGACGCCTATTGGGTAGTGCCGCACCCGACGGATGAAAACATCTTTATCAGTGAAGCCCAGGGTGGGGCGATTTTCCGTACCAACCTGGCCAATCGCCAGCAACTGGATATCAATCCGCAAACCCGGCGCAATGATGGTGGGCCGGTAGAAGATCTGGAATTCCGGTTTAACTGGAACAGCCCGATTATCCAATCACCACATAACCCGCTAACTGTTTATTTTGGTGGCAATGTGGTGTTTAAAACCACTGATTTTGGTGATGCCTGGGAACAGATCAGCCCGGATTTAACCACCAATGATCCAGATAAACAAGGCGCTGCAGGTGGCCCTGCCTGGTATGAAAATACCGTGGCGGAATGGCATACCACCATTATCAGCCTGGCAGAATCGCCACATACTGCCGATATTCTTTGGGCAGGAACTGATGACGGCAATATCCAGCTCAGCCGCGATGGCGGTGACAACTGGAACAAGTTGGGACGCCCTTCCGGAATTGCCGAGTTTTCCCCGGTTTCGCATATTGAACCGTCCCAAACCGATGCCGGTGTGGCTTATGTATCTTTCGATCGACATATGTTTGATGATTTCCGGGCACACATTTTCCGCACCAATAATTTTGGTCGCAGTTGGACCCGGATAACCGATGGACTGCCCGACAATGCCTGGGTATGGGTGGTGCGTGAGGATTTGCGCAACCCGGATGTGTTGTATGCCGGCACTGAGTTTGGTCTGTTTGTATCGCATGACCGAGGTGACAACTGGCAGGAACTGGATATGAAAAACCTGCCCACTGTTGCCATCCACGATATTGTGCAACATCCACGCCGCAACGACTTGTTGCTGGGGACACATGGCCGGGCGATCTGGATGCTGGATGATGTCACACCGGTACAGCAATGGAGTGATGCTGTTGCTGACAGCGATGCCCATTTGTTCCCGGTACGTGACAGCTACCGGTATGCCCGCAGCTTTACCCGCTACGGTGAAGGTGACCACCGCTGGGTTACGCCGAATCCTGCCTATGGTGCCTTATTAACTTATGCGCTGAACGAAGTTCCAGAGCCCGAAGAAGGTGACGAAGCAGCGGCTGAAGATGAATGGCTGAAACTGGAAATTCTGGATAGTGACGGAGAACTTATCCGGACTATCAAAGATGCCCCCAAAGCCAAAGGCATGAACCGGATTGCCTGGGATTTGAATATCGATCCGCCACGTTACCGTACTGATAATGAAAGTGGCGGTTTGTTTGGTGGGCCGACCACTGGTTCGCAAGTGTTACCCGGTCAATACACGGCGCGTTTGACGGTTAATGAAGCCACCTATACACAGACCATTAATGTGTTGATGGACCCTGCCTTGGAAGTGACCACAGTCGGGTTGCAGGCAGAGTATGATGCAGCCGATCAAGTCAACGGGATGTTGTCTGAAGTCAACGATAAATTACGTCTGCTGGATGCTATCAAGCTGCAGTTGGGTGAAAGACAGAGCGAGCTGAAATCGGTAAAACGCGAACTGCCGGATGATGTTAAAGACGCCTGGAAAGTGTTTGCTGAAGCTATCGATGAGCAGATCGGGAATATATCCCGGGTGGAAGGCAAACCCATCTGGAGCCAGTCGCCGATGTTGGTGGAACGGTTGGGGAATTTGAGTGGAACCGTTGGCGGTCAGTTCCAAGCGCCCAGCGAAGCGCAACAGAATTACCTGGCTTCAATCACTGGAGAATACCAGCAAGCCATGCAAGTGCTGGATGATTTTTTTGCTGGCGAGGTTTCCGGTTTCAATACAATGCTCACGGATAATGATGTTCCAGCATTGATGACTGCGTTGGGCGAATAGTTTTATAGGTGTTTCTGCATGGCTGCAATGTGGCCATGCAGATGCGTATGACAACCCTGATCAAAAAATCTGGGATAACCAAATCCGCCCCAAACAAAATAAAGGGAATGCCAGGCGAGTAGCGTTTTTACTTATTTATCTTTGATATTTGTAAGAAAATCGCTCGATGGGTTGTAAGCAATCGTCGCGATGCGCTGATTAGGGCTTGTAATATTCCGGTAAATGCGGGTAAATAGTACCCGACACCAATGAACCCAGTGTTCAAATAACAACAAAGTCATGTTTAAGTAGAGTTGGAGTGCTTGCACGGATGTGCAGGCACTTTTTTAAGCAAAGCTGGCTGACGGTTGTTCAAGGGATGTACGTATCGGGGCCCGATAATTTAAGGTGGTAACGTACATGTTTTGTATTATTCGTTCGGCTGTGATTGCCGCAGCAGTGCTCTACTGTCATCTCGGTACCGCCCAATTCCTGCCTGAAGATCAGATTCCGTTATCAGTACAAAATCAGATTGTTGTCGATGTGATAGCCGAGCATGGCCATCTGGATATGTCTGCTTTGGAGCAGGCATTCCGTGATTGGTTGCTGGCACAGCCGTTACCATTGGCTGACGGGCAACAGCTGGATGCCGGTACCTGCAGTGACTGCAGCCCGCCAAAGGATGGTGAAAACCCAATATTCCCAACGGTTCGTGACGTAGAAATTATTACCAGAGAGGGCCGGATCCGGCCCAGTTTTAAAGTTAAATGGCGCAAGCCGGTACGCTTGCCGCGTGAAATTCGGGATTTATACGAACTGGATAGTTACGAGGTGTTTTTGGCCCGTGACGACGGTACCTATGAACACCATGTAATTACCAAGACACTGCTGGCCGATGGAACGGAAAAGCTGAAGCGGCGGATACGTTTCCGGCGGCGTGACCCAGGTTTTTATACGGTGTATGTACGGCCGGTGTACGTGGAGGTGGAACAAACTGAGTCGGAACCTGTTGATCCTGCCAAGAGTGCTGCGCTTGGCAATACCAGTGATACAGCTATTCGAGGTGGTGGAAGTGGCCTGAAAGGCGGCTGGGGTGGTGGTGATGGTGCTGATCTCAGCCCGACATCTGAAATCGAGGATACCTTTGGCCCGGATGGTAGTTTAAATGGCACCAACGATGCGCTGGGTGATTGTGTTTACGCCAATGGCTACATCGGTACACAATTGCTGGAAGATATAGAGAATCTGGATTGCACTGGTAATGCCCTGGTATTGACCAGCCTTACCGAGGCCGTGCACTTCAGTGGGTTACGGACATTTATAGCACCAGCACACAACATCACCGATATTTCACCATTACAGGATTTACAAGATCTGGAGCATTTGGACGTCTCGGGTAATTTGGGGGTTGATCTTGCTCCACTCGATCAAATGGATGGGCTGCTTTATTTGTTCCTTGAAGACCTGGGTATGAACTCACTACCA
>JAJFKX010000053.1 GCA_021772985.1 Gammaproteobacteria bacterium
GGTTTTTGACCAGTCTGTAATAAACGTACAGCTTCTAGTTTGAACTCACGGGTATATAGTGTTCGTTTCGACATCGGTTACTCCTTTGAGACAATATTGTCTCTTCTTTGGAGTGTCCGTTAAACTGAGGAGCTCCAGGCAAAACCCATGACCCATATCCTACAACATTTCACAGCTTTTACTGATACCTAAGTCACTTGCCTCAGCTTATGCTATACGCTGTTGTTAATGAATTAAATTATCCCGTTGCCCGTTCGTCTCTGGTGTCGTTATCGGCTCCACTGTATCGGTCGTTGCGTGCGGTGGGTATTCTAACCGGAACATGGGCACCCATGTTGCTACTAATTCAGACGCTGGCTTTTGACCAGCCTGTAGTAAACGCACCGCTTCTAGTTTGAATTCACGGGTATATTGTGCTCGTTTCGACATGGTTTACTCCTTGGAAACAATATTGTCTCTGCTTTGGAGTGTCCGTTACTCTGAAGAGATTCAAGATGTCCGTATCTATTTCATTGCATGGCTCTTGCTCCTTTTCTCTTGCTTAACCCCCCTGCAGGGGTTGAAAACCCTTGCTTTAACGAGAGAGGGAGCAAGCGAACGAACGTGCCCTTGAACAGGTGAGCAGATCGGCTTGATTTTGTGGTGTGTCCGGTAAAATCATCCACCCCTGCGGGGGGATAGGATAGTTCTTTTACACCAGTGCTTTTTCTTGAAAATACACTGACCTTATTTATTTTGGTTTGAAATCCGACCACCTGGAAAACTGCCCTTGCGCGGTTTTTCGACCCGGCTCATGGGAGAAACAGCAACCTAGTAGCATTATATATGTAGCACGTTGGGTGCTGGAGCAACTATTGCTTGGGGGAAAACTCCCCAGTTGAGATTGAGATGGGCGGGCAAAATGCCGGTTCATCAAGCAAGATTGACCGCGCAAGGAGGTTTGAGCTGGATACATTGTTATAACCACAGACCGCCAAACAGCGGTCACTTGGTGATTTCGGTATCGGCTGACTGACTTACTTCGCTAGCGTTTTGCCGGGTTCAATTTCAGCAGTAACAAGGAAGTGGCAGAGGTTTTGCTTGCGCGTCAATATCCATTCCCTAAACCAGTAGAAGGATTTGACGATGAAAACATGTACCTCAATGAGTAAACAACTTAACCGGCTTCCTGTGATGTGGATACTGGCCGTACTGCTAATCGGCAGTGTTGGTCTGGAGACTGTGAAGGCGCAAGGTTATATGGATATAGCAACAAGCAACGCCTGTAATGCCGGTTATTCCGGCGTCTGGATTATCGGTAATGTCTGCGATTTGGGTGGCAGCATCAATATAAAGACGGATGATGCCATTGATATTCAGTGCGATAATCAGACAGACCGCTGGAGCATTGATTTTTATGAGGAACCGGCAGATGCCGACCCTAACGCACCGGCCAGTCAGGCAACACGCTACAGGCTGTGTCCTGGCAATGGTTATCTGGCAAAGGACGCGGATGGCAGGCAGGTATTGCGCTGCAACTTTTGGGAATCAGTAGATAATGTCGCCAAACAGCTGGAATTTGAATTACAGACGATCACGGACCCGAACATTAGGGCGGTAAGCTGGCTGACAAGAGAACTGGACAATCCCAACGTGATATGCGGGATTGCTGGCCGGGGTGACGATGGTTCAGCTAGTGGCAGCGGCGGGCAAACGATTGACGGCGATTAAACTGTAAGTAACAAGGATGAATTGATGGACAAGGATGGGTTCAAAATAGTAGTTTCCGTGATCAGAAGAACATCACTGGCCATCGGGTCACTTTGTTTTATGGCATCGCAAGCGGCCACAGCGCCGCTTGCGGATCAGGATACTCAACTTATCAAATCAGGTGAAACCTGGACACTAACGGTACCGGACAATAAGCCAAGTTTTTTACAAGTGCAAAATGTCGGGATTGATACGCTGTCCAGCGCATTTGACGTTCATGAAAATAGAACCAGTGAATCAGCAACATGGCGGGGGCCAGAAGGACGTTATGTATTAGCGCTGATAGACAAGAAAGGTAACCATGCCGTCAGTGTTGCTATCCAGAATATGGAACGTCATCAAAATGGTAGCGTTACTATCAAATGGTTGTATCCCAACACTTTTACCCGATCAGATAGAAAGATAAGGCAGGGTTTAGACGAACTTGCTATCGCAGGGAACCTCCATGCAACCCATGCCAATGGCGAACGAGCACATGAAAATGCTGTGGCAGCCTACAATGATGCTTTGGCATCATTAAGAGGCACTGTGTTTGATGAGTGGAAAGCAGACATTGAGTTTGAACTGGGTGTAACTTATCGGCACATGGGAATGCTTACTGAGGCTAGAAAGAGTAATCAGAATTCTCTTTCCGCTTTCCAGGCATTAAATAATACCCGCGGAATGGCTGCTGCAAACAATGCGTTAGGCTTGATCGCATTGGGGTTAGGCCAGCATGATGAAGCCATATCGCACTTTAATGAAGACTTGCGACTACGCGCTTCTGGCGTTGATTATTTTTTTCGAGCACGAGCATTTAATAATATTGCAACTGCCTATTGGCAACTCGACGAATATCAAGCAGCAAGCAATGCCTACATGCAAGCATTACGTATGTTTACAGGGCGCAATGATTTATCACTTGACCAAATCCTTCGCTTGAGTGTTGAGCAATTAGCCACTTCCGGCGACTTATCCGAAATGGCCAATACACTCAATAACTTGGCTCTTGCAAGGACCTCATTAGGTGACGTTGATCAAGCCGAGGTATTTTGGCAAAAAGCTATTAGGTTGGCGCGTTCTAATAATGACAATATGCGCGTGGCTCTGTCTGAACTAAATCTGGGGAAAATGTATCAGCAGCAAGGTCGGTTAGAGCCAGCCCTACAAAATTTAGAAAGCGCATTGATCGCTTATCAACTGTTAAATAACAACTATTGGGTGGGCGAGACACTCACAGGTCTTGGCAATGTATATGCCAGCATTGGTGAGCATTTCCAAGCATTAGAGTTTTATCAACAAACTCTGGAGTTGAACGTCGAAAATCAGCGGCAACGCGCCAATACATTGACACAGATGGCGATCTCCAATTGGAAACTCGGCAATATCATTATCGCCGATAACCAATTCACTGAAGCCTATACCAGTTTTGCTAATAGTGACCAGCCGGGTTCCGCTGCAGTGGTCGCCAGTAAGCATGGCATGTTGTTGTATGAAATTGGCCAGCATAAGCAAGCCTTAAATAATCAACATCATTCCATACAAACACTTACTAATCTCGACAACATCCGCGAAGCCGCCCGTGCGCGCTCAAGCTTGGGCCAGTTATTATTATCCGAAGGCCAAACAGATCAGGCCGAAGCTGAATTGCAAACCGCTTTGCAGGGCCACCGCGCCGTATCCGATGAATTATTTGAACTGGATACCCTCACTGCTCTATCGCAGGCGCAGTCGGGCATTGCGGCACTCGATAGTGCCAAGGCCGCGATCGAATTGGCTGGCCGCATCCGTGGACGAGCTTCATCGGCAGATATTCAAACCAGTTTTGTCGCCAGCCGCCGCAGTGCCTATGAACGCTATATCAATCTGTTGGTAGATGCAGGCGAAATGCAGCAAGCGTGGTTGGTCAACGAACAAATCCGTGCCCGCACCTTGCTGGACTTAATCCGCCAGGCCGATAATTCCGAAATACATTTGGCTACAAATACTGCACCCGTTGATATTCAGGCATTGCAAGAGCAACTTGGCGCTGATACCGCCATGCTCAGCTATTATCTCGGAGAACAACGCAGCCATTTATGGGTCATTAATCAGGAAGGTATAAGCTATTACGCATTGCCAGATGCAGGGCAGATCAATGCCATTGCCAGTGCTTTAACGCAAACCCTGCGTGATCACCGGCAATCGCCCAGCCGGATTGCTTATATCGCCGCTCAGTTAAGTGACATGGTGCTACAGCCAGCCAAAGACAGTATTGGTGAGCGTCAGTTGGTTGTTGTGGCCGATGGTGACTTACAACTGATCCCCTTTGGTCTGCTACCTCTGGAGACAACACAATCATCAGAGACGTTGCTGATGGCAAATAACAATGTTACTTACATACCATCAGCACAGATTTTTAACCGGCTAGGCAAGCAAACCATAATGCCAACGGATAACATTCTGGTGCTGGCCGACCCACTGGTCGGTAATCAAGATCAGTCGCAATCAGCATTTGCCGGTACTGATATTGAATTTTCCAATTTAATGGCGCAACGTTCGATCGCTCAGTCCGGGGTCAATATCGATAAGCTACCGGGCGCAAGGCTGGAAGCTGCTGCCATCAAAGCAATGGCTCACTCATCACAACATATCAACGCCACACTTAAAATAGGTGCGCAAGCCAGTCATGAGTTTGTGACCAATGGGGCTTTAGGTGATTATGATGTAATCCATTTTGCCACGCATGGCATTGTCGATGCTGATGTCCCGGGATTATCAGGCTTAATGATGTCGCCTGATACTGCTCAGTCACCTCGTTATTTGCGCCCGCAGGAAATTGCCGGGCTGCAATTAAATGCCGGTTTGGTGGTACTGAGCGGTTGTGAAACCGGTATCGGCAAATCCATTGCAGGTGAAGGACTAATGAGTCTAAGCCGCCCATTTTTAATCGCTGGTGTACAGCAAGTAATTTCAAGTCTGTGGAAAGTGTCCGACCGCGCCACTGCGCAGCTCATGGAGCGTTTTTATTTTCACCTGTTGCAACAAAATCAGGCACCCGAACAAGCCCTGCAATCGGCCCAACAATGGATGAGGCAGCATTCGCAATGGCAGCATCCGAACTATTGGGCGGGATTTGTATTACAAGGCACCCGCATTACACAGTCTTGAATAATAAAAGATAGGATATGGACACCCATGTCTTTAGATTGCATATGAATAGGACACCAGCATAAGTTATGGGAGTCTGGTCATTTGTTCTTAAAAAAAATAGGAAAGTAAGACGTTCACAATAAGCTACGTGGTGCGAACCCTGCGCTGCACCGAGCGGAATCCGCTCCGTAGGTGTTGGAAGAATGATACAGGCACGGTGCTCTGACGGCAGGATCATCAGGTTGGTTCGCGTCGCATTCGGCGTCGCGGTTTGACCGGGATTGTTGTGCGGCACTTTCACATATCTGCCCGGAGTCATTAGAAAAGAAATGTGTCATACCCGTAATGCACTCACTATGTGCCCCAATACACGCATTTTGACAGCCGCTAATGAACAGGCTTTTTTGCGTCAGTTCAAGAGGGTTCATTCCGCCGATGAGACTTGAGCACGCTAGCTCGCACTCAAGCTTGAAGGCGTGACATTCGACCGCGGGAGGTGCATTGGGGGAGTGTGCTATAGAAGGATGTTCCGGGTTACAGCCAGAAACGACATTGACCGCACCTTGAGTGGAAAGACACGCATTCTGAGCGTTCACGGCACAATCTAAGCAGGCCCCCACCGCTTGGGGATCTGGTAAATTACCACAGGCTTGCTGCACTTCTTCTTTTTGTACGATACATTCAGTTTGCGGGTTGAATCGATCAAAAAGAAGCTCACCATCCAAACTCCTCTCTGGCAACTTGTCCTCAGTGCGGTTGGTGTCAGCTGACGCAGCTTTACGACCTTCCGCGTAGCTGGAGGCGCTGAATAAAACCAAGAATATGATCAGAGAAAATGAAAACAGCCGCATATTAACCACCCAGTTCGTAGGTACAACTGTGCGTGATAGTACCATCGAAGACCGGATAGAAACCAAGGCAAAGGATGTTAAGTTTGTGCGAATGCCTTCAATCGACCGAAAAAAGTTTTGTCCATGGGCAAGGATAACGTTAGCAGAGCAGATATCGCGAAGCAGTTAGGGATAGGGTGCTGTAACTTTTTTGAAGAGCAAGCATTGTCGCCACCAGCTACTTTCCATATACAACACTGTTAGCCTTCCTTATGGCCAACCAATGAGCCATTGATAAAGTTCTTTCTGGAAATCAGATAAAAATTATGGTCTGAAAATAAATTTAATAAGTACTTACTATATGCTATTGAAGAATAGCTCTGAAAATGATTGGTATTCTTTTAGCATTACAGGTTAATAATTGGACTGAAAACAGAGTGTCACAGCAATGTATAGAAACCAGATTACTAAACCTCGTGAAGGAATTACAAGCTGACATCACTGAAATGGATAAGAATAATGGCTGAAAAATTTACCGGCAAAGTTGAAGTCCAAAATAGTAATTCCCACACAAGTATTGTTCTCGATGGCGAATCCGGCGAAGTGTCATTGCAGGTTCCCAGCGCCAACAGGTCCGAAAAATCCGTAACTCTCAATCCGGGCGCGGCGAGTGTGAGCGCTGGCGGAAAAACCCACAATGGCCGGTTATACCTAAAGCATCAGGGCGGCAAGGCATCCGTTCGCGTAACAGCAGATAACAATGGTAAGCCCAGCGAAATGATCCTGGGCGGAAGCCAATCCTACGGTCAACTTGTACTTAAAGACAGGGCAAGTCAAAAGCGCGTGGTCATCAAAGCAGAGCAGCCACCTGCCAGCGGCATCAACATCTCCTCTGTCGGCAGTCGAATCCGCATGAATGGCGGCAGCGGGTCAGTCGGACTTGGCGGCTCAGGCAAGGACGGTAAGCTCCGGCTTAGGAACAAACAGAACAAGCTGACGGTTGTCCTGGACGCCCAAAAGCAGCAGTTACATATGAACACGTCAACTGGAAAACAGCGGGTCCGACTGGAAGGAAACGAGGGCAATCTTTGGTTGGGCGGCAACAATGCGGACGGAGATTTGGTTTTGTTTTCGAAATCCGGGGATAACGAATCCCTGGAAAACGCCACAATTCACCTCAACGGTGAAAAGAGCCAGCTCACCCTGAAAGCTGATGGAAAACGCCGCGCTTACCTGGATGGCTCAGCAGGAAACTTATGGCTTGGTGGGAATGGTGTGGATGGCGATCTGCTTTTATTTGCTGACGGTGGTGATAACAAGACACGGGACGAGTCGACGATTCACCTCGATGGGAATGCCGGCGATATTATTTTGCGAAATGCCGACTGTGCTGAAGACTTCGATATTCAGCACCCTGAGCAGGCGGAGGCCGGTACGGTTTTAGTGATTGGTTCAGAGGGGAAATTGCACCGCTGCGAACGTGCTTATGACAAGCGCGTTGCAGGCGTTGTTTCCGGCGCCGGCAGCTTGAAACCAGGAATCGTACTGGGCCGGAATCCCGGCAAACCGAAACGTAAACCCATTGCCTTGACCGGAAAAGTGTATTGCAAGGTGGACGCCAGCCATGGCCCGATTGAGGTGGGCGACCTGCTGACCACCTCACCAACCCCGGGACACGCAATGTGCGTGACTGACTCAAAACACGCCTTTGGTACGGTCCTCGGGAAAGCGCTCGAACCAATAGACAATGGAACAGGGCTTATACAAATCCTGGTGGCACTTCAGTAACCCGGCAACCCTTATGGTAACTATCCGCCAAGTCGCCGCTTGCGTTGTTAACAGCCCGTTTTCAGCACCGGGTGCCAAGCTCAGCGGCACCCTTTCAGTGAAACGCAGGTTGCTAGGCTATGTGGCCCCGAAATTCAGCTGGAGCGGTGTTATCGACCGAGGCAGGGTCTCTCTCCGCGATCACATTGGGCTTCTGCGTGGCCCTCATCTGCACCTTAACCTGATTCGCGTGGGGTCGGACAATTTTACCGATAAGCATGCTGAAACCATCGACAAAGCACTGTACAAAATGCGTGGAATTTACGCCCGTGTCGGCATTGGCATTGGCCGGGTGATTCATCCGCTGATTTTGATCAGCGAAGCCATGGGCCACGACATCATCGATGAACATTGCGAAGCTCATGAGCTTGTTGACGAGTGGCTTACCGATAACGATGGTCATGACGTATTTCTGGTACTGAGTTCATGGTTGGACGATGGCCTAATAGTGAGGGGTGTATCTGATGTCAGCAACGATGGTTGTGACAAACACGGCAAGGACGATATGAGCGGCTCCGTTGTCTCCCTTACCGGCATAGTCGGATTCGTTATGGCTCATGAGGTCGGCCATTTCCTGGGCCTGGAGCATTGTGATGACGATCCGGCATCCTGCGCTGAGAAGCCCAATAATGTGATGTCTCCAGGTGATCAGGGCAATCCCGGGTGGGAAGGCTTGACAGCGTCTCAGGCAACAAAAATGAAATCCCACTGCCTGATTCGCCCCGGGATTAACTGCTGAGCCGTGCTGGTATCTCTGCGCCATGCTGTCGAGTGTGCCTATGGGCAGGATTGGTCAGGCAAAAGCAGAATTGCAGTTGTTCGCGATCTGACATCTGCCCAGATCACCGATAATCCGATTTCACTTGCTCGGATTGTCAACCAGTTTCTGCAACCCACCATTGATCTCAATATCATTCGCGTGGGGGCTGATTTGTTCTTCGGCAGCTATGAGCAGAAAATCGAATTTGCCATTCAGCAGACCCGGGTTCTGTTCGCCCTGGTTGACCTTCGACTGGGGCAGATCAACCAATTATTTATCAACTCAAACGATACGTTTTATGTGATTGACGATCATGCCGAGGCCGAGGCGCTGACTGAAGACTGGAGTTTCCCCAATAAAGCTATCGATGTGTTTTTTGTCCACGCCTATCTCGGCGACACTGTCGGGCGATCTGCCATCAATGGCTCCTGTGATAAACAGTCACTCGGCGAGATGACCGGCTGCGTCATTGCACTGGAACACACCGAGGAGATTACGGCGCTGGCGCTGGCCCATGAAATCGCCCACTACCTGGGGCTCAGGCATCACGGAGACCCCCACAATTTAATGCATGAATCACTTCCTAATGGCGGTCGATTGGAAACCAATCAGGCTGAGGTAATGAAACGCCATTGTTTCGTGTATCCGGAGTGCAGAGCAAGATGACGACAACGGTTAAACCACCGGCAGACCTGGCGTCCTTAACCAGGGCCGGAACTCGAACACTGAAGGATGTTGCACGCGGACGTGGGAGCAGATCACTACCGGATCGCAAGATTGCCATTTCGCTGCTGGCGGATTCGGCGATCCGGGACAGGCACCACCAATTAGACGCTATCCTGGGTGATACTGATGAGAGCCCTCAGCTCAGATACTACGCCGCCACCGCGTTGGCACGGACCGGCACGGAAACCGCGCGGGCTCTGCTGGCAACTCGGCTGAGGGCGACCAGAAATGAAACAGTGCTATCCGGCATTTTGCAATCCCTGGGGCGCATTGGCGGGCAGCCGGCACTGACTGCTGTCCAGCGGGTAGCGAACCGGCGCCGTGTCTCATCTGCCCTAAAAACTCAGGCAATGTTCGCCGCCGCATTAATCAAACATCGACTAGGATTGACTGGACCTACCTTGCCCAAACAAGACAGACGCACGCTTTTGTCGCTGGAACCCGCCGGAAGCCGCTCATTTACCTTTAGCGAAATGAGCGAAACGGACGGTGAAGCAGTTTTGAGCAAAATCAGCGGCACCCGTTTTGATATCGACTATCTGGTACACCCCATGTACAGAATTGAGTGCGGTCCTCGAACCTGGGTGTTGGTGCTGAACAGCGCTTTCCATGGACCGGAGACCGGGCGAACCCTGACACGGACGAACGCACTGCCCGCCGTATTGTTGCGGCAAATTACACATTTGGACCGTTACAATGTCGCCCAGCTTATCTTCACTGCTCCGACCGGCCGAGAGGGGTTGCATATTTACACTCATCGCCCGTCGGGTGTGCGGATAGCGGCCGGATCGGGAAAGGTCATCGGCGAAGATATTCAATTCAATCTTGCCGCCCTGGAACGGCCGGGTGCAGCGGCTATGGATGTACGCGGCAGACTCGGACCCGATGGCGCCACACTGGATCGTTCATTAAGCGCGGTAAGGCTTCAGCCCAAACGTCGACCGTCGCGTGAAATCGTCCATCCGGACTAGCAGAGATTGACATCACTTCCCTATTTCACTGGGTTTTCCTGGTGGCATTCACGCATATCCTTTTATTACTAGCTATCTGAGTCGCAAACGAACATGGACACCCTGGACCTCCTCAGTTTAACGGACACTCCAAAGAAGAGACAATATTGTCTCAAAGGAGTAACCGATGTCGAAACGAACACTATATACCCGTGAGTTCAAACTAGAAGCTGTACGTTTATTACAGACTGGTCAAAAAC
>JAJFKX010000054.1 GCA_021772985.1 Gammaproteobacteria bacterium
TGGTATCGTTGTTCCAGAGTCAGTTGTCGGTACGTTATAGTCATAACACTTGAATCCGTCGTGTGAGAGCTTCCGATTCTACCGGCACTGGCTCTGTTTGATTAACTTTCAAGTGTTGCGGTTATTCTGGGAATTCACCCAAACAATGTTTGTCTCGTTTGGTATTGGCGAAATAGTTTTAAAACAACTTTAATTAAAGGTGGTTCAGCGGGCTGGATTTGTCCAGAATGGGTATTATTGTTGCAGTGGTACTGCATATGGCTTATTCGAAACCGTCACGCAAAAGTAAGTCTTCACTAATACCAAAGACAACATAGGATTCACCTGCGTCACTCATATTTTCCTGGTCAGCAGAAGTGGCGCCGATAAAAAAATCGTCAATATTGTCTTCATTAACATCACCTGCATTACCAACTAACAAACCAGAGTTATCACGGGCATCAATTCCATTGATAAAAACACCTCTGGGTGAATCAGGCAGGTTCAGTGAGCTTAAATAAAGCATCTTGGGCAAGCAACAATTGCCAAAAATCACATAGCTTTGCCCGGTATTTGGTTTATCATTCGACGCATCAGCACCGTAAGCGCCGATAATAATGTCGTCTGTACCATCACGATTGACATCACCCGCGTTACTCAACGATCTACCTGAATAATCAAATGCTGTCACACCCCTTATGACAACACCATTATCATCATCAGGCTGGCCCATGGCACTTAGTTCAATAACATCAGGTATATCAGTGCTGCCAAATATAAGATAACTTTCTCCAGCTCTTAATCTGAAGATGCCTTCATCTACATCAAGGATACCTGCTCTTGGAGCGCTAATAAGGACATCATCTATTCCATCACCATTAAAATCACCTGCATTACTGACCACCATGCCTGATTGATAATCATCAGCAAAACCGTTGATCAGTACACCACTAACATCACCACCAGGCTGATTCAAGGCACTCAATTCAATAACACCAGGTAAATCGATATCGCCATAGATGATATAAGACTGACCACTATCAATTTCTGAATTTGCGTTGGCCCTATTCGCACCAATAATTAAATCATCGATACCATCATCATTGACATCGCCGGCATTGCTTACGGAATTGCCGACCAGATCACCATTATTGATTCCATTGATGATTATCCCTGTTGGACTTTCCAGCTCATTCAAAGTACTTAATTCAAAGGCATTCGGTAAACTATCACTTCCAAACACTATAAAAGCCTGACCGGATATATCCCCCTCACTATTTTCGGCTGCTCTGGCACCTATAATGATATCTACCATCCCATCATTGTTGATATCACCTGCTCTGCTGACTGACCAGCCAAACCGGTCACTCAAAGAACCAGAACTGTTAATAATCGTTACACCACTAGCGCCATCCGGTCCGTTCAGATTGCTCAAATCCACATCGCCGGGGAGTTTGCTACCGCCATAGATAATGTAGGCAGCTCCAGGTCCGCCGCTTGAATACTGGAAGCCGGCACCATAGGCACCGATAAGTAAATCGTCAATGCCATCACCATTGATATCACCGGCGGTACTGGCTGCGTGACAGGTCGAATCAGTTTCTTGTATTCCGTTAAAGGTTATTCCATTGATTTCACCTGGCTGATTAAGATCGCTCTGGCTAAACGTCCCTGTTAAGTGATTTCCACCAAAAATCAAATAACATCTGCCAGCGTTAATTTCATTACCTACATCGTCTCTTGGAACCCCAATTAAAATATCAACCACACCATCATCATTAATATCTCCAGCTGTCCTGATTCTTCCTGCTAAACTGAATTCATTGTTGCCGGTAATGACCAAGCCATTGATGCCATCAGGCTGATTGAGTGCACTAAGTTCAATCACTGGGGGGAACACTTCAGGTTGCTGCGCCTGTGCAAGTAATGAGCCAACCAATGTCAAGGCAACAAGGCTACGCTCAATAGCTTGAGTGAGGGCTTTTTTATGTAAGAAGTCCTTATGATTATGATTTGGGAACTGCAAACTCTTTACTCAATAACTCATTAATACATGATTATATCGATATTGATGAATCACCTCTAATTTGCCAAGTATAAAGTCATGAGTGCATTAGGTTTAATTCAGCTTACACCTATTTTATTAGACGTTGGTAATGGGTGCCTTTCTATAAAGGTGACGGTTAGTGTTTTGGGGCGACTATGGATGCCGTGAGTTTTCAGAATAATCCCAACTCTAGAATATTATTCATTCAGCGCGCTCTTTTTGAGCAGCAAAACAGATAAAGCGGCGGCAATAATCTCGGCCACAAGGTAGATATACATCACTTCATTGGGTTGCCCATCTACCACAATACCGATTGTCCTGGTGATCGCCATACAGGTCATAAGTAAAAACACACTGATCAAACCGGCTCGTATTGTTTTGGCGTTGCGTACCAGTACAATCAGTATTAACCCTGCTGCGATAGACATTCCGCCATAGGTCGCACGCATATCTATCAGCCCCGAGCTGGATTCTGGTGCGCTTTGAGTGATCAGGTATGCAAAGTCATATGGAATGATTGCAAACATTACGCCATAGCCTATGAAAAATATGGCCACCAGCCAAATGAGTATTTTTGAATAGCTAATCATAGGGTGCTGCTTATATTTAATGAATAAAAATTATGGGTATGAAGTTTGCCTGAAAAGTTTATTACGCCTAGGGTGATTCTTCCGCATCCTTTTCCAGATGGCTGAACCATTCGAGCAATGACTTCGTGGGGCTGTTGCTGCACATTTCGTTGAGCGTGAAACTGCCCAATGCGCGGTAGCTTTCGGTCTGCGATTCGTCAAACCATTGATCGCCCGTACTCTGGTGCGGGAAGCTTGGATTGGCGGCGGCATAGCTCAACACATCGGGAGGTTCATTGCCCAGCAGCATTGGTTTTACGTAGATCAGACGCCCATCCTCAATATTGCCGTCGGCCCGGGAGTAACGAACAGTTGCGGTAGCCCAGCGGCATTTTTTCTGCCGCAACAGTTGCAGGGAGTTATCATCGAAATCAATCGAAATGCCCTGGTCAATACGGATTTTTCGTAACGCGTTACCGAGATCCTGATGGTTGATATTGGGGTCACAGGCTGCATCCAGCACCACGATCAATCGACAGCGACGGCGTACCATTTCGTATAGCCCGAGGTTTTCGAAATGGCCACCATCGGACAGGTATATATATTCACTATGATCGGACGTTTGCCCCAGTGCTTCCTTCGCAAGTGAACGAATGGTGGAAGTCGGCCCAGGCTTGGTCCAGGTACGATTGCCGGGTGTGCCTGGGTTGCCCAGCCATGCGCCAAGGCGGGCGTTGAACAGGGTCATGATAAAACCCACTATTGGTGTAGAGTAATAGCCCATATTGGGGCTGGCGGCAGCACCTGAGATGGCCATAGCTGTACCAAGTGTGATGCCATCGCCATAGTCGGCAGATGGCCGATACCCCAGGTCTGCACTACCGCAATGTAGCGGTGTAACCGTGAATGAAGCAGCTTTACGTTGCTGCCATGCCAGCCGGTGAGAAGCGACCAGATTGAGTGTCAGATTAACCACGTGCAATGGGCGTAAGTGGGTGTTTAGCGATGCCATTGGCATGTCATCACTGCTGCTGAAGCCGGTGAATGCGTTCACCGTCCGTTGCTGATTGGAGGCACCCATAAAGGCGCGGATCAACCGGTCACGGTACATGCCATGCAAGGAGAAGGTATTGATGTTGATCCAGCGCGACATAATCCAGCTGATTGCCAGAAACATTACAGAAATTGCTACCACCAGCAATGGTTCTGCGCGGGTCAACATCGCATAATGATCTGACCAGATTACCGGCTCACCAAGCGGCCTGATCAATGGTCGGCTGGTGAGTGTGTGCAGGCCTTGAAGCATTATGTTTGTGCCGATTGAGAGCAAACCGGCCATCAGCAACAGAAACAGTAGCGGTGCGGCACTGATAGCCAATGACAGCTTGTTCGGACGGGCTTGTTGTTGCGTTGTACCCGGGTTGGTGTTGGCGGTATTGGCCGATCCACTGAAAGTACTGAGCCAGGCGGTAACGGCAGTGGCAGCCGCAATCAGGCTGTGCGACCAGGCACGCCAATCGATAGCCCATTCCGGCAGCAGTAAGACCATGCAGCACACGCTTGCCCAAACGACGCAGAACAATAGTACGCCGGCCATTGCGCGTGACATCCATTCGCGATCCTGGTCTTTCAGGATATTGCTTGATAGGCCAACAAACATTACGTTACCCAGGCAGTAGCCGAGCAGAATGACAGGTGGCCCAATCGTTACGTACTCTGCCCAGGAAGGCGTCAGCTGCGGGTCGGGATTCCACAATACAAAATTGGTTGCCGCCCAGGTACCTGCACCAACCCCCATGGCCATCATTGCCACGGCTAATGACAGAGGGCCAAATAACAATCGCAACTTGACTGCCACAGGTTGACTATGGAACAACAAATACGCCAACCATGCCGCCGCACAGGGAATAGCTGTCCATAGCATCACTGACCCGAGGTTGGTGCGGGCGAGGTAATCTGCGCCAAGGTAATAGAATGAATCAAACAATAGAAACGTCAAAACAGCGCCCACCAATGGTGCAAGCACCTTCAGTGCGTAGTCGTAGCTGGTATGCTCCCAGCCACCGACTCCTGGCAGGTAACGCAGTGTATTGAACAATGCGATGGCGAACAGCAGCAAACTCACTATTGGCACCAGGTACAAGACCAACGGCGATTGACCGATACTGTCGAGCTGCGGTGCGCTGTAATTGGGAAGCCCGGTTGCGAAAATAATATCGCCGTATAGAATCTCCGGAAACGCCAGTAATGATAGATACAGACGCGGTAACATCAGCACTGCCATCAGCAGTGGAATCAGCACCATCCAATTGAGCAGGATATTGCGTAAAACCGTAGTGATGATTGTCCACAGGTCCGGCGAGAGGGCGCCTGATCTTGGCGTTAGGTAACTGTTGTAGTTGCGCAGATGATTCACTGGCTCGGCTTCGCCCGATGCTTGCGCTGCCGTGTTTGGGTGTAGCTGCGGGATTACCTTGTCCAGGCCGTCGGCACGGGTCACCCAGGCGCTGAGCCAACTGCCTATGTAGCCGCCTCCAGATACCGTGGACAGGTAGTCAAATTTATCCAGCAGCCCATGTTTGGCCAACCCCTGAATGGCACCCAGTCCGAACGTGGCGCTGCGTATTCCACCACCTGAAATGCACAGTGCACTCAGTGGTGCTTCTGCATCTGTATCCGGTCTGGCAGCGAGCGCATCTTGTTCTGCGCGCAATACATCAACCAGATCTAACGGCTTCTGTTTGGGTATTGGTTGTTCTTTTTGAATGGTTCACTCCCCTGGTGCATTCGAGCTGGCATCTGTCCGAATGGCTATATTTATGTTGCCAGTGTATCACGGGGTATACAGGCATTTTAATGATGCCTCAGCCGTCTGTGGGTACTGACAATACCGATGAATCACCTGTATTGGTTCTGGTATTTTCGTAAGCTGGAGAACGATTATGGACACCCACAATTCTATTACCTATTAGATGGTGTGAGAGTCTTAGCCCAGTTCTAAAAGGTTGGCCGTGACGTAATCATGCTCACTATTTCTCTGGAGCTGGTAATAACCGAGGTGTGGCCAGAACAAATTTGCCTTTCTGTCAGCCATCAATGATATTGCATATCTGGTCAGATGCTGCCAACAGCCTATAGGCTGTTGAGCTTCGATAACGCTCGGTCCGATCGGCTCGACACCGATTATCGCAACTTACCAGCCTTGCTCCCAGGGTTGGTAACTGGCTACTTCATCAGGCTGTGTTTTTGGTTACATCACCCCATACGCCAGCATGGCATCCGCCACTTTAATGAATCCAGCAATATTTGCCCCTTTTACATAATCTATGGTTACGCCGTTCTCACCATGTTCACGGCATTTGTCATGGATCTTCTGCATGATTTTACGCAGGCGTTGATCCAGTTCATCACGTTCCCAGGATTGGCGCATGGAATTTTGCGACATTTCCAATCCGGAAACAGCAACCCCACCGGCATTGGCCGCTTTGCTGGGTGCAAACATAACATTGGCTTCATGGAAAAGATCTATACCGGCCAACTCGGTCGGCATATTGGCGCCTTCGGACACGGCAATGCAACCGTTGCTGATCAGTGTTTTGGCATCTTCGGCGGATAGTTCATTTTGGGTGGCGCAGGGCAGTGCGAAATCACAGGGTACCTGCCATGGACGCTGCCCGGGGTGGAATTCACACCCGAAAGTCTCGGCATATTCATTAATACGGCCGCGTTTTACATTTTTCAGTTCTTTTAGAAATTCCAGCCTTTCAGTATCAAAACCATGTGGATCGTAAATAAAGCCACTGGAATCTGAAGCTGTTACCACTTTGGCATTGTTATGCAGTAGTTTTTCTATAGCGTACTGGGCAACATTACCGGAACCGGATACAGCGGCTATTCGGCCATCCAGCCCCTGCTTTTTGACGGTCAACATGTCCTGCAAAAAATACACCGCACCGTAACCGGTGGCTTCGGTGCGCACCAGGCTGCCGCCAAACTCCAGACTTTTGCCTGTCAACACTCCGGTAAACTGGTTGACCAAGCGTTTATATTGGCCAAACAAATAAGAAACTTCACGCGCACCAACCCCGATATCACCTGCCGGGACATCAGTGTCAGGGCCGATGTGGCGAGCCAGTTCGGTCATAAAGGATTGGCAAAAACGCATTACTTCACGATCAGATTTACCTTGCAGACTAAAATTAGAGCCGCCTTTACCACCGCCCATTGGTAATCCGGTCAAACTGTTTTTGAAGGTTTGTTCAAAAGCCAGAAATTTGAATAAGCCGATGCTGACATCATGATGAAAACGCAACCCACCTTTATACGGCCCGATCGCATTGCTGTGTTGAACCCGAAATCCGCGGTTGGTCTGAATATTGCCTTGATCATCTTCCCAGCACACCCGGAACACAATAATCCGGTCGGGCTCGGTCAAGCGTTCCAGAATCCGCGCTTTCCGGTATTTAGGTTTGTCGGCTATGAATGGGAGAATACTATTAGCAACTTCATATACTGCCTGATGGAAATAAGGCTCATCAGGATTACGTAAGACTAATCCCTGCATGAAGTCCGCCAGTCGCTGATCATTCGAATGTGGCATGGTCAATCCCCGAAATAATTGGGCTAATTTATCGCGGCTAATATAGCACTTTTCAAAGTGTTGTTCCGATCTGTCGCCACTAGGCGATTAGTATGGGAGCGGTAGCCTGAAGAAGGCATTTGCCGCTATTGCTGGGGGCTTGATTGTCAGCCCTGCAGAGCAACGATGCTAAGTCAGTTTGGCTTGGATGCCGAGAGGAAATTAGATCAGCTTGTCGTCACCAGTCCGGGGCAGTCGCCTATAGTTTGTGTATTGCCAAACATTGGCCAGGCAGGATTGATCTGAATTATTGGATGGTGGCTGCAAATGATGGCGATACTTCACGAGAGTAACCTATATAAAGTGTTATATTAGAACGCATTAGAGCCTGCATTAGTCGGCACCAGACCGTTGGAGATGTGAATGAGTCAAGAAACTGAAATTACTCAGTTGTTGGTTTCTGCGCGCGAGGGAAATCAGACGGCGCATGCGCAAGTGGTGACCAGGTTGTACGAGCAATTACACAGTTTGGCTCGCCGGCAAATTCGACGTACAGGCAATAGCCCTACATTGTGTACCACTGCGGTGGTCAATGAAGCGTATTTGCGTTTATTCGGCAAGCAAGATGCCAGTTGGGAAAACCGGCAGCACTTTTTTGCCTGCGCCGCTTTGGCTATGCGTCAGTTGTTGATTGACTATGCCCGCCGTCGTCGGGCGGATAAACGCAGTGCAGAAGTGCCGATGCCGACAATTGAACCTCAAGTGGGTGAAAGTGTGCATTTAAGTCTGGATGATTTATTACAACTGGATGATGCATTGACACGTCTGCAAGCCACTGATGATCATTTGGGTAAACTGGTTGAATTGCGGTTTTTCTCCGGTCTGAGTGTTGAACAGGTATCTGAGGTATTTAATTGTTCCAGTCGGACGGTGGTGCGTGACTGGCGTAAGGCTAGGGCTTTTTTGAATGCCGCAGTAGCGGCATAAAGCCGATATGAACCAGAAGGTATTTCCAGACGCTCAAACCTGGGACACTATTCAGACGCTGTTTGATCAGATGGTTGAACTGGGTTCTGAACAGCAACAAACATTTATCAATGACTTGCAGGTTAATGAGCAGGTGCGCGAGTGGTTGCAGCGCCTGTTGGAAGGTGACCGGCGTGAGCAGGGCCTGATTGATCAGCCGATTGAGCGGATTGCCGGGGCGTTATTTGAGCAGCAATCCGATGGTTACGACTCACAACAAGACACGGAAACCTGGACCGGCCGGGAGTTTGGTGCCTATCGGACAGTCTCGGAATTGGGCCGTGGCGGGATGTCGATTGTAATGCTGGCTGAGCGTGCCGATGGCCGTTTTGAAAAGCAGGTGGCGCTTAAGCTGATCAAGCCAGGCCCGTACACTACCATCAGCAATGAACGACTGACCGAAGAAACCCGAATCCTGGCCAAACTTCAGCATCCCAACATCGCACATTTGCTGGATGCAGGTATCAGCGATGATGGTATGCCGTATACCGCTATGGAGCATTGTCCCGGTGATACGCTGACCCGGCATTGTGATTCCAGGAAATTGCCCATTAATGACAGGCTGCGTATGCTGCAAACCATCTGCTCGGCAGTGCATCATGCACACAGCAACTTGATTGTGCATCGCGATCTGAAGCCATCCAATATTCTGGTGCAGGCCGACGGTACATCCAAGCTGGTCGATTTTGGTATTGCGGGGATTTTGAACAAATCCACCGATCAAGCCATGTGGGCGACAATCTTGACGCCTGAATATGCAGCTCCAGAGCAATTCGGTAGTGATGCAGTCAGCACTGCCAGTGATATTTATGCATTGGGTACATTGTTATATGAGTTGTTAACCGATCGTCGGCCATTTGTATTACAGCGAGATAATTTGCCTGCCCTGCAGCAGGCCAAGCAGAACAATGAGTATGTCTTGCCTTCAACGGTCGTTCAGCAAAACGCTGTGCATGAGGCCATCAAAGTCAGAGGGTTTAACAACAGCGAGGAATTGAGCAAGTTGTTACAGGGGGATTTGGATGCCATTGTTCAGCGCGCCTTAGCGGGTGATGCCAGTCAACGATATCCATCGGCGCAAGCCATGGCCGATGATATTGAGCGATATTTAACGCATTACCCGGTTGCTGCACGAACCGGGGGGCGGGGTTATCAGTTTAACCGCTGGTTGCGACGTAACCGTTTGGCTGGCGCAGCGATAACCGGTGTAATAGGCAGTTTGGCGGTTGGTCTGGGGGTGGCGTTGTGGCAGGCTGATGTGGCTCGAGCCAATGCCGCCCGAGCCGGAGCAGTACAGGATTTTTTGCTGGAAATTTTTGAATCGGTTGATCCGTATGTCAATCAGCAAAACCCCGTTCCGGTTAATAATTTGGTCAATCAACAGGCTGAGCGCATTAACCAGTCTTTTGCTGGTCAACCAGAAACCCGCCTGGCGTTGCAAAATGTGTTGGCCGAGGTGCAGGGCAACCTGGGTAATAATGCTCAATCGCTGCGGATGTATCATGACATTCTGGCGGCTCAGCAAAACAGCGGTGCTGGCGATATTGAGCTGGCCCAAACATACACAGCCATTGCCGGCCAACTGGAATCCCAAGGTCAATTGGAGCAGGCGCTGCTGCAAGCGGAGCAGGCGGTTGCGCTGGCGCCCATTGCCAGCTCGCAAGATGCCATTGCAGTGAATGCGTTGCGCAGGCAGGCATCCATTCTTAGCGAGCTGCGACGCAACCCGGAAACTGTTGAAATTTTAACCAGTGCGCTGCAACACCGTGAGCAGATTTTACAACTGCCAGATGGTCAGGCGCTGTTAGGCAATCTGCTCGCCGATTTAAGCGAAAAAGATGGCTTTATCGGAGAGACAGAAACTGCCCTGGAGCGACATACTGAAGCCATGCAGCTTTACCGGCAGGCTTATCCAGAACTGCATCCTGAAATTGCAAATGGTTATGCCCGGTTGGCAGGTATTCAGCGATCTGCCGGGCAATTTGCTCAAGCCGCGACTGCCAGCTATAAGGCGGCCCAACAGAGTCGGCAGATTTTTGGCCTGGAACATACTCATAGTCTGCGCCACGATACCTCGTTGGCGGTGGATATGGCATATCTAAAGTGTTACGCCGAAGCGATTGGTTTATATCAAGGTGTCGTTGACCGTTATCAAACCGTGTATGGGCCGGGCAATATTATGACCGCCAATGCCCTGTTGAACCTGTCGTCGATGAAGCGTCGTTTGAATAATAATGAATCGGCGCTGGCTGATATTGATCAGACATTGGCCATATATGAGCAGCAGGCCGAACCAGCCACCGATATGCAGGCCTTTGCGTTCGGGATTAAGGCGCAGTTGCTGTTTAAACTGGAGCGCATGAGTGAGGCGGAAACGTTCAGCCTGAAGGCGCTGGAAACTATGCGCGATACGATGGGGGAAAATCACCCACAGGCATTGCGCATTCAGGTTGGGCATGGCTCCATGCTGACTCAAAGTGAGCGTTATGCCGAGGCCATTGAATATTTACTGCCCGCCTATACTCAGTTGCAAACCACATTAGGCGATGCTTCTGCTCACACCAAAGATGCCGCCGCCAAACTGGCGGCAGCGTATCAACAACACGGCAATCAGGCATCCGCCGATGCATTAGTACGTCAGCACGAGATTCCCGCAGAGCAAATCAGCGCCCAACTCGCCAAACCGGCGGCACAGCAAGGGCCACCGGTCAGTCAATGCGATTTGCCAGATGAAATTAATTTGGCTGCTTTGTAGCCGAAACAGATGGTGAAGCAAAGCTGGTTATCCAATCTTGTTGCTATCAATACCCAGGGAAACTTGCACGGCTAGACCGGGCAAGCCATACGGACAAATCTGATCGTTGTTGCCATGCGATCCCCACATCGCTATCACCAGCGACTGACAGCTAGCCCGCAACTTAATAAATATTATCTACACCAGCATCATTAATCGGTACCGCAGTGCCCTGATAGGCGTTGTTTTCGGCATTGTTAGCGTAGGTTTTCGGATTGAAATAAATACCGGTATTATCATCGTACAGCTTGTTATTATTGATGTCGTTTTTATAGACCAGTCCAGGATCAGTTCCGGCCAGTACAACGCCCATTGGAAAATCAATACTGTGATTCCCCTTAAAGCGATTGAACGCGCTAAAGGTATCACCGCTGTCCAAACATGACGACGGGCTATCATCAGCGTAAATAGCCAGCCCGGCAGTGCCGCCGACGCGCAGAGAATTGCTGGTTATTTCATTGCTTGATGAATTATCCAGGCGTATGGCACTGGCGTCAGATTCGAGTACCTCATTGTATAAAATATCATTGTCGATGGTGTCTTCCAAAATAAACCCGAAGCCTATACTCTGCCAGACGAAATTGTTTTTAATGGTATTTTCTGCCGTTCCCAAACCGCATATGTGTACAGCGGCATATGGTTTATAAAACTCGTTATCGGCAATCACGTTGTGCATGGCCACTTTACCCGGCGTGTGATTGCTGATACGTATCGCGGTTTCATGCCCCAGAATAAAACTGTTGCCATAGATATCGGCATTGCTGCTGGAAGACAAAATCAGGCCGGTGGTTGTACTGAGAAAAATAGTATCAAGCACATCCAGGCTATTGCTGTCCGCCGCTTCAATTCCGATTAGAAAATTCTTAAGCACGCCATTTTTTATGCTGACATTGTCAAAACCGTTGATTTGAATGGCCGGGATGCCAAACCAGCCGTTAATGGTATGCCCATTTAGATCAATGGTGACATTATCAGCCTGCACGTCCAGCGCCCAGGCCAGGGCCGGGTCGGTACAGCTCATATCAGCGGTCAATGTGACATCAGCAACGATTGCATCGCCGCAGCTTTGTGCCAGCAGTGATGAGGCATGCAGGCCACATCCAAAAATGATCAATAAAGTTTTTTGGATTAAATAAACTCGTGTATCTTTATTTGGAAATTTAGTAAACATTGCTGGAGCCCATATCAATGATCGGTGTTGTGGTGCCGCTGTATGCGTTACCGGTGCCATCATTAAAGGCAGTATCGCTTCTGAACCAGATGCCTATATTGTCGTTATATATTTTATTACCGTTAATCTCGTTGCCGGACACATATTGCACCGGGCCACCATTACCCAGATACACGCCCACATTAAAGCCGATACTGTGGTTGGAGGTGAATCGGTTGAAGCTGCTGCCAGGCGGTCCGCCAGCTAAACAGGCGCTGCCAGCGTCGCCATAAATGGCCAGGCCAATGCCGCCATCAAACAAAGAGTTGCCAGAAATATCAGTATTGGTTGTGTCATCCAGGCGAATGGCGATGTTATCGGATTGTTCAATGATATTGCCCTGCACAATATTGTTTTGGCTGCTCATCATGTGAATGCCGTAATCGGCGCTGCGGGTAATGTCGTTGTTGTAAATCAGCACATTGTCTGCATCATCGCCACACACCTCAATGCCTACCCGGGCTTGATAAAACTCGTTGTCAGAAATGGAAACACCATTGGAATACTGACCTGCCACAAAATTGACTACGCTGACAGCCGGTGCAGTGGTTTTATAAAATTGATTGTTGTAGACATCGGCAAATACGCCGGATGAAATAACCACGCCGCTACCCACTCGGTAAAATTCGATACCAGTGACGGTCAGTCCTTGAGTATTGGCGGTGTTGACCGCCAGGGAAAATCCCTGAATTTGCCCATTGCGGATGGTCACATTGTCGTAGCCAAGCACCCGGATGCCGGAATTAACCCCTTTTCCATATATGCTGTGTCCATTCAGATCAATAGTGATGTTATCGGCGCGCACTTCCAGCGCATAAAAACCACTGTTGCAATTTAAATCGGAACTCAATGTGATGTCTGTGAAAACCAGATCGCCACAACTTTGTGCCAGTGCCTGGGGGGCATAAAAGCCTAGCATTAGCACTGTCAAAAATAGATATTTAGATAAATTTTTCATGGTTTTCTCTTATAGTTATGCTTATGAATTGACGATCAGTTCTCAAAGCTATCAGCGAATATAAAATCTTCATCGTCTCGAATGATCACGCGTACGTCGCGAGGATCGCCGATAATGCCGGTGCCAGACACTGTATTGATACGAATAATAAATTCTTCTGTGCCTTCTACCAGTGCATCATTGAGCAAGGTGATGGTTACTGGGCCGGAAGTGGCACCATCGGCGAAGGTTAGTACGCCACTGGCACCCGTATAATCGGCGCCGTCTGTGGCGGTATCTGCAAGGGTGGTCCAGTTAATATCTATGGAGCCTTCGCTGCCGTTGATTCGTTCTACGGATACACTTACTGAACCGGCGTTTTCAAAGACTTCAACATCTGGCGTTTCCCACTGAAATACGCCAGCCAATGGCGCACGCTGTGCCCACACAGCATCAAGGTCGGTAACTTGCCAGCTGTTATCAAAAGCGGAAGGCGAAAATGCCAGTACAAAAAACGAACCGGGGCCGCTAGGTATTTGCTCGATGACGTCCTCATCCTGAGCCACCAGATCGAACAGATCGGTATCACTTGCCACACTGAAAAGCAGCCGACCTGCTTCCAGAATATGCACAGCATCAATATCGCCGGTAAAGTTACTTTCTCGGAACAGGCTAAAGCCATCCGTATCGTTCCAGGCAATCAGGTCATTCGGTTCGTAGGTTGTGCCGTCCAGTTCGGTAAAAATATCCACTGAGAACACAACGTCACAAGTATCCGGATCGCGACTGGTGGCATCAATATTCACACCATCGGAAATGCCTTCGGCTTGGGCATCCAGAATTTTGCTGCCGAACGAGGCAAAGATATCGGCAGGGCGCATCACCGTGCCACTGACTTCAGCGGTAGAATCCAGGCTGTACAATGCCGCGCCACAGCTATCGCTGACATGATAGGCATCCACGTCTGCACCATTCAGCTGGCCTAAATTCGAAAACCCAAGCGCCGTGCCATCACTGAGGGTGAAGATGCTGATGGTTTCATCATTGCCAACCGTGTTACCACCAATGGTAGGCAGGCGGTGGTCGATATCGCCGGAAAACTGGATTTCTTCCAGCTCGGTGGGTATTTGCGCGAATGCGCTCAAGGTCATACTGATCAGCATGCTCAGCAGCCAGTATTTTGGCCAGCAACTCCGCCAGAGGCTCGACCGCTGGGGAAATGGGATGATTATGAACATCTCGATATCCGGCTTATGGACAAGCGCTGGGGCCGCAACGGTTGGGGGCAATTTCAAACGGTGCGGTGCCGTTGGTTTCGCCCATATCATTACCATCAATCAGGTTGCCGCCGGCCACTGAACGACCACCATAATCGACGCCAAAGCCGTCATTATCCAAAATGATGTTATTGATAAGGCTGCAAGTAAAGCAGCGTATCCCATTACCACCATTTACCTGAATGTTGTTATTGGTGAGCCTGGAGCCAGGATTGGCAAAAATTCCACGGCCTATATTTTGGCTTGAAATGTTATTTTCTACCTGACCTGCAACAAAAAAACCGTCGCCACCGTTGCGGCGCACGATATTGTTGATCAGTACCGCATCATCATTGCTATTGGAAATGCCGATCTGACCGTTTTCAACAGCAACAATATGGCTCACACGGCAACCGCTGATGCAGATGACCGCTGCGCTGCCCATACCGTGAATGTGACCGTTTTTAATTTCAACGTCTATCGCAGAACTGTTTGCAGTAACGCCAATACCACTCCCGGTAGGTGTGCAAGAGTCGACTGGAGCATTGTTTGGGCCAGTGCAGGCGGTTGGGCCGGTAATGCTAAAACCGTTCAAGTCCAGAGTGACTAAATTACTGCTGATATCAATTGCCGTTCTGTCCTCTGGTGTGGATAGGGTCGATACATCCAGGTTGCTGGTCAGCCGATAACTGCCAGAATTGGTAATGGTGACCGGGAAACCACCAGAATCACCATCAAAACATCCGAAGGTAACGCATAACTGGTTGATCTCCTTGACACCGTCAACCGCAAAAGCAGTCAACGGAAGCATCAATATAACGGCAAATATTTTTTTCATGAATGGAATCCTCTGATATCAAATAAGAATCTCTTATCTGATTAAACGGAGGCAATGAGAAAAGCAGGACACGTCGGTAGTGCCAGGTTGATGATCGCAGTAACATATCGGTGACCATGCTGGCATCATGGTTTCAAGGCCGGTGAATGCCGGGCCGATTGAGGTTATGGATGATTTATCCTGATGATGTGGTTTTATGTCACTGCTGGTGTTGGCAGCATCAGGAAAACTCAGCCCTCGTAGCCATCGGCAAAAATAAAATCCTCGTCATCGCGAATAATCACCCGGATATCCTGCGGTGTACCGATGCTGCCATCAGAGACAGCGGTAATGCGGATAATGAATTCCTCGGTGCCCTCAACTGCTGCATCATCGAGCAGATTGACCATTACTATACCTGAGCTGACACCATCGCCCAGGGTTAGTACATTTGATGTATCGACGAAATCTGCCCCTGCGGTGGCAGTATCGGCAATGGTGTTCCAGCTAACATCAATACTGCCTTCATTGCCGGCGGTGCGTACAATCATTACGCTGATGCTGCCTGCGTCTTCAAACACTTCAACATCGCTGGTTTCCCAATGAAACACTCCGGACAAAGGTGTTCGCATAACCCACAGTGCATCCAGGTCCGTTGGCTCCCAGGTCGGATCAAACGGCGAAGGTGAAAACGACAATTCAAAAAACGTATCCGGCACTCCAGGCACTCTCTCGATGATGTCTTCGTCCTGGAAAATGCTGCCGCCAATCTCCACGTCAACAGCGGTGCTGAACAGCACACGGTTTTCAATATCGAGCAGGTGTACGGCATCAATATCCGCATCCATACCGCCGGCTAGAAACAGGCGAAAACCATCGTTATCGTTCCAGGCAATCAGATCGTCCGGGGCAAACACTGTGCCATCCAGTTCAGTATGGATATCAACGGAAAACACCAGATCGCAAGTTGCCGGGTCAAAGCTGATTGCATCGATGTTGATACCATCGGCAATGCCCTCGGTTTGTGCATCCAGGGTTTTGTTTCCGGTTGAGTTGAAAACGTCGGCAGGTCGCATAGTGGTGTTGTTGATCTCGACGCTGGCATCCAGGCTGAACACCCGGTCCGAACAATTATCCGCATCGTGGTAAGCATCGATATCGGCGTTGTCCAGATTGCCCAGAAATTCGTTGCTATCGGCGGTACCGGTGCTCAGATCGAACATAACGATGGTGTCATCATTGGAAACCAGGGCTCCACCACCTGTGGCTGGCAGGGTATGGTCGATATCTCCGGAAAACTGGATTTCCTGCAGCTCGACGGATGTTTGTGCATAGGCGTCATTGCTCATCCAGAAGGCCACGTTGATCAGTAGCCAAACCCAGGGTTTGTTTAGTGACAGGTTTTGCATGGGGGCAGTCTCTAAGTATCTATCAGCACGATGCGGCACCGCAGCGGTTGGGTGCAACCTCGAATGGTACGCCGGTAATTTCGCCCAAATCATTGCCATCAATCAAATTGCCACCGGCATTTGCCCGGCTGCTATAGATCACTCCAATACCAAGGTTGTCTGTTATGACGTTTTCAAGCAGGCTGCAGCCATTGCAATCAATACCGTCATCACCATTGCGGCTGACACGATTGCCTATCACTCTGCCATGAGCAATGGGGCTGATACCGGTTCCTGCATTGCCATCGACCACATTATCAATGGCTAACACACCACCCAGGATGCCATCGGCGCCGTTACGTAAAACATAGTTATTACGAAAGAGCCCCCGGTTGAACGCGATAATTCCGGTGCCGCCGTTATGAATGGTGTGTAGGTCGCGAACAGCGATGTTGCTTTGTGCCAGGATTCCATTAAGCCCCATGCCGCGAATGACACCATTCTTGATGGTGGTAACGGAATTGATGTTAGTGGTGCTGATTTCAATTCCGTTGCCAACACCATCAGAAGGAGAGCAGGAAGTCACTGTGCTGCCGATACAGCTAACCGGCCCGATAATTCTGAAACCGTTTAGATCAATACTGGAATTGAAAGAGCTGACCAATATGGCAGTGATGTCCTCTGGGTCAGGCTGGGCGGTCACATCCAGGTTGCCTGTCAGGCGGTAGCTGCCTGTAGTGCTGATGGTGACCGGGAAACCAGGGCTATCCCCGGCAAAGCAACCAGAAGTGATGGCGCATAGTTGGTTGATTTCCAATACGCCATCAACCGCAAAGCTGATGGCGGGTAGCAAGTACAGGGCGGCAAGCAGTCTTTTTATCATGATAGGTTCTCCGGCAAAAACCAGGAAATGGGCTTAATTGAGAGTTTATCTGGGTATTCTCGGAAATTTTAGGTAAATTTTAGGGGGTCTTATTAATTTTTAGGCGCTATTTGGCAGCGCAATGTCATGTATCAAGGGATACGCTGCTGCAGCCCGGATCGGTTTATTTTACGCACAGGCCGCCTGGAATAAGCCTTTTGAAAGTATTTTCAAAAAAGGTGTTGACAAGCGTGCGGAGGCCTCTAGAATACGCGCCTTCGCTCTGACAAAACGTGTTTGTTGAATCAGCTCGAAACGACTAAACAACTGGTAAATATTTCTTGTCAAAACTGTTGACTATGAAACATTCCTGGTTATAATAGTCGGCCCGGTCGCGAAAGGCGAAGGGTGTATTGTTCTTTAACAGTTTATGCAGGTAATTTGTGTGGACGCTCGGATGGGTATTAAAACCTGTCGGAACGTTCCATAAAGTTATATTTCTAGTAATTATTCTAGTTTGTAGCTAAGGATTGTTTCGGTTGAAGATATTGGATTTCTCTTGAAATCAAACACTTTTAAACTGAAGAGTTTGATCCTGGCTCAGATTGAACGCTGGCGGCATGCTTAACACATGCAAGTCGAACGGTAACAGCAGAGCTTGCTCTGGCTGACGAGTGGCGGACGGGTGAGTAATACGTAGGAAC
>JAJFKX010000055.1 GCA_021772985.1 Gammaproteobacteria bacterium
GCCCAATCGGTTAAGGCAACAATTTACTATTACCAGACCCAATCGATGCTGGGTTAGCGATGTTACCGCGATTGCAACCCGTACAGGCTGGTTATATCTGGCCACCGTCATGGAACTGTATTCGCGGATGATTATTGGCTGGTCGATGGCAGCACGCAATACCACCCAATTAATTACCCAGGCATTGCAGATGGCCATTGCCCGTCGCCAGCCTAAGCCAGGGCTGCTCGTGCATTCTGATCAAGGTGTGCAATATGCAGCCAAACCTTATCAGGCATTACTAAATGAACATGGGATGGTTTGCAGTATGAGCCGACGAGGTAATTGTTATGACAATGCAGTGATGGAAAGCTTTTA
This sequence comes from Gammaproteobacteria bacterium, assembly GCA_021772985.1. GTDB lineage: Bacteria > Pseudomonadota > Gammaproteobacteria > Xanthomonadales > Wenzhouxiangellaceae > JAJFKX01. Next base: position 358 of record JAJFKX010000055.1, read on the forward strand.
TCATTCACTGAAAGCTGAACTGATTATGTTTGAAGATTACCGGACACATGCCCAGGCTAGAGGCAGTATTTTTGAATATATTGAGGTTTTTTATAACCGGCAACGTATTCACTCCAGCTTGGCTTATCAAACACCGTATGATTATGATGTGGCAGCTACTGCCACTTAACTACTGTGTCCATTATTTTGAGGAGATCCACCCATACCTTCCATTCAATAAAATCAATTGTTTAGCCAGTTCGATAATATCAAGTGATCATTGCGTACGTATTTCTGTACAGATACAATAATACCCATGAAAACCATCACCTATACCAATCTGCGCAAACATCTTGCCGATGCGATCAATCAGGTCAATGAAGACCGGGCGCCGATGTTGGTTACCCGGCAAAAAGGCAAGGGTGCTGTGTTGTTGTCTGCGGAAGAATGGTCTTCAATTGAAGAAACCCTGTATTTGATGCAAAGTCCACGGAATGCCGAGCGCTTGCAGAATGCTGTTGATGAGTTGCGTGATGGCAAGGGTCAGCAGCGGCAACTTGCTGAGTGAAGATCGTTTTTGCCGATCAGGCATGGGAAGACTACCCTCACTGGCAGCAGACTGATAAAAAGCGTTTGCGGCGTATCAATGAGCTGATCAAGGCAATTCAGCGTAAACCCTTTAAAGGCATTGGCAAACCAGAACCCTTACGTGGTAACTGGAGTGGATTTTGGTCACGCCGGATGGATCGTGAACATCGTCTGGTCTACTCGATCAAGGATGACACTTTATTGATTGCACAATGCCGCTATCATTATTGAGCCGTTACGTCTTTCAGCCGGACGTTATAATCAAAAATAAATCGGAGAGTCGGAATGAAAAAATATTTAATGCTGCCATTGCTGTTGTTTGTCTCGGCAAGTGTATTGGCCTTGGAAATCACTGAAGCAGACCTAGCTGGTCAATGGCTAATAGTGAAAATGGGTGATATGGACGTCAGTGGGGATGAGGATACGGATATCTGGCAATTTGAAGATGGCGAATGGACTGCAATATCAGGTGGTAGAGCATTGCCGTCCGATAGTTTTCAAATAATAGACGGGGACACCATTGATCTGGGGTACAGTAAAATAAAAGTAGTTGAGTTTAATGGCTCAATCATGAAAACAGATCAAATGGGTTTTGAATATACGCTGGAAAAGCAATGAGCATAGCAACGCAATAAGTCAGTTGCTGTCATGTTAGAGAATGCATGCAGGTGTCCATATTGCATTTTACATGTAATCAATGAGTTACCGTCATCAATAGCCAACATGCTCAATGCTGAAAATTCTGTGCTAACTCTAGGTTTTGATGTGTATTGCAGAATCATGGCTCATCAATGATGAGTCATGAATAGCTGATGGGGAAATAGTAGCGCATGAAACGATCATTGGTAATTTTGGAAGAATATGACGCTTCCTGGCCATTGAAATTTGAACAAGAAAAGGACCATTTACTGGCCATTGCAAAGCAATGGCAGCACGGTAGCATTGAGCATATTGGTAGCACTGCTGTTCCAGGGATGGTCGCAAAACCTGTTATCGATGTGATGTTCGGTGTCAAATCACTGAAAGAGTCAAAACCGGCAATTAATGTGCTGGTAGAATATGGTTATGAATACTGGCCTTACAAAGCAGAAGTCATGCATTGGTTTTGTAAACCTTCAGATGCTTTCCGCACTCACCATCTTCATTTGATTCCTTTTGAAAGCCCATTATGGAAAGAGCGCATTAAATTTCGTGACTTACTCTGCTCAAATGAGAAACTTGCAAACCAATATGCAAATTTAAAACGAGAGTTGGCAGCTTCTTACAAAGAAGATCGTGAAATGTATACAGAGAAGAAGTGGCCTTTTATCCATCAGGCGTTGTTGGATGCATAAATGCTTACATGGCTATTTAAAAGCGTGAACATTCATGTTGTCATCCTGCTGTTTATTGCTGGTTCTGCATTCGCTGGAGAGCATCTGGATCTTCCGGACTATTCCAAAGAATATAATGCTGAACGCGATCCAATCGGCGATATATCAGTTGCCAGGGTTAAGGCCATAGAAAAAGATAAGTTGTTATTGCTGATCGCCGGTGGCGATTGGTGTAGCTGGTGCCTTGTATTGGACAAAGATATTAAAAGGAACAAAAAGTTTCGCGATATTTTTGAAATTGTGAAAGTTTACATCGGCCCTGAGAACCAAAATAACGAGCTCTTTTCAAAGTTCCCAAAGGTCATCGCTTTTCCTCATTTTTTTATATTAAACACCAGGCTGGAATTAGTAGGCTCACAAAGTGTTAGCAGCTTTGAGGGAAGCGATCAGTTTTCATCAAGAAGACGTTATAACCGGCATTATATGAATGAGTTTTTGGATCAGTGGGCAGACTATCTTAAAGGTCCAGTTGATCACCAGATGCAGCCGGTTGCAAAGACTTTGCCTCATTAAGTTCCATCAAAACAGGTCAGGATTTGGATGACCTTTAACCGCAATTTGATTCAGTGTAGCCCGGGACATGATGTCCCGGACTTGATATGGATTCATCTGAATCGCTATTTAATACCGCCGCTGACAACAACTGAATCTGCTGCGGTGCCATTGGCCAGCACTTCGGTAAACGGCGTGTTGTTGATGCCGGTAAAGCTGATGTTGTCGACAAACCAGCCATCCGTGTAAAACTCGGCAAAGGTTTCCCGGAAGTCGGCAAAGAACCGGAATTGAACGGTTAACCCGGCCAGGTCAGTACCAAAGTCGAGGCTCTCGCCAATTAATTGAGGATAGCCTGCAGAGGTGCCGATGAAGTCATTCTGGGTTGCGATCAAGGTGTTAACGTTGTTCCAGGTCAGACCGTCATCTATGCTGAATTCGATGCTTCCCTGGCCTTTGAACGTACCAAAAATCGGATCAGGTTCTTTGTCCAGTTTATAAGCGTGATCAAAACTCATTATCAGCGCATCGGTATCGCTTACCTGCAATTCCGGTGAGGTAAGGTAGCTCTGGTAACCGGCAAAGCCTTCTTTGGTCTGGTAGACAAAGTTGTTGTTAAATTGCGCCCGTTTCCATTTCGGATCGGCCGGATGGAATGCAGTAAAAGCACCCTGGGTAACGGCCCAATTGCCAAAGCTGGGCAGTGTTTCCACCGAATCCATGGTGCCGGTATCAGCCAGGTCATAATGTGTACGCAAGTTGAAAACAGGGTCCTGCTGTCCTTGGCCCAGGCCCAATACACGCAACGTGAACGGGGTGTCTGCGAAGGTTGTGTCATCCAACAGGCGAATCGGAATACTTGCCGTCATATCTTCCCCGGGCGACCCGCCGGACCAGAAAATCATAAAACCACCAAAGTAGGTCTGATAAGCGGAATTCGGTTGCAACCGGGCGATCACTATCGGCAGATTCCGAAAGCCCGTATTGCGCAGAGTAATGTTCAGTTGGCCACGCTCGCCCGCATCCAGCAGCCCATCGTTATCATCAGAATCAATGGAATCGTCCAATTGAGCACTGATAAAGCTGACTGCCCGATCTGCGTCGCTGAAGCTCTCTCTAACTTCAACCATATCGCGTGAGTCCCTGGGTGGTGAAACAGCACCGGCGCCAAGACCGCGTTTGGCCATGGCTTGTTTGCAAATACGAAAATCCTGGTGATCGTTGGCTTTAATCACCGACAGTAATGCATTTCTGGCTTCAGTATAAGTGGGATCAAAAGGGGTCACCTTCATGCTGGCGACCAGATACTCAGCCATACGGCTGCGTTTTTGCTGGAATGTGATGGGAGATGGTCGGTTGAGTAAACCGTTGTAACATTCCCACAAGGCATTCGCCCAGACTTCACCAGCAGCATGGACTTCGGTGTTGTAGCGAGAGCGACCGCGCCAGTCGAATACCGGGATGTTTGCGGGCAAGGCTGCGCCATCTGCGATATGCCCTAGTGTCAGCGGATTGCGTTGCATGTCCACACTGTAGGGATAGCGCCTCACACCATGATAGTAGGTGTCAAAATCAGCGGTGCCGGTGACCACCGGAGTAAAGAACTGAAAATCGCGATTAACGTAGGCTCCGGAGGCAAAGGTGCGATTCCAGCCTGGTGCTGACACGGGCAGACTGTCTGTTTCATCAACCTGTATGAACACCCCGATAAAATCGGCCCAGCCTTCATTCAGTGCGCCACCTTGTTTGTTGGTCAGAAAGCCGGTGCTGCCGCCAACCAAACGGCGGACAATGTAATGCCCCCATTCATGGCCGATAACAGCAAAGTCCATGGTAGCGTCACGGTTACTGAGGCTGAACGGGTTGATGCCCTGGAATACCTGTGGTGATTCGCCGTCGCCCAGAGAAACGATGAAAATCCCAAAAGGGAAGCTGGTCATCAGCACAATCGGATCACCCTCTATGCCGCCGCGTCCAAAGTTATCCTGTTGTGCATTACCGGCTGCTTCGTCGAAGCCGGCATCATAGAATAAATCGTGCAGGTAATTGATCACATAAAACCCATTAACGATTTTGGCATTCAACTGCGGATCGTCAACCGGTACCGGCAGGCTGGGGTCGGTGGGTGGTAATTGCAGGTAATCGGATGGGGCGGATAGCTCATCATAGCTGTGGTCAAAGTTACCCGGGGAGGTGATTCGGGCACGAAAATCACCGTCCTGAGGGCGAAATTCAGCACTGGAGGCCGGATCCGTAAAGGTAAAATCGAACTCACCGTTCTCAGTGATAATTGAGTTGAAAAACGCATCGACATTGTTGCCGACAGTTTCCTCGGCATTGTCCGGCAGCCATGGATCATCCACCAGCGTGGATTGTTCAGCAGTGGTGATAAGCTGCTGCGGAGCAGGTATGTCGGGTAAAAAGCCATCAGGCATGCCGGTTGGGTGCGCTTGGTTTCTGCCATACGGGTCATCAAATGGCTCACCTTGCGGGTCGGTGAATACCCGGTAACTGAATGCCTGATAATCATCAACGCGGTTGTCGCTAGCCAGCACTGAACCATCCCTTGCTGATAACACATAGACCAGTGCCTGTGGTTCACCCTGGGCAGAAAGAGATAGTCCGGTTTCCACATAGTATGCCGGTGTTAAGCCATCAGCAGATGGCATATAAACAGGCTTGACCCGAATACGTCGGGATTGATCCTGATTGCTGAATACATGGTAATCAGCCTGCATTGTTGAAAACTGCCAATCACCTGTGTGATTGTTTAAGTCCAAAGCTTCGGATACTGCCTGCTCAGGCTGCAGGCGCCACTGTTGCTCCGGAGATACGGAGCTGCGGCTTAAGCGGGTATCGGGTAGCTGACCAGATACCGCAACCAACTGCCCACTACGTTCCATGATCATATGGGTGCTACGGCCGAATACTGGCAAATTATCGTAATAGGCTTGAAAGCTTGTAATCACCGGACCGTTGCCGGTGTCGTGCAGATGCTCAAAGCGCATGGAATCGGCTTGCTCAGGAAACAACTGCTGGAGTTGTGCCTGGGCGTGGGCGGAATAACCATCGGTTGTTCGCTCAGCGGTTGTGGCAAGTGTTTCATCGGCCCACATAAAACGCGGCGCCTGATTGATCGAATCGCCGGCGTTTATGGTCACGCTGATTAACAGCAGCGGTAGTGGAAAAAGTTTTGGTATGAATCGTCTCATGACTGTAACCTCGTTTCGTAGGTGAATTGCTGAGCGATATATATAAATCGCCAGCATGGTGGATAACTGAGGAATCCCAGCGGGGAATGGATAAGTGATTGAGGGTAATTAACCAATGATTATCATCCATGAATAGTTGAGCCTTACACACGACCGCACATGGTCTGACTCGAAATTTAATTGAGCGTTATTGTAATCCTTGGCTTTAGTATTAATTATTACGTACGAAATTACAACTATATTAATATTCAGCATTAATATGAACTGTTGGCCATGCTTGATTCAAGACTTGGGGTGGTTGAGGCCAGTGGCTTTCAACATCGTCTATGGGTTGGTTAACCAGGTTGGTTTAAGTGAAAGCTAAAGAGACGGTCTCAAACGCCTGTTTTGAGACCGCCTGAAGGCAACAGGTTACTGCTGGTTGGCAGGCTGAAAAGTCATTGGTCCTGTTCAAACTGTTCAATCTCAGCAAGCAGCTGTCGAGCATTTTTCAGGCTGGTTCCAGCCATGGCCTGTTTGATGCGTGTGGCGCGTTCCGCTCTGCCGGGGTGTTGTGCCCACCGGTACCACAGCCAGGTCAAAAGCATGCCCAGAATGCCTGTGGCCACACTCCAGATTAACCATCCGCTGCTGCTGGCCTGAGCATACAGGTCAATACCAGCCAGGCCTGCGAATCCCAATGAATATGGAATCCACAACAACCACCAGGGCAGCCCTACCAGCCACCCGGCATTGACATATGCCCGTTCAATACCCAGCAGTTGTTTTTGGATTTCAATCACCGGTGCACTGTAGTCCAGTTTTTTAATTCGCTGCATAATCTGTGCAGCGGTGATGATAAGTATGATGCCGTAAATATGTGCAATTAAACCGCTGGTCAGTAGGGGAGTGCTATCCATGTTTTTGCTCCATACCGCCACACCGAAAATGATTGATATCACACCCAGTAGAATCTGAGTGGTGTGTCCCCAAAACAAAGGCCGCAGGCTCTTGCGGGTTTTATCCATTTTTTTATCCCGCAGCATATGCAGGTTAATTTGATTTTGTTGCTGCAGCTGTCGATCCAGGCGCTGCCAGGCAGTTTTCAGTTCATCTAGTTCCATGGTGGCTGCTCCTATCATTACTTTCGCTCCTGTTGTTATCTGTTGATGTTTCACTTGCCCGTCGCAGGCGTTGTTTTAGACGGCTGATCTTGGTGGCTACATTGCTTTCGGAAATACCCAATATTTCAGCTATTTCACGCTGGTTGCGGTCCTCCAGATAAAGCAATAACAACGCCCTGTTGAGGGAATCCAGCTGGTTGATAAAACCATTCAAAAATTCAATGCCGTCATCGTTTTGCCCGGTATCAACAGCGGTATCGTGGACGCGTTCGTCAAATGCGACTAAATGCTGCTGCCGCAGGTGGTGTTTGCGGACATAAGAAATGGCGACATTGAGCCCAATCCGGTACATCCAGGTGGAGAATCGTCGGGTATCGTCATAGCCGGGGAATGCTCGCCATAATTGAGTAGCGATCTCCTGGGTAAGTTCGTCCCGGTCATCCTGGTGCCAGCAGTAGGTATGGGCAACTTTGAAAACAATCGCCTGATGCTGCTGTAATAATTCAGCAAACTGCAGTTGTTTGTTGGTCGCCGGATTCATGTCATTTGTACTCATTAAAGCTTGTTACTTAATTATGTCCGTATTGCTCATGATTCGCAGCAACTGGAGAAAAATCACATTCTGAGTAAAATTTATGTAGAAGTAATCAACGATAGCCCTAGTGACAGAAGTTTTATGCTGTTGCATAGTTTGCAAAAGCAGTGTGCCGATATAGGATTTAGCTGTGTGCGGAACCTAATGATTTTATCTGCAATAGGGAATAATTTAAGGATTATTACGCTGCAAGCGCAGCAATTACAGCAGGGTAAAAATGTCCAAGCTAAAATCTGTCTTATTTTTGGCACTAGGGAGCTGTATAGGAATCAGCACTGTTTTGTTTGCAATCGATAATGAGTCTGGAAATGATGGCTCATAGAGAATGCCGTGCTCAGGTTTTAACGGTACTCCCAGTTATTCGGTGAGGTTGATTGCGGCACGAAATGTGCGTGTGACTCTCGGCAATTCGTCGGCGCCGGTCGAGGTCAACCGTATGACAACCTGGAGGTAACCTTGCAACCAGGCAATATACGGACCTTTGGTGGTGGTTCCGGCGATCAGTTTAACTTTAACGCCACCAATGAAAATGGGATTGTAGGTGAGATTTGCAGTTTCTAATTGGGCTTGACCAGCCCGAACTCACTGACCGATCTATTCATCAGCGTTAATAATATACTGGTGGCCTATGCTGTCGGGATACCTTTGAGGTAACCTGGCCTGTCTGACAATGACAGGGTATTCACTGGTGAATATCAGAACTATTGGAGTTCATATGAAGATCAGCGAACTGATTCAGTGGCAGTGGGGCAGCTATAACAAATATCATCGATCAAGTACTAATCTGGTCGTGCATATTGTTGCGGTGCCGATATTCATGGTTGGGACAATATTGTTGGTTTTGGCAATACTGAACCTCAAGCTTTGGTCAGCGTTACTGGCTGTTGCCCTGATGGTTGCGGCAATGGCGGCTCAAGGTGTTGCTCATGCACGGGAGGATTACCCACCGGAACCCTTTAAAACCCTCCAGGAAGCATTGACACGAATATTCCTGGAACAATGGTTTACCTTCCCCAGGTTTGTCTTGTCAGGGCGTTGGTATGCAGCTTTGCGTAAAACACTGGACGCATAGCAAGCAACATTCCGAGCCGGGTTGTAAGCAAAGCAGTTGACCCCATTGCTCTTGTGGTAATAACAACTGAAGACCGGTTATGAAGCTTGATCATATCGTAATATTGCTATCCAACCTGGAAACAGGCCTGCCGTTTTATACCACGTTGTTGCCATTGATAGGTTTCCATAAAGACCGTGAGCACGTTTTTGTAAATGCTGAGGAAATTTATATAGATATCAGGCAGGCGATGGAACCCGAGCATGGTTACCACCGCTATGCTCCAGGGTTGAATCACCTTGGTTTCAGCATAGCCAGTCTTGCTGAGATTGTTGCTATTCAAAATAGCATGCGGCAAGCCGGGTTTCAGGTGGCTGAAATTCAGGTGTTTGAAGATAGCCGTGCGCTGTTTTTGAAAGATATGGATGGTATGCGGATAGAGCTTGCCTGTTATCAATGAAAGCTGTAATTGAAGGCAACATAAAAAGCTTAACAGCTTGAATGAATAAGGTTTTAAGACAAATAGACAGCTGGATTATTTGACTGCTATGGTGGTTAGCTGAGCCGCAGTTGTGTTAGAGCTTTGTCAGTATTTCAGTTAATGTCTGGACTCTCATGGAAAAACCAAGATACTCAATGGAGTATATTGCGGTGGTTGAGTCTGCTTTGTATTGAGACACAAAATATGCGAACCAAAACCTTATTTGTTTTGTTGATTCTGGTTTTTCTAACAGCATGCAACCGGTCGGGTAATCAGCAGGCAGGCATACAAGCGGAAAATGGTGAAGCCATTGTATTGCTGCCGCAGATCAATGATTCCGAGCCGGTAGTCCGGATGCTGGAAAATAAACTGATAGTCGAACATAACCTGTCAGGTGGGTTTAACAACCGGCAGGCCGAAGTATCGGTCGCGGTTAATCGAAACGACCCGGCGAATGCGGTAGCAGCAATGATGAACACCAGCGCGGGCTCAACCAATGGCAATCTGCTGGTGGCCACCACCAAAGATGCCGGTGATACCTGGCTCACCCAGATCATCAGTTCGGCTGCCTCGGGTCCGCTTACCGCTGATCCGATGCTGGCTTTTGACGGTGAAGGCCGGGTTTTCCTGGTGTATCTGCCGGTGGTCAACGGTAATACCCCGCTGAGTGTTGATCTGCAAAGGTCACTGGATGGTGGTATAACCTGGGAAGCGCCGGTAAGGCTTTCTTCAGCTCGCGGGCAGGATGACAAGGTGGCGATCGCTGCTGATGATCAGCCCGACAGTCCATATTTCGGCAATGTTTATGTGGCCTGGAAATGGCCGGGCGGTCCGGTGTGGATTTCCCGGTCAACTGATCACGGCCAGACGTTTTCTGCCCCGCTACAAATTGATGGCCGTGGCGTCAGCGGTCTGGATCTGACTGTAGCCAAAGACGGTACGGTGATAGTGGCCTATAACGCCGGCTCGCTGCCTGAATCAAGTCGCGGAATTTATACGCAGCGATCCGTCAACGGCGGTCAGACGTTTGAGTTCTCGCGTAAAGCGGGTGCGACCAATACCCGGTTTGAGGTTTTCCCCATTGCCCATTGCAATAACCCGGGCGCTTTTATCAATGCTTCAATTGATGCCGACAGATCCAATCATGAAGATACGCAAAATGTTTTCCTGACCTGGGTGGATTATGAATCTTCGCAGTGTGTCACGCCATGCAGCAGCGATTGTCCAACACGGGTGTATTATTCAGTTTCGAATGACTTGGGGTTGAACTGGTCGGCAGTGCAAACCCTGCCGTTTGCCGGCGGGTCCCAGTTTTTTCAGTGGTCCGATATCGACCAGGCGACCGGTGACTGGCATGTGGCGTATAAGGATACCAGCGCCGACCCAGCTCAACGCAGCACCCGCACCCTGATGGTGCAGTCGTCCGATCATGGTGAAAGCTGGTCAGTTCCGATTGAAATGAGTTCAGGTTCAGGCGTTGCCAATGGTTGGCCGGGCCATTATCAGGGGATGGCGGCGCAGGCAGGGACAGTTTATGCCGGTTGGTCCGATTACCGCTCCAACAACCGTGGGGATTTTTACGTCGGAACATTGCGCGAGGCATTGGTGATCAATAAGGATATGTCCGGCCCCTGGTTTAACACCCAGCAATCCGGCCACGGCTGGACCTTGGAAGTGCTGGATGGGCTTAACCCGGAATCCCCTGATCGTTTGGGTGCCTATTGGTACGTGTTCAGCAACGGTAAACCGGTATGGATGTATGCTCTGGGACCAATCACTGGACAAACCGCACAATTGCAAACTTTTATTTCTGCCAATGGCCAGTTCCCCCCTGATACCAATGGTGCAGACCTGATCAGTTGGGGAACAACAAGCTTTAATTTTGAATCGGACTCACAGGCCAGCATGGTTTGGGAATCTGATTTGGAAGAATTTGGTTCCGGTTCCATTGATATCCGCAAGCTGGCATCCATCACAGCTAGCAGCAACGCCTGCCGTTCCGGTGTGTATATCGCACCTGGTCAACTGGGGCATGGAGTGACGGTTGAAATAGTACAAACCAATGATGGCGACCTGGCATTAATTGCCTGGACCACTCATATTGAAGGTGAACAGATCTGGTTGTCAGGTCGTGGCACATTTACCAATGACACCATTAATGCCCAGGTCACTACCTTTGCTGGTGCGCAGTTCCCACCAAACTTCAATTCTGATGATGTAGTAGCCGTTCCCTGGGGTGGCTTGATGATGCAATTTACTTCGCCTGATACTGCAGTGATCAGCTGGCAACCGGTTGATGAGCGTTTTATGTCGGGTAGTCTAAATCTTGTCAGATTAACCAAATTGAAGGGGTATGTTTGTGATTGATGCCGAATACTGTCGATAGAATAAGAAAATAGCTTAATCTGTACATTTGGTCGTGCCTGCAGTCATAGCTTAATAGCAACAGGAGCAAACAGATGAAGACAATTGGAATCGCTGCACACAGTGCGGAGGGTGGTTCACTGTGCTTTATCACTGCCTGCCGGGAAGGCAGCAGGCAGCTTGGAGCATTCATGCATCCAAATATTGTGGTCAGTGCCATACCAATGGCATTAAGCATGCCCGGCTGGGAATCTAATAATTATGCTGACGTTGCAAAACATCTATCTCATGGCATTCAGATGGTCGCCGATGCCGGCGCGGATTTCTATGTCTGCCCGGACAATACGGCGCATATCATCCTGGAACAGATCGCCGCAGATTTACCGTTGCCGGGTTTGCATATTGCGGATGTGGTCACTCAAGAGATCATAACCAAAGGCTGGAAAAATGTTGGCCTACTGGGCACCCGCTGGACCATGACCGGACCCGTCTATGCAAAAGCATTAGAAAGACAGGGTTTGAATCGCCTGGTTCCTGATCAGCCAATGCGTGAACAACTGAATACTGCGATATTTGATGAGCTTTGTCAGGGGGTTTTCAGCATGCAAACCACCTCGCTGTTCCTGCGGGCAATTGCCGATCTGCAGGAACAGGGCGCCGAGTGTGTGATTCTTGGCTGTACTGAAATTCCGTTGATCATATCGGTTGAAAACTCACCGTTGCCGGTACTCGATTCAACCAGGTTATTGGCACAATACGCAGTGCGTGAAGCAATTGCTGAACACCCAGTCAATATCAAAACAGGTTGGCTGGACGTCAACCCGAGGGAGTAAAATCGTTTAGATATGGACAGCACACAATAGCAATGAAAGTAACTGATCAACAGGTTGAAGCTGGACAGTCTGTCTATAGCAGGCGGACATTGAATGTCTATGATTTTGTTGTTCTGGGTATATCCAACCGTCTGATCTGGCGGTGCCCAACACCACAGCTGGTCAAGCATTACAATCAAAATATAACTGCCAATCACCTGGATGTCGGCGTTGGAACAGGTTATTTTCTGGACAATTGTCAATTGCCGACACCACCACGAATTGCATTAATGGATCTTAATCAAAATTCGCTGGTTTATGCGGCACAGCGTATTGCACGCTATCACCCGGAGCTGTATCAAGTGAATGTTCTGGAACCGATATTGATTGCTGCTGATAAGTTTGATTCGGTGGGAGTCAACTATTTGCTGCATTGTGTTCCGGGGACTATCGAAACCAAGAGCGTGCTGTTTGATCACCTGCAGGCATTGATGAACCCAGGTGCGGTAATATTTGGTTCCACCCTATTACACGCAGGTATTTCGCGGAACTGGTTTGCTCGTCGATTAATGCGGTTTTATAACAGCAAAGGAATTTTTTCCAACCGGCAGGACAGCCTGGAAGGCTTAACGCGGGCACTGGATCAGCGATTCACTGATATATCCATTCAAGCCATCGGCAGTGCGGCGGTATTTTCTGCGCGAGTTTGAATTGCGTGTTTATTGGTATGATTGAGCAATCCGTATTGCATGGAGTTTATTGATGGTTGAGCAAACCCAGGTTCATGGTTCTTGTCTGTGCCAGATTGTCCGCTTTCATTTCACTTTACCGACCTTGTGGTGTGGTCATTGTCACTGCAGTATGTGCCGTAAAGCCCATGGCGCAGGTTATGTAACCTGGACAGGTGTTGCTGCAGATAAGTTTGTTATCGACCAGGGCCGGCAACAATTGAAATGGTATGCAACCTCGGCTAAAGGTCAGCGTGGTGGCTGTAGCAGTTGCGGGAGCATCATGCTGTTTCAGTCAGAGCAATGGCCGGGTGAGATGCATGTGGCATTGGGCGCGCTGGATGATGAAATCGACCGGAAGCCGCAGATCAATTCGTTTTTTGATACCCACGTGGACTGGATGCCGATCGATAATAGTATTGCATCAAAGCCTGCTCCTGATTAGCTGATGAGATCTAGTGTTTGCCGACTGCCCTTTTTTCGAATTGTGTAGGAGCGGATTCCATCCGCGATAGACCCGAGGGTTATCTCATGTTTATCGCGGATGGAATCCGCTCCTACAGTTAAACAATAAGAAGCCAGGTGCGGTTTATTCCAACAGCTCAAAACCATCCGTAAACAGTCCCTCATCATCAATCAGCACCACATCGTTACCATCCCCGCCGGTGTAAGTAATCGTCAAAGGGCCATTTAGGTTGATTGTTGCTCCTTCCGGCAGGTCGTCGAAGGTGCCGGCAATGGGGTCAAGGCCATCATTGTTGATGGTCACAATGTTACGGTATACGTCCTGCATTCTGTGGGCGCATTGTAAAATGCAAAAGATAGGATTAATTGTTTCGTAGCTCTTTCCGAATCACCAGTTTCAAACCAGACCAAATCTGGTCTACAGCACAGACTTTTACATCCACAAGACCTAATGGCAAAATCACCTCCCGAATCACATCTTCGGTAATATCAGTTGGCACTTTGGAAGCTTTTTTTGGCCAGGAAACCCAGATCATGGCATCCGGGTGAATACGTTGCATGCAAGCTTGGATTCTGATGGTCAATTCACGGCGGCTTTTGCTGAAAAAATGGATCATGTCCAGGTCATTGCCAATGCGCTTGAGAAAGGTGACATCCTCAGGGACCGGATGGATCAAATCCAGGTAATCAGCAGGTGGGTTGATCACATACAGCCGGAAGCCGGGTTTGATACCCAGTTTCTTTACTAACGGCGTGCCGGAATAGCCTGCAGTGTTGCTTGTCATTTAGTACTCCTTCAATGTAATAATACCGGGTTCAGTTAGTTTATCAGTGCGCGTGGACTGTGTTACGCCTGCTGCAAAGGGCATGTTATTTCCGGCGAGGCGCAGCTTGTCATCTGACTTAAGAACCTCAATCTAAGGAATGTTAAAATCTACACATCTTTGCTCATCAGCTCAACCAGGCTGGTGAAGTAGCCAAATCAGGAGTTTATATATGAGCGATGCCTCTATCGTTATTGTGGGTGCCAAGCGTACACCGATTGGGTCATTTCAAGGCCAGTTTGACGGAATGCCGGCACCGGATTTGGGTGCGGCAGCCATTCAGGCAGCAATGCAGCAAAGTGGTATCCCGGCTGATGATGTATCTGAAGTGATCATGGGTTGCGTATTGCCTGCAGGTTTGGGACAGGCTCCAGCTCGGCAGGCATCTTTGGCTGCGGGTTTACCTCTAGGCACCGGCTGTACCACCATCAACAAGGTCTGCGGCTCTGGAATGAAAGCCGCGATGCTGGCACACGATTTGCTTAAAGTGGGTTCAGCGGATGTGGTCGTGGCTGGTGGTATGGAATCGATGACCAATGCGCCATATCTGTTACCCAAGGCTCGTGGTGGTTATCGCATGGGTCATGGTCAAACCCTGGATCACATGTTTCTTGATGGACTGCAAAACCCATATGACCAAAAAATGATGGGTCAGTTTGGTGATGCCTGTGCAAACAAGTACAACTTCAGCCGTGAGCAGCAGGATACATTTTCGATTGAGTCCATCCAGCGCGCTATGACAGCAATGGAAGGTGATTTCATAGATGAAATCACCCCGGTTACAGTCAAAACACGTAAGGGCGAAATAGTGGTTGAGAAAGATCAGGAGCCGCCGTCCTGTAACATCGAGAAAATCCCTCATTTGCGTGCAGCCTTTGCAAAAGACGGGACCATCACTGCAGCAACTTCATCAAAAATTTCAGATGGCGCGGCGGCGTTGGTGATCACCACAGCAGATAATGCTGCCCGGCACAATGCGACCCCATTGGCCACCATTATCGGACATGCCACCCATGCCCAGGAACCTGAATGGTTTACCACCGCACCGGTTGGAGCAATCAGTAAATTACTGGATAAAGTGGGTTGGCAGGTCGCTGATGTGGATTTATTTGAAGTCAACGAGGCTTTTGCAGTGGTCACCATGGCGGCGATGCACGAATTGAATATTGATCATGCCAAGGTTAATGTGAATGGTGGTGCTTGTGCATTGGGTCACCCGATTGGCGCCAGTGGCGCACGCATCATTGTCACATTGATCAATGCTTTGCGTCAGCGTGGATTGAAACGCGGGGTGGCATCGTTATGCATCGGTGGTGGGGAGGCAACTGCGATTGCAATTGAAGTCAACTGAAATAGAGATTAATTGATGCCGCAAATTCACAGTCAAATCAGCCCCGGCGATACTGAGTTCCAAAGCAATGCTGAGGCGATGCAGGAATTGGTGGACGAATTACACCAGCGTCAGCAACAGGTGCGTCTGGGCGGGCCGGAAAGAAGCCGGCAAAAGCACCAGGATCGGGGCAAGCTGCTGGTTCGGGAA
The DNA here is from genome assembly GCA_021772985.1 of Gammaproteobacteria bacterium. Taxonomy (GTDB): domain Bacteria; phylum Pseudomonadota; class Gammaproteobacteria; order Xanthomonadales; family Wenzhouxiangellaceae; genus JAJFKX01. Next base: position 15,965 of record JAJFKX010000055.1, read on the forward strand.
CGGATTCGCACATTGCTGGATGATGGCAGTCCGTTACTTGAACTATCCGGCCTGGCCGCATGGGGCTTATACGACGATGCAGCGCCGGCAGCAGGTGTGGTTGCAGGAATTGGCAGGGTACATGGCCGGGAAGTAATGGTAGTGGCCAATGATGCCACTGTTAAAGGCGGCACGTATTATCCGATCACAGTGAAAAAACATCTGCGGGCACAGGAAATTGCACTGGAAAATCACTTGCCGTGTATTTATCTGGTCGATTCAGGCGGCGCGTTTTTGCCGCTGCAGGATCAAGTGTTCCCGGATCGTGATCATTTTGGCCGGATTTTTTATAACCAGGCCAGACTGTCCGCAAAAAATATTCCACAGATAGCGGTGGTCATGGGCTCCTGCACTGCTGGTGGCGCTTATGTGCCGGCGATGTGTGACGAATCTATTATTGTAAAAGAACAAGGCACCATATTTTTGGGTGGCCCGCCATTGGTTAAGGCTGCCACTGGGGAGATAGTTGATGCAGAATCACTGGGTGGCGCTGAGGTGCATACCAGCACTTCCGGAGTGGCCGATCATTTTGCCGAAGATGACACCCATGCACTGTCGATTGCCAGGGATATTGTCAAGCACCTGAACCGCAGCAAGCAGACCGAACTGCAATGTCGTGAACCGGTTGAGCCGGTACTTAAAGCCAATGAACTATATGGTGTTATTCCCAAAGACACCCGTCACCCAATGGATGTCCATGAAGTCATCGGACGGATTACCGATGGCAGTGAGCTGCATGAATTCAAACCCCGCTACGGCAAAACGCTGATTACCGGGTTTGCACATATCTGGGGCTATCCGGTTGGCATTATTGCCAATAACGGCATTTTGTTTGCTGAAAGTGCGCTCAAAGGGGCACATTTCATTCAGCTGTGTAATCAGCGAAATATCCCATTGGTGTTTTTGCAGAATATCAGTGGTTTTATGGTTGGCAAGCAATATGAAAATGCCGGTATCGCCAAAGATGGTGCAAAAATGGTCACCGCAGTAGCTTGCTCGCATGTGCCTAAATATACGGTGGTGATCGGTGGCTCATTCGGAGCAGGTAATTACGCGATGTGTGGGCGTGCCTATCAACCGCGGTTTATGTGGACCTGGCCGAACGCCCGAATTTCGGTGATGGGCGGTGAACAGGCGGCGATGGTGCTGGCAACAGTTAAGCGCGATGGCATGGAAGCGGCAGGCAAGCACTGGCAGGATGCCGAAGAGCAGGCGTTCAAGGACAAAATCAGCGAACAATATGAAACCCAGGGCAACCCTTATTACGCTACTTCCAGGCTATGGGATGATGGCATCATTGATCCGAAAGACACCCGGCGGGTACTCGGGCTGGCATTGTCCGCCGGCTTAAACGCGCCGGTTGAACAGGGTCGTTTTGGCATATTCAGAATGTAGTTATGTCACAGCAGCTGAACCTGAACATTATTGATGAGGTGGCGACGGTAACGCTGAATCGTCCTGATATACATAATGCGTTTAATACCGAATTGATCGCTGAGTTAACCACTGCTTTCATTCATTTGAATGACAACGCCAATGTGCGGGTAGTGGTATTGACCGGCACCGGAAAAAGTTTTTCGGCCGGTGCGGATTTGAATTGGATGCGTTCCATGGCAGATGCCGGTGAAACGGAAAACCGGGAAGATTCGATTCGCCTGGCAGCCATGTTCCGGGCCATCAATAATGTCAATAAACCGGTTATTGCCAGCGTTAACGGACATGCTTTTGGTGGTGGTGTCGGGATGCTGGCGTGCGCGGATATGGTGATTTCTGTCGATAGCGCTAAATTTGGCTTGACCGAGGTTAAGCTGGGTTTGATTCCGGCAACCATTGCACCGCTGGTACAGGCAAAAATTGGCCAAAGCCAGATGCGCCGTTATGCCATCAGCGGGGAAGTATTTGATGCCGTCCAGGCGATGCGTATTGGTTTGGTGCACGAAGTGGTTACAGCAGCGGCTTTGGATGCCACAGTGCAACGGCATATCAACTTATATCAACAGGCCGGCCCGATAGCAGCGGCTGAATGCAAACAACTGGTGCAAACAGTGGCGGCCTTTGCTCACCAGGATGCAACCCAGCAAGATGCTGTGACTTCTGCCTGGATCGCACGATTGCGGGTTTCGCCAGAAGGCCAGCAAGGTTTGCAGGCGTTTCTCAATAAAACCCAGCCAGGTTGGAAAAAGTGACCATGTTTAAGCGTATTCTGATAGCCAACCGTGGTGAAATTGCATGCCGGATTATCCGTACTTGCCGCCGACTGGGGGTGGAGGCCGTGGCGGTATATTCTGATGCTGACCGTCATGCTCAACACGTCAGACAGGCTGATGATGCTTATCATATCGGTGCTGCCGCACCGGCGGAGTCTTATCTTGATGCGGACAAGATAATTGCAGTAGCAAAACAATCCGGTGCTGAAGCGGTGCATCCCGGTTATGGGTTTTTATCTGAAAATGCTGAATTTGCACGTCGTCTGGATGCTGCCGGTATTGTATTAATTGGCCCGTCCCCGCAAACCATGGAACAAATGGGTTCCAAGGCCCAGGCTAAACAGGCCATGCGTGCTGCCGGGGTGCCGGTGGTGCCGGGGTATGATGATGAAGATCAGACGGATCAACATTTGCAGCAACAGGCGAATAGCATCGGTTACCCGTTAATGCTGAAAGCCGCCGCCGGTGGTGGCGGCAAAGGCATGCGGATTGTCAACAATGCCGGTGAGTTTGCCGATGCGTTGGCGTCAGCCCGCAGAGAAGCACAGGGTGCATTCGGCGATGCGCGCATGATTATGGAGCGTTATCTGGAAAACCCTCGACATATTGAGGTACAGGTTTTCGGTGACGCGCATGGGCATACAGTGCATTTGTTCGAGCGGGACTGTTCCAGTCAACGTCGTTATCAAAAGGTAATCGAGGAAGCACCTGCACCGACACTGGATCGCACTGTAGCGGTTGCGATGCATACCGCAGCTGTACAGGCCGCACAGGCGGTTAATTATCAGGGGGCCGGCACGGTAGAGTTTATCGTTTCCGATAATGACTTTTACTTCATGGAAATGAATACCCGTTTGCAGGTAGAGCACCCGGTGACGGAAATGATTACCGGTGTCGACCTGGTCGAGTGGCAACTGCGGGTGGCAGCAGGCGAAATGCTACCGGCAACCCAGGATCAAATTGCCCAACATGGCCACGCCCTGGAAGCTCGGCTATATGCGGAAGATCCTCAGTCTGGATTTCTGCCCAGTTCAGGTGTGTTGGCACATCTGACTTTTCCACCAGTCAACCAACACTTGCGAGTGGAAACCGGTGTACAGCAGGGTGATGCTGTGACCATCCATTATGACCCGATGATTGCCAAATTGGTGGTTTGGGGCGCCGATCGTGATATTGCACTGCAACATTTGCAGCAAGCTCTGGCCAGCACCTCAATTGGAGGGTTGCAATCGAATGTCGACTTTTTGATGCAGCTGGCGGCACACCCGGTGTTGCTCAGCAATCAAATTCATACCGCCTGGCTGGATAACAATCTGGATCAGTTGCTGGCAGAACGGCCGGAACAGCCTGACCGGGAATTGATTTGTCTGGCCGCAGCTTTGTTTTTGATTTGCAATTGTGAAACCGATAACAGTTGCAGTGATAAACACTCACCCTGGTCAATCACAGATGGCTGGCGGAATGGCTATGCAGGTCGTCAGGATGTATTGATACAGTCTGCGCAACAGACATACACCGTGCATGCCTGGCAACAGCTTAATGGTTACCGCCTGCAACTGGCCGGCAATGATGAAGAGATCAACATCGAACGCCCATGGATGCAGGGTGATGGGGATATCGGTTATGCCGGGATGCAATTAAACGGCAAGCAAATCAAGGCTCAGGTGCATTGCCTGCCTGACGCTTTGGAGTTGATTGCCGGTGGTCATCGCTGGCGGTTTCAGCGGACCTCGCCATTTGCCGGACTGGGCGTGTCGCGGCAACAGGATGATCACATTGCCGCGCCGATGCCAGGGCGTATTATTGCTGTCAATGTGCAACCGGGTGATCACGTCGATGCAGGCCAGACACTGGTTGTGATGGAAGCCATGAAAATGGAAATTTCTTTGAAAGCACCGATTGCCGGAGTAGTGGCTACTGTGGCTGTTGCCAGTGGTGATTTTGTTGAATCCGGGGCGGATGTGGTTGAACTGGAAAGTACTGAATAAATATTGAAGCAATGAACGAACAAGTGAAAATTGTTGAAGTCGGTGCCCGCGATGGCCTGCAAAACGAACGCTCGATTGTGCCGGTATTCGTCAAGCAGGAATTGATTCGCCGGCTCGGCCGAACCGGCTTGAAAGTGGTTGAAACAACCAGCTTTGTGCACCCCGACTGGGTGCCGCAACTGGCAGATGCAGAGGAGGTCATGGCCGGTTTGAAGCGCCAGCCGGGAGTGATGTACCCAGTGCTGGTGCCGAACCTGAAAGGTATGCAACGGGCGGTGTCGGCCGGAGCCAGGGAAATTGCGGTATTTGCAGCAGCTTCAGAAGCTTTTAGCCAAAAAAATACCAATTGCAGCATCGAAGAATCAATCGAACGTTTTCGTCCGGTTATAGAGATGGCGCGTGAGCATGATATTTGGGTGCGCGGTTATATTTCCTGTGTGTTGGGTTGTCCTTATCAGGGTGCAGTTGAACTGGGTGATGTGGTGCGGGTGGCAGAGTCACTGGTGGAATTGGGTTGTGCGGAAATTTCCCTGGGTGACACCATTGGAACTGGTACCCCACACAAGGCGGCAGAGATGTTGCAGGCAGTAGCGCAGGCGGTGCCGATGGAGCGCCTGGCGGTGCATTTTCATGATACCTATGGCCAGGCACTGGCGAATATTCTCGCGTGTGTTGAACAAGGCGTACGGATCGTTGATTGCAGCGTGGCCGGCCTTGGTGGTTGTCCTTATGCACGAGGTGCAACCGGCAATGTGGCTACCGAAGATGTGGTGTATATGCTGGAAGGTATGGGTTACGCAACCGGCATTGAACTGGACCGACTGGCCGAAGTCGGGGCCTGGATTACCAACCAGTTACAGAAGCCGAATTACAGCCGGGCGGGAACGGCGCGGTTAGCATCGATGCCGGTCAATCCGGTGATGTTTACCTGATATTTTCAGTCGATATTAAATCTACGGTTGCAGCAGTGAGGGGGCACCCCCACCTAGCTAGCAAACAAGCCATCATCAAGGACACACTATGCAGATTGTACAAAGCAAAGCAGTAATCTCGGGAGGTTTATCGGGGTTGGGTCTGGCGGTTGCAAAGCACATTGTTAATGCCGGCGGCCAGGCAGCTTTATTGGACATCAACGATAGCGCCTCAGCAGCTGTACTGGCTGAACTGGGTGATAACGTCCGCTTTATTCAGGCTGATGTCAGTAACGAAGCCCAGATTGAAGCGGCCGTGGCCGAAGCCACAGCCTGGATGGGCAGTGTGAATGTTGCGGTCAGCTGCGCCGGTATTTTGGGTGCAGGGCGGGTACTGGGCCGGGAAGCGCCGATGCGGCTGGACAATTTCAGCCGTACTATTCAGGTCAACCTGATCGGCACATTCAATCTGGCTAAAAGTGCCGCAGCGCAGATGCAGCAAAATGAACCGGGAGAGGATGGCGAACGGGGTGTGATTATCAATACCGCGAGTGTGGCCGCCTATGAAGGCCAGATTGGGCAGGCTGCCTATTCGGCTTCCAAAGGAGGTGTGGTTGGTATGACATTGCCGATGGCGCGTGAATTTACCCGCTTTGGGATCCGGGTGATGACCATTGCCCCGGGTGTGTTCCATACCCCGATGGTGGATGGCATGCCGGCAGACGTGCAGGCGGCGCTGGGTGCAAAAATACCTTTTCCATCACGTTTGGGCCAACCGGCTGAATTTGCCTCTCTGGCCGGGCACATTATTGAAAACCGCTATTTAAACGGCACCACAATACGACTGGATGGCGGAACCCGTCTGGAACCCAAATAAGCACCTTTCAGGAGACAACCCATGGATACATTCAGCGCGATCCGCGACAGCGTAGCCCAACAGCATGAAATTATTATTGATGAACCGTTTTTAGTCGGCATCGAAGTCCCGATTCCTAGCCAGGGGCGTCGGCAAAGTGTATTTCTGGCGGAAATAGAAGACCGCGAGGGTAAACGATTCTTGCGTATCGAGACCATCATTGCCCCGCTGCACAATTTTGATGCCGAAAAATGCCTTCGGCTTAACTTGATGCTGCGTGCCGGCTATCTGGCGGTAGGTGATCTGGATGGTACCGCCTATATCAAGATGTGTGAAAACATCAGTTATCAGATTCTGGACAACAGCAGCATGCATGACATGATTGTCCGCATCGCCCGTAAGGCAGATGAAATTGAGAATGTGCTGTCGGAAGGTGCCGACTTATCCTGATGTCTAAGCACATTACATATTCCTCAAAAAACATAAGAACCGAGAACAATGCAAGATTGGATTAACAGTATCGATTGGAATCAGTGGCTGCAGGTCGGCCTGCAATTCAGTGGCCGGATTCTGCTGGCAATACTGATTTTTATCATCGGCCGTAAGTTGATCAAGGGGTTGATGAAGGCAGTGGATCGGATATTAACCAGCAACGGCTATGACAATGTGTTTGTCAATTTCCTGGAGAATGTTGGTTCTGCATTATTAACTGTAATTCTGGCAGTATTTGCGTTGCAGCAGTTGGGGTTTCAGACCACCTCACTGGTGGCGATGTTGGGTGCTGCTGGCCTGGCGGTTGGTTTGGCATTGCAGGGTTCTTTGAGTAATTTTGCTTCAGGATTGATGATTCTGGCTTTGAAGCCATTTGAAGAAGGTGATTATGTGTCTGTTGCAGGTGGGGTTGATGGGACTGTGCAGATGGTACGCATTTTCAGTACTGTATTAACCACACCGGATAACCGTCGGATCATTGTGCCCAATTCGATGATTACCACCGATACCATGACCAATTTCACCACCATGAACAGGCGCCGGATCGATTTGGTGATCGGTGTGAGTTACGCTGATGACCTGAAAGTGGCACGCGCTGTGCTGGAAAAAATCATCCAGTCACATGAAAATGTTTTGAGTGATCCTGAACCGGTGATCATGCTGATGGATTTGGCTGACAGCAGCGTAAATTTTGCTGTTCGACCCTGGGTTAATACAGAAGATTACTGGAGTACCCGCAGTGACCTGCTGGAAAGTATCAAGCTGGATCTGGAAGCTGCCGGTTGTTCAATTCCTTACCCACAACAGGACCTGCATCTGTTTCAGGAAAAAACTGGTTGAATTCAATAGGCCAGGGTAGCTATCTTGGCCTGTTGGTTCGGCAGTCGCGAGTGATGAATTAATGGCCGGTGTCCCGTATTGGAGGCTGGCTTCATTTTATGGATTTTACTACGCGGTTCTGGGGGCGTTTTCTCCCTACTTCAGCCTCTATTTAGAACACCGTGGGCTAAGTCCATGGTGGATCAGTGTACTGATGTCATTATGGTACGTTACCCGGGTATTTGTACCCAGCTTATGGGGCGCAGGCAGTGAACAGGCCAATCGCCCGGTAATCTGGCTGCGGGCAGGCAGCCTGCTGGTGGGCTTGTTCCTGTTGATTTTTCTAATGCCTACCGGGTTAGGCTGGATGCTGGTTGCAATGCTCGGCTTCAGCATCTTGATGAATGGTATTTTGCCGCAGTTTGAAGCATTGACACTCAGTCATCTGGGCAAAAATCCAAGCGGATATGGGCGGATACGACTGTGGGGCTCAGTTGGGTTTTTACTGGTAGTAATAGTTTATGGATTTATTTTCCAGCAGCTCGATTGGTATTGGTTGATACCGTTGATGTTGCCGTTGGTATTGTTGGTGTGGGTATCAGCGCAGAACAACGATTTTGCCGAAGATTATCACTCTCAGGAAAAACCGGGCTGGGATGCGGTGCGGGCTATTCTGCAGCGCAAGCAGGTCAAGGTATTTTTTCTCAGTGTATTGCTGATGCAATTATCATTTGGCCCGTTTTATGTGTTTTATTCTCTGTATTTAGAGCGGCACGGTTATCAACCGGCAGTAATAGGTGCCTATTGGGCATTGGGGGTATTGGCAGAAATTATTGTCTTATATTACTCACGTTATTGGCTGACACGTTTCAGTGCTACCAGGGTAGTGCAATTTGCATTGTTGCTGGGCTCGATCCGCTGGCTGCTGGTGGCCTTGTATCCGGAGCAGCCGGTGTTGATGGCCTTGGTGCAGATTATCCATGCGATTAATTTTGGCGCTTTTTTTGCAGCCTGTATGGTGTTGGTGCAGCGGTTTTTCCCGGGCCGGTTAAGTGTCCACGGGCAGGGCATTTTATATGGATTCAGCTCAGGCGTGGGTGGCGTGCTGGGGGCATTATTAGCAGGGTTAATTTGGGAAACTTACGGGGGTAACGCCACCTTTGTGATGGGGGCCGCAGCCAGTTTGCTCGGATTTTTATTATCGGTATGGTTTATCAGGCCCCGCAAAAGACAACTGCACAAGCCAATCTAGGTTATTTGGCCAACTCTGCCAGCAACTCAGTTTGATGCTCCTGCTGCAAGGGTTGAATGAACTGTTCCAGATTGCCGGCCAGAATTTCATCCAGCTTATACAAGGTCAAATTAATCCGGTGGTCGGTGACCCGGCCCTGGGGGTAATTATAAGTGCGAATTCGTTGTGAACGATCACCACTGCCGACCTGCAACTTACGATCCTGAGCTTGGGCGCTGCGTTGCTGTTCCTGTTCGATTTCCAACATTCTGGCGGATAACAGGCCCATGGCCTTGGCGCGGTTTTTATGTTGCGAGCGCTCATCCTGGCATTCGACCACAATGTTGGTGGGTAGATGGGTGATGCGTACTGCCGAGTCGGTTTTATTGACATGCTGGCCGCCGGCGCCGGATGCCCGATAGGTATCGATCCGTAAATCGGCGGTATTGATGTCAATTTCGTCGATGGCTTCAACTTCAGGAAGAATGGCGACCGTACAGGCGGAAGTATGAATGCGGCCCTGTGATTCGGTTTCCGGTACCCGTTGAACTCGATGAGTGCCGGATTCAAACTTTAATTGGGAATAAGCTGCCTGACCTTTCACCAGTGCGATCACTTCCTTAAATCCACCATGTTCACCATCGTTCTGGCTGATTAAATCAACTTGCCACCCATTGGTTTCGGCATAACGCAGGTACATTCGGAACAGGTCGCCGGCAAAAATCGCTGCTTCGTCACCGCCGGTGCCGGCACGCACTTCCAAAAACACGTTACGGTCATCATTTGGATCCTTGGGCAATAACAACACTTGTAACTGGTGTTCAAGCTGTTCAATACGTTGCTGGCTTTGCTGGATTTCGTCTTCAGCAAGTGTTTTCATTTCCAGGTCATCGGTGTCCAGCATTTCCTTGGCGGTGTGCAGATCGTCACTGGCTTGTTGCCATTGCCGGTAGACTGTGACCACAGGCTCCAGCTGGCCATATTCACGTGACAATGATTGAAACTGTTGGCTGTCATTGGCTGAGTCCGGTTCAGCCATTAGCATGGTGACTTCCTGTAATCGCTCCTGGACCTGATCCAGGCGGGCTTGGATACTGTTTAGCATGTCACTGGTTATCCGATATTGAGGAAGTTTGCTTGCTCACCTTGTCGTCGCCGGCTAATGGTTCTGAATCTGCATCATGTTCAGTAAATAAATCCTGCAATTGACGTGCCTGTTCCAACTCGCCCTGCATAATCGCCTGGCGCAGTTTGGTGGTAGGCAGGTGCAACAATCTGCGACTTAACTGATGCGCCAATTGTTCAATTACATTTTCCGGTGGCTGTCCTTTAGCCAGTTGCTGCCTGGCTTGTGCGAGCACCTGCTGGGTATGCACGTCAGCCTGTTGCCGGAAACGTTGCAGCATGGATGATGCCTGACGCAAGTTCAACCACTGGTCAAATGCATTCACTTCTCGGGTGATGATTTGCTCAGCTTCGACGGCCGCGGCGGCGCGCTGTTGACGGTTGCTATCCAGTACAGTGGTTAAATCATCAATGCTGTATAGATAAACATCGCGTAACTGGCTGACTTTAGGATCAATGTCGCGTGGTACTGCAATATCAACCATCAGCATGGGTTGCTGGCGGCGTATTTTCAGTGCCTGTTTGACCATCGCCTGGTCAATCAGAGCATGCTGGCTGGCAGTACTGGTGATGACAATATCGGCCAGATGCAGGTATTCCGGTAATTGTTCCAGTGATATGGCATCTATCGAGGTTGGCTGATCACCGGTTTGCTGCAGGATGCCATCAGCTAACCGTTGTGCGCCTGCCAGGCTGCGATTGGCAATCAGTAACTGTTGTACCGGATAACTGGAAAAATGCTGGGCACATAATTCAATCATCTCGCCGGCGCCAACCAGCAGTACCCGGCACGATTGCAAATCACTGAATATCTGGCGCGCCAGATTTAACACTGCAAACGGAACAGTTACGGGATGCTGGCCAAGCTTGGTTTCGGTCCGGATGGCTTTAGCACAGGCGAATGCCTGCTGAAACAGTCGATCAAGAACCGGGCCCAGCACTACGCGTACACCGGATATCGAAATTCCGGATGCAGTTGCATGTGCGCGCTTCACTTGTCCGCCAATTTGGGGCTCACCCAGCACCAGAGAATCCAATCCGGCACTGACCCGCATCAATTGATTGACTGCATGCAGGCCTGGGTAACGTTGAAACCGGTCTGCATGTGAATCACGTAATTGATGCCATTGGTGTAGCCATTCCAACAGTTGTTCGGTATGGTCAATTGCAGGTGACGGTTCTGTTGTAGCGCTGCCGGCATAGATTTCTACCCGGTTACAGGTATTAATGATGACAGCTTCATCCACGCCGGGCAGCTCACAGATGGACGTTAATGCCTGGGGCAACTCCTGTTCCTGGAACGCAAACTGCTCGCGAATGTCTACTGGGGCATGGTGGTGGCTGATGCCAACAGCAAAGATGGCCATAATATATAGGTATACCTGGGCAGCTAACGCGGAATGACCGCGCTATTTTGTGAGTGATCTTTGTTGGTAATATTGATCATATTTTGTAATTTGGCCAGGTACGCCTAATAATTCAGTGTATACCGGTTCTCAGAATCAAACATGTAGGATTCCATGAAGATTTCCAATTATCCAATAAATCGTATTATCGATCTATCCCCAGGCCACTATTGGTGGTTAACATTAACTATAGTTTTGTGTCTTGGATTGTCAGGTTGTGCGGTTAACGACCAGCATGACGGTCAGCCCGAAAGCAATGCAGATTCATTAGCTGCAGCCGAGGTACAGCAGCTGCTGGAGCAAATTCCACCACAAGTGGCAGAAAACATCGGATTACAGGATGCGCAAACCGACCCTGATGTGATCGAGCATGTGCTCGCCGGTGAGTTTCTGGGAAGCCAGGGTGACCTGGTCGGTGCAGCACAAGAGTATGCGCTGGCCGCTGCAATTTCTGATGAGGTTCAGATTGCCGACCGCGCTACTCGGGTAGCATTGCAGGCTCAGGCATGGGATTCCGTGCAACAGAGTGCACAGCGTTGGCTGGAATTGAGTGGTAGCGATCATGAAGCTTTGCAGGCACTGGCAATTGCCCAGCTTGAGCTGGGTGACCCGGATGGTGTGATTGAATCCTTGAGTCAATTGATTAATGACAGCGAACCGCGCTCACGGGGGTGGCAACAAGCCGGTTCGGTGTTGGCCAACAGCGGCGATGATCAACTGGCTGATGAGATCTTGCTGGCGCTGGTCAATCGTGATGATCTGGGTGACAGCTCTGATGGCTTATATGGACAAAGCGTATTGGCCTGGCGGCTGGGTGACATGGAGCGCGCCAAAGCACTGGCATTAGCGGCTGCGGAAGAAACCCGTCGCCTGGATATTCTGGAATGGGCCGCGCAGATAGCCTATGCCACAGATGATGCTGAAGCCGCTGTTAATGCCTACCAGAAAGCTTTGGGAATTGCGCCTGGTGATCGGGATTTAACCCTGGCATTGGCTGAAGTATTAAAACGCGACGGGCAGTTGGATGCTGCTTTGGAAAGTTTGCGTGGACTTGGGAACAATACCGAAGCCTTGTACACCAGAGCTGCCTACCAGTTGGAAGGCGGTAACCGGGAAGCGGCAGAAGACTTATATCAGCAGTTAGCTGCTCTGACTGTAATACCAGTCGGCCAGATAGCACTCAACCAGGACGTTGATCCCAGCATTACAGATGCTGTCGAAGCGCCCCGCAATCCAGCAGTGGTACATGCCTTTTACACTGGGCAACTGGCTGAGCAGCTGGACTATAAACAACAGGCCCTTGATTGGTACTTGCAGGCAGACGGCGGAGAATATGCAACCCCTGCGATAATTCGTGCAGCTGCATTGACGGCTGAACTGGGTCGAATGGAAGACGCACAGGCGCTGTTGCAGCCGTTGCAAAACAGTGACGATGAAGACACTGTGGTCAATGCCTTTATTAACGAAAGTGGATTACTGCAGAATGCCGGTATGGCCGATCAGGCGGTGCAGCGCTTGACGGTTGCATTGGGGCGGCTCTCAAGCAATGTGGACTTGCTCTACGCGCGCTCTTTGGCTGCTGCCGCTAATAAAGATGTGGATCTTGCCGAGCAGGATTTGCGCCGTGTCATTCGTGAAAACCCCAATAATGCGGCGGCACTCAATGCATTGGGCTATACCTTGACTGATTTGACCGACCGGCATGATGAAGCTTTATCTTTGATTGAAAAAGCGCTCAAACTAAATCCTACCGATGCAGCCACATTGGATAGCATGGGTTGGGTGAAATACCGTCTGGGTGATTTGAACGAAGCGGAAGAGTTTCTGCGGCGCGCATTTGCGCTTGATGATAATCCCGAAATAGGCGCGCATCTGGGTGAGGTATTGTGGCAACTGGGTTCACAACAGGAAGCGCGTGACATTTGGCAACACGCAGCCACCCAGGATCCGGAGCACCTTGTGTTGCAAACAACCCTGCAGCGCCTGGAAGTTATATTGTAATGCTGCATTATCCTGCAATCAGGTATTCAGCAGTTTGTCTGCTGGTGACTTTGAGCGCCTGCCGGGGAGTGCCGGAGCGGGCCGATACCGAGTCGAGCTGGTTGAGCGAGCGGCAGACATTTTTCAGTGATCATCCTTCCTGGCAGGCTTCAGGCCGGATGGCGATTCGTGAGGGCAATAAGGGTATTAGTGTTAACTTTGATTGGATTAATAATAATCAGAATTTTGAATTGCGCTTACGCAGCTCCGGTGGCCGTTGGGTGATGCAGGCACAACCTGGTTATGCTGAACTCGAAGGAACCCGCATTGGTTTGCTGCAAGGCGATGCGCCGGAGCCGTTGGCGGAGCAGGCACTGGGTTGGTCAGTGCCGGTTACTTATTTACAGGATTGGTTGCGTGCATTACCGGCGCCGGCCGGTGCCAGGTTGAAATATGCCAGTGATGGCAGTGTGTTGGAAATCAATCATCAGGAGTGGCAAATTGGATATCAGAAATATACCAGTATTGACTCTCCAACCGGTACATCGACTGTATTGCTGCCCAGCAGAATGGATGCCAGCAAAGGGCAATATGTCATCAAAGTGCTGATTTCTGACTGGCAATTATAGATTTGTCACCATTCAGTCTAAATACGGGGTGCAAATCATTGCCTGAATGCCTATAATGCGCCTCGCGCTGATTATACAACCTGGACGGGTATTTAGCCTGATGGGTTACACGCTATAATATTAAGCAGATAACGATCAGCTACTGGGACGTAGCCAAGTGGTTAAGGCACGGGGTTTTGATCCCCGCATGCGTAGGTTCGAATCCTACCGTCCCAGCCATTTTCCTGCATAGCGAAACACTAAACAACAAGGTAACGCGATATGGCTAGCAGCGGCATCATGTGCTTCACCGGTTCGGCTAACCCCAAGTTGGCCCAGGATATCACTGCAGCACTGGGTATTCGCATGGGCAGGGCCAATGTGGGCCGGTTCAGTGATGGTGAAGTAGCCATCGAAATAACCGAAAATGTTCGCGGCCGGGATGTGTATATCATCCAGCCCACCTGTGCGCCGGCCGCCGAGAATCTAATGGAGTTGCTGGTGATGACCGACGCGATCAAGCGTGCTTCAGCTTCGCGTGTTACCGCCATGATTCCATATTTTGGTTACGCCCGTCAGGATCGCCGCCCACGTTCATCCCGCGTACCCATTACTGCCAAAGTGGCAGCCAATATGATCAACGCAGCAGGTGTAGACAGGCTGGTCACGGTTGACCTGCATGCTGATCAGATTCAGGGTTTTTTTGATATTCCGGTAGACAACGTGTATGCCTCGCCATTAACTTTGGCTGATATCTGGCAACGGCAAATGCGTCATGATTTGATCGTGGTGGCACCGGATGTTGGTGGTGTTTTGCGTGCCCGTGCAATCGCCAAGCGCATAAGTTCGGATTTGGCCATCATCGATAAACGCCGGCCACGCGCCAATGAAGCCACCGTTATGAATCTTATCGGTGATGTGGAAGGTAAATGCTGCGTGCTGGTTGATGACATGGTGGATACCGCCGGAACATTGTGCGCTGCTGCCGGCGCGCTGAAAGACCATGGCGCCGTTAAGGTGGTGGCGTATTGTGTGCACCCAGTGCTCTCCGGCAAAGCGATTGACAACATCACCGGTTCACGCATTGATGAATTGGTGGTCACGGATACTATTCCATTGTCCGAAGCTGCCCAGGCCTGTGATCGCATCCGGCAACTGAGTGTTGCCGAATTGCTGGCGGAAACCATCCGGCGCATGTCGGAAGGCGAGTCAGTCAGTTCTCTTTATGTGGACTGAACAATACCGTATTTTTGCTGAGTAAAATTTCCGATATTTATCGTTGAGCATTACCTGCTTGGCTTTATGAATAACCTGCTGCCGGCAACATCAATAATACTGTTATTTTCAATTAGCACGTCTTGTCCGATCACCCCATCAATATCAATACCAAGTGAATCCTGGAACTGCTTGGTAACAGTTCCAAGATCAGCAATATCGATATATGATTTAGCCAGTAGTTGTTGATCCAAAACCAGGGACTCAATCGCATATCGTTGATAGCCGAACGCACCTCCTGCACCGGCCGATGATCCAGTACCAATTTGACTGGATTCAGTGAGCCCGAATTTCTCGGCTTGCTGATTGTGAATAATGCTGCGTCCAGCACCTGAATCCAAAACAAACAAACCGCGGACACCATTTATACTGGCGGGAACAGTTTCATGACCACTGGCCAGTTTCTGTAGTGGAATTTCCAGGTAATTCTGTTCTAGTAGAAACTCTGAGACTAGTGTGGAAAGTGTTTTATTATCGCTTGATTCAAAACCAGGCATTAATAACAATTGTTGTTGGGCAACATCAATTAACCCCTGATATTTGGTCAGCACATCCTGTCCGATAATGCCATCCAACAAGATCCCGCTGGACGAGCTCAGTGCACCAAATATCACTCCCAGGTCAAGCACTGCCAGGCGTTCAATGTTGAATGTCTGACCACTGATTTCCAGGCTGTCCAGACGGTATTGTGATAATTGACCGACCCCACCGGCTGCAAAGCTTTGTTCAACATCAGTCAATTCAGTGTTATCAATATGGTATTTTCTTAAACGTGCCTGGTGAAGTACAGTCACTTGTGCGCCGGAATCAATGATGAACACGCCTTCGGTATCGTTGATAGTTACCCGAATACTGTCATGCCCAGTGGGCAGTTTAGTGATATTGAATACTTGGTAGCCATATTGTTGCAAATGTGAATTTAAGCCAACATTTGACGAATTGGCCATCAGCAACGTCAACGGCAACAGGGTGAGTAACAGCAACCATTTAATTGGTAAATTCATAGTCTTGTATAGTTTCCTGATCAACGCTTCAAACGGTGCCGTCCCTGGCGCAATAGATAGGTTTCGATCTGATTATTCGGTGGTCATAGGCCCGCTATAAATCTCAGCATTATCCGGCTTGGCTGATTTGCTGTATGCGAAAGGCTGGCTTATATCAATATTTAAAATCACATGGTTGCCAACAACCCTGGCGTCCGGTTCTGGAGAGGTCCGAAAAGCTGATGGAAATGTTAAACCATCAACTTCTTCATAGCGGGTGATGGTGCGCCATAAAGGCCCGAATACTTCTTTTCCGGGTGGCATGTTCATAATATCCAGCAACGGGCCAAAACCATTGGCATATTGATAGCCACGTAGCAGATAAGATTCTGGGTCGATATACAAAACAAAATAATCTTTACCCGATTTGCCAATGCTTGGTGCCTCGGTAAATGTCATTTTAATCTCATAATAATCGAGTTCCTGGCCAGGCCATTTAAAGCGGGTGGGAGCAGATAGCATCACACCGTCCTGCTGCGTGATCCATGGCAAGTTCACAAAATAATAGAAAAAATGAACCATAAACGCGGTAGGATTGGCGCGCTTCCAGTTTTCCGACCAGACTGTCTCACCATCAAAGCCGATGTTGGCATCATCCATTGGCCAGTGTTGCCAAACCTGATTGCTTTTCTGGTCGATGGACTCGTGTGCCACCCACCAGGCAAATTCATTTTTACCATGAAAGTTATTGTGCATCACATTATCGAATTGAATCGAAGGAGCATCCAGCCAGCGCTGCATCCCACCATGCGCATCAACCATAGCTTCAATAACTTCACGGCTCTGCTGATTTTCATACTCTGGTTTTGCCGTTAATGAAAGGCTGGTGATGCAGCTGACCAGCAGGCATAGAAAATTAAGGGTAAAAAATTTATTCATAGTTAAATCTCAAGCGTTTGAAGTATCAAACAGGTTTATTGGCCAGTAGGCTTGGAAGACCACCACTGCATGGATAGCTCATCTATAATTGATCCTTCTGGTGCGATCAGGCGATCATTATCAAAACTTTGATCAAGACGAATATTCCAGACAAAGTGATAAGCATTGTTTGGACCAGAGCCGCCACCTCTGCCGTAGGTTTTATAAAATGTTGGAAAAATCAGGCCATCGACGTTGCTGTATTCGCCGAAAATATGCACATTTGGACCTAGCACCTGGTTTGGATTGGCGGCCATCCCAGGGTGGTTGATATCAAATCGTATGGCTTTCATGACCCGATGCTCAGGCTCGACAAACAGTTCATAAAATGTTCCAGGAATACTGGGGCTTCGATTATCAAATGTGATTCTCAAGACCTCATATTCGGTGTCATCATCAGGTAGTCGTCCAGTTGAGACTGGACCGATGTTGGCGTTATCGGCAAACATTAGCCAGGGTAAGGTGAGGAAACTGCCGGTCAGGCGTACAAAAAAACCTGCAGGTAATGGAACCGGCCAGTGATGAGACCATGCAGTTTCCTGATCCCAGGCCATGCTGGCATCAAAAAATGGCCATTCAATATAGGCAGAACCATTTTTAAGGTTGATCGACTCATTGGAATAAAAGGGTGCAGGGTTACCTATGGATTTGGTAAAAAAATTAAATTGCAGGCTTGGTGCTGCAACCATGGTATCCATCCCGCCATGAGCGGTGATAATCTCATTGGCCAGTTTTTGACTGGCATTATCGGTAAATTCCGGAGAACCGTTAAACCATGGAGTTGCTGATACGCTCAGTGATATCAACAGTACCAGTGGTGTGAATTGTTTTAACATAGTCGGAGTCCTTTGATTGACGAATTCAAATCGTGTCGCAAGGATGTGCGTTGATGGTGTTGATGTCTTGAGAAAAACCTGCGAAAAACTTCCTAAAAATGACTGAAACAAGCTCACCAGCGAATGTATTCGATATGCGCCGAAAAACCGGTATTACCGGCATCGGTGAATGGCAGCTGTATCCAGACCTGGCTGTGTTGAAACGTGGAGCAGATGAGGTCAGGCTGAATGCCAAGACTTTGCATGTGTTACTGGTCTTGATTGAGTCTGTTGGTCAGGGTGTTTCCCGGTCTTCATTGCTGGATCAGGTATGGGGTTCAAGTTACCCAACCGATACAGTGGTATCACGGGCCATCGCTGATTTGCGCAGTGCTTTTGGAGAAAAAGCAGGTGAACAACGTTACATCCGTACATTGCCCAAATACGGATATCAACTGGTGGCCACGGTGTTTGCGGGTATTGATAATGCTGATTCTCAGCGCCCCGGTTTCGGAAATACAGGCAATACAATCGAAGAAACCCGGCCTTGGTCGAAATATCAACAGTTGCGTTCATATATGGGGTTGCTGGCATTGTTGCTGATGGGGTTGTTTATTTGGTGGTTGATTGATCAGCCTCTGGTTGTGAATCAGCAATGGTCACAAGCTTTGCCAACCGCCAGGCCATTAACCTCAGCGCCTGGTGTGGAGCATCAACCAAGAATTGCACCGGATGGTGACTGGGTAATTTATGCGGCATTGCGCCCTGGCCGGACAGATTGGGATTTGTTCAGGGCATTTACCGATGATGCCAGCTCACAACCGGTGGCAGTCAGTATTGACGTGCATGAGCATGGCCCAGCCATTTCACCGGCTGGCGATCAGGTTGCTTATGTGCGAATGGATGAGGATGCATGTGCAGTAGTTGTCCAGGCGGTTACTTTGGGTGTTCCGGAAGTTGTCACCGCCTGTACCACGCGGTTCCCCACATTGGTTGATTGGTCGCCGGATGGAGTGCAATTGGCGTATACAGTTGATGAGTCATTGGATAGTCAGCAAAAACGGCGGTTGTATCTGGTTAACCGGTTCACCGGAGAAAGTCAGCGGTTAACCGATGCAGTATCACCTACCGGCAGTGATTTTTATCCACGCTATTCACCATCCGGAAAACAGCTGGCATTTCTCCGGGGGGAGCCGCAACCGGATCATCGCACTAGCTTATGGTTGATTAATATCGAAACCAGGGAAGAGCGCCGGCTTACCATTCAAGCGAAACAAATTGGCGGTATGACCTGGTTGGATGATGACAACCTGGTTTACAGCGTCGAGGATGCAGGTCAGTTTAAAAACCTACGTATCAATCTGAAATCCGGGGCCGAATACCCATTCGCTGGAACTGAATTGATTCACCCCGACTACAATCCTGCCAGTTCCAGCCTGGTGGCTTCACAATTAAGCAATGAGTTGGGTTTGTTGTTACGCCGACCTGATGGTGAAATTATTACCGTAGCGCAGTCTACCAGCGACGATTATTTTGGCGTGTTGTCACCGGATGAGCAACGCCTGGTATTTGTTTCCAGACGCAGCGGTTTTGATGAGCTGTGGATCGCAGAACTTAATGCCACACAGGCCAGGCAGCTGACACGATTTGAAGGGGCCACTGTACGCTATCCCGATTGGCACCCTGATGGGGAGCGCTTATTGTTTACCGCGCAGGGTGATCAAGGTGAACGACTTTACCAGGTCGATGTTGTCAGTGGCGTGGTCAAAACATTAGGTCCAGCTGATATGGATGTGACCACACCGAAATGGATGCCCGATGGTGAACAATGGGTGTTTGGTTGTCAGCAACAGCGGCTGGGGCTCTGCCTGGGCAATCCGACCGGATATCGTCAATTTGTTCCAGGGCTGTTTCGTCCAAATCCGGTAGATGACAATAATATATATGCTGTCAATGATGCCGGGGTGTTGCATCGTTATCAGATTGAAACCAATTCCAGTGACCCAGTCTGGACCGGCTTGCCGGGTAATGGTCGTTTTGGTTGGGCTGTTTCCGGCAATCAGTTGTACTACCTGGGTGGGAGCGGTAAGACCAGTGCTCGTTTAATGCAGCGAGATCTTTTATCCGGGGAGCAAATTTTGTTGTATGCGGGTAATTTATCCCTGGTCGATACAACTTTGCATATAGGCAAGCTGACAGGTGCGATGCTAATGACCGAAATGCAGTCAGAAAATGACGACATATTAATTTTCCGTGGGGTTAACTAAGCATTTAATTGCTGTGATGTTATCCGTTTGTGTTGTCTTATCCAGGTTATTCCCTGGTTGAGATCACAACCATCAACAAAGTATTTGCCCAGTGTTGACTAATCAGCGACACCAGCTTTTGCTGCCTCTTGCATATTCGCCTTTTTAAAGTCACTGAACCTTTTCCGCTTCAGTCCTCACTCACCAAACGATAAATCCGTGTATAGCCCGGCTATAGCACGTGATACGACGTTTAATCATTATCCAGGAGTAGGTGAGTTTCATGAAAAAGCAATTACATCGTTTAAAGTTTCTAATAAGTGCAGTACTGGCCGTGGGCAGTATATCTTTACTGGCACAGGATTTTGATTTTGCCAACGATGGGCGTTTGACTGCGCCGATTTATCGTTATGGCGATACTGCCGGCAATGGCCAGTTTTGGGATGGACAGGAGTTAGGCAATAACAACCTGCAGTTTCAGTACACCGGTGCAGGCCAGGCGGGGACCTATGTTTTTGGTATTGACGGCACTTTTACCACGCCATCTATCAATGTATTAAACGGCTCGACCTTCGGCAATATTATTTTTGGTGATACCGGCGGCAACAGCCAGTTCTGGAATGCAGCTGAGTTGGTTAACAACAATCTACAGGTTCAATACAGTGGTAATGGTCAGGCTGGAACTTTTCTGTTTGGTCTTGATGGTCGTTTTACATCACCGATTTATCGGTTTGGTGATACTGCCGGTAATGGTCAATTTTGGGATGCACAGGAGCTGGGCGATAACAATCTGCGCTTCCAGTACAGCGGCTCAGGTCAGGCAGGTACCTATGCATTTGGTATCAATGGCAGCTTTACCTCGCCGACTATCGAATGGGCCGACAATACCACCAATCCTAACGGGCAAACCTGGGCATCATTGGAATTGGCAGACCAGGATCTGCAGGTTCAATATTCCGGCCTGGCCCAGGCGGGTACTTATAACTTCGGTGTGGATGGCACATTTACTTCGCCGGTAGTGCAACTGGGTGATACCGGTGGCAACAACCAGTTCTGGGATTTGGAAGAATTGGCCAATAACGCTTTTCAGGTTCAATACAGCGGTAATGCTCAAGCCGGAACCTACAATTTTGGAGTGGATGGCACATTTACTTCACCGATAGTGCAACTGGGTGATACCGGTGGCAACAACCAGTTCTGGGATCTTGAAGAACTGGCCAATAATACTTTCCAGGTTCAGTACAGCGGCAATGGCCAGGCAGGTACTTATAACTTTGGTGTGGATGGCAGATTTACTGCGCCGATAGTACGTTTGGGTGATACCGGTGGTAACAGCCAATTCTGGGATATGGAAGAGTTGGGTGACAACACTTTGCAAGTCCAATACACCGGTAATGGTCAGGCCGGCACTTTTCTGTTCGGTGTAGATGGTGTGCTTGCGGCACCCGTTTTTCAAGCTGCTGACACCGGCGGCAACGGCCAGGTGTGGACGATTGAGGAATTAGCCGACAATAACCTGGAAATTTTCTATTCCGGTAACCCCGGCCCGGAAGTGCCGACTTATGTATTTGGTGTAAACGGTACCTTGAGCGTGCCAACGTTGGTGCAGACTTCTGATGCAAAATACAAAGAAAACATCGCGCCGTTAAGCCATGCACTGGACACGATTAATGCTTTGGAAGGCATCAGCTTTACCTGGAAAGATTCAGGCCGTGAATCAATTGGTTTTGTTGCCCAGGATATTGAACAGGTGGTACCGCAGCTGGTGCACACAGGTTCCGATGGGTCCAAAGCGGTGGAATACAGCAAAGTGGTAGCGATTTTGGTTGAAGCGCTGAAAGAGCAGCAAATTCTGATTAATGATCAGGCACATGAGCTGAAAGTCATCCGAGACGACATGGTAACTATCCGCGAGTTGAAGGCCAACCTGGAATGGCTGGAACAGGCACTGATGCCGGAAACTTTGCTACTGCTTCAGGCTAGCCGGTAATGGGGACTGTCATGATTAGCAAATACCGGCATAGTTTATGTTGGCTGCTGCTATTGCTGTTGACTGTGACCGGTTGGGCACAGTCAAATGTGATCAATAGCGGTTCATCAATCAGTATTGCAAGCGGCGTTAATGTATCAGTTGCAGGTAATCTAACCAATGGTGTGGGTGGCCTGTTTGATAATGCCGGCACCCTGAGTATTGACGGTGACTTCACCAATAATGGTGGTAATCCCGGCTTTACGGTTGGTACAGGCACGGTGGATCTGAGTGGTGCAGTTGCTCAAACTATTGGTGGCAACAGTATCACTGGCTTTAACATACTTAACTTTTCAGGTGCCGGAAATAAGTTACTGGCTGCTGATACAAATGTTACTGACTCTTTGAACCTTACCAGTGCCAGCCTGATCCTGCAGAGCAATACGGTTTCGATCCAGTCTGCGGACACAGCAGCTATCACCACCAATGGCGGTTTGATTGTTAGTGAAACCTCAGATGCTGCTGGGATAGTCAGCTGGGCAATCGGTACAGCGACTGGTATTTTCAATCTGCCGTTTGGAACATCGGCAGGCACTCCGGTGCCGGTGGTGGCCAATATCAATGCACCTGGAATCGGTGCGGGCAGTCTCAATTTTGCCACTTACCCAACAGCCACGAATAATTTACCGTTGCCGCCAGGTGCAACAGATTTGGATATTCTGGATGCTGTTAGTGATGATGCCGATGTGGCGGTTAACCGCTTTTGGCTGGCCAATAGCGCAGGCTTTGGTACACCGCCTGCTTATACGCTGACATTGACGCCCGATCCGTTGAATGATCTGGCCTTCAGTGAAGGCAATCTGGACGGCAATCTAACCGGGGTGCAATTTGCTGCCGGTGATTGGCTGGATGGCAACGGTGGAGCTGTGCCGGCCGGGTCCAGTGCCGATGTGGTGATTACTGCTGCAGGTATTATTCCGTTAGCGATTACCGGTATTAACGATCAACCTTCATTTGTGCTAAATGCTGAAGAAGGTGTATTCGTAGGTGATTCAACCGAAGCACAAACCTTACCGGGTTTTGCAATTGATATTGACCTTGGCGCAGTGGATGACATTGAGCAGCAAGCCAACTTTTTGGTGGTAGTGGATAACCCTGCATTGTTCGCCGTGCAACCCAGTATCAATAGTGCAGGTACTTTGGACTTTGTAGCCAACTCTGATGCAGCTGGAAGTAATCCTGTAGAGGTAACGGTCACCTTGACTGACGGTGGTGGTACAGAGTTTGGCGGTGTTGACAGCTCTGATGAGCAGACATTCTTTATTTTGTTTGATGTCATCGAAGTGCCGACATTATCACCAGTTGGTCTTGGTATTTTGTTGTTGCTAGTGCTGGCTCTGACTGTTGTTACGTCAACCGGAAGGTTCAAAGCGCAGCACAATTAGATCTTTCCCACAGTTTACGCTGACGCAACACCGGTGGAACTTCCACCGGTGTATTGATACAGCTAGTACTGATGTTGCCGGGGTAATCAGGGCAACTGTAGAACCCTATTGCCGGGTGCCATATTCAGCTGCTATCAGTTATTGGTGTAAGCCTGGTTTGTCGGCTTCAGTTCATTATCAACAGGCTGATAATTAGGGTGGGACCATGAATATGTTGATTATCTAATCCTCAATTGGGCAGATCGTAGCCCACCCAACCGTGTTCGGTGCTTCACCACCTGTCAAATGCATGGTCCATGTATTTGGATCACCAATTAAAGAAGCGCCGGAAGAGGCGGCTGATTGTTACCAGTGGTGACTGGTTCACGAACCCAGAACTGGTCTAGAAGGGCAGCATTGGCAGCCGAATTGGTGATTTCGAAGAAGAAATTATCGCGATTGCTTTCCTGTTGTAAAGTCCAACCTCCGGCGATACGGATCGCTTGCATGGTGGCTACCCGATTGCCCAGCAAAGGTTGCGGGTCATCCTGCGTCCCTCCTAATGGAACAATCTCGAATATCCCGGGGTTTGCTTCCATCGCTGTTCTCGCCAAATGATAGAAAATCGGCCCTACATCGGCCTCTCCGTTAGCCAGTGCCTGAGGCACGTCGCGGTGATGAATACGATCGCCTACCAACCACTTTTTTCTTGCTTGATTTTGGCTTGGATTGAATACTCGATTGAACAGCCTGCCGGCTCTTCTTGCGGCCACAGTAATGTTACCGGTTTCAGCTTCCACTTGACGGAATGCGATGTGGAAAATGCTTGAGCTGTAGTTGTTAAAACTGCCTTGTTCAGTCACCGGATTGGAAGTTACGACTCGAATATTTGGTCTGGCAAGATCCCAAATGTCGCGAATATTACGTGGGTTACCAGCTCGAACCAGTAGAACATTACCAAAATTGCTGAGAATCTTGGCTCTATCACCATCGTTGTAACCACCATTTACTACTGAATTCATGATGCCGTTCGGACCCATAACAACCATCGGATTACCACGAATTTCCATGTTGCCAAAGGTCAGCCGCCCGCCATTTTCCAATTGTTGGATTGAGATTGGTGGTGAGGTTGAATAACCCCATTGTCCGGCGGCTACAAGGGGATTGGCCGGCAGGTAAACCTGACGATGAAAGGCATTAAGAAAACGGTGAAAGTTGCCTGCTGTGGAGACCAGTAAATCCCAATCATCAGGGCTTGATTGCATGTGCCAGTCATCCAGAACGTTGGCTTGCCCGGTAAGGTCAGGATAATCAAAAGGGCGCTTTGGAATGGTGTCACTATCACCTTCGCGAAGCCAGATCAGGGTCTGCTGCCCTAATACAATTGGCTCAGTGGTAATTTCCGGTATCGTGACCAACTCTGATCCTGTGAACCCCGGTATTGAAAGTAGGCAGGTGGTAACTAGTACAGTCAAACGTAACTTCATTATTGGAACCTCCTCTGTTCGCATCTTACTTCTATATCCATATCCCTGAGGTGTTACGCGATAGGCTGATGCGAGCTTGAGCTATGTGGTTTTCCATATGCCGATGAAGTAGATGTTTACTTGTTACAGCTTAGCTCGCTTACCCATGTTGCCCTGCTTGATACAGTGTTGGCTTGAGTATGGAAAACTTAACAAAAAGAGTAACAGTCGAGTTCCCTGAAGTCCAAGGCTGTTCAATAACCGTCACATCGTTAGTGCTCTAATTACCATGAAGTCTTAAGTTAAGCTAAGCGAGGTAGAGAAATGCCCGAATTATTTGATGAATATGGATTGCTGCGGCTTTGTATCCGCCGGCTGCCGCACAGATTTTGATATGGCTTGATGTTTCGGGGCAGGGGATGTACAACTGTATTCATGCACTATCCGGCATGTTGCATTTGGATTAGTCACAATATTGGGGATTATCATGGATAACGCTTTGGGTTCCATCAAACACATTGTGGTTTTGATGTTGGAAAATCGTTCGTTTGACAATATTTTGGGGTCGACTTTTGAGCCGAATGTTAAGCGTGTTAATGATTTTTATCCTCCCGGCGATAATAATATCCCGATTCCTATAGAAGCTTTTAATATCGGTGGGCGTAACGTCTTGTCGGCTTCGATTCCATCTCCCGATCCGGGTGAGTTTTTTCAGTACATGAATCAGCAGATTTTCGGTTTAAAAGAACCATTGCCGGTGAATACTGATCCACCCACGGCATTCGGTCCGTTGGGCCCTATGGGCGGCTTTGTCCAGAATTATTATCAGGCAGTAACGGACTATGGATACCCCGAGTGGTTGTTTCCATCGATTATGAACCAGTATTCAGCAGAGCAATTGCCCGTAACCACTGCATTGGGCAAGGCATTTGCAGTTGTGGATACATACCATGCTTCAGCACCATGTCAGACTTTGCCGAACCGCTGTTTCGCTGAAATGGGTACCGCATTGGGCTTTGTGAACAACGATACTTATACCGGCAGCTACAACGATGGGCATAGCAATTCGCTTTATCATGGGCCGACAATTTTCAACCACATTGACGCTACCGACGGGGTGGATTGGCGGGTTTATTTTGGTGACTTTCCCTTAACCCTGACCATGTTCGATAGCTGGGTTGGGCTGCTGGAAGATAAATTCCATTTTTTTGATCAATTTCAAAAAGATGTCGACAATAACTGCCTGCCTGCATACTCCTGGATTGAACCGGCCTATCAGCTGTTCCCTACCGACAACCATCCACCGCACGACATCAACCTTGGCGAGTATTTGCTGCAACAGGTCTATAACACCTTGCGCAGCAATCCGGAAATCTGGGAAAGCACTTTGCTGGTGGTCACTTATGATGAACATGGTGGCTGTTATGACCATGTTTTACCGCCGCCCGCTGTACCGGATGGTAACAACCCACAGTTCGCATTTGACCGTTACGGTGTCAGGGTGCCTACCTTGCTGATTTCCCCCTATATTCAAGCAGGCACAGTAGGTACGCCCGGGGCAATGCCAGATAAGCCGCCCATCTATGATCACACGTCAATCCTTAGTACTGTGCGCAACTGTTTCAAATTGAGCAAGCCGCCATTGAGTGAAAGGGAAGCCAAAGCAAATGACTTTAGTGCTTTTTTGACATTGTGCGACAGCAATTTGAACCAGGGGCCTGAATCCGTTTCTGTTGGGTTGTCGTTAGCTGAACTGAAACGTCAGGCAGTGGTTGAAACGCTTTCCAGCCTTGGGCAACTGTGGTGGGATGCACAGCATAAAATACCAACGGATAAGCAATTGATTGAGACAGCATTAAATGCAGGGACCATTGACGATTTGGAATTGCCAAACATAGATGCCAATGCCAGCGATGCTCAAAAAATTGCTGACATTAAAGTCTGGATTAAGGCATTGTTTGGACGTTTGCCGGTGGGTTTAATGGAATATGAATAAATTGTAACTTGAAAGTATTTGTCGGATTAAAATTTGAATAAAACAAAGTAACGTGGCCAAGCTATAGCTTGAATAGCTAGCTCTGATGAAGTCTGGCAATGGCTCTTGTATACTCATCAGGGACAGTTGGTTATTTGCAAAGCTTTATGAAAAACACGGATAACAGTCATTCAAATGGTAGGTATTTTTTGGCCTAGAATGAGTGCTTTTTGCCCAATAACCCCGCCAATTTAAACGAACTACAAACAATCTTCGCTTAGTATCCTTGTAAACGGTGTTACGCCCTCTGTAATGAGTTCAATGTTACCAGAGAGAAAGAGGATGAACCCGATTTCCTCTACATAGGAATTTGCACCTATCGAATCATCGAGGACATCACGCAAACCGTCTTGTCCACCACTATGACAATCATCACCTGATTCGCCTTGAAGTAAATCGATACCCCCTCCCCCAAAGAGAGTGTCGTCGTCAGCCCCTCCCAAAAGTGTATCGTCCCCTGGCCCACCTGATAAAAGGTCATCGCCACCCTTAGCCCTAACATAGTCGTTGCCACCTCGGGTTCTTATGATATCGTCGAGGTTCGATCCATGGACGCAATCCGGAGCGTCCCCTCCTTGAAAGCCAGAGACACCCGAGCTAAGGTTTGTAAAAAATCCGGTTGCAGACATCGGTACTCTTGAGTCGTTAATAATTGCGGTTGGAGTAGAAGCACCACCCAGGTATTCTATTTTCTGCACAAAGAGATCTCTCCCAGTATTTTCTGTTGTAAGCCCACCGAGACCTACAGATGCTTCGTACAGAGGTAAAACCTCTGTATTTGTATCGTCACCGATACCATCACTCTCGACTGTGATTGTGATTTCTAACTCGTCGTCACGCCAGTCTGTTGTACCTTTATTTAGTTCTGAAATTTGAACAAGCGTTTCTAACTCATCAGACCCGCCGCGAATAGCTACCAAACGATCTTGGAACTGAAGGTCTATTGTGCCGTCTTCGATATGGCTCCAGTTCGCTCGAAGGGTACATAAGCCCAAAGGCCCAAAATGAATGTAATATGAGGCCCCTACGTTAGACGTTAGAGAACCAGAGATAGGATGAGAGCTAATTAACCTAGTGGGGGAACAGCCTACCGTAATCACCCCGCATAAGAAGATACAGAGTATATGTAAGTGAGATTTTATGTTAAACATCCGAATTACAATTCCTAAAAAATATGATAAAAAAATCACTATGGAAGATTTATACATAAAAAAACTCCTTATATTGTTGTGGGAGCCCTTTGAAAATGGCAATTATCTTCCAAGATTTTGATAGGCTTAAAACTGGCCTGATTGTTGTCTAACTTTCGATAGGCAATTCAATAGGCGACGGCCACAGCATTATTACTACACTGTTGTGTGTAATTGAGTAAATCGAACTAGGCCAATTTGTGAAGCGCAGTTTTGAGAATTGGTGGCCGCTACTCCAATGTCTGCTTTTTCTCGTTCCCAAGCTGGAGCGTGGAAACGAGGTAAAAAGGTGTTGCATCAAGTGCAATCAGCGAAGAGCGTGGCGTTGGCATAGTAATTATTCGATAAAAGGTAAACTTATCTTATGCAATACCAAACAGCTGAACCATCAGCTGGTTCTGAAAATATTGTAAGATTGTGACTATGAGTAATGGGTGTCTGAATAACCAATCGAACTATTCACGGAAACATGTATATGCGGTCAATAGTAAGAATATTCGGCATTTCACTTGTGTCGTTGGCTGCAATCAGCTGTACAACACAGCAAGCGACAATCGAAGCCGACTATATTTTCGAGAACGTCTATATAGTTCCACTAACTAAGGAAGTTGTTCTCGCCAATAAGGCGGTCGCAGTTCGCAACGGTGAGATCGTCGCCATTCTGGATCAATCATCAGCCGTCGATATTGAGGCGCACACACGCATAGATGCCGCCGGGAAGTATCTCATGCCGGGACTGACTGACATGCATATTCACATGCGCATGGATCCGCAGGCTGCTTTTAACCTGTTCCTTGCCAACGGCGTGACCACAGTTTTTAATATGGGACTTGCGGATCGCAATGGGGACGTTGAGGTCGACCACCTTCAGCTGCGCGCCGATGTGGCGGCTGGACGCATTGATGGCCCGCGATACTTGGTTAGCGGGCCGCAATTACATGCGGAAGAACTCCCCACACTGGCCGAAGTTGAACCGATGCTCGATCAT
Source organism: Gammaproteobacteria bacterium (assembly GCA_021772985.1). Lineage (GTDB taxonomy): Bacteria > Pseudomonadota > Gammaproteobacteria > Xanthomonadales > Wenzhouxiangellaceae > JAJFKX01. The sequence continues at coordinate 44,996 of JAJFKX010000055.1, forward strand.
CATGTTGAGCAGGGATATGATGTTATTAAGGTTCATGGACCGCTCGGCAATGACGTCTACGATAGTCTTATTAGCGGCGCGCGGGCGCGCGGGCTTCGCATCACGGGACACACTCAGCACCTTAGGCCGCTTTCCGATTCGCTCCACGTTGACGCAATCGAACACATGGAAGAGTTTGTGTATGTATCGCGCGATTCAGCGCACGGGGAAGCGGCGGCAGGGTCTTTAGATAATTATTTGAAAGCCTATTTCCCCCACGCTGAACGGATGAGCGATCCTGCATACCGGGATCCCGTTGTGCGGGATGTGGCTGAGTCCGGCATATATGTTGATCCAACTTTGATTATCTACAAATATATTCTCAACTACATTTCAGATGATCGGTTTGCTGATTTGCAGTCGGATGAGCGCCTTGCCTACCTGCCCAAGCGCACGCGCGACGAATATATGAATCCGGAAACCAACGAATACCGGACAGGATTTGCCACGGTCTTGGGCGAGTATTTGGGTGGCCAAGACGCGGTCGTTGCTCACACCGAACGCAATATCGAAACGTTTTCCGCGCTATTGTTTGAAATGCATGAGGCCGGTGTTCCTCTGCTTCTTGGAACGGACTTATTTGGCGCAGTCGTTCCTGGTTTTTCCGCTCATCAAGAGCTGGAGCTGATGGTCGATGCAGGGCTGACTCCTTACCAGGCGTTACTTACAGGTACCGTGAATGTGGCAGCCTATTTGGGTGAATCAGACAGCGCCGGCACCGTGGAGGTCGGAAAACGCGCGGACTTCATTCTAATCTCGGATAACCCATTGGCCGATATCGGGAATGCGAGTGATGTCAGCGGAGTCTTCTCCCATGGCAAATGGCGTCCGGCGTCTGATCTAGCGAAGATGCTCTCGGAAGCGAAGGACTTGGCGGCTGCCACCGAATAGTTGACTGGTGCCACCTGACCGCGCTACTCAGCTCATTACCAAAACAGCGCATTGTAAAGGACCGCTTCTGGCCGAGTGGAGCCTCCATTGTTTACTTTGGTGAATGGCCATGCAGGACAAGTAGCTGCCAATCAATATCACCGGCAAGTTGGGACAGTCACTGCTCGCGTCATGAAACACTCCACAGAGCCAAGAGTTGCTCCATCGATCATTCGAACGGAATACGATTGAGGCCGCTATTTCGCTGTACTGCATCTATGCTTAGCGAAACCGGTGTAATACATGAAATTTCCAGTGTGCATCCCCATTACGGTAAACTAAGGCTACGCAGGACGTGGTCGGCGATATTGACCAGCGGCCCGATGCCTGCATGTTGTTATCCTGCTGTCATGACAAGGAGGAACGATGCGTTTACACATTCCGCTCTTTATAGTTGCTGCTGTTGTTGCCGGCCAGTCCGGTGGTCAGTCCTTGAACGTCGATTTTGGTCAGCCGGGTGATGGGCCCACAGCAACTTACAGTGCCGCTGGGCTTGCCGGGCACTGGAACAGTATTCTGGGCTCGCACGGAACCACTACCAATGACCTGATGGGTCTGGATGGTATAGCAACCTCGGTCAGTGTTACCCAAATCGGCGGTTTGGATACTGTCAGCGGTAGCGACCCTGCGACAGGTGGGGATGACGCTCTGTTAATGGACGACTACCTCGTGACATTCAACAGCGTGCTTGAGTCATGCCTGTTCTTCGACAACCTGGTGCAGGGCGACTATGAGATCTTGGTCTATGCCCGGATGCCGATGCAGCCCAGCGTGTTTGGATTCACATCGGTCGATCAAGAGCCGGGATTTCCCCACTATGAGGTTGGGGGTATATGGCCTGGTGGTCATCAAGAACTGATCACTTATTCCCGGCATTTCGCCACTGTCGGCCCCGATGGTGGTCTGGATATGCACTCAGGCATTGTGCCCGCAGCCAACCCGGCATTGGGAGCTGCTCTGAATGGTGTTCAACTGCGGTTGTTGAACGAGGATATTTCGGCTGACGGCTTCGAGAGCGACACCTAATTAACTTGTAGGACAGGCACCTTTCTGGAAACGCATTACTTTAAATGAGAAAACGGGTATAAATACCCAAATCACCTGATAAATGTCTACTTATGGTTGGGAACTGATTTCTAACCATCGCGCTCGAATAGCGGCTTTGGGCATTTTTGTTAGTGTTAATGAATGTATGTTCCAGAATGTCGCCTGAGAATGGTTTAGTGAAAATAATGGCAGAAAACGACAATGCGTTATTTACTTGATGATTTAACCATCGACACAAGCAGCCAGAAAGTCTGGCAGTGCCAACAGCTGTTGAATATCAGTAATCTGAGTTTTCGGTTTTTGTCTTTCTTGCTAACAAAAGGTACTGATATTGTAACATTCGATGAGCTGATCGAAGGTGTTTGGACGCCAGCCATTGTCAACGAGGATACAGTTACTCAACGGGTGCGGTTATTGCGTGCTGCACTAAGTGACGATGGTCGTAATCCGCGTTATATCCGGTCGGTACGCGGACAAGGTTATCAGTTAGTCGTATCGCCAAGGGTTTTGAAGGATTCTGCCAAATCACAGCCCTGGTGGGGCAGGCATAGACGGCATGCCTTATTACTGGCTGCTGGTGCAACTGCGATCAGTTTGATCATCACATTGAGCTTCAACTGGCAAAATCTTCCTGATCCTCCCCTGGAGATAAACAAGCAAAACTCTGCAGCTAAGCTTCTTGAACGGGCAAAATATTACGCCTCAATTGGCCAGCATGGCAACAACGATCGAGCGATCGAATTGTTTGAGCTGGTTTTGATCAAAGACCCTGACAACATTGATGCAATGTTGGGTTTAAGCCGGAGCTATACCCGGGATATGTGCCGTTTCAATGCTGGTTTGCAACAGGCGGAAAGGGCAGAGGATATGGCTCGAGCTGTGCTCGAACTTGAACCGGATAACTCTCGGGCATTCAGAACACTGGGTTATTCTCAGGATTGTCGCGGACAAGTTCAAGCGGCTGAGGCATCCTATTTGCGTGCAATTGAACTAGATCCTGATGGCGATCTCAATAGTCAGTTTGCGCTGGCTTATCTGTTAGGTGAGCAAGGACATCTTGCCGAAGCTCTGGCCTTAAATATTACTGTCAGTCAGCAAGACCCAGAGCAAACATACAGTTTGATCCAGATAGCTCGAGTGTATGAATTACTTGGTCTGTATCCGATTGCTGAGCGTTTGTATAAAGAAAGTTTTGAGCTTTATCCAGACAATATTTTTTCTAATTTCAGCTATCCTCGCAATCTTTTCTACCAGCAGCGTTTTTCTGAAGCGCGGGATATATTGACCAAGGCCAAACAAAGACCTAAACACCCGGAACTGTACGTGCTATCTGCGGAGCTTGCTTTACTGAACAATAATATGAGCCTGGCTAAAGAAGAATTAGCACATGCAGCACAGATGCGGCCATGGTCAGATTACTACGATGCACTCGTCAAGCTCTATCACTCACCACAAAACCAGCAACAATGGGCAGCTGATAAACTTGAGTATCTTCAGCAAAAAGCAGATACCAGCGATGCAAGTGGCTGGATTAAGCGGGCCATGCTCCATCAGGCTCAGGGTGACCTAGTCAGTGGTATCAATGCTCTGTCAACTGCTGTTGAACTGGGCTTTCGGAACAGCGCTTATCTACAGTTATCTCCTTTGTTTAAAGGGCTTCGATCAGCATCAGGTTTCGAGCAAGTGATTACGCGTATCAATTTGGCAGTTCAGCTCGAATTGGATAAGGTGTACTCTGAGGGTTTATCCACTGGGCTGTTCGCCAGGCAGGTGTCTGTAACAGCACTGCCTAAATGAAACACATGTCTTATGAGTGAGCCTGTTGAGTCCAAAATGCCCCAAGCTTAGCTGGACTGTGCCGCCTGCAATGCCCAGGTGTTTTTGAGTTACTCCAGCGCCGGCAGAATATACTGAGGCACAAACTCCTCCTGAATCCGAAACAGGGTAGGGTGGCTATAATTTCCCGCATAGAATGTAATCAGTAAATCCAGCTCTGGGATACCCATAACTATCTGACCACCATTACCACCAGCAAAAAAAGCAGTGACATGGCTATCCTTATATGGGTATTGGATGGACCACCAGCCATAACCATAGCCTTTGTCTCTCATCTGATAGATTGCTGAGATGGATTTTTTTGCATAGGCTTTGCTGATGATACGCTGACCATTCCAGGTTCCACCATTTAACATTAATTGCCCAAGTTTCATAAAATCTCTTGGCTGCCAGTAAATACCCCCACCCATATATGGTTGACCTGTCGGTGATAGGTTCAAGTAGTAATGATCGATCTGCATCGGCTCAGCAATCAGTTCCTGGAGCAAATCTGCAAGGCTGCGCTCGCTGGCGGCTTCCAGCACAGCACCCACCAGGTTCATGCCAGCAGAACAGTACACTGCTTTTTCACCAGGTTTGCGCACCATATCCAGGCTCAAAGTATATTGATACCAATCCGGTTGGAGTTCCTGAGATTGCATGGTATTTTCGTTGCCTTTGGAGGATGAGTTTCCGTCATCACAGTCTAGACCTGATGACATGCTGAGCAAATGAGCCAAGGTCATTTGTTGGCGACGGGAATCAGAGCTGTCTACCGAATTGGCATTGATGGTTTGATATACCGGGCTCGACTCATTCAGAGGCAGGCCAGACTGAATTACAGCTCCGGCAAGCACTGTGGCTAGACTTTTACTGGCTGAGCGGGTGTCATGCGCCTTTCCTCGATGGAAGCCATGAAAATATTCCTCTAGTACCAGCTTGCCGGAACGGGCGATTAAAAAACCATGAATATAAGGGTCATCAATTGAGTCGGCCGGCTTCAATATCACTTCATCGATAAACCGGGCGATGGCCTTATCATCGATATGGGCATCTGTTAATGTGCCCACCTCCCAGCCATCATCGTTTGAGGGTGGTGGCGTATAACGGTAAGGTTCGGGATATTTGCCACGGGCGTAAAAATGGCTGTGGCTATCATCAGCCAATAAGCGCATATCGTATAGATTGCCACGAACATTAACGGCCATTGCTCCCGGTTGATAGTCAGCCTCAGCTAGTACTCTTTCTTCAGTATTGCGAAAGTATCGACCGATCCAATGTATTTTATTATCTACCTGCTCAAGCCTGTCAATATCGTAAAAGGCACCGAAACCTCGATCGGGGTTGCGCAAAAATGCACCGAATGTGCCGTCATCCCGTTTTGATACAGGCAGAAAAAGTGAAAACTCGTCCTTAAGCGGTACAATTTGTCCGCGCCATTGCTTATCCCCGGCAGTATTGAGTATCACTGGAGAAGCATGGGGCATACCGTTGTTGATAATGCCGGGTTGAGTCCAGTGGCCCTTGATTTGATTCTTTGCAGAGTCATATTTGCCAGTGAAAGAACCGCGGTCACCGGGTAGGCTGAAATACAGTTTATTGGCTTGAACAGATATGGTCAGATAGTAACCTGCAATATCTGCGGACCACAGATCATCATCACGACTGATCAATAAATCGCCCTGGACTTCCGGCCCGGCAATACGTTTTCCTTCCCACATGCCGACCAGGTCATTGTTGCCTGTTTGACTGTAAACATAGATTGGCTGAAAAGTGAGGCAGAACATCAAGCAGATAAACAAACAGCGCAAATACATATTCATAACGACAAATCTCCAGATTGGTTTATCATCGCAAAATTGATTTTAATCACCTTAGCTCGATATCACGCCGTTCGATATTGAGTTCATTGACGATCAGTTTTGCAAACTCTGCTGACACTGAAACATGTCTCTAAATGAAGCACATGAAATTAAAATGAAGAATTCTGAAGCCTGCTCATAGGATGCTCAATTGCTGATGACATAGATGGTTTTATTCATGCAGGTGTTACCCGCCAAGTAAACCAATCAGGCCATGATTGTCCTTTGGTCAAGTCTAATCAATCGCTGGCCAGCAGATAAAGGCGGCGTTTCTCATTTAACACAAAAGCCTGTTAGGTCGTCTCATCTGAGCAAATTAGCGGAATGGTTCTGGTTAGACTGATTATTGTACCGCTGCATTTTTCGACTGTAGCTAGTTAACAGGAGTAGAGGAAATGAAAAAAGCTGTTGCATTGATATTTGGCGTATGGTTGTCAGCGACAATTGCGTCGGCTCAAACAGTCGGGCAAATGACCGGTATCCGTGGTGAACCTGAAGCTATCAAAATGGCCCGGCTGATGGTAGAGAGTATGGGCGGTCAGGAAATCTGGTCGCAACTTAAAAGCCTGCATTTTGTACATGAATGGTACCCTTCAAATAGGGTCGATGCATATATTGAAGATGAAATTCTGGACCTGACCGGCCCCAGATCCTGGGTGAAGATGAAAAGCGAAATTTATCATCGGGTCAGAGCATATAGTCCCGAACACAGATATTGGTCATTGCTGAACGGGGAATTCAGCTACGGTAGTCAGGACCGGCTGGCTGCAGCGATGGAAAGAGCTCCATTTAGTATTTATCGCATCGCTCGGGCAGTGGCCCTGGATGATATGGATTATGAGGTCCGCATAGGCGAGAGTACAGTACCCGGTGCCCAGCAGCTGGATTTTTATGCCCGGGATGGTGAACGGCGTGGTTGGATAGTTCTGAACGCCGCTATGGAACCGTTGGTATGGGCAACAACACAATACCACTATACCTTCGGGCCGATGCAGCGCTATGGGAATTTACGGGTGCCGGCATGGGCGGTCTATGGAAATGGGTCGTTCCGTTATCAGATGATCAGTTTGGTTGGTGATAATCAGCCGCCGGATGTGGCGTTGTTCCAGCCACCGGAAGAGTATGGTGAATCTGCCGGTTAATAATCTAAAGGTTGGAATGGCAAGAATGATTCATGCAGCTGCAAGAGCCGATCGGCCAAATATAATTTGAATCCCTTACCATCGGTGCCTGAATTGCAGCAGTTGTTGCGGATTAACGTGGCTTGGCGTTATTTCAAAAGGGCTGCATTTGAGCCTGGATTTAAATATTTAAATCCAGGTAAATAAAAGTACCCAGGCTCGGCGCAGTATGCAGCCTTGGTGCCTTACTCAAACCCACTGACAAATATATCTTCTGACAAGGCGATCAGTGCTTCTGCAATCAAGATGGCATTTGACTCAGGATCGTCATAGCGGGTGACCAAAGCTGCGCCTAACGGTGCCAGTAATCGATCAGTGAGATCATCACTGGAATTTGGATCGAAGGTTACTGAACCGATGAATACGCCGGTATTGGCGCCGGTTTCAGTCAGCAATACTTCAATGCCGGTGGTGTCCAGGTTGCTCCAGACCCGTACGCTGACATTATCGGTAATGGCTGGATTGATATTGGCTGAAGCAAACTCAAGAATAATATTGCCGATACTGCCAGGGGTGTAACGCTGTTGGTCAAATCGCAATGGTGAGGGCTCAAAATCTGTTGCCATTAAGGCACTGGTAGTGCAGGCGTCAGCTAAGACGTCGGTAACCAATAATGCCGGTTGTTCGGTTAGCAAGGTTAGGTTGCGAAGATTGTAGGGTCCATTGCTGCCGCTGTTGGCAATATCAGCACTTAAGAACATCAGGTTTAAGCTGCGTGTGCCGGTGGCCAGTGCCACTGTTTGGGTTTGCGCGTGGGCGATAAATTGCCCGTTGATATCAAATAAATCACCGGCGATAGCATAGTTACCGGAACTTGCAATGGTTGCCGTTATGCTTAGGTCCAGTCTGTCGATCAAGCCATCAAAATCACTGTCAATGGTGTTTTCAGTACAACCCGGTAGCAATGTGGATGCGTTATCCAGGGTATTGGCAATACCGATGTTGGCGTTGGTTTTATCGAACCAGGCCAACCGGGTTTGGTTACCGGAAAGGGCCGAGACCGGGAATAGCTGTACGTTGTCATCATCGGTTAATGCTTGCGCTGCCGGTGGCCCGTTAAATGGGGTTCTGGATGTTGGCAGGGCCAAGGTTTGCGAGAATAAATTGCCTGTATAACCGTTGCCGTCTCCAGCTTCCTCATCAAAACTGCGATAAACAACAGTGGCCACATTAAAATCATCTACGGAAACGCTTGGTTCTTCGATGAACTGCTCGGATTCGGCCAACAATATCTCCGTACCCCAGGCACCACTTTCATACAGTGCATAGTAAAGCTGGTCGGTGGTGGCTTGTTTGTCGATCCAAACGGCAATAAAGCGCTCGGTATCATAGCCACTGATATCAGCCATCTGTGTATAAGCCGTATTCGAGGCACTGGAATAAAGCGTTTGTTTGGCCGACCAACTGCTACCGTTAAAGGTGGAAAATACCAGGCGTGCGTCAGTGTTGGTGGCATCAAGGTTTGAGCCTCCATCAATGGTGCCATCATCACCGATGGGCAAACCAGGGTCTACAAACAACTCACCGTCCGTATCCTCGCTCCACACCGCAATGGTGGTGCCGTTGAGGCTGGCAACAGCAGGCATATAATCGGCTGCACTATCATTGCTTACTGGAATAGTTGCGGACCAGGTACTGCTGGATTCGCTGAATACTGCGCTATGAATTTCCCAGTCAGTTCGGGTTAACGGGTCATTGCTTGAGTTATTGTCGTGTACCCAAACAGCAATCGCTTCATTGTTGTTGGCGTCGTAGCCAATGTCTGCTGAACCATCACCCTGGCTATCAGCGGTTAAATCGGTGGGCGCGGTCCACAACTCGGAATTGCTGTCCCACGCTGACCAGGCAATTTCCTGTTCATTAATAATATCGCCAAGTTGAGACAGGCTGGGTGAGCCACCATTGCTGGTCCAAATTGCAACTGCATTACCACCATTTAAGAAGGTCACGGCCGGGTCCATTTCCCAACGGTTGTCAGGTGTTGGTGTAGCTCTTAGGGGGGCTGGTGCATCCAGGCCGGTGCCATCATCGTATTGAAATAAGAGCTCCGGATTGGGTGAAGCCACACCGACATTTTCAGTAAATATCAGCATTGCCCGGCCGCTGGCGTCGCCGGCTAATGCATGGGTACTGATGAAGGTTGACTCAGGGTCTTGTAAGCCCTGGCGTGCCTGCATCATGGCAAAGTTCTCATCGATACGCGGTTCGATAAAATCACCCCAGGTGTAAGGTCCCAGCATGGCGGTGCCGACTTCGGCTGATGCCAGCCCAAAAAATACGGATGCCTCAACCATAAAATCGACCGTCAAACGGCCGCCAAAACGGGGGGATTCCAAGCCATTGGCGGTGCTGTAAGGTAAATGGATCTGTCCTGCAGCCGTTGGGCTGGCAGTGGCTACTGCTTTGGCCAGACCGAACAAGGCACTGATAGATGCCGCAGCGCTAAGCTGGATAGTGGGTTCGGGACTGAGCAACAGTTGGCTGAATTCTAAATTTTCATTCAAGTAAACCCGGCCAACTGCACTAACCTGCAGTACACCGCCGAGATCAATGGCAACTGTAACCGGCACACCGTATACCAACACCGTGCGCCCAAAGCTTTTTTCGCCTAATGAAACAGCGGTAGACGCGCCAATGGTGCCAACTGGTTCATCAGGTGAATTGAATTCAAAATTTTGATCGAAACCGGCAGATACCGATCCAAACAGGGTTACCGGCCGGTTAAACAGCGTGATGTCACGCTCAATTCCACCACTCAATGAAGAGTTGGAATCGATATCGTAACCCGCTTCCAGCATTAACCTGAAGCCGGGTCCGCCTAAGTCATTTTGCGCACCACCCAACAATGCAACAACATTTTCCACCGCTTCGGTCCAGACAAAGTCGGTAGGGTATTCAAAGCTGATTTTATATTCACGCTCGCTATCATCAAATTCTGATGTAATGCCTTCGGCGATAAATTCCACGGCATTAAACCAGGCTGGAATGCCGATAGCCTGTACTGGGTAATCGACGCTGACGGATGAAGGCATGCCTCTGATGGTGGTACGCTGCTGTTGGCCCGATGGCAAGGTGACGGTGATGGTGATATCCAATTGATCGGTTTCCATAACATCCTGCATATCCAGGGTGGCCTGGAAAGGGGAGGTGAGATCCATTTCACTTTGGCCGGCGAGCGCAAAACTGACTTCATCCAGGGTAAAGTCCATTAAGTCCTCAGGTGCCAGCTCTACAGTGAATTCGTTTTGTGCTTCGATGGTTTGTACAAATGTCCGCAGTTGATTTTCTGCCGGGCGAAATGACATCAGTGAATCAGTCAGGCTAATACCTGCAGCGGTCTGGTTGAAATCGGCAAAGTCATTAATCACCGAACAACCGGCTGGTTGAGTATCAAATTGCGCCCGCAGGGCATAAGTGCCCCCGGTTTCACCAAAGGTAAACCCGGTGCTGGCCTGGCTGGAAGCATCAAGTGGTATGGTGATCTCGTTCATCCCGTTGGGATACATGCCTTGATTGACTGTATCGGGTAGATCGCGAATGGAATACTCAACGCCCCCGCATACTGGGAACTGATTTTCTGCCATCACCAGCATATCAACGGGTAGGTCGTTTTCTATCAACCCGCCCTGATTATTACCGCTGGCTACAGTTAAACTTCCACCCGCAATTTCAATCACTCGCCCGTTGACCGAGCCGGCTGGTGTAACCGGTGCACCACCTTGAATTCTGGCAACAACATTGGCGCTATCCAAAGCTGGCCGGTAGTCTTCGCATAAGCAGGCTGATTCACCCAAATCAATAGTCACAATCCAGAATTCGGTTTGGCCTGCCGGGATCGGCCTGTCAATTGCATTGAACAGTAAAGTACCGTTATCAGCGGTAAAAAAACGTGCCGTGCTCAACATTGGATCACCGGCATCAACCATGCCGTTGCCGTTTACGTCGCGAATTAAATTGACTTCTTCCAGATCAAATTCATCATCGCCATCACCACTGATGGTTAAGGTAATGTCCTCAACCACTATGGTGTCTTCAGCAGAAGCGGTAAAGCTGAAATGCAAAGCGACAATATCGGTGGTGGCAGCAAACTGGACGGGCAGGGTGGAATTACCCGGGCCTTCTGCCAGCACCAATGCAGCAGGGTCAAAGCCGAAATCTGCATCGTTGAAATCCTGACCTGCACCCAGGTTGACCACATCAGGATTGCTGCCTGCGGTTAGCTGAGCGCCGATCAAAACAGTAACGCCATCAACTGGGATACTTACCAGATAATTAGCAGCGCTCAGATTCTGGAAGTCATACTCCCCCATCGCACCGGTGTTTTGGGTTTGTATGAAGGTGTCGCTTTCATCCAGAACATTGGGGATGGCGCCATCATCACGAAATAGCTCGACGGCAATACCGGCGAAACCGATATCATTGCCGTCCATTACACCATTACCATTAAAATCCTGGAACACCAGGTCACCAATCGAGCCATTATCCGACGGTAGCAATGGGCTTTCGAAGGCACCGCTATCGACGATACCATTTTGAATTCTTGCCTGGCCGCGCTGATCGGTAGGCAGTCCGCTGGCCAAAGTATTGCTGCCGGCGTTGATCGCCTGGCTTTGTGCGCCTAATGCATGTGTCATGGTAGGGCCGCCGTTGCTGCTTAGCGGCATCAAATCTGCGTTGGCGCTAATCAGATCGCTGGACAATGATGGGAAACCCAACAATACCTCACCAATCAGATTGAAGCCGCCGGTGTAAACGCCGCTGACCAGATCGGTGGATGGATTGCCGGCAAAAGTTGTGTCTATGAAAATATTGTTGCTCAGTTCAATGTTCGACCCTTCCATTCTGGCGCCGGTTACACCATTGGTTGCGGCAACCGTGTTGTTTCGGAAGGTGAGGTCGGTTGCTCTAAGGTTTACCCCGATGTTTCCGTTTGTTGAGAATGTTGAGTTTTCAACGGTCACTGATGGGTTTAGAAAAGTGCTGACTCTAATGGTTTGCAGCCCACCGCCGTTATTGCTGATTTCCGAGCGTTTAACCGTTGCACTGGAGCCGGTGCCGATGGCAATACCGCTTCCGGTATTGCCTGAAACGGTTGAATCTTCAATAGTTAAAGCGACCCCGTTGTTGACCATGCTGGTGGTTCCCCCAACGGATATGCCGCCGCCGCTGTTGCCACTGACAGTACTGCTCAGAATTGAAACATTCATACTGTCAATATCCACAGCACGGACATTGATGCCATCGCTGGTACCGCCGCTGATAGTAGAGTTTTGAATGCTGATCGTATAGTCATCTATCGGTGACCCGAATGGGACATCAACGCGCAGGCTGGCTGCGTTTGGGAAGCTTGCGCCGCTCATCATTAAGCTGGAATTGGTCATCATCAGGTTGGAGCTTAAAACCTGCAAAATGGCATCCGGGCCTTCAAACTGGCTGATATCAACCGTGACCATGGAATAATTTCTCAGGCTTACACTGCCACTTCGGAAAGTTGAGTTGACTATGCTGGCAGTGGGTAGCGGCATAGCTGGATCAGCGGTCAATTGCAGGCCGCCTAGATCACTGTTCGAGATGATCAGGTTTTTGGCAAAAGCGCCGGTTAAATGGGTAATACTGGCTGTGACGTTACTGTTCAGAATGCTGAGTGAGCCTCTGCCTGTCGCCACGGTGCCGGTTGTGTCAGTGTTGTTAAGGGTAAAATCCGCGCTGACGTTAGAAGCAAAGCTTACCGCAGCATTGACACCGTCTTCGGCATCAATAATGATGTTTTCAAATGTTATCTGTTGATTGGAAAACCCTTCAATTCTAAAAATGCTGTGATCATTTGCGCCGGTATTATTGGATTTGACTGTGATTTGATTGGCGCCATCGATAATCAAATCTTCGGTCACGGTGTTGTGTACAAACGGTTGCGACAGCAGGCTATGGGTAATTGTGCCGGATACGGAAAACTCAATTCTGTCCAGGCCAATGGAACCGGCAGCGCAGCTATCTCTGGCCGAGTTGAGGTTGGCTGCCGCGACAGCTTCCACCAGGGTGCAGTTGCCGTTATCGGTAAAGTCGTCGGCTAAAGTAGTGACGGTAATGGTAGCGGCAGAGGCTGCTGTACAACACCCGCCAATTAGCAGCAAAGCCACTCGCAAATAAATATTCATACTGCACCGATTTACTCAACTGGTTTCCCTATATGTCAAAACAGTTGATTCCGTTACAGTTATATTGATTGGCTGGTCGCTGGTGACGTTATTCGTCGATTTTATCCGCTGCTCTTTCCAGATCGCTATACAACAATTGTAAGCGTGCCAGGGCTTGCTCAGTTTGCCGTTGTTTATCCAGCATAGCTGCCTGGTTTTTTTCGAATTCCAATATCTGCACGTTTTGCTGTTCAATCTGCTGCTGCTGGCTCACCAGCAGATAGCCCAACAAAGACAGGATGGCTGCTGCTATTGTCATAGCAATGCCCCAAAACCACCGTTTGTGATCGGATGGTGCTTCCCGGTTACTGACCCATTGATTGATTGTTTCGGAGAACACTGCTTTGTCCTGCAGGTTACTGGAAAGACTGATCATATGGCTGATGGACTGTTCCTGATCAGAGCTGAAATCACCGCCGGTGTAACCATCAATCAATTCTGTTTCCGCAGCCAACAGCTGCTCGTAGTAAGCATCATCATTTAGCAACCGCTGTTCAACCAGGGTACGCTCGGCTTCATCCAGGCTGTCATCCAGCAACTGGGTTAACACCTGTGCCTGCTTGCTGAGTGGGTTACTGCTCATCTTTACACTCCACTGTTGGTGGTGGCTCGAGTTCCAGCATGCGTTGTTCCAGTCGGTTACGAATCCTGAATACTTTGATGCGTAAATTACTGTCAGAGAGCGCAAACTTTTGCTTAAGCTTTTGCCTGCTGGTAATTCGGTTACCGGATGGGTGACGGTAATAAGCTAATATCAGCTCACGGTCATTTTCCGGTAATTCCATGATGCACTGCTCCAGACGAATCAGTTTTGGGCTGGTCATCTCACGCTCAAACAGATCAGCAGGACGTGCTTTAATTTCGCTGACCGCATGGTTGTGCTTACGGTGGCTGCGCAATACCTCCAGGTATATCTTATGAGCAACACCAATAACAAATTGCTCGATTTTTCCACCTAGCTGATGATCACATGTAACTCTTTTCGCCACCCGGTTCATGGTTTCATCAGCAAGCTCGGGAGCATCGGCACAACCACGCCAGGTGAACAGGCGAATTAGCTTGTTGCGCAGTTTTTCGTAACGAAGCGCAGCCTGATGAGAGTCATCATCAAGGCATAGCAATAGCGCCGCAAACGAGTTGGCGCTTAAGCCGTTGGTCGTTTGTTCCAAGCCTTTTTTAATGGCTGAGTCGGTCATAGACGAATTACATCGGTGCTTATTATTGATGTATTTTTATGCGAATCTGTTACACAAGTAAACTATAGCAGTTTAAATTTTAAGGTTTTGATGCTTTAAGCAGAAGGGTCTATCAGGCTGGTAACCCTGCCCAAGTAAACGGTAATTAATGTATGGGTCGTGCCCAGGTGTGCGACCTGTTAAAAACCCGTACCCACGCTGGAGCATGGGTACGAGAAAAAGAATATACGAGTAAACCACTGATAGTAGGAGCGGACCAGGTCGCGACCGTGGTTAACTGGGTCGCTCCCGGCTGCGTCTCTACAGGTCAATATGAATATACAAGGTAATCATAGATTGTAGAAATAAAAAACTGGCTCATATTATCAATGTTATGGTATTGAAGCTTAGCAATAGTTCCGCAGAGACCAGCTATATCCGGGTTAAGATAGTTAATACCCACGATGGGAGTTTTTGTAATCAATAACATTTCACCAATACCAATGCATATTTCTTGTCAATCGTTCTATTCTGGTACGTGCATGTTCTGTTTTGGTGAGTTAAAGCTAAGCTTTGGTGATATGAGGCAAAGCTGTAGGCCCGGTCAGTTTGATGAATAACCAAGCTCAAAAATTAAAACTGTTGCCCGATGGCACAGTCATCGCTGAACGCTATCAAATTGAAGGGTTTATTGCTGCCGGCACACATGGCCAGGTGTACCGGGCGTTGGATCTGGAACTTGAGCAGGTTATTGCATTGAAACTGCTACATCCCGGTCTGGCTAAAAGCTCAAAAATGGTAGCGCGTTTTAAAAAAGAATTGCTGATTGCGCGGAAAGTAACCCACAAGAATGTCTGCCGTGTTTTTGATGTCTGCAAGAGTAGCGTTTTACTCGGCCCAGAGCCTACGGAAATCCTTTTTATCACGATGGAATTGATCCAGGGAAAAACGCTGGCAGATTACCTGGAACGCAAAACAAAGCCTTTTGATCAGTATCAGTCGATTGATATTATTCAGCAAGTGATCGCCGGGCTGGATGAAGCGCATCAGCATCAATTTATTCATGGCGATGTAAAGGCCAGCAATATCATTCTCAGCGAACAACCTGGCGGGTCTTTACGAGCAGTAATTACGGACTTCGGTTTATCCCATGCCAGCCACCCCGGCGAGTCAGTAACAGCAGCTGCAAAAATGCAAGGCACGCCATTGTATATGGCACCCGAGCAGGTTTCCGGTGAGCCGTTATCGCCGGCTACCGATGTTTTTTCGTTAGGTGTGCTGATCTATAGAATGTTGATGGGGCAGTGGCCTTTTCATGAACAAACCGCGCTGCTGACAGCGCTTAAACGACTATATACATCACCAACTGATGTTGGCCGGTTAAGCAAAACTGTTGGTAAACAAACCGCCAAGGCCATTCTTCGATGTTTGGAGCGTGAGCCACAAAAACGTTTCCAGAGTCTGAAACCGTTAAACCATATTCTCACCGGGGAAAAACCCAGGCGCGTTAAAACAACCAGATTGTGGTTAGCTGCGACGACGTTGGTTGTGCTTGCAGGTTCGGGTATCTGGTATTTATACAATCAGACTGCGGCAATACAAACCCCGATAGCAACTGGTGTACAGCACCGTCCAACGGTTGCGATACTACCGTTGCTTAATCAAACCGGCAATGTAGAGCTGGACTGGTTGGGTACCAGCGTACAAAAATCCGCTATCAGCAGATTGCAGACAATAGATGTATTAAGATCGATTAGTGCAGAAAACATCAGTCAGTTATTACTTCAGGCTCCACCGGCAGATGATCTAACCCGGCAGCACTGGGTGGCAACTACCAGTGGTGCTGATTGGTTTGTAATCGGCAACTATCAATTGGATAAAGCAGCAGATACCAACTGGCATATCAGATTAGTAGCCGTCACTGATGGTAGGACGCTGTTTGAAACCAGTTACAACATGCAGCAGGCTGAACTAAATCAGACTGGTATTGAATTGACGGATCAACTGTTGGATCACCTGCAAATAAAGACTAACCAGACCAAGGTGTTAGGCGCAGATCAACCCATTAGTATCTTGGCGTTATCTAATTACTCGCAAGGTTTGGATTTGTTATACCAGTTCAAACCTGATCAGGCACTGGATTATTTTTACCAGGCGCTGGAGCTGGCACCTGATAACCCGGTTATTGAATCGGCCCTGGCTGAAGCGCTGTCAAAACTAGGCAAGTTGGTTGAATCTAAACAGACATTAATAAATGCACAACGGCATTCGGAAAACTTAAACCGTCGTGAGCGTTTAAGTATAGAAGCTCGATTGCATCTGGCGGAAAGAAATTTTGAGCGTGCAGCAGAAATATACACCGCTTTACGGGAGTTTTTTCCTGATGAATTGGAGTTCGGGCTGTCTTTGGCAACAGCATTGGCAAGTGGCGGCAAACTAGTAACGGCTTTTGCAACCTTAAACGAGTTACGCGACCTTCCGGCTGAACTTGGCAATGATGTGCGTATTGATCTGTTGGAGGCGGAACTGGCAGCTATTCATAGTGAGTTTGAGGTGGCCCGTTTAGCAACAACCAGGGCCCTGGAGAAAGGACGAAACAGTCATACTCCGCTGGTGATTGCCAATGCTTTGCGCTGGCAGGCCAGGGTGCTTTATTACGCCGATTCAGAATCGCTAAAGGCGATTGAAGCTTTACGCAATGCACGAGAGATTTATATGGCTCTGGGTATTACCCGTTCGGTAGCTGATGTTGCTACCGAGCTGGCTGACTTGTCACGACATCAGGCTGACGCCGAATTGTCGGCGCAGCTTTATGATGAAGCGTTACAAGCCAGTGAAACCATTGGTGATACTGAACTACGTGGCAGAATAATGAATGGCCGGGCGGATTTAATATCAGGTTTAGGGCAATACGCAGATGCACTGGCAATATACCAACAAATACTACAGGAGCAACAAGATGTTAAGGGTTCCAGTCTGTTGGGTTTAATGCATCACAATATCGGTACAACAGCAGTCAAACTGGGTGATCTCGACTTGGGCTGGCAACACCTTTCGCAAGCAAACCAAATTTACCAACAGGCCAATGACCGCTACGGCATGATGCTGGTTAACTATGCAATGGGCAGCTTTTGGAAAACCAAAGGCGAGTTAAAACCGGCATCTATCAGCTTCAAACAAGCGTTGTCGCTGGCAGAAGCAATAGACAGTCAATCATGGGCCGCATACGCCAGATTGGAAATCGGTGATATCGCCAGAAGGCAAGGTGATTATGCTACTGCAGTGGCAACAGCCACCGTGGTGTTCAATACCTTTTTGCAAAGGGGTGAAGAAGTTCGTGCAGCGCGAGTCGGTATCAGCCTGGGTGGGTTTTTGATTTACGCCGGCGACTATAAAACTGCAGGTGAAGTGGCAAATCAATCGCTGGTATTGATAGAAAAACATCAGATCAAACAATCAATCGGCCAGGTTCACAGTGTTTTGGCGCATGTGCATGCACATTTTGGTGAAAACGATAAGCTGAAAACCCACCTGCAAAAAGCGACTGATGCGTTACCTTTGATGGGACAGATAGAACACCGCTTGTTGTTGCAAGATAGCCTGGCAATGATTGGTTATGACGCTGGGGTTTTTGAGAGAGCTTATGTTAAGACACAGTTGCAGCAGGTTCATCGTGCGGCACAACCAGATGGCTTAATGTTACCGCTGCTCAGGTCGAAATATAACCTGGCAAAAATCAGCAATGACGAAGGCGGCTCGGAGCAATCTGACCTGGCATTGCAACAAGTCTATGCTCAAGCTCAGGAATTAGGTTTCACCCGGCTGGCTGATAAAGCCAATACGCTGATGGAAAATACCAGTCGTAACAACTGAGCTTGTGTTTATGCAGCTTGAAACAGTCCACTGCGCTGATTACCCCTGACTTAATATCCCTATAGATTATTCAAACCCCGTGGCAAAGAAGGATTCTGCTCCTAAGGTGGAAAACCGTTGGTTAACCCGGGTAATATTGCCTTGGTTATCTGCTATTTCCACATATACAAGACCAGTCGCTATTGAAGGTATTGGGTTATTCAAACTGATCACGAATATTCCGTCTCCGGTGGTATTAGCCAGATCAGCAAGTTCAGCTCCCGGCGGGCGCCCCTGTACCGTAAAGTCTGTGGTTACTGACAAAGTATCCATATTCAGCCCCTTGTAGGCATCTGTCATGCCGAACCTAAGGCTGTTAACCGGTGCGCTATTGAATCCAGGTCTGGGTGAACTGACAGTTACCGTTGGTCTTAGATCATCCAGAAACCAGCCCCATGGGCCATCATCACTGTTACCTGCGCCCTGGTTGATCGGCGCGCCTAAATCGACCCAGCGTGCAAACAGCATTTTTTGATCTTCGGTTAAGGCTGCGGTGGTTCCAGGTGGTGGCATGATGGTGCCGATGTAATCAATGTCGGCATCATTGGGATTGGCTCCGACGGGCAAAGTGCTCTGATCACCGGGTATGGTTTCAGTGGGGTGATCAGCATTGCTCCAGCCGTCCAGACGGCGACCGAATATTTTCCAGATCAACAGGCTGCGGCGGCTTTGGAACATCCGAATATAACGACTGGCATTGGTCTGCCGCCAGATACCGTTATTGATCACCGGTGGATAACCCCAGTCGGCATCCTGGTCGTCTGCCAGCCGTTTATAGTCACCAGGTAAACCGCTGTACAGGCTTAAATCATCCAGAACCAGATTGCCGTCAGGGTTTGGATTATTAACTGTATGGCAGGCATCTACGCAGCGATCTTGCAGGATTGGGCGAATATCCCGGTAGAACTCAACATTGACTACCGGCTCGTTTACCACCGTTACTTCAGGTTGGCCACTGATGCTGGTGGTTATCAAAGGCGTCACGGCAGTCAGGTCGGCTACCTGATAACCAGCTTGTGCGGCTGCAGTTTGTGCAAACGGCAACGGTTGCTGGCTATGGGCGTGACAACCACCGCAGTCAGCACGCAGTTCACCCGGCCGGACCTGATGCCAGGTCTGAGCCATATTCAACACCAGCCCATCGCGGTCTATGGTTTGGAAAGTAAACGGGGTATCTGCAGGAATTTTTGCCAGAAAACTGGTATCAGGATTGCCTTCTGAATCCATCACAGGATTGTTCTGGGCATCCAGTTTGCGCAATGGGATTTCACCCAGAATGCGCAGCCGTTCATTAGCAAAGTTGGTGAACGGGAAGCCATGGGTGCCGACGTTATTTGGACCATAGCTGCGATGGGTATTGGGCTCCATGGATAATATCCGCACCGCCCAAATATCAGCATCATCGTATTTGCCTGCTTCCGCACCCTGCGAGCCCCAATTGCTGCTGGCGCCGTTTTGCGAGGTGTTGAATGGGTCAAGACCATTAAAGTTCAGATTGCCCTGGCCGGGAAAACTCTCGCGTTTATAAAAACTGCTGGTACCGACCAAGCCGTATGGTGTGCCTGCCGGCAATTCCGGGTGCGCGCTGCCGTCGTTGGGCAGCCAGGGAATTTCGGGTGGTTCATTGACCCCATGAACTGCAGCATATGGAACCACCGCACGTGGCCAGGCTTCATTGTATTCAGGGTCGTTTTTAATCAGCTGCAAATCTTGCGGGGCCCAGGCTGGATCGGCGTTGGGTATCAGATAAAGCCCGGAATCGTAGCGCGGCAATGGTGTTGGCCGGTTTAGATCATTGGCCGGGCCAGGTGTCCAGGCAACCAACAGATGATTTCCGGGCGCTGCGGATGGATGAGTGAATTTACCCACCCGGCTAACGCCATCAGCACCAATGGGTGCTGCATCATCATTTTTATGGGTCATTGGGGTAACGGCGGTCATGCCCCATGGGGTAAACGGCATTCTGAAAGTAGTAACATTGCCGCTGGAGCGGGTTTCGTCAATCGGCGGGTTATCAGCAAGAAAGGCGCTGTGGAATGCCGGCGTACCCGGGGGAGGTCGCACCGGCATGCGATACAGCGCACCGAAACCATTGTTGTTCAGGTTGTAATAAGCTTCAATGATCAGGTCGCCATCACCCAATTGGGTCATAAAATGGAAGGCTTCCGGCGCTTTTAATGAACTGACAATCGGTGCCCAACGCCGGCCGTCAGGGTAGATCGCCCAGATGCCCCATAACCGGCGATCACGCAGACCTTGCGATTCATAAGTGGAAAACATTATTCGGCCATCCTGCATGATGGTCGGGTGCAATGCGCTGCCGATGGTCATAGGAGCAATTGCTGTGACATTGCTGCCGTCCTCATCCATTACGAACAGTTGTAAGGTCGGGTAAGTGAATCCTTCAGTTGGCAGGAATGCATTGCGGCTGCTGGTAAAAGCAATTTTTCCGCCGGGTAGTGGGGATGGCCCCAGATTTAATATGCCGTAGCCCAAACGGTTAAATGCACTGGGCGGATTGACCGGGTTGCTTTCATCCCAGATACCGGCGCCGGTGTTGGGTGTGAATTCACCGAAAGTGAGTTGCTCGAGGGTATGTGGCGCTGCTACCTGAATTCGATAGATATCAGCTCCCTGCCTGGGCAGGTTGCCACGTTGTGTATTCAGATCCTGTAAATCAGGGAAATAAGAAAAGTACACCCATTGCCCGTCAAAAGACACAAAAGGGTCGGTTACAGCACCGATATCGCCGGCATCAAATAAAATTTCTTCATCGCCGCCGGGATGCAGCAAGACCAGGTCGGCAGCTGGTTCCAGTCGTCCTGGATGGAATACTTCCGGCCAGATGGTATTAATGTCGTCACCGTAACGAGGTTGTTTGACATACACAATGTCATAGTCAATGACTACCGGTGACTGCGCCAGGCAGAAAAGACATGTGCTGATCAGCACACTAAATAAAAAAATGCGTCCTGCCATAGGCTTATACTCAGAAGTACAAGGTTTGAAGTTGCTGGTTTGACCGTTTAATCGGGCTTGCTGTTAGCATCAATATTAATAGGCATTAGTGAATTTTGTGTGACCTATGCAGAATTTATGCATTTTCTCTTTCAGCCTGTAATTCCAGATTGCCATCAGCATAATGTATACGAATCACTATGGGCTGGCAGCAAACCTGGCAATCTATTACCTGTTGGTTTTCTTCATCAGTATGGTCAATCACAATATCCAATAATTCCCAACAATAAGGACAGGTCACTGCAGCTTCCGTCAGCAGTTCACTAACGGAGACCAGTTCGATGTTTTCATTATCAATGCTCATTCAAGTTTGTAAGCCTGTTCACCCGGTAGGTGATTAAACCAGCCGGGGTTACTTTTACCATCCCAATCATCGCGTACTTTAACAATGGTAAACATACCACCCATTTCAATCGGCCCATAGGGTCCCATTCCATCCATCATTGGCATGGTATTTGCTGGACCACTGTTGCGGTGGTGCCCGCCGACAATGTGTTGGGCATGTTCGGCCATGCCATTTTCACCGTGGGTCCAGTAACCTGGAACAACCTGACGGATACGTTCCACCAGATCACGCTGTTGGACGCCCACCATATTCGGGAAGTTGTGTGACATTGGTCCCATGGTGTGGTGTGCCATGTGGCAATGGAATGCCCAATCACCTGGTACTGCATCAAATTCAATATCACGCATTTGACCAACACCAACAATTTCTGTGACCTCTGGCCGCCAGATGGCTTGAGGATAACGCCCCCCATCACTGCCAGTGACATAAAACTGGTGTCCATGCAGGTGAATGGGGTGATTCCACATGGATAAATTACCTACTCGAATACGTACGCGATCTCCGCTGCTTGCGTAAAGATAATCGATCGCAGGGAAGGTTTTACTGTTAAAGGTCCATAGATCAAAGTCAACCATTACACTGGGGTCCGGGCGATAGGTGCCGGGATGCATGGCCCAGTTATGCAGCAAAAATGCATAGTCGCGATCAACCTTTGGTGTAGTAGGTTGTTTGGGGTGCACAATAAACAACCCCATCATGCCGAATGCCATTTGGGTCATTTCATCAGCGTGTGGGTGGTACATCAAAGTGCCATGCTGACGCACTGTCCACTCGTATACCCAGGTTTCACCAGGCTGAATATGTGGTTGGGTAACACCACCGATACCATCCATGCCACATGGTAACAGTGCGCCATGCCAATGCATGGTGGTGTGTTCATTTAGGTTGTTGGTTACAAACAGCCGAATACGCTCACCTTCGGTGACTTCAATGGTGGGGCCGGGTGTGGTTCCATTGTAGCCCCAGCATTTGGCTACTGTGCCAGGTGCAAATTCGTGTTCGACTGGTTCGGCTATTAAATGAAATTCTTTTACTTCTGCATTCATCCGGTAATCAAGGCTACGGCCATTGAGAGTAATAATACGGGCATCTGCAGCATTTTTTTTGGTATTGGCTGGTGGCGCCAATGCTGCGCTGGCTCGCATCGGAATACCAGTAGCCAATAATGAAAGCATGCTGGCGTCGCGAATAAAATTACGGCGTGTGGACATGGTTTTGCTCCGTTTGTTGCGCTTGGGTTTCTGGTGCTAAAACATCCAGTTGCAAAGCAGCTGTTTTGGCCGGGCTCCAACTACCACCACTAAGCCGTGAGAGTTTGCTGGCAGATTGCCAGTAACTGCCCAAATCATCCAGAAATGCCATGATCGTTTCCATTTGCTCAGCTCTGGTTTCAAGCAACTCGAACGGGCCGGTCAACATGTAGTTATATTCTTTTAGTGTCTGCTCCATTTTGGTTTTGTAAGCGGGAAGAATCTGCTGGCGGTAGCGGGCCAGGCGACTGCGAGCCAGTTGCATTTGACCAAGTGCTAATTGGATTTCTGCTGAAAAGTGATTATGCAGGGCAAGCAGTTGTTGCTGTCCTTTGCTCAGTTGGCCCTGGGCGGCATCAATTTCCGCCTGGTTTTGATTCCAAAGTGGTAGTTCCAGCTCAATTGCCGGTCCGATCGAGGTTCCTCCACCGGCTTCCTTTTCCAAGCTGACTCCGGCACCAAAATCCAGCAGAAACCTGAACCGTCGTTCCAGGGCAAGGCTTTGGGCCAGTGCATCGGTATTGATTTGAGCAGCTTGCAGTAACGGGTGGTTAGCTTGGGCGATCTGCCAGATAGTAGAAACGTCCGGATCGGAATCAGGCAGAATTCTCAGGGCTTGTTGTATTTTCGGTAGTTGCCGGATGCCCAGTAACCGCTGAATTTTGATCTGCATGGCCTTGCGTTCAATATTCAGTTGATCTTCTAATAACCCGGCGGTGCCGGCGTTAATTTGTAATTCGGCGAATTCATGCAGGTTGATATTACCTGCTTGGTGGTAACGTTCACCAAGCTCTGCATTTAACTGTCTGGTCAATGCAAAACGGTTGCCAACCTGTGCTTTAAGGTCAGCAACCTGCCATCCATACCAGGCATTTTCGAGATCATTGGCCAGCCTTAAAATGGCTGCCAGGGTAAATTGCCGGTGTCGGTCAAGTGTGGCTTGGGCTGCTGACTTACGTGCCGGATATAAGATCAGGTCAATTACCGGGGCGAGCAGGTCCAGTTCGATATTTACCCCGGATTCACTGTCCGAATCACGCACTGTTAAACCCAGATTCGGATTATCAATTCTGATCTGTTGGTTTAACTCGGCGGTGCTGATGTCTAACTCAGCCAGCGCAATCTGGACTTGCGGGTTACACAACAAAGCTGTGTGCATGGCATCCGCAAGGGTTGCTGGTGCCGCGCTGCAGTTTTTTTCAGTAATAGCGGCATTATCAAGTCGCAATCGATGCTGGGTTTGTTGCAGTACCTGATCACGCCCCGATTCCAGCGGACGGATTGCACAGCCAGTTAGCCACAAGCAGCCCAGGGCGATAGCCAATAAACGGTACATACTGTTCTCCTGAATACATTAATGTTCGCCTGGTCAAGTAAAGACCGGCAATGACAATGCAAAAATCAGGAGAAAATTGGTGGTCTTATCAGCGGTTGGGTGTGTAGCAGAGGGCTAGCGTTGCTGACATCCAGTTGTGGATTGGATACAACTATGGATTGCGAATCAGACTGAATGTTCAGGCAGATGCTGGCAGTAGCGAGCAAACATTGGCATTTATGCTGAAACTCAAAATCCGAATCAACCACGGACTCATCGGCATGCTGATGGCAAGGCATGGATTGGTCATCTGCGGAAGAGACCGATCGTGCTGATGGTGTTTCAGTATTGGCTTCATCACAGCAGCTATTCGCCAGTAACAAGGACGGACTCGTCAATCCAATCAGCAATGACATGACCAATAGTAAACGCATGCACTGATGATACTCTGGTCCATGCAAAAGTTCCAAATCATGCCGACACTATTAGCTATTGCAAGGTGGCTATAACCGAGGTGATGGCCATCTGCTGGTGTCGGTTGGTTGTCTTCAATTGCTTATTGGCAAGCTACACGAGAAACAGCGGATACAACAATTTATGTATACCTGAATTACATATAACTATGTTAGGCTGATTTCAAGGTTAGAAATAAAAATAATATATGGGACAGCTTAACAAGCATGGAATGTCCGGCATACTGAGAGGCTTGGCTCTATTTGGGCTGGCGCTTAAATTATGTTTCCCGCCTGGCTATATGCCTGGCTCAGTCAGTCAGGGGCACTGGATCGTGGTTTGCCCTCAAGGCTTACCGGCCGGTGCATTAGCTGATGCCAACCACCATCACGGCGATGATCATCCCAATGATCCGACTCAGCAGCTTGGCGGAGATTGCCCGCTGGGCAGTCAGCTGTCAGCTAACGGTTTTGTATTACCAACAGCTTTGCCGGTATTTGGTGTTGCTCAACAGCCACGTTTCATTCCCAACCAGACTATTCAATTCATTCAACATCACCGCCGTTATCAATCACGCGGACCACCCGCAGTTTCTCAATAAAAATTACCGACGAAAATAATTTTTATGCCCATGATTGCAAACAATGGGCTGGTTAGTTTATGGAGAAACATATTATGTTTAGATTGATATTGAGAGCAGTTATATTCACAGCTGCAGTTACCGCTATGCCTGCCTCTGCAGATACCTCTGTACGGGCTGATTCACATGCGCCGATTGGTGTAATGGGTGATCATGTCCATAAAAAAGGGGAATGGATGGTTTCCTACCGCTATATGCGAATGGATATGGAGGATAGCCGAATTGGTACTGATCGCGTCAGTCCGGAAACGATTGCAACGACACAACCCAATCCTTTTTTTGGTAGGCCTATGCAGCCGCCGACCCTGCGGGTGGTGCCCACACAGATGACAACGGAAATGCATATGTTGGGTTTGATGTATGCTCCCGCCGATTGGGTCACCATTATGCTGATGAGTAATTACACCGAAAAAACCATGGATCACATTACATTTCAGGGTCCGACAGGTACCGATATTCTGGGAGGTTTTACCACACGCTCCAGCGGTATTGGTGATACTTCAGTGAGTGGTTTGTTTCCGCTGATGAGTGGGCAGGACTATAGCGTACATGCAACTGCCGGCATTTCGCTACCGACGGGTGAAATTGGTGAGACAGACAAGGTGCTTACGCCCTTAAACACCACTCCAGTATTGCGTTTACCTTATCCGATGCAGATCGGCTCAGGCACATTTGATCCAATTTTAGGCTTGACCTATAACGGTTACGGAAGCAGTTGGAGCTGGGGTGCGCAATGGCGCAGTGTATTGCGTATAGAAGACAATAGCGAAAGTTACCAACGTGGTGACGAACACCGCCTGAACGTCTGGCTAAGTCGCTTGTGGTCTCCTAATATCAGCACTTCGGTTCGCCTGGAGGGTTTTGACCGTGGCAACATTGATGGCCAGGATCCAATGATTGTAGCGCCGGTGCAAACTGCATTGCCTGATGCCCAGGGAGTCACGCGCTTAGACTTGGGCTTGGGCTTTAACCTTCTGGGTAGTGGGTCTTTAAATGGGCACCGTTTGGCATTTGAGTTCAACTTACCGTTGTATCAGGATGTCGATGGTCCGCAACTGGAAAGTGAGTGGATGCTTACGGCGGGTTATCAGTTTTCTTTTTAGCCCTGTAGTGCGGACATGCTGTCATCTGGCATGTCCGTTGCTTCCAGCGTTTGATATTGTGCCCGGCAGTTATCTAATTAAGCCTGGGTGAATTAAATAATTTGGCTTGTTATGCTAGCTGGGTTGTTTGTTAAGAAACGTTGGAGCTGAATATGTGCCGCTGGCTGGCTTATTCCGGACCGGAAATTTACATGGATACACTACTGGTTAAGCCAGAGCATTCGCTGTTGATGCAAAGCCGGTTTGCCAGAGAGAATTATGTAACAGGGCTTAGTAATTTCCCTGATGGAGCATTTCCTACCAATGGTGATGGATTTGGTTTTGGCTGGTATGGTGAGCAGCCGTTTCCGGGTTTATACAGAGAGTTGAGGCCTGCCTGGAGTGATGAAAACTTTACCAACCTGGCCAGAACCATAAAATCAGGTTTATTTCTGGCGCATTTACGCGCCGCTTACGATGGTGTCGTGCAGCGCAGCAATAGCCATCCGTTCAAGTATCACAATTGGTTGTTCCAGCATAATGGCGAGGTATCAGATTTTCACCTGCTGCGTCGAGAGCTGATGCTGGAATTACGGCCTAACCTGTTTAACCATATCCTGGGTACAACAGATACCGAGGTATGTTTTTTCCTGGCATTAGAGCTGGGTATGCAAGATGATCCTAAGTTGGGTTTGGAACGAATGACTGGCAGAATCGAGCGGGCCAGGCGAGCGCACGGTATTGCAGGTCCGTTTAGATTAACCTGTGCGGCAAGTGACGGTGAAGCTTTATTCGCAGTGCGTTACAGCAGTGACAATCAATCAAAAACACTGTACCTGAATCAAGGCACTGCAGCATTGCGGCAAATTGAGAGCAGCACGGATGAGTTGCCGGATGAAGGTCATATTATTTTGTCGGAACCATTGGATGACTGTACCCAGAACTGGTTGCTGTTGGAAGAATCTTCGTTTATTGAAATCCGGGGCGCCAAAGTGAAAATTTCCGACTTTGAACCAAAAGAGTAAACCTGTAAAAGTATCTGTATGATTGGGTTTATCAGCTTGGTTTGAGAAGGGTGGAAACCACAGGCTGGGTGGCTGTAAAGCTCTAATGCTGATTGTTATCAATACCCTTTGCTACAACTTATAAAATACCGTTATAATAGCCGGCTGCCCTGGTCGCGGGGCTATCCACTGGCGATAGGCCAGTATTTCAGAATCTTAATTAGAGGATTTACCGATGTCGAAATCGAAAGTTATTTCAATACCGGCACAAGAGCGTACTGACGTAGGGAAAGGAGCGAGCCGCCGCCTGCGCCATGCGGATATGGTGCCTGCCGTGGTTTATGGTGCGGATCGTCCTGCACGCAATCTGGTGCTGGAACACAATATGTTATTTCACGCATCTGATGATGAGAGTTTTTATTCCAGTATTCTGGAGTTGCAGGTCGAAGATGGCCGAAAACAAAAGGTGATTGTGCGTGATATGCAACGCCATCCGGTGAAAGTAAAAATCATGCATATTGATTTTTTACGAATCAAGGATGATGAAGAATTACGTATTACGGTACCGTTACACTTTGTTAATGAAGGTCTGTCACCTGCCGGCAGTCAATCCGGTGTGGTTATTTCGCATCAGATGACTGATGTGGAAATCCTGGCATTGCCGGAAAATCTGCCGGAATACATTGAGGTCGATCTGATTGGCCTGGATGTGGGTACAGTGGTGATGTTGAGTGAAGTCCAGGCACCGGAAGGTGTCACTATTGCGGCCCTTGCGCACGGCGACGAACATGACCAGGACAGTGTGGTTGCATCTGCTGCTTATGTTGCTGAAATCGTCGATGAAGAACCTGTCAGTGAAGACGATGACCTGGATGCAGAAGATGGTGCTGATGATGACGCTGATGCCGGCGAAGACCAGGCTGCCGAGGATTAGCCTAATACAACTGGCGACAACGCGATGAGCAATGCGCCGTTTTTAATCATCGGCCTGGGAAACCCCGGTGCTGAATATTCCCAAACCCGGCATAATGCCGGGTTTTGGTTTGTGGATCTGTTGGCTGGACCGATAGCTGCTTTTGGTGCCCAGAAAAAGTTGCATGCTTTGCAATGCCGGCTAAATATTGCGAGTGTTGACTGTTTACTGCTGAAACCTCAGACGTTTATGAATTTGAGTGGCCAGTCAGTGCGAGCAGCCATTGATTGGTATAAGTTGAGTCCGGATGAAATTGCAAGTCGTTTGCTGATAGTGCATGACGAGCTGGATTTGCCACCTGGGGCTATTCGCTTTAAGCAGGGTGGCGGGCATGGTGGTAATAATGGATTGCGTGATATTGAACGACATCTGGGAACGCGTGATTTTCTACGCTTGCGGATTGGAGTAGGTCATCCGGGGCAAGCGCACCAGGTTTCAAACTATCTGACTTCCGGTAGGCCGAACGCGGATGACCAACAGGCAATCGCAAATGCACTGCTGAATGCCAGAGATACGATACCGTTGGTATTGAAAAATGAATTGCCGCGTGCAATGAAACAATTACATACAGTTGCAGGCAGTTAGCCGTTTGGTCTGCAGTAGATTACAGATAATCAGAAATCAGGAACAGATCAGATGGGTTTTAACTGCGGTATTGTCGGCTTGCCAAATGTCGGCAAATCAACTTTATTCAATGCCTTAACCAAAGCGGGTATCGATGCTGCCAATTATCCGTTTTGCACCATTGAACCCAATGTTGGCATCGTTCCGGTGCCTGATCCGCGGCTGCAGCAGTTAGCGGAAATAGTCAAACCGCAAAAGATATTGCCGACCACCATGGAGTTCGTGGATATTGCAGGGTTGGTTCGTGGCGCTGCCAAAGGTGAGGGGCTCGGGAATCAGTTTCTGGCCAATATTCGCCAGACTGACGCTATAGCGCATATTGTTCGGTGTTTTGAAGATGATGATGTAGTGCATGTTGATGGTCGAATTGATCCACTGGCGGATATCGAAACGATTGATATTGAATTGGCACTGGCTGATCTGGAGTCAGTTGAAAAAGCCTTAAATAAAGTTGCCCGGCAGTCCAAATCCGGTGACAAGGCGGCATTGGTGAGTGCGAAATTGCTGGAAAAGCTACAACAGCATTTGGCCGAAGGGTTACCAGTTCGCAGCCTGGAGCTGGATGCAGGCGAGCGCAAACAACTTGCCAGCTATCATTTGTTAACCGCCAAGCCGGTGTTGTATGTTGCCAATGTTGATGAGCAACACCTGACTGGTAATGACTATGTGCGCCGGGTAGAACAATTAGCCTCGCAGGAACAAGCCGGGACAGTGATTATTTGTGCAGGGATTGAAGCAGAATTGGCACAGCTGGATGGTGAAGATCAGCAGGAGTTTCTGGCGGACCTGGGGCTTCAGGAATCCGGACTTGACCGGTTGATTCGAGCCGGTTATGAGTTGCTTGGGTTGCAGACTTTTTTTACTGCCGGTGAAAAAGAAGTAAGAGCCTGGACGGTAACCGCCGGCGCAACTGCACCCCAGGCAGCAGGGCGTATTCATACTGATTTTGAACGGGGTTTTATTCGTGCTGAAGTGACAGCATTTGATGATTATGTTCAACACCGAGGTGAACAGGGCAGTAAATCAGCGGGGAAGCTACGTCTTGAAGGCAAAGACTATGTTGTCAAAGAAGGCGATGTGATGCATTTTCGCTTTAACGTATAGGTTCTATTGCTGGTTCCATGTATTGCCGGACAAACAAGTAATCTGGGGCAGCTATTTGCCCATTAAGCTTAATCAGTACAATCCACGGTTTGGTATTTTGCTGCCGATAAAGTGATGCCCCTTATATAGCGAATAATTCTGCTTGCATTCAAGTTGAATTTATTGTAAAAATCCGCCTAATAAGGGGTATTACTCTGAGACTGGTATGGAAACTATGGGCGAAGACAAGGATAAGTCGAAGCATAGAACCGGACGGGCAAAACGCCATAGTGGACGGCAGCAAACATTGCGTGATGCACAACCAAATCCAGTTCCCGGTTGGCGGCAGATAGAGGCCTTGCGGGAACGGCAGGCGTTAAAGGATGAATTGTCAGATATTTGGTCGGATGACCCCGATCTAGATGAAAATATTTTCTTTTCAGAAAGCGATGAAGCCAGCAATTTTTATCAACCTGCAGCACGTCTTCGTGACCTGGATTTTAAGGTGGATGAAGATGCTGACTCGGAAGATGACGGCTAAGCAGGTGGTTGTCGGTTAGTGTTCGTTTTTTGGCTTTTAAATCTCTCTGATTTTTGGCTTGACAGCAGGCACTGCTCATTAGACAATATGCGGCTTGGCTGTTGGAGGGGTACTCAAGCGGTCAACGAGGGCAGACTGTAAATCTGCTGGCTAAGCCTTCGCAGGTTCGAATCCTGCCCCCTCCACCAAACCGGCTTGAAAATAAGCGGGTTTGAAAGTAATCGGAGATGATTTAAGTATCTGATTACAATGAAAATTTGAACAAGGTTAAGGTATCTCGTTGATATTCAAACGGGATGCCTGATTTTATGTTCTCGAAACAACGCGTGAGGTTGTGACGAGGCGGGAGTAGTTCAATGGTAGAACCTCAGCCTTCCAAGCTGATGATGCGGGTTCGATCCCCGTCTCCCGCTCCAAGTGCAGACGGAAGGCCCGCATAGCTCAGAAGGTAGAGCACTCCCTTGGTAAGGGAGAGGTCACTGGTTCAAATCCAGTTGTGGGCACCATTTTATGGTGTGTAACGAAAACAGTTGTTAAATATTTTGGTGAGCAAAGACAATGTCCAAGGAAAAATTTGAACGTACGAAGCCGCATGTAAATGTTGGCACGATTGGTCACGTAGATCATGGTAAGACGACGCTGACAGCGGCGTTGACTAAAGTATGCGCGGAAGCGCGCGGCGGCGAAGTGAAGGCGTAT
>JAJFKX010000056.1 GCA_021772985.1 Gammaproteobacteria bacterium
GTGCTGTGCAAAGAGGCGGGGAGCCACTCTACAAACGAGGTCAGTATGATCTGCCTCTAGGAGCGTTCGGCTTCCCCAATGACCCATCTATAACTTAATCGGTCATGGGGTTAACATACAAGGAGCGGATTGTATCCGCGAATGGCCTTTCTCAAAAACAATAGATCATTTGTTAAGTTGTTCGCGGATACAATCCGCTCCTACATATTGTTGTTGAGTTGTCGAATCGTATCGCGCAGTTGTCGGTAACTGACTGATTGGATGCCTGACGCCACCATAAAACGACGCAATTCCTTGCTCATAAAAACTTCATAATCGGCCACCCGGCATTGCCAATCCGGCACTATTCGGCGCAATTCCGGTGAGTCTTTAGCCGGATGTATATAAAACCTGGTCAAGCCCGGCTTCAGCTGCGACAGCATCCGCTTAACGGTATCCAGATCCGCTGCCGGCGGCGCCATTCTGGTCCACAGCTGCTGTTTCAGCTGAAAAGCCCGTTGCTGTTCAACCAGTACCAGAATGGCCTGACTGGCCTCAGCCAATTCCTCCGGCTGCATTCCGATTGCCGGACGACCCTGCAACGGCCATAACACCACCGGCACCTCAAACAACTGCTGCAAAGCCAGATAATCATACAAAAACGGCAGGCGTAAGGCGGTATACATGTGGCTGTCGATATGGGTCACATCTATGCCATGCTGTAATGCACGCTGCACCTGGGTCTGTAACTCCAGTGCAACATTCTCCGGCGAGGCGTTGTCAATCACAGCCTGGCGTTGCTGATGCAAATAACCATGTTGATCGACCAAACCGGACAGCGAACTTTGCGGCGCCAATGGCGGCCATCGATAACTTTCCCATTCACTGGTCAGGGTTAAATGCACGCCCACTGAAAATTCCGGATGCTGCCGCGCCCAATCTGCCGCTGCGGGAAACCACGGACATGGCACCATCACCGAAGCTGACGATACCAATCCAAAATCCGCCAGCTCTTCCAGTGCCGTGAGGCTGGACTCACACAGGCCAAAATCATCAGCGCTGAACACCACCACCCGCTGATCCGGCGCAAACCCCAGTTCGGCAAGCACAGCTGCATAGCTCATCGCACAGTCTCGCTGTGCTTGCGCAAATAAAACACCTCACCAGGGTATATTCCTGGCTGGAGTTGCAAGCCCTCTGCCACTGCTTTCAATTCAGCAAAGCTCATTCCAACCACATCCGGCTTCCTGTAAATCCAGTTCAAACCGCGGCGTTCGGTCAACAACTCCCCGGTTGGCTTCAGCAACGCTGCATAGCTACTCATCATCTGCATAAAATGCTTTTTACAGCATGCATAACTGAAGATATTATTATCAATGATGAAATCATACCCCGGTGGCAGCCGGCCTAATGCCTGTGAGTATTTATTCAACAGCAGCACGGTGTAGTTGGCCAGCTCAAGTTGCTTTGCAAGCAACTGCTCTTCACTCCCCATGGTAATGCCATCAATCTGCTGCACTTGTGCGCTGAAGCGCTGTGCCAGCCGTGAATTACCGATTCCTACATGCAGCAATCGGGCAGCACTGATTGGCTTGCCGGCCAGCACTGCTTCAATATTTTCCTGGCCGATGGTTGTCTGCCGTTCAGGATAATCCAGCTGCCGGTCATCTCCCAGCGCCAACCCGGGTGTATCCGCATCGCACTCTACCGGGCAACGTTGGTATTCAGTCTCTATCATCAAGTTTACCCAGGCCTCGCAAACAGCGCATGTTGTTCAATATGGCACTGCTGTATTGTTCGGTCAGTTCCAGCACCAGCGGCAATGCGTCGGCATATTGGCACAAACTGTGTTGCTGCCGC
Organism: Gammaproteobacteria bacterium; assembly: GCA_021772985.1. Classification (GTDB taxonomy): domain Bacteria; phylum Pseudomonadota; class Gammaproteobacteria; order Xanthomonadales; family Wenzhouxiangellaceae; genus JAJFKX01. Next base: position 1,840 of record JAJFKX010000056.1, read on the forward strand.
CAGTGATCTATCCGGTGGTGAAATTCGCTTTCAATCCCAGCAAAATAATCGCTGTTGGCGGTCACCCTGTCAGGCTTGACCACACACGGTTCAATAATAAAACGCTTGATCAGGTTTTTAGCCACCGGTGCAAACTCCACCTGTTCGGCCAAACCATTCAGCACCGCATAATTATCTTCCAGTTCAGTGTCGCGTAAATCCGGCATACCACCCGCATACGATTGACCACTGCACCAGCGCTCCGGGTCACCCAGCAGCCGTCTGGGATTTAACGTGATAAACGGCTTATCCACATAAGCCAGCCGGGCATCATTGATATCCAGGCGAAACCAGATATTCCGCGCCTCACCGAGTATTTCGTTACCGGCGGCATCGTATTCCCGAAAATAACCACCGCAACGCTGCAGGCTGTCCTTGGTCATGGCCAAACCAAGTTGATTCGGCACCCGGATAAAATCCTGGAACAGTTGTTCGGTAAACAGCGCATGGTGTTTATCAAAACCAAAATACCGGCGGGTTTCCGCAGAAAATTCCAGCATGCCGATAGACTCAAAATAAACCTGTGCCAGACGCGGTACCCTGCGCCAGAAGTCCAGGCTGAAATGCCCGGCATACGCCAACACATCGGTTTCGCCGGTGCTTAACCGTTGTCCAACATCAAACAACAAGGTGTCAGGCAAATCATTATCAGCGTCAATATGCAACACAAATGGATTTGAGCCCTGGTTTGCCAGTACATACTCAGTACCCGTTTTACGCGCCTGTACCACGCCTTTTTGGGGCTCTTCCAATATCACTACCTGTGGCATTCCCGACTGCCCGGCCAATGATCGGATGATCCGAACCGAATCATCGGTACTGGCATTGTTAACCATGATGATCCGCCAGTAATCCTCCGGCAGCGATTGACCGTCAGGACCGACCTGGGCAGCAAACTGGCGGCACAAATCCGGCAATACACTGGCCTCGTTATAAAACGGCACCACCACATCCACGCCACCAGGATATGGGTTTGACTGGAGTTGCATCAGCTGATCCGTTTTACATTGTCCACACTTAATTCGGCCGCGTGCTGTTTGGCCCAGGCTCTTTGTTTGGCCACCTGTGCTGCGATCCGGGCGAGTTCGCTCTGATCACGCGCTGCATGCAGCAGTTCATGCCAATTGTCGATGAACTTCAGATAGTGTGGGGCCTTTTCCAGCAGCTCCGGGTAAGCAAAATCAAACCATGGCTTGATCCGGCCAGCAAAGTGCACAATGCGCGCCTCCAGTGAGGTGATGTTTTCCAGACCCTTAATGTATTCCTCAATCAGAACCATATAATTGTAGCGGGCGCTGAGCGTATCGAACCGGCCTTTGAAGTACACATTCAAAGCCATCTGATCACCGAAATCCGAATTTTCAAATACCTGCGGGTTTAATACATCCAACAGGCTGTTATAGGTCTGCTCGCTGATCAATGGGCCATTGATCGACATCACCCCGGAGTTAAAGGATCGATTAACATCTGGACCATACGGTGTGGCTTCCGGTAAAACCTCCGGCGCCAGTTCTCCCAGTTTGTCCCACAACTGCCGGCGTAATGTGAATGCATCCGGGCAAGCCAGCAATGGTTCATCCCGGTAAAACAACTCACGAATATCTCCACAGCAATAAGTATCGCCATCGACATACACAATATGCTGGTACTCACTCAAGCGGAATAATTCAAATACATGAAAATGTGCACGTTTGTTCACCAGCCAGGGAATCGCCTGCTGCAGCTCATCCATCCGTTGCTCCAGGCCGGCTGACCCCTGGACATAACGGACTGGGTAAATGCTGTCCAGGCGTTTGCGGGTATCGGCGCTCAGGTCGCCGGTTTCGACAACCACGATATCGCCGTCAAACCAGGGATTAAATTTAATAAAGCTGTACAGCAGTACCTCCGCAGCCACTGCGAAAGCTTCATTGGTGACTGTGGCAAAACATATCCGAGGCGTTCCTGCTCCAGCTGCAAATGTGTTAACTTCTTCCATGTTCCCTACTTTTTTGCTTCAAAGGCGGCCCGACCACTAAAGATTATGCAAGCTTTGTTTTATCCCAGGTTCCCGGAGCTGGAACTCTACACTATTGTTGCGGTATTTAACCAACTCGATTACTTTGCCACAACCAACCCCGAAACCGAGTTCGATTTTGCCATTGCCTGGCAGGACCAAACCTGGACCGAACCCAACTCGGTATTGGACCGCATTGCTGAAAGCCAGCTGGTGCTTAACCACCATTGTAACGATATCAGCAAACAAAAAGTGGAATCGGTCGCCGGGCAGATCACGGGCTATAACACGCTGATTGATCCACTCAGCTATGCTGGTATGTGCGTCAAAAAACCCAATGAAAATGCCCTGGAACGCGGCACCATTATTGACTGCCCGATTACCGATGCCGACTCTGCTTACGTCTATCAGGTATACATTGATACCCGTGATGCCCAGGGCCTGCGCAATGAATACCGGGTGCCGGTGGTGTTTGGAGAAATTCCCTGCGTTTATCTGCAACGCAAAGAACACCACCCACAAAATGCCAAAACCGTCCCTTTGAGTACCGAGTTGTTAACCACCAGCGAGGTTTTTTCTAACACCGAACAACAACAGATCGCCAGCTTCTGTCAGCAAATCGGTCTGGACTTTGGCGATCTGGATATTCTGCGGGATAAGCTCACCGATAAGATTTACATCATTGATGCCAATAAAACCGGTGGTGGTTTTGGCTTGCTCAACCGGTTCCGCTGGACGGTAAAAGATCGTCGGCGGGCGATTGAATTGATTGCGGAGATGTTTGAGGGCGCTGTACAGCAGCGGCTTTAAATCCTTACTGATTAACCCACCAATTCAAAAAATTGTAGGAGCGGATTGTATCCGCGATCAATTTACCCAATCATCGCGGATACAATCCGCTCCTACAGGCCTTAACAATTTCCAGTGGCACAGAAAATAACCCAGGCAGTTGCTTAATCCACAAAAAAATCTGCCCAGCCAGTATCAGCAAAATGCTGTTTTAACTCATCATAATTGCTGATCGCCTGCCGCAAACTGCGCTTTTCCAGCTTTTTGACTGCTGCCTGCAACGGATACGAATCCACCTTTAAAAAATCCAATACCTTTTTTGTGGTTACCGGCAGGTTATCGCGCAGTTGTTCATAAGTTATTGAGATACCGGGATGTTGGCTTAGCAACTGCTCAGCCCGGTTATGCCAATTTTCCACTTCGGCAAAATCAGTCTGCAACTGTTCTGGATCAAGCGCTACCACTTTATCGCGTCGGACATTTGAGCCAGCCCTGTCAATCGCATCATCCTCTATATGCGTAACAGCCTTAACCCGCTGTTTGTCCCAGCTGTGCCATTCACCGGTGGTGCGTGCCAGCACATGCGATAAATGCCGTTGCAGCAGGTTATCACGGCGTAGATGAATCACCGAAAGATCCGGCATTCCCGCCAGTATCTGCCAGATATCCGCCCATGCCGGATTTTCCCGGATACCTGGAAACGCCTGCAACGCAAATGGGTGATAAGCCTGTAATACAAACCCGGCCTGCTGGGTGGGTTCCGGAAAATCCTTGAACACCCAGTCAGCCAGTATGGTGTTGGTGGGTGTACTCAGTGGGTACGGTAGATTGGGGTTATCGGAATTAAACACTTCCGTCTGGCAGACAATGCCAGGGTGCGATTCCAATGCCGTGCGTAGCAGGTGGGTGCCACTGCGCAGATAGGAAACAACAACAAACTTACGGTAATGGATATTTCAATCCCGTGGCACAATTAAACAACACCACCTGCTCGTCGGCATCTAGCCAACCCTGCTCCAACAGTTTCAGATAAGCCGCATAAGTCGCTGCGCCTTCCGGGCACATCAATAAACCATCCCGCTGCGAAATGCTTTTCCAGGCACTGACAATCTCAGCTTCACTTACCGCCACCCCGGTACCGTTGGATTCTCTCAAGGTTTCCAACATCAACCGGTCACCTACCGCCATCGGCACCCGAATGCCCGCCGCCAGCGTCTGGGCATCATCCCAGCGCTCGGCTTCATCTTTGCCTTCCTGAAAGGCTTTAACAATCGGCGCACAACCTTCAGCCTGTACCGCTACCATGCGCGGCAGTTTTGCCTGATCCAGCCAGCCCAGTTCGGTCAATTCCTGGAAGGCTTTCCACATACCGATCAGGCCGGTACCACCGCCGGTCGGGTACAAAATTACATCGGGCAGCTTCCAACCAAATTGTTCAGCCAGTTCCAGGCCCATGGTTTTTTTGCCTTCCAAACGGTAAGGCTCTTTAAGTGTGGAAAAATCGAACCAGCCCTGCTCGGCTACCAATTCACGGACCCGCTTGCCGCAATCATCGATATAACCATCCAACAATTCCACCTGGCCACCCTGCATCCGGGTTTCTTCGATATTGATCTGCGGGGTGTCGGCTGGACAGACCACAATCGATTGCATGCCGATTCTGGTGGCATAAGCCGATAACGCTGCACCGGCGTTGCCATTGGTCGGCATCGCCAGTTTGCTTATGCCGAGTTCCCTGGCTCTGGCCACCGCCAATGCCAGCCCGCGGGATTTGAAAGATCCTGTCGGCAAACGGCCTTCGTCTTTGACAATAAGCTGTTCACCATGCAGATTATTCAATGGAATTAAAGGTGTTTTGATCTCTCCCAGACGGGGCACACCTGGCCAGTCCTGAATCGGCAGTAATTCCCGATAGGCCCAAAAACCGTCATTGCGGGTGGCAAATACTTCACGGTCGACCTGCGCTTTAACAGCAGCCAGGTCATAACGGGCCAGCAATGGTCTGCCTGCTGGTGACAGACCGTGGATTTGATCGAAAGGATAGGTTTCGCCGTTCAGGCTGCACTCAAGATGGGTCAGGTAATTCATGGAGTAATTTTACATCAGGTACCAAGTATCTTGCTGGTAACAATTTATGCCTGCCCGGTGATTACCAAACATAACCTGCCTAACATCAATATTACATTGCACGATTACACCTTATCTTAGCACCGCCAATCCGATATCCCTTAATGAGTGACAACGGGCAACCTGGTCAATGTCTGGTTTTTTTCAAAAAATATCATTAAACCTGACAATCTGCTAGCGAGCATGAATAAGTTTTTGCATCATGAATTCAGGGAATTTTTCATCACGCATCTTAGCAAGAGTATGTTCCAGGTCATAGCCAATATTCATGAATGAAATCTGCGAAGTAGACTGGTCAAAAACAGCAAACTGCGTGTCAGTATTACCGCTGCGAGGGAACCCGACAGAACCAGGGCAAACCAGGCTGTGTTGATAATCATCCAAACTATAAGACTTCGCTATAAATTTATCACTGAGCCTGCCCTCACGCACATATGCACCCTGGATATGGGTATGCCCGTGAAAACAAGCCCGGATGGCACGCTTGCGCAACTCATTGAGGTTTTCCTCATAGGTCATTTTATAAACGTAAGCATTATAAAAGCCGGGATCGACAGGCGCGCCATGTACCGCCAGAAAACCACCCCAAGCTGCAGCTCTTGGTAATCGCTTTAACCATTCTCTTTGCTGTTTATGCAAACGCTCAGCACTCCAATCAATTACCCACTTAGCTAAGTCACTAAATCCACGCATATCGTGCAAACCAGCTGCAGCACTATCATGATTACCCATAATGCATATCAGATCATCTCGCATCAGGCATGCCAGTGTTTCATTAACAAATGGTCCATAACCAACCAGGTCACCCAATACGATGGAACGTTGAATGCCTAAATGTTTAAGCTCGGCGAGAACTGCCTCAAGCGCCGGCAGGTTGGCATGCACATCCGCCAACAATCCAATCTGCTGCTGGTTAGCGGAGTCAAAACTGACCTCCCGAACCATGGTGCTGTATTGGTCGGGTTGAGCGCCCGTGATAAACCCGTCTATTTGCTCCGTCAATCGCTTATTTCCGTGCTTACTGTTTTCCATCACAGTCAACACTTCGCGAATGAAATTATCGGTAAAGGCATTGCGCCTGGCACTCAACAGGAAGTCACGCCCACTTTTCTGACACGCCTGAATAGATAACTCAGGTACGTGACGCAACATAGCAGCAATAGCCGCACCCCAATTAACTGGTCGACCTGTTGCATATAAATCATCATCCACATAGTAAACTTTGTTAGCATCAGCAATAAAATTCGATAATGCCAAATCCAAGCGCTTATTACTTTTAGAGGAAACACCACAGGCAAGTTGCCAAACCTGTTTAATCAGCGGCACTAAATTCACAACACTTTCAACAGCTATAGTGTGCAGTGACTCTAATCGCTTAGTTAAATTTCCAACCACATAATGATCATCTTTATCTAATACAAACCAGCATCGACTTGGGTGATAAATTTGTAGGCTTTGCTCGAACTCGATATGTTGTTTCAACCAATCTAAAGTTCTTTTTTTACTATGCGAATGACTATAATTAGCCCTCAACTTAACGACGACCTGCTTATCGGCAAATAAACGGGTGCTAATTTTTCCACTAAACGCACTACCGTGTTTAAACTTTACCTGTTGCTTATCCAATAATGCTTGCAAAGCCTGTGCGCTTATAAGTGGTAATTGTCCTGCTGTCGGAAAAAATATGATATTCTTATCCGCTGATAACTGCGCAGTCATAAGCTTGTATTATAAATAATTAAACATTATTATCACAGCACAATTGACAAAACACAATGGAGCAGGAATGTCACAAACGCCTGTGGAAAAAGATTACTTTTTAGCTGATATACGCACTGAGCTACGCGGCTTCCTTGACCAAGCCGGCCATGCGCAAGCAGTATTCATTTCCAGCTTAGACGGTCATCTTATTTATGACATTAGCCCTGAGCAACTCGACGTGGATCAGCTGACTGCAATGGCATCAGCTATGATTGGTTTAGCCGATTCTTTAGCTTTTTCCTTGGCCAAAGGCCAGTTGCGTGATGTGATTACCCGTACTGAAGAAGCCACCTTTATCGCTACCCGTATAGGTAATACCGAAGATGCGCTCGTTTTTGGAATTATTGCCGGTCCGCAAGCAAACCTTGGTATGTTATTAAGTCTTGCCAACAGTTATGCTGAAAAAATATTAAATATTCTTGAGCATATTTAATAGTTGGCATACGACTAAAAGTGTATATAACTGAGTACAGTCAAAGGTGCATCTGCCAAATCGATAATGTAGCTTAGGCCAACAGACAACGACGATAGAATTCGCTATTGCTCTCAGATTGAGATCAATCGCTAACAACTTGTAACATATAACAACACCGCCTAAACATGACACCCACAAAATTTATATCTCTGCGTATTAGAACACTGTTGACATCTGAACACACAAATCCCGGTTGGTCTAGATGACCCCGTTATAACCACCAAACCTGCCTGTTCCAATCGGTCATTACATCTTAATAAAATAGCCGAGTTGTATAGTCTAAATACCCATCCGGTTGCTGTTTTCCAGGGCAGATCCCCGCTAATATGCTATGTTTTCAAGTAGATACCGCCTTCCTTATATGCCATATGGCTTAACTTTTCATCGATAAAGCAGTTGCTCCCATTCGGTTAGATGCACACCTTATTAACACGGCACCAAACAGGCATTGAATACAATCTCCAAAGCACTTTAGATATATCATTTCGCTTGTTTTAGCAACATTGGCCTGTGTTATTAGGTAGTCACCAGCGTAAAGCCACGTTACCAACAATTATAAAACTTTAGTCCAATAGACTATATCGATAAGAGTTCTGTATGGTGCTAACTTACAAAAATAATAATTTCAAGCACGGAAGCAACTGCAAGCTTAATTTTAAACTAGGTTGGTTTCTGTTAGATGCATGTTTTTTCATTATCAACGGCGGGGTTATCACGCCACGATAGAGTGCTTGTTCGGTCTTTATCCACACTTCTGACATCCCGCTTGCAGCAAAAGTGGGTGATCACCGATTCGGATGATATATGCCACGCGCTTTTGATTGATATTGACTTGCCCGGCAGTGATCTAATCATTAGTAATGCTTGCTCTCAAAAAAAAAGCCCCGTTGTCATACATGTAACAAGACAATTTGGTGATAATCACTTGAGTAAACCGATACGCAGTCAGCAATTCGTAGAAACCCTAAACAGGCTTGGCAATAAATTATCGCTTGATAAGGCTTCTGTCATTAAGCGTTTCCGCAATAAAGCATATTCTAAAGATGAATTAAAGCGCTTCGACAACAATCCATTATCAACACAGCGTACGCCACTTTTAGAACGGTTACGAAATCGCCTCCTGCTGAATACCCACAAAACAATAAAAGTCGTATTTTTGGGCCCACCAGGAGCAGGCAAAACAACCGCAATAAAAACTGTTGGTGAATCAGCAGTAATCACTAGTGAAGTAAAATCAACCGATCAAGTAGGAATGATTAAAAGCAATACTACGGTTGCAATCGATCACAGCACGGTCAATCTGCCAAACAATTATCAAGCTCGCCTGTTTGGTGCACCAGGCCAGGCGCGATTAAGTTTCATGTGGCCAATTTTAGCTCGTGGTGCCGACCTGATTGTGCTTTTTTGTGATGCGACCGATATTGATTTTTTTGAACAAATGCAGAAATTTTCTAAATTACTTAGCACCAGCAATACTTGCGTTGCCTTAACACATACTGATTTAGAAACTGGCATAAACCTGGATCAAACCAGGCAAATGATCGCTAGCCTAGGCATGAGTTGGCCTGTACATCTAGTTGATGCCCGCAATAAACAACAAGTAATAACCATGTTGACCAGGGAGCTAGAAGCCAGTCGACAATCCATTCACTAAAACCAAACCCTATTTTTGAGAGGAGAGATCAATATATGGCTGGACTAAATGATATCGTACAGGAACTGGTCAACAATGTTGACGACGCATTGGGCGCCGCTGTGGTTGACCTGGATTCGGGACTGCTGCTGGGTGTGGCACACAACGTTCCCTATTTTACACAATCGTATCTTGACGCGGTGGCCGCTGCTGCGGTTGATATGTTCCGTGGCAAAACGGTTAGTGCAGTAGAAGAACTAATCGCTGAACAACGCGGAACCGACCCCAAGCCTTTGATGAGTGAAATTCAAATGACATCGGAAAAGACCTTCCACTTTATGTCAATTGTTCCGGGCAAGGAAAAAGCCCTGACCGTACTGATTACAGGCAAAAAAACCAACCTGGGAATGGGCTGGTCAAACCTGCGTAAGGCATTGCCAAAAATTGCTCCACATTGCCCCTAATAACCCACACAACAATACAACCAGGAGAACCCTATGAGCGTTGATACAATTGTAAGCTCTACATTATCTGAAGTACCAAAAGCCGTTGCAGCCGGTGTTGTCGACATGGAAACCGGCATGCTGTTAGGCACCAAGACTACCGATTCACATCCTCAGGCTGTGCTCGATATGCTTGCTGCAGCAACCAAAGAGCTATTTGAAGGCGATATGATTATGAATATCGAGGATACCTTTAAGAAAGCTCGTGGTGACACTAGTTCTGAACACTATTTCCAGGAAGTTATCGTAAATTCGAAAAACCTGATTCACGTTTTTTCGCGATTAGCTTCTGCTCCGCATATAGTGGTCACTGTTGTTTGCCGTATCAATGCCAACCTGGGGTTGGTAGTGACAAAATTCAGGCAAATAATCACAACAGATACTGTTTAAACTAAGCGCCAATAAAATATCCGGGCCTGTGGACTATGCAGGCCCGGGGTTAACACCATTCAATACCACTTATCATGAGTTGGCTTGATGCTGATAACGATGAAATTGTCGTTCGTATCGTCTATGCCGGTCCGGCTGATTCTGGCAAAACAACCAGCATTCGAAAACTCGCCAAATTATTGCTTGGCGGTAAACAAACCAAAGTCCATACACCCGAAGAGATTGGTGGTCAAACCATGTACTTTGATTGGCTGGATTATACTGGCGGGCTGTTCCAGGGCAAACGCATCCGCTGCCAAATTCTTAGTACCCCAGGCCAGGATGAACTTGCTAAACGCAGGCAGTATTTATTGGAATCTGCCGACGTTTGTGTTTTTGTTTTTAGCTCAAATACTGATGAACTTAAGTATAATCATAATTATTTTTTGACCATTAATAAAATACTTAAAAAAGCCACACCTGATATTAACGTGGTATTCCAAGCTAATAAGCAGGATTTACCTGAGGCCCAAGATGAGGCCAGCGTTCGTGCTGCTTTTGGCATAGAAATAGAAAAACAAATGCTGCTATTAACATCAGCAATCGATGGCCAAGGTATTCGCGAAGCATTTGTCAGTGCTGTGAGGCTAGCCTTAGAGCGGGCAATAAAACTGCAATTGTCCGACAGCCTTGATAATCATCCGCCTTTTGCCAACGATCCTAGCGAGCTATTAAAGAGGTTATCCGATGACGTATATGCTAGCGAATCACCTGTACTCAGTGATGCTGCGCAACAACCGCCAATAACCGAGCAAACTACGCCTGACACAGAAAACAGCCCTGAGTCTGTCGCAAGCACCGCAAAATATTCTTCAGTTAATCTCAAACAGCAGGATCAGACTGATAATACCAACATGGTGATGCCATTTGAAACTGCCTCCCATCAGTTAATTTACCAAAACAATCATGAACGACGACTGCACAATGAAATAACCTGTTCGATGAGTTTTAAACGGGAGGTACTACCACAACGTTGGTACATTACCCTGGAGCGCCAATGGAAAATCATCAATAACCCAAATAACCTTTATGCTAATAAAGCAGCAGCAAGAATAGCGCTGGACAAAATCAAGAAAATCACAGTTGCTTTGAGCAATATACTTTCACCGCAAAGGTGGCATTTGGCAGCAGCCTTCGGTGATCAATGGCAAATATGGCAATATGTTGCCGTGTTGCCAACGTTACGCTCAAACATGAATCTGTATATAGCTAACAAAGATTCAAAAAAACTAGCAACTCAGCTTGCAAAAACATACCAACTGGCCACCGAATTTACCCAAAAAGCCTGGCAATATAATCCAACCCTGCATATATCACTGGACACTATCAGCATTATCCAAGAGCAACCTTATTACTCTGGCTTCTTGGCTTTTCGCAGCAAGTCAAATTTAAACTTGACAGCTTTCATAACCAAATTATTCCATGATGTTTTTATAGAAATTAAGCAATCAAGGCCTCAACTCTTTATCGAAACCAAACAATCGATTAGTGATATAAGTAACCTGGATAACTCAGCTAAATCTCTGCACAATATTCTGCGGGATATTTGATGCCACTTGAGCTACAGGATATAAGAGTAGGTTATGGTGAAGATACAGTCCTATGGGTTGACCATCTCTACTTCGAAGATAACTCAATAACCGCTTTGATGGGTCCCTCAGGTGTTGGTAAGAGCACTTTGCTTCGCTCTCTGTCAGGACTAAATGAAATGGTCCCGGGGAGTTGGCAGACTGGCATTATAAAGGAGCGAGGCAACCTCATTGATTCACCTGTTAATTTTTTAGGTTATCTTCCACAAAAAGCACGCTTGTTTTCGGAAACAGTTGAAGAGTCGTTACTGCTGCCTTTAGGTTCTATTGACTCTAGCCATAAGCTTTCGCCGGATGAAATGCGTAATCAACTAAAAAAACTTAAACTTTGGCCGCAGTTTACCGAACGCCTATCAATGCCGGTGTCTGATTTACCATTGGCAGACCATAAGATTATCCTTATAGCCCGCCTGGCAGCATCTGGATATCCCTATTTATTGCTGGACGAGCCATTTCTGGATGTCGCCATTGCAGATGAACCTAAAATCGTTGATTTTATTCGCCTGTTATCCACTATCGGAAAAACCATCATCATCGTGTTGCACAACAAGTTAATTGCCAGGTCATTAAGTACACATGTTGCTTTACTGTCCGGAGGAAGATTGATTGAAGCCAACACCACAGCACAATTCTTCGACTCTCCCCAAAATGAAATGACCAAGGAATTTATGCTATCTGGCAGCAGCTGGCCACATACAGACCATAATCTGAATGGTACTGGGGAACATATTAAAAATAAGCCCAAAGACAAACCTAGCCAAGCAAAAGGGATGTCAATAATCTTATCTAAAACACTTGAATTTCACTGGGTGTTACCTGCTTTGTTAGGCGGAATGCAAAAGCCTGGCATAGGCCGTGAAATTGGTATCGACTTGAATATTCTACGGGAACAACAAGTGAAACACCTCATTTCACTGACTCAAGCAACCATTGATCAAAAAATGCTAAACAAATATTCTATCAATGGAATACATTTTCCAATAGATGATATGCAAGCACCGGAAATGTTTGCAGCTTTAACTTTATGTCGCACAGTGCAGCAATTAATACAGCAGCGTCAAACTGTAATATTCCACTGTCGTGCAGGGCTCGGTCGTACCGGTACAATGCTTGCTGCAACAATTATGTGCATGAATTTTTCTGCTGTAGAAGCGATTGAAAGAATCCGCTTTGTTAATCCTCGCTATATTCAAAGCTCACCGCAAATTGCCTTTCTGCATGCCTTTGAGCATTATATAGAAGCAGATGTCACTCAATTGTCAGATATGAATAACTCAATAATTTAAAGATTATTTCACAGCCCCCAGGGAATTTTTGCTTAAATTAATTTGCCACGCTCTGTGACAATAACCGGCGAGCCTGTAACACCCACAGTATCCGATTTGGCTTTCACCACATCTTGATCCACCCACTTCAAACCGAATAACGGCCTTAATATACGTACCCGCCGGATCAGGTATTCATGCAGCAACAGGCAACCAAGGAAAGTTATCACGATCAGCAACAGCGGCTCAACCACTGGCCCCAGAGAAAGTTGCGTCAACTGATAACCAGCCACAACAATAATGCTTTGGTGCAGAATGTAATATGGATAAACCGCCTCATTCAGATAGCTCAATCGGGCGCTGGGTTTGTTCAGATATACCGAACCAAAACCCAATATCGCCAGCACCCAGCTCCAACGGTTGACGGCGCGGATCAACACCACCAGCCAGTCACCGGTGGCGGATAGAGTGACTTCCGGCTGCAACCACACCAAATGATAAAAAATCAAAATCACCACATAACTCAGTAATGCCAGCAGCAACATTTTGTAACGATGGGCTTTGATCTGCTGCCACAAATTCGGGTGCCAGCCAAGCAGATACCCATACACCAGAAAAGTAAATCCCAAGGCCTTGCGATAACCCTCGCTATCACTCTCAACCAGCAGACTTAACAGACAAATGGGTATCACCGGCATGACCAGTAACAACCAGCCACTGCCCCGCTGACCCAGCCAGTCGACCGCTTGCTGAATCCAGCGGCTATGCAGCACCGGCAATAACACCAGCAGGTAAATGGTGAAGGTCCACAATTCCCGGATATACCACATATGATTAACATCCATATGCGGCAATATGCCCGGCTGGTAATTCTTGAAAATCGGATTATCCAGGTCAAAAAACGCCTGGTAAAACTGCCAGTAGCCCATCTGCAGGTCGCCATTTTGGGTCATCTCGTAATACAGTTGCGGCGGAATAATCACCAACACTGCAAAAGCCAGTGGCAGCAACAAACGCAGATGACGCAACCCCAGAAAACGAATCATCGATACTTTGCGCAACACAAACCGGATCGACAGTCCGGAAATCAAAAACAGAATCGGCAGGCGCCAATGATTGACCAGCAACATAATATTTTCCAGAAACTGGCTTTGATACTGGCTTTTCACATGAAAACCCCAGTTGGCCACATAAAACATGCCGATGTGATAAAAAATCAACAAGCCAAATGCCATCACCCGTAAGGCATCAATATCATGCCGACGTGGCAATGCTGCGGTGGAATTATCAGAAGTCATGCTGAACTCGCTTGCTTTGAATCTGCCGTCAGCATGTTGCTGATGCGCGTGTATTACCAACCCTATGTGCTGTAATGCCGTTATCCAGTGACAACCGGCGGAATATGGTGACCAGCGGTGTGGTCAGTGTGGGTGACACGCTACAATAAGCTATGTCCCTGCAATACTACCTCGCCCACCGGCTGCGCCATGAAACTCTGCTATGGCTAACCTGGATAATCACTTCAGCAACCGCCAACAGCATTATTGCCACCCTGGATCTGCGCCGTATGCAGCAGGACTTTTTATGGTGGGAGCCGATATTATGGGAATGCAGCAGCGCATTGTTTTTTCTTTTACTGCTGCCGCTGGTATTGCTGGTGGAACGGCGTTTTCCACTGCAGCGCCCCAAGCTGGGTAAACACTTGCTGATCCATGCACTGTTGACGCCGATTTATTCAGCCCTGCATGTGCTGGGGATGGTTGGAACCCGATATCTGGTCTACGCGTTTAGTCACTCCAGCTACGACTTCGGTCACTGGCCTACGGAAATGGCTTACGAATACCTGAAAGATGTGCGGACTTATGCAGCCATAATCGCGGTCATTTACCTTTATCGGTTTGTTTTACGACGGTTACAGGGGGAGGCCAGTCTGCCGGATGATACCGAAACCGACAGCAGCCCGGCCGATCGTTTTCTGATCAAGAAACTGGGCAAAGAATTCCTGGTGAAAATTACTGATATCGAATGGCTGGAGGCATCCGGTAATTACGTCAACCTGCACGCCCATGGCCGGGTCTATCCAATGCGCGAAACCATGACCACTATGGCCCGCCGATTACAGCAACAAGGCTTTGTGCGGGTACACCGCAGTATCATTTTGAATCTGGATAAAATTGAGGAAATTGAACCACTGGACACCGGCGATGCCCGCGCCCGGCTGCTTTCTGGCGCTCGCCTGCCGATCAGCCGGCGTTATCGGGCACAGTTAAAAATGCAGTTGTCCTGAGCCGGTTAAACACCTGTAGGAGCGGATTGTAGCCGCGATCAATTCACGGAATATCGCGGCTACAATCCGCTCCTACAGGGTTGGTTACGGCGTACTCATACCACGCAAGCGCACACCTGTTTCCGGTCTGATAGATTGACCATTACCCGCCATAAACACAAACGGTACAGATTCTAACCGCATACCGACATTACGCTGAATCACAAAATGCAGATGTGGGCCGGTAGAAAAACCGGTGTTACCCGATTCAGCAATCACTTCCCCGGCCAGAATCACTTCGCCGGGTTGCACCAAAACCCGTTCCGGCGCCAGATGCGCATACACCGACATGGTGCCATCGTCGTGCCAAACCCGAATCGAATTGGCACGGGCGCCATAACGGCTTAAATCCGTACCAGCGCCAAAAAAATCCTCATCCACCTCCATCACCACCCCATCCCGGGCGGCCCGGATCGGCGTACCAACCGGCATTGGAATATCAATTGCATAGATGGCATCCGGCGAGTTGTGGGTCCGGGTGCCGTTAAAGCCCTGACTGACCCGAAATGACTCATCTGCCGGAAACGGCGGTAAATACCGGACCCTGTCATCATGCCGTACATTGGGTTCACCGGGAACTGCTGACGCGCTGATCCGGTAGCGCATACTGCGGCGTGGGTTAGCAGCCTTGTAAACCACTTTTTCGCCACGGAACCCTCGTGGCAATACAAAACTTTGCGGCAATGGCGGCTCGGTTATCAGGTTTTCGCTTTCGGTAACCCTGACTTGCAACTCAATTGGACCATACAGCAAGTTTTGGAAAATCTGTCGGTTGTTATCACCACTGCGTTCGTTGCTGATCTTGAAACTGTTGCGGTTTTCCGCTTTGACCTGGCGTTTTTCAACAACTTGATCAGTTTCCGGCTCACGGTCGGTAACATGCACTACACCCTGCTCATCGGTGTACTTGTACAGGTGTTTAGCCTGGCCGGAGTTTACCCCCAGCAGGCTAAAAACCACTACCAGCATGACTAATTGAATACGATGTACTAACAGGTTCATGGTGTTATTTTGATCCACATCGCCGAATCTGACAACGCTTTCAGCCAGCAATTCCAATCATCAAGAAGCCACCCCGCAAGGCGGCGTAAAGATATCTGATTAAATCAGAGCTTTGTTATTCTAAAACTGCAATGCATTCAATTTCCACCTGGGCGCCCAGCGCCAGACCATTCACACCCATTGCTGATCGTGCCGGCCGATTGCTGGGAAAAAAACTGACATACACTTCATTCATAGCACCCCACTCCGACATATCGGCAAGAAACACCGTGCATTTGACCACCTTGTCCATATTGGAACCATATCGCTCAACTGCAGCTTTGATATGTTCCATGGTCTGCCTGGTTTGTCCCTGGATTCCTCCCTCGGCCAAATCCCGGGTGCCTGCAATATTGCCTATTTTACCTGCCAAAAACAGCAGGTTACCGACCTGCACCGCATCTGAAAAAGGCAGGCTGCCGTCGCTGCCCGGAACCGGATGGAAAGTAAGCTCTGTTTTACCACCTGCCATGGCAGCCAAACTGAAAACCATGGCTATCGCTAGCGTTACCAATCTCAACATATTAACTCCTTGCTTTAAGCTGTTTTTAACTCACCGGCCCGAGCCGATTTGATCAGGTTATCAGCCGCCCGAAATGCCAGTGCCTGGATCGTCATGGTCGGTTGACCCCGGCCCGAGGTCACCATACTGCTGCCATCACAAAGGTACAGATTGGGTACATCATGCGCCCGGTGCCAGCGATCAATGACCGACTCTTCAGGATCATCACCCATCCGGCAGGTACCCAGCAAATGTGCACCGATGTTTTGCGGCACAATTTCATCCGTCCAGACTTTCTCTGCTCCGGCAGCTTCAAGAATTTCCACCGAACGCTGCTGCATAAACCCGGCCATTGCCATATCATCCGGATGATCGTTATAAGTCAGACGCATCGCAGCACGACCCCATTGGTCTTTTAGTTCAGGGTCCAGGCTGACGTTGTTAGAGGCCATTGCCAGTGAAGTTGAATTACCCAGCAAAGCCATATTCCGCAGGTAGTAGTCTGCCAGCAGGCGTTTATACTCCGCCCCCCACCCCGGCGCATCTGGCGGCAGCCCGCTCAATGCATACATGATCGGATAAGCCTGCAGAAACGGCCGGGCATCAATCCCGCCGCCGCCATAAAACCCGCGTTTGGGATCACTGTCATAAAAATCCATCACAATCCGTGTGACCTGCACGCTTTTGTATTCATTTAACGGCTGGCTGAATACTGCATGTGCGGAACTATGCCCATTAAACATCAAATACTTGCCAACTTTACCGCTGGCATTGGCCAACCCATCAGGATGTCTTGATGATTCAGACAGCAACAGCAAGCGCGGCGTTTCCGCGCCATTGGCAGCCACAATCACCACTTTGGCCTTTTGTGCCTGCTCATTACCATCGGCATCCCGATAGACCACTTCATTGACCAGACCCTGTTCATTGGTCTGTAATCGGGTCACCGTCGACAGCGGGCGGATTTCACAATGACCGGTAGCTTCAGCTTGTGGAATCATGGTGGACAGTGAGGAAGACTTGGCATTAACCTCACAACCAAAGCCCATACAGAATCCACAATGTATACATCCAGGCCGGCCGTTGTGAGGCTTGGATAAAATCGCCATGGGTGCCGGTTGTGCGTGCAAACCAAGCTTTTTAGCACCTTTTTCCAGCAATACACCGGATGACTTAACCGGTAGCGGTGGCACCGGATAGGGTTTGGAGCGATAGGGTTCATTAGGGCCGGGCGCACCGGAAACACCGATATCCCAATCCACTTTAGTGTAATACGGTTCCAGCTCATCATAGCTGATCGGCCAGTCAGAAAAACCGGTGCCTTGAATACCACCCAGCAGGGTTTTTTCCTTAAAATCCACTGGCCGCAGGCGCCAATAATTACCAGTAAAATGCGCGCTGCTACCACCCACTGTACGTGCATAAAAAGCCGGCGGTGGTTGGTCTTGAATTTGTGCGGTTTCGCTTTCCAGACGCCTGAAAGTCTGCGGATCGCCCTTAGTGGCCCCGCTGAGCATTTCATTTTGAAAAATTACTGAAAATTCATCATGAGTGAACTGGTGTGCTTTGCGATAAGGCCCCTGCTCCAGCACCACCACATCCAAACCGGCCTGGGACAATTCACGGGCCAGTACCCCGCCGGCGGCGCCTGAGCCGATGATCACAAAATCCACCGCTTTACGGGTTGGGAAAGTCACTGTACTCATGCCTCATTCCCTTGTTGCTGTGACCACTCAGCATCGTAGTAACCAAATGGTGGTTGCCAGGCATGTCGGTGATCAAAACCCAGCAGTTGCCAGCCGATATTGTTCCGATTGCCACCATAACTGCTCATCGCGAACATCCCGACCAAGGTCAGAAACCTGATCAAACCGAATCCGCCGGTATTTTCCTGGGCAGTCAGGATATCCTTTTGTTGCTGATCATTGAGCTGATAAAAACTGGTGCCGGCCTGGTGTTTGTCCGCTTCACCATCCAGTTCAGCAATCCAACCATTCAATGGATCCACGGCAAAACCTGCATGTGAACTCAATGCCCGGTCAAAAAAATTGACCACCCCGGCTTCACGCGCACCCGGTGTGTCAGTGGTCGGGATAATTTGTGCGCTGATGGCATCCAGGCTGGCAGCCTGATGTGGGTTCAGAAATGAATAACCGTGTTGCTGTTCAAGATCAGCAGCAGCCTCTTCTGCTGCTACCAGACACCCCGCCCAATGGCTGCTTAACCATACGCCAAGCGCTGCATTGGAACCGTGACGCAAAAAGCGCCGACGTGAAAAATCCAGTGTTTCAGGATCGTGCTTTTGCATCTTATTACTCCTCTCCCCGACTGACAAACTGGACCGATCATAGCATTACGCTGCGATAGATGGTTACACTAGCCACCTCATATAATCAGGCTTTAAGCGCATGGCTGATGTCGAAACTCAGCAACTGAATGTTTTTGGCGAACTCATAAGCGAATGTAGTTGCAAGCCGATAACCGGCTGGTATCGGGATGGCCGTTGTGCCACCGACGAACATGATCATGGTCAGCATGTGGTGTGTATTCACGCCACTGAAGAATTCCTTGAATTTTCCAAGACCAGCGGCAATGACTTATCCACTCCAAGGTCCGAATTTGGCTTTCCCGGGCTTAGACCGGGCGATCAATGGTGTCTGTGTGCGGCACGCTGGTTGCAAGCTCACCAGGCCGGCAAAGCGCCGCGTGTACGCCTGGGGGCCACCCATATCAAAGCATTGGACGTCATTCCACTGGAAGTGCTTAAACCCTATGCCTTGGATTTGTCCTGAAAGAACAGCAAGCCTTTAAGCGCCTGTGCATCCAGCATGCCATTTGTCATCAGGAATGTAGGAGCGGATTTTATCCGCGATTAACGAACCTGATTGGTTATTGTCCTCAGACCAATAATTTCCCTATTGATCGCGGATAAAATCCGCTCCTACGTAATTGGAAACAGACGGATTTGGAGTGATGCCGTAACTAATCGCGCAATTTAAAACCAAGCCCGGCATTCGCCTGCAAACGATCCAGTAATGTTTCACCCAAAGCAACCGAAGGTGTGTAAAACCCACCATCGAGTGCTGTTTTATCCAACTGACTCAACACCACTGCAGCTTCGCTGATCATCTTGGAAGTTGATCCATAACCAGGATCACGGTCACCGGTAACCTCTGCCTTCAGTGTCTGGTTATCAGCTGTTTTACCCCATAACAACATTTTGAAGAACCCGGTTTCACGCTGTTCCAGGCTAGGTCCTTCTCCTGGTTTGGGCAGCACAAATTTATTCAATATAGCCTTGCCCGGTGCCAACCCGGAAGCAACCAGGAAGGCACCCATCCCCAGTGATACCGTGGTTGCCCGCATCCGGCCGCTGAAACCTTTGCCCATCAACATGGCTTCGTCATAACTAAACTTATCGCCGTACGGATAACCCGCCAGCGCATTGCTGCGGTTCACAATACGGGTATTGATCGCAGCCATTACAAACGGCGCTGTCCAGGCATTAAAATCCGAGTCAAAATGCGGCCCGGACACATACGGCTGGCGTGTTCCTTTGCGGCCATCCGGTGGGCAAATAGCATACGGGTTCTTCAATATTGCCGCTACTGATTTATCCCGCCTGGCCTGATCCCCGATAGCCATCATGCTGGCATAGGTGCCGCCACTTAAACCACCTTTGGCTGCTTTTACCCGCAATTTGACACGTTGCAATGGCTGGCCGAATTTTTCAATGGCGGCCTGCTGTAAAAACCACACCCCCATATCCGATGGAATCGAATCAAAACCGCAACAATGCACTATCCGGGCATCGCTGCTGCCGGCAGTTTCACCATGCAGGTCCAGCATCTGCCGCATCCACGGGACTTCGCCGGTCAAATCACAATAATCCGTGCCGGCGGCCAAACAGGCAGCCACCAGTTCCGAACCATACAAAGCATATGGCCCCACCGTGGTCAGCACTACCCGGGTCTGGCTGACCAGTGCATCCAACGATGCCCGGTCATTGCTGTCAGCCTGCAGCAATGGAATTTCCGCGGCCTGCTGGCCCAATTGTTGGCGCACCTGCTCCAGTTTGGCTTGGCTGCGGCCGGCCATAGCCCAGCGCAGGTCAGCTTGAGTGCCGTACTGCTTTAATAAGTATTCTGCAACCAATTGCCCGGTAAAACCGGTGGCGCCCCATAAGATAATGTCGTAATGATGTGCTTGATTCATTGCTTCAGAATACACCAAAGTAGCTCTCAAACTGATTGTTTTTCAATTCGATATGAAAGTACTGACAGTTATTCCAGATCGGAATAACGATCAGGTCGGCATACTGTTAAACTGCATTTTTTTAAAACAACCCCGGATCAATCAATGCTGCAACTGCGTATTGGCGGTGTGCCCGAGCACTTCAATCTGCCCTGGCACCTGTTATTGGAATCGGATAGCCTGGATCAATCAGGTATTACCGCAAGCTGGCAGGATTTTCCAGCAGGCACCGGCGCCATGGTACAGGCATTAAACGATGACCTGCTGGATATTGCCATCCTGGTGACTGAAGGTGCCGTGGCTGCACATCAGTTACCTGATTGTCAGTTTGAGATGGCCAGCTTCTACACCACTTCGCCATTGTTATGGGGCATTCATGTTCCGGCGAATTCTAATATCTATACTCAAGCAGATTTACCCGGCCATCGTTATGCTATCAGCCGCTACGGTTCCGGCTCCCACCTGATGGCCAGGGTTCATGCTCGCAGCCAGGGCTGGTCACTTGATCAATTGCAGTTTGTATTGGTAGAAAATCTGGCTGGTGCACGCCAGGCATTTAGTGAATCACGCGCAGAGATATTTTTCTGGGAACATTTCACCACCAAGCCCTATGTTGATAATGGTGAATTCCGCTGGTTGGGTGACTTTCCACCACCCTGGCCCGGCTTTGTTATCTGTGTCCGGCAACAACTAATGACCAGCCAACCGGATATCATTATCAAGTTACTGAGTCTGGTGTTTAATCAGGCGCAGCAGCTGAAACAGGACCGCAATGCCGCACAAATTATCGCTGATCGTTACCGGTTAACACCTGATGATGTAAAGGCATGGCTGAATACCACCGACTGGAGCAGCCATTGTGATCTTGATCCTGGCGTTTTATTGAGTGTCAAAAAAGCACTGATGTAATTTAGGAACCTCTGATTTAATCAGGCATGGCCGCGAGCGAGTCATTTTTTATGCAGGACAGTGTCTTTTTGAACACAGGCATAGCGGGCTACGTCAAGTTTAAAAAGTGCTGTCATGCATAAAAAACGACCGTTCCCCAAGGGGTTACGCTCGAAATGCGCCAATCCTGCGTTGCGTTGTTTGGCAATTGGCTGGTTATTGCACTGCACAACGACGCCTTGTCTTGACGCATTTCGAGTAGTAACGCGGCCATGCTTGATTAAATCAGAGGCTCCTTTAGCAAGTGACCGGCTAAACCTGCCTGCGCCGACTGCTGCAGGTGATATTGGTTTTGCGTACTATGTTGCTTAATTCCGGATAAATGATGCACTCAGGATTAGCCTGATAATGATGCTGATTACCGATTTTGGTCATATTCAAAATACCGCTGTCAACCATTCTATCCAGTTCCCGCTTGATGGTAGCAACACCCATACCCGTTAACCTTAGAATTTCATTGGTGTAAAAGCTCTGCGCCGGTTGCCGGTACAGCAAGCCCAGCAGATTCTGCTGTGTCCGGCTGAATAATACAGCGGCCAACTTATGCATGAATGCCTGATAGATCATTCATATAATATGAACTATCATTCACAATGTATGAACACCCCATTGCCTATTCCTTGTTCTACCCCCGACGGCTTTACCGGCTGTTTAGTTTTTTCTCGCGTTGTAAGCGTTGATAAATTTCTTCCCGGTAGATGGGAATATCCGGGTCGGCTTCAAAACCCAGACGAATCTGCTTGTAGCTCAATTCCACTACGCAGATTCGTATATCGTCTCCAATGTAAATCGCCTCATCTTTGCGGCGTGACAAAATCAGCATGTTAGCGCTCCCTTTGGAAATGCTCGCCAGGCAAGCATGGGGCTGTTGCAATCCTATCCCTTATCCAATTCCACACCCAAAAATCCTAAACTGGGATATTGACCATCCTATCCTAGATTGGGATATTTCTCAAATCAGTGGAAATATCTAATGGCTAACAGGCCCTGGGACCCAAAGCATCAGGCTTTTCGGGAAGCTCTAAAAGATCTGCGCGACAGCAAAGGTATCAAGCAGAAGGAACTTGGCAAAAAGCTTGGCAAGCATCAGAGCTATATCTCCAAATACGAAAGCGGCGAGCGCAAACTGGGTTACCTGGAGCTGCTGGATGTGCTGGATGTCTGCGGAAATAGCGTGGAAGAATTTCATGCACTGTACTTAACCAAAGTGGCTGAACCCAAAGCTGAATACCGGGGCCGCAAGTCAAAAAAATAAGCGTCTGCGGCACTGCGGACAACATTATGAATCCAGCACCGCCGCTAGCTTTGCATCTCTTTTTCAGCACCTGAAATTATCCCAAACTGGGATACCAGCACCATCATCCTAGATTGGGATATCTCCTGAATAGGTGAAATATCCAATGATCAACAAGCTCTGGGATTCGAAACACCAGGCTTTTCAGCTGGCACTGAAGGAATTGCGCAACAGCAAGGGACTAAAACAAAAAGAACTTGGTGAGAAGCTCGGCAGACATCAAAGTTATATCTCAAAATATGAAACTGGTGAACGCAAATTGGATTATCTGGAGTTACTGGATATTCTGGACGCCTGTGAAAACACGGTGGCAGAATTTCATGCGCTGTATCTGACCAAAGTGGCTGAAACCCGGGGCGAATATATTCATCACCAACCAAAAAAACAGCGTTGAACAAACAGCAGTAAATGCGCTGAACACTATTTAATCCAGCTCGACACTTTGTTCCAGGCTTTCAATCACAAAACCAAGCGGCACCTCCAGCCCGGTAGCAATGTCGTTCAATACCGCCACTTCAGATGCTGAAGTATCACCTTCTGCACGCGCAACAATGCATAAATCCCTGATCAGGTGCATCCTTTGTGCCAAGCTGGTTTGCGCATGGGTATCTTTAATTCGTTTGGGTAATGCCTGACGCAATTTTTCGGCATCCAACTGATCAATGTTAATACCGTCTTCAAAAAAGCTTTGCATCACAGTTTTTTCCTGATCACTGATACCATCACGGGCATCTGCTATCGCCACTGCGCCGGCGATAAATAACTGCCGCATGGCTTTGGCGGTATCGGTATGACCATCGATATAATTCGGTTCCATCAATCCCATCACATCCTGCACTTTGATTTCCAGTTCAGCTTTGGGAAAGCCCTCCCCAGGCATCAATGCTGATTCATCAAACATTTTCAAAGCCTTGACCCGCAATGGGCTGAACGGATGGGTCGAAAACCAATCCTGCATCGGCGCCCCCTGCCCCGGTTCAGCATCCACCAGCAGCATGTCATCAACCTGTTGCAGGAATTCATCCAGATCAAACTGCACCACCTGGTCACACACAATACCCGAGGCCAGTTTGAATAATGCGCGCGCCACACTGTCCAGGTTTTGCGCACAAAACGCACCAGCCCGATCCGCAGAAACTTCTGCATAACGTGACCAGGCAAACAGGTTCAAGGCCAGATTTGCAGCCGGTGGCTGCTTGCCACGCAAAATATAGCCGATAGGAATGTCATGATGGCGATAAACGTGATGGCCCAGTTCGTGCCCCATGACAAATAACAACTCATTTTCCGAAAATGCTTCCAACAGACTGGAGGAAAACATCACAAACAAACGGCCTTCTTCCGGTTTAAAGCAGGCTGCATTAAATTGTGGACTGCTGAATGCATACAGCTCCAGGGGTATCTGCAGGCCCAGTTTCTCTGCACACAGGTCTGCCATTTTGTGTACGCCAGGCGCCATGCTGCTGCTCAGGCGCACCGAGGTTGCCAACAAATGCCGGCGGGTGCCCATCGGCCCCTGTTCCTCACGTTTTTCAATCTGCTCATTAACCTGCTTGACCGTCCGATTTTCCAACAGCATATTAAAAAGCTTCAAATCATTGTCACAGCGGATAGCTTCAGCGGTCATTGCGAGTACTCCAGTAGAACTATTGAACGGTGGGAAATACAGTCACATCATCCCCGGTTTTCCAAACAGGGTATTTCAACATCACTGCAGTAAACAAATCAGACGCTAAAAATTCCTGCAGCCAGCGTTGTAACTGTGGATACGGCGCCTGATCAAACCAGCTTTTATCAACGTAGGCGAATTGCCGGATAAACGGAAAAATGGCGACATCGGCAAATGTTATATCAGGACCCAGCAAATAAGGTGATGTTCGCAAGCGCTGTTCCAGCCTGACCAAAAATACTTCGCCCCGCTGACGGTAGGTTTCCCGGGAGAATTCCGGATGACGGTCGGCATACTTGTAATGATCCAGGTGAGTTTTGAAAGAACCGTCGTTTGCGTTGATCAGCTCAGCTATTACCGGCTCGTCTGGTGTTTTAAGCCAGTGT
Source organism: Gammaproteobacteria bacterium (assembly GCA_021772985.1). GTDB lineage: Bacteria > Pseudomonadota > Gammaproteobacteria > Xanthomonadales > Wenzhouxiangellaceae > JAJFKX01. The sequence goes on from JAJFKX010000056.1 coordinate 26,866, forward strand.
TCCGGATCATGCTGGGCCAAGGCCCAACGCATTACCTGCTCGCTCTCATCCAGTACCACAGCATTCGGCAGAATCATCGTCGGCACAGTGCCTTTGGGTGATGCGGCCAGCATTTGCTCGGGCTTATCACGAAACACGATTTCCCGCAGTTCAACCGGTGTATTGGCATACTGCATCGCCATGCGGGCACGGATGGCATAGGGGCAGCGGCGGAAAGAATACAGAATCGGGAGCATCCAGGCATTTTACACAAACCATTGCAGGTGAACTGCTAAACAACTGTATTGCAACAAGCCATAACCTGTCAGTCACATTTTTGATTGGTATCGAGCAAACAATACCATTCCAGGAGGCGAATGCAGCTCACTTAGGTTACTGCCGATGATATCAGCGATAAGTTGGCACAATGTGGATTGGGTTTTCGCGGATGCAATCCGCACCTACAGTTTTTTATGCTGAGATACCCTGACTTTAAGGCAATAAAAAACCCCGGCCACAAAGCGACCAGGGTTTCAAATCCAGCTTGAAAGCTCAGCTTAGCCGTTAGCGGCTTTGCGTTCTTCAGCTTCCTTGATCACATCATCTGCAATGTTTTTGGGGCAGGCCATGTAGTGTGAAAACTCCATCGAAAACTGTCCGCGGCCTGAAGTGATGGTACGCAAATCGCCAATGTAACCAAACATTTCCGACAACGGCACATCACCCTTGATTCGGGTACCAGTAACACCAGCCTGCTGGGATTTGATCATTCCGCGGCGGCGATTCAAATCACCAATCACATCGCCGACATGATCATCCGGGGTAAATACGTCCACGTTCATGATCGGTTCCATCAACTGTGGCTTGGCTTTAGGCATGGTTTGCCGATAAGCACCCTTGGCAGCCAGTTCAAATGCCAGCGCAGATGAATCCACTGCGTGATAGGCGCCATCCAGCAGGGTTACTTTCACATCCACACAGGGATAGCCGGCCATAACACCCAGATCCATGCTGACTTTGAAAGCTTTCTCAATCGCCGTCCAGTACTCACGCGGTACGTTACCGCCGGTTACCTTGGATTCAAACTCATAACCATTGCCGGTTTCGTTGGGCTCGATCACATAATCGATTTTGCCATATTGACCGGAACCACCCGATTGCTTCTTATGGGTGTAGGTATCTTCGGTCTGCTGGGTGATGGTTTCCCGATAAGCCACCAAAGGTTTACCGACAATAACGTCCACACCATGGGTCCGGCGCAGAATGTCCACCTTGATATCAAGATGCAGTTCACCCATGCCCTTCAGGATGGTCTCACCACTGTCTATGTCAGTTTCCACCTGGAAGGATGGGTCTTCAGCAATCATCTTGCCCAGTGCAACACCCAGTTTTTCTGATGCTGCTTTGTCTTTTGGCGCAACCGCCATGGAAATCACCGGGTCCGGGAACACCATCGGTTCCAGGGTGGCCGGGTTTTTCGGGTCGCACAAAGTATGCCCGGTCTGCACATTTTTCATACCCAGCACTGCAACGATGTCACCAGCCTGTGCTGATTCCAGTTCTTCACGGGAATCAGCATGCATTTCAACAATACGCCCAATACGTTCGGTTTTACCCGTATAAGTGTTCAGCACGGTACTGCCTTTTGCCATCTGCCCGGTATAAATGCGCATAAAGGTCAGTGCACCATAACGATCATCCATTATTTTGAATGCCAGCGCACGCAACGGCTTATCCGGATCAACGATCGCGAATTCGCCGGTTTCTGTACCCTCCAGGTCCACTTCCGGCTGAGGTTTAACTTCGGTTGGATTGGGCAGGTAATCGACCACCGCATTCAATACCAGCTGCACCCCTTTATTCTTAAAGGCTGAGCCACAATAGGTTGGAAAGAAATCCAGATTGATGGTGCCTTTGCGGATGCATGCCTTGATGGTTTCGATACTGGGCTCTTCACCTTCAAGATAGGCTTCCATAGCTGCATCATCCTGATCCAATGCGGTTTCAATCAGCTCCTCGCGGTACTGTTCCACCTCATCGTGCATGTCTGCTGGTACATCCTGCTCGACAAAATTCATCGGATCACCCGAGTTATCCCAAACCCATGCCCTGCGGGTCAACAGATCCACCACCCCGACAAAACTATCTTCACGGCCAATTGGTAAAGTCATTACCAAAGGTGAGGCACCCAATACATCTTTAATCTGCTTGACCACGCGGATAAAGTCGGCGCCGATACGATCCAGCTTATTCACAAATATGATCCGCGCAACTTCTGACTCATTGGCATAGCGCCAGTTGGTTTCAGATTGTGGCTCTACACCACCGGAACCACAAAATACGCCCACACCGCCGTCCAGCACTTTAAGTGAACGGTATACTTCCACGGTAAAGTCCACGTGACCCGGGGTGTCGATAATGTTCAGGCGATGCCCGTCCCATTCACAACTGGTCGCAGCCGATTGAATGGTAATGCCGCGTTCACGCTCTTGATCCATAAAGTCGGTGGTAGCTTCACCATCGTGAACCTCACCAATTTTGTGAATCTTGCCGGTCAGGCTAAGAATACGCTCGGTGGTAGTGGTTTTGCCCGCGTCTACGTGTGCAAAAATGCCAATATTTCTATATTTGGATAAGTCAGCCATCTCGGTAATCTAACAAGTAATAGGGTTTCAACGTTTGTCGGGCGAGTGCCCTGAGAATGCAACCGGCGAATGATACACCATTCATATATAAAAACAAGCAATCACAAAGCAAAAATACGTATTTCTGCTGTATCCGCATGCGCTTATTTTTGTAACACCGACTGAAATGCCTCGCCAGTGCCAAACGCTTCACCGCAAGCTTATTAGCAGCCACCTGACCAATGGCCCACGGAAAAATTATCCAGGCGCTGTAACATTCCCTGCAACATCCATCTATAAGCAGGCAACATTCACTGGAGAATTTACATGACCCTGTTTCACAAATTAATCAAACCTGCTGCGGTTGCTGTGATCACAGTCGGCATTGCAGTCACTGCCCAAGCACAGCCGATTGCCGCCGCAGACTCGGCTTTTTATATCCAGGTTAATCTGGATGAAATGCGTCAAAGCCCATCCGGCAGTCAATTGTACGCCTGGGTCGAAGATGAAGTACTGGAAGAAATCGAAGAAGAATTCGGTGCCAATTTCACCCAATCACTGGACGGCATCAGCATTTTCGGTGCTGGTGAAGAGCAGACACCGGTTGTTTTACTGCATGGATTTTTATCTCAACAGGCCCGTGACGCCATCACTGATGAATTGTTTGAAGGCAACCAGGCTGAGTTCACCGAAAGCCGCTATGGTCAGGAGTTTTTTGCCATAGATGGCGATGGCGAGTTTGCCAATGGCAATATTCAATTTGATGGCGATGAGTTTGATCATCTGTTTCTGGCCTTTGGTGATGCCGGCCAAACCCTGGTTACACCCAGCGAACAAGCACTGGATGAATTCCTGTCCAACGGCGCTGCTTTTCATGGCGCACTGTCACCCGATTTGATTGTTGTCCAGGCAACCCGGCCATTGGTCCAGGGTGGCTTGAACACCAAACACAGTGTATTCAAGCACGGCCCCTGGGAATCCAAATTCTTCCAGAACGTTGAACAACTCGGGTTGGTCATTGCCGATGCCAATGACGGCTTTGACATCCGTGCCCAGGCCGTCAGCCGCACCGCTGCGATGGCTGAAGCCATGGGTGGTATTGCCAAGGGACTGTTGAGTTTTAAAGCCCTGGCCGATGACGGTGATGATGATATGGTGTGGCTGGAAAATCTGGAAGTATCCACCCAGGATAACGTCACAACTTTCCAATTGCAGATTCCGGCAGAACATTTGCTGGATGCAATCGACTAGTCCGGTATAGCCAGGCTGATCACTGAGTGATCGCAATGACCCGCGAACAGGAACGCGTACTGATCAACCGAGCCCAGGGTGGCTCGGTTGCCGCGTTTGAGCAAATCGTATTGCATTACCAGGATCGGCTGTTGCGTTTTCTGATGCTGCGCGGACTGCAGCAGGTGGACGCTGAAGATGCCGCACAAAGCGCGTTTGTTTCCGCCTGGCAGAATTTATCCGGTTACCGCTCCAAATGGCAGTTTTCCACCTGGCTGTACACCATCGCCAGGCGTTGCGCGATCCAGCGCAAGCCGTTACAGACCAATAACGATGAAATCGACAACAGCAGCACCACACTCGACCCCTGCCTTGATCAACAGCTGCGTGATAATGTCTGGTCGGTTGCCCGCAGCCGATTGGAACCTGCAGCCTTCCAGGCGCTGTGGCTACATTATGGAGAAGGTTTCAGCGGTGCCGAAGTTGCGCGTATAATGGATCGCACCACTGTATGGGTTCGGGTCACCCTGCATCGAGCGCGTGGCCAGCTGCGCAACATTTTTGCTAACGACAACCCAGTGGTTGAACAACATGAACACAGTATCTCCTGACAATCTGGAAAATCGCCTGCGCCAAGATGCCAAACGCATCAAGGTTGGTGCAGATGAGCATTTCATGCAACGGATCAGCAACCAGTTGACCCCACCCGTTATCCATAAATCCCGCAGCAGCAGGCGCAGTTATTGGGCCTGGGGCTTGGCAGCACCGGCTGCATTGGCGGTAATTTTGCTGATCGGTCGGGTTGATCTACAAGCACCGAGGGAAAGCTCTCTCAGATTGGCCCAGCCATTGGTCAGCCATCTGGAAATGGACCTGGACAAAGCGCTGGCCAGCCGCGAGACCCATTTGGGCAGTGAACTGCTGAAGGTGGAAAATGACCTGCAGAAATTGAGCAGCGTAGTCAGTTTGAATGGGGTAATTTTCGCAAAATAATATACAGATCCTTCACCAGCGCCCGTCAGTCAGATGCGCCCGAAAGTGTATTTTAAATGCAGTCGTCTATTCTGACGCAGCGGCACTAACAGCCTTGCCCAGGTTTACCGTTCGATAATAGCCCTGCGACCATGCACGTGCTATGGCCAGCATGCGCTGAGCGGTGTCGATGTCACCTGCCGCGATTGCCAGATAGCCACAGTCGATGGCGGTGTCCACTTCAAGATCCAGCACGCCGATTTCACGGGCATGGCGCATTATCTCCTGATATTCCGGCAAAGCGGATTGTGCTCCATTCTGTTTGGCCTGAAGCGCGGCTTCTACTCTGCGTCGCTGCAGTCTGAGCACCGGGTTATTCAGCGCAGGATCAGCGCTGATGGTCTGTAATAATGCACCTGCTTCATCATCACGGTCGGCTAATTGCAATAACTGCGCAAGTTCCAGGCGTGCTATCAGCGCATCCTGCAGCTCACCCATATCGACAAAAGCTGCCAGAGCCGATTCAATCAAATTAAAGGCTTGTGCATCTGCAAGGCCCTGGCGCAGTTTGATTCGGGCCCGCATCTGGTCAGACCAGGCCTGGCCCAAGGTATCTTCAGCAGCATCGGCAATTAACCGCGCTTCTTCCAGCAATAACCCAGCTTCCGCAAAACGCTGTTGCTGTATCCGTACTTCAGCCAGTTCTTCCAGATTATCAAATTGATCGTAAGGCAATTCCAGTTCAATCACAGTTGCCAGTGATTGCTGTAATAATTCATCCGCACGTTCAAAATTGCCACTGCGTCGCTCAATTCTGGCCAGACCATATTGGGAAGCGGCAATTAATGATGGAAAACCATATTTACTGCGGATATCCAAAGCACTCTGATGATACTGGCCGGCTTCGATAATGCGGCCCAGATCATCTGCCAGATAGCCCAGGTTGGTGAGCACCATGCTCAAATGATAAGGGTCACCAATGTCACGCAACGACATCTCGGCCTGTTTGGCATATTCCCAGGCCTGGTCGTAATTGGATTGTGACTGACGTACAAAAGACAGGCTGTTCAGGCTGCGCGCATGCAACAATTCAGCGTTACTGGTATTGGCCAGCGCCTGTTCCAGCAACTGGCTGGCCTGCTCCATTTCACCGGCGTACCACAACTGATCACCAATAACGAACGCCAAGCGGGCGCGTTCGGCCTGTGCTTCCTGCGGCAAGCCAGCCAATAGGCTGTTATAGCGTTGTATTGATGTTTCGATATCATTGGCATCAAAATCAGCAATCGCCACTGCAATTTGCAACGGCAATGAATCCGGCGCCCGTGCCTGCGCAGCAGACAATAACGCCACTGCCTGTTCACGATCGTCTTGATAGAGTGCTTCGGTTCCACGGCTGAATAACTCAACCGCTAACGGATCATTCAACAATGGCCGGTCAGTAATCGGTGCCAATGGACGTTCAGCCATTTGCGCCAGCACCGCTTCCGCTAATTGCCGGGCAATAGTGGATGCATCGGCAGTAATAAAGCTGCCATTGTTTGGCGCTTTTCCGGCAGCTACCAATGTCCAGGTTACCGTGAATCGGTCTGTATCCTTGGCAATGGTTGCCGTTAAGCCGTGTTCCACACCCAGCATCGCAGTTCGCTGGGCAAGTGCGCCTGCAGGTACTTCTGAACCAATATCAGGGTGCCTTACCAGTACGTCATCGGTCAGCTCCAGCAACAGGCTGGTGGTTTCCGCCAGACCGTATTCCAACCATTGGTATTCAGCCTTGCCGGTAGCATTTTCAAATGGAAATACCGCTAAGGTTAAATCGGCTGCGCCTTCTCTGCTATCAGGGTCATTGGGAGTCGGCCAGGACACCACCACCAATAATAACAACAAAATTATCGGGGCTACAATCCAAGGGGTATTCAATCGCCGGGCGCTATCGACGGCTTCAGCATCGGGCAATACCCGCTCTACCGGCGCCACCCAACGAATACCTTTACCATGCACGGTACGAATAACCGCCTGTTGCTGGCCATCGTCGCCAATCGCCTGGCGGGCTTTCTTGACTGCCTGGGCAATGGTGGCATCAGTCAGGTATTGGTTGTGCCAGACTTCATCCAGCAGGGTTTGTTTACTGACTACCTGGTCCGGGTGTTCCAGCAAATAAAAGAGCAGATCGAATACCTGATTTTGCACCTCAACAGATTGACCACCTCGCAACAGGGTGCGGTTACGCGGATCCAGCAGGTACTCACCGAATCTGTATTGGATTGGATTTGCTTGCACAACGCACTGATTCTACCCAACCACTGCCGGATGTACGAGCCAGCTGCCTATTTGTGCTTTCCAGCCATCAGCCACGCATTGACTGTCAGCAATAAAAAAAGCCCGGTCAATGACCGGGCTTTCGCACTAAACTGATATCAAAGCAGTTCAATCATCAAATACAGCACTGCGGTCAACAGCAGGCCCATGTGAATCACACCGGAAACACTGGTCATCGGACCGGTTTTGCCTTTAATACCGTTAAAGGTCAACAACGCGATCAAACCAAACACCGCAATCAGTGCGATGGTGCTGGCACTGGTGATAGGCATATTAATACCAGGCAAATGACGCGATGAGGCCATCAGGAACAGCATCGGAATAGAAAACAGGGTATTGGTGCGTGAAGCCAGACCGGCTTTACCCAGTGCCGCGGCCGCATTTGGCAATGCTTCACCACCACCGGCTACTTTTTCAGCAGAAGCAATCACAATCTTCTGATTTGGCCAGATGATCAACCATACGTTCAAAAACATAATGGTGCCCAATACGCCACCGGTAAGAATACCGAAGCCACGTAGCTTGTAGAACTCGACCATCACGATACCCGTGAGGAAGGTAAACATCGCTGCCCAGCGGAACCACCACAAGGCGCGCGGTACCAGTTTCTGGATGGCATCCGATTTAGCGCCACCATCAGCTTCCTTGAAATATTCACCTTGCACAAAATTAAAGTAGTACAGCAGACCGATCCAGGTAATCCCGGCCAGGATATGACCCCAGCGCAGCAGAAAACCGATGGCGGAATAATTCAGTATCGATAAATCCATGGTGAAACTCCTCTCTAATGGCATGGTACGGCGGTTACGCCGTTATTGGTTGTATTTCTGATGGTCCTGACCGACCAGCAAATGACTGTTGCCGACATTATACACCGGGCCGAATTCGCAATTAGCACCGCCAGGCAGGATTCAACGTCAACCGTATCCAGGCTGCAGCGTTAAATGGGTAAGCGTTGTTATTCAGCCACCATGGACGAGTTTTATGCTGCCAACATTATGTCGTATTGCATTGCTTACATTAGCCGTGCTGGTGCTATCGCCGCCGGGTCATGCCCAGGATGATCCGGCGGCGCCGGGCTGGCATGAAGAACAGTTGCTCGATGTTGCCGGGACTAGCCGTTATTACCGTTATTTTGTCCCGGCGCAATTGACCAATCCGGCAACGGTGGTGATTTTGCTGCATGGCGGTGGTTCCAATATGCGCGCCGTAACCAACCCTCCTGGCGGCAGTGGCAGTCTGTGGCCGGTAATAGCCGATCAACAGGGCATTCTGCTGCTGGTGCCCAATGGCACCAATATTGATACCGGTGACCCGGCCGGTCCGGCCGGTAACAAACAGAACTGGAACGATTGCCGCATCGGTGAAATTACCAGCACGGCGGATGATGTCGGTTTTATCGATACGCTGCTGGGCTGGACAGAAAGTATCTTCAACATTGATTCACAACGGGTTTACAGTACCGGCGCTTCCAATGGCGGCATGATGACTTACCGGTTGTTACAGGAACTGCCTGAACGGCTGGCTGCCGGTGCTGCCTTTATCGCCAACCAGCCCGAACCTTCGAATTGCCAGCCCAAAAACCTGCCGCGCTCAGTGATGATAGTGAATGGTTCGGATGACCCAGTGGTACTGGAGGATGGTGGTCCGGTGGCCAATGCACGGCGCGGTTCATCATTAAGCGCAACGGCTACCATTCAACACTGGCAGCAAATCAATCAGACCTGGCAACTTCCAGCCAGCCAAACTGATTTTCCGGATATCAACCCAGACGATCAAAGCACTGTGCAAAGCACGCTGTATCGTGGCGGTGATAACGGTACCGAGATCCGTTATGACCGGGTGCTTGGTGGTGGACACAGTATGCCCAGCATCGAATTTGCCAAAAGCCCTTTGCTAATCCTGTTTACCGGCCCGCAAAACCGCGACATGGAAGGCAACCAGGAAGCCTGGCAATTTCTTTCCCGGCAACGCCGCGATGGCCGCAGTGATCAGATCCTGAACCCGGCTGCCCTGACAGGCGCCTGGTTTGACCCGCTAACCGATGGTGAAGGGCTGCTGCTGGTCAGCACGCCGTTTGGTTTGGGCGGGTTTTATTTTGGCAATGATGCACAAGGCAGGCGATTATGGACGTTGAGCGAGTTGCATCTGGATGAACTGAGCTGGGGGGCGAGTATCACCCTGCAATTAAGCCAATCAGCATCAGGCAACTTCGCCCAGCCTGCGCCACCCGCGCTGTCGGAAAACTGGGGAACACTGAGCCTGCAATTTAACGACTGCAATAACGCTACCGGTATATTGAATGGTGTGGATGGCAGTAAGACCCTGGCCTTGATTCCGTTGACCACGGTCCGTGGTCAGGCTTGTATTCCACCTGATAATTAGTCCAGCTTCAGCGCTTTATCAAATAATCTGCCGGTTTTAACCCCGGCGACGGTGCGCACCACCTGTTTATACACCACCGGCATGTTCAACCAGGGGAAAGCAATATCCCGCAGACTGGATAACCAGCGGCTGTCTGATTGAAAAAACGGCGTTAACATCCGGCTGGCCCATTGGTAGTAACGGATATGCCGACGGCGGCGCTGTGAGTATTGAGCGAACGCCTGCTCGATCGATGCCCCGGTTTGCAGGCATTGCGCCAGCGTCCAGGCATCAATCAGCGCCAGATTAACCCCCTGGCCCAGTTGCGGGCTCATCGCGTGTGCGGCATCACCAATACAAACCATCCGCTGATGGTGCCAACGCTGCATGACCACATCGCCATAACGGGCAAAGGTCAAACTGTGATGGTCGGTCATGCTGCCCAGCAAACATTCCAGCTCCGGCCAATAATCCAGTAACCGTTGCTGCCAGGCAGCAAAATCACCAGCCAGCCAGTCAGGATAGTCACTGGCTTTCAGACTCCAGAAAAAACTGACGCTGGGTACACCTGTATCCGGGTGCGGCCCAGTGGGCAATACACCCATCATCATCTGCGCGTGGTGGTATTTTTGCAGCAAACTGCCGGTGAAACGTTGCTGTTCATCAGCACAATGCGCCCACAGTGCTCCCCAGGGATATGGAATATGTTGCTGCCGGGTTGAGACATGCCGCCGTAAGGTCGACTGGCTGCCGTTGGCAATAATCAGCGCATCGAAACCGGCATATTGTCTGCCCTTGGTATCTACCAGGGCGCAGTGCTGTTGGTGTTCAGCCAAGCCATCAATATCACAGCCGGTTTTGAATTCCACCCCTAGGTCTGTGGCCAAACGGTATAGCTCTGTGAACAGCAGACCACGGTGCACTCCCAGCCCATATGCCTGCGGCCAGATGTCGGCATAGTGCACATTCATGATCCGTTTGTGTCGGTGGTTGTGGCCAATCAGTGCTGCGATACGCGCAGATCCGGCGACAACCACGTCCAGCAGACCCAAATGCTGCAGTACCTGCACCCCGCTGGGCTGTATCAGTACCCCGGCACCAATTGACTGCGGTTGTTCAAAGCGTTCCAGCAAGCTAACCCGATGCCCCGCCCTGGCCAGAAATATCGCAGCGGCCAGACCACCGATGCCGCCACCAATAATGCCAAAATGATATGCCATGAGTCAGCTGATACTGCTTACAAATCTGCCTGGATCATCCCATAGATGATATAGGGGCTGCACGACATTGTTGTTAATCCTGGCTGATAGTTTGTGTTGTTCAACCTTATTTCCCGTAAAATCCCACCCCTTCATCCAATCTACCGGCCAATGAACGATCGCTACCCTTTTTTACCTTTGGAATTTGCTGAGCAGGACAGCACTGAGATGCTGGCTGCGGCCAAGTCGTTTTATCAACATGTGAAGCAGCGTAGAACCGTGCGCGAATTTTCCGACCGGCCGGTGCCCAGGGAAATTATCAATAATGCATTGCTGGCCGCCGGTACCGCACCCAGCGGTGCGAATATGCAGCCGTGGCATTTTGTGGTGGTCAGTAATCCAACTGTAAAACAGCAAATCCGCAGCGCCGCAGAGCAGGAAGAAGTTGAATTTTATACCCGCCGCGCTTCCCAGGAGTGGCTGGATGCATTGGCGCCATTAGGTACAGATGAACACAAACCATTTCTGGAAACCGCACCTTATCTGATTGTTATTTTCCTGAAGAAATTCAGTTTTGATCAGCACGGTAAACGCTTTAAGAATTATTACACGGCTGAATCAGTAGGTATTGCCACCGGTATTATGATTACTGCATTGCATACTGCCGGGTTGGCAACTTTGACGCATACCCCCAGCCCGATGAAGTTTTTAAATAAGATACTTGGCCGACCCAGTACCGAGAGGCCGTTTTTGATTTTGGTCGCCGGCTATCCGGAAGACAATGCGACCGTACCGGATATCAGCAAGTTTCCGCTGGATGAAATCGCCAGTTTTATTTGAATCTAACGACGTCTGCCGCCGCGTCCAGTGCGCGGTTGTTCAAATTTAACAGCCAGCATGTTGCCCTCAAAAGATGCACCATCCAGGCCGGCAATAGCAGCCCGCGCCTCATGACCTTCCATTTCGATAAAAGCAAAGCCTTTGCAATTACCGGAAAACAGATCTTTGGCCAGGTTGATGGAGCGGACAGTGCCATACTGTGAAAACAGTGTGGTCAAAGAATCTTCAGTTGTGGTGGGCGGTAAGTGGCCGACAAATAGTTTTTTCAACGTGAAGCTCCTTTTAGATTAGAAAAAAAACCCCGCGATAGATCGCGGGGTTGGTGTTTGGTGAGTCACCAAACCAATTAGGACGTTAGGCCTGTAAGTTGGCAGCCTGCGGGCCTTTAGCGCCGTCTTCCACGTCAAAGCTTACTTGCTGACCATCAGCCAGTGTGTGCAAACCTGATTTAGAAAGCGCAGAAATGTGAACAAATACATCTTTGCTGCCATCGGAAGGAGCGATAAAGCCGAAGCCTTTGGTTTCGTCAAACCATTTGACGGTTCCTGTTGCCATGATAATTACCTCATTAAGCGTTAAAAAATTTAAAAGTGTTACTAAGTCTTACGAGGTATTGAGCAGGGTAGAACTTGAAAAGGACTTCTGACAGAACCAGGATAGAATGTAGTAATGCATAGTGTATCCGGTTTTGAGGCCGACGAACACCATACACTGCCCTATATAAGGGGCGAATGCGACATTTCAAGCATTATCCGGGGTTGTTTTCGTATTAGCCTAATGGTGTATCTGGTATCACAACGCTAAAGCCCGCGAATCCCCCGACATTTCGGATAGCTGGAACACCCCCAGAATTGATTGCCCGCATTGCTGCCCTGGCGGGCAGTTCGCAGCACCATTTTTAGGTTGCAGTTGGGGCAGCTTGGGTTTTGAGATAGTGGTTGGTGCTCCGGTGCCTGCTGTTCGGCAAGGTCTATTGAATCCGGACTGACACGCCGGATGATTTCACGACCATCAATCAATTCGATATTTCTGCCACGCACAAAATCACTCGCACTTTCGGTAAACTCGCCGGAGGTCACCACAAAGCCACCAACCGCACCCTTAGCGGCGATTGCCCCCAGCAATTCACGCACCACTTTGACGCCCACCCTGGTTGCCCGCCATTGTTTGCACTGCACCAGGTATTTATCACCATCTTTGATAACGACCAGATCTATGCCGTCATCCGGGCCGGTTTGTGCCAGTTGTCTGACGGTATAACCTTGTTGCTGGAAGAATTGGCCGACCAGCAATTCAAATTCACGCCACGAAGTTTCGTTTAGCGTTTGCAGCTTTGGATTTTTGACCAGATGGCCATAAAGCCTTTTCTTTTTGCGGCTGGAGATTATCGAAACCACTGCACCAATGAGAAAATAAAATGGCAATACATACTGTAATATCCGGGCAACACTGATGAACATTTGCTTGGTAACAACACGGCCCATGTCTTGCATATTCGATGTTGTTTCGACCGGAACATCTGAGAACAAACCCAAACCAAAATAGGCAATACCTGCCAGACCGATACTGATCCACCAGGGGAATTTGGCGGATGCGCTGATGATGAGTGTTGCGAGTGATTCGTTTCTTCTTGCCATCCTTTGCAAAGCCTCTATTAATTTATTTAACGACTATCCGCACGTTTATTATGGATCTTCGAAATAATCTGTATCAATTCTTTTTATCGCAATGTTGCGGATGGTTGAAACACCAATACTATGCTCAATCATCAAATCGGCAAGCCTCGCACCATCAATTAAAATAATTTTTTGAGTCACAGCTTTTGCATAGTCAATTGCAGTATTGGCAAAAGTACTTGTGGTTATAAATACGCCTTTGTTGGCCTGTTTACCGGCAAGCGCACCGACAAAGCTTTGAATTTCTTTACGCCCTACGGTATTTTGCCAGCGCTTCGCTTGGACATAGATAACATCAAGACCAAGACGGTCTTCATTGATGACACCATCAATACCTTCATCATTGGATTTTTTTGTGACGTGAGCAGCTTCTTCTCTTGAACCTCCGTATCCCATCGCAAATAATAAATCCACAACCAACTTCTCAAAACGAAATGGATCCATTTCTGCCATAACATCTAATAGTGAGTTCGCTAAAGAATCATTGAGTTCTTCGAAGGCTTCCTCAATTCTTTCATTTGGAGGTTGGAATTCAGCTTCATTTGCGATTGTAATCAATGGTTTCTGTTTTTTAGGCGCATGAAACCAAGCTTTATGCCTTGGAATGGTATCAAGAAACTTAAGGTTAAGGTTTGGAGGCGGTGCTTGAAGGAGATTCATTCCCTCCTCTGAAATACGGTAATTTCCTCGTGTTACTTGTTCAACTAATCCAGCTTTATTGAGATGAGTTCTGGCCCAGCCAGCTCGGTTCGCAAGTCGAGTAGATTGCCCACTCGGAATCATTTCTTGCTTATCTTCTTCACTAAGCTCGAAATAGTTTTCCAATGCCTTCTTCACCTCTCGCATATGATGAACTTCTCTATCTGAGAGAAATTGAAGAAAGGGAAGGAACATTTCCTGGAATCCAGGTACCGCCATGTTATTTAGCATCCATTAATTAGTGAGTTTTTTATTCAAGAATGAATATTGATAGTACGATAAACATGCAAAATTATGATCCCCGCCTTTCATGTGACCTTCTTAAATTTAACCTTGGCGCTTTACCTTATTAGTACCAGATAGCCATATCCACACCTTTATCATCATACACCGGCACCGCTGGAAACCGTCCAGCATCACCAGCCACTATACGTTTTGCAGTCCAGAGAGCAATCAATGCATCCAGAATATCATCATCTGCTGCTTGCTTTTTCTTAGGAAATTTATCGCGAATCAAAGGGAAATGATCTTCGCCAAGCACCCGCGCCAGAATAGTACGGCGATGCAATAATCCAGCCACTGTTTTCTTGCTTTCCGGCAGAGTCTGAAATCCATTCGCCGCCCAAAAGCAGACCTCGGGATGGGTTTCATAGAACATGGATTGGTTGATTAATCCGCTTTGCATGGCTTGATCAACATCCAAAATCGCCGGGAAAATATTGAATGCCTGTTTTGAAAAACCCTTGCCCGACTGCTTGCGATGATGCGCTAGTGCTTGCTGATAGTCTTCAAATGCGAACGCCGAGCGAAGCGGGACCATAAATACACTGCTTCGCCGCGGGCCAACGGCTTTGCGGGCTTGCATTTCGGCAGCACGTGGAAATTCAGACGGCAAGCCGATTGGGACATCTGCGGCGATAGTGACTTCTTTGCCTAAGTGGTTCAGCATGTCTTCAATGGCTGGGAACAGATGCGCTGACAATTCACCATCTTGTTCTGCAATGGTCAGCCATCCAGCTTTGCTGCGGTCGGTGCCGATACAGATCATGTCACTCTCAATATCTCACCCGGCGGCAAGTCAGTCACCTTCTGATCAATTTGATAGGCAATTTGCTGAATCTGCTGCTCAGTTAATTGCTGCTGTTTCGGCTTTAAAAAGTAGCTGTCCAATTTTTTACCAGGCAACACAGCCACCAGCGGCTTTGCCGCCGGCCATTCGATATACCATCCGGGCAATACCACAACCGGCTGGACTTGGACTTGCATGCCAGTTGCGCCAGTTAACCATTGACTTGCCCATCGAGCTTGCCGCTTGGCCTGATCGATTGGCGCAGTTTCTACCCTGTTCGGAAAATGCAGCGCCTTGCCATCGTATTTAACCCTGGCCTGCTGTTGCGTTTGCGATTTACCTTTATCACGCTTGGAACGGCCTTTGGTTTCAACCGCAAAAATTCCGTTTTTACCCACCACCAAATGATCGATATTAAATCCATCTGCAGGAATATCATGAAATACACGATAACCGTGCAACATTAATTGATCCAGTTCCTGGGCCACTGCCAGCTCACATTCATAACCGAGCCTGAGATTACGCAACTGGGCACGCATTTGAATCAGCTTTCTGCCGTAATGGATATAGACGATTATGCAAAATAGTATAAAACTCAACTTAAATGCAAAAAAGTCGGGCAAATTTAACCAATCAGTAAAAATGTAATAGCAGCTGATCATGCACGGCGCTACCAGCGTGATGTACATAATCGGTGTCATCAAATCAAAATCGACTCTGACTATTTTTTCCATTAGTGAAGCACCTGGTGGGCGGCGCATGGATCGGGTTAGTGGGTTAAGGTGGTTTTTGTAAGCTCTTTTTTGCAACGCCACAGGAATGGTTATTGTTATCAATAAAGGACCCAGCAAAACCAACCACATGGCCAGTACCGCCATAAAAATATTAATGACCCCATTCATGGAATGTGTTCCCTATTAGATTCCCTACTCGTCAGTTTAACTTTCGCTACCGGAAATTTCCATTCGTCCCATCAGCGCTGTTTATTAAACCAGGTAGCTTATTCACCATGTCATTTTGAGTGTGCGGTTAACGTGCTGTTTTAGCTTGACTGGAATACCGAGTTCATCGGCCAATTCATTCCAGTCTAAAAATGCGGTCAGTACTTGCTCAAGGATGTGTTTCCAGCGTCCGCGTGGTAACCCTGCGTAATCGGCTAGTTGTTTTAAATCTTGGCTGGTAAAACCATTGGTTTTGCCGTTAATGCTGAGTTGGTGGTTTTTGGTATAGTCACTACCCTCGGCATGACACAAATCGTAAGCAGGGCTCAAGTCCCATTGCCCTTGCCGATCCATCATGAAGGCTATGTTTTTTACATGGTCGTCATGGTTGCAGGCAACAATATTGAATACCGTGCGGCGGAATTGTTGTTCAATGGTGGCTTGCGATATGCCCAGCTGCTTCATTGTCATGATCACTTGTTCATACGAGTAGTGACCGCTTTCCCAATAATCAAAATGCGCTATTGCCGCAAGTGTCTGGACAAACTTTTTGCCGCCATTATCATCACGATCAAAACGCTTCGTCATAAAATGGTTACGGCCATTTTCGGTAAATAACCGGCTTTCCATCATGTTGATGCCACAGCGTTTTGCCACTAGATAATAGCTGTATTCAAGCAATCCATAACCAACCGGGTCCATCACGCCCCAGTCGCCATTAAATTCAACGCCGTCGAATTTGATCAGCCAATGTTCAAACCCTTTAGGCAGCACCAACTGACCGGAACGAACCTGATTGGTTTCCGGGTGATAGGCAATCACTGCCTTGGGTCGCGCACCGCCAGCTGAGGTGCCGACGCTTAGAATATCCAACAGCGCTTGTTTCCCGTTGGCTTCACTTAGTTTTGAGTCCAGGGTTTTCTTTCGAGCAAATGCCAATGAGGCAAGTTCAACCAGTTGTTGCACTTCCAGTTGTTTGTCTGGAGTGTTAACTACCTCCATAGCTGGCTCAAATTCCAGCGCTCCCATGCCCCTGACGCCGGTGTAGCAGAGCCGATCAACGGCATTAAATTCTTCTGGTATCTGCCCGCGCTGGGCAAGCCAGACATCAATCAGGCTGTTGCCATATTTATCCGGAAGACTGTCAGACAACAGCCCTGGCAAACCATGAAACGAGCGGGGTTGCAGGTTGCTAAACTGATAAATGTAGCGTGCTTTGAGCGGCATCATCAGTGGTGCAAGTTCAACGCCACGCTGAGCAAAATCCGGGGCATATTCAAACCGGGCAAAACGCTCGCCAGTATCCATTGAGACATAGCCAATGGTTGTGCCCCACAGTTTGACAGTGGCAGTGGTCAAGCGCCTTCATCCTCCCATGTTGAAGCCTCTGCAGGTGATGAGCGCTTATATCGGGCGCCCTTCTCTGCCAGCACCTCTGCCATGGGCGAATTGAAGGTTTCCGGTAACAGACTATCGATTGAGCTGGTCAGCTGCAGCGCTTTCAAAATTTTCAGCCAAGAGCCCAACTGGCTATCTTGCCCATCTTCTATTCTGCGCAGGGTTGCCACACCAATACCGGCTTGTTCGGCCAGCCTGTCCTGGGAGAAGTGCTGTTGCTTGCGAACCCGACTAAGACGCTTTCCGAGTTCTTTTAGTATGCTGTTGTTTGGTGTTAGAGTATCGATTTTCATACCATCATATATGATATTAATTTAGCTAAATACAACAATATAATATCATATATGATAGTTATATTTCTAGTTTGAAACCTTGAATCAATCAAACTGTAAAACTCTAAACATTATTCAGGCATCAGAGCTGGAAATGTATAGCAAACGAAAGACTCATCGTTTGTTCATATCATATATGATATTTAATAGCTATTAATACTCAATAAACTATTATATATGATATATATCATTCATTATGATCTAATTCCCTGATAAGCTGAAATGAGAGCCACCAAGGTGGTAATCAAAGCAAAGAGTCTCTAGGTAGTAGAGTGAGATCTCAATCAAGAACATGAATAGCTGATAAGCAAGCATGACATTGATAGATCGAGCTTATGCATCAACCTTTCCTCGCAATGATTTGAGCTTGCCTTTTTTTGTTTTGCTGTCCAACCGTTTGCGGTTGGAAGATCTGGATGGCTTGGTCGGTTTGCGCTTTTTCTTTATTACCGTTGCTGCTTTGATCAGTTCCCGCAAGCGTTGCAATGCGTCGTTACGGTTATGTTCCTGGGTGCGGAATTGTTGGGCTTTGATGACGACTACGCCATCGGTGGTAATGCGTTGGTCATTGAAGTTGAGCAGACGTTGCTTGTAAAAATCCGGTAACGATGAGGCTTGGATGTCAAAGCGCAGATGGACTGCTGAGGATACTTTGTTGACGTTTTGGCCGCCGGCGCCCTGGGCGCGGATGAAATTCAGCTCAATTTCGGTGTCGGGGATGGTGACTTGTTCAGAAATTTTCAGCATGACACGTATTGTAATGTTCGTGCCCAGCTTTTCCAGTCACTGAAATACCGAGTTAATTATTGCCTGGTCTAGCGGCGTAATATCGGCCTTGTGCCATTACAGCTCTACTGCTGAAATGAGCCTGGTTTCAGCGTTACCGCAACCACTTGCGATGCCTGGTGTTTTCCCAGCGTTGGGTTTCCAATGTTTAGCGGGTTTTATCAATATCCAGAAAAGCCTTGGTTTCGAGCTTGGCTTTTTTCGCGGCTTTTTTCTCTTTAGGGGTTAATAGTGCTTTCTTTTTGCTTTCTTTGGCGCTGTTGCGTCCCTTGGACATGTTACATCTCCTGATGCGTTGTTGGGTAAGGCTGTTGGCAGGTCCTTCAAAAGGGCCAGGCCAGTTAGTGTCCAAACTAAGCTTGTGAAGATACTCCGGGTCGATGCAAATAATCCGTACCGCACGGGCCGTGAAATATCTTGCTATCTGGCAGCGGGAATGCCGTAGATGGTGAGGATAGTCGAGATTGCTTATTGTAGCATTAATCAACAATCCGGCTTATGGCCTGGTTGCAGTGTAAGGGAGGACATGGGCTGGTGTGGTCAGCCACGATAAACTTAAGCGAACCATTTAAGTTGATGATTTGACTTGATCCTGTGGTTTACTTTCTTTTATTTTTTATGTGATGGGTGGCTATATTCTCCGGTGTCGGGGATGGTGACATGGTCGGAGACTTTTAGCATGACACCTATTGTAATGCTGGTAGCCTGTCTAGCCCATCGTAATAACCATTGATGTAGATGAGTGTCATATTTATCCCGATTAGAGGATCGCTTCTATTCGCTCGATGAGTTCCAGTTGGTAGATCAGGTCGTGGTCATAGTCTAACTTTTCGGTATCCAGGACCAGCACCTCGCTCATGGTGTAGTCTGCCACCCAATTCTCGTAGAGTTTCTCGAGCCGCTTCAAATAGGCCAGCGGAATGTCCTGTTCCATTTCGCGACCGCGCTGTTTGATCCGGCGGCGCAGTGTTCGTATAGAACATTTAACGTAGATTAAGAGATCAGGTGGTTGTATGGCCTCAAGAATCGTCTGGTAAAAATCCCAATAGGTTTTGAAGTCTCGATCATCCATGCCACCCATGGCATGCAGCGCAGTCGCAAAAATTTCGGCATCTTCAAAAATAGTGCGATCCAGCGCAACCACACCCTCGCATCGATCAAACGCGCGATGTAAACGGAATTTGTTGCTCAGAAAGTATATTTGCGAATGAAACGCCCAGCGCTGCATGTCTTCATAAAACGATGGCAGATAGGGGTTGTCATCATTCGGCTCGTAAAACGGCTGAACACCGAACTGGCGTGACAAAAAGTCGACCAGCGTGGATTTACCGCTACCCATGTTACCGGCGATTGCGATGGTTTTTTTCATGGGGGGATGTTATCGCATTTGGGGTGTGGGGGCTTAGATGGTGAATGATTCTCTTTGGAAGTGATGACCCTCAAGGGGAAAGATCAGCTTTGCCATCTAGTTTAATTAAATTAAAGAAATGGGTGTCTGTTTTCTTAGTTAGAGTAATAATTGTCAGGTATTTTCGTATGCTAGAACGACGCACGGAACTGTGTTGCATTGAGATTCACATGAGATGCTATATTTCCATTGAGCTGGAATAGTCTTGTGTCATATGAAAAGTCGAACACCCGATAAAGCGAGAAATTTTCTGAACATTCTTTTGAAAAGGAAAGCTCGTTAACAGATAACAAAAATGGTTGGTACTTGCCTGCATTTGTCGTTTTGACTTCAATGAAACGCGGCTCATCAGTTTCACCGAAAAACGAACGAATATCGTAACCAACACCGTCACCCTTCTCTTTACTGGTCCATTCAATATCGTCTGCCAAATCTTTTCTTCCCATGTTCTGTAGCCTACACTTTTCAAACTCCAAAACAAACCCTTCACCCAGCTCACCCAACCGCCTGTTTCTCGCCTCCTTTTCAGCGTAGCTGATACGCAAAGGCGATCGAGACTGAGAGTCTCGAACCGACATATGCAATACCATCTCAGGTGGCTCCACTACGATGTTATCAATTCGATCAGGACAGGTTTGTGCGGCACATCGGCCAATCAGTGCGCCCTCAGCAGATTTCAGCATTTGATCTGAGATAGCAATACGTTCCAGAACTACCATTTCGAGAAGCTCCTGATAGTTCCAAGCTGGTTTATATCCGCGGATGTAGATATGGCCAGCTCTTATGAGAACGGCACTGATGTTTTGGTGTTTGTACTCAATCGAACCATCAGAGCGATTATTTAACTTGCTCTGAAGTGCACGACGATGAGCTGCTTTGCTGTAATTCTTGCCGAGGCACTCAGAATTAAGCATGTCAAAATAATCAGCAACTATTGCCTCGCATTCAAGTTGAGACCACTGTTTGTCCAAGCTTAATCTCCTCCTCCGGTCTCAGGTTGATTCAAATCTTCCACAGTCAGTCGTTTAGTGAGGCTGGTGTTCATTATTCTTCGAGCATCTGCTTTATCCATTCGGATATATGAATATCAACTTTGAGCATCAGACTAAAGCCTAAGTTTTGGATTGACGTGAAGCATAAAAACGCTAATGATAGGAATTGTGTTGTTGAAATAAGTTGACCCTTATTGTAGAAGATTTCTTACGAGAGTGAGAACTATCACTTATGACTTAATCGAGAAGTTAATGGTAGAGAGACTTACAGCCCACCAGTGAAAATAGAATAATTGGTGTGCAGCATTTTTCAACTTGGTTGCTGATCGTATGAGATCTTTGACTTGGAATCTGATAACTCTTGTCAGGACAGTGACTTGTCTTAGAATACAAGAATACTCTCTCTCAGCTACGCAGAGCACGAACCATTTCTAAGCAAGAAAATGCTACTATTGTTTACGAAGAATGAGAATAAGCTTTACTGATTTCGAGAATGCTTAACTTACGGTTGTAAAATTAAATTGACTTGAGAGATTTATTAGAACAAATCGTCACAACCGTGAATACTCGACATTTGATCGGAATTTTGGCAAGGTAATCATTCTGAAAGAGGGACCCGCAATGACTGAGGTCATGTTCGAAAAGCAAATACACGCATGAAACCTGAATGCAATAAGTTATTGAATTGTATAGATTTATTTTCAGGCGCCGGGGGCTTTTCGCTATCAGCCAAACTAGCTGGCCTTAAAGTCCGCCTCGCGATTGAAAACAATCCACATGCCATTGACACTTATCGAAATAACCTTTGTGAAGAAGAAGAAAACTCAACGGTTGTAATCGATAAGGACATATCAACTCTCACCCCGATTGATATCCATTCCGAACACTTCAATGATAATCCACGATGCGATCTATTGTTGGGAGGACCACCATGTCAAGGGTTTTCAGCGCATAGAATCAAGGATGCAGGAGTAGGTGATTCTCGAAATAGTCTCATCCACATTTACTTCGAGTTTGTACGAACATTCAAACCCACTGCATTTCTCATGGAGAATGTTCCTGGAATGTTGTGGCCAAGACATAAGGACTATTTGGAGAGATTCTTCATGGAAGCCCGTGAAGCGGAATATTTCTTATATGATCCAGTAGTTTTGGATTCACGCGACTATGGCGTCCCACAAAGACGTAAGCGTGTCTTTATTCTTGGTATAAAAAAAGGTGTAGATATATCGAATTTTATTTGGCCTCCGACAGAAAGCCACGGTAAACATGAAAAGCACCTAAAGAACCCAAACTTAACACCGTGGATAAATTGTGCCGATGCGTTCACCAAACCTGTTCCTAAGGACGATCCAAACGATATACATATGCATCACTCCAATGAACTTGTCAATGCCTTCAAACGTACCCCACCTAACGGCGGTAGCAGAAAAGACTCAGGACGAGTACTCAAATGTCATGAAGAATATGATGGGCACAATGATGTATACGGACGGATAGACTCGAGGGCACCTGCACCTACAATGACAACTGCATGCATAAACCCATCGAAAGGCAGATTTGTACACCCGGTAGAACATCATGGCATTACTGTAAGACAGGCTGCCCGCTTGCAGACTTTCCCTGATGATTTCATTTTTGAAGGTGGTCTTATTGCTGCCGGGCAACAAATAGGCAACGCCGTTCCGATCAAGCTTGGCCAAGTATTGATTGAACACATAAAACCGCTGTTGGAAGCACAGCACTATGCACAAAACCCACCCGAGACCTGCAAAAAATATCAAATCGCATGATCAGCGGGATTTCATTTCAAACAAGGGCGCGTACGGTCGATCACTTGGGCCGGGAGCAGATTGCCGACACACCTACAGCAGTATCTGAACTTTGGAAAAATGCCTTTGATGCCTATGCGCGCCATGTGGAACTGGGTATCTATGATGGGGAACAGCCCGTTGCCGCCATGATTGATGACGGACATGGGATGAATCGGGAAGAATTCATTAATCGCTGGTTGGTGGTCGGTACTGAATCCAAAGTTACATCAAAAAAAACACCCTTGTCTGGTAGAAACGGTCTCCGCCCGCGGACTCGCCAAGGCCAAAAAGGAATAGGTAGGCTATCGTGTGCAAACCTTGGATCGACTCTTTTCCTTATATCGAAAAGGTCTGAATCGGATTTTGTCGCTTCACTGGTTGATTGGAGACTGTTCGAAAACCCCTTCCTTAACCTAGCTGATATTCAGCTACCGGTTGCGGAATTTCCAGATAAAAATGAGATTTTTGAGCAGCTTCCAAGCCTTATTAACGAATTGGTTGAAAATATCAAAGGGGGCGGTGCTGATAAACATCGCAGCCAAAGAATCAAAGAAGCATGGTCGGCCTTTGACGAGCTACATCGCGATGAAATCAAAGAAGGCATCGCCACCAGGTCCCAACAGCCTTCTGAAGCGATCATCACCGAGTTGCAATGCTTGCCCTTCGATGAGCGCCACCTCGATCAATGGCAGGTCTGGACAGACAAGGGAACACATGGAACTGCCTTGCTAATTGCCAACATAAACTACGATCTGCGCATACAACTACAAGAACAGATCTCGGATTCGTCAGCGAAGAATACTAAAGATCGTTTTTTTGAAACTTTGTCGAGTTTTGTGGATCCCTTCGTTGATCCCTCTCAACCGGAAGTGAACGCGGTTGATCATCAATTTTCTTACGCCGTTAAAACCTGGATAGAAGAGAAATCAAAGTTAATCCTTGGTTCCGATAAGCAATTTGACCTGCATACTATCGAACCAATGGAACATCAAATCATAGGAACCATTGATGAAAAAGGCATATTCAAAGGCAAGGTGAAAGCATTTGGAGAGTGGATTCCAGATGATTGCGTCATTGAGCCACCCAAAGATCTGAAGATACCAAAACGCGTTGACAGCAAAGTTGGACCCTTCGACTTCTTTATTTCATCTATGGAATTTAGCTTAATTAATAGCACTCACACAAAAGATGAATATGAATATTTTCGTGAGGTAGCTGAACGCTATGCTGGTTTTATGATCTTTCGTGATGGTTTAAGAGTAATGCCGTTCGGACGGACCGATAATGATTTTTTTGAAATCGAGCATCGCAGAAGCAAAAGTGCAGGACGCGAGTTTTGGAATCATCGGCAAATGTTCGGCCGCCTTGCTATCAGCAGACTGAACAACCCCAATTTGAAGGATAAAGCCGGCCGAGAAGGTCTATTGGATAACCGCGCAGCTAAAGCGTTAAAAGAGCTTGTGTCGAATATTTTGATGACATTGGCCAGACGATATTTCGGTTCCGCTTCCGATATACGTAATGAAGTCCTTCCTGAAATAAGGGAAACGAATCAGAAGAAACGAGCAGCAGAAGCACGTAATGCCCTCAGGAAAAGCCAACGTAAAAAGTTCAGGTCGCGTCTCAAGAAATTAACTGCCGAGCTACCGAGTTTTGCCGAGGAAGTATCGACCTATTCAGCAAACCTTAATTTAAACAATGAATCGGATATTGCAGAAGCCCAAAGTACCGTCGAAAGTTTCAAAGATCGCTTATCGGATTTTCGACTGCCCGGAGCTCCTACGAAATTGGGTACATCGAAGGAAAGTTATACAAAATTCCGGGAAGAAATGCGCGCACTTCATTCCGATGTTGCTTCGCTTACAGAATTCTTGGATCAGGAAATAGAGCGAGTAAAGCCAACAAATCCCCAGGAACTTCTGGAAAAACAAGTGGCTAGGAACGCAGCACAACTACATCGACGGATTCAGGAGTGGAAAAAAAGCATTCAAGCTCTACAAAAAGCTGAATACAACCGCATTCATGAACTCATCAAACAGAGAAACAAAATTTTCCACGCCGAAGCTATTCCGCTTATCCATCAGTTGGAAACAGGGAAACAAAGTTTCTCTGAAATCTCCAAACACTTGGAACTCATAAAGCTGAAATTGGACGATGAAAATGAAGATCTATTCGTTCCCTATATCGGCGCTCTTGAGAGTTTGGCGGAAAGCATTGACCTCGAGCATCTGGCCACTTTCGGCATGGAGGAATTGAGTGATCTAAGAAGCGAATTAAATAGATTGAACAGCCTCGCGCAACTTGGAATCGCGGTTGAAATTGTCGGCCACGAGCTGCAATCCTATGACGAAATAATTGGATCAGGGTTACGTCGGCTACCGGAGAAGGTGCGGAAAGGAAAAGCAGCAAAAGATATTGAATTCGGATACGAAGGTTTGACGGATCAATTGCGGTTTTTGTCACCGCTAAGGCTTGCTGGTCAGAAGATCCAGAAATGGATCACTGGTGAGGAAATATACTCATATCTGAATGACTTCTTCAAAATTACACTAACAAAAAGCAAAATAACCTTTACGGCATCGCCAGAATTCAGACAATTCAGAGTTTATGATCAACAATCAAGACTACTGCCGGTCTTCATCAATTTGATGAACAACAGTGTGTACTGGTTAAGCGTGAGTGAAAACGATGAACGCCGAATCACCTTTGATGTTGTGGGGGAAGAAATTGTCGTTTCCGACAACGGCCCGGGGATCGAGCCGGAAGATATTGAAAATCTTTTTACTCTTTTTTTCACTAAAAAAATACGCGGCGGCAGAGGGGTTGGACTCTATTTATGCAAGGTCAACCTCGCCGCAGGCAACCATCGCATCAAGTATGAGCCGTCTTCCATCGGCATGCCTTATAACGGCGCAAATTTTTTGATTAACTTTAGGGGAGCTGAGTTCAATGACGAATGAATACTATTCCGAATTCATAGAAAAAGCCTTCATCAAACCCATTCGTTCTGTTCTGATTGTTGATGATGATTATCCCACATTCGATGAAATTCTCAGCGCCCCCATCAATTCTGAAGGACATCTTGAAATCACTTCAGGAAAAAGGTGGCACCAGAGTCAAAAACACATATGGAACGTAATAAAAGCCTTTAGATCATCAAACCGTCCACTGCTTGTAGATATTCATGATGGAACAGACTTAGCAAAAGATGGGCAAGCAAATGTCACAGCCCATCTTCATCAAACTGATCTACTGATTCTAGATTACGAGCTCGATAAATCGAGACAAGGCGACGGCACACAGGCTGTTGAAATTATCCGTAGCCTCATGAAAAACGACCACTTTAATTTGGTGATCGTTCATACACGTGAGAGTTTGGACAATGTGTTTAACGCCATCTTGGTTGGGCTTATGGCACCTCATGAAAATATTCTTTCAGATACGGAGCTAACTGAAGCTCAAACGCTGGTTGAAGAAATTGAAGATGACAATGATGGTTTTATAGACCAGATACTCAATACCGTAGCAACAGAACAGTATTTTGATTTCAGAAGATGTCCTAAATATCTCCGAAAAATGGGTATGGGAAAAGAACCTTACTCTGCATTCAAAAGTTTGTACGACTCAAGCGGATGCGATAGAAACAACGCAAGCCTGATATTTAAATATGCATTAAAAGAGCACGAAAATGGCCTTCTCAATAAAATGAACATTAACTCCGATAAAGAGTTAAGCTGGTCAAATGAAACAAACAAATGGATTCGATCGGATTCCGTTTTTATCGCATTTTCACAAAAATCCAGCAAACTCAACCTGCTCACAGAACTCCAAAGCGCATTAAATGATTGGAACCCTCACCCCTCCAGGCTCTTCCTAACCATGCTAAGAGCTGAAATGGATGAGCTTGGAGTGGTTGCCCAAAGCCATGCCTTGGACAACAAGTATGCACTTGCCCATTGGTATCATCACCTTCTTTCAGCTGACGGTTCTGAACAGCGTTGGGACGTTTCGAAAAGCGTTTCTCGTCATTCAGATCAATTACTGAGCACAATACTCCCTCGGGTTGAAAGATTTGCAACAGACTTGGTAAACAATGAACGAATGAGTGATGACGCCGGCATGATCTGCAAAAATCACTTCAAAGTGGATTTAACAAATGTCGATATAAAACGCAAAGCAGAACGAGAGCATTTTGTTTTCGTGTGCAGTAAAAAACCTGAGGGATGGCACCTTAGATCAGGGCATGTTTTTGTCATGCAAGAGAAATATTGGGTCTGCTTATCACCGGCATGTGACATGGTTCCATCACAAATACCCCCTTATCATAAAGATGCATTCGGAAATAAATTGCCGTTTATTGCAGTTAAACTTTCTGAGGTAAGCAATTATAAAGAAATTAAAACTGATAAATTAAAAAGATATGTATTTCTAAGAATTGATACAGATATGAAAAGCTTTAGTTTCGCACAAAAAAATGACTCAAAACCTGAGTGGCACTTACTCTATGCAAACAACAAAGGCGAATTTGAAAACAATACATTTAATTTATTTATCTCACAAGCTGAGCAAGGCGCAACACGACTAGTTTTTAATAGACATCAGGCAACAGTTGTCAGCCAAATCCGATACGAATATACCCTAAATCTGATACAAAAGCTTGGAATTTCAATGACACGCGTTGGTCTCGATTTTGTATGAATTGAAATCGAATTTTTCTTATAATGCAAGAGATCAAGTGGTTTTGACCGATACGGTTCCCCTTCAGGTTCGAAGCCGGATAATGGCCTCGGTTCGAGGCAAGAATACTCAACCCGAATTGCTATTGCGAAGACATCTTCACCAGGCAGGATATCGTTATCGCCTCCATGCGAAAAACCTACCGGGAAAACCCGATCTCGTTTTTCCACGCCTGTGCGCGATATTGTTTGTGAACGGCTGTTTTTGGCACGGACATGATTGCTACAGGTTCAGCTGGCCTAAAACTAGGGAAAGCTTCTGGCGTGAGAAAATCCTCGGCAATATGGAGCGAGACAAGCGTAATCAACAAGAGTTGGCTTTACTGGGATGGAGGGTCGGTATTGTTTGGGGGTGCGCGCTACAAGGAAAGTATAAACTCGGTATTAATGAAACAACGGAAAAGTGTATTCGTTGGCTTGAAAGCTCTACGAAAACTTTTTCAATAGTAAACAGCTCTCAAGCAAAGATGTAAATTATTTAGACATAATATCAATCGTCGACGGGAAAACAAATGCGTTTGCAAGGCAACCGAACACCCCAATCTCTTTACTTGGTTTTGCGTACACAGTTCGCATGCAAAAATCGGTTTATTTATTCCTTTACCTGCCAACGGCTATGCAATTCTTCGGTAATGCCCTGCACTTCGGCAACCAGTGCTTGCAGCATCCACAGATAGTCACTGTTGATGTGCTCTGATTCTTCTGGCGGATAAGTGGCGGCATATAATTGGCTAAGACGTTCAGACAGTTTGTCATACAAGGCCAGGGTATCGATGCTTTCCGGGATGGTGAAAATGCCATCGATCAGATTTTCCGATGTTGGGATTTGCTGCTTGCCATAATCACTGCGTTTTTCGTGAATATAGATAGCGTTGTTGGTTGCCGTGGTAAGCTTTTGGGTAGCCATGATTCAACTCCATTTTAGTTGGGTTGCGGTTAGGGGCTTTGTGGTGCTCGTAACACTGCACTGCCCCGCTTGATTTAATTTTAGTATAGCATTTGGGGTGTTAAATTAAGCATAAGTTATTGTTTTAAAATGAATTATTAGTTTTTTCTAAATTTTTCAATTGTGCTTAGATTTAGCTTTTTCGCGGATGGAATCCGCTCCTACAATTCCGGGTAATATTCATCGCCCCAAATATCCTGTAGGGGCGCACCTGGGCGCGACCTGTTGTTGTGGTAGATTTATCGCGGATGGAATCCGCTCCTACAATTCTGGGTAATATTCATCGCCCCGAATATTCTGTAGGGGCGTACCTGGGCGCGACCTGTTGTTATGGGTAGATTTATCGCGGATGGAATCCGCTCCTACAATTGTGTACGGTTAATATTGATAGCTTAAAAAAGGATTATTTTCTTTTCGTGCTAAAAAACTGCTGTGAGAAAATCTCAAGCCATTTTAAGCAGTCAACCAGCTTCCATATGCTCTGCCTTTGCATATCTCGAGCAAACTGCTCCACTTTGTCGGGCTGATCGAATAATGCGCTGTTTAAAAATGATTTGGTCGATGCCAATGCAATCCCCCCCGCATCTCGGCCTAATTTCATTGCACAGGCTTGCTCGATATCCCAGTTCTGCGCTTCCATGAAACCCTGTTCATACAGCGCATCAAAAATTTCCGGTATCTTTTGATAAGTTTGAATCAAATAAGCAAAATCAGCAGCGTCCTTGGATTTCAGGTCAACCTCTCTATCTACCCAGGCAACCAGCTTAAGAACAGCAACCCCGGGCGGTGAAGCCACTGAAATAATGCTCATAGGGTTTTTACTGATTTGCACTTGCAATGCATGTTCAAAAACTTCTTCAAAGCCATGCACATTCATAATAAATGCCTGATCGGGGGGCCAACCTATGGTTTGGTTGGGTTTCGCAATGCCACCAAAAGGGACAATATCGATTTCCCAAGGGAGATCGTCATCATCTCGCCAATGCAGGCGATGTAGCCTATTGGAGTCTGGCCGATAACCTGTCGAAATCAGCATGTTCCGCAAAGCATTAAACTCATCCCAGCCTGCTACATTGATGGCAAAATCAACATCCCTGGTGCCGCGCTCAATAGCAGCACCATAGCCATGAACCAACACCAAATCTCTGGCCATCGCACCAACCACCATAAAATCGATGTTTAATGATGCCGCATGGCTGGCAACATCCAAATACAGCGCCACCAAACCCTTAGGAAGTTTACCGACAATATTAACGCAGGTATTTTTCACGAATTCTGTTCGCTGTATCGATATTACGCGCATCGCCTGATTCGATCAGGTCGGCGTAAACAATAAGTGGATGTACGCTATCCATGGATTGTATTGATTGCATAGTCCCGGTCCAAAACGGTTCAACCAGATCAACACGCCAATCTGGTTGCTGGTGAGCATTAACCGCTTTTAGCCTCGTGCTTTGCAAAAAACTGGAAACATCCGCCCTATCAATATAGACCACGGCATTTTTGGGGTTAAGGTATTGGGTGTATTGTGCAGCGGCCACCTCCCCTGCCCATAGAGCATGCAACGGCTTTATGTTTACTGATTTCCACCATTGTGGATTATTACCAGTAAAAACACCTAACCTTTGCTTGGCTTTTAATTGATGTGGATAAGCCTCCACCCATTTATCAATAAGCCTGTCCACATTACTCAGTTTCCTTTGACGCTTTTTAATGCCTTCCAGTAAAAAACCCTGTGCTGTCAAATCATGGAGCACCCAGCCAACTGTGCCCAGGGCTACTTTTGCTGTTTTCGCTATTGTGCGGTATGGCGCGTTAATTAACCCTTGATCTTTAAGGAAAGCAAACACCACCCGCATGCCAGATGGTGAAAAGGCCCGGCCGGTTTTTTCCTGTTTATTGACCAGGCTATTAGCCGTGGGTTTGTTCCCGGTGATATATACAAATACAGGTGGTTGATTTATATAAGCATTCCCCACTGTATCGATAAACTGAATACCTTGATGTTTCAAAGCTTCTGCACGATTACTATTAATATAGTCGGTTACCAATAATCCTTCATGCGACTCTGCCATGGAAAGCAGCTGATTTATCATAGAACCCAAGTGTGCATGGGATGCCCATTTCTTGACCTCCACTACCAAGCGCTTATCTGTACCGTTCAATTGGACGATAGCATCTATGCGCCTTCGCCCATCGGGCATCAACACTTCACGATCTACAACCTCCAGGCGTAAGCCAGCCTCACGCTCTATGGCCGCTATAGCGCGAATTAATATTTCCTGTTCTGTGATGAGTCTATCCATTGAATAGTATCGTATGCTCTTGGTGCGTGAATTTTGTTCACTTAATATATATGTTCATTATTAATATACTAACATTAAAAGCGAACCAAAGACATTCGTGCATAAATTCAGCTTTACACGGATGTAGTCGGCTCCTGCAATTTCGTATTGCATCCATCATTCCGAATATTCTGTAGCAGCGCAGCTGGGCACGACCTGTCGTTGCGGTTAGTTTGATCGCGGATGGAATCCGCTCCTACAATTGTGTACGGTTATATTGATAACTTGAATGAGGGAGCACAGCATGAACAGTTTAACCATAACCAACTCCACCACGGAAACCATATACATCGCTGTGTTTAACAAGCCGAATACGCCGCCCAGCCTGAACGCGCAGCCGTTCGTGATTACCCAAATTCCACCCACCCACAAAACCGTAATCACACCACATATTTATTCTGTGTATGTCAATTATGGTGATCAAACCGATCCGAATGGCGGCAAGCAAACCAAGCCCATAGAATTTTATGAAACCACTGCACGGTTTCTGGTGGAGTCAGTACCATCCGGCCCTGCTGGCCACGATACTATTAAAGTCACACAGGTATTTAATGATCTGGTTCTGAATGAAATTCATATTGATAACGAATCCGACCAGGGTGTGTGGGCGCATACCACCAACAGTGGTATCGACATTATTCCACCACAAACAGTCTCGCCGGGTTCAGCATTACTGTTAAATATGACCGGTAGCCAGGCAGCCCCGGCCGGCCCTATTCCTGTCTATTATCTGGCTGTGATCAGCAAGCCAAGCGGTCAGGAAAATTATGAAGTGGTCAGCACCGCCCAGGTTCAGATTTTGTTGGGGCAGACCGGGACGGTTACGGGGACTGAATGGACCGGGTATACCATTTCGGTTAGTTGATTTATGTTTTTCGCGGATGGAATCCGCTCCTACATTGGATTTAGATGTGTGGATTGATTGATCGCGGATGGAATCCGCTCCTACAGCAGTAGAATTTTAAAGTCAGCAAAGGAATACCATGTCTTCTCAAATTACTATTATTAATCAAACCAATGAAGTTATTCACGTCGGCGTCTTCAAGCAACCGCTAGGCCAAGCCTCTTTGAAATCCATTGCCTGGATGATAGTTGCCCCACCCCCGGCTGGTGGGCGAACTGTTATTTCCATACCCAGCAACTATGGTGTCTATGCCAGTTATGGCAATCATCAAGACCCTTATTCCGGCTATAAAACCCCTACCATCGAATTTTCGGAAACCACAGCTCGCTTTGAAACAGTAAATGTTGAAAGTCCGGATAAGCAAGTCGAAGGCATCATTCTGAAGCAGTTATTCACTCAGTTGGTAGCCAACGAGGTTCACATCGATAACAATGCCGACCAAGGCGTTTGGGGGCACATTACACTGGATGGCAGTGACCTGTTCGCGCCGCAGGTAATCCCGCCGGGTACGAAGTTAATGGAAGATATCAGAGGGAATGTATTTTACCTGGCGGTACTCAATAAGGCGGTTACAGCCGGTCAAAAAATTGACGTGGAAGTCATCAGTGATCAGGTTACTCCCATACTGCAAGGCCAGACAGCAACGGTAACCGGTTCCGAGTGGGAAGGTTATGCCATTTCGGTGAGTTGATTTGCAGGTAGGTTGATCGCGGATGGAATCCGCTCCTACATTGGATTTAAATGTGGGTTGATTGATCGTGGGTGGAATCCGCTTCTAGATTGGGCTTGAATGTGTTGCTGGGTTGATCGCGGATGGAATCGGCTCCTACATTGGGCTTGAATGTGTTGGTGGGTTGATCGCGGATGGAATCCGCTCCTACATTATAATTACTGCTTTTATCAGCAGCTTATTCATGCCTGAATCTTTTGATGTGGTGATTATTGGCGCCGGTGCCGCCGGTTTGATGTGCGGGTTGACCGCCGGTTACCGTGCCCGCAAGGTGCTGGTATTGGATCATGCCAACAAGCCTGGTAAAAAAATTCTGATGTCCGGTGGTGGGCGCTGCAATTTCACCAACCTGAACACCACCCCCAAACATTTCCGCTCGGCCAATCCGGCGTTTTGTATCTCCGCTCTGCGCCGTTACCCGCCAGGCGCTTTTGTTGAGCTGGTGGAACGCCACGGCATAGACTACGTGGAAAAAGCCCCCGGGCAATTATTCTGCGGGGATGACTTTAAATCCAAGGCGATTGTGCAAATGCTGCTGACCGAGTGTGAATGGGCCGGTGCTGAAGTGCGTTTGCAGACCTCGGTAGAGCAGATTGAAACCACGGGTAATGGCTTCAGCTTGCGGACCAACAAAGGCAAACTGCAATGCGACTCACTGGTAATTGCCTGCGGTGGTCTGTCGGTGCCGACCATGGGCGCTTCCGGTTTTGGTTATGAAGTTGCACGTCAATTTGGATTGGATATATTACCCACCCGCGCAGGTCTGGTGCCGTTTACCCTGCACCCTGAGCAAAAACAGCATTTCACCCCACTATCCGGAGTAGCCTGTGAGGTGACAGTCAGCTGCCGGGGCCAGACATTTAAAGAACCGATGCTGTTTACCCACCGTGGCTTAAGCGGCCCGGCGATGTTGCAGATTTCCAGCTACTGGCAGGCCGGTGATCCGTTAAGCATAGACTTGTTGCCTGGCATCCCCGTTGCCCGGGAACTGGCCGGCTACCGCAACCAGCAACCTCAAAACACATTATTAAACTGGCTGAACAGACAATTACCCAAACGGGTGGCGCAGGCGCTGGTGGAATTACATCAATGGCATGGCCCGCTGCAAAATTACAGCAATGCGCAATTGGCTGCGATAGAACAGCAATTACGTGAATGGAGCATCAAACCGGCCGGTACCGAAGGTTACCGTACTGCCGAGGTGACCCTGGGCGGGGTGGATACCCGCGGGCTGTCTTCCAAAACCTTTGCCTGTCAGAACAGGCCCAATTTACATTTTATCGGTGAGGTGCTGGACGTAACCGGCGAGTTGGGCGGGTTTAATTTTCAGTGGGCCTGGGCATCGGGCTTTTGTGCCGGTCAGGTTGTCTAACCTGGCTGAATAAGCTGCTGTGTTTATGCAGCTACCAATACCCGGTCCAGACGCTGCTGGACACAACTTAAAACCTGATCCCGATGGGTATCAATAAAAAAGTGATCCCCATCAAACATCTGCAGCTGATATTCATCGCCTGCATGTTGTTC
Organism: Gammaproteobacteria bacterium; assembly: GCA_021772985.1. Taxonomy (GTDB): domain Bacteria; phylum Pseudomonadota; class Gammaproteobacteria; order Xanthomonadales; family Wenzhouxiangellaceae; genus JAJFKX01. Next base: position 60,693 of record JAJFKX010000056.1, read on the forward strand.
CCATTGCTCAAAATCGTCTGCTTCCACCAGTGGGTCCTTGCTGCCTCCAAACACTGTCAATGGACAGCCGATTTTGCCACCCTGTTGATCAAATTCGTAGGTTTCACAGGCAGTAAAATCCGCCCGGATAACCGGTAATGCATATGCCAGCAGTTCCCTGTTGGCCAGCACTTCCGGCGGCAGACCATTCAGATCTATCACGGCCTGCATAAATTCCTGATCAGGCAGATGATGAATGGGATCTCGCTCCGGAATATGCGGCGCACCGGTACCGGAAACAATCAGTTGCGACGGCATCGGTTTGTTAGCGGCCTGCAGCATCCGGGTCAGTTCAAAACTGATCAACGCCCCCATGCTGTGACCAAAAAAAGCAAACGGCCTGTGCAAGCGTGGCAGGATGGAAGGTAATAGCGATGCGGTGATTTTTTTGATATCGATCATCAATGGATCAGCAATCCGTGCCTCACGCCCCGGGTACAAGATGCCGGTCAATTCCACCTGGTCTCCAAAATGGTTTTGCCACGAGCGGTATGCGCCGGGCCCACTGCCCCCATAAGGAAAACAAAACAACTGTAATTTGGGTGCTGCCGCTGATCCGATTTTTCTGAACCAGCGTTTATTAATAGCATCATGCTGCATAGTTACTCCATTTGCGCTGCAGATCGCGCTTATTTTTTATCTAGCCCCACACCTGGACACTGAACTGGTGGCCGGTACCAGTCAGATTGAAAAACTGATACTCGTTACAGGGTTTGCGCGCTATTGTGCATCAGATGGGTTTTTATTGACAACGGCTGGACGCTCAGCCGGCTGTAGCGGCCTGGGTTTGGGGGATCCGATCCGGGTCAGGGTTACGGTTTGCTCAGCATCGCCGGGCAATTTGTCCTGCAGGGTTTGTGGATCGACCAGCGTTTGCGCGCCGGTTTGCAGGTGGTCAAAAACCTCTTTATAACTATCCGTCAAACGATTGACCAGCTCTGCGGTATCAACAAAATGGTCGCTTACCTGCTGTTGAAATGCCTGGTGCTCCTGCTGCAGCTGCTTAACGGTTTTACTGCCGGTTTGTTTGCGTTGCTTTACTAATATCACCATCACACCCAGCAGCAGCCCGGCCAGCATCCCAATAAATAAGCCGACAAAAAGGCTTGAATTCACATCTGACTCCTTGGTTGAAAGTGGTCAGTTTAGATATTGGGTTATTTGATTTTTGTAAAAGCGCCGATTTTTCAAAAATAATGACCTGTAGGAGCGGATTGTATCCGCGATTCATCTGTAGGAGCGGATTGCATCCGCGATTAACCTCTGTTCCAAATGAATCGCGGATGCAATCCGCTCCTACAGAAAGGTCAATTGTTCAGGTATTCAACCAACTCGCCCAATTCCTGTTTCCAGCCTTGCACATTGTCTGCCCGGTCTTTATCGCGGTTGAAGCCGGATTCCAGCATATGCAGTCGGGTGCCACCATTGGGCAATGACTCCAGAGTCCATTCCACCAAGGTGGTGTAGGCTTCACTGATTGGAGTATCCGGTTCCCTGGCCCAGCTCCAGCTGATGCTGTGCATCGGCTCGACCGCTTCAACTTTAACTGCGTATCGGCCGGTGCATTCTTCCAGATTCCAGGCAAACCAGCCTTCAAACCCCGGGGTGGGTTCAAATTCGGCGCCGGCATTGGGAAACCAGGCAGCCAGTTCTTCAGCGTTGGTCAGGGCTGCCCAGACGCGTTCTATGGATGCCTGAAATTCCAGGCTGCGTTCGATGCTCTCGATCATGATTTATTCTCCAGTATTATTGCTATTGTCAGGTGCTTCACCCAAATGCTTGCGTAACCGTGCAAATGCATCATCCCAGGCTTGCGCATAAGGCCGTAACCAGTCATCGACCGCTTGCAGCGGTTCGGGCTGCAGCCGGTGCCGACGCTCGCGGCCGTGCCGTTCAACCTTGATCAATCCGGCCTTATGCAGAATATCCAGGTGTTTGGTGACTGCCTGTCGGGTGACGGTCATGGGTTCGGCCAGTTGCTTAACCGATAAGGCACCTTCGCTGCGCAGGCGCTCCAGCACCTGGCGACGAGTGGGGTCCGCGATGGCGGTGAATACAGTTTCCATGTCGATAATAATATGCAACCAATTGGTTGCATGTCAAGTTTATGCTGTAAATGACCATTCACCGCTGATGTTGAAACGCCACAACAACCAGCCAGCCGAACGGTTTAACAGATGGCTAGGTCTAATTGGTTTTGGAAATTTAGGGGTCAGCCCGATTGGAGCGGTGGGCAGCGCGCCGTTCGCGGAAAAAGTTTTGCAGCAGTGCGGCGCTTTGTTCCGCCAGTACTCCCTGCTCTACCTGCAACTGGTGGTTATGCAACGGGCTTTGCAAAATATCGAACTGGCTGCCGTCAGCTCCTGTTTTGGGGTCTTTAGCAGCATACACAACACGCGAAACCCGGGCATGGATAATCGCGCCAGCGCACATGATGCAGGGCTCTAAGGTGACATACAAAGTGGTATCCGGCAGCCGGTAGTTAGCTTGTTGCAACCCGGCGTCACGCAGAGCAACAATTTCAGCATGCGCGGTGCAGTCACTCAGGCTGATGGTCTGATTATGACCACGACCGATGATCTGCCCATACTTAACCAGCACCGCGCCGACCGGCACCTCACCCTGACCGCCGGCCTGCTCAGCCAGTTGCAGCGCTTGTTCCATCAATGCGGTGTCGATTGCGCTGAAGCTCATTCCCACTCAATGGTGGCCGGTGGTTTTCCAGATATGTCGTAGACCACCCGGGAAATCCCGCTGATCTCGTTGATAATCCGCCTCGAGACATGATCCAGAAAATCATACGGTAAGTGCGCCCAGCGGGCAGTCATGAAATCGATGGTTTCGACTGCCCGCAGGGCGATCACATATTCATATCGGCGACCATCGCCGACCACGCCAACGGATTTTATCGGCAGGAAAACAGCAAATGCCTGAGCGACCTTGTGATACAGCTCATGGGCGCGCAGTTCCTCGATAAAAATATGGTCCGCCTGTTGCAGTAACGGCACATGCTGCCGGTGAATTTCACCCAGCATCCGCACCCCCAGACCCGGCCCCGGGAAGGGGTGCCGATCAATTAATTCAGCAGGCAGCCCAAGCTGACGGCCGATAGTGCGAACTTCGTCCTTAAACAATTCACGCAATGGTTCAACCAGCTGCATTTGCATCCGTTCCGGCAGCCCGCCGACATTGTGGTGCGATTTGATCACATGGGCTTTGCCGGTTTTGCTGCCGGCTGATTCAATCACATCCGGATAAATGGTGCCCTGCGCCAGCCATTGGATATTATCCAGTTTGGCCGCCTCGGCTTCGAACACTTTGATGAATTCACCACCGATAATTTTGCGCTTGTGCTCCGGGTCACTGCTGCCGGCCAAGGCATTTAAAAATTGCTCACCGGCATTGACCCGCAATACCTTCACGCCCATGTGCCGGGCAAAGGTTTGCATAACCTGATCACCTTCGGCATGACGCAGCAGACCGGTGTCCACAAAAATGCAGGTCAATTGCTGACCAATCGCCTGATGCAATAATGCGGCGACCACTGCTGAATCAACCCCGCCGGATAAGCCCAGTAATACCTGGTCATCACCAACCTGTGCCCGCACCTGTTTTATCTGGTCATCAATAATAGTGGCTGGCGTCCAGTCACTGCCGCAGCCGCAAATGGCATGCACAAACCGGCCAAGGATGGCTTTGCCCTGTTTGGTGTGGGTAACTTCTACGTGAAACTGCAAACCGTAAATCCGGCGGGCATCGTTGGCCATGCCGGTAATTGGCGCCGATTGGGTACCGCACAAAACCTTGAAACCTTCGGGAACCGCGGTCACCTTGTCGCCATGGCTCATCCATACATCCAGCAGCGGGCTGGCACTATCCGGATGATCGGTCAGATCCTGGAGCAATACACCTGGGTTGCTGACCTCTACCTCAGCATGACCAAATTCCTTTTGCTCGCTGGTGCGAACCTCGCCGCCCAGTTGTCCTGCCAATGCCTGCATGCCGTAACAGATGCCCAGCACCGGCACCCCCAGCTCAAACACAATTTGGGGAATACTGGGGGCGTCATCCAGGGTGGTGGTTTCCGGGCCACCTGAGAGGATGATGCCATTGGGATTGAATGCCCGGATATGTTCCGGCTCAACATCCCAGGGGAAAATCTCGCTGTAAACCTGCAACTCACGAACCCGTCGGGCAATTAACTGGGTGAATTGCGAGCCAAAATCCAGAATCAGGATTTTATCGTTATGGATGGCGGACATTGATGCTTATCCCAGTTTGTAATTAGGCGCTTCCTTGGTGATCGAAACGTCATGGGCATGGCTTTCGGTCATCCCGGCTGAAGTGATCCGTACAAAGTGTGATTCGGTCCGCATTGCCTCGATGGTGGGACAACCCACATAACCCATGCTGGAACGCACACCGCCGATCAATTGATGCACCACACCGGCCAATGGACCTTTATATGGCACCCGGCCTTCAATACCTTCCGGCACCAGTTTGTCGGCTTCGGTTTCATCCTGAAAATAGCGATCGGACGAGCCTTTCTGCATCGCGCCCAGTGAGCCCATGCCGCGATAGGATTTATAACTGCGTCCCTGGAACAACTCGACTTCACCGGGTGCTTCTTCGGTACCGGCAAACAGGCTGCCGATCATAATTGAATGGGCACCGGCGGCCAGTGCTTTAGCCACATCGCCGGAGTATCGGATACCGCCATCGGCAATCAGCGGCACCCCGGTTCCCTGTAATGCGCTGGCCACTTCCGCCACCGCACTGATTTGCGGCACACCGACACCGGCTACTATCCGGGTGGTGCAGATGGAACCCGGCCCAACACCCACTTTGACGCCGTCCGCGCCCATTTCCACCAGTGCCCGGGCAGCATCCGCAGTGGCAATGTTGCCACCGATAACCTGCACATCAGGGTATTGCTGCTTAACCCAGCGCACCCGCTCCAATACACCTTTGGAATGACCATGCGCGGTATCTACAACAATCACATCCACATTGGCCGCCACTAATGCTGCGACCCGCTCTGTTGTATCCCCGCCGGCACCCACTGCGGCGCCCACCAGCAGTCGTTCTGAACTGTCTTTGGCGGCATTCGGAAAATCCCGGGATTTTTGAATATCTTTTACGGTAATTAAACCGCGCAACTCAAAGCTGTCATTCACCACCAGCACTTTTTCAATGCGGTGGCGGTGCAGCAGTTCCAGCACTTCATCCTGACTGGCGTTTTCGTTAACGGTTACCAGTTTTTCCTTTCTGGTCATGATATTGCGCACCGGATCATCCAGTTTGCGTTCGAAGCGCATATCACGGCTGGTGACGATGCCGACCAACTCGTTGCCGTCAACCACCGGCACACCGGAAATATTATGTTGCCGGGTCAACGCCAGGACTTCATTAATGGTGGTATAGGGGGTCACTGTGATTGGGTCTTTGATCACCCCGGCTTCATATTTTTTCACCACCCGGACTTCGTTGGCCTGACGCTCAACCGACATGTTTTTGTGAATGATGCCAATGCCGCCTTCCTGCGCCATGGTAATTGCCAGACGCGCTTCGGTGACGGTATCCATGGCTGATGAAACCAATGGTATCTTCAGTGCTATGGCCCGTGTCAATTGGGTGGCCAGGTCGACTTCTTTGGGTAATACCAGTGAGTGTGCAGGCACCAGTAACACATCATCAAAAGTCAGGGCTTCAGCCTTCACTCGAAGGGCTTGATCGTTGCTGCCAGGCATGGGCGCTCCTTGACAATGGCGCTTAACGAGAGGGCTGCTCTCTGCGCAGATAAATCCCGTTATTATAACAGCTATTGTTAAATTATTGACCTGTCCGGTCGGTAAACATTTCAATATCATTGCCGGTTTTTGCGGCCATTATCAGCTACTCAAGCCAGCCGCTGTCGACAACCGTGGATATCAACCGCCGGCAAAGGCTGCTGGCTGGGTAAGCGGTTATTGATACTGTCGTAAACCGATGGCACACGTATAATCCTGAGCTGTGGACAAGTTAATTGACAAACCAGCCGGCGACAGCCGCAATATTTTTACCCCCAGTGAACTGAACCGGGAAGCCCGCATGCATCTGGAGGCCGGATTTCCAGTGCTGTGGGTATCCGGAGAAATTTCCAATCTGGCGCGCCCGTCTTCCGGGCATATGTATTTTTCTCTGAAGGACGCCCGGGCCCAAATCCGCTGCGCATTGTTTCGACAAAAAGCGATGCTGGTGCAGGCCGACATGCAAAACGGCAAGCAGGTATTGGTGCGTGGGCGGATCAGCCTGTATGAGCCACGCGGTGATTATCAGTTGATTGCAGATTTTGTAGAAACCGCCGGCGAAGGTCTGCTGCGCCAACAGTTCGAAGCACTGAAAAAACAACTGGCCGGGGAGGGTCTGTTTGCTGAAAGCCGCAAACAGGCCCTACCACCGATGCCGCAAACCATCGGTGTGATTACCTCGCCTTCCGGCGCGGCCATTAAAGATTTCATGCAGGTGTTGCAGCGCCGCTGGCCGATGGCGGAAGTGATTGTTTATCCATCGTCAGTACAGGGTGAAAAAGCCCCGGGAGAATTGTGCAAAGCTTTGCAACAGGCGCAAAACGAAGCTCGCGCTGAGGTGTTGGTACTGACCCGCGGTGGTGGTTCATTGGAAGATTTGTGGGCTTTTAACGATGAGCAGTTAGCCCGCCTGATTGCTGACTGTTCAATCCCGGTTGTTTCAGCGGTTGGGCATGAAATTGATTTCAGTATCAGTGATTTTGCCGCCGATGCACGGGCTCCGACACCTTCAGCGGCAGCGGAACTGATCAGCCCCGATCAACACAACGTGCGGCAACATATCAATAATCAGCTACATCGATTACAACAGCATTTTTCCTGGCTGCTGCAACAGACACAGCAGCAGTTCGATCACTGGCAGGCCCGGCTGCAAAGGCTGCACCCTGCACAACAACTGCAATTGCAGCAACAACAGCTGCTGCAGTTGGAAAAGCGCTTGCAGCATTATCATCCAGCCAACCAATTGAGCCGGCATAACGAACACCTGGACAGCCTGCAAAAACGCCTGCAGCATGCCATCAGAGCACAGCTGCAAACAGCTCAACAGCAATTCATCAGCCTGCAGCGGGCGTTGCAGTCGGTTGGCCCTGAGTCGGTGTTGGAACGTGGTTATGCGCTGGTGATGTCGAGACCCGCAGATACTGCAGCACCCGAAGTATTATCGACACCGAAACAATTCCCGGCGGGCCTCCCGGTTACTTTGCAGTTTGCCGGGTTTAAAGTGGCGGCTGCCACCAGCGATAATCCGGTTATTATTGAATCATCAACCCATGTCGAAAATTCTGACTCAGACAGCTGAGTTCCAGCAGATCATCAAACGCAGCCGGTTCCTGGTATTTGCCGGGTACTGCTCTGATGAACAGACAGCCGGTGAGTTTCTGGAACAGTATCGCGATCTGTCGTCCAGTCATAACTGCTGGGCCTGGCGCACCGGACAGCAATATCGCAGCGATGATGATGGTGAGCCATCGGGCACTGCCGGGCGACCAATATTACGTGCCATTGAACAACAGGATTTTGATCATACAGTGGTGCTGGTTATTCGCTGGTTCGGCGGGATCAAATTGGGTGCCGGCGGGCTCAGCCGGGCATATGGTGGTTGTGCCGCAGAATGTTTGCGGATGGCAAGCAGTGAACCTTTGATTCGTTACTCACGGATCGAGGTTCGCTGCAGTTTTGAGCATGTCAACACTGTACATCAGCTATCAGCCACCCATGCAGCCAGAATCACTGAACAGAACTGGCAAGCCGAGGTTTTGATCCTGATGCTGGAAGTACCTGACCGTCAGGTGGCCGGTTTATGCAAAGCGCTGCGAGATGCCAGTCATGGCCAGATAACCGCCGCCGCTTTGGACATGCATTCGCTGTTGATCTGATCTAGTACTCTATCAATCTAATAATGACGGGTTCAGTGGATTTGTCAGTGCTCACAGCAACGCTGAACCCGTCATTATTAGATTGATAGAGTACTAGGGAGTGCGGCTGCTGACCGAAATACCGGTGCTGGCTGCTGTTTTTCCGTCCAATGCGCCGGCGTAACGGCCATGCAGAATTTTGATCCGGCGGATATATTCCCGGGTCTCCTGATAAGGTGGAACCCCGGCATACTCGCGAACCGCGTTAGGGCCGGCATTATAGGCTGCCAGCGCATACTCAACATTGCGATCAAACAGGCTCAGCATTTGCGCGAGATATTGGGTGCCACCGCGTAGATTGTCCTCAGCCACGTATGCATTAGCCACACCCAGATCACGTTGGGTACCCGGCATTAACTGCATCAATCCTTGTGCACCCTTGGGTGAAGTGGCTTGTGGATTAAACCCGGATTCTGCATGAATCAAGGCGCGCAGCAATGCTTCATCCACCTGATACTCTACCGCCAGTTCAGCAATGGGTTGCCGGTAACTGTCGGTATCCAGTGTCACATTGTGCCAATTCACCTTGCGCTGGCAAGTGCCGTAACAACCAATCACTTTAATACTGTATTGACTGGTTGCCGGTTTCACATTGGTGTAATTGATGATGCCGTTTTCGTCGGTGTATTTATATATCTGAGCGAATAATGGCGTAGCAACCAACCACATTAATACCATCACAGACAACCGAAACCGGCTAATTCTAGCGCGCGGCCAACGATACTCTGGTGTGGTTTGGTTGATTGTCATAGATTCTGTTTGCATGCTTCACGCTTCTGAAAACGACTGCTCAACTTGGTTCAACTAGCTGAGCCAGTGAAGTATACCAACCCAGCCGTATAGATGGCATTTATCCGGCCATTTGCCAACCCGCCTTAACTGTATTAACCCGTTGAATAGTGAAGATTTACTCACATCTGAAACTGCCCTGCACCAGCAATGACATCAGCAATTGAAAATGTTCACAGGATCGTCACGCCTACCCTTGTATGTTGAGCATGCATGCTTTCAATAAACAGATTTATTAGGCATGAAAAAGGACTGACGTGATTTCCAGGATGGTGCAAAGGTGGGCACAGAGTACTGCCAAATCCGGGGTTATCTGATAGGTAATACAACCGGTCCGGTGATGCTCTCGACCCGTTCAATATTGACTATAACAACGAACGTGGATTTTAGAGAAAACTTATGGAAACCTTATTACTATTAGCCATCACCGGAACGATAACCGGATGGTTGGTTAGTGTGCAAATCCGGGATAGTTTTGTGATGCTGGCTGCCAATATTGCGATCGGTATCAGCGGTGCATTTTTTGGTCACTGGCTGGTCGGCCAGTTTAATTTCTTCAATCTTAACCCTGGTCTGTTTACCACTATGGTGATTGGCGCTATCGGCGCATTAGTGTTGTTGCACCTGTTTCGGATTATGCGGTTACTGGCCTAGCTGACGCACACTACAGGCAAGCTAGCATCAACTGCAAACAGGTGGGATGCTTAGCCTTGTTTGGGTCAGTTTTATAATACCTATCAAGCACCGATTCATGCTGGACTCCAAACCGTAGTATTTTCAGCTATCGGTTACACCCTGCAGCCGAAAACTTAACTGTAACAGTTACATATATCATTGATTTACATACTATTAGGTTAATAAAGTGTGCTTTTGCATGCTAGCTTAATAACAAACAATTTTGCTGCAACTATTTGAACATAAACGATATTCACAGATAATCAATTAGTATTAACTGCGATCAGCTTGTTACAACTTGTAACTAGTATTATAGTAGTAGCTGGCATTAAGCCATTACTAAGGGCACGGAGAGCCTCCACACAGGCAGCTTCGGTAATAAATAGGGCAACGTCCTAATACCGTTCTACCTGAATAAAAAAGGAGGACGTATGGACGGTATTTTTATTTGGTGTCTCGACGGGGCACTGTTGGGGATGTTGGCTGGTATCTGGCTACGTGGTCACAGCATGACCCTGGTATCCAGCATGTTTCTGGCGATAGCCGGTGCGTTTGCAGGTGCACTGTTGTGCTTGTCTCTTGGCACCAACTCAAGTTCTTTGTTCACCTCATTGTTGATGTTTGTACTCGGTATTGGCACTACGCTGATGCTGATTGCACGTATTAACCGTCAGTGATTGGTTTATGAAATTGGGGAATCTATTATGGAAACACAATTACTCCTGATAATTATTGGTGTGATCGTCGGCTGGTTGACGAGCATATTGACCAAGGGCACTCTGATCGGCATCGTCGGCAATATGGTGGTTGGCGTCAGCGGCGCCTTTTTTGGCCATTGGCTGGTTGAACGGCTCGATCTGTTAGCGGTGGATGGCGGTTTATTCAGCATCATTGTTATTGCAGCCATTGGTGCTTCAATGCTACTGACTTTGATGCGGATGTTGCGGCTGGCCTGATCACTGCAGGCAGGCTTTCCAACATCGGGAAATCTGCCTGGGTGGAAAATAAATAACCCGGCATTTTGCCGGGTATGATCGAGTAGTCGATAAACTATTGGTGGCCGGCGGATAGTTTCAAGCTGGCTGCCGGTGGCTGTACTTTTGTGCCTGCTGTTGTAACTGGAGCATGCTGACTGCCTTGAGCTGACCAAAATGTTCAAGTGCTGTCAGTACCCAATAATTCGGCCGTTTACTTTGCCATACCGGTCTGCTTCAGCATCGGGTTAGCGGAAACTTGCTTAATTTTGCTAAAGTGGCGCAACCTTATTGATCCAGCCGGGAGTCCATATGTACCTCATTCACCGTTTATTGCTGATAATGTGCCTGACTGGTGTACTGGTTGCCTGTCAACAGGACCAGACCGACAGCCAAGACCAGCTTGGGTCAAATGCAGTTGACGATGCGCCGATTGCGCCGGCGGCTGATTCAAGTAAGGCCGCTGAAGTTACCGCCGGATTAAACGATTTATATGCTGAATATAACCAGGCACTGTTAAAACTTAATCCGGTATTGGCAACCTTCCGCGGTGTTCCGGATTATAACGATCGCTGGGCCAATTCTATTGGCAATGATTACCGCACTCTGAACCGTCAACTGCAGCAGAGCTTCCTGGAACAGGTACAGGCTGTTGGCGCAGGTGCACATGCAACTGGTGTGTTATCCGGGCAAGACCGCCTGAGTTACGCTATTTTTATCCACGATCGAAACAATGCTTTACGCGGCATGGATTTCCCCGGCCATCTGATGCCGATTAACCAATTCAGGAATCCCACCAATTTTTATGCACAACTGGGTGCAGGCAAAAATGCCCAGCCATTTAACAGCGAACAGGATTATCGGAATTTCATCGCCCGCACTAATGAGTTCGCCACTTATATAGAGCAGGCGATCGTCAATATGCGGGTGGGCATGCAGCAAAACCTGGTGCAACCAAGGGTATTAATGGAACGTGTGCTGCCACAACTGGAAGCACACATGCTGGAAAATATTGAGGATAGTTTGTTTTACCAGCCGTTGCTTAATATGCCGGACAGCATCCCTGAGCAAAACCGGCAGGCATTGATCACCGACTATTCACATATGATCGGCAATGTGCTGATTCCCAGCATTACCCGGCTACATCATTTTATTGAAAACGAATACCTGGACGCCGCCAGGGACACCGCCGGTATGACCGGACTACCCAATGGCGCCGAATGGTATGCCCATCTGGTAGCCACCAGCACCAGCACTGATTTAACAGCCGAACAGATTCACCAGATCGGATTAAGCGAAGTTGCCCGAATTCAACATGGCATGCGCGGTGTTATCCAGCAGGTCGGCTTTGACGGGGAACTGCCGGAATTTTTCGAGTTTACCGCCAACGATCCGCAATTCATATTCAGCAGTCGCGAAGCGCTGCTGGATGCTTTCCTTGGCTTGCGTGAACCGGTTGATAGCGCAGCTGATCAGTTGTTTTCAATCCAACCGCAAGCCGATTTTGAAATCAGAGCGGTAGAAGCCTACCGTGAACGCAGCGCTTCCTCCGGCTCGTATCAACGACCGCCACCGGATGGCTCACGCCCTGGTATTTTTTACGCCAATACCTATGACTTAACTGCCCGGCCCAGTTGGACGGTGACTGCACTGTATCTGCATGAAGCGGTACCGGGCCATCATTTCCAATTGGCCTTACAACAGGAACTGCAGGGTTTACCGGACTTTCGCCTGTTTGGCGGCACCACCGCATACACCGAGGGCTGGGGTTTATATGCCGAATCCCTGGGCAAGGAAATGGGCGTGTATCAAGACCCTTACCAATATTACGGCAGCCTTGCCGCTGAACTGTGGCGGGCCATCCGCCTGGTCGTTGATACCGGCTTGCACCACAAAGGCTGGAGCCGACAGCAGGTTTTGGATTATATGTATGCCAATGCACCGGTGGCCGAAGCACGGGCAGTATCCGAAGCTGAACGATTCATGGCGATTCCATCCCAGGCCCTGGCTTACAAAATTGGCCAGTTAAAAATTCAGGAATTGCGTAGCAAAGCTGAACAGACGCTGGGGGGTCGGTTTGATATCAAAGCCTTTCACAGTGAAGTTCTGACCAGCGGCTCATTACCACTGAGTATTCTGGAAGACAAAATTGATCGCTGGATAGCTGCCCAGTAATCAGCGGATGAACCATTCCGGACATTCTCAACCGTCAACCCAGCAGCAGGGGTTTCGACTGCGCGGTGAGCAGATGACCCGTATCGAAACGTTTACTGATGCGGCGTTTGCGTTTGCTTTGACCCTGCTGGTAATCTCCATTGACAGCATTCCCAGCAGTGTTTCAGCACTGATCAATCTGATGCGCGGCATCCCGGCATTTTTGTTCAGCTTTGCTTTATTGATGTGGTTTTGGCATGCCCATCATATATGGAGCAAACGTTATGGCCTGGATGACACGCCCACTATCTGGTTAAGTGCTGCTCTGGTGTTTTGCATTTTGGTGTTTGTCTATCCATTGAAATTTTTGTATGTGATCATGATGGCCTGGCTGTCTGAAGGCACTTTGGTGACCTCGCTGGAACCTATTACCCAGCTTGATCTGCGCAATGCTTTCATTATTTACGGCATTGGTTTTACTGTGACCTGCCTGATCCTGGCAGCACATTACTGTTATGCCTGGTTACAGCGCAAACGTCTGGCACTGAACCCACTCGAACTGTTGATGACCTGCCATTCAATTATCGTTTGGTGTATACCGGCAACGCTGGGGATCATTTCTATCAGCATAGCCATACTGGCAACACCGGGGAATACCTGGCCCGGCATGCTTTACGGCTCTTTGGCCTTATGGATGCCATTGTTTGGCTACTTCAGCGACCGACAAATCAAGAATCTAACAAGCCATGAACCGGAACCGAATTGACCAACTATAGCGGCCCATCGTTTTATTTTCATGATTACGAAACTTTCGGCATCAGGCCGGCGCTGGATAGACCGTCACAATTTGCCGGATGGCGAACTGATCCTGAATTTAATCTCATCGGTGAACCACTGGTTATTTATTGCCAGCCGAGTAAAGAACGTTTTCCGCACCCGGAAGCTTGTCTAATCACCGGCATTACGCCGCAATACGCTCAGGCGAATGGCTTGACCGAAGCTGAATTTACCCGCTGCATCCAACAGGTTTTCAGCCAGCCTATGACCTGTATTGTCGGTTATAACAATTACCGTTTTGATGATGAATTTACCCGCAACCTGTTGTATCGAAACCTGTTCGACCCCTATCAGCATGAATGGAAAAACGGCAACAGCAGGTTTGACCTGATAGATCTGCTGCGATTGGTATATGCACTGCGTCCGGCAGGTATTGTCTGGCCGGAGCGTGAGCCAGGTATACCCAGTTTCAAACTGGAGCACTTATCTGCCGCTAACGGCATTGAGCACAGTGATGCACATGATGCACTGGCCGATGTACACGCAACCATTGAAATGACAAAGCTGGTGGCAACTGCGCAACCACGTTTATGGCAATGGGCATTGAGTTTGCGTAATAACCGTAAAGTCCAGCAATTACTGCAGTCCGGCGAACCGCTGCTGCACAGCTCTGCCAAATTTTCCAGCGCGCGTGGCGGCACCGCGATGGTATTGCCGCTGGGGCCACATCCACAAATTAAAAATCAGGCTGTGGTTTACGATCTGGATACCGACCCGCAGCAATTTGCTGCACTGGATCTGGCTACCCTGCAGGATTATCTGTATACCCCAAGCGCTGATCTGCCGGAAGGGTTGGAACGACTGCCGGTCAAATCCATCAAGGTAAACCGCGCACCGATACTGGCGCCTTTGAATACCCTGCAAGGGGTCGATTGTGATCGCATCAAGCTGAATATTGAGCGTTGTCGGCAACATGCCGACCAACTCAAGCAACAACCGGAGCTGGTTACCCGATTACGGAATGTATTGGCACGCGCTGATTACCCGGTCAGCAGCAACCCTGATCTGCGCTTATATGATGGTTTCATTCCAGATACTGATCGGCGACATTTAAACACCTTCCGTGAACACCAACCTTCGAACTGGCCCCGGCCCTGCCCAACATTTGAAGACCAACGTGTTGCTGAGTTGCTGTTTCGCTACCAGGCCCGAAATTATCCCGACAGCCTGGACAGTGAGGCACACAACCGCTGGGAACAGCACCGTTGGCAATCGCTGAACGATCCTGATGATCTAAATCTGAAGCGTTATTTGCAATTGCTTGATCAATTACGTGCTGACAAGCGCAACCACGAACTGCTGGATCAACTGGAAAGCTGGCCACAATCACTCGGAATTACCGCGCTGCAACAAAAATATGGGTAAGCTTAAAGACCTGCATAATTATGTCCAATTCAATCAGAGGCTGTTGAATAGATGAAGCTGGAAACCGTTGTTGAACAAACCATTGAAAGAGTTGGTCGACAAATTATTCTGGGCGCTCCGCTGGGTCTGGGTAAAGCGAATCCGATAATCAACGCTTTTTACCAATATGCCAGACAACATTCCGACATCGAGCTGACCATATTTACCGCACTGTCGCTGGCCGTGCCAGCCGCCGGCAGTGGCCTGCAGCAACGGTTTTTGCAGCCTTTCCTGGACCGTCATTTTGGCGAAAATTACCCACACCTGGCTTACCTGGATGATTTAAACAACGGCAGTTTGCCGGCCAACATCCGGGTTTGTGAGTTTTACATGCAATCCGGCAGTGGTCTTAAAAAGCCTTTGCGGCAACAACAGTACATCAGCAGCAATTACACCCATGTTGCGCGGGATATGCGTGATATCGGGGTCAATGTTATCTGTCAGCTGGTGGCAGCGCGCCAGCAGCCTGACGGTAGCTACAAATACAGTTTGAGCTGCAACCCTGACGTCACTTTGGATCTGGCAGAATTATTAGCCGATAAACGCGAACAGGTGGCTTTGCTGGCACTGGTTAATCCAGAGTTGCCGTACATGGCCGGCGATGCTGAAATCAGTGCGGAATTTTTTGACGCCATCATCGATGAACCCAGCTTCTATTATCGACCTTTTGCGGTACCGCGTAACCCTGTCAATACTGAAGAGCATTTAATCGGTATGTATGCCAGCACGCTGATCCGTGATGGCGGCACCTTGCAGATCGGCATCGGTGCATTGGGTGATGCGATTTGTCACGCAACAGTGATGCGCCAACAACAACAACAGCAGTACCAGCAACTACTGCAAGCATTCCAGGTCAACCAGCGTTATCCGGACTTATTGGCGCGCTCCGGTGATACCCAACCATTTTCAGAAGGTTTGTATGCTGCCAGTGAAATGTTCATGGATGGGTTTATTCATCTATATAAAGCGGATGTCTTAAAGCGCAAAGTCTATGACGATGTCGGCCTGCAGATGGTTTTGAACCTGCTATCGCCAGAGCAGCAGCAACCTGCGCCATTGTTACAGGCACTGGCTGCTGAAGGCGTCATTAATCACGCTTTGCGCCCACACGAAGTGAGCTGGCTGCAACACTGGGGGCTGCTTGACCAGCAGGTTCAGTGGCAGAATCACCATTTGTGCCTGGAACAGCTGAAAACACCGGCCAATATTGATCAGGAACGTGATTTCTGTCATCGCATTGAACCATTCATAGGCTCTGGATTACGCCATGGCAAGCTGCTGCATGCTGCTTTTTTTCTCGGTTCGCAGTGGTTTTATGACACGCTCAACCAAATGCCGGATGCTGAACGCGACCAGTTTTCCATGACCCGGGTATCTCGAATTAATCAACTGTACCGCGGTGAAGCACTTGACCGGGTTCAACGACACCGAGCGCGCTTCATCAATACCTGTATGAAAATGACATTACTGGGCGCTGCCGTTTCCGATCAGCTGGCCGACGGTCAGGTGGTTAGTGGCGTCGGGGGGCAGTACAACTTTGTGGCGATGGCGCACGCTCTGGATGACAGTCGCTCGATATTGATGTTGCGCAGCACCAGGTATGGTCGCAAAGGTTTACAAAGTAACATCGTCTGGGAATACCCGCACCACACCATACCCAGGCACCTGCGCGATATCGTTATTACTGAATATGGTATCGCGGATTTGCGCAGCAAAACCGACGAGCATTGTATCCAGGCGCTATTATGTATTTGTGATAGCCGCTTCCAGCAGGAATTACTGCAACAGGCCAAGGCAGCCGGCAAACTGTCAGCAGATTGGGATATCCCGGATAGGTACCGTCACAACAGTCCGGTTGAAATGCGCCGCAGACTAGCTTCCCTGGGTGGTGATCTACTGCCCACCTGGCCATTTGGCAGCGATCTGCATAAAGTGGAAATGCAGCTGGCCAAAGCTCTGAAATGGCTGGTTAAGCAACCTGGCTGGCGCAAATTATGGTTAATTGTTCGGCCAGCCGGGGCAAACCGATACCCTGAGGCAATCGCCCGGATGCAACTGGATGCAGCCATCGGCTTGCGCCAGAAAATTTGGCGGCGATTATTGCTGCACAGCCTGAAAAATACCACCATTTAGCACCCATAACTGCAATTTACAGCTTATTTCGGCTTGATCCAGGCATATTCAATGATGCTAAATTAGCACTTGACAAATCGAATGTTATGCACATTGGGGGAAAAAATTTCTTTACAGTTTATTTACAGTTATTTTCTCGTTTACATTATAAATATGTCATGTAACTGATTGATATTAAACAATAAACCAATGTGGTCAATTTTTGACCAATTTGATGAGCGCTGCTTAGGCACTGATTCTGCAATGTTTCATGCACAGACTTATCCACAATTTTTGTGGATAAAAATACAACCAAAGGTTAATCACAGACAAACACCTCCGGTAATTTCCTACATCCAGCCACCGCAATTGACGATTTTACCGAATTCATTGCCCGGTTAATCTGTTTACACGCTTTCAAGGGCGCGATCTTAAACTGTTAATTGGAGAACTATGATGTACAAATACCTGAAAACTTTACTGCTGGCAGCGCTGTTTGGCACTGCTTTGATGTTTAATTCGGCAACAGCCACCGAGCCAGTCGATATCAACAATGCCACTGCCCAGGAACTTGCCCTGGCACTCACCGGGATTGGTTCCAGCAAGGCAGCGGCTATCGTGGCATACCGCGATGAACATGGCGATTTTCAGCATATCGATGAACTGGTCAATGTCAAAGGCATTGGTCTGACGACCATTGAAAAGAACCGTGAAGTGCTGTTGGAATTAAATAATGAACTGAACTAGATCATCACTGTTGATTACATGCGCCGTATCACGGCGCATGTCTTCCAGGTAAAAGCCGTAGATCAAACTGGAGCGCGGTTGTTAAACGATAATGCCAGAGTTGAACGATCCACATATTCCAGCTCGCCCCCCAATGGTACCCCTTGGGCTAGCCGCGAAACTTTCACTGGATAAGGTCGCGCCAGTTCATACAGATAATGGGCGGTAGCTTCACCTTCTACACTGGTGTTGGTGGCAATAATTAACTCTCGAACCTGACCATCCGATAAACGCTTGACCAGCATTTCAAAGCCTAAATCATCAGGGCCAATTCCATCCAGCGGTGATAATCGACCCAACAATACAAAATAACAGCCGGAAAACACCCCTGCCTGCTCCAACGCCATGACATCAGCCGGTGATTCAACTGCGCAGATAAGCGTGTTATCGCGCTCCGGGTTACTGCAAACACCACACTGCTGTTCAGTTGTCAGGTTCCGACAGGTTTTGCAATGCCCTACCCGGTCAATTGCTTGCTGTAGCGTATCCGCCAGTAACTTTCCGCCCTGGCGTTCATGCTGTAATAGATGCAAGGCCATCCGTTGGGCGCTGCGCGGGCCTACACCAGGAAGCACTTGCAAAGCCGCCAATAATCGACTGAGCAAATCTCCGGAGGGATTGGCATGCATGCTTAATTAAACCTCAAATTCTGTCATGCATGCTGACTGGTTCCAGACAACATCAGCTGCATTGCCATTAACCAAACAACCCTGGAGGAATCGGCAAACCACCGGCAGCTTGCGACATCTTTTCCTGACTGGCTTCCTGAATTCTATGCGCGGCATCATTAATCGCTGCAGATACCAAATCTTCCAGCATCTCCACATCATCCAGCAGGGTCGGATCAATGCTCACCTGTTTGGCTTCATGTTGACCAGTCATGGTTATCTTTACCATCCCGCCGCCGGCTTCGCCGGTAGCTTCCAGATTGGCCAATTCAGCTTGGGCTTGCTGGATGTTTTTTTGCAGTTTTTGCGCCTGCTGCATCAGGTTTCCGAGTTGTGCTTTCATAATTTCTCCAGGGTCCCAGGCTAAGGTGCACCGGTCTCTAGGCAGAGTTTGTATCTGGCCTAACCGAACCAGGCACGATGCGTGCGTCAAAGGTGTCAATTAAATCATTGATTACTGTATCTGATGCGACCACCTGTTGCGCCTTACGGTTAGCATTCTCGTTTTCGGCTGCCTGCCTTCGAGCCGGTGATTGCAAAGTTTCGTTGGTGAATTGCATCTTGATCTTAATGGGGGTTTGCAGATGCTCAGCCAAGGCCTTGGTTAATTGTTGATCCAGCCGTTCAGTATGCAAATGGGCATCCCGCTCCTCCAGTTTGAACACCAATACAGCTTGTTCTGTGGTTGCAGTTGGCAGCAAATGTTGCGCCAACACCCGCAACGGACCACTAAAACCCAAATGCCGGCAAAGTTCAGGCCATTGTCCTGGGTCTAAAGCGATAACTTCAGGCTGATCAACCACTGCAGTTGTTTTATGTGGTTCACTGGCAAGTACCCGATCATTGTTTTGTGCAGCAGCCATGGTATCTGCTGTTTGCTGCTTAGGCGCTGTTTCAGGCAGTTTGGCCTGATTCGATTGGGTTACAGACTTATCGGTCGGTGCTGCTTTCTGCACCAGCGTGGATGATGAGTTTGAGGTTTCCGCTGAAGCATCAATTGGGCGAAAGGCCAGCATCCTTAATAAGGTCATATCCAGTCCGACTCGCGGATCTGGCGCATGCGCCAATTCGGTGCGCCCCAAAGTAGCAATTTGATAATACAGCTGTATATCTTCAGCCGCTATCGTCTCAGCAAAACTGCGCAAACTTTGCCATTGTTGATCACCACCCTCATCGTAATCAGGCACCAGTTGCAATACTGCAATCCGATGCAAAGCCTCCGCCAGTTGTTGCAAACTTCGGTCTGAACTTTGCCCCTGTGCATATATCTCTGCAGCGGTAGCCAGCAAAGCGGCCGCATCGTTGTTTTGCAATGCCAACAGCAGTTGCTCGATAAAATGCGATTCCACCATACCCAGCATGGTTTGTACCGCTTGTTGCTGCAATTTACCACTGCCATGTGCCAATGCCTGATCCAACAGGCTCAAAGCATCGCGCATACTGCCATCACCAGCTTTGGCGATAGCTTGCAGCGCTTCAGATTCAAACTCAATCTGTTCCGCAGCCAGTCGCTGACTGAGGTAATTGCTGATTTGTTCCGTGGACATACGTCGCAGGTTAAAACGAATACAACGTGACAGAATAGTGACTGGGATTTTCTGTGGATCGGTGGTGGCAAGGATAAATTTAACGTGCTCAGGCGGTTCTTCCAAAGTCTTCAACAGTGCATTAAAACTGCTGGTGGACAACATATGCACTTCATCAATCAGATAAACCTTGTAACGCCCCCGAGTAGCAGCATACTGCACGTTATCCAGCAATTCACGGGTATCGTCCACCTTGGTCCTGGAGGCCGCATCAACTTCAATTAAATCCACAAAACGGCCATCATCAATGGCTATACAGGCACTGCACTCCCCACATGGCTCTGCACTCACCTGCTGCTCGCAATTCAAACACTTGGCCAAAATTCTCGCCAGCGTGGTTTTGCCTACACCACGGGTTCCGGTGAATAAAAATGCATGATGGATGCGGCCGCTGCTGAGGCCATTAACCAAAGCCTGCACAACAGCTTCCTGGCCTGCCATTTCAGCAAAGTTTCGTGGCCGCCAGCGGCGTGCCAGCACCCGGTATTCAGCCTTATCAATGGCTGACGGTTCAGATGTTAATAGACTGTCTTGCGCGCTCACATTAGTTAGTCATTTTATGGAGGCAGCCCCCACCAGCCTGGTCCCGGCACCCGAATCAGTTGCTGCCGCTGCTCCCTTCCGGGCCTGACGGGGTTCACAACTTATCGTCGCGGGAGGACCAGCGGGGGCCACCGTATGAAAAGGTTTTGTTATCGGGTGTTTCACATTCAGCCGTTCTGCAGCATTTAGCTATTTCTGATACACGGTTGTTTCTGCTCGACTCTGGAAAACTTTTATTAAATGATCAGACTCGTGCATGTCTACTCCAACAACTCATCCAAAACCTGGCTGCACAGGGCTTGGGTGAATTGGCGGAGAGGGAGGGATTCGAACCCTCGATAGGGGTACAAGCCCTATACTCCCTTAGCAGGGGAGCGCCTTCAGCCACTCGGCCACCTCTCCGCGCTACCGATTAAACGATAGGCTGGCAAGCATACCGTGGTGTCAGCGGCAGGTAAAGTACGAAATGCGATTGTTTCGGAATTATTTTGAATAAGTAAGAGATAGAAGAAAAATCACTCGCCAGATGCAGCCTGATCTTGCTCTGATTGAATTCTTTTGTAGATTTCTTCGCGGTAAATCCCGATGCTTTCCGGTGCTTCCACACCAATCCTTACCTGACTGCCTTTGACTGCCAACACAGTCAGTACAATATCATCATCGATGATCAGTTTTTCCCCAATTCGTCTAGTTAAAATCAGCATTCCGCTCTCCTTGGCCTGGTGGCATTCCACATGGCCATCGCTGTCATCCATCTGCATATATAGAACCTAACGATTATTATTATTGTTGCGCTCGATCCCCAATCTGCTGTTAGCAGTGAGAGATTAAGCAAGCTCGTGCGTCTCTATCCTTGTGTAGTGGCGCATGCTTCACACAGACTCACTACACTAACCAATCCCTGCATTATGTAGCCAATCTGTAACAGAATCCAGTGCTGACGGTAAATTTTCCGGATTTTGCCCACCCGCCTGGGCAAAATCTGCCCTGCCTCCGCCTTTACCACCAATTTGCTGAGCAACATGATTGACCAATTTGCCTGCATGGTACTGGCTGGTTAATGAATCTGTCACACCCGCTGCCAATCTGATTTTCTCAGCTTCGGCGTCAACTGCTGCCAATACAATCACAGCGTCTCCAAGCTTTTGTTTAAGTTGATCTATATTGCTGCGCAACGCTTTAGCATCGACATTACCCAGTTCTGCCACCACCAACCTGAAACCGTCCAACTGCTTGGCCTGATCGGCCAGTTCATTACCAGATTGACTGGCAAGTTTAGCCTGCAACCGCTCCAGTTCCTGTTTTTGTTCACGCAATCTGTCAGCCAGTTGTTGCAACTTGTTACCCAGCTGATCGGGTGTGGTCTGCAACAGTTCAGTTGCATTTTGCAGGATTTGCTCAGTGGTTTGAACCTGCTGTACCGCATGTGCTCCAGCTACAGCTTCGATACGCCGCACACCGGCCGCTATTCCGGATTCGCTGATTAACTTAAAAGCACCAATATCGCCAACCCGGTTGACATGGGTACCACCACACAGCTCCACTGAAAAATCTCCAAAACGTAAAACCCGAACTACGTCAGCATACTTTTCCCCGAACAATGCCATCGCACCATCCTCGAGTGCGTCGGCAAATGCCATTTGCCTGATATCCGCAGCAGCATTGCGGCGGATTTCAGCATTAACCATGGTTTCGATCTGCGCTAACTGTTGCTGACTAACAGCTTGCGGGTGGGAAAAGTCAAAACGCAACCTGTCTGGTGCGACCAGCGAACCTTTTTGTTCCACATGCTCACCCAATACTACCCGCAATGCTGCGTGTAATAAATGTGTTGCTGAGTGATGTGTCACGATATCACTGCGACGCTGCGTATCAATCTGGGCATTGACCCGGTCACCCACTTTTATTTCACCAGCCGCCAATAGACCTTGGTGACCATGGTAGTTACCTGCCAGCTTGTGGGTGTCACTAACTGTAAAACTAAAGGCCTCTCCAGATAATTCACCGGTATCACCAAGCTGGCCTCCTGACTCTGCATAAAACGGAGTCTTATCCAGCAGCACTACTCCCTGCTGTTGTTCATGCAGGCTGTTCACTGATTGGCCATCGGCCAATAATGCGACAACAACCGCACCTTCAGTGCAGCTATCTGTATAACCGGTGAACTCCGTTGCAGAGATGCCGGCGATGACATCTGCACCGAGCTGCTGACTGGCTTTGAATTGTCCGGCACTACGCGCACGCTGCCGCTGTTGCTCCATCAGCTTGTCAAAGCCTTCCACATCTACGCTCAAACCATGTTCACGAGCCACATCCTGGGTTAAGTCCAATGGGAAGCCATGGGTGTCGTATAGCTTGAAAGCTGTGTGCTGATCAACCTGGCCAGTTTCCGCAGCTTTACTGTCAGCAATCGCTTGATCCAGTAAATCCATACCGTTAGCCAGTGTTTCGCGGAATCGCTGTTCTTCCTGGCGTAATATATCTTCAATCTGAGCTTGTTTTTGCACCAGCTCAGGATAAGCATCACCCATGGTTTCCAGCAACGCCTGGGTCAGCTTCCAGAAGAACACCTGACTGGCTCCCAGTTTATGCCCATGTCGGATCGCTCGCCTGATAATCCGTCGCAGTACATATCCACGGCCTTCGCGGGAAGGCAACACACCGTCAGCTATTAAAAAGGCACAGGCACGGATATGATCGGCCAACACCCGTAATGATGGTGTATTGATATCTGTGGCGCCGGTAATTTCTGCAGCAGATTTAATCAGGTATTGAAATGTATCGGTCTCATAATTGCTGTGCACCCCTTGCAACACAGCCGCCAAACGTTCCAAGCCCATACCGGTATCAACACACGGCTTGGGCAATGGGTGCATATTCCCCTGAGCATCGCGATCAAACTGCATGAACACCAGGTTCCAGATTTCCACATAGCGATCACCGTCTTCCTCAGGCGTTCCCGGCGGCCCACCGGGAACCTCTGGACCATGATCATAAAAAATCTCGCTACACGGCCCGCAGGGCCCGGTATCCCCCATCGCCCAAAAGTTATCTTTTGCCCCAATCCGGGAAAGTCGTGCCGGATCAACACCTATTTTCTTTACCCAGATAGCTTCCGCTTCCTGATCCTGATCAAATACCGTTACCCACAACTTTTCTGCCGGCAGCTTTAATACCCTGGTCAAATACTCCCAGGCATAACCAATCGCCTGCTCCTTAAAATAATCACCAAAACTGAAATTCCCCAGCATCTCAAAAAAAGTGTGGTGTCGGGCGGTATAGCCGACTTGATCCAGGTCATTGTGTTTGCCGCCTGCACGGACACAGCGCTGGCTGCTGGTTGCACGGGTATATGGGCGCATTTCCGCGCCCAGAAAAACGTCTTTAAACGGCACCATTCCTGCATTGGTAAACAACAGTGTTGGGTCATTACCCGGAACCAATGAAGCGCTGGGTAGTTTGCTATGGCCGCGCTCGGCAAAATAATCCAAAAAGGACTGACGAACTTCCGCACTGCTGATCACGCTGGGTATCTCTCTGTATTAATCTTGTAAGATCACTAATAGTGGCGGCAGATCCCGCCAGGTGCAAGCTGCAGTAAACCTGCAAGCGGTATCCTGCAGAATAAATCTGTGCCTGTTCAGTCAGGATCTTGGATCAGCTGCCGGGAATCTCGGTAAAGTCCGGCCTGGATATCGAAACCCAGCTAAGATCCGGGCTATGTATCGTTGTCCCTGGATTGCAGAATTTGCAGCCCACGTAAAAAATTAACCGCCTGTGCCAGGGTGTAATCCTGCTGACTTAACATCAGTAGCTGCTGCTGGATGTTGACGGTATTATCGTTACCCTGCTGGTTGGGGTTTTCCAGGCGGCGCTGCAAATCTACTTCGCGGGCAAACCTTGGATCTTCCAGAATGTCCACCCTGGCAATCACTACATCAGGCGCAATCCCGGTTGCCTGGATAGAGCGGCCAGTGGGGGTAAAATATTGAGCGGTGGTCAACCGCAGCCCACTACCGTTGCGCAGTGGCAGGATGGTTTGCACCGAACCCTTGCCAAAACTGGTTTGCCCCATAATCACTGCCCGCCCATGATCCTGAAGTGCGCCAGCTACAATTTCAGCAGCCGAGGCACTACCGGCATCAATTAATACCACCATCGGCAGCTCACTTAACATCCCTCGTGTTGCAGTGAAATTAAAATCTGTACGTTCATCACGACCACGCGCGGAAACAATCACACCATCATCGATAAACAAATCTACAGTGGCTACCGCAGATTCAACAATCCCACCGGGATTGCTGCGCAAATCCAACACAATGCCGTGCAAGTCATTGTCAGCCTCCTGTCGCACGGCCCTAAACGCCGCTGTTAATTGTTGCTCGGTCCCCTGCTGGAAATGCTCAATATGCAAATGCGCATAGTGATCAACCCGTAATCTACCCCGGACGCTGGGGCTGTTGATTAATGCCCTGGTCAGTTGCACGTTTCGCACCTGCTGGTTATTTGCCTGCCGAATCTTTAAATTGACCGCACTGCCTGGTGCGCCACGTAATGAGTTCAATGCCTCACGCAGGTCCTGGCCCCGCATTGATATTCCATCGATGCCGATAATTTTATCCTGTGAGCGTAGCTCAGCTCGTGCTGCCGGCGTATTGGGGGCCACATCAACAATCATCAAAAAGCCATCCAAAATCTGAACATCCATACCCAGACCACCATATTGACCTGCAGCATCATCGGTAACAGCCTGAAACTGTTCCGGCGGAATCCAGTCGCTGTGTGGGTCCAAGCTTGCCAACATGCCGTTAATAGCAGCTGCCAGCAGACTGTGATCATCGACATTTTCAACATAATGTTCGCGGATAACCCGAATAACATCAGCAAAAGTGCGCAATTCATCCAGACTGCTCACCGCCAAACCTGCTGGTCTGCCCGGTTGCTCAATATCCGTTTGCGATTGCGTGTCCTGGGCAAATGCGGCAACACCCAACAGCAACGCAGTAACCGTCATCACTGTGGCTTGCCGTGCAATCATCAGCAGCAATTTTTTCATATTTTTATATCAACCATTTCTTCATGGTTTAACCAACCATGGCTCAGGGTTATAGGCACGACCTTCCCGGCGGAGTTCAAAATACACACCACTGCGTAAATCTGCCCCAAAACCGCTACCGCTGACCGCCACCTGCTCACCTGCTGCGACCCAGCTTCCGACTTCCAGCAATAATTGGTTGTTATTGCCATACAAGGACATATAACCATCGTTATGGTCAATGATGATCATCCAGCCAAATCCTCGCAACCAATCTGCAAACGCGACCCGGCCATGAGCTACTGCAAATACCGGCTGGCCTTCCGCTAAGTCGATAAATATTCCGGTCCAGTCAACACCGGTTGCACGTGCCTGTCCAAAGCGCGCACTCAAATTTCGATTGTTGATTTTAACCGGCCATGCCAATTGACCGCGTAACTGGGAAAATGGCTGATCGGCTATGTCATCAGGAATATCTGCAAATAAATCCTGGAGATTGGCCAGCAACGATTCCAACTCTTGCTGGTTCAGTTGCAACTCGGCTATCTCGGTTTCGAGATTACCCAATTCAGCACGAATTTCACCAGCCAGCGCCTGCCGTTGTTGCTGCTGCTGGGTCAGTAATTGCTGATCAGCCTGATATTGCTGGTCTAATATTTCTATCTGTGATTGACGCAGCAAAATGTCTGCCTGTAATTCAACCAGTGTTTGCAGTTGCTGTTGAATACCTTCAATCAATAATGCACGTTGCTGGCTGAAGCGTTCATGATAAGCCAGCATTCGGGTTAGATGGGTTGCGCTTTCCAGGTTAAGCAGTAATTTTAAGCGCGATTGCCGCCCTAGGTGGTAGGCAGCAGTGAGTTGTTCGTCGAGTTGCTGTTGCTGTATTTTCAATGCGGCATTGCTGAGCTGTTGCTGATTCTCCAGAGCCCCCAACTCTTGACTGATTACATCTAGCTCAGCGCGATTATCAGCCATTAACTGCCGGTTCTCCAGCAGGCTTTTCTCCAGCCCTGAAAGCTCGCTGAACAATTGATCCAATTGTTCATTTTGCTGGCCGCGCTGCTCGCGCAAAGCGACGATACTGGCTGCTATTTCCTGTAACCGGGATTCAATCGATTCGCGGTTTTGCTCGCTGATTGCCAAACCGGCAGCCTGGGCTGCCGCACAGCTGATAAACAATGCCAATAAACAACTTGCCGATTTGTGCCTCATTTATGTTGTGTTGATCAGGTTGCTTTAACCAGCAGCGAAACCCCACTCATACTGGACGGCTGCTCGATCTCAAGCAGTTCCAATATAGTGGGCGCAATATCGCATAACCGACCGCTGTTCAGACCCAATGAGCGTTTGCCGATATACACCAGTGGTACCGGATTAACCGTGTGTGCAGTATGAACCTGATGGGTAGCCGCATCCTGCATTTGCTCGATATTGCCATGATCCGCGGTTATTAACATTTCACCCCCTGCCTGGATTAATGCCTGCTCGACCTTGCCAAGCAGCTTATCCACCGCTTCTACCGCTTGCAACGCTGCCGAAAATATTCCTGTATGGCCAACCATATCGGCATTCGCAACGTTGCAAATGATCACATCAAACTGCTGTTGACTGATCGCATCAACCAATTGTTCAGTTAATTCAGGCGCACTCATTTGCGGTTGCAAATCATAGGTGCGAACTTTGGGTGAAGGGATCAACCGGCGTTGCTCATTGGCAAAAGGTGTTTCCTGGCCGCCATTGAAAAAGAATGTCACATGCGCATACTTTTCGGTTTCAGCAATTCTCAGTTGTCGCTGACCGGCGGTAGCAAGAACCTGGCCTAACAGATCCGGTAATTTTTGCGCAGGAAACAATACCAGTGCCGGCAAATCATCCAGGTATTCAGTCATCGTGATCAATTGTGCTAATCGCGGGCGCTTTGCCTGAAAACCGCTAAACTGCCGTTCCACAAATGCCTTACCCAATTGGCGGGCGCGATCTGCGCGGAAATTGAACATTAACACCACATCGCCATCCACAATCGGGCAACCACCGTTGATCACAGTAGGCTGGACAAACTCATCACTTTCCCCCCGTGCATAGGCTCGTTCAAGTGCCTGCTTCGCATCAGTCGCCAGATAATCAGCATCAGCATCAACAATCGCATGCCAGGCCTGCTCGACCCGATCCCAGCGATTGTCACGATCCATTGCATAAAACCGGCCACTAATACTGGCAAGGCGGATCGTCTGCTGACCAGCAATGAAGTTTTGCAGATTCAGCAAAGAGGGTCCGGCTGACCTGGGTGGTGTATCTCGACCATCAAGGAAAGCATGTATGGCTATGGATGCTGCACCCAATGTTTGCAGCACCGGCAACAAACCCAATAAGTGTTGCTCATGGCTATGCACTCCGCCGGGGGACACCAAACCCATCACATGTACGCAACGACCGGCTGCAGCACAAGCAGACAATGCCTGTTGCAGCGGTTGATGCTGTAATAACTCGCCGGTCTGCAAGGCTTGTGATACTCGTACCAGATCCTGAAACACCACCCGACCTGCACCAATGTTCATGTGCCCAACTTCCGAGTTACCCATTTGCCCATCAGGCAACCCAACTGCTTCACCAGAAGTTTCCAGCAAGGTATGTGCCGAGGTCTGCAATAACCGGTCCCAGTTAGGCGTATTGGCTACGCTGATAGCATTATCTGGAGCAGCTTCACGTGCACCCCAACCATCCAGGATCAATAACAGCAATGGTTTGGCAAGCGGATTGGAAGGCACGCGGTTGGCATGGAATGAATCCGATATCACAAGCAAAACCTTAATTAATCAGCACTTTAGATAATCTCCATTCATTGTCGGCTTAAGCGGTCTGCGAATCAGAGTTTCCAACAGCAGGATGCTAAGCGTCTGATCATAGTGGTGTTACGACCAGCACTTGTCAGTACAGCCTTGGATACTCCGGGTTTAGCACACCAACCCACAAATAAATAGAGCCGCCCTTTAGTATATCGTTGCAGACAGGCAGAATACACGCATGGATGTACGGGTTGATAAATGGCTATGGGCTGCACGGTTTTTTAAAACCCGTTCACTGGCCAAACAGGCCGTGGATGCCGGCCACATTCGGCTGGATGGCAAACGGGTTAAACCGGCTAGAACGTTAGCAGTGGATGATTGTCTGTTGATTCAGCGCGGTGAACAACAATGGGAGGTAATTGTGCGTGAGCTATCCCAACGCCGTCAAGCCGCTCCGCTGGCGCAACAGATGTACTGTGAAACCGATGCCAGTATCGCCCGACGTGATGCTCAGGCAAGCGAGCGCCGATTGCAACGTGAACGGCCGCGCCGCCCGGATAAGAAATCCCGGCGCACCTTAACCCGATTAAAACGCCACGAATAACACACCTGGATAACAATGAGATCATTTATCGTAATTTTATGCATTTTATTACTGGCCGTACTGTTATGGTTTTTATCTGGTAATACTGATTCCCGGATTAACCCCGAGATAGAATCGGCCAGTCAGGTTGATGACGAAAACCAGCCAGCTGTTGATGCCGGTACTGCTGACAAAACTGTTGCTGGCAACACGGGTGATGACAATGATCAGCTTGTGGTCACCCCGCGCTTTTCCGGTGACCGATCTGATAACGCCACCAATGTTCCAACAGCTGAACGCATTCCAACAGGCAATAACCCTGAAAGCGTAGCCGACACTTACCTGACCGCCACTGATCTGGCGGTGCTCTACCAGCAGTTACTGAGCCCGAGCAACCCGGAAGATGATTATTATCGCTACCGTATTTTGAAAGAATGCAATGACTTACGTTTGCGTGGCATAGATGATCAGTTAGACACTTGTGAAAGCATCGCTGAGCACACAGCCAGGGGTAGTGCGCAAAACCAGACTGGTTCAGACGAAAGTTTTACTGCAGCGCAAATTGCTGAGGCCTGTTTCGATTTTACCGATCGCTGCACCAATTTAGACTTCAACAATATTCAGGAAACCCCTGCTGAAGCCTTGCAACAGGCTATTCAGAATGGTTCGGTACTGGCGCGGGCCGCCAACCTTTATCAGCTTAGCGAGGCAGATCCACAACAGGGACGGGAATGGCTGGCCAATGCATTAAACACTTACCCTAATGCTGAGTTGCTCAGACATGGCGCCGGCTTCCTGCGATCCGCTCATCGGCTACGCTCACAACCTTTCTATGGCGCCGAAGATGCCTCAACATTAACATTGGCTGAGCGCGCCCTGGATTTGACCGCCTGTCGCTTGGAAAACGGTTGTAATCCCGGCGGCCATTTTATGCTTGATCGCTGCAATTACCTGCCCGGCTGCCTGCCCTGGCAAAGTTATGAACAATGGTTATTTGCAGCCTATGCCGGCAACCCTGATGGTATCACAGAGATTTTGCAGCTCAGTCAGGATTACCAACAGTTTTTACTGAACCAGCAGGCGGAATCACTGATCTTTCCGGAGCCGATTGAAACGGATGGCGAATAACGCGTTCGTCACATCGACAACAATTTAAGCACCATAGGCATCTACGCAAGACCTTAATGATGAAAAGTTTTATTGCTGTTTTGTTGTTGCTGTTAATCGTCGTGTTATGGCTGATAACCAATCCAACTGGTATTTCATCTGGATCATCCAGAGTTGCGGGCAACAGCGACAGCACGCTTGAACAACCCGGCAAAGTTGACCAGACAACGAATAAAACCACTAACAACCCTAGTGCCAGAATCGACACAACAACCGGTAACGATGCTTCCCGACGCACAGGTAAAAGGCAAAACAGCGACGAAGCACAGTTGAGTACCATGGAAGCTTTTCAGACAGCTGCAGATCTGGCTACGCTTTATCAGGAACTGTTAATACCTGCTAACGCTGAAGACATTTATTATCGATACAAGATTTTGACCGAATGCCATGCCGTGCAAGCCCGTGGTCTTGACGCACAGCTGAAAAGCTGTGAAAACACCGCCAGCAACATTGCCCGTGAAAATACTGAACAACAACTTGGGTTTGGTGAAAGTTTTACCGCCAGCGAAATAGTTAATGCCTGTTTTCGGTTTACCGAACGCTGTACCAATGTAAATTTCGATCTGATCAAAGAAACCCGGCTTACTGTACTCGATCAGGCCCTCGAACAAGGTTCGGTACTGGCTCGCAGCGCTAATCTGTATCGACTCAGTGAAGATGATCCCCAACAGGCTCGCGAATGGCTGGCTGATGTACTTAACCAGCAGCCGGGCCCGGACCTGTTGCGCAATACTTCCAATTTTCTGCGCTCTGCTTTCAAGCTACGCGACCATCCTTTTTATGGTGTTAACGATACGCATAGTTTGCAACTGGCAGAGCACGCCCTGGATTTGACTGCCTGCCGTCTGGAACAGGGCTGTCCACCCGCCAGTTATTTTATGCAGGCCCAATGCACCCGCCTGCCGGGCTGTTCGCCTTGGCAGGGCTATGAGGAATGGTTATATCAAAACTATGCCGCCAGCCCGGAAGATTTGGCACGTGTACTGGAATTAAGCCAGGATTATCAACAACTGCTGATTAACCAGCAGGCACACTTATTGGTATTCCCAGATTCCAGTAACGGCGCCGACGGTTAGCTGTTATTGACCGGGTAGCTCAGACTGTCTTTGCATTGCTATCCAGCTGCCGTCAATCGACAACCGTTTAGCAATTTTTGAATCAGGTTCGACCAGCCGCCAGAATGGTGCCATGGTTCCTGCTGAATTGTCTTCATTCATACTTTCGATGGCTGCTTCGGCAACAATCCGGATAAAGATGGCGGTCGATACCGGGCACATCGCATCACAGTTGTTTGCAGTGGCCAGTTCCTGTCTCAATCTGATAATGGTGCGAGTTTCCCCATAGGGTATCTTGTCGATGTAGTCAGCAACAATTTGTGGTGTGCCCACGTACAGCATCTGACCAGCCGGTATACCCGCAAAGGCTTTCTCCAACTGTACAATTTTGGGCTGCTTATCGGCATTCAGCTTATCGTTCCAGGATTTAAGGCTTGCCATCATGCGTTCTCGTTGACTGTACTCTGAATTATTACCCCTATCCATGCACAGTATAATAATCGCTGTTTTTTTGACTGAAATATCACCAACCTACGCCATATAATCTGTGCTATTTATTGATTGGCAATATGCCGAAAAGGTAGGTTTTACTGTTCCGGCTATCTGTCGGCTTAATCATCACTGGTTTTTAAAGCTGTCTGCTTCAGCTCGTAAAGTACTTGCAAAGCTTCTCTGGGACTTAAATCGTCCACCTCGAGTGTCTCAATTTTTTCCAGCAACTGCTGCCCATTCAGGACATCCTGATCGACAACCTCGGCAGTCATTAACGGCGTATCAAACAAGCCTGCCTGTGGTGAAGACTCGCTGCTCAAAGCGCGCTGCTCCAATTGTTTTAGCTTTTGGCCTGCGCGCCGGATGATGCTTTTGGGCACACCTGCCAAGGCAGCCACCTGTAAACCATAACTGCGGCTGGCCGGGCCTTCCCTGACCGCATGCAGAAAGACTATTTTATCGCCATGCTCAACCGCGTCCAGGTGTACATTAACAATCCCCTGATAATCATTGGCCAAGCTGGTCAACTCAAAATAATGGGTTGCAAACAGGCTGAGCGCCTGTCGTTCCGCCGTCAATGCGATTGCCACCGACCAGGCCAGCGAAAGCCCATCAAAAGTACTGGTACCACGGCCTATTTCATCCATTAACACCAGGCTTTGCGGCGTTGCATGATGCAGGATGTTGGCGGTTTCGCTCATCTCAACCATAAAAGTGGATTGACCACGGGTTAAATCATCCCCCGCACCAATGCGGGTAAAAATGCGGTCTATAGGCCCAATTCGAGCTCCCTTTGCAGGCACATAACTACCAATGTGCGCCAGTAATACAATCAAGGCAACCTGACGCATATAAGTTGATTTACCCCCCATGTTAGGGCCGGTAATCAGTAACATTCTGCGATCCGGATGCAAACTGCAGTCATTGGCGATAAATGGTTCATCCAAAACCTGCTCAACCACCGGATGCCGACCACCGATAATTTCCAGCCCCGGTATCTGATCCAGTTGTGGCGCATGATAATCCAGGCTATCCGCGCGCATCGCCAGGTTGGTCAACACATCCAGGCGGGATAACTGATTAACAGTGTCCTGCAGACTCGCGTGCCGGCTAGCCAATTGTTCTATAACCCCCCGATATAGCTGGTTTTCCAGCGCCAGTGCCCGCTCACGACTGCCGAGCACCTGGTCTTCATAGGTTTTCAGTTCTTCGGTGATAAATCGCTCGGCATTTTTTAAAGTCTGACGGCGGCTGTACTCAGTGGGTGCCCGGTCACTCTGGCTTTTGCTGATCTCAATGTAATAACCATGCACTCTGTTGTAGCCGACTTTAAGGGTATTTATCCCAGTACGTTCGCGTTGCCGCTGCTCATACTCAGTGAGGAAGTCGTTACTTTGCTGACTCAAACCCCGTAACTCATCTAATTGCTGGTGATAACCATCTGCGATCACACCACCATCCCTGATCAGCATCGGTGGGTTTTCTACGATGGCCTGTTGCAGCAGTGCCTGCTGCTCTGAATGTAAATCCAGCTGTTGCCCGATATCGTTAAGCACCGGGTACGAAGATTCTGCCAACCAGCATTTGATTTCCGGTAATCGGGCCAGGCCGTCACGCAGCGCCGCCAGATCTCTGGGCCGTGCGCTGCCCAGCGCGATTCTGGTCAATATCCGCTCCAGATCACCCAGCCCCTGCAGTCGGGGTTGCAATTCATCGAATGCCTGTTGATCCAACAATGCCGTAATAGCGCTCTGGCGCTGCTGCAAACGTTGCCGGTCTGATAATGGCGCCAGCAGCCAGCGACGCAACAGACGGCTACCCATCGGGGTCTGACAACGATCCAGCAAACCAGTCAAGGTATGCTCACGACGTCCTTCAGGGTGGGTATCAATTTCCAGGTTTCGGCGGGTGACTGAATCCAGCACCAGAAAATCGTCATGCTGCTCCCGGTTAATCCCGCGTAAATGCGGCAGCGTTATTTTTTGGGTTTCGGTTACATAACTCAATAACCCACCCGCGGCCGCGATTAAAGCCTGGTCAAGCTCGGCATCCAGACCAAAACCGGAAAGGTCATGTAAGGCAAACTGATCACACAACATCCGTTCAGCCCGGACCGGATCAAACTGCCATTCAGGCCGTTCGCGGGGCTGTTGGTCAACCACGCCGGCGATGATTTTGGCATCGGTTTCACTGCTGATAATTTCCGCCGGCTGCAACCTTGCCAATTCACTGGCAACTGCCTCCAGCGAATCCACCTGTTTAACCGAAAACCGCCCACCGGCCAAATCCAGCCAAGCCAATCCAAAACAATTCTTGTGGCAGGCTGTGGCTAACAGCAAGGCTTCCTGTCGGTCTCCGAGTAATGACTCATCGGTTAAAGTCCCCGGTGTTATTACTCTGACTACTTTGCGCTCAACCGGGCCTTTGCTGGTAGCCGGATCACCAATCTGCTCACAAATTGCTGCGCATACACCCCGTTTAACCAGTTTTGCCAGATAACCATCAGCGGCGTGATATGGCACCCCGGCCATTGGTACCGGCTGACCACCGGATTGCCCACGCTGAGTCAGGGTAATATCGAGCAATCCGGCCGCACGCTTGGCATCGTCAAAAAACAATTCATAAAAATCCCCCATCCGGAACAGCAACAAGGTATCGGGATAATCTGCCTTGATTCGCAAATATTGCTGAATCATCGGAGTATGGTTACTGGTCTTGTCGTTGGATTGTGTCACTGAAAGAAATAAACCAGGTGGATTTTGGACATGCGTGAGTTTAACTTACCGGCAACAGAAACTGCACCAACTTAATGAATATTATTCCTGGGTACTCCGCATTAAACAGTTTGAGAACCTCTGATAAAATAAGTCCTCTTTAATACTTATCTCTGCCTGTGAACACGATCATTGCTCAAGCACATGCTGTTATCGATCAACTAGCTGTTTTATTACAACAGCGCGCCTGGTTGCTTAGCACCTGTGAATCCTGCACCGGTGGCCTGATTGCCAAAACCTGTACTGATCTTGCCGGCAGTTCCGGCTGGTTTGCCGGCGGCCTGGTGACTTACAGCAATGCCAGTAAAACCCGCCTGGCCAATGTCGCAGCAGATTTAATTGAAATCAATGGCGCAGTCAGTGAGCCGGTTGCCCAGTCCATGGCCAGTGGTTGCAACCTGGCGCTGGGCAGTGACGTTTCGGTTTCAGTCACCGGAATTGCCGGGCCCGGCGGTGCCACTGAAGGCAAACCTGTAGGTACGGTTTGCTTTGCCTGGGCGATGCCGGATAAGACTATCACCGACACCCAATACTTTAGCGGTGACCGTCGGCAAGTACGGGAACAATCGCTACTGCATGCACTAAACCACCTGCAACTATGCCTGCAATGAAAGATCATCACTTGCTGACTTGTAAGATCATTACCTTTAATGCATTTAGCCTCTTGTCAAAGCCCAGGCTGTGTCATAATTTACCAATAACTTGAAGTGACCTCGAAAGTAGAGATTTTTTCAGAAAAGGCCAGAGAGCTGCGAAAAGCGCGGTGTGTACGCAACCACATGAGCATTTTAAATCGTGCGAGTGCGCTGCCTGACCGGAAAGAGCATTTTTGAGACTGCTTTTAATCCTTAGGACCTGTTAGGTCCTGCTTGAAGAGTCAACACCCAAACATTCAGGAGTTGTAAGTGGACGATAACCGTAAACGCGCGCTGGCAGCAGCACTCGGACAAATTGAAAAACAGTATGGCAAAGGCGCTATCATGCGTATGGGCGACGGCACCGCGGCTCGGGATATCGAGGCGATCTCCACCGGCTCGTTAACGCTGGACGTTGCATTGGGCATTGGCGGCTTACCGCGCGGCCGGGTGGTGGAAATCTATGGCCCGGAATCCTCAGGCAAAACCACCATGGCGTTACAAGTAGTGGCGCAAGCACAAAAACTAGGCGGTACAGCAGCATTTGTTGATGCTGAACATGCCCTGGACACCACTTATGCCGGCAAATTGGGAGTGGATATCGAAGATTTGCTGATCTCACAGCCGGATACCGGTGAACAGGCATTGGAAATCACTGACATGCTGGTGCGCTCAGCTGCAGTCGATATTGTGGTTATTGATTCTGTGGCAGCGTTGACGCCTAAAGCAGAAATCGAAGGCGAAATGGGTGACTCGCATGTTGGCCTGCAAGCCCGTTTGATGTCCCAGGCACTGCGGAAATTGACCGGCAATATCCAACGTTCCAATTGCATGGTCCTTTTCATTAATCAGATCCGGATGAAGATCGGGGTAATGTTTGGCAGCCCGGAAACCACCACCGGCGGCAATGCACTGAAATTTTATTCATCGGTGCGTCTGGATATCCGTCGCATCGGCGCACTTAAACGCGGGGACGAAGTGATTGGTAACCAGACCCGGGTGAAAGTGGTCAAGAACAAACTGGCGCCACCATTTCGCCAGGCTGAATTTGAAATCCTATATGGTGAAGGCACCTCCCGCGAGGGCGAGTTGATCGATCTCGGTGTTGAGCACGGCTTGGTTAAGAAATCCGGTGCCTGGTATAGCTATGGCGAAGAACGCATCGGCCAGGGCAAAGACAATGTTCGCCAATACCTGAAAGAGCACCCGGCGATCGCGGATGAAATTGATCAGTTATTGCGTAACAAACTGCTAAGCAAAGCCGAGCCTGAACAAGCTCCCGAAGAAGTAGCTGCTGAATAACACTGCAGCGCTGAACCTATCATTATTGGCTCGATTGAGCACAAGCTTGAACAGTGACAATCACAATGCCGCCAGACAGCTGGCGGTCAAGCTACTGGCCAGTCGTGAACACAGTGTCCAGGAGCTAAGCCGTAAACTGGATCAGCGTGGCTATCCCACCGAGGTGATTGAACTGGCTATAAACTGGTGCCAGCAACATGATCTGCAATCTGACAATCGTTACGCACAAGCCTATGCCAGATATCGCGCCGGCCGCTTATATGGGCCGCTGTTGATTCAAGCCGAATTACGGCAGCGCGGTGTTGCTGATGAACTGATCGCCGAGGCCTTGGATAATCTCAGCAACGAATGGCTGGATGCCGCAGTGCGTTTTTTGCACAAACGCAACGATGACTTATCAGATTACAAACAACGTGGGAAAGCCTTTCAAGCTTTATGCAGAAAAGGTTTCAGCAGCGATACGGCACGCCAAGCCCTGGAAAACAGTGGTTCGGATGAGACCAACCAATAGTTTATAAGCTTGCTCTCACCAAGCACGTAAGAGCAAGCCGGCAGACAGTTTAGAATCGATAAGTGTATTCCGCACCCCAGGTGCGTGGCTCATTCACAAAACCCAGCAGGTTATTAAAATCGATGCCGCCCACTATCGATTCATTATCAGTCAGGTTACGCACAAACAATGCAGCTTCCTGATCGCCAAAATCCCAGGCATAACCAACGCGCACGCCGCCTTCAACCAGGTCATCACCGGTAAATTCAACCGACTCATACAGGAAGAAAGATATCTCGGAACGATATGCCCAATCGGTATAAATGAAAAACTCTCCAGCTCCCAATGGTTTGGTATAGCGGGCGGTGAAGTTTGCAACCCATTCAGGCGCCTGCGGCAATGAGTTACCATCGATCAGCACTGTCCCTGCAACCGGTCCCGCCGGGTCCAGAACCGTACAGGGAGCACCACAAGGCTGGATCGCCAGGTTTTCATCCTGGATTTCAGTATCGTTATAGCTCAGACCGGCAGTAATAACGATCTCATCGGTCAAAAATGCATCCAGATCAAATTCGAAGCCCCGCCCTACAGTCTGATCTGCATTCACCAACGTATTGAAATTGGCTTGACCGCCTACCGCCGTCAATTGCTGGTCGTCGACAACATAATTGAATAAAGAAAAGTTTAATCGTACACGTCCATCGGACAATAGGGATTTGATCCCTAACTCATAGGACACAACGGTTTCGGTATCTGCGACTGAAACTGTATCACCGAACAGCAAACGCCCCTGAATACTTGGCGCCCGGAAACCGCGGGCAACCCGACCATATAGATTGACTTCATCATTCAGCGCATATGTACCACTGAGATCCCAGGTTACTTCAGAATCGTCCGGGCTGGCGAAAATTGGACCAATGGGAGGAGCGCCAATCGGCGACTCAAACCGCTGGGCGAGAAAATCTTTATCATCGTGCGAGAAACGAATACCGGCACGCACACTGAACCGGTCAGTCAGGTCATAATCACCCGAAGCGAATACTGCAAACGCATTGGTCTGCTGCTCTTGCAAGGTCAAACCATTTTGTACCCCGCCGGCTAAAGTATCAAAATTGAAACTGTCGATGGTGATGTCTTCATAAAAATAAAACATTCCCAATTGCCAATCAAAACGCCCCCATTCATTGGACGATAAACGCAGCTCCTGGGTAATCTGGTCATGCTGCGGTAAGCCATCAGCCGATTCCGCTGGGAATGGAATAAACCCCGGCCCGAATGGTGGTGCAAAAGAAGCGCCAAAACCACCATCCACATCACCACGGCTTAAATAGTCAGCCGTTTCATAGCCGGTGATGGAGGTCAGCGTGACCCGACCCAAATCCCAATTCAACCTGGCACTGGCTCCGAAAGTATCCAGATCCTGAAAGTTTTGACCGTCGATGGCAACTTCATCACGCTCAAAATCAGCAGCCAGATCATTGCTACCTTGTTGAACCAGATTGGCTCGAAACAACCGTGCAGTGCCTTCCAGTGTTCTACCGTGAATATTGAACAGCGCTTCAAAATTACTGCCGTTATCGTACAAAAACTGCAAGCGTGCAGCAGCGTCGTCAAATCCACCCAGCGCATTCTCTTCAGCAGTGAATAGGTTATCAACGTAATCATCCCGGCGTTGATACAAAATTGAAAAACGTGCAGACCATGCCGGACTTAAGGCACCGCCTACTGCCCCTTCAAAGTTGATTGCATTAAATGACCCGTAAGCAACCTGTACATAACCATCCAGGCTTTGGGTAGGCCGTTTGGAATCAAATTTCACAACCCCGGCAGGCGTATTTCGACCGAATAGTGTGCCCTGAGGACCACGCAGGTTTTCAATACGGTCCAGATCAAAAATTGGAAAACCTTTGATGATTGGATTTTCCAAAACCACATCGTCGTATACCAGCGATACTGGTTGGGAGGCATTTAAATCAAAATCGGTATTCCCAAAGCCGCGAATATAAAAACGCGGAATTGTGCGTCCAAATGAGGATTCAATTTGCAAACTCGGTAAGCGCGATGACAAAAATCTCACATCCAATCCACCGGAGCCCAATACGTCCAGCTTTTCACCACTGAGTACTGCGACCGTTACCGGCACTTCCTGAATATCTTCTTCGCGTTTTTGCGCCGTAACCGTTACCGACTCAAGTGTTTTGGGTGCGTTGGCAGTCTCTTCAGCTTCCGAATCAGTGCTGCTTTGTGCATTGGCTGATGAAATTGAAAAAATAAATAACAACAGTAAATTAAATGCGAATAAAGGTAATAATTTTTTGACGTACATAATATTTGTGCTCTGCTTGACTCAAAATGACCATATCCATCTGAACATTAAGACAATTGCAAACTGCAAGCAGGTTGCGCCTCCTAACTCTATAAAAGTTAGCAGAAAACAGAAGGCTTTTACAAATTTATAACGAAAATTTTATATTTGCATTACTGTCAAGGGTAGCAATTAAACTGCACATCCAGCCTGAGCACTGTATAACGCTTGGCAGAATACTCCCGGCATAGACACTATACTTAACCGTCAGTTTTACGCTGCCCGATTACCGGAAACGGCGTCACTTTTTCACCTGATTCACGATCTCGAATTTTACACTGCCCACGCGATTTCACCTGCTCAACCCGCAGCACACTGTGCATTGGCAAGTGCAATACTTCAGAGTCCGCGAACTCCTCACGAATACGATCCTCGGTTGGATCTATAACCACTCCTTCATCACTGAATTGCAGTTCCGATATCTCGATAAAACCATACAATCCACTGCTGGTGACCCCCTCGGCAAATACCTCATAGACTTTGCCGTGATTAAGAAAAATAACTTTATACAAAACTGCTTTTGACATAAATAACCGATTTGTCCATGATCAAACAATTAACTCATCAATCTAGAGCGTGGTCGAAACAGCCTTATCAGCATGCCGGCGAGAATTCCAAGCACGAACCCCATCAGATGCACACGCCAGGCAACATCCCCGGTCACCGGTCCCTGCAGGGTATAGATCACTTGCAGGGCGAACCAGGAGCCAATTACCAATAATGAAGGTAATCGGGCAAATTTCAAATATAAGCCCAAGGGTATATACAATCCCAGCCTACGTTTGGGATATAACCATAAATAGCAACCAATAACCGCTGATACACCACCGCTGGCACCAATCAGCGGCGCGGTTTGATCTGGTAATAGAAAAACCAGCAGTACATTACTGATACCACCGGCAATAAAAAACGTCACTGTAAACGAAACATGCCCGGCAAGCCGTTCCAAAGTCAATCCAAATGCCCACAGATAAGCCAAATTACCCAATACATGCAGCCAGCTAGCGTGCACCAGTAAGGCAGTTATTGGTGTCAGTATAGGCGTTACAAACCATTCACTGACATTTTGCTGTAGCAGATTTTGCAATTGCATCGGCACCAGCCCCCATTGCTGAACCAGCCCGGTCCGCTCACCAACGTCAATCACGCTGAGGTATCCGGTAACCACCAGAATAGCAGCCGATACCAGGCATACCAGCCATGGTACCACTGGCTGATGAGGCAGTCCCTCTCGAAAAATGATCGGCGATTGCAACATCTTTATGCAGTCTTTATTTTATTCAACGAACGTCTGATTCATTAATATTCAAAGACATAACCTTCAAACTCCAAAATCAGTGACTCACGTCTGATCTCAAGCAGTTTCACATCATCTGCTTCCGGGATGGTATCGCCTTCCTGAACACGGGCTCGATTGATAATGACAAAGCGCTTCGCTGGCGCATCATCATAAACGCGAATACTGATCGGCAGGTCCGGTAGTTTTTGACGCACATTCACCGGCAATTCAAAATAATTGAGATGTGAAGGTCGCTCCGGCTGCCATTCAGGCTCACTTTCTACTGGGGCGTCAGCGGTTATATCAAGTGCTTGCTCAACCGGTAATGCTGCGGCGGTTGCCGGGTCCTGGCCGTGGCCGGTTGTCGATTCTGCTGCTTGATTCTGCTCTTCACGGGTATTTGCTTCACGCCGGGCAATTTCCGTTGCCAGCGCATTAAAATCACTCACCGGCTGCTCCAGGTTTTGCTCGCCAATGGCCGTTGGCAAGGTATTGCCCAGCTGTTCTGTGGCCGCAGCGACCTGCTGATTTAGCGTATCCGGTGGCTGTTGAGGTAATGTTTGCTCAACAGTTTCGGGCAGTTGCCCGGTAACTGGTTGAGTATCCGCATTTTCTGCAGCTGCCGTTAGGGCCGGGGTATTATCATCTGCCCCGTTGAATGGTGAAACTATTAACCACAACACCGTCAACAACAACACCGCACTCAGCACCAACCATAATTTTGGTATGCCCGTGCGTGCTTTGTTGGCCTGCCCCAAACTGGGCACCTGAATGCTCGGTGTTTCACCCAAGCGCCTTTGCTGTTCAGATTTACGCAATGCATCGAGTAGCAATGACACGCTTTATTCTCCCTCAGCCAGTAAAGCTGCATTGGTGACTGTTTGCAGCTGTGGTATGCCTTCTCCCGCAGCGCACAGGAACAATTTGGATTCCTGCCCCAGGATTCGATCTGAAGTCAGGCCATTACGAATCTGAAATCCTGCCACCCAATCGGCAAAATCTTTACCATAATCCTCACTGGGCAATCCCCGGTAAGGTTGCTCCGGCAGCCCGGCTGCCAGTTTTTTTAAGCGCTGAACCTCGATATCCTGCATCCCTTCTCGCCATGCCTGTGTGGAACCGGGGCAGACTGCCGTATAACCTCCCGACCAGTGATCGAGTAACTCAGCAAACGGCCACCAACGCTGTAACCGGCCATTGTGTAACAGCACCTGCCTGGATTGAAGCCCCTCAACCAGCATTGGGGTATCACTGTTATCCAAATTGATCAGCACCGGTAAGTTCAATTGCCTGATCCGATTCCAACCACCCGGTTGACGGGTGCAAAATACCCCAGTCAAAGCAGAACTGTCTGTATCTGCCTGTTCACAGGCAGCTGTGATGCGTTGCTGATCCAGGCGCCATAAGCCAGCCCAACGAGACCAGACGCCCTGCGCCCGGCCTGCAGCCAACCATTCATCAATGCTCTGATGGTGATTGGTTTGAGTCAGGCTAGCAACCCTATTGGTTAGCGATGCGCTACTGCTCACGGTCAGAATTTCACCTGTATCCGGCTTTTCAACGGCAGGCTGATCAACCGCAGCAACCAATGCTTGATCAGCCGACATGCCCGCAACCGTTGCTATGGGCAACTGTGATGGTTGCTGTTCCCCGGCTGGCCACATGCGGTAACCGGCATAGCTGACTGAAACAAGCAATGCCGTCAAGGCAGTGCTCACCAACCAAGTGGGTGCTGAGAACCATTTGCTGCGCCCAATTTGAAAGTCACCTCTGACCTCTTGATTCGCCTGTTTGACCAATACAGCATTAACAGTTTGAACGTCTGAGGCATATGCGCCCAGTAAAGCTCGGTCAGCCAGAATATTAATCAACCTCGGCACACCACCTGACAGTTGGTATAAAGCTTTGTAACTGGCACGATTGAATAGCGGGCGCTTACAGCCGGCAACCGCTAATCGGTGTCTGACATAAGCTTCGGTTTCATCGCTATCCAGCGGCTGCAAATGGTAGCGGGCCGTTATCCGCTGAGCCAGTTGCCGTAATTCCTGGCGGGCCAACAGTTCACGCAGCTCCGGTTGGCCCAGCAAAATAATCTGCAGCAGTTTATCGGTGTGGGTTTCCAGGTTGGTCAGCAGACGCACTTGCTCCAACGCATCACGGCTCATATTCTGCGCTTCATCAATGACCAGCACTACCCGCTCACCATTGCCATGCGCTTCCAGCAAGTGTGCGTATAATCGGTTCACCAACTCGCGACTGGAATCCGAACGCCCATGCTGCAAGCGCAGTTCATCACAGATTGCCTGCAGTAAGTCACGCGGTTTCAACATTGGATTGAGAATCAGCGCGATACGGGTTTTTTCCGGAACCTGTTCCAACAGACAGCGACATAAGGTGGTTTTGCCGGTCCCGACTTCCCCTGTCAGCTGCACAAATCCGCCACTGCCACCTTGCCCGATCCCATACAGCAAATGAGCCAGAGCATCTTCATGCCGACCGCTGAGATAGATATAACGTGGATCCGGGGTGATCGCAAAAGGCGGCTCGTTGAGTCCGAAATAGTCGAGGTAAATACTCATAATAGTAATGATTTAGGCCACATTCTGCCGGTTGGGCTCAGCTGCCATAAACAATCTTGTTAGACAACAAATCAGCCTGATGCAGCAAAAGCCATGCCTTGTTCATTTTTAAGTACCTGATAATGTTCAACCCATA
Organism: Gammaproteobacteria bacterium; assembly: GCA_021772985.1. Classification (GTDB taxonomy): domain Bacteria; phylum Pseudomonadota; class Gammaproteobacteria; order Xanthomonadales; family Wenzhouxiangellaceae; genus JAJFKX01. The sequence goes on from JAJFKX010000056.1 coordinate 103,922, forward strand.
TCCAACCAGAGTTTTATCTACACCCAGTGTCTGGATCAGCGTATCCGAAACTAATCAGACATCGCCAGCAACGAAGCGTTGCCTCCAACCGCTGCTGTATTAATCGTTAATGTACGCTCAGTGGCAAACCTTAACAAATAATGCGGACCACCGGCCTTCGGTCCAGTTCCAGATAATCCCTCACCACCGAACGGTTGCACACCCACCACAGCACCGGTCATATTTCGATTCACATAAGTGTTACCGACACATACACGCGTTGCAATATAGTCTTGCGCATTGTCAATTCGACTATGAATACCCAGTGTCAGGCCGTAACCGGTAGAGTTAATGTCATTGATAACTGTATCCAAATCACGCGCACGATAACGGATGACATGTAGAATCGGCCCGAAAACTTCCCGCTCCAATTGCTTAATATTATCAATTTCAAATGCGCACGGCGGAAAAAAGTACCCCCCCGCCAAATGCGCCGGAAGCGGTGTGGTGGCGATTTCACGGCCTTCTGCGAGCATCCGTGCGCGATGCGCCTGCAGCACTTGCAAAGCGTCGCGATCAATCACCGGACCAATATCTGTCTCCAGTTGTCCGGGTAAACCCATTTGCAGTTCCTGCATGGCACCGGCCAGCATGGTTAATATCCGGTCGGCTACATCTTCCTGCACATATAACACCCGTAAGGCAGAGCAACGTTGACCTGCGCTCAAAAAAGCTGAACTTATCACATCTTTGACCACTTGCTCCGGTAATGCTGAGCTGTCCACCAACATTACATTCTGACCACCTGTTTCAGCGATCAATACCGGCAATGCGCCTTTATCACGAGCCGCCAGACTTCGATTGATGATGCGTGCGGTTTCAGTCGAGCCGGTAAACGCCACCCCGATCACTCGTTCATCCTTGGTCAACTGAGCACCAACTGTAGCACCGTCACCAGGCAGCAACTGCAAAGCTGTTGGTGGAATACCTGCCTTATGCAACAAGCGCACCATGGCATCCGCAATTAAAGGTGTTTGCTCCGCAGGCTTGGCCAACACGGTATTACCTGCGACCAGGGCAGCAGCGACTTGGCCGACAAAAATCGCCAGCGGGAAGTTCCATGGACTGATACAGACAAATACACCACGTCCGGCCAGTCTGAGATGATTGCTTTCGCCGGTTGGGCCAGGCATTTTTTCCGGGTGCAAAAACAATCGCTCGGCCTGTTGCGCGTAATAACGTAAAAAATCAATCGCTTCACGTACTTCGGCTACTGCATCTCCTACTGTTTTACCGGCCTCACAAATAGCCAGTGCAAAAAAGTATGCCTGTTGTTGTTGCAGCTGATCTGCAGCACGCTGCAAGATGGCTGCCCGTTCGCTCACCGGGGTGGCGTCCCACTGGGTAAAGCTTTGCTGAGCAGTGTCAATCGCCGCCGCCACCTCTTCACTGGTTGCGTTGGCCACATAACCAACCACTTTTTGAGGTTGCGCCGGATCAGCAATAGTGTGTTGTGAATGATTCAGCTTGATTTTATCAGCAATCCGCGGAACTGCATCAAGTGGTAACTCCAGGCTGTTCATCAGCTCTGCCTGCAAGCTCTCCAACGCCAGTTCATGGCTGAGTGGAATACCATCTGAATTGACCCGATCTTGCCCGTAAATACCAGCGGGCAAGGCAATCTTAGGATGTGGAATACCATCCAGTGCAATCAATTCTGCAAATGGGTCCCCCACCACTTCATTGATTTCCAAATTCTGATCGCTGATTCGATTGACAAATGAAGTATTCGCTCCATTTTCCAGTAATCGGCGAACCAGGTACGGCAGCAAATCCTCGTGACTGCCGACAGGCGCATACACCCGACATGCATTGTGTAATTCCGGATGGTTTCTTACCTGACTGTATAAATCATCACCCATTCCATGCAAGCGTTGGTATTCATAATCCAGCCGATCACCGGTCAATTCACGAATGGCAGCAATGGTGTGGGCGTTGTGGGTGGCAAATTGTGGATAAAAAGCCTGGCGGTGATGCAATAATTTAGCTGCACAGGCAATGTAAGACAGGTCGGTACTGACTTTGCGGGTGAATACCGGATAACCAGGCCAGCCTTCCATTTGGGCCAGTTTGATTTCAGTATCCCAATATGCACCTTTAACCAACCGTACCGGGAACCGCCTACCCGTGTCTTTTGCCAATTCCGCTAACCAATCGATCAGGTACCAGCAACGTTTTTGATAAGCCTGCACAGCCAAACCCAAGCCATTCCAGTGTTGAATCGAATCAGCTTTTGCAACGACTGCAAATACCTCCAATGACAGCATCAGGCGTTCAGCCTCTTCTGCATCAACTGTCAGGGCAATCTTATTACTTGCCGCCAGCTCCGCCAATACCAATAATTTAGGCGAAAGCTCAGCCAATACGCGCGCCCGTTGGGCATGTTCGTAGCGCGGATGCAATGCAGATAATTTAACTGAGATGCTGGGCGCAGAATAGATATCATCGCCATTAAAACTGGCTCCGATTGACGCAATTGCGTCTTGGTAGGATTTGAAATAACGATCTGCATCCGCTGCTGTTAAAGCCGCCTCACCCAGCATGTCATACGAATAACGGTAGGCTTGATTGGCTTTCTTGCGAGAGCGCTCCAAGGCTGCCTCGATGGTCCGCCCCATAACAAATTGATGACCCATGATTTTCATTGCCTGGCGCACCGCCAGGCGGACCACAGGCTCGCCGCTGCGATTGGCCAGTTTTCCAACCACAGAACGAAAATTATTTTGCGTGGATTGACTCAACTGCACCAGTCGCCCTGTCAACATCAACCCCCAGGTTGAGGCATTCACAAACAAAGATGAGCTTTTACCAAGGTGCGATTCCCAATTTGCATCAGCCAGTTTATCGGCTATCAGTTTTTCTGCTGTTTCATCATCAGGAATACGCAGCAGTGCTTCAGCCAGGCACATCAGCACCACCCCTTCTTCAGAAGACAGGTCGTACTCGCGCATAAACGCTTCCAACGGGCCCTGCTCATCGGTACGGGCGCGCACCTGCTCAACCACTTGTTCAGCCACAGAACGGATTTTCGTCTGAGCCTGCTGATCCAGTGGAATCGCTGATTGCAGCATACGCACATGTTCAGTTTCATCCGCATACCAGGCTTGCTGCATTTTGCGGGCGGTGCCTGTCAGGCTTGGCAGGTTTTCATTCAACATGGATTGTGTGGTCATTAATTTACAACTTCCTCAAAGCATTGTTCTTTTGCAAGTCTGTTTAAGTCCGGCCAAATTTGTATGAAGGGTACAGATTTTACGGGAAATCCGGCTAAACAGGTTGAATTATCGCTCACTGATAGCTAGCCAAAGCCATGCCTAAACTGAATAGCACAGGATGTAATATCAGATTTTTAACCAAATCAAACTCGCCCAATCTATAAATCCCGGGAGCAAAATAAATGCTCAGTGGAAACCAACCTAAACAAACATGTGCTCATACAAACATCTGTAATCTTTGGCCCTTCGAGCAAATCAAGACACCTCTGATTTAGCTCGAAATGAAGGAGCGCAAACATTTTTTGATGCAGAGTAGTGGTTTTTCCAGTGAAAACATAGCGCTATCTGTTACTGGGAAAGTGCTGTCATACGCAAAACGCCCCACCCTCCACGGAAGGTTGCGCCGGAAATGCCCCGATCCTGGGCTGTATCACCCAACAGTAAGCCAGTTTTTGCGCCGTACAATGACAGCTTGCCAGCCACATTTAGGGCATAACCAAAGGCACCTTAATTTGACATTTGCCATGCAAACTTCAACACAAGCATTGCTGCGCAATTAGCGGCTAGTTTACAATGTACGGCTGATGATGAGGCGAACATTTGTAATCGGCACTTAATTCCGTATTTTGAGGCGTCACGGCTGATTGCTCAGCCACTGTTGAAAGCTGACAACGGATACTGGTTCAGACTGTAAGCTGTGATGGGTCATGGCCAATAGTACCAATAGCCTGAAACGTGGGAGCTCAGTGACTTAACAGCCCAAAGAAGTTGTTAATGTGGTGTTTACGATAAAATCTGCAAGGCTGGATGTTGCTGCTTTATAGTTCGTCCGCAGCAGCTGATTTGTTCGAGTCAGAATTGAACCTGATTTGTCAGGTGTAGGTTGACAAAAAAGTTTTGTTAAACGGTTACTGCATGTTTGCCGTGATCGAATAGGAAAAGACGTAACATGAAAAATCAGAATATTGTGGTCGTTGTTCTGGCCGTTCTTGCTGGAATGCTGTTAACTGTGTGGGGCATGTTCGCAGTCGGCGATAACATGCCGCGCGGTGTAACGGAATTCAGCCGGGAAGCCTATGACCTGCACATGATTATCCTTTGGATTTGTGTGGTCATTGGCGTGCTGGTATTCGGTGCCATGTTTGTATCCATTATTCTGCACCGCAAGAGCCGTGGCGCAGAGGCTGCTCAATTCAGCCACAGTACCAAAGCAGAAATCACCTGGACTGTCATTCCAATTCTGATTCTGGTGATCATGGCCATACCCGCCACCAGAGTATTGATCCTGATGGAAACTACCGCCGGTTATCAAATGGATATCAAAATCACCGGCTATCAGTGGAAATGGCAGTATGACTACCTGGATGAAGGGATCAGCTTTATCAGCTCTTTGGATTCAGCCAGCGATGCTGCCCGGCAGCTCGATTCTGGCATTGATCCGACCAGCGTTGATAATTACCTGCTGGAAGTGGATAACCCGCTGGTAATCCCTACTGATACCAAAATTCGCTTCCTGATTACCGCTGGTGATGTGATTCATTCGTGGTGGGTACCGGAGCTGGGTTGGAAGCGTGACGCCATTCCCGGCTTGATCAACGAAGCCTGGACCGAAGTTTCCGAACCCGGAATATATCGCGGCCAGTGCGCTGAATTATGTGGCAGAGATCATGGCTTCATGCCTGTAGTAGTCATTGCCAAACCCAGAGCTGAATATGAGCAATGGGTAGCTCAACAAAAAGGACTGGATATTACTGGGTATGCAGACACCGACGGCGAAGTTATACCGGCTACCGGAATCACTTCAACCGTTAACTAATTGCCATCAACTAACACAACTGGTATTAACTTTATGAGCAATACTGCCGTAGCAAACGATCATCACGACGATGCACACCATGGGCCTGCAAAAGGTCTGATGCGCTGGGTTTTCACCACCAATCACAAGGATATTGGGACGTTATACCTGGTATTCGCCCTGTTCATGTTTATCGTCGGTGGCGCAATGGCGATGATTATCCGCGCCGAGTTGTTCCAGCCGGGCATGCAATTGGTCGACCCTGAGTTTTTTAACCAGATGACCACCATGCATGCACTGGTAATGATTTTTGGTGCAGTGATGCCGGCCTTCGTTGGTTTGGCCAACTGGATGGTACCGATGATGATTGGTGCGCCTGATATGGCGCTGCCACGCATGAATAACTGGAGCTTCTGGATATTACCATTTGCTTTTACCATGCTGTTATCAACCCTGTTCATGCCATCCGGTGGACCAGCTGGCGGTTGGACTTTATACCCGCCGTTGTCATTACAGACCGGCAATAGTTTTGCATTTGTGATTTTCGCCATTCATATGATGGGAATTTCCTCGATTATGGGTGCAATCAATATCATTGCTACCATTTTGAATATGCGCGCGCCCGGTATGACCTTGTTACGCATGCCTTTGTTTGTCTGGACCTGGTTGATTACTGCATTTTTGCTGATCGCAGTCATGCCCGTTTTGGCGGGGGCAGTCACTATGCTGCTGACCGATCGGTTCTTTGATACCAGCTTCTTCAATGCTGCCGGGGGCGGTGACCCGGTGATGTTCCAGCATATTTTCTGGTTCTTCGGTCACCCGGAAGTGTACATTATGATCTTGCCGGCATTTGGTGTGATCTCTGAAATCATCCCTACTTTCGCCCGCAAACCGTTGTTTGGATACTCAGCAATGGTCTACGCTACTGCCAGTATCGCCTTTTTGTCGTTTATTGTTTGGGCCCACCATATGTTTACCGTTGGTATGCCATTGGGTGGAGAGCTGTTCTTCATGTATGCCACCATGATCATTGCGGTACCAACCGGGGTTAAAGTATTTAACTGGGTGTCTACCATGTGGCGAGGGTCGATGACATTTGAAACCCCAATGCTATTTGCTCTGGCATTTGTGATTTTATTTACCATTGGTGGCTTTTCAGGCCTGATGCTGGCAATTGTCCCAGCCGATTTCCAATACCACGATACCTATTTTGTAGTTGCCCATTTTCATTATGTTCTAGTCACCGGTGCAATTTTTGGCATCATCGCAGGCGCCTACTATTGGCTACCCAAATGGACCGGCAATATGTATCCGGAACGGCTTGGTAAAATTCACTTTTGGTGGTCGACCATTTCCGTAAACGTGCTGTTCTTCCCGCAACACTATCTGGGCTTGGCCGGTATGCCACGGCGTATTCCGGATTACGCAGTTCAATTTGCTGATTACAATATGATTTCCAGCATCGGCGGGTTTGCTTTTGGGCTGGCACAACTGTTATTTGTGTATATTGTTTGGAAAACTTCGCGCGGCGGCAAAAAAGCCACTGCACAAGTCTGGGAGGGCGCTAAAGGTCTGGAGTGGACGATAGCCTCACCAGCCCCTTATCACACCTTTGAAGATCCACCGGTGATTGATGACAGTAAACTGGCGCATGGCGATATAACTCATTGAGCCCAATAGACAGATTGCTATTTTGAATAATAATCGCCGCATCCGCACTACCGTTGTATACCTGATGGGTGTGGCATTGCTGATTTACCTGGCGTTTATTAGCGCCGGGATATTTGGCCAGTGATCTGGCCAATAACCGTTAAGTGCCATTAATATTGAGCCTTAACAGAACCATTAACTTGATTTAGAGATAAACGTATGGCCCACGCCGCACCTGATCACAGTCATTATTACGTTCCACATCATGCCCGCTGGCCTATTGTCGGCTCGTTTGGAATTACCGCTCTGGTAGTTGGTGCCGCCAACATGATGAATGGCAGCGACTTTGGCGTGTACCTGATGTATGCCGGTATTGCCATTTTGGTGATCATGTTGTTTGGCTGGTTCGGCCAGGTGATCCGTGAAAGCGTACAGGGTTATTACAACAGCCAGGTTGATACCTCATTTCGGATGGGAATGGTGTGGTTCATTTTTTCTGAAGTGATGTTTTTTGCTGCCTTCTTTGGTGCTCTATTCTATGCTCGGGCTCTGGCAGTGCCCTGGCTTGGTGGTGAAGGCACCGGCGCGATGACCAATGCACTGTTATGGCAAGGTTATGATGCGGTCTGGCCTACCAACGGCCCAGCTGACCTTGGTGGCGACTTCAAAACCGTGCCGGCCTTTGATGTTCCACTGGTCAATACATTGATCCTGCTGACTTCCGGCTTGACTGTTACCATGGCACATTGGGCGCTGAAAAAAGCCCGACGCCGGGCATTGGTGCTGTGGCTGGCGGCCACTGTTGCGCTCGGTTTTTACTTTGTATATCTGCAGATTGGCGAATACGTACATGCTTATACCGAACTCGGTTTAACCCTGGGCTCAGGCATCTATGGTTCGACTTTTTTTATGCTGACGGGTTTTCACGGCATGCACGTCACGCTGGGCGCAATAATGCTGACAGTGATCATGCTGCGCAGCGCAAAGGGCCACTTTTCCGACGAAAACCACTTCGCCTTTGAAGCAGTTGCCTGGTACTGGCATTTCGTCGATGTTGTCTGGCTGGGATTGTTTCTGCTGGTTTACGTGCTCTAGACAATCTACCCATTCAGCCGGCTGACTGATCTGGGTCGGCCGGCCAATTCAAGACCTATGCAACGCCTGCCGGACTTTCTAATTATCGGCGCAGCTAAATGCGGTACCACATCTCTGCATCAACAGCTTAACCAGCATCCAGATATTTATTTCCCTGCCATCAAAGAACCAACCTTCTTTAGTGAGCATGGAGTAGGCACCTGGCATAAAGGTATAGACTGGTATTCATCACTATTTGCTGACGCTCAGGCAAACCAACTCACCGGTGAAGCTTCCACCAGTTACTCAAAAGCGTTTTGGTACGGTGATGCGCCTGAAAAAATTCATCAACTTATACCGCAGGCCAAACTGATCTATTTGATCCGGGATCCGATTGACCAGATTATTTCCCATTACCTGCATATACGTTATGACGAGCTTGATACACGCACTCTGGATGAGCGCTTATTGGGAGATGACTTTTTGCTGAAAGTAGCTTCTTATGCCTACCAGTTGGAACAATTTTTACCGTTCTATACAAAACAACAAATTCATATTATCCGTCTTGACGATTATATCGACCACAACGCACTGGAAATGCAAAAACTCTATGAATTCCTAAGCATTGATAGACATATTACCCAATTGCAACGGAAAAACAGCCGACGCAAGCGTTTATTGCTACGCTGGGACTGGTTGAAATATATCCCTTCAATTGCCCATCTGACGCCATTTGAGCGACAGCGCCGGTTGCCGCATTGGCTGTTGAAGCCCCAGTTAAAAATTCAACTCACCGTTGACCTGGAAAGCAAGCTTAAGGAGCTGCTTAAACCTGATGTCTATAAACTAAAGAGCGACTGGGGGGTTTGTTTGCCAGGTTGGTAACGCTACCAACAGTATCACCAGGCGCTCAATATGACCATTGGCATGATAAAATAGCAGCATAATCCGATAAAATCCTGGAACTATGAATACTAGCAATGACACGGCGCTGGAGCCTGGGGACATCATCAACAACGATAACGGCGTCCAGCGAATTGAACAAGCACCTGCCACCAAACATGCGGCAGAAATACGTGATATGGCCACCGCCGGCTTTTGGTCTCGGACAGGCACTCGTCTTTTGCATTTTGCTGAACGGCGCATCGCCAACAATTCAGTCTATGGTGATCTACCGGTCTTTGATAGCCACAGCTTTCCTTGGGTCAATATTATTGAGCAACAGGCCAGCACCATAGCTAAAGAATTAGAAGGCGTATTGCTGCGGCATGATGAGTTACCCAATTTTCAGGACGTCACACCTGGTGTAGACAACATTAACACTGATGATCATTGGAAAACCTGGTTTTTCTTTGGTTACGGTATTCGCTGTGAAGAAAACTGCCTGCAATGCCCGGAGACCACGCGTATCCTAGAAAGTATTCCCGGCATGAAAACTGCACTCTTTTCAATTTTGTCCCCAGGCAAACACCTGCCGGCGCATTATGGCCCCTTCAAAGGTGTGCTGCGCTACCATCTCGGATTAAAGGTTCCACGACAGGCACAGCAATGTCGAATTAGAATTCATGATGAAATCCACCATTGGGAAACCGGTAAAAGCCTGATTTTCGATGATACCTACAATCATGAAGTGTGGAACGATACCGATGAACAACGGGTGGTTTTGTTTGTGGACTTTGTGCGTCCATGCAAATTCCCGGGTAACTTTTTCAATTGGATTGTATTGGCGGTAGCTGCCTGGTTACCCGCCTTGCGTAAAGCACGTAAGAATCACGACCAATGGGAAAAAACATTTTTCCATTAAGGCATTAACCGATAGTGTTTAGTAATACCGGACAGATTGTCTACAAAACAGCCCGGCGTATTGTTATCGCTGTTGTTGGTGGCACTATATTTCTGGTCGGACTGGTGATGTTGCTGACACCTGGCCCAGGGGTGCTGGTGATTGCAGCGGGCCTGGGCATTCTTGGTGTTGAATTTGCCTTTGCCAGGCGCTGGCTTGGCGAAGTCAAAAGGCGTTCTGAAAAAGCCATCGATTCAGTGCGCCAAAACGGTGTTGGAAAAAAGCGGCGCTATTTTACTTTTCAGCAGCAAACATTGCACTACTTCAGCCGCCCACACAGCCGTATACTCCGGCAACCAAGCAATGACAGGGCTGCCTGGAAAGCCGCCGATATGCATCATAAAGACACCTGGCAATACAGCCTGGATGATGCCCAGGTTGAAGAAATTCTGACTGCGCTGGATATTGCCAAAAGCAAATTCAAATTAACCCACGCATTGACCAAAAAAGATTTTCCACTACCCAGACTGAAAGCATTAATAGCCGTTTGGCGAGCTAATATTCAATCCGGCACCGGCTTCCAATTGGTCCGGGGCATTCCTGTAGGACAATGGAGCCAGGCCGATGCTGAGATTTTTTTCTGGTGTTTTGGTCTGCACCTGGGTATTCCGGGCGGGCAAAACCCGGCAGGTGATCTGCTCGGCCATGTCATCGACACCTCTGATGCTCAAGCCGATACTTCCAAACGCTGTTATGAAACCAGCAATCATATCGCCTATCATTGCGATGCTGCCGATGTGGTTGGCCTGTTGTGTCTGCGCCAGGCGCAACAAGGCGGAGCAAGCCGTATTGTCAGCTCGGTCAGTATTTACAATGAAATTCTGCACAGGCGACCGGAACTGATAGAACGCTTATACCAACCTTTTTTGCTGCATGCACATGGCGAAAATGACATCAACACTATCCCCATCAAACCTTGCCGTTATTTTGCCGGCCAGTTACGCACGTTTTTTCATACTGATTATTTTCGCAGCGTACAGCGTTATGATCACATAGCCCCATTGCATGACGATGTTTTGGCCCTGCTGGATGAATACGAAGCCATTGCCAAATCGCCCCGCTTTTTCCTATCCATGGATTTACAGCCTGGCGATATCCAATTGCTATCCAATCATACAATTTTGCATGCCCGGACCGCCTATACGGATTTTGCCGACCCTGCGCGCAAACGCCATTTGTTGCGTTTGTGGCTATCAATGCCGGATAACTATGGGCTGCGTGGACGGGCATTAAAATTACTCAATAAAACCCAACTGGCTCGCTCGTTGGCAAAAACCAAGTTCGCTTTTCACCGTCATTAACGCTGTTATTTATAACAGTGCCAGCGACCAGCCTTGATTTTCCAGCAGTTTAACTGGCGCGCCGGTTGTTTATGCACTACATATACCGGTTTGGAGTACCGGTGGCCATCTACCACATAAAATTTGCGTTGATGTGAATGTGCAGTACAGGCAGTAGCAAACACCAATAAGCTCAAACAAACGATACGTAACATAATGAAGCTCCTTCACTTTGATTCTCACTATGTTTAACGCAGCAATGAATTAATCGTTGACCGTATTATCACTGACAACCAAAACGATAAATCAGGTATCAGTTAGCCTGCAAAGTGAACCCGTCAAGGTAAAACTGCAAAGCAGAACTTTGCAGTCTTAGCGAACCAGCAATAAGAACATTGGTAAATACAAAAGTATCAGTTAACCATTTTCCATTGACCGTCTCGCTGACGGCAGGCAGTACCGGTCACTGGGTTACCGTATTCATCACTGGTCAGCACAAATTCACGGCAGGGCTGACCTCGGCGCCCCTGGTATGCCTCCCGTGGTGTAACTGCATAGTGGTGACCGTTATCAGGGTTATCCCATTCGGTTCTACGCCCTGAGGGTGAGTGCTCCAATGAATGGTACACCCGACGGCGATCACGCTTATCCAGACCACGTCCGATTTCAGAGCCGATAATAATCCCAAGTAGACCACCAATAATGGCGCCTTCAGCCCCACCCCCATCAATCGCAGTACCAATTCCTGCACCAATGGCGCCACCGGCCACCGCACCGGTGCCACGATGCGTAGCACAACCGGAAACCAATATACCCAGTAGTACAGTTAGCACCACGATCGATAATTTACTGCGAATAAAAGTCATAAGTTACTCCAAAGCAAGCTGCTTAATTAAAAACTTCTACCCAGTGTAACCTCTACAACCTTAATCATTTCTTAATCGAAACTCTGCCAGGCAGTTTTCTCCAAGTCTATAGCTATCTCTTTACGAGCGAAGTGATCAATGCCAGGTATTAAGTTGATCAGACGGACATGACCTTTATATCAGCAATGCAACCGGATAAGCACTGGATTGTCCACCAAAAGATCAGCAGTTTAGCAATTGCTGATCTTGAATATGGATCACCACTTACTTATGTACAACGAACAAATACTTAGTGGTGTAGGTTCCGAATGTGCCACCATTAAAGGTATATGCTATAAACTCAGCAACCACTCGTTTGCTTTCAATTTCAGAATTAGGCTTAATGTAATGATCGTTAATTTCCAGACTGGTAATTAATGCCAGGGCTCGAATATTTTCGTTATCCCATTTTCAGGTTAAGTGATGCACTTCTAACTTTTACAGGTTCTATTAAAAAGTATTAAGCAACATCAGTATGTTATCGAATAGTGTGAGAATTTACAGAACCTAATAATGCATCACCAACCCTTAAGCTCACCCGCTAGTTTTATAAGCAGCAATAAGTGAGACATTAAATAATTTGTTTTTGCAAACCCAGATCCAGTCAAGGGACATGCAATAAATTATATATCAGCAAATACATTTCACTAACTAAATATTATAGGTTAACTTTTGAATGCTAATGCACGGGCAATCTGCTTTTTAGTTACGAGCCATTACGTATGAAAAGCCAATCGATAATAACAAACAGCCTACAGGATATTAATAATATGAGACTGGCTAAGTTCAATAATCTCAGCATTTAGAAAAACATTACCAGTAACTACTTCACCAATTAACAACAGCACACTCCGACTTTAGTATTAAGTAATTACCACACCACCACTCTGCAAATGAAAAATAATAAAACCAGGTGCTATAAATTAGCGTTTTTGAAAGGCTTTTGATAGAATAAATACACAATGGTTTACAATCCGAACCTTCTTATTAGTTAGGCTTGTGATAACATAACATTAGTCATAGTTTGTTAGTATGACAGCGTTCAAATTGCTCACCCAGACATTTTGAATGCACCAGGGAAGGTCTTTGACTTAATTATTAAAAACCTTACTCTGTTATAAGATAATTATAAAAATTCATCAATCACATTGCATCAAGACTTACCTGACCAGCTTGTGTTGTGTGGTTGCTATGTCATATAAAATTATGAGGCTCAACCATGAAATTAAATCGCGCCTGCGTATGCTCTTTATTAGTGATCCCAACATTAGCTGTAGCTCAATTAGAAGACGTTTCAGAATCCAGCGATTATGGGGATCTGCTACTGAATGTCCGCTATCGGTATGAGTTTGTAGATCAAAGTAATTTTGATAACAATGCCAATGCACATTCAGTACGAACACGTTTGGGATATCGCTCACCTGAATACCATGGTTTTTTTGCTGAAGGGAACCTTGAATATACTGAAAATTTGAGCTCCGGCTTTAATAGCACCGCCAATGGAAATGTTGATTTCCCGACTATACCTGATCCTGACAATACTGAAGTAAATGAGTTTTTTATCGGTTATAGGTTCGCTGAAAGCACCGTGATTAAAGTAGGCCGCCAGGCTGTTGATCTGGATAATCAAAGGTTTATCAGCAGTGCCAGCTGGCGACAAAACCAACGCACTTTAGATTCAATAACACTAGATACTGCACTGGGCCATGGTGTTAACTTCTTTTATGCATACGTCGAAAATGTTAACCGCATATTTGGTGATGATAATACAGATCCACTTTTAGGTGATTTAGATGTTAATGCGCACTTTTTAAATGCCTCCTGGGATTTGCAGCAATACGGAAGCCTGACAGGTTATGCCTATTTGATCGAAGATTTGGATAACCCGGACCTATCCCAACAGACTTTTGGGATTAACTATAATTTTAAACATCAAATTGCTGAAAACCAAAGTATCGGAATAGACCTGTCTTTTGCAGATCAATCTGACTATAAACAGGGTAATGACGCAATTAACAATGAATACTATTTTGCTGAAGGCCACTATCAATATGGCCGAATAACTGTTCGTGGTGGTTATGAAGTACTAGGCGGCAATGGTGAACTTGGACTTGCTACACCTTTATCAACTTTCCACGAATTTAATGGGCTAGCAGACGTATTTGTTAATACACCGGCAACTGGCCTCACTGATATTTACGGCGGAATTGGGATTGATTTTGCCGGGTTTAATATTGATGCGCGTTATCATAGCTTTAACAGCGATCTTGGAAATGTCAGCTTCGGCGATGAGTTTGATTTTATGGTTACTAAGAAAGTGTTGAAAGACAGGTTAACGCTTGGCGCAAAGTATGCTAATTTTAATGCTGACAATTTTGCCTTTGATAGAGAGTTTATCGCAATCTGGGCTGAGTTCAGTTTTAATTAAAACCAGGATTAAGCATATTTCGAATTCATTCAAGGATGAATACTGCATTTAACCTGAACGAACTGCGGTTAAATGCCAAAACACTATTGTCGCTGCCAGGCTCGAGTTCTGGCAGCGACAATGACGTTGGGTTTATCAGTGTATGGAATGCTGCGCATCTGATAGTCGCTGAGACACAATTATTAATACGCTCACTACCTGATCTTTTATTACCGCCGCATAATCTTACTTAGTGACAAGCTTTACTATACCTTAGTCGTTCCAGTTAGCATGTAATGATGGTCGCAATGCAAATACAACTTTACCGACATGTCTAAACACTTTGATCTAAAAAATTATCAACGTTGCAACCATGCCTATAGCTGAATTGCTGCAAGCTCTACTGTTCATACCATCAACAATCATTGTTGTTATTTGATTAATAAAAATCCGGAGGCCTGCATTTATTTTACGCAGACAATCTCCGGATAATAATAGCAGTCACGTAATATAATTAATTCACTTCACGCTTAATCAAACCGGCAGATTGTTCTTTAACATCTTGCAAGCCTTGTTCTGAATCTTTAAGCACTTCATGCACTTCATCAAAAACCTTGCGTCTGGCTAAATCACGATAATAAATAACAACCTTTTTAATCAATTCATTGGCTTTAGCTTTGTCAACATTCTCATGGTTAAACGTATCGGAAAGCTTTTTGACCCAGGCAAAAAAGCGATCCATCTCAATAACACGAAACTGCAATGATCCAATATTTCGTGAGACATTGCCAACCATAGTATCCATAGCATGAATTGCATGCATATCGCTGGCGCTAAGCTGCGAATCTGCATCTGAGTTTTCACTTGCCTCTTTCAATTTCAAATACTCTGCCTCAATATCACGCGTGCGTGATTCTACTGCTGTTGCTATGCTTCCATTGGCCCGGCTAAACCGCAACCCCAATAACAGCACACTTAAGGCAAAAACACTAAAGTACGCTATTGTAAAATAATTAACCTGTTGACCTGTTTCAGCGGCCTTAAGCATCATACCGTCCAGGTGGCTTTTAACACCAAAAACCTGATCTGCTATCGGCATTAATAATGCTGTTGCCAGGTACTGCTCTACAAAAGGCTTTTCATCCAAAACAGTTTGAACATGATTACTAAACTCGGAATATGCAATACTGGCAATGACCGGCAAACTTTGGTCTTGCGTATTAAGTTCATTAAATTGCGTTGTTACTACCTCAGGATGCTCTTCGAAAGTACTGTGCGAATATTTGAGAACATTCGTATTCAGCTCTGACAAATACTGCGAGAATTGCTCACCTTCCGGGACTTGACTTGATATTTTTATCAATTCGCTGCCTACTGTAGGAGCATATAAAACAGAGTTTTTTAACACCGAGTTATGTGATTTGAAATTTTCGGTCACATCTTTCTTATTCTCGTAAGCATCCCTAAGTCGATCTATGTCTTCCTGCACTGCTAATGAAATCTCCGGCCGAGCATGCATATGCTTAACCAATGCTTTTATTTCATCTGAAAAGGCCCGTACATTAGCGGCTAAATTATCGTAGTTATTTTCCAGGTTATAGCGGGTTTTGACTATTGATTCATTAATATGCCCATCGATTACCAGCAATCGTTCTAAATGCACGCTTGCTATTGCGTGCCAGGCAAGATCGTTAGACTCTTTACGCAAATAGTATTGACTAATCAGCCCCCCGACCAATAGCAGTATAAATAATACCAATATATAGATGTTTTTCACGATCAAATCTCCGGGAGGTCGCCAACCAGGCTACTCAAAAAATCGATTATGGCATCCCTG
Source organism: Gammaproteobacteria bacterium (assembly GCA_021772985.1). GTDB lineage: Bacteria > Pseudomonadota > Gammaproteobacteria > Xanthomonadales > Wenzhouxiangellaceae > JAJFKX01. The sequence continues at coordinate 119,970 of JAJFKX010000056.1, forward strand.
TCTTCAACGGGCACTTCCCTACCCAATTGGAATTCAATCATGGTGTTGACAGCATCCTCAATGGTTGCTGCCGACCCGTCATGAAAATACGGTGGTGTTTTTACTGCCAACCTTAGGCTTGGCACTTTAAAGACGTGTTTATCCCATTCATTTTTTGTCACTTGGTAGCGCCCCAGGTCAACCTGCTGTTGTGCATCACGCAAGTTGATGTCCTTGAGCACACCAAACTTCTGAAACATGTTCCCGCCTACATTGACGCCTTGATGACAGGCAGTGCAACCATAACTTTTAAACAATTGATAGCCGCGTTTTTGCACCGCGCTGATGGCATTTGCATCCCCACGCAAATATTGATCAAAAGGCGAATTAACCGTCATTAAGGTTTTCTCGAACTCAGCAATGGCTTCGGTAATATTAGTCGGTGTTATACCATCAGCATAAATTTGTGCAAACTGGCTCACATAGTCATTGTCGGCTGATAAAATTGCTACCGCCTGTTGCATACTTTCCAGCCCCATTTCAACAGGATTGGTAAGCGGTTCAATGGCCTGTTCCTGGAGTGTATCTGCACGCCCATCCCAGAACTGCCTGAAGTTGAGCGCTGAATTTAATACGGTCGGTGAATTCCGTGTGCCTTTTGCGTTTGCTACACCCGTTGACACTGGCAGCAGGTCGGTCCCGTACTTGCTATCAAGATCATGACAACTCGCACAGGAAATGCTGCCATCGGAAGACAATTTTTGATCAAAATATAAGCGCTTGCCTAATGCGACTTTACTCGGATCAACGTCCTGGACTAATGGAATAGGTTCTATGGGTTCAAGCGCGAACGCAGTGTGAATAATTAAAAACAGGAACGTAGTTAATGCACCGTATTTCGTCTTCACTCTCAAACATCTCTCCCAGCTATATGCTAAAAACAAGCTATTTTGGCCGTCACCTTGTTATGCCTGCTACGCGTATAGAGACAGGGGAGCCAATAATGAAGCTTCCTGCTGTAGATAGTTATATCAATATACGTACGTTAGATAACATACGCTGTGCATTCCCTACGAATTGAGCTGTATTGCAAATAGACTTTGCTCTTTTTGAATAGCTCACCTGCTCTAAGTTACTATTATCACTCTTATTTCTTTAAATATGCAAGTTCTGTAACCAGATTTTACATTTACCCGCCAACCTACTAATACTTCAGTCTTATATAAGCCCCTTTAAGGAGAAACTTAGGCAATCAACCGGTTGATACGCTGCACAAACTCGGCTGGGTTTTCCAGTTGTCCACCCTCACTCAATACAGCCTGCTCAAATAACAGTTGCCCCAAGTCATCAAATTGCTCATCTGCAGTTTCTGCAATACGCTTGACCAAACCATGCTCCAGATTTACTTCCAGATGAGGCAGACTTGCGGGAATATCCTGACCTGCCTGCTGCAACATCATTTGCATATGCATCGCCATCGCATGTTCATCAACAACCAAACAAGCCGCTGAAGCAGTCAATCGGTTAGTGGCGCGTACTTCCTGAACTTTATCTTTTAGTAATTCCTGCAGCCGATCGATTAATTTTTGATCATCTTCAGATATTTCAGGTTTTTCATCTTTGTTCAACTCACCTTTGGCAATGGACTTAAAAGATTTTCCAGCATACTCATGCCAATGCCCCATCACCCATTCATCAATCCGATCACCCATTAATAACACTTCGATACCCTGCTCACGGAACCATTCCAAATGCGGGCTACTGGCAGCGGTTTTGGGATTTTCGGCAGTGACATACCAGATATGCTCCTGCTCTTCGGGCATCCGCTCTAGATATTCATGCAGTGATGTCAGCTCACCGTTTTCAGTCTTGCTGGAAGGAAACCGTAATAAATCTGCGACTGCGTCACGATTACCGAAATCTTCGACAATACCTTCCTTTAAGACTATACCGAACTGCTCCCAGAATTTAAGGTATTTTTCCTGGTCTTTGCCAATTTTCTTGAGCATATCCAGGCTACGTTTAACCACTGCGCTTTTGATTTTATTCAGCAGCTCATTTTCCTGGAGAATTTCACGCGAAACATTTAAGGGCAAATCCGATGAATCAACCACACCTCGCATAAACCGTAAATACCTGGGCAATAGCTGTTCTGCTGCATCCATAATAAAGACCCGCTGAACATACAGTTTTAAACCAGTGCGTTCATCACGGTTATATGCCATGTCAAAAGGTGCTTGTTCGGGTACATATAACAAGCTTGTATAGCTTTGCTTGCCTTCCACTTTGTTATGTGTCCAGCTCAACGCCGGCTTGTGATCGTTTGTCAGGCTTTGATAAAAGCCCTGGTAATCTTCATTACTTAATTCTTGCTTGGGTTTGGTCCATAGAGCCGTAGTGTCATTAATCGCCTGCCATTCTGGTGATGGTTCAGTATCACTGTCCTCTTGCTTGGCTGGTGTATGCAACATCTGCACCGGGAAACTGATATGCCCTGAATAGCGCTGAATAATTGATCGGGTACGATAATCCTGGGCAAACTCCTCAGCGTCTTCTTTGAGCTTGATGACCACTGAGGTTCCACGCTGCTCGCGCTCTATAGCTTCGAGTGTATATTCCCCAGCCCCTGCAGATACCCAGCGGGTTGCCTGATCGGCTTGTTGGTCAGCCCGGCGAGTCTCCAGGGTAACCTGCTCGGCAACAATAAACGATGAATAAAAACCCACTCCAAACTGACCAATCAACTGGGATTGATCAACATCTTTCTGTTCCAGGTTTTTCAAAAACTGGCGGGTCCCGGAACGTGCAATGGTGCCAATGTTTTCAATAACTTCATCGCGGCTCATGCCAATACCATTGTCTGAAATGGTAATGGTGTTGTTGTCTTTATCCAATTCAACACGGATATGCAATTCGCTATCGTCGGCCAGCAAGGCATCATCCGAGATTGCCTGAAAGCGTAGTTTGTCGCAGGCATCAGCAGCATTGGAGATCAGTTCACGTAAAAAGATTTCCCGGTTGGAATACAACGAATGCACCATCAGATGCAATAACTGTTGGACTTCAGCCTGAAAAGTATGTTGCTCGGTTTGTGGGGTTGTGGTGGTATCGTTCATAACCATTTTAAATGTGTTAAATCTGAACGATTAAATGGGCTGAATCAGTTGGCTTTTCAAGTCTTTGGTGATACTTATGGTCGTGACTTGTGTCACACAGCTTATTATTGCAGTTTTCTGCGTATATAAATGGTCTTATGCACTTCGGCCACAAGCTCCTCAGTATGGTCTAGCAATTGCACCATATGTTCCGGAATGAACTTGGATCCATCCTGTGTTGCCAACCGGGCTTGCTCCAGATCGTCAGCAGTCAACTTGAAATGTGCTCGCACTATGCCTTTCCCCGGTTTAATAAAACGAATGCTGGCAGTTTGATCCCAAACCCGGTAACCAGCACCGAGGGAATACATATACATCAGCATATAAAAAGGGTCGGTAAGTGCAAACAGACTGCCACCAAAATGAGTACCAACAGCATTCCGGTTGTACCAGTGAAGTTTTAGTTGAACACGCACCTCACTCCAGTCGGGTGCTATATATTTGACGCGGATGCCGGCGCCACGAAATGGCGCCCACAGATTCATCAAATGCCTGAATAGTGCTGGAGGAATACGCACCTGCAGGCTCTCTGGCGTTCCGCAAGCGGAGCCGGATTATTTGGTAGCCAGTTTCTCGCGGATACGCGCAGATTTGCCAGTCCGGTCACGCAGATAATACAACTTGGCACGGCGGACCCGGCCTCTGCGTTTAACTTTTACCGAATCGATCAACGGGCTATGGCTTTGAAAGACACGTTCAACACCAGTGCCGTGTGACATCTTGCGTACTGTGAATGCGCTGTGCAGGCCACGATTACGCTTGGCAATAACCACGCCTTCAAATGCCTGGATACGTTCCCGCTCACCCTCACGAATCCGAACGTTAACAACGATGGTGTCACCTGGTGCAAACTCAGGTAACTCGCGTAGCTGTTCCTGTTCAAGTTGATTGATAATGTTACTCATTCGTCATACTCCAAAACCCGGCACTTCACCAGGCAAAACTCAAATTCCAGTTATTGATTCAGCTTCCTGATCTGCTAAAGCCGCAGCTAGCAAAGCCTTATCTTTGTCACTAAACACCGCTCCGGCCAATAAATCCGGTCGTGTTTTCCAGGTGGCTAATAAAGCCTGTTGCCTGCGCCAATCTTCAATCGCCGCATGATTACCAGATAACAATATTTCTGGAACCTTCAGCTCCCGCCAGTTTTCCGGCCGGGTGTAATGCGGGCAATCCAATAAACCATATCCGGTTTTTTCATCCAGACTAAACGAATCCTGTTCAGCCGATTGTTCATGTCCCAACACGCCTGGCAGCAATCTCAGCACAGCATCAATTACAACTGCTGCCGCCAACTCACCACCACTGATCACATAGTCGCCCAGTGACCATTGTTCATCTACACAGGTATCCAGCAACCGCTGATCAATACCTTCATATCGACCGCACAGCAAAATCAGCCTGTCCCGATTTGCCAGCTTTTTTACAGCAGCCTGATTCAGCGGCCTGCCCTGAGGGCTCATAGCACTGACCAGTCCCGTTGCTGCCTGCCTTTTAACCGCTTCCAAAGTCAGCGCTAACGGCTCTGCCAGCATCACCATCCCAGGCCCTCCACCATACGGTCGATCATCAACCTGATGGTGCCGGTCCAAGGTAAAGTCCCTCGGATTCCAGGTAACCAGTTCAGCTTTGCCATTGCTGAGCGCACGCCCGGTAACACCCAGTGACGCCAACTGCTGTATCCACTCCGGAAACAGGGTTATGACATCAATACGCACGGCTAAGGCACTTGTCAATCACTAAAAATCTGTATCCCAGTCAACAGTAATTCGAGCCGCTGCCTGATCCACACTGGTCACCACCTGACCTTTTACAAACGGGATCAACCGCTGCCGACCCCCATCAATCACCAGCACATCATTAGCGCCGGTCTCTAATAAATTACTGACCGTGCCAAAATCATCACCAGCCAGGTTCAACACCTGCATGCCGATCAAATCGGCCCAGTAATATTCGTTTTTCGGCAATCCAGGCAAGCGGTCCTTGGGAACTTCTATCCGCTGCCTGTTTATCCGTGCTGCTTCATCACGGTTGGTTATACCATCCAGGCTGATAACGAACTGCCCGCTGTGCTGGCGATAATCCAAAACACTGCACTCGCGCTTTTCAGCATCTTCGCCTTTACTCAATAACCATGGCTGGTAATTAAATATCTGATCCAGCGGCTGGGTCCATGACTTCAACTTTAACCAGCCTTTGATGCCATAGGCACCAGCGATCTCACCAATAACCACTGTTTCCAAAGCAATACCCTGTCTACCTGCTGCCGAATCACCAGCAGATGTTTTTAAATGACGGGCTTAAGCGGCCGCTACTTCAGTTGCAGCTGCTTCAGTATCGGATGCAGGTGTACCACTGCCGCGTCGCTCATTTACCAGCTTGCGAACACGGTCACTCAGCTGTGCGCCTTGACCAAGCCAATGGTCAACCCGGGAAATATCCAGCCGCAGCCGCTCATCCTGACCACGCGCAACCGGATTAAAAAACCCAACGCGTTCAATGTTACGTCCATCACGTGGATTGCGGCTATCAGTAACCACAATGTGATAGAACGGTTGTTTCTTGGCGCCACCACGGGCCAATCGTATTTTAACCATATCGCTTATCTGCCTGGTCGAATCTGTTGTTAATTAGCAAAACTCAGCAGGCCATTATAGCTGGAACATATCAGCTTGAAAAGCATAATATGCTATTAAAGTGAGCCCTTAAAAAACCGCTGGAAAAAAGACTGGACATGCTACGAATAATATCGTATATTGGATTCATGCGTCGGCTCTGCCTTTGTTTATTGATCAGCCTCCCTGCTCTGCTAGCAGAGCCGGCGCATACCACCAACAACACTTTACCTCAAATCGAACCGGCAGTCGATGCAAAAACGCTATCGTCAGCGCAAATCCGTGAAAAGGTATCTGCAGAAATTACCCGGGCTAAAACCAATGAATTTGCCAACTGGTTGAGTTTTGCTACGGTTCCGGATGCCATCAATCTGGTACATGGGCTGATGGCTGACCCAAATCTGGGTCTGATTCAAAAAGAAGCCATACTGCTACGACTTACCCAACACTTGCGCAGTACTGCACCAACAGCTGCCGATCGTGCCGTAATGCTGGAATTGACTGCTTATAAAAGCAAGGTCCAAACCCAGCACCATGATGATCCTCGTTATACCCAGCCAGCATTTAATATTGCAGCGAGTGCCAAGGGTGCAATAAACGAATGGCGGTATCAGGAACTCAATGCTGAATTGAGTGGTACCAATATTATGCAACTGTGGAATACTGCTGATACTAAGGATCAACGCTATATTCTTGCCGGCCTGCGCAGCGGCAGTCTAGACCAGGCAAGCCTAAAGGGTATTCATACAATCACCATGCAGCAGCAGCTGGATTACCCTGATCTGGCCATGGCCACCGCCTACGGCATTGGTGATCTGGAAGCGGTCATACAAATGGGTTCGAAGGTAACCTCTGCCATGGCTCTGTCTATGCTTAAGACCGTAGCTGCAACTGATAACTCTTTGAATATAGAGACAACAACCGAGTTACTGAAATCCATCAGCAACCATCTTGATCCAGCCATTGCCGGTTTGGCATTGAATTTGCTGGCCACACAACAACCTGATTCTGAGATGATTGCCGGCTTGGTCGATCAATTGAGCGATAAAGCCAACGGCGCCAGTGCTGCGATGACTCTGGCGCAGGTATTGACCGACAGACAGCTCCAGGAACTTCATACACGAGCCGGCCATAACAACAAGCTCCTACAGGCTAGAATTAAACTAATCCAGCAATTACGTGACGAGGTGCAATAGTGACCCGCATTAGCGCACGCCTGATTGCAGGCATCGCGCTGCTGCTTATTGCTTATTCCACTAACGCGCAGCGCTTGGTTCCCTGGACTGAGGGCCCTGGTGAGCTTGGTTTGGGTTATCCAGTACCTATTCCGCAGAATACGCCTTTACCCTTCGATGGTTTTCGAAGTTACCTTTCATTGCATGCAAGGCATCTGGACTTAAGCAATACCCACGACAACATCACCCGTATCATCATTGGTAACACCGAAACCGGGCGTGACATCAATATGTACGTGGTCAGCGACCTGGATGCCGACACTATCGATGGCCGTAATGAGGGCAGCATTTTGATCAACGGCGGCATTCATGCGCGTGAATGGCAAAGCCCGGAAGTGGTGACCGGCTTAATAGAGCTAATGGCTGATCAAGTTGATGACCAGCATTTTTATCAATATTTGACAGAGAATATGAATATTGCCGTGGTACCGGTATTGAATATCGACGGCTTTTTACAAACACAGCGATTTCCAGCCCAAAATTATTTAGACAGCCAGCCAGCACCGAACGATGAAGATCCTCGTGACGGCCGCATGCGCCGTAAAAACATGCGCGGCGTTGATGAAATAATCAATACTGTCGGTGATCACCTTCAAGGTATCGATTTAAATCGCAACAATGCACCCTTTTGGGCATCAACCAACAGCTCATCACCTGATCCAGCATCGATCGTTTATCACGGGACTGCCGCATTCTCAGAATCAGAGACCCAAGCATTGTCCAGCGTTCCGGATTTGTTTTTACCCGGTAGCCAGGATATCTCCTTCGGCGATCGTTTACGTTTGTATATTGACGTTCACTCATTTTCACGTGATTTACGCTTGGTCGCAACCGCAAACCCGGCACGGACCATCAACCAGCAAGCGGTCATAACCACGTTGGTACGGCACCAAGCCAATATTCCAGATGGCAGGTTTTACTTCACTCGCCCGCTACCACCTGCAGGAGGCGGTATTGGTGTCACACCAGAATATTTTGGCAACTTCTTCCAAGTTCCAGCATGGACTTTAGAGTTGGAACCAACATTCGCGGGTGGTGGAACAGATTATGGTGGTTTTGGTAGCAACGTTCACGATGGCTTTATTTTGCCCGAATCCGAGATCCGCCGGGTACGTGAAAATATGGCGGCTGGCCTGGCTGCAACAGCTTACCATCAGGCCGGCCCACCGGCGATTCAACGAATCCGCATCCTCAATGAGGACACCGGTGCACTGATCTTTGAAGCACAACACCAAACTTTATCCAGCGGGCAAACGGCCCGAGACCTGCTGCAATTCCAGAACCAGTCCTTACAACCCGGTGAAAACTATCACCTGGAAGTCGCTTTTGATAAGCCCATGCGCTGGCTGGATGAGAATAACAATGTATCCGTATTCCCGGGTCAGTCACCCTCTTCCGTCAACCTCACCGTGCGGCTGGAAACACCAGCAGGCAACCTGGAAGTACCTACAGA
>JAJFKX010000057.1 GCA_021772985.1 Gammaproteobacteria bacterium
TGCTGTGCAAAGAGGCGGGGAGCCACTCTACAAACGAGGTCAGTATGATCTGCCTCTAGGAGCGTTCGGCTTCCCCAATGACCCATCTATAACTTAATCGGTCATGGGGTTAACATACAAGGAGCGGATTTTATCCGCGAAAACCAGTTAGATGGCGCAGTTAATCGCGGATAAAATCCGCTCCTACAGATAGTTTGTTGTATGCGTGGGGCTATGCTTGTCTATATCCGTATTTTCATTTTAAAGTAGTGGGTGTCCTGATCCGACTTAAACAGATGAGGTAGAGACATGGGTGTCTATACTCATTCGTTTTGATTATTCTGGGAACCCGCCTTAATTGTAGGAGCGGATTTTATCCGCGAAAACCAGTTAGATGGTGCAGTTAATCGCGGATAAAACCCGCTCCTACAGATAGTTTGTTGTATGCGTGGAGTTAGGCTTGTCTGTATTCGTATTTTCATTTTAATGTAGAGGGTGTCCTGATCCGACTCACAGCGATGTATTTTCCGTCGGGCTTAAGTTTCAGTTCGGGAGGTGACAGCCGGCTGATTGAGAATTCAAATGTGCAGTAAACAGATGAGGTAGAGACATGCGTGTCTATACTCATTCGTTGCGATTATTCTGGGAACCCGCCTTAATTGTAGGAGCGGATTTTATCCGTGAAAACCAGTTAGATGGTGCAGTTAATCGCGGATAAAATCCGCTCCTACAGATAGTTTGTTGTATGCGTAGGGTTAGGCTTGTCTATATCCGTAGTTTCACATTGAAGCAAAGGGTGTCCTGATCCGACTCACATGTGAGCTATAACTATTTGAAATAATTGAATAAGTATTGGATTGAATAAATTAGAAGGTTTCCGGAAGGTTGTTTTTTTCAGTAAATATCATGATGACGCTAAATAGAGCGCCATTAGAAGCTGGAATATAATAATGAAACAATCAGTAAAACGAACTTTTTTAGAGAAGTTAAACCGGCAACGGGGCATCAGCCATGTTGAGTTGATGATTGCCGTGGCATTGGTGATGGTGGTAACGGCAACTGCACTACCGGATGTCAGTAAGATGAGGGGCCATAATAAAGTGATGGATGCCCGTCAGCAATTATTGATGGATTTCAACTTTGCTCAAAATACCGCTGTCAGAAATTACCGGCGAATAGTCATTTGCCCCAGTGACAATCAACAAACCTGTAACGGCGGCAACAGTTGGCAGAATGGTTGGATTATTTTTCAGGATTTTGATGCCAACAACCAACGCAATGGTGGAGAATCGGTGCTTAAGTTCAGTCAGCTGAATGCCAATGTCACTGTCACCAGTGGTGTAGACAATCATTTCCACTTTTATCCTGATGGTAGTGCACCAGATAGTACAGGTAGCCTTTTAATGTGTATTGATGGTGAGCCGGAAATGGGCCATAGAGTGATGGTTTTTGATGACGGCCGGGTACGCAGCGAAGATTACAGTTGCAGTTGAACACAAAAAATAGTGGTTCCGGCTAGTCGGGTTACTGTTGCAGAAACAGCCTGTAGCAGCTATTAGCTATCAGCTATGTGTTAATCGTTGTTCGGATAGGTTCACAAAAAAATCCAGGCATCTGCCAACCAATAAAATATTAGGTTTATCGCATTAGCTTTATATACTCATGTATTTGGTTATGGAAATAATCAAAACCACTAGCTTTTAAACCATTTTCTCCAGCGATATTTGCAGCTATCGCATTCATAAGATTTGGTGGCAATGTGTTTGACGCATGTGCTGCCAAACTTAAATAGTATTTCAGCACTGCAACCAGTGGAAGGACGGGCCTTGCGCCATCCGCGCAGTACCTTATGGATATTTATTTCATTGGTGGTTGGAATTCATGCTGAGCTTTCGTGAAAGTTATACGAACCACAAAGTGGGCATTTCATCGGTTGTCTCCCTGACAGATTCCCATCTGTTTAGCAGTCTGTGGGTTATACGTGAATCATCGAGGCTAAGGCATACTCGCAATTTTGGGTGTCAGCACTTAGCCGAATATTGCTGATAAATGCCGATTCCAATGATTCTATGAAGCAGCTTGGCTAGTGACCAGAGATGAAAATCTTATTGGCATTCATGCTCGTTCGTTTAATCGATACAGATTTGTAAGACAACAGCTCGATGACCTGTAAGAGACTGCTGCAATATCCCAAATCAGGTTGCTGGGCAATGATAATTGCTGATACTGTTGAATCCGGCGCCAGGAACGATTTTCAATAACAATAAAGTGATTGGGGTTTTCGCATCAAGAGGGTGCAGGGGGTAAAGCTGACTAACAGTTGTTCAAAGGATGTACATCAGGGGGCTGTTATTAACGATGTATAAGAGGGTGTTATGCGTTCACATTTTTTTCTTTTTCTGTTTCTATATTTTATTTATATAGGCTGCGTTGAAGCCCGCTCATATTGTACTGCTTATAATGCACCTAACGGTGGGTGCAGCAATATGCTGCATGAAACATTCTATGAAGATTTAGCAACCGCCCAGGCTGCATGCAGGGATTTTGTCAGCGGTTTTGATCTGGACCCGGCAACCTTTTGTGTGCCGACCGGTAATCATATGGAACTGGGTATGGTGTCCAAACATGCAGGGCATCACCGTTATCCCGGTGATGATTTTCCCTTTCATTTTGGGATTTTCTATGCACCGTTGTATTCTTTGGCAGCAACAGAGCCAGTTCATTCCTGCGATGCAGAGGGTAACCCTTGTGATGTCATATCCGGTCGAAAGACACAGCAGGTTACTGACTTTTCTAGCAGTAATCTGAAGTTTTCCCGATATTATGATTCAGCCGCTTCTGATCCCGGCATCAATATCGGTGCAAACTGGCGGCATTCGTTTGATACGACAATGGATAATATTGTATCCAGTGTATTGGCTGATCAATTCCCTCCAAAAGTCGCCAATATGCCCAATAACTCCACTGGGCATTCATCCAGGAAATCTGCCTGTATCAATGGCTGGGGTGGGATAAAAAACGATTTTCGACGCGGGTCATTGTCCACTGCCACGGCGACGTTTACTGCAGAAGGTGTCTGTGAGGTTTCATTGGGTGAGAACGTGGTGGCCACTCTGGCGGCAGTGCCGGTGCCGGGTTATGCGCTGAGTATTGATGGTGGTTGGGGTTCAAATGATGCTGGTATTCACACCGTCAGCCGCCCGGACGGCAGCTATTACACCTTTGTTGAAAACACCATTGGGGATTTTGAGGAAATTAATGGCTATCACGCTCAGTTAATCCGAGATGGCGATGACTGGTTGTTTTATGACAAGAGCAATATCGTCGATAGGTTCAATGCGAGCAGGTTGGTTTCAAGACAGCTGGCTGACGGTCAGCTGTTAACCATGGCGCATGACAGCCTGGGCCGTTTGGAAACCATTACCAGCAGTTCCGGGCGCGTGATACAGCTTCGGTATGCAGATATTTTTGATGTAGATGGCAACCAGATCGAAGCGGGGCAGATAGACCAGATAACTTATGCAGGTGGTGTGATTGGTTATACCTATGACAGTGACAACAATCTGAGTACTGTTACCTATGAAGATGCTTCAACGGTTCAATATCATTACGAAGACAATACCCTTCCCAATCATTTAACCGGTATCACCGACCAGCGCAGTATCCGCTATGCCATCTGGACATATGATGGCCAGGGGCGGGCAACCAGTAGTCTGCATGCAGCTGGTGCTGATAACACCAGTTTTGTTTACAGTCCCCAGTCAACAACGGTAACAGACGCATTGGGTGCGGTCAGAATCTATCATTTAATGACGAAAGGGCGGCGTTATGTGGTTGATCAGGTCACTGGTGATCGTTGTGATAATTGTAACCGAGGGGATCTGCAACACAGAAGCTACAATGCGAAAGGCCTGTTGACTGCAGGTACAGATTGGATTGGTAATACCATTGACTACCTCAGAGACAACCTGGGGCGAGTAACTTTCCGTACAGTGGGTGTTGGAACAGCGGAGGCAGCCACCGTTGAAACCGACTGGAACACCACCTACAGTCGTCCCGATGAAATTCGTTACCTGAACAGTTCGCTGACTGTGGCGCAAAAAACCGGGTTCACCTACAACAGCCGCGGTCAGGTGTTAACCAGAACGGTCACTGATCCGGCGACCTCAAAAACCCGCGTGACCACTTACAGCTATTATCAAAGTCCTGTCGCATTAATTGGCAAGTTAAGCACCATTGACGGACCACGAATCGATGTCACCGATATTACTAGCTATGCCTATTACACCAGCGATGCAGGCAATGGGGATTATCTGGCAGGCGATCTGCACACCATTACCAATGCGGCGGGGCATGTTACCGAATTTCTAAAATACGATGCTGCCGGCAGGCCACTAAGAATAGAAGACCCCAACAACATCAAAACCGATCTGGATTATGATCTTCGCGGCAGGCTGACTACTGTTACAGCCGAAGGCGAGTCAATTCATTATGCTTATGATTCCAAAGGTAACCTGAACAGGGTTACCCATGCAGACGGCAGCTATATTGAATATGGCTATGATGAAGCCAGCCGGTTGACCGTTATCTCCGACAATGTTGGCAATAACATCACCTATACATTGGATGCGGCCGGTAACCGGATTACCGAGGAAAATTTTGATACCAGTGTGATGCCAGCGGCACTGCACCGCACCTTATCCAGGGTGTATGACAAGCTTGGGCAACTGGATAAGCTGTTGGACAGCGGCAGTGTTGCCACGGAATTTGATTATGATGCAGCTGGTAATCAAAAAGAGTTGATTGATGCGGTAGATCGCACCACAGGTTATGACTACGATGCACTGGATCGGCTGACCAAAGTCACCGACGCGGCATTAGGGGGAACTGAATACGATTACGACACCAGAAACAACCTGGTTACCGTTACCGACCCGTTGGGGCATATCACCAGGTATGAATACGACGGACTGGATAACCTCAAAGAGCTGGACAGCCCGGATACCGGAACCACCAGCTATCAATACGATGCAGCAGGCAATCGCACGCAGTAGACCGATGCACGTCTGGTAGTCACCAACTACACCTTCGATAATCTGAATCGGTTGAAAACCATTGAATATCCATCGGACAGCACTTTCAACGTTACCTTCAGCTATGACGAAACCGATAGCGGTAATAAAGGGAAGGGCCGCTTGACCAGCATGACGGATAAGTCCGGCAGCACCAGCTGGATGTATGACAGGTTGGGGCGGGTAATCGGGAAAACACAGATCACCAACGGGATAAGTTTAACCATTGTATATAACTATGCGGCCGATGGCCGTCTGGAAAGCATTCAGTATCCCAGCAGCAAAAAAATTATTTACAGCTACAATGCTGCTGGGCAGATTGCCGGTATGGCTTTGGGAACCAACTCACCGTTTCCGCTTGCTGATGATCTGATTACCAGTGTTGAATATTTGCCTTTTGGTCCGGTGTCAAAGATTGAATATGCACAGACAACAGATCAGTACCGTCTATATGATCTGGACTATGACCCAACCGGTTTTACCAACGGTTTAGCCAGAAGCTATAACACCAATGCGGCAGGTGAAATCACTACCGTTACCATTGGAAACGAGCGCACATCATATAGCTACGATAACCTGGGCAGAATAGCTGATGCGGAAAACACACTAGGACAAACGGTCAATTCCTGGCTGTATGATGCCAACGGCAACTTAACCGAAAACTTCGGCACGACTTACAGCGTGGACCCGGAAAACAACCAGTTAACCGGCGGGTTCCAGTCAACCTACAGCTATGACGAAATGGGTAATATGACACAGTTTACCCAGGCACTTACCGGCTCTCGGGCTATGAGTTACGGGCCTAATCAGCGATTGATCGGGTTCTCCAATATGGGTGGAGCTGTGACTGGTGATTATCTGCACAATGGCCGTGGAGAGCGGGTGTTAAAGACACACTTTGCCTTTGGTATTGTCGGTGGTACAACGTTGTTTGTATATAACGAAAACGGCCAGCTGCTGGGTGAATATGATGACAATGGTAATGTCATTACAGAATACCATTGGTTGGATAATCTGCTGGTGGGCTTGAATAAAGGTGGTGTGCTTTATCAGGTTTATACTGACCACCTGGGAACGCCCAGGGCAGTCAGGGATCAGAACGATGTAACCGTGTGGGAATGGGACAACCTGACCCAGCCTTATGGCAACAGTTCTCCCAATGAAGATTACGATGGGGACGGTACAAGTTTTACTTTGAACCTGCGCTTTCCCGGTCAGTATTATGATCTGGAAAGCGGGTATTTCTATAACTACTATCGAGATTATGATCCGCGGACGGGGAGGTATATTGAGAGTGATCCAATTGGGCTTGGGGATGGTGTAAATACTTATTTATATGTACATGGGAGTCCTCTTGGGTCTATAGATCCAACAGGTCAGAATGCATTAGCAGTATGTGGTGCTTTAGCGGCCGCTGATGGCCCGGCTCCTGTAGGCGAAGTTTTATGCGGGTGTTATGCTTTGTATCGTGGTGTTCGTTTGATAGCAAGCATTAGTGATGATGCTGAACAATGCCAAAATACAGGACCTAATAATGAATGCGAAGATAATGACGAAAATAATGGAGATAAATGTCAAAAGGCAATTAGAAGTGCCCGGAGGATTTATCTTGACCTTGCCGTTAAGAGAATACCTCAATTTGTATTTGGTGCGAGACATGGTGCATCAGATTTTGGTCATTTTAATGCGATATTACAAAAACAGATTAATTTGCAAGATGCTTTAAATAGTATTAGAAGGCATTGCAAAACGCTGCCGTCAGAATTTGAAAAATGGGAACGGCTAGCTTACCAAGACTTCCCGCCAAGGAGTTTATAGTAAATTATGAAGATCATATACAAAATCCAAGAGAAAATGCTGCCGACTGCATTGCTCAAATCTGATGAATACTCAGGTTTGAATGAGATTCAAAAGCAAAATTTCCGTTCTCGGCTTAATTTTATAGAAGAGATATGTGTGAAGAGTAAGAGATGGATAGAAAACCACAAAGATTTTGAATCAAACGCGGATTTTATAGATAACCTCGAGCTGGATTTATTTGTCAACCTTTCAATTGATGGTGCAGATAATATTGTCTCTCCTTGGATTATGCACAGTAGTTGGACTTTTGAAACCACCTCAAATTTAATGCTAGATACATTGCCAGAGCGATTAAAAAGCAAGTTATCCTTACCTGGAGTTGGTTTTCAATGTGATGAGTCTAAAGTACTGAGTTGGTTAAATGGTTGTGTAGAGTGTTTATACGAGTTGTTAGACCATTTCTACAACGCAAAAGATTTTCATCATGTGATGGCAGGATTGATTGGAATCAATGTTTGTTTGCTTGTGATGTTGGAAGGTGTATCCAAGCAGAGATTTAATAAGAACGTTTACTCGTAGAAGATTCAAGGTAGGTAAAAAGGAATGGGCGTTTAGAATTGCATATGTTTTTATTAAATCCACTTAGAGTTATTACTTTTAAGCTAAAAAAACTTATGAAAAATATAAATATAATGTTAAAAATAGGCCCTCTCTTTCAGGAAATTATTGAGGATAGAATGCAGGGTAAAGGCTTGAAAAATCCTTTACCAGGTTTGCTTTGGGGTTGTGATAGTGATGATAGACGGGAAAGATTATATTTAGGGATGTATGAAAAATCAAAATTTACTGATGAAGTGCCGTTTATATTCATAAATGCAGATGGACAAGAGTTTTTAATTTTTCAAGAGTGGCTATGTGAGATGCTGGATGGTAAGGAATTAGAAATTGTAGAGGGTCGTTTATCTGTTCTTGGGGTGCTGGAATCCTGAATGGAGAGGTATGTGGCGAAAATAAAATTGACATAAAACTACACTTTTTAAAACTTATCAGAGAGAGTGTTTGGTGGGGTGAGTTTTATCTGGGATGTATTAAAGGCATAAGTTAAATTTAACTTATGAAGCAATAAATGGATCTTGGTAGCAATGCAGCGGTGGTTTATGGAAATCAATTTAGAAAAATTAAGAAATATAGTAAATTTAATATTTGATCATATTTCCTCTGATGCTGGAGTAGATAAAGTTTTGCTGGATAAAGATTTTTATTGGGATATAGATGACGAAAAACTATATGATATGAGTTCACAACCAGATAGCTTGGATGTGGGCCAGCTTTACGATGATTGGGGGTTTCTCAAAAATATAAAATGCAAGGAAGAAGCTGTTGCTTTAATGTTTATTCATGTTGCCCCATTATTGAGGCATATTGGTTTAAAAGCTGGGCGTAATAATTAGAACATATCAAGGGGTTCGTGATGAAAAAGACTAGACTCGCATAGCTTTTGCTGGTGTCTTATTCATATGGCAACTAAAGAAATAGGTATCTATACCCGTTATTTAATATCCAGATATTGAACTAGCGACAATTAATGTAATACTTGTTCCGAAGCTATGCTGGGTTGTTCAGTCTGCAGGCATAGAAACTGCATCCTGTGGCCATTCACCATCAAGAAATGTAAGTATCGCGTCGATTACTATTGCTTTTTGCTCGATATATGGAAAATGAGCAGAGGGTGAAAGCACCAGCAGGCGTGCTTCAGGGTAGCCTGCAGTCCAAGCTTCTGCACCAGTCAGCGGTATGCCGTCTTCCCGGCCATGGATGATCAATCGTGGGATGTGCAGTTGCTTCATATCTTCACGCCAATCATAGTCACCAAACGATGGAAGCAGCTTGCCAAAATAGCGCCACAAATTGATTGGCCATTCATTTTCATAGACACACAGATCAGGCATTTGGCTGATATAAGCCGGGTCAACAAAATATTCCGGGTCGGCAAGTGCACTTCTGAGACGGCAATATTCTTCCGGTGAATTTGTGAACTCACCGGCTTCGGAACGCTGATCAAGTTCAGCTATGGCGGATTGATCGATCCGATGGCTGGTTGTATCTTCGGCTTCGCTCATCATATAAGCAGCCGGCGGCACTGGTGAAATTTGTATCAACTTGGATACACGATCAGGGTGTTGCAGCGTATACACTGCCATTTCCATAGCCAGCCCGGACCAGCCCAACAGGGCCATTTTTTCCACGCCCAACGCTTCACGTAAAGTCTCAAGGTCCGCTGTTGACTGGTCGAGTGAAACCTTATCAAGGTCACCTGCACCAGAGCGGCCGCGATTACGCGGATCGTAAAAAATTACACGGCCGTAGCCGGAGAGGGCATTGAGAAGGTGTGGCTCAAGATAAAAGCCAACGGGTGCGATTAATACTTCAGGGCCATGACCCTGTTCAGCATAATACAATTTAACCCCGTCGCTGGTGGTGACAAATCCATCTTTCCGCTGGCCGGATTGATCCATAGAACAGCCGCTGACAGCAACCGTGAATATTGCTATACCAATCCTCAACCAGGTTGTAATCATCATCTCACTCATCATGGCTATGAACGTGAAACAATAATGCTAGCACGTTGCCTCTATTGCAATTAGATTTGCCTGCTCGGTTGATCTCAGGTTATGAACGCCTCAACTCAGACTGGAACTCAACGGTGTGCAAACAGATGCCCCAACACCCATGACTTTTGAGTTGGGTATTTCTACACCGTTAATGCCGACATGAAAAAGGCCAGACCCCATAGTTTTGCTGGTGTGCTATTCATATAGCGTAAAAGAAACGGGTGTCTATGTCACCATGGCGAAAAAGAAGTGGGTGTCTGAACTTCCGCTCAGGCAGTCGCTACTTGCCCTAAGCTGCCGTTCACGACTCAAAATCCTGCACTTGATTTTGGGACTATACTGTATAGTCTTCTCTTCTAGCAGAAGTGTTATTACTTGAGTTATAAATATCGTTGTGCAAAGTTTAGCCCCGAAAATCAACAATAAATTGAGAATCTTAAAATGAATGATGTAGCTCTGAATCCGCAAACGCAGAAAATGCTGGACTACTTTGAATCGGCACAAAACAACCCTGCAAAACGTGCTGCGATTATTAATTCACCACTTGAAGTTATGAGCAACTTGGGACTCGAAATCAAGCCGGAACATCAAGCCGCTGTGCTACAAAGCTTACGAGCCTTGGCATTAAGTTTTGAATCTCAACCCGTTCATACCAAGACCTTTACAGCTAATAATGCCAATATCCTTAAAGCTGATAATGTGTTTGAAAAACACTTTCATGTTTCGGCCGAATTATGGGGAATTGTAGTCCGAGTCGATCACGAAGTGATCAAACAACTACCGGAAGGTGGCGAAGCAATCGAAGAGATCGCCGCCGCTGCCGGTGGTGTGATGGCCGCCGCCACTTCGTTGGGGCCTGCCGGCGCGATGGCACTACTTGGGCTTGCCTATTGGGGCGCATTACTCACCGCTTACGCCGGTTTACTCCCACTGATTGATCAAGGTAACGGTGTCTACCTTACTTTCACTTGGCCACAACTTGTGGCGGTGGTTGCCAGTGGTGGTATTCTAGGACTTGCATTATTCCCTATACCAACCGCTGTGTTGAAACACCAATAATACAAACAACAATGCTCCTGATTTGGGAGCATTGCTTAGTGAATGCCCTTCTATGAAGTTAAAGGGGTGTCTATTTCCCCAACTAATCAGCGCAGTGCCTTGTTACGTGGTTCAATATTGTAGAGTGATTTAATTTGATTTAGAAAGATATTCTGCCCGCCATAGCTTGGATGTCGAACCTTAAATACCTTACAACGACCCTCAAATTTATTAGCAGCACTTTGCGCATTATTTCCAATCGCTATTAATCTCCTTGGCTGCAGGCATTCGACTAACATTGATAGCAATTCTTCTCCTGCCCTTCTCTCTTTGGCATTGTGAGATCGGTTGCTGAATGGAGAACCGGATACATATGGATGGAGTGGAAACACATTCCATAAGAAAACAGGTGATGATATTTGTTGCAAAACATCCCAAATGACAGCAGCGGTTCTTTCAGGAATGGCATTTCCTTTGGTAGGGCGATCACATTCAACGGACCACCTGCTGATGTGATGGGGTAAATGCACATCATCAGTAAGTGCCAAACCAGTTCGCCGGCCTCCTTTATGTCCCAAATCCCTTCCAATCCAAATTGCATCAACGTCTATCTGACAAGCTGCGTGAAGTATCTTTTTTAGCATTTGTCGGCGCTTTTGGGGAGCATTAAAATAATCATATACCTCGCACCTCTCTGAGTAAGGGTTAAAAGTATTATCAAATGACAGATTGGCCAACTCCTTAACAAAAGTTTCAACGCTCATAAGTATCTCCAAACGGAAGGTATGAGAGATTTCTTTTCCCTTTCACCTATAACCATGTCACCAGTGTTCCCTCTGACATTTCTGAAATCTATATATCTTTGTAGGATGACATCACCACATAGTTTTGATGGTCGTTTTTCTACTTCGTAAGCATAAATAAGCTTTTGGAAATCTTAAATAGATCAAACGAAACATCATTCTGCCCATCAAAATAGTCTACTCTTGTTGGCCGTAAGCAGACACCCATAACCCAAGGTATAAATCAATTAACCTTATCGCCCCGCCAAAACATGAATACAATATAGCCCCATGATTTGATATTCAGCCCGGTAGGTAGCCAGAGAAGGAAAACTTTTGGGTTCGGTAATGAAGTAAAGTTATGGGTGGACCTCCTCAGTTTAACGGACACTCCAAAGAAGAGACAATATTGTCTCAAAGGAGTAACCGATGTCGAAACGAACACTATATACCCGTGAGTTCAAACTAGAAGCTGTACGTTTATTACAGACTGGTCAAAAAC
>JAJFKX010000058.1 GCA_021772985.1 Gammaproteobacteria bacterium
CCGCACACAACGGCCAATTACATGGTAATAGGGCGTTGCAGCCATTGAGACGAGTGAGGAACGGGCAACAGTCATAGGATGCTCCAGAAAATACTGCAGTCAGCATAATCCAACGATTATCAGTTGGGCATCAGAAAATCAGCAGCCATGGCGTAGGATATGATCTATATAATGTGCCTGTCCTAAATCTTCTCTGGATTAATCAAATCCCAGACACGTCAAACCTCGACAGATGCCGATTAATTTACTTTTGGGTTTATGCTTGGTTAGTTGAGCTGCGGAAACAGCCGATTGGCAGCAGCGATACCTTTTAGAAAACTTGCGCTTAATTGATTGGCGGCACTGCGAATAGTTGTGACTTTTCCTATCACTTGAGCAAAGCCGTGTTCTTGCTTGGACAGGTAGCGCAGCAGATGCTCTGGAGCAATGCCGAGCCTCAGCAGTATTGGTGGTACATCATCGGCAATTGCACCTCTCTTTTGTGGATGTATCGCCCGTCCGCTCCAATCAACCAACTCCAGATAGTCGGTTAGTGAAAATGGCAGGCCTTGATCATCATCCAATCGAGCGGAAAAACCGAACAGGCTTGGAACCACATTCGATAATAATTCTGTGTTGATTATCTTTGTGGCTGTATCTTTTTCCAGCTCATCGATTCGTTGCTGGATCGAAGTGTAGTCCGATTGCTCTGGTGTATCGGCCATGCCTGCGCGGATCGGATTCAGATCAACATAGGCCATACAACTTATCAGGGCCTGCTCATCCAGCAACGCCTGCGACTTGAAACGACCTTCCCAAAAATGACCGGTGCAATTATCTTCAGCATTGGCTCTACAGGCTATGTCATGATTCAAGCCTCGCATAAACCAGGAAAGATCAGCCAAACGATTGCGATACATCTCCACCAGTTGCGAGACCACCGATAGCTCACCAACACTTAAGGATTCACCGGCTCGATAGCGTTGAACCAGCAGATTCCCTGCATACAATGAGCACCAGCGATCCAATATCTCATCGTTCGACCAGGTATCGATCATTTCAGAATTTAATTTAATCACCAAATGGTAATGATTACTCATCACTGCATAGGCACAAACCTCGATAGCATATACTGATGACAGTAAAGCCAGGCGCTCAACTATCCAGCTCCGGCGATGCTCATATGATCGTCCTGATAATGAATCAACCCCACACAAAAATGCCCGCCTAACACAACGCCCAATGACATGGTAATAGGGTGTTGTAACCAATGAGACAAGTGATGAACGGGCAACAGTCATAGGAGAATCCAGGAAATACTGTAGTCAGCATAATCCAACAATAATAAGTTGGGCATCAGAAAATCAGCAGCCATGGCGTAGGATATGATCTATATAATGTGCCTGTCCTAAATCTACTAAAAGGAGTTAAAATCATGACAAGGAAAATAGTTCTATTGTTATTGCTGCCCGTATATGGCATTTTTAGCACGACTGCAGTTATAGCCCAGGAGCATATCAAGATTCTCTATGCCGGTCGTAATGCCGTTACGATTTCAGAACCTGACCCGGTGGGGGTGGGTATTCGAACGATATTCAACGAGATCGGACGGTTCCGGCTTGATCTTGAAGAAGATATTGAAGCAGTAATCAGCGTTCTTCCATTGACTCGAAGTGAAGATGTGGATTTGGAAAGAGACATTATTCTCGAACTGACAGGGCGTCCCGGCGGTTTGATTGATATCAAAATCACAACCTTCGGGGGGGATTTCGACTTTGATGTGCACTGCGCTATTGGTAATATTACCCGCCCTCATGTTGATGTCGACCTAACCAGGGTTGAGGCGAATGCTACTTTTAGCCTGTTCGATGGCCTATCTCCATTTTCTCTGGAGTTATTTGGTTTTGATGTTGACCTGAATCGCGGAATCAACGGATGTAGCTTTTTCTCGTTGCTGCTGTCAGTATTTGGTGAAAATCCACTAGACATTCTGGAAGATACACTCGAAAGCCGAATAAAAAATGCTGTGGAACAGGAAATGGTGCAGCTTTTTGAGCTGAACGGATTAAGTCAAGGCTACTTGTTTGATATTCTGACCAATATTGATCAGGCTCCATTTGATGTGGTCAATGCTGACATACAGCAAATTATTGATGTTGTTACCAATCCTTTTGATGGAATCTATATCAAACTTAAGCTTGATGAAGATAATAATGATACAAGTGGTGATGATGAAGTCATCACGCTGGTAATCGAGGTGCCATGGGAACAGCGCCCAATTGCCCAGTTCAATTTGACGCATGATGGCCAGCGTGGAATTATCTTAAATGCGGAAAATAGCTTCGATCCAGATGGTGGGTCGATTAGCTATTATTGGGAGTTTGGTGATGGTCATATACAAGGCCCGTCAAACACACCAATCGCCCAACATACCTACCAGGATGATGGGTTTTACAGTGTCTTTTTAGTTGTCACAGATGATGAAACTGTCGTTTCCACGGCTATACAGCATATTGATATCGATACTGGTTCAGGTGGGGATGCAACACCAGGGCTGGATAATGGCTTTTAGATTGCAGAGCACATGGTGATTATCATTTTTAATGAATTCAATTAATTCGATACCGATATAGAACAGGATATAGAACAGGACAGGCATGATTCAGCGAAATAGCTAAATCTATATAATGTGCCTGTCCTAAATCTACTTTTCGGTGCTTAGCGGAGACATTATGAAAACCATGATTCGATTGTTGTTGGTCATGACCTTTATCCTCGGCAGCGTATCCACGTTGAGTGCGGGCGAGAAGGGTGTGGCAGAGGGTGCGCCACCGGAGCTGGCCCATTGGTCGAAACTGATCGGTTATTGGTCCACAACCGAAGAGCGCCTGCGGCAAGATGGCAGTTCCTGGGAGCCCTCAAAAGATGCGGATTGGAGCTTCTACTGGTCATTTGACGGCTGGGGCATACGTGACGACTATATGTCTCCGCCAGCCTCCGAAGCGGTTGAGGATGAAAGCAAACGGCAGCGCGGTACCAACTTAAGAATCTACAATCCGACCACCGAGCAATGGGTCATGACCTGGCTCACGGTGCAATCGACTACACCGGCATCGTTTACTGCCACGTCAACGGATGAAGAGATAGTAATGCTGTCGGATATCGCTAACCCGCAGGGGTTCTTCGGCCGAATTACCTTCTTCGATATGCAAGAAAACTCCTTTGAGTGGAAGCTGGAGTGGTCCAAGGACAAAGAGTCGTGGGCTGAGGTCTACAAGATTCACGGTACGCGCAAGCCGAAGTAGTTGTACTCGTGCAATAACTCTATTATTAGGAAAGATATAGGACAAAAAAAGTAAAGATACAGGACAGGCATCATTCGAAAATGGAATAACGAAGATACAGGACAGGTATGATTCTGTAGGATAAGATTTATGCAATGTGCATGTCTTAATAATCTTACTTCAGGGTGTCTTATTTGTTCTCTCAGACGAAACAAAAAATTAACAAAATGGTTCCAACAATGGGACATACTGATCGGACAAGAAGTATATGCCAATCTAGGAAGTAATTAGCAATCAGGAGGATTCATTTTGATTAATAGATTCATTTATATATTCGCGCTCGCACTTTCTGCGTTTTCAGTTAATGCCTTCGCCCAAACATGTCAGCAACCCTCACATGTCTGGGTGCATGGCATTAGTAACAATGCTGCATACCCCGTTGGGACCGTGATTTACCCCACAGGGGTTGTTCAGCCAAATACTTCAGCAAATTTCATCTTTACTCATGCTTCTACGGGAAATATTGAACGACTCAAGACAACATTTCCTGCACAATCTAACTGTGTAATTCATCATGAGCAGGAAGTTATGAGTACAGGAGACTGGCCTGTGGGCACCTATAATGTACACGTGAGCTACACATCTTGGGAAAATCCCGGCGTCCCGTTCCAAAGCAGATATATAACAACATTTTCTTTATATGCATGGAGTGGTTGAGGTGGTGGTGGAGATGATGGTGGTGGTGATTTTATCGACTACGAATATGAGCAATGCGTTAGCGATTATATCTACTTTTTCCCGTTCGCCAGCGAATATGAAATTGATGAGTTCTGTTCGCTTCCACCATATCTTCAAGATTTTTCTCAGTAGAACAGGACGGGACAGGGCAGGCATGATTCTGTAGGATATGACCTATGCAATGTGCCTGTCCTAATAGTCTAATGCGAACAGCATGGTTGTAATATGATTTTCGCACGATATTGGTAAAAGCTGCAATATCGTTGCAAGTGGTCAATATAATCAATGGTTATACGCACACAGCAATAGTCGAGGTTCTATGAAAAAATTATGTATGGTTTTATTAACATTTTATTCAATGTCATCATTGGCTAATGAAATTCCTTTGATAGACAGAATGAAAGCTCTTGATACAGAGCTTTTTGAATCTTTTAATAACTGCCAGAATCCTAAAGAATTAGATAAACATGCCAGCTTTTTTTCTCCTGACGTAGAGTTTTACCATGATAACGGCGGTGTAACTTGGGATCGTGACACTATGATCTCAAATACTAAAAACAATGCATGTGGTGTTTATACTCGTAAACTTGTTGCTGGTTCCTTTAATGTGCACCGAATTAAAGAGTTCGGTGCAATCACTGAAGGGGTTCATGTTTTTTGTCAAAATAAAACCAAAAAATGTGAAGGAAAAGCTGATTTTGTAATTGTTTGGCGCAATACAAATAATAAATGGGAAATTACCCGAGCATTAAGTTATGGGCATCGTGAAAATAACTAGGGTACGTATAACAAGTCAATCAAAAGGGCTAAAACAGCTGGCTATACTCGTGCCTGGACAGGACAGGCATTATTCGAAAATAAAATTGTGCAATGTGCCCGTCCTAAATCAACTTTCAAATAAAAACCGGGTTGAACAGCGCTCAGCCCGGCTTTCAGCTAAAATCAGTTTAGCGTTTACTTATCACCATACAACCGGATGCCGTAAGAGAAGTTGGCTGAATCCACGCTGGAAATGTTCCCGCGAACGCCAAAGATTACTCTGGTTTCTTCTTTCTTGAAGAAATCTCTGGCCTGCTTGTCGGTTAAGCCATAGACGTCCCTTAATACACGTTGACTGATCAGCCCGGCTGTACAATCCCGGCCAAGCCTTGGAGCATTAAATTCAAAATCACCGGCTTCCAAGTTTCGAAATTGAAAGAACGTGCTCAGCCCTGATGGCCCGTTGGTAAACAGCTGACCGTTAAAGGGCAAGCCAGTGTTGGGATCGGTCAGACCATTAAGAGTATCATTTTCAATCTGGAAACGTGGGTTCACCGTCATAGACGCGAACTCTGATGCGCCTGTGGTATTGATCCAGTTCCAGCTGGAGAACATCGTTACAGTAAAGCAGATCAGTGAATTGGTTGATTTTTTGGGTAGCACAAACGTTGCCACTTCAGTTTCGTCAACACTGGTGTTCTGTGAAAGATCAGCTGGTAACTCAATACAGGCTCCAGGATCTGTGGGATCAACACCGCTGCAATCTGCCTGCAGACTGACGTTTGCAGTTTGCTTGACGCCAAGAAAAATTACATTTTTGCCAAAAGAATCCACGTCACCAACGTCATCTTCTGTTGGGTTTGGGGCCAGTGGTGCAGGGCCAGGTCCAAAGCTTATGCTGGGGCCCACGCTTGTCCCGACGCTCGGTGCACTGCGTGTAAACGCGTTGCTGCGTTGCATCATATCGGCATCATTCTGCTGTTTTATAACATCTGCCTGAGCAGCATACTCTGGTGACACCGCATACACGGTTGTTACTGCACAAAGGGATAAAATACCGGTTATTACTCTAGATAATTGCATACCTCTTCTCCGTATTATTATTAAAATGGGTTGTTATGCGTTGGTTGCTTCGCATGTACTGGTATGTTTTTTAAGGTATTGCTAAAACACGCACACGATAAGCACCAACCATCCTAAGGCTATCAGCGAGTTTAGACAAGTTGACTCTGTAAGAAAAAGCCCCGGCCCTGTGTCAGTATTTTCAGTGCAGAATACAGATACCCTGTTAGTTGAGCTGCGGAGTCAACCGATTGGCAGTGGCGATGCCTTATAGAAAATTTGCGCCTAATTGATGGCAACACTGGGAATAGTTGTGACTTTCCGATCACTTGGGAAAGCCTTGTTCTTGCCTGGATCAGTTGGGCATCAGAAAATCAGCAGATATCGTGTAGGATATGATCTATAGGCTTTGGCTGTCCAAAATCCACTCATAAGGCAAGTAAAATAGCGGCATCAATTACATAAGGTGGGAGGTTATGAAAGGAATTATTAATCAATGGCGGGACGATAAGGGATTCGGGTTTATCCAGCCGGATGATGGTTCAGAGAAGCTGTTTTTCCATATAAGCAGTGTTAAAACTGCAGGTCGCAGACCTCAGGTAGGTGATAGCGTATTGTATGACTCGATGCGTGACTCCCAGCAAAGGCTTAAAGCTAAAAGCGTTGTGATTCAAGATGTTGCTAATGCATCACCTGCAATGCAGATAATTCGAACAGAGCCACCCAGGAAAGATATTATTGATTATGTTTCATTTCTAATCCTGATTGGTTCAGTAGCTATGGCTGCGTTTGGGTATTATCGCTCAGGCACTATAGAGAATGTCTGGTTTTATGGTGTTTTTGCTGCCATTGCATTTTTTTTATTAAACCGACAGAAGAAACCTAAAGAAAAATTATTTAGCTGCTCACGCTGTAAAAAACTAAGCACGCATAATCCCAGAACGATTAAAGCCTGGAATCGCGGGCTAAAAAAGCTTTATTGCCATGACTGCCACCGTGTCTGGCTAGCGAATAATGTTCACGGGCAGGCTATTTCCCATAATGACAAGGTTGGCTGTCTGAGTGTGCTGGCTTGTGTAACTATTCTGCCAGTTTCAATTGGTATCGGATTATGTCAGTGGTTGCTATAGAAAGCATAAATTTCTGCTCAATAGACTATAGATTATAGGACACCCACTATTTGAGATTACATAGCGATGAGTGTCTGGAATCGTCAAATTGGATAGTGAGAAATATTGTAAAGTATTGGCTACGAGTGATGGGGGTTCCCAATATCCACTCCCAACTAATGCACATTGGAGAGTCACATGAAGCGAGTCACAGGCATCGGCGGTATTTTCTTCAAAGCAAAGGATGCAGCTACGCTGCAAGCCTGGTACAAGCGTCATCTAGGTATCGATGTTCAGGCTTGGGGCGGTACCGCGTTTTCCTGGACTGACTCGGAGGGCAAGCCCACAGGCGGAACGACTGTCTGGTCGGTAGGTTCGGAGGAAGGCGACCAATTTGCTCCGAGCAACGCCTCGTTTATGATCAATTACCGTGTTGAAGACCTTCACGCTCTGGTCAAGATGCTCAAACAGGAAGACTGCAACGTACTCGACAAGATTGATGAATCTGAGTACGGCAAATTTGCCTGGGTCATTGACCCTGAGGGAAATAAGGTCGAGTTGTGGCAACCACCTGCCGGTCAATGAAATCGCCCATGCTTCCCGTGCAGTATGCGATCTAGCCCTTGAACAGTAGAAAACAAGAAACAGAACGGGCGAAGATACAGGACAGGCATGATTCAAAAAGCAATAGAATCACTGAAAACCTATAAATCTGAGTTATCTTCATCCGAGAGTCATGAGAATGGGGCAAATACCAGGACAAAATTATCTTGGCATCTGAAAATCAGCAGCTATGGCGTAGGATGTGATCTATAAAATGTGCCTGTCCTAAATCTATACTCGAAACCAGGGGTTGCTTGTTAGAAGAGCGAGATAACAAAAAGTGTCAGGAACAGAAGGGCCGCCGCTACAACCCAATGTCCATGCACCTGTATGCGAATGGATCGCCTTGGAATACGGCCTGAGTGTTTAATGGCCTTCGAGGGTGGCGCAGAAGCAAAGGAGACAGGTGCAATCAGGCGATAGCCTACCTTTCGGATTGTCTGAATGAAAACCGCTTTTTTTGGGTTATCGCCGAGTGCTGTTCGCAGCTTGCAGATCGCTTGTGTCAGACCTTCATCATTCGGTGTGGTTTTCGCCCAAACAGCTTCGAGGATCTCTTCGCGTGATATTGCCTGATTGGGATGAGCAGCAAGCAACAAAAGCACCTGCATGGCCTGGTGTTCAACATGTGTGGCCCGGTTTTCAGATGCAATCTGGTTCAAGCGTGGCTCAATCAACTTATTCCCGATCCAGAAGGGCTTGTCACAGGGAATCTGTTCCTCGGTGGATAGCGGCTTTTGAACGTTTGATGTGGTTACAGAGTGTTTCATTTGTGGCTAAATATACATTAAATACCTAAAAAAAACCTTTTCTTCAGGATACCGACCTGGGTGTTCGTTTATTGTTCGATCCAGTTTGAAATTAACGAATCCAGGATCATGAAAACACAGGTTATTGTTACAGTTCTTTTTATTTTCAGCTTTGGTTTGGCTTCAACAGCCTACAGCCAGAGTGCTGCGCGACAGGGTGAACTACAGGCCACCACAGTGCTTAGCGAAGCGCAAAAGGAAATTATCATTCAGCGTTTACTCAAACGCGTAGAGGACTTTTATGTGCTGCAAAGCCAGGCGCAGGAGATCATGGACAATATCCGGGAGCGACATGCGAGCCATGCTTATCAAGAGCTGGAGGACCCGCAGCAGTTCGCCAGGCAATTGACCCTCGATTTGCGGGAGGCTTCGCAAGATGCGCATTTCGGCATCATGTATAACTCCGAGACATTTCAGGCGATGGCATCGGAATTGCCTCTGTTGGATGGTCCAAACAGTCGCGAAACCATGAAGGAATGGTTGGAGGACGACGATGCTGCTCCTGACATCGGTAGTTTAGCAGGAGACAAAAGACAGAATTTCTTCTTTACCAGGCTGGAAATCCTGGAAGGCAATGTAGGGTATCTGCGGCTGGATCGCATTCCTGCTCTTGATCCGGCAAAACCAACGGTCGACGCGGCCATGGCTTTTCTGGCTCATTCTGATGCAGTGATTCTTGACCTGCGTGGTAATCCGGGTGGCGTCGGCGGTTTTATCACTTACCTGATGAGTTACTTCTTTCCGGAGGGCCGCACGTATCTCTACAAGCGTGATTTTCAGGCAGTGGGTGTAGTAGATGAGTTTTACACCGAGGAGACCCTACCGGGAAAACGGCTGGATCATGTCCCGCTCTATGTCCTGATCGACCCCTTCACCGGTTCAGCCGCGCGGAATTTGTCGTATACCTTACAAACCTTCGAACGCGCCATCCTGGTCGGGGAGGCAACTGGAGAGCAAGGCTATCGCGGTGCACATAGCGCGGGTCTGTTCCCGCTGGCGGATGGGCTGCTGGCGGTGGTACCTATCGGCCGGGTGGTGAATGCAAAGACCAATACCAATTGGCGCGAAGGTGGGGTGCAGCCCGACGTATCGGTCAGCTCTAAAGAAGCCCTGGACGCAGCGCATCAATTGGCCCTGGAAACCCTGCTGGAGCGTACTGGGGATGCTGCGATCACACAGGAGCTGAATCAGGCACTACAGAACCTGGACAGCAAACAAGAGGCGGCCATTTCGCCGCCGGTCGATGAAGCGGCTATGGCTGAATATGTCGGTGTTTACGGTGTGCGCACCATCAGTCTGGATGATGGCGTCTTGAAGTATACGAGAGAGGGTATGGGGGTAAAACTGGAGATGCAGGAAATCGAAAAAGATCTTTATACCTTAGTGATTCCGTCCAACACTAGATCCGCAAGCGTGCCCAATGTGCGGTTCAACCGCGATGAACAAGGTAGCGTTGTCGGGCTTTCCCTAATCAGTCCGGATGGCTCAGTCATGGAGACGACAAACAAGGATGAGTAAGGGCAAACTATCCTTTGACCAGAAGAATCTGGGCACACACTATTATCAGCCGGAGCAAGAGTCAAAAACGAGAAACAGGACAGGCACGGACATAAGGTAAAGTAAAGATAAAGGGCAGGCTGGGCCTCTTCAAAATAATGGCCACTGTAGTTAAGAAGCACCGGCTGCCACAGTATGGCCCTAAGGTGTTTGATATCCTGGAGGTGACTGAATAAGCTGACGTGTAATAGTGACTGACACTACTTGTGCTGTCCATAGATGCTAACCTCGGACTTAAGGTCGATTGTGTTATGCAATGTTAGAGTTCGGAGATAGGCTTGATCAATGGATACAGCATCGTTTTTCTTTTGCAACGAAAAGCCGGGATTAGATATCAAGGCCATCGCCTCAAAAGTGGTTGCCATCGTGGAAGGGAATAACAATAAGGTCAGCGAAATGACCTATGGTCAAGATGGTGAGGGGTTTTTTACCTCCTTCTGGTCATCATTGCGGGATGACGGTTCAGATATCTTGGCTGTGCTCACCTATCTAGGTGGTCTGTCGGGCAGCAACAGTCCCCATGCGAAGGTGGAGTTGGATCAGACCGGAGAGGTTTTTTATTACGCATTGGATGGAAGGCATCTGGTTACTTTCGACAGTCAGAATGATCTGTCCGAGCACCTGAAAAGTGCAGGGCAGTCGTCAGTCGAGGAATTGATGGTAAGTCGAACAAACCCGAAATACACTTTGCTTTTTGTACGGCTTAAGTTTTCTAAAAAACGCTCGCTAGTCGACTATCACAAAGCAGCGATTGATTTCATTGCAGAAAAAAGTGCAGTAACGTATTCAACTCTTAAGCAGTTGCTGGATGCAAACTCATACACGAGTAATGTGGTCGACTATCCGTTTGCCAGTGTTTTCAGAGACGAGTTTGCCAAGCACAACATGAGTCCAGAAGCGATGGAAGAATATGGGCAACTTATCGCAAGCATGGGCGAAGATGAGACAGACGACGAGTTTTATGAGCGGGTACAGCCGCGTTTGGAAAAACTAGAGAAACAGCGCTATCAAACGGAACCACTGGCAAGCAGTAAGCTGGGTAACCTGAAGTTAGGCGAAGCGCTAAGTCAGTGTATTGCTCAAAAGAGTTTCTTGTTTTTGGTTTTCGAGCACGAGAAACAATTTGGTGTGTCCCCTTGCACGGAAGGCAAGCAGACCTGGCATGCCAGAAACAACATATTGAATGGCGAAGGGTTGCAAGTGCTTGAGTTGATGGAGTGCTTCATTCTTCAGCAGAGTATCGATAGTGTATCTGCTAAGCTCTACTCATCGTGTACTGGTTCAGGCGCGTCGTTTTTCAATGGTGAGGATGGTATTGAGTGCCTTCCGTGGTGGCAAAGTGAGCCACTTCCGCTGACAATATGGCCATAGAAATAACCATCAAAACTGCAGTTCTGCTTTCGAGAAACCATAGTGCACCCACAATTAGGTAGGCATGGTTTACTCGTTAGGCATCAGAAAAGCGGCGCATGTCATGCAGGATATGATCTATATAATGTGCTTGCATTAAATCTACTGAGCGGATAGCTAAAGATGCTGTAGGGTATTGGCTATGTATGATGGGTGCCCCAAAACTTCAGCTTAATCCCCACCTCCCAAATACCTTCTCGTTTGCCCAATGGTATTAATTATCCCGTGGCTGAAAATTAGCGGCATAATGTTTTTTCGGCCAAACCAAATATATAAAAATCCCAGTGTTAAACCAATCATGCCTGTCTGTAACGCACCATTGAAGCCTTGATAATAATAATGGCGATAACCAAAAAACAGAGCAGAAAAAAATACCGCAGAGATATCAGCAGCTAAGCTATTTCCCAATACGGTGCTCATCCGATTAATAATAAATGCACGAAACAACAGCTCTTCAAAAAAAGACCCATGTGTCCAAACCAGTATAAGCATGCCGATATAAGCAGTCAGATTGCCTTCAACATGATTAAAGCGACCACTGGTACCTATAGACTCATAACCTATCAGCCATTGGGTTAAGCTGGCAGCGACTGCTACTGCAATAAAGGTCAGTGCTGTTAAAGCGATTGTTTTAAGCAGGTTTTTCGGCCATCTAAGGCCCAAGGCATACCAGTTAAGCCCACGACGCCTGAGCAAATAAGTCCCCAGGATCATCGCAGATAGCGTGGAGATTGGGCCAGCGTATAACTGGCTATAGGGTAGTATGGTTTGTTTGATAGTAACCAACACAACCATAATAATTACCAGGTCTGCTAATGCACCCCCGCTGAAACTGGATTTATGTTTCATCAAAATTCCTATGCATTAAGCTGTTTTCTATTTGCCAGGGGTACGCCCGTGTCATTCAATTGGCTTATATAAGGCAACAACAAAAATTGTTACATCATTTTGTGATTACGCTTTATGTCTTTCTGCTGACTAAACATATGCAAAGAGTTTTCCCTGGTTCGAGTGACTCGCTGAACCAGGGAAAAGGTTTATAAAACAAGGCAATATGGCCAGTCACAAATTTGTCCTTGTTTTGTCATTGTTCACACCTTGATCAGGAAGTGGTACTCGGTCAGATTCTGCAGCTATGAATTAAACAAAAGATTTGGGCAATACGTGAATTGCCGATGATCATGCTGGAACTATGGTGAACACTTATGCTGTATTTCATGGGTAATCAGTAGATCGCTTATTTCTTTATCCCCGTTACATAATTGTGACTAGCTGTGCCTGGAGTGTTTTATGAACCGATTGACCCTGTTTTTATTGTGTCTTTTGTATGCAATGTCTTCCCTGGCGCAAAATGCTCACCCAGGGCTGGAATATGTCAGCGTTCTGGAAGCCGATGTGAATGATATAAATCATAGCTACTATTTGCGTGTTAATGATTCTGTTATTGATGATCTTGGGAATCTGGTTGTGATTGGGTTTTTTAATGGCTCCATTGATATGGATCCATCACCTGATGTGAATTTACTGACGGCAGCACCTGTCGCACCTTTTGACCATCCGTTTTTACGGACCAGTTCGTTCATTGCCAAGTATTCACCAAACGGAAGGTTAATTTGGGCACGCAAACTAGGCGATGATGGAAACATTGTTCGAGCACTGCATCTGAACACTGATGCCGAAAACAACATCGTTGTTTCTGGTCATTATAAATACATAGTCGACTTCGACCTTGGTGAAAACCAGGAATTGATGGATGCTTTAAGCACATTGGGCAACTTTGTGGTCAGTTATGATCAAGACGCGGGGTTCAATTGGGTTAATCAAATTAATTCGGGAAGCGGATATGTCGAAATTATGGATGTTGGCATAAAAAACAACGGAAACCCTGTTGTCTCGGGCCAGTTCAATGGACAGATAGTTTTTCAAAGGCCGATCGGGGAGGTTGTATTAACAACTGGTCCTGCAAATTCATTTTTTGGGGAACTCAATCTTTCAGGGGAATGGCTGAATGCGAGACATGTGGCCAGCACAGATAATTTGAAAGTGAACAGTATGGTTCTGGACTCTGATGACAATGTGGTGCTGAATTTGACCGAAAATAATGTCTCCTATGTGCTGCGCCGCTATCTTGAGACAACCGTAGGATTCCAAACAATCTTAAGCTTACATCGCGGGGAGAACAGTGCGTTTACCCTGAGTGGGATGGATATTGATGAGCATGACAATATCTATTTGGGAGGGGATTTTCGTGGAACCATATTGAAAAGTGGGTCGGTTTTTCTAAATTCCAGTAGTCCGACCGATGAAGATGCTTTTTTGGTAAAAGTGGACACTAGCAATAGTGTCATTTGGAAAAAGACAATAGTCCCGACAGAAGATGGAGATACCTTCCCCAAAAAAATCCTTTTAAAGCAAATCGAAATTAACAGTGGCGAGGACAGCAATGAAGGGCTATTGATAATGGGTATCACAAATTCAGTTTATTCATTCGGGAATGGCACTGTGCTTCCATCTTCTTCACCTGGTTTTGGTGCTTATATTGCAAAATTTAAAGCCAATGGAGATGCGGTTCACGCATCAGTCTTTGAGGGGTATGGGAACAATAGTTCGGTGCTCCTGACTTCGGCTCACGTAAATAATGACCAAATTCTTGTTGTCGGGAAATTAAAATCACTGACTGACTTCGATATTAATCCATTAAGTATTTTTGATGTCTCTATTGCAAATGGTGATCCGGATGTCTTTTTTGCAAAGTACATTGATTTCATAAAGAACTAATACTTTGTTCAGTCCTTTAACCAGATAGCGATAATCAGTTGCACCGGTCAACCAGCCATTGGGTCAGTAGCCGTACCGGGCGGCCGGTGCAACCACTATTTTTACCCCATTGCCAGGCGGCCCCGGCAATATCCAAATGTGCCCAGCGCTGATCTTCAACGAAGCGTGATAAAAAGCACCCGGCGGTAATACTGCCCGCCGGCATACCGCCAACGTTTCTCATGTCAGCAAACTCAGTGTCCAGCTGTTGCTGGTAATCGTCCCAAAGCGGTAACTGCCAGGCACGGTCATGGGTTAGTTGGCCGGCAGAAAACAGTTCTTCAGCCAGGTCATCGTGTTTGCTCATTATGGCCGAGGCATGATGGCCTAGAGCCACAACACATGCGCCAGTTAAAGTGGCCACGTCAACGATAGCCGCCGGCTTCAGGCGGGTTGACCAGGTTAAGGCGTCACACAACACCATGCGGCCTTCCGCATCGGTATTCAGCACTTCCACAGTTTTGCCAGACATTGTGGTAATCACATCGCCCGGGCGATAGGCTTTGCCGTCCGGCATGTTTTCGGCTGCAGCCACTATACAAGTGATATTTAAGGGTAAGTTAAGCCCGACAACTGCTTCAAAAGCACCCAGCACTGAAGCGGCGCCGCACATATCGTATTTCATCTGTTGCATATTGGCAGCGGGTTTAATACTAATGCCGCCGGTATCAAAAGTAATACCTTTACCAACCATTACATAAGGGTTGGCACCTTCAGCGCCACCGCAATAATGTAATGCAATCAAGCGCGGTGGGTTAACACTGCCTTTGCCAACCGCCAGCAAAGCATGCATGCCCAGCTCGTGCATGGCATCCGGATCCAAAATTTCGGCGGTGACTTTGTCCTGACTATCAGCCAATTGCTGAGCGTGTTGAGCTAAATCTATGGGTGTACATAAATTCGGTGGGGCGTCGCCTAGATAGCGGGCACTGTTTACGCCGGCGGCAATTGCGCTGGCTTGTTGCAGCACTTGTTCGCTGGCGCTGCTGACAAAAGCCACATAATCGGTAGCGGGGCTGGCGTCTTTGCCAGGTTTTTTGGTACGGGTATAACGGTAATCGGTATGCGCAAAGTCCAGCGCTGCTGTTTGTAATGCCCAACTGGCAGTACGGTTGTTGACGGCTAGTTCCGGTAAAGCACAAACAGCATTACTGGCACGACTGTTGCGTAAAGCTTTACCGGCTGCGATACACGCCTTGCTGTAATTACCAGCATCCAGCTCATCAGCCACACCGCAGCCAACCAATAGCAGCCGTGGGCTGGTGATACCGGCAGGGTGGTGTAACCATGTGGTTTTGCCAGCTACTGTGGCGATATCATGGCTGGCCAGCATTTGGCTTAGCTGGCCATTGCTAGCGCTATCCAGGTTATTGAAAGCTTGGCTTTGGCTGGTTGCCTCTGTTGATTTGAACACCCCGGCAATAATGCAGTCTTGATCTGCGTGTGCGAGTTCATCCGAATATAGTTTGAAATTCATAGTTACCTCTGGGTGTCTGGCGCTATCAGGCTGACAATGATTTTAAGTTTAATCTGACATAACCGTTGGCCGGTCTCATTTAGCCCAAAACGATGTCATGCAGAAATTGAAACAATCCTATGCTGCAACCCACAATATCAATTGATGCAGTGGCTTGATTATTACGCCGCACCTGGTTATTTAAAACCAGCTTGTTACAAAAATGCGAGGCGAGTAAAGCAAGCTTCCTACCTTACCAACCCTCCAAACTTATTTACTACTATGAATACTCTAAAAAATATTGGCTATTTAGGCGAATAGTTGAGCAGCCATGTCCGAAAGAGCGATTGAAATAGCACCAGTTTATCGCCGGGCTTTTCGAGATTATTAGACTGGGAAAAATGTGAAGTGTTGGAAATGTGATATTACATTCTGCGCTTTTGTCATAGTTTACGACCAGCAAAGGGTTATACAGTTTAATGACAATCACTGTTCCCTCGAAGCAAGTAACTTTAAGGAAACCGCATAAACGAAATTCTATCGGATGGAGAATAACCTTGCAGATATCCAACTTCTATTCGCTGCTAAGTTCCGGCTCGGCGGATGGGCCTAGAGAGCCTGTAGCGGTGAATGGTCGCGAACTTCAGGAACTGATCAGCCCAACGCTGTCCGATGAATTTGCCAATCGCTATTTCTCGCGTTTGCCGTTCGGAATGCGTGGAGCTTCTGAAAAATTCAAACCTATTTTCGGTTGGGAAGCGTTGAATCAAGCGCTCGCTGCAGGCCGGAAAACTACGGATAAACGGTATGAAATAAAGGCGTGCTTTTCCCAAGGCGAAAAGTCCGGGAGCCCCCGGCGTATGTTTGTAGCGTATCACGGCCAACTAGCCGAGTTACTACAGGCTGGCGCAACGGTGTGTATCACTAACATCCATCTGGTTGATCCGTCCCTGGCTCGGTGGTCATCAGCGATTCGCGATCAATTGAATTTTACTGGTTACACGGGGGTTAACTGCTATATATCGCCCGACGGTTCCGGGTTTGCCACTCACTACGATGCGAGGGTTGCCACGACTCTCCAGGTCGCCGGGAAAAAGCGATGGAGATATTCTACAGAGCCCGCAAAGGCTTGGCCCACACGTAATGTGATGTATCGCCAGGAAGAGCTCCAAGCGAACAAGGCGGACCTGGATGACATTGGAAAATTGCCCCCCGATATGGAATTTCATGAAGTGGAGTTGGGTCCCGGTGACCTTCTCTGTCTCCCCGCTGGCACTTGGCACTCTGCCTGCGCCGTTGGCCATTCGTTGGCTCTTAACCTCTATTTCCAGCCTCGGAACTTTCTAAGCCAGTTGATTCCTGTGCTGCAGGGTTTGGCAGGCTCGAATAGCCACTGGATTTCCGGCCCGCCGGTGACGGTGGAGAAGGCCCATGGGTCCATACCGAAGCAAGTCTCGGCTTATATGCAGGAACGCCTCGATGAGTTTCGCAATATGGCTTTGGAGACCATCGATGATCGTTGCGCGGTGACCGAGTCTTGGTTGAATTCGTTACGCGGCGTGGGTGCAGGGCAATCTGCTGCACGATCATTAACGCCGCTGGTGTCGGCGGAGCAACGTTTACGCGTTGCAACGTCATCGTTTCGTTTTATTCAATGTCGAGACAATGTCGTTGTAGCTTGTGAATCTGGCCTGCTCAAGTTTCCTGCGGCTGTGGCGCCGACCCTGCAGCTGCTGTTTTCCGAAGCACATAGTTTTACCGCAAATGATGTTCTTGGATGGCGGGTAAAATCCGATCAGCCTGCTGCAGGTGAAATCATGTCTTGCTTGCAGGCCTTGATGGATAATGGAATTCTCGAGATAGCAGGGTAAGCTGTTATCAGCGGTGCTGGATTAATTAGCATGCCCCCGGTGGTGGTTGGCAATCGGTTGTACAATTACGCGCAGCGCTTAACGAGTTATGTCTTAGTGCTTAATAGTTGGAATTGAAATCAATTCGGGCACCACGATTGGATACCCGCCAAGGCTCAGAAAACCTGTCTCATTGGCCTCGGTGTGGCGCAAGGTACCATTAACAAACAAATTCAAACCGCCTACCGCACCCAGAGACAATTTGCAGCACTAACATTTAAGTCAATGCCATCATCTGTGAGATAACCCGCCAATACGGCTACGGTATCAATCATAAAATGAATCAGGCCAAATTAAGGGCACCTCTATTAATTCTGGATGAGTCAGCTTGAGAGTCAAAATGGCCAAGATCAAGGCGAAATCCGCAGGTAATAGCTGGCTATTGCAAAGGGTTTTAACGCAGATATTGGGTATTTTGGACTCAAGATGCTCGTTCATGAATTAATAGAGGCGCCCTTAAATCTATGTTGATTGATTCAGGGCGTTATGTTTTACTTTTGATGCTGGTCAGGTAGTCATCGGAGTAATCAATTTTCAACTCAATCCACATCGGTAAATGATCAGACATTTGAAATGTTCTCCAATCCTTGTACTTCCAGTTTGATGCTTTGCTTCTGCCCGCTTTGCGCCGGCGTTGCAACTCCTTGTTCATCAGCGGTATATAGTGTTTCTCATCTTGTCCGCCATCATCGCCGCAGTTTCGATAAACATATTTGAAGAAATCAAATACGCCAGCCCGTACGGTTTCCACCTTGGTGATCTGCTGGTGATCGGAATCACCTGTATAAATGGCAATCTGATCGTAATATTCGTCACGCGATACATTGGTGCCCGCAGGGATTTTTCTGATCTGTTCGGGAATTTCGAAACCGTTGGATACCAATGCTTCGTAAGTCTTGTGGTTTTTACCTTTGATATTGAAATCGCCAAGCGCAAAGAAAAAACTATCTGCTTCAGAATCTGACTCCGACTTGGCTTTTTTGGCCAGCATTTTGGTCAGTTGAGCAATTTCTCGACGGCGACGTTCCAGACCATGTGCGCTGTTATCACCGTAGTAGATATGCACGGTGCACAACATTATTTTCAACCACCCGGCCTGAAAAGCAACCAGGTAAGGTGTTCGGGCAAACTGCAACAATCCGGAGGCACGGGCACCATCAGGCAGCTCCAAAGCCCAATTTTTCGCCAGGCTAATTTCATTGACAGGTTTGTTCTGGAGTTGCCAGGTATCTGGTTGTTGATTGCATATCACTGGTGTTCCAGTTGGAATAAGCAGCTCACTGCCGGCTGGCAGCGTTACTTTGGTGCCCGGCGGTAACGGCAGGCGCAAAGCTTGCTTGAGTTGATATTGTCCACAGCGAACGCGCAACTTAGGGTTTTGCAGAGGCATACATGTGGCTTGCGGGAAAGTAATTGTATAGTCATTGCCAGTGGCTATCAGCTGTAAACCTTCCGGATGATAGATAACATGCGAATCACCCAGCGTTAACTCACCAGCAATACCCCGAAACCAACAAGTGTTTCGGTTATAGATGAATACCATGCGCTCGGAATTACCGGATACGTCAGTGGCAATGGCCTTCCAGGCACTGCCAAGCAAAGCTAATAATTTATGCAAGCCACTCAGGTCACTGGTTACTTCTTGAATAGCAACCAGGTCAAATTCAGATATTATTTCGGCGATAAAATAATAGGCATCGTCCAGCCGTACACCATATTTATTCTCATCACCGAACTCTCTTAAATTCCAGGTTGCTAATCTCAGGACTTTACTGGAGTCAGGCAGTCTATTCATATGCTTGGGCAGTTTATTGAGGTGCTGCCTAAACCCTTTTCGCAGACGCAGTAACCCATCCGCAATCCACCTTTTATTAGCAGCCGCTTGTGCCGAGTCTCCAGGTAAAATCTTGAGTGCGGAATAATCAATACTCATATAGCCATATCCGCCGATAGTGGATAATCGAGTTGCTCATTGTGCGATCATCAGCCTCTATGCACGCAGTCGAATCTATTCCGGGAGGCGAAGGGATTGCAGTCCTTCCAGATCGTGTAACAACCTGGTTTTGCCATGCATGAATCGATCCAGAAATACACCCGCACCGGCGCTGCCATAGCCGTAGTCATTGCTGATGCGTGACAAAGATCTGCCCGGCATTGCGATTCCATTGCCTTTTTGTATGCGATAGAGAAGAATGCTCTTTGCAATATCACGTGCTTTTTTTGCGAACCCACTGTCACCGGTGACCTGATGCATATCCAGCATAAAATCACCGATACCACTTAAGCCCTCAAACTGTGCTGGCAAAATAGTAAAACGAGAATAATTGGCACGAGCAACATCGTGGGCAAGTTTAAGATAGCGACCCTCCTGCAGCATCACAAAGAACCGAATGATGACAGCACCGATGCCGCAACCGCCTTCTAACCAATAAGGTGACCATACGCCAGATTTACCGCTCAGCGACCAACGTGGCAAACCATCTGCATAATCAACACTGGCGGCCGAGATGTCATACTCCAGGGCATTTCTGGCGGCGTTTAGAAACTGTGTTTGCTGAGTCAAATGGCTCAGATACAAAAGGAATAATGCAATGCCGCTGCCACCATATGCATAGCCAGGTTTCAGCATATCTCCTGTGGAATCTTGCCAACCTATGCCGTGAGCATTACTGACGCTATCGCCGGCAATGCGTTCGCCGATCTCAATGGCTTTGTCGATATACCATTGATCGTTGGTCCATAAGTACATTTGCATGCATACCATGCCGCAACCTGCAGCACCATAGAAGATGCCCCGGTCTTTATAAAGCAGATCCGATTCAAGTGCCATTTTGAGTGTATCTTGCGCGCGCTGTTTATGACCTATCTGCCAGAACGTATAGGCAATGCCCGCCAGACCCAGGTATAACCCTGGTGGATAACGCTCTAGCGAAAGTGGTTGTTTACACATCCACCGATCAACTGTTTCGGGAATTTCTGCAGCAACCGTCTGTAAGTACAATGCCGGACCGCATGCCCCATAAGCAATGCTCATTGGATTGGTGCCAAAAATCTTATAATCAGATGGCCACAGGCAATCAGAACGTTTGCTATTACTTGTTGCTATTATGTATTGAGTAATACCAGCAGTCGTTTGTTTGACCTGTTCGCTCAAGCTGATGTCATCATAGATAAATGCTGATACCGTATTAACTGGTTGTTGATAAACAACCGGTTGGTGATCGTGCCCTTCAAGTTCTAATAATTTCAGCGCAGCTATCGGTTTACCCAGTGTCAATAATCTAATGGCTTGCGGCACCCATCCAGGTAATTGCGCCGCCTCAGTCATAATTGCCATGAACTGTTCGTAAATACCGGGCGATAGCGTATTAAGGCGATTAACAGGCAATAACATGCTGAATAACACCATTCCAGCCGCATACCAATCGTCACTGTAAGTAACACTTAGCTTGGTGCTTTTACCCCGTGATCGATAACCGGGGGTCATCCAGACACTGGATAGTTCATCAGGGTCCGCGGACCAACGATGATCCCATGCGCTTTCTAAATCCACCAGATAAATATTGCGCTGCTCATCAATCAAGATGTTATAGGGAGAGATATCACCAATAACAATGTTCCGTCGATGAACAGCCAGTATGGCTTTTATCAGATTAATTCCAACTGCCTGGAAGGCTTCGCAAAAACGTTTGATCTTTTCTCGATTCGCATCAAAAGGTGCCAGTAAAACATTGTCCTGTGCCCTGAACCGTGAGAATGAAAACCCATCAATAAACTGCTGTACAGCGAAAGTGTGTCCACCTTCATTAAATACTTCTATGCCTCGTGCTACACAATTTAACTCAGATAATTTATTTAATATTTTATGTTCTCGCCTGATAGAATCTTCCGCATAAAACCGCCACTTGGGAACGTGCGAGATTGTTGTATGTGGTCGTGCTTCCTTGATCAAAACCTCATCACCACTGGTCAAATCTGTAGCCAGATAAGTCCCCCCGCAATTAGAAAAGGTAATGGCCTCCTTGATCCGGTACTTTCCGTTTAATACCACCGAACCAGCTTGGGCCAGGCTATCATCACCAGCAAAAGGATCCGCGACATCATCTGGCAGTCTAAAATACGGAACGCGCTGATCCGGTATCAACTTACCACTTGAGTCAACAATACATAGAACGCTCCCACCCTTGACTGTCAGTTGTTTTTTAGGCACAAAACCACCGTACCGGTAAAACAGCACTTTGTTATCATTAATTGGTTTGTCAGAGAGAATATATGGACCGGAAAAATCTCGCGTTTCAGCATCCAGTTTTTTAGCCAGATCCAGGAACTGATCGATACAAGCAGGGTAAATCGTAATAAGCTTATGTGCTGATTCGCGCGGGAAAAACTTGCAGTTAGCGATAGCCAGCATACTCTCTGACTGCAATACCTTAAAGATAACCTTTCCTTCAATACAAACAGGTATCGCCGCTTTCAGAATGCTCCTGGCATTATCCTGTGTTGCACTGATATGCAGCTTGAAACCGTTGTCAGGAAGTTTTTTGCCTGATGGTGCCACATGGTACCAGAGACCACTGCGTTTAAGCATCCAGTCACTGGGCACCATAGAGCGCAATACTTTTCTATAATCTCCTGACAAAGGCATCCGTTCCAGGGTTTCAAAATAGGTATTACTGGCTAGTGTATATAAAAAAGCATTTTGTGAGCCCGAATGCTCAGGGTAAACTTTACTGGTAGAAATATCCATAATTAAACCACCTGCTGCTACGGTTACAATTAACTTGTCATAGGCAAAATCACGACCGCTGGATAAAATATGGGGCTGACAACATACGCTGCCCGCCCCAACGGTTAGCTTTGTAAATAAAAAGCTTAATCAATTAGTTGTTATTTTCGAACTGATCATCACCGTCACAACCCAAGCTTGCAGCACTGCCTGTCATTTCTGCGTAGTTATCGGTATCGGTGGTTCTAATTTCCTGTAAAGAAAGTACATTTTTCATTGTTATCTCCTGGTAATTAATACAAATATGAATGAATTAGCTATCTTTATAAAAGACGCACTGTAATTATTGCCTTTATCATCAGCCTTTTAAAGCCGAAAAAACAATAATTAATTCCACTGTTTTATATATATTTGCATTATTAGAGGGTGCGAATATACAAGTTTTTCCCTTTGGAAGATCAGACCGTTCATAAAAAAGCAGGCGATATGTTATCGCCTGCTTTTACCTGCCTGGCGGCAAGTGGTGCCACTATCTCATGGCTTTAGGCATCCTGCTGTTGCTCGCCATCACAACCCAAGCTGGCAGCACTACCTGTCATTTCAGCGTGATCATTAACATCATTGGTTTTGATTTCTTGCAAAGAAAGTACATTTTTCATTAGTATCTCCTAATAAGTGATATGAATATGGATTAATTATGCACCTTTATAAAAGATGCAGAACCATTATTGCTTTTACTGGAAGGTATTAAAACAATGAAAGGCAGTAACTTATTTTGCTTTTTTATTATTAATTATGAGGCATTTAAATTTCGCTTAAAACTTGCTCTACCGCACAAAAACAGACGGCAATATGCCGCCTGTTTTACTTGCCAGATAGCAAGTGATACTTCTACCTTGCGGTATTAAGTATTCGATTAGTCTACGTCATCACAGCCCAGACTGGCAGCACTGCCGGTCATTTCCGCGTGATCATTGACTTCACTGGTATTGATTTCTTGTAAAAAAAGTACATTTTTCATTACTATCTCCTAATGATAAGTTAGCGTAACTGGTTTGTTACAAAAACGCTTTTAAATATAAAAACGCAAATCCATTATTGTTTTACCAGGGGCATATTAAAAGCGCAAAAAGTTGATATTTTCTGCATATTTTAAATATTCATGCCTGTAAAAAAATAAACATTCCCCGAGTTTCCAGGTCGGGACAACATGATATTGATCAAAATAGGGCCTTTCGCTGGCCTCAAGATCAGCTTAAATAGTCCAATACAATTAAAAGTGGGGCAGCAGACTAACACCGCCGCCCCGAACTCTAGCTTGCTTTTAAAGAAAGCAGGCAATGCAAGATTGCATTATGCGTCTTGTTGTATCAGTTTTCACCGTCACAGCCCAGGCTGGCAATGCTACCTGTCATTTTCGCATGGTTGTAGGTGCTATTGGTTTCAATCAATTGTAGTGTTAGTACATCTTTCATGATTATCTCCTGTTAAGAAATTAAACGGCTGACTTGCCGTAATAGACATTCCTCTCATTAAGAATGCATCATCAGAATTGACAATTACCTGATCATTAAAAAGCACTAAAAATGCTCTTTTACTACTGATATTAAGAAAAATTAATGAATATATTAAAGCAACGCAGCTTAGCCTGAAGAGCGCTAATTTTAACGGGCATTAGCGATATCATTTTGCCTGGTCGCGACCAGCTGTCAGGCAAATTTTATAACTTTGTCCGGGCAGCGCCGTGGCCATAAACCACAGTGCTGTCACGCCCGTTATTCCATGAAAACACCACCGATCCGCTCTTCAGGATCAGTGGAAGCATTGACGCGCGCCTGCCATTCACTGAAAGCTTCTGATTCCAGATAATCATGGTAAGCAACACCGGTAATCGCATCCAGTGAATA
This sequence comes from Gammaproteobacteria bacterium, assembly GCA_021772985.1. GTDB lineage: Bacteria > Pseudomonadota > Gammaproteobacteria > Xanthomonadales > Wenzhouxiangellaceae > JAJFKX01. The sequence goes on from JAJFKX010000058.1 coordinate 24,127, forward strand.
ATCCGTACGGCCTGTTTTAAGCATGGCACACATTGACCGGAGCAACGGTAAGGATCCAACCATGTCTTCCACAAACGAAAATGCGCCTGCTTGATTGACTTCCAGAAAATACATATCGCCAGCCGTATCCACCAATAAGTCGATACAGCCATATACAATCCCCAGCTTGTTCATCAGCCGACTGATTTTATCTTCAATTGCAGCCGGCAATGGATAGACGCGCGCATCAATTGATTGAGTTAAAGCGTCCTGGCGCCAATCAACACAGGCACCCTGCGCCAATGGCTTCAATCGTATGGTGAACAGCCGTTCACCGATAACCGTTACCCGCAAGTCGTATTGCTTCTTGATCACCGGTTGATAAGTTCCCGGGCTTAATTTGATGACCCGGTCGTCCAGCACGCTGCTGGTATCCAGAGTGTCTACCCATTGAGCATATAACTCTCCGCTAACCGAATCTTTCCAGGTGTAACGCCCAAAACCTTTATAGATCACACGTCCGTGCCGTTGAATGAAACGCCGAACATCTCCAGGGTGGTTCGATACCAAGGTTTCCGGAAAAGCCAGGCCACATTTCCGCGCCACCTGAAGCTGTAAAAGTTTGTTTTCCGCTTGCGCCGCCGCAACTGGTTGATTAACCCACAATGTATCACCAAAGTCGGGGCATACCGCATATAGGTTGTCATACAACCGCGACCACTCTGCGCGCAGGTGTGGCTCATCACAAGCCCTTGCGTTAGGGAAGTGCTTGGGCTTGCGCGGGCGATGCAACCACACCGAACTGATTTTCTCCGGGTTGAACGCTCCCTGCAGGCGCCACGGCAGATCCTGATTGCTATGCAGTGAAACCGGCCCATCGGGCTGTTCACTGAATGTTGTCCAGCATGGTTCAATGCCATTTTTCCGCAGTCCCCAACAAACCGCAGCGGCTTGTACATCCCATTGTGTGGACAGAATCAGCGGACGTTTTTGCATGCTTGCACCCATTCCCGAAGCTGTTCTTTGTTAGGTGTACCTGTATCATCCTTAAACATCCCGGAAGCTTTCTGCAAACCCTGGTAGGTTTCTTGTTTTAGGTGATCGTGTTTCCGCGACCCGATCCGCTTTGGCTGCAACGCATCACTGGGCAACTTGCGAGCCAGCTGACGCGCCAGTGGGCGTAACCCGTCAATATCATTTGCATTTTTTTGCTTCGATTTTTTCTTTACTATCATGTCGTTCTCCTAGTTAATGCGCCGGAATCGCCATGGGTTGCATTAAAAACCAAAGATAACCGTCAATTTTTTCAAAAGCCGGGGATATCATCGGCCACGCTTTCGGGCTTGCCGGCCTCGTACAACCCATTGAATTCACGGCAGTATGTGTGAAGCCTATTTGATCTTCGCACAACAACCATGGCTTAAATACCGTAAAAACAAGCATCCGGGTAAACGCTATCAATACTTTTTTTAAACACTCCCCATGCAATAGTAATGTTGTGTCTCGCAATTTAACGGAGACCAAAAGCCGGACTGTCACAGAGAAGCTGATCAAGGATTGAACAGGAGCTGCGGCAGACCAAAATCCAGACCAGCATGGTTCACAAATATCGATAAAGCACCATGGCTGCCTGGGTAATTAATATCAATTTAATTTGAGGAGCAGATTTATTTAGCCACAGCTGGAAGCAGACTTATTTATGGGGTTTAGCCGGTTTTCCGGCACGTGTACCCAGATTCGTAAGCACGAGCAGTATTACCAGTATTTGATGATAAAACTAATATCTTTTTACCATCTAGTTCGTATTGATGCTCTGGGTCACAACACCATATACGACTCATTTGACACTGCAACCACGCATAAAGCCAATAAAAAGCTAATCGTATTTGGAGAAATTATATGGATGTAAGCTTTTCTGAACTTAATATGGAATATTTTATAGCAGCCAGAGATTTTGCTAAAAAAAATATCAATACAGCATCTATCATGCTGGGCACATCACCTGAACTGATGCAATCGATTGCCATACTGACACCACGACAGCTCGCTAATATAGCGCTTGTTGATACACCTTTGATCATACCTAGAAATGAAAGAACCTGGTGGCCACGCTTTATCCGGGCATTGCAGGATGGCAATAAAACTGAAATGCAGACACTCGCTGAGCAAACCAGTTATTACTTTTCTGGTGTGTAAACTAGGTGCTGATTGACGATATGTTATCTTTTTCTAATAGCCAGTTTTGGCAATACGACATGGCCTGCGCCAAAAAAGCGCAGGCTTTTAGACTGATCAAGCTTGGCGCACGCGCCGGATTGGTGGTGCAACTAACAGGGTTACCCAAGTCACCTGTTAAAGCACTGTATCGAAAAGTTCATGGTAAACCCTCGCCACCTGGCTTGAGCCCTTTTACAGATAATTGGTATTTACAAAGTGAACAGCGTCAGTTGCATGCCAATATCATCTGGAAAATTGATAGTGAACTAAAATCACAACTAGAAGAACGGGCACAACGATTAATCAATGTTTATCAATGCTATTTATGTAGCGTTATCGATCCGCTGCTGGATATTCAGCGTGCTTATTTTGTGCCGCAGCTTTTGCAGGCCCAATTATGGCAGCAGCAAATTTGCAAACAATGCAAAATTGATTATATCTGCTCAGTTACTCACGTGGCTCTGCTATGCCCCGCATGTAGAATCCAGCAAATTCATAGGTGCCGTCAGTGTAATGCCCCACTAAGTCAATCAACACTTGGGCGCAGAACACTCCTATGCGATAGTTGCCATCCTTGAGGGTTTAAAGCACCATTTGTGGTGCCATAGAAAGGCTCAAATACTTGAGCAAACACGTCGTGTGTCTATTGAACTCTGATATTCACGTTCAACCAGATGCAATAGGCTTTGGTAACTCTCCAGCAGGTCGCTCTGGATGCCCACCAGTTCATTGATCACACCACGTTCACCCGCCAAATGCCATTCCTGATCTTCTTTAAATTGTAATGCCAACCCAAACAGAGCTTGAATATAAGCCTGTACAACTGCTCGGTGGTCGCCCTGGAGTGCACTGATTTCTCCCATTTTGGCCAATATTTCATAGTCTAAATGTGGTGCGCCACCGGTGGTTTTGACCACGTCCCATGCGTCGTTGCGCAACAGACCTATTTGTACACCTTGCGGGTTTCGTTCTCCGCTGAGGATACCGTCGTGATAAGCCTTAACATTGGTAATTTTTCTGCAGTTAATCTGCATTTCGTCAATGAATCCTTGCAAGGCGCGTTCAGCCACCTTGTTTTCGGCTCTGCTTTGTTGCCAATCTTCCAGCGCCAAAGCGAGAAAAACACTGGCAACCACCAGGAATGCCTCTATTAGCAGTAACCGCCAGGGCAGATCAGAAACTTTTTTCTTGGTACTTATCATGCCTCGATTATAACTGCTCAGGATCCGATATCAGAGAGCCAAAGCTTTCAGTAGCTGTTTGGCTTTTGGGTAGTTTATCCGTATTTACTCTGTATTATCTGGTATTCGCTGAATGACCTTGCCTTGTTCATCCAATATTTCAATCGCCGCCTTGCCATCCACATTAACACCGAGACGGATACGCTCACGTCCTTCATCATCATGGATAATCAAGCCGGCATCCGCATTCTGTGTGCCCAGAAAAATTCGCTTAACGCCCTGGCTGCTGGTCACCGGGCCAGGCACATAAGGCCGGCGATCATAGACCGTTAATCCACCTTTCCATGTTTCCCCATCTTCAGATTCGAAAGTGCCTAAATTGACAGCATCGGTAATCTGATGAGTAAAGTCGAAAGTGATCATGCGGGCCTTGGTGGTATTGTCAGGAGGATAACGGGTGGTCACAATGCCTCCGCTTTCATTACCATCCTCATCATGCCAGATAATGCCTGCAGGCGAGATTGAGCGCTCGTACTGCTGTCCTCGTACAATTGGACCTGGAGATTCCCCCGCGATGATGAAACGGAGTTTACCGGATTCATCAACAACATTAATGCGTTTAACCGTTATCTCATCCGCAGGTACAACACTTGCGCACCCTGCGATCAGCAGCATGCCCACACTTAGAATACCGAAACTTACGCACAGCTTGTTACTTCTCATCCCTGAATACTACATAACGTTGAGATACTTAAGTATACCTCATCAATGTGACCTATCCAGAGAGTGCGAGCACACCGAGGGTCGGCCTGGAAGTGTCGCTGTTAAGTCACCAGGTCTAAAATATCAACTTCAACCGCTTATTAATTAATGACCATTGGATTCGAGCGTACGTACCATTTCGAAATCGATATACCGGTTCATTCGCACCTCGGTTCCATCCTTCATCATTATCCTGCAGATACACAGGAATGGTCCTGCCGCAGATGTGGTGATACCCATTAAAACGTTGTTTGGCTCTTCCCGGTAAACCTTGTTACCCCAATGCGAGCCTAGGAAAAACTCTGCATACTCGACATCATCGAAAGCCTCGGACTTATGCCGTACTAAGTAGATAAAGATGTCATAATCGTGACCTGGCGTCGCTGGTGATTCAACAATGTGTGCCAAAAATAACCCGTAATTATGACGATAAACCCCATTACGCTCCTTGGTCCAGTCATCTTCCTGGACCGCCTCAACCGGATCTGTCGGGGCGACCTTTTCCAAGCTCTCAAAGGCAACCGAACCCAACTCAACCGGGCCGGCTTTAAACGAACTACCGGCGGCCACTCGTTCCTGTATGGCATCAAATAACGCTTGTAATTGTGGTGTAAAGCGATAAATCAGATAAAGAATCAGCCCAACCCAGACCACTGACTCGAATAATGGAACCCATGCGTTCATCCAGTTCCTACCGCTGTTTATCTGAAGTGATCAAAACTGATAGTCTGCAGGCTTTGATCCCATTGTGTTTTTCAAAAACTGTGAAATACATCGAATTAACTCTATTAAATGATTGGTTGTTTAGACACAATACGAATTTAGAGAGTTCTCGCGAAAAGTTACATGTTTTTCTCCATTTTTTACAGCCATTAACGAATTAACCAATCTATAAACTATCAAGTCGAGCAGCACAACCTTAGAATCAATCAATAACCGCGCTAGTCTATTGCAGAAATTAGTTCTCTATCCACTCTGGTCTTTGATACTTGCCAGGCAATCATCGGAGTGATCAATTTTCAGTTCAATCCACATTGGCATTTGTCCGGGTTTTTCAAAACTATTTGAAACCATTGCTTCGCAGGTAATGTGGTCTTTATCTTTGATATTAAAATCACCCAGCGCAAAGAAAAACTGTCTGGTTCGGTATCAGATTCAGCTCATCTTGCCAACACATAAGGCAACTTGCGATTTCGCATTGGCGGCGATTGAGGCCGTCTTTGCTGAGATCACGATAATAAATATCCGCTATACACAACACCACTTTCAACCAATCCGCCTGAAATGCGACACATGCAGGGTGTGCGGGAAAATTGCAGCAGTCCGGAGGCACGCGCGCCATCGGGCAAGCTCACAGTCGCACCTGCAGGTATTGGCAGGAAAAGTTTTTTTTAAAATCGCCGCCGGTTGATATAATCTGCAAATCTCTGGGGCGTACAGTACATCCGAATCCCCCAGCGTCACTGATTCAGTCCATGACGAAATGCTGCAATATCATTACAGATGAACAACATTATAACCGGTTGGGTATCCATCGATAAACTGGGAATTCAATGAACCCTCAAATGACATTAAGAGAAGCTATTCATGTATTTGATGAAATCAATTCATTGAATTTCAATGACCGAGATGTATCTAAAGACGCACAAGAGTTCTTTAAGTGTCACGATGTCGCGCATGTCATATTTGACTGTGATACTTCAATGCTCGGAGAGGCGAAAGTAAAGCTTTGGACAATATTTGGCACAACTCTTGGATTTTGGAATCATCTGAAAGGTTATTCTGAAGCCAATGCTTTTACTTTGTTTAAGCAGTATTCGGTCTCTCATGTTTTGTCTAATGTATTCAAATTGATAAGCCTAGCCCCCAAAACAATTTCCAGAGCAAGAAGCATGTCAAAAAAATGGGAGTGGTCAGGATACGAGGTTTACATGGACATGCCACTAGAGCAAATAAGAAAAGAATTTAATATCAAAGAGTTTTGAGCATGGAAATTCCTAATAAATAACAACAAATATGCTGCGGTTCAGTCATCATGCGATGATGTGGTCAAACATTATGAATTAGTAGATACATAGCCAGGTTATCAGTTTTACTTCTTAATTCAGGCCTTCAAGCCAAGTTACCGGAGGGGTTTTAATATATCCTACCGGCAACTTTTGCTGCACCTCAGCCAGGCCAGCGTCACTTTAAATCAAATGATGCAACAGCTAACCTGAGGAAGCCGATGTGCACGGTTGGGGTCTTGTGCGAGTTGCCACATGAAGTCGGTTTGGAAGAAAATGGAATCTTCGTTTACCGTACCAAGTGAGTCGGGATTCAGATAATCTTCAGGAATTGGTGTGCCCATAAAGGTAGTGGGGTGAAACCCAAGGGTGCTTTTATCAGTAGCAGGGGTAAATTGACCAGGCTTTTTTCGGTAGTAAACATGTCAAGGTTTTGTCGGCCATCAGCGTTGTTGTTGAGGGTTGCGCGTGCATGGCAACTGATACAGGAAGAGGTTCTTACAAGATTGGCTTCTAGAATGGGGTTAGCCAACCTGGTCGGTTTGCCGGTCCTCCTCAACTGGCCTGGGAGTCTAAAACAGATGTCAAATTCTGAAATTGAAGTGGGGTTGGAACTAAGGGCAATGAATGTCCCAGTCTTTCAGTGTTCGAATGCGCTTAAGCAGATCGTATCTTATAGTGTTGGATCTTCATGAAAACTACCAACTGTCGTAATACTGTCGTACAGTTGGCGGTATATTTGCGTATGAAATTCGTAAAAGATTCGTGGGTGTCTAGGTAAGATGACAGTCTCTCCATAACTATAGGTCACAAAATATCAATGAAAATAGATGCACAGCTAGTGCTTGAGTTGAGAGCCGAAAGATCATGGTCGCAAGAAGAACTGGGACTTGCTTCGGGTCTTAATATCAGGACAATACAGCGAATCGAGAAAGAGGCAACAATATCGCTTCAATCAAAGAAAGCTTTAGCGTCTGCATTTGACATTGATATTCATGATCTTGATTACAAGGAAATACCTGTCATGAAAAAATATGAATATAAGTCAGTGGTTTTGAAGTTTGATATGGGCTGGTCAAAAAAAGCAGCGACAGGCCCATATGATTTTGATCTGGCTTTAAATGAATACGCCAGGAAAGGTTGGCGCTTGAATAACCTGACAGTAGGAACCACTGTACATGGTGGTTCAGGACAAGCTGTTGCAATCCTTGAGCGTGAACTCGTTGAATAACTTTTTGAAGAAAAATTTAAATAGCCATTATTTTCAACTGATATAGAACGCTAAAACGTGTCGCGACCTCTGGTATGGAAGTCTAAAAATAGCGATTTTCTTCACTTATGGCTTTGTGCACAATTATGAGCTCATTGGCCGGAATCAGAGCTGACCATAACGCCTCCGGCCTCAAATCCGCTAACGAAGACAAATTCCGGGTCTAAATTACTAAAGGTACAGGTAATCGCCTCACCAAAATCCAGATCAATGGTTGCTTCTACCGCAGCCAAATCTACTGCACTGCCGCCATCAGGGTCATTGCAACTAATACCAACCAGCAAGACTCCAGCCGCTGGGGACTGCCTGGGAAACCGTATAGCTACCGGCTGGCAGGTTGTTGACCAGCCGCCGGTTGCTCAGCGTCATGTCGGCATTATCATCAAGCGTGAAGTCGCCGAGATCACCTGAAAAATCAAAGTCAGTTGCATCGGAAAATGTTGTCGCCAAAACGATGGTGACGTTGTGTGGCGGTGCGGCGTTACGTTGACTGGCTTCAACTCTTGTCGAATCCTGGGTTGAGCCTGACAAGCCGTCTAATTGCCCACCCGGTGCGCCTACAAAATCGATCTGATAACTGATATCAAAGAAGCTGTCGACCAGAAAAGTGCCATTACCCTGGTCGGTTAAAGTGGTATACCCCGGACTCGGCATGCTGTTGTTGCTGCCTGCAGTAATCGACAGTTGATCGAAATCCGGATCTCCATTGATCTGGCCCTGCATGCTGAACAGGTCGGTATTAAAACGCTGTACCGCGTCGCCTGGTGTCCGCGGGGCAGAGTGGGTTTCTATAGACAATGGGATTTGGATGGTCCTGTTAAAGCCCCCCAAGGTGAAAATACTGGTGAGCACCAGATCAAAAGTAGCGTTGAACACTTCCATATCACCGCCCAACGCTCCGCCACTTTGTCCGCAGCCGGGGGTGACGCAGAAAAAATTGAACTGGGCTGAATCGATATTGATCGTTATTCCAGGTGGAAGGCCATTTATAATTCGAAAACCATCCTCGGGGTCAGTATATTCAACTGGTTCAGGCGGCAAGGTGGTGGTGCCGGTGCCGATATCCTGAGCCACTGCATCGGCAATTGCGCGGCGTGTATCCAGCCGGGTAGCTGTTGTGGTCGAGCCCGACATGCCGTCCAGGGATCCACCTGGTGCACCTTCAAAATCAATCCGATAATTGATATCGAAGAAACTATCCACTTGAAAGGTTCCGTTGCCTAGATCTTGCAGCGTGGTTTGTCCGGGTCCCGGCAATCCGTTGCTGGAACCAGCGGTAATGCTCAGCGAAGCAAAATCCGGGTCGCCGGTCAGCGTGCCTTGCATGTCAGCCAGCTCAGTGACAAAAGCTTGAACCGGATCCCCCGGGGTGCGAGGGCCTGAATCTGTGGCCACCGTTAGCGGCATTCGTAGCGTCCGACGAAAGCCTGCCAAGGCGCCTGTGCCTTTCAGATACAGGCGCAAGGTCGAATCGAACACTTCTCGCTCTCCACCCAGATTACCGCCGGGGCTGGAACAACTGCCTCCAGCGCCTGTACAGATGAATTGATAGTGCAGCGGCTCGAGTTCGATAGTAGTTCCTGGAGGCAGGCCATCGATGATAAAAAAGTCAGAGCTGAATATGTTCGAGGTGGTGTGCGAGCACTGTGCCGGCGGTAGCGTTATTGTGCCGCTACCGTTGTCTGGTTCTATACAGCGGCGATTCACTGGAATACCTTGAGCTTCCAGCCGTGTGGTTCCTGTTGTTGAGCCGGATAAACCATCAAGTGCCCCGCCTGGTGCACCTACAAAATCGATTTGATAGCTGACATCAAAAAAACTGTCTACATAGAAAGTTCCATCGCCTCTATCTCTCAATGAGGCATGACCCGGACTAAATAAGCCGAAAGCCGTTCCAGCAGTCAATTGCAGCTGGGCGAAATCGGGATCACCAAACAGTGCGCCCTGGAGTTGGGTAAAGTCGGTATCGAAATTTTGCACCGGGTCTCCCGGTGTGCGCGGGGCGCTTTGCCATTCGTTTGAGGTTTGCAATGAGAGTACGCGCCGGAAACCGTTGAGTTCTCCAGTGCCGACCAATTCGAGCACCATCACCGCATCGAAAACCTCCCGTTGCCCACCTAGGTTGCCGCCGTCTTCTACAAACCGGGAATGGAAGGCACTGAAGGTGGGAATTAGCTCAATACGAGTGCCGGCAGGCAGACCATCAATGATCATAAACACCTCCTGAGGGGAGGTGTAGTCGCAACCTGCAGGAGGAATGTCGATAGTACCAGTGCTGTTATCCGTAACCACACAAGTCCGGTGGCTTGCCAGGCCCGGTGTGGCCCAGCCAAAGATGGTCAGTGCCATGACCATTAATACGCTTGGAACATTCTGCTTGCGCTTCAAAATATGCTTGGACTCGATCATTTTGTGTTACCACTTGAGTTAGGTGAAAAGCTCACGGGTATGGGGTATGTTGGAGTTATCAGAGTATCATCTGACACAGCAAAGCCCAACTTTAAGCTTGTTATGTGTACTGCTTGAAGTTCAAATAATGATGACTGCAGTGGGCACTGAAATATAATAAAACATCCAGCAGTGGATAGCTCTGCTGGTGTGTTTTTTTAGGAATAGGTTAGATTTATTTATGACAAGTTTACGTGATGCCATTAATGCCGACTTTTCCAGCATCCTCAAACTCAATGATGATGAGGTTAAACAAACCAGCGCTATGGATATGGAAAGGCTAGGTTTGCTTGCAGGTATTTCCTGCTACCTGAAAGTTGCAGTTGTTGAAGGTGAGGTGGCTGCGTTTTTACTCGCTATGCAGCAGGGTGTTGCTTACGAAAACGACAACTACAATTGGTTTGCTGCCCGATTTCGAAGCTTTCTATATGTAGACCGCATAGTCGTAGGTTCAGAGTATTCAGGGCTTGGAATCGGCAGCATGATGTATAACAATTTGTTTGAGCATGCACGTTCTCAGGGCATAAAATTAATAACCTGCGAATACAACATTGAACCGCCTAATCCAGCATCGCGTGCCTTTCATGACAAATTTGGATTCAGGGAACTTGATACTCAGTGGGTCGCAAATGGTACCAAGGCGGTCTCACTTCAGGCTGCCGATACCTAACCAGCAAAGAATCCTGGGCAGAGCTCAGACATTCAATATATTCAACTCGCAGAACGAGGAAAATCTGCGGATTAGCCGTGGTGTATCGGCTATGAGCAAAGGGGTATAAGTTGTGTGATTGATATCGACTATACAAGAAACCATAAGCCGGATATGGCTGCTAACATAACCCCTGCAACCACTGTCACAGCTGGCCGCCAGCTTGTGCGTTGGAATTGAGGTTCAAACTTGTGATGCTGACCATCATGAGTATATAAATTCATTTTTTCACTGGCCTCAATCATTGCCTGCTGAACTTCCGCTTGGTCGAGCATCTTTTCATGCACACCAATAATCATCTGCAAACATGATTCCCTGCGCTCTGCTGTGGCCCATTGAATCAGTTTTACCAATACTTCAATGCTGGTCAGCCTGGGTATGCGCAACATCACTAAGTGGCGCAGTTTGTTTTTACGAAGATGATCTACCCAGTCATGCATGCCGGGCAGTGCATCCATACTATGTACAATGCCATATTGCTGAGCGAACGCCTGATTCAATTGCTGCAGGTAACTTTGCCAGTCATCTGCTTGTAACCGTAACGATAATAGTAAACCTGAAAAACGCCACCTCGTCTGATGCCGTTTCTCAATCCGGGCATAATCCAATAGCTGTCCGGCGTAGCGCATATCTTTGATTGGCACAATAGTTAAGTTGGTTTCTTCCATCATTGCTCACCTTTTAGAACAAGTCCCAGCTGTTACCGGGCTTATATACCGGGTAGGTGGCGAAAGCTGTGCAAAAGGTTCAACGGGTTTTAATGAATGCTGTTTTAACCCGAGATTAAGCTTGGTCAGGCAAGGTCATAGCCAGAGATGGTCAAAAAAAGGCATTGGCCCCTATACTTTTACTATTCACATATTGGTTGTTCTGCGAACCGGCCTGATTACGAAACCTAGCCGGTGATTGCCAGGTATAAACATAGGGAAACCACAACACCGGGTAAAAAAAGTACCCCACCAACAAACCACATTGCCCGTCCCATGCCTCGTTTAACTGAAGCCCTGGCAGAGATAACCGGTTCCAGCGGCGCGCAAAAACTATAACCACGCTTGGCCAGGGTGCGGATGAATGTAGGGTTGCGAGCATCGTCCGCCAGCGCTGTTCTTAATTCCTGGATTAACCTATGTAATCCCATTTCCCACTCTACGATCCGATCTCCCCATAGCTGTTGGCGCAATTGTTTGTGGGTTACAACCGAGTTGTGGTTATCCAGCAGAATCGCAAGTGTCTGTGCGGCCAAAGGGCGTAAGTGAATGCTCTGAGAGCCGCTACGCAACAATTTATTGTTTAGATCAAAGGTAAATCTGCCGAATTTCAGAGTTTTTTCAGAGTAATGCACTGTTACAAAGCCTAAGATGCTTGGTGTGATGACTCCATATTACACTTCTTTAAGATGAGTTTCGGATGAGCTTCCAGGCGGTTAATAACCATCTCAGCATCAATCGCTGGGTCTACCTGAGCGCAGCAATTGTTTTACTGTGGCGTATTGCAGCGTTTCTCAGGCCATCATCTTATATTATAGTTGCTGATGGTTTAGCTGTGGCAATGGCATTGCTGGGCATGCTGTTTCTGGTTTGCAGTGTATATGCCTGGATAGTGCGTCCGGGCAGGTGGACGTTGGTTTTCCTGCTCTATGGGGTTGGAGGTGGAATTCATTGGGGTGGTTCATTCGGGCTTTTATCGTCAGAATTTGAGCGCGGCGTGTTGCTTATATATCTGGGGTTCAGCGTATTAGCCGAGGCTGCATTGCTGCATCTGGCATTGATTTATCCGAGTAATACGCATATTCATAAGCGATGGCTTTGCATGCTTTATGCACCCGCCATGCTGGCACTGGTTATTGCTCCAATTGCTAGTGTAATTCCAGCCTCAATGTTGCAAACAATGGGGGGTATTATCCTGCTGGTCGCGAATTTGTTCTCGATCATCACAGCGGTGGTCTTTATTACGCGATTGTTTATTGTCGATTCGGCTGTATTTCGAGCATCATATCTTGCACTTATCGTAGGGGTGGGTATCACCAGCGGGGTTATCGCGTTGTTCGGTTCAGCAGGAATGCTGATTGGCAATCCAGAGGCCTGGAATCTGATTATTGGTGTGCTCCCAATCACTATTGCCTTTGCTTTAACAAAGCATAAATTGAAGACTGCCGTTGTGAGCTAATACAGCTGACCTGAGAATAACGCATCCACACTACAAGAAGATATCCATAATTCCTGATTTGAAATCAATGAATAGATTGAGTGTCCCGGTCTGCACTCAATTTTAAGTGCCAATCTTTGCTTGGCACTTGCTAACTAATCAATCGGGTTTTTACGGAACTCAACCCAATAATTTTCCACAGTGTCACGCATATCCCGCCGCAATAGAATCATCGAAAACAGATTGGGGATGGTGGTCAGCACAATGGTAATCGCCGATAAAGTCCAAATAATGGTGGTATCAGCAAACGATGCGATAAAGAAACCGGCAATATAGAAAATCCGGTAGGGCAACACACCTTTTGGTCCGAACAGGTACAAGGTTGCCCGGTTGCCGTAATATGACCAGGCAATGGTGGTGGAAAACGCGAACAGCAGCAAACCTATTGAAACAATGTATTTGCCGTACTCACCAAACGGTGAATACGTGAACGCCATGGTGGTTAACGGCACCGAATGCAGCAATGATTTGCCACTTATTACAATTTGATCCTGGACGTCACCACCAGCTAAACGCCCAGCATTGATGGTCAACTCGCCATTATAGGGCTCGTTCTGGAAACGGTAGTTGACTTCCTCGGCCACCGATCGGGCGTTGATCAAGGTATAACCATCGCTGGCCGCGACACCGTTCTGCACCTGGATAACGCCATCAAAGCTTTCCAGCCTGTTGCCACCGACCAAATGGCCATACAGTGATGACAGGCCAGTTTCATTCTGATCGGAAATATCACCGACCACGTATTGCATGTCGGTACGCTGGAAATCATTGACGAATTTCTCACTCCAGACACCGGATGACAGCAATACCAGAGCAGTGATGGTGCAGATGATGATGGTGTCGATAAACGGTTCCAGAATTGAAACGACACCTTCGGATACCGGGTTATCGCCACGTGCGGCCGCGTGAGCAATCGGCGCAGAACCCTGACCGGCTTCGTTGGAAAACAAGCCGCGGTTTACGCCGCGATTAAAGGCGAACGCAAAGCTCGCGCCGATAAAACCACCGGTGGCAGCAGAACCCGAGAAAATATCCTGAAGAATCGACATAAACGAAGGAATGATGTTGCCCAGGTTGGTCAAGATAACCGCCATTGCACCAACGATATACAACGCAGCCATGGTCGGCACAATCGCTTCAGTAACCTTGGCTATACGCTTGATGCCGCCGATAATCACCAAAAACAAGAATACTGACAATACTGCGCCGGTCCAGATCGGTGGAATATTGAAGGTTTCACGCATGCCCGCTGCAATTGAATTAATCTGTGGCATATTACCCGCGCCAAAGGCAGATATGATCATGCCCACGGCAAATATCACCGCCAGCCATTTCATCTTCAGGGCATTTTCCATCACGAACATCGGGCCCCCTGCGATGGTGCCGTCTTCGGTTTTGATGCGGTATTTGTGGGATAAGGTCACTTCGACAAACTTGGTGGCCATGCCCAGGAAGGCGGTCGCCCACATCCAGAAAATTGCCGCTGGACCGCCCAAATGAATGGCCAAAGCGACACCGCCGATGTTGCCGGTGCCTACCGTACCGGAAAGGGCAGTGGTCAATGCACCGAAGTGACTGGTATCACCTTCGGCGTCTTTTCGGGAAAACTTGCCGCTGACCACTTTCCATGCGTGGCCAAAAAATCGAATTTGCGGGAATTTCAAATAGATCGTGAAAAACAGACCTGTGCCCAACAACAGAAAGGGAAAGTAGGCTGCCGAACCCAGTAAACTGTCGATAAAAAGAAAAAACTGATTAATTTGATCTGCATTCATAGTCGCCCAAAATCCCGAATTTTTGTTGGTCTAAGCAGGCGAGCATAGGCCAATCACGGCCGGTTCTCAATAGAAGGGCGATCAAACTCACTAAAGATGGGGTTTGTGGCTGGTAGCCTGGGTTATCAAAAAAGTATGCAGATATATCCTTTGGCGTTATCGGATATTGTTATTACAGTGGTAATATTTCGCCATTTCATCAATGGTTGTTTATCTAATGAATACTACCCATGGTAAATGTCGTTGTGGCCATATAAAATTGCTGGTTAGCCTTCCTGAAGCATTGGAAAGTTATAGTCCCAGAGAATGTGATTGTGATTTTTGCAGTGCCAGAGGTATCGAGTATCTCTCCGATCCAGCAGGGCAAATTACAATTACCGGTATTGAACCTCTGGTGGTATCCCGGCAAGGTTCTGATCAGGCACAATTTCTTAGCTGTAACCGGTGCCGGGTAGTGGTGGCTGTCGTCTTAGAGTTGGAAAATCACTTGATTGGTGCAGTTAATGCTCCTTTGCTAGATTCGTATCACCGTTTTGGCCAGAAAAGCGTTGTTTCTCCACGGCTTTTGGAGGCTAATGAAAAACGTAGTCGCTGGGAAAGTATCTGGTCTGCTGTGGAAATTAACGGGCAAAAACAGATCTAGCTATTTCAGTTTGGCGGATCACTGAATTTCAGCGCGTACAGGATGCCAAGTCATATCGTTTAGGTACTAACTTGCTTTAAGTATTTCCTGGAACGCCAATAGCTTATCTGCTAGTATTCTTTCAACGAAAGACTTCGGACTTTGGCCGATCAAAATCCAGATAAGCACTCAAACCTCTGTTTCAACAGAAAAGCTTATCCTGAATTCTTATTACAAATAGGAATCTACGCTGGAAAAATATTTTATATGGCTAATGATCGAAGTTCGATGGTGCTTAATATGTTCCAGGAGTAGTCGAATGGTCAAAATCTCCATGCCCGGTATTATTATTTTTGTGCTTAGTTTGGTTGGTACTGTAGCGTTGGCACAAGACTCGACAGTGTTGTTCACAGATGAATCTGCTGTGATCAATTTCGACCATGGCTCCAATGATATTGGTGGTAATGGATTAGCCGGTGCGGCCTGGTTTGATTATGACAAAGATGGTGATCTGGATGCTTTTATCACCAATGGTCTACAACGTGATAACGGTTTGTTTCGAAATAATGGTGATGGCTCATTTACCAATGTTGCACAACAGGCCGGAGTAACCAACGGGCTAGGGAATGCTGCGGTGATTGCAGCAGATTTTGACAATGATGGTGACAGCGATCTATTCCTGACCGGTGAACAGGGCCGTGGAAACGGCTGGACCCAGCAACCTGTAAAAATGTATCGCAATATGGGCAACGGGAGCTTTCAGGATGTCACCGCCCAATCCGGGATTACCGGGCCGGCTGCACATCGAACCGCTTCTGCAGCAGATATCGACAACGATGGCCTGCTGGATCTGGTTATCGCCGGGAATACCATGTCTGCCATCGAACCCAACCGTGTATACCAAAATCTGGGGGGTATGAATTTTCAGGATATTACCGCCACTGCAGGCTTGGACAGGCTGCAAAGCTCATGTGCATCGATGTTTTCTGATTACGATAATGACGGCGATCAGGATTTTTTTACCGTTGGTTGCACCACCGCAATTCCACTCAACTTATTTCGCAATAATGGTCAGGGCAGCTTTACAGATGTAACCCAGGCGGCTGGCTTTAACACCAACGCGTTGCATATGGGTTTGTGTGGGGCTGATTATGATCATGATGGCGATATAGATGTGTTTGCCACCAATTATTCATCAACCCGAACCAATCTGCCGCATGCCTTATATCGCAACAATGGCGATAGCACTTTTACTGATGTGGCTGTGCAGGCCGGTGTTGCAGCGCATGAGTTCGCCTGGGGCTGTAGTTTTACCGATCTGGATAATGATGGGTGGGATGATCTGTTCTTTACCGGCGCATTAGATACCGTTTGCCAGCCAGGTGTTAGCGGCTGCCCGGATTTGGATACCATCGGGCCGGGAGAGGGCAACCCGGGGTCATTGTTTTTTGGCAGTTCCGACGGGCAGTTTGATGAGTTATCCGAGCAGTTACCAATTGACCTGACCAATGATTACAGCTCGGCGGTGGTGCACGGTGATTTCGACAGTAATGGCTTTAGCGATATTCTGATCGTTCGCGAACAGGTCCCTGCTCATAATGGACGACCGGAAACATCAGGGAAAGCCATTTTGCTTAAGAATCAGGGCAATACCAATAATTGGGCAGCGCTGGATTTGGTGGGCACACAAAGTAATCGGGATGCGATTGGTGCACGTGTGTTCCTGCATGCTCAGGAGTTAAGTCAGAGCAAGGAAGTTTATGCAGGTTCCAGTCATTTGAGTACTGAATCTCGCCGTTTGACCTTTGGTTTGGGTAATAAAACTTCAGTTACTGGAGTGGTGGTGCAATGGCCTTCAGGCAGCAGCGAATTGTTTTCCGGTATTGGCGTTAACGCATTGACGGTTTTGGTTGAAGGTGAGGGTAACCCGATTTTAGCGGCCATTGAAGGTACCTGGTTTAATCCCGCAACCGATGGTGAAGGCATCTTGATTGATTTTGTGCCCGGCCCGGATATTTTATTTGCTGCCTGGTTTACCTATACCCTGCAAGCTGTGATCCCGGCTGTTGGTCCGCCACAGGATATTGGTGCTGAAGGACAACGCTGGATGACCACGGTGCTGACCCAAAATGGCTTGGTTGCATCCGGTCCTTTGCGCGTTCGCCAAGGCGGCGCGTTTGATTCACCGCCTACTAACGTGGAAACAGCCAATATTGTGGGTCAGATAACAATAACTTTTGAAAGCTGCGATCGGGGCACGGTTGAATATGTGATTGATGGCGTCACCAGCGGTAGTTTTGAAATTCAGCCGCTGGCGCAGGCACTTAGCCCCAATTCGTTTTCCTGCGTTCCCATTAGTATGTGAGCAAACCGGGAGAAGTTGCTTCTCCCGGTTTTGAATCAGGGCTATCGCCAAACGGTTGCTGTTCTCTGAGCAATGATTAGCTGTTATTCGCCGATGCTCTTACGGATAAAGGCCACCAGATCATCACGGTATTTATGTCTGGACGGTTCGTGCAGGTACATCATATGCCCGGCTTCATAATAAGCGACGTCTATCCGCGCACGTGCTTCAGGTGTGATGTCCAGGTGGTCAAGGTCATAGTGCATTGCTGCAAAAGGTGTTGCCAGATCGTAATAACCATGTTGGATCAGCAGTTGCAGGTTTGGATTCATGGTCATGGCCATGCTCAAATCAGGCAGCAAGTTGGGGAAAGGCAGTGTTCTCTGGTTACCTGGTGGTCGGTGTTCCCAGTCCCAATCGACACCAAAAGCCGATACCTGATAATCAGCATCCGGGTGAAAGTCCAATTCGGATTGCAGGTAGTCCATGAAAGCAGCAGTAAATGCAGGGCCTACTGAAGGAAAGAATGGGTCGTAATCCATGCTTTCGCCTAATGGATTGACGGCAGGTCCAATAAAGCGCGAATCTATCCGCCCTGCGATCTGGCGCTGATCACGCAATAGTTCCTGCAGGTATTGCTGATGGTTTACCCGTAGATCAGCTTTGTCCCAGTAATCAGCGGAGGTGCCGGTGTAGGTGGCCAGACGGTTGGCGATAGTCTGCTTCTGCTGCGCGTTAATGCTATAGCCCTGCATCAATGCAGATGCATAGTCACTGCGCGCAAACTGCTCAACTTCATTTAGAAATGCCTGCAGGTCAGCAGGTTTGTCGGCAAGTTTGTCGTGATACCAGGCGGTGGCGGCAAATGTCGGCAGATACAGCACATGCGGCAGATCAATGTCAGCACCGTCAAAACCGGAAATCATGCTGAAAAACGGCGACACCAAAACCAGTCCGTTTAGATTCATACCCTGGCTGGACTGCAGGTGCTGAGCCAGACCGGCACCCCGGATACCACCATAGCTTTCACCGAGTATGAATTTAGGCGATGACCAGCGTTGATTTTCACTGATGTATTGCTTGATAAAAGCGCCTACCGAGCGAATGTCCTGATCAACTCCCCAGAACTCTTCACCTTTAGTTTTACCCAAAGGTTTGCTGAAGCCGGTGCCGACCGGATCGACCATCACCAGGTCGGTGACATCAATAATACTGGATGCGTTGTCGATGTAATGACCAGGCGGCGGCGTGAAGCCTTCATCGGTAATATCAACACGTTGCGGGCCCAGGATACCCAGATGCAGCCAGATGGAGGATGAGCCGGGACCGCCGTTGAAAGCAAACATAATCGGCCGCTCTGACACATCATCAATGCCATCACGGGTGTAGGCGGTGTAACCAAAACGGGCAATAGGTTTATCGTCTTTTTTCTGTATCAGCCAGCCAACAGTGGCCTGATAATTGATGACCTGTCCATCAATTCGAACCTGATGTTGGGTAACCGACTGTTTTGGCTCGGGAGGTGGTTTATTGCTTTTGTTGGTTTGTTTGTTATTTTGAGCCTGGAGTACACTGGTTGTCAGCAGCAATATTGCCAGTAGGAGTGTGCTGCTTATCTGATGCATAAGGTTGCGGGGTTGCATAGATTTATTCTCAGTTTATGAGGTTATGATCACTATAACCGATCACAACTGATGCTAAATGACAGCTGCCGTATTACATGCTCTGCCTGGCGCACCATTCAAAAAACGACCGCTCCCCAAGGGGGTATGCCCGAAATACGCCAATCCTGCGTTGCATTGCTTGGCAATAGGCCTGTTATTGCACTTCACAACGACGCCTTGTCTTGGCGTAATTCGGGCAGTAACGCGACCATGTATGATTAAATCAGAGGTTCCTTAACTCTAGTAAGGTATCTTGCGATGCAGTTGGGTAAACTTTCCAACAGAGTTCGGTGGTACAAGTAATTTGCAATGCATACAGATGAAATGATTATTCGCCCAATGCGGCGTCTGGAATTGGACACATTGGTTGATTGGGCAGCACAGGAGGGTTGGAACCCGGGGCTGAATGATGCCGAAGTTTTCTGGGCAACCGATCCGGAAGGCTTCATCGCCGCTGAATTAAATGGCGAACTTGCTGGCGGCGGTTCAATTGTCAGCTATGCAGGCCGTTACGGTTTTATGGGTTTTTTTATTGTGCGCAAGGACTTACGTGGCAAAGGATTAGGTAACCAGCTTTGGCATGCTCGCAAGCAACGGCTGATTGAGCGCCTGGATGATCCTGCGGTAATTGGCATGGATGGTGTATTTGATATGCAGCATTATTATGCCAAAGGCGGATTTGAGTTTGTTGGCCGAGAGCTGCGACATGAAGGTATTGGGCAAGCTGCTGCGCTCCAGGCTGATGTGGTTGAGCTTGCCAGTGTGCCTTTTGAGCAAGTTGATGAATATGACCAACAACACTTTCCAGCACCACGTACACAATTTCTGCAGCAGTGGATTGCCAGACCGGGTGGGCATGCTGTCGCTGTGATTCGGAAAGCCGGTCTGGTTGGATATGCAGTGATGCGCCCATGCCGGGTTGGCTATAAAATCGGACCTTTATTTGCTGATGACCCAGGCATTGCTGATAAGTTATTCACCACACTTTCCGGCAGGGCTTCTGGTGAACCGATTTTTCTCGACACACCGGAGAACAACCCGGAAGCCGTTCAGCTTGCGCAACGGCATCATATGCAGGAAGTGTTTGGCTGCGCCAAAATGATTTTGGGTAAAAAACCGCTATTACCAGATCATCAGATTTTTGGCGTAACTACATTCGAGCTTGGCTAATACCGACCGGGCATCAACTGAATTTTGGTTTGCAGACAAACTGACTCAGTTTCATTGTTTTTGTAGTTTTGCCTGGGAAACTCCGCTGCGAATAACATCAATCGCCACAATTTCACCGTCCTGTTCGATGAAGTCAAAATGATCACCAGGTGGTGAGCCGGCAATTTTGAAGCGCATTGGGCCAATCGGCGTCAGACGCAGTGTACTGTCATCTGCAGTTGTTACCAGGCCATCATCAGTGACTTCCAGAATTAATTGAAACCCACCTTCTTCCATACTGTAGCTGCCGCTGAAACGTTGCAGAGCAGCATTTTCCATCACGATCTCCTGGTCTTTTGGTATCGTCAGCATAAAGGCTGGCCGGGATATTCCCTGCAGACAGGCAGTTGCATTAATATCATCAACTGAAGCAGTGGCCAGCAGTTGAGCTTGAATATCGAGTAAGCATTCTGCGTCACGTAGCCCTGCTGCTGAGTGGCCACTTTCAGGAATGACCAGATTTAGGCTGTTGGGCAAGAATTGCTGAACATGGTCAGCCCACCGGCTGGTGGTTACCGGGTCTCGTTCTCCAGTGAACAATAAAACTGGGGCATTGGATTGTATCGGCTGATAGAAATTGTCCGGCAACTTGCCTGTTACCCATTTGTCACAGGCAGCCAGCTCCTGACGCACCCGCAGGTCACCAAAAAAGCCAGGTTGATCAGCTGCATCTTGTGCTGTTATAAGTGCTGAACCCTCACTGCAACTGACCGAAAGATATAGCCCCATCGGCAGTTGGCTGAGCAGGAAATTGCCAATGTTGTATGCAGTCTGGGCCACAGGTTGCCAATCACCGTTGGCGGCAGCGTGCAAGAAAGCCGGAACCTTAAGTGCCTGCGGGGCTGAGTAGAGCATATAACGCAGCGTTTGCACAAAGGAATTATGGGATAAATTTAGTACCTCTGCCGATTGGGTTTGGGGGTTGATAATGGACATGTTCCTGGGGCTGTTATCAAGTTCAGTCAGCACCTTGGTGAGGTCATCCATTGGATTCGGAAAAGCCTTGTTACAAGCAGGTTCTGCCGCGCATTCCGCAAACCAGCCCTGCAATGCAGTTTGGGCATCGGTCGCGAAATCAGCAGGTGCTTTTGCATCGGCAGGCGCAACGCCTTCAAGCGTCACAGTGCGGACCAATTGGGGATGTCGCCGCATGAATATCATCGCTACCCGGGTACCATATGATCCTCCCCACAAGTTGACTTGCTGATAATCGAGTGCCGTTAACACTTCAGCGATGTCATCAGTAATGATAGGCGTGGTGTATTGGGTCAGATCAGCTTTAGCGGCAAGCGCGGTAAGGCATTCGTCTACCAATTCCACCGGTATGAAAGATTCTAAGGCTTCGGCTATCCCTTTGCCTGCGCCTTCTTGGTAAGGGCAAAACAGCGGTTGTGATTGGCCGGTGCCGCGATAATCTATAAATACAAAATCCCGTTGCTTCAGGTCTTCGCTGCGAAAGCCGGCCATACCGGCTGCCATGTTGACCGAAGAGCCGCCCGGGCCGCCTGCAAAGAAAATTATTGGATCAGGTTTTGGGTTATCGCCTGTTGCTGGTAAGACCGCCACGTGCAGGGGGATTTGCCGGCCTGTTTTGGTTTGTCGGTTCTCGTAAACCGGGTAGCTGCCGCATTGTGCTTTAGCAGCCAGCCCCTGAATTTCGCAGGTTTCAAGCGTTAGTTCTGTTGCTCCGGCTGGGCCGATGCTGAGGCAGCAAAATAATAAAACAGCAAGTGAGGGGGGTGATCTCAATACCGGTATACGCTTCCGCATTTTAGCCTTCCTTGTTTGGGTATTATTAATCTGACTAAGCTTACTATGCTCTGGCACTCAGGCCTTGTGCCGGAAGTTATGGGGGTGAATGATTGCAGGTACTCTGTTTTAAGATTCAGAACTTGTTATTGTCGTGAGTATTCAGGTTATTGATTTTGCTTTTACCTAACAGCTTTAACAGCAGATTACGGAAAAAACGCAATACCGGATATAGCCAGCGTGCAATGAAGTTGTATTTGAATAACCAGTAACTGGTACGATTAAACAGCCCGGAACGGGTGCTTAGCAGGGCCAGGGCATGCATGGCAGCTGGGCCATAATAAATTTCATCCTCGACCTTCAACACTATTCCCTGGTCGATATCCAGTCCAAGTGCGGTGATTTCTGCCATGATTTCATGGTTTTCCCGGGCGTTAATCAGCACCAGTTCACCCACAGTTTCACCTACGCGGACCAGTTGAGAGTAGTAATTGCAAGCAGGGCACTGCTGGTCATAAACCAAGAATAGTTGTTTGTGATTTGTCATTTGATTAACTGGAAGGCCGGACCCTCATTGGCGGTAAATAATAACAACCACAATACCAGATTAAAAAACGCTCATCATTATCCTGCTGGCAGTCAAACACCAAGTGTTAATTAACATTCACAAGTGTACCTAACTATGTGAATTAACAGGTTTTTTTAGCTATTCCATATAACATCATTGTGCTAGGGAGATTCATAGAGCTTAGGAAGTTAAAATGAAATTTAGTTCTTCATTGTTATTTTTAAAACGTTCCAGTTTAATCTTACTGTTTTGTTCAGGTTCCAGCGTAGCGCAGCTAACGGATTCCAGCCAGACTGATCAAAACAACAACGCTAATGCTCCAGGAGGTTTTATCAACAGGTCTTTACAAGACCAGATTGGCCCTGGGCGTGGCGAGGACACTGTTTTTGGTGCATCGTTGTTTTTGATTGCACGTGATCCGGCTCGATCGATACGTCGTGGGCGACAATTGTTTCAACGCAAGTTCAGTGTGGCTGAAGGCCTGGGGCCGCGGGTCAATGATTTCAGTAACGGTGATATAACCCAGGCCAGAGCGCTGGGAGCAGGGTTGTCCGATAGTTGTGCAGCTTGCCATGGCAGACCGCGTGGTTCAGCAGGGTTTGGTGGTGATGTAGTAACCCGCCCGGATAGTCGGGATGCACCACATTTGTTTGGCTTGGGCATTGTTGAGCAACTGGGTGATGAAATGACCAGTGAATTACGCCAGTTGCGCACAGATGCCATTGCTGCAGCACAGCAAAACCAATCGATCGTGAGTGTGAATCTGGTTGCTAAAGGGGTGGCTTTTGGGCGGCTTTCAGCTAATCCGGATGGTACGGTTGATACTTCAGAAGTTGAGGGCGTTAACGAAGATTTGCGGGTCAGGCCATTTTTTCACCAGGGCGGAACCATGTCGATGCGAGAATTTGTGATCGGTGCATTTAATGATGAAATGGGGCTACAGGCATGGGATCCGGTATTGTGTTCTGCGACTGATCCTGCCAATCCACAATTGGCAGTCAGTCCTGCCGGGTTTGTATTTGATCCAGCTCTGGATAGCATCGAACGTCCCAAGGTATGTGATCCAGAAAGCGATGCTGATGGTGACTTGATCAGCAATGAAATTGATCCGGCGCTTGTTGATCATTTGGAATTCTACCTGCTGAATTATTTCAAACCGGGCAGTTATCGCGAATCCGGTTTTACCCGGTTCGGCAAACGTTTGATGAGACAGATCGGTTGTACCTCCTGTCACGTTGAACAACTGGTGGTAGAAAGCGATCGACGGGTGGCAGATGTGCAAACTGAATATGATCGGGAAAAGGGCATTTTTAATGATTTGTTCGCCACTGCAACAACTCTTTTTGAAGAACTAGACGATGGCCAGCCATTCCCCAAGCTATTGCCGCAAGGTAACGCTTTTGTAGTGGAGAACTTTTTCTCCGATTTAAAACGCCATGACCTGGGGCCAGCGTTTCATGAACGGGATTTTGACGGTAGCCGGGTAACCGGGTTTGTGACCGAGCCATTATGGGGCGTGGGCAGCACTGCGCCTTACGGGCATGACGGACGCAGTATTAACCTGGATGCAGTGATCCGGCGGCATGGCGGTGAGGCAGAGGCGTCAAGTCGGGCGTATCGGCGTTTGTCCAGGTCCCGACAATTGGCAATTACCGATTTTTTGCAGACGTTGGTATTATTTCCACCGGATGACACGGCATCCAATCTGAATCCGGGCAACCCTGATGCAGATGACCCCCAGGATCCTGACAACCATGGCAGTATTGATTTAGGTGCTTTGTTTCAGACTGAGGACGGCGCAGAATAAGCCTATCCAGCTATACCTGACTGGTTGGCTTTGGCCAACCAGTCAATATCCAGTAACCAACAATCCTGGCATGTTGCTGTTTATGGGGTATTTTTCAGGTGATCGGCCAGTCGCAGGGCCAGTGCAACAATTGTCAGTGTTGGGTTGGCATAACCTGATGTGGGAAATACTGAGCAGCCGGCTGCATATAAGTTATCAACCGAATGGAACTTGAGATCAGCATTGACGATCCCGTTCTCAGCCGCGTCAGACATCCGCATTGCACCCATGTGATGATCACCTGGATTTAAAGCTAACGGATTCCTATTACGGGGGCTGGGGTCGAATACCCATTGCTCGGGACCGCCACTGAGATCAGTGGTGATTCGGAAATTCTGCCCTCCACGTTGCTTGAAAAACTCTTCACACATACTCAGACCTTTAATAATGGTCTGTTTATCTGCTTCAAGCAGATTCCAGTTTACATTCACTACTGGTTGGCCAAATACCGGATCGGTTTGTGATGGGTCTATTTGAATAGTACTGTTTTCATTGGGTATCTGTTCCCAATTCATGTTGATGGAACACGAATCACCCAACGGTGAAAAATTCAGCATAGCCCGGAAATTACCGGTTTTTTGGTTGTCCATGGCAGCTACAGTTGGCGCCAGGATTCCCCAGGCTTGAAATGTCTGCTGTGCCTCCAGATCATCAGCATCATAAGGTGGAGGAGTAGGCTGATTGGAAGACTTTAGCAAGTCACCGGTTTGATCCAAAGTCACTCTTTGATAGGCGTAAAAATTTCGAATAAATTGGGTAATGGGCGGATTAAAATCAACTTTGGCAGCTTCACCTATCACCGGATGCAACATAAAACCACGACCTAAAAGCTTCCTGTTGTTATTGCCGAGGTCTCCGGATAGCTGCAATAAGCGTACAGATTCAATTCCACCAAGTGCCAGTACATATCGGTTTGCCTGTAAGTTTGAAGGTATCCCCGGGCGACCATTGATAATGGCTGCGTAATCTACACTTGTGACATGCCGACGATCAGCTGAGGTATTGATTCTTAGGACATTGGCATTGAATAACACGGTAACGTTGGGCGCATCTTTTAATTGCTGGCCACGTTGTAGCTGGAAGTGAGTGATATAGCGGTCTTCCTGGGCATGAAATACCGCGTTTTTTAATTGATCACCTGGTTTTTCCGGGAAAGCCGATGCGCGGAAAACCTTTTCCCAAAAACCAATATCATCATAATTAAACGGACCATAATTGCCGAATTCATTGGCGGTCGGATAATAAGCGTCCAGCTCTTTGCGGCTGATAGGCCAGTATGCATCCCGGTAACCTGGACGAGGTTGCAGGTCTGCCTCATCCAGCGGGCGTGCCCAGAAATTAAAGTGATTGGTTGTTCCACCATACATTCGTAACCTTGAGCGGGTTAAGAATTCCGGATCAACTTTGCGCATAAAATTACCAACAATGCCTTTGTATATAGACTCCCTGTCTGGTGATGGAGGAGGGTTAAAATCTGTTTCCAGGCCACTGGACAATACCAATACCTGTTTTTTTGAGCCAATCAACTGAGTGGCCATGGCAATACCGGCTGCGCCTCCACCGATAATGCAAATGTCATAGAAATTATTGGCTAGCTGATTGCTGTCAAATTCGCTTGCGTCACAATACATGCTGTTCTCCCTTGCTGTGTTTTGATACAGGCAAACCGATGATGGTTTGCAACTGCTGAGACTGCCGGTTTAAGGTCCGGCAGTCTGTGGTAATGCTTTGTTATTGGCAGGCAAAGCTGCCGATATCATTTCCTTGTGAGTTTTTAATGGTTACGTTCCAACCGCATGCTGCCTGTTCCATTACCCCAAAACTGATGTCGTGCAGGATATTTACATCTTGTCTGGTGATGCCTAATTCAGTCAACACCTGTGGATTGTCATCAAGCAATTGATTGGTAATACCTGGATCCAGCTCGGTACCACCGCCACCGAACACCCATTGTGAGGGCCTGCCATTGGTTAAGGTCAGCATTTCAAACAGGTGTACATGACCAGTCAGCAGCATTTCGATAGGCGGGTTGGGCAGTTGTTTGGTATTGGATTGCGCAATGGCCTGTTGTAAGGTCAGGTCGGTGGCCGAAATAGCGGGATTGCCATCGTTATCAATATATCCTGCGATGCCCCAGATTGGACGGTGGGTGGATAGCCACGCTGAAGTGCTGCCACTTACCAGTGATTCCACTTGATTGAATTCTTTAGCGTAACGGGCAACAGCTGCTGGATTGGGGGTTGCAGCATAATCATCGGGGATGGTGGCGCTGTCCATCACGATCAAATCCTGATGTCCGGCCGAAACAAGATAGGGGTCGGTATAAGCGCTGCAATTACTCACAACCCAGGGGTTGTCCGGTAAGGCATTGGGATCCAGGAAGTAAAACCAGCCACGCCAGGCGCGGGTACAGTCTTCATGGTTGCCTCGTACAAATACCCATGGCGCTTGAGCAAGAATGTTTTTGCTGGGATCAAAAAAGTCAACTTTCCAGCTTACCCAGGTATAGCCGATATTGCTTTGGATACAATTGGCATCGCAGCTGCCGTATTCGCGATAATGGTAATCACCGACATGGATAATTAAATCAGGATTTATCTTGGCTATTGCATCAGCAACTTCGGCATAATCCCATAATTCACCAGTGCCGTTACCGGTACAATCCTGTATATCGGTGCCTTTGACCCGGCAACCGGTATCGCCTACCACCACAATCGTAGTTGGATTGGAGACCGGTAATACCAACTGCTGGCCGTTAATGGATGCGCTGGCTGTATTCGCAGGAATGGCATATTCGCATAATTGCACTTCACTGAAGCCGGTGGGGCTGGCGCCACGTGATTGCATCGAATCGGTATTGGAATCCAGATTAATATCCGGACAATCATTGCCTGCAGCCACAATAGCTCTGGCCAGTACGATATTATTCGGCCCTAACTCAACCCAGCTGTAGTCGGGCGCAGATGGTGCTGGAGTGGGTATGCTTTTATCAGCTGTTAAAACCTGTTGCTCGCCGGCTGGTTTATCACAGCCGATCAGCATCAACAAAACCCAGACTGTTAATGCCAGTGCTAATTTAGGCTGGCTAAGATGCATGCTGTTGTTAACCATATTGTTCTCCCTTGTTTATGGTTAGAGCCCATTAATTATGCAGGTTACAAGCTGGATACTGGGTATCCGTGATGGTTTATAACCTGGATGTTTGATTCTAGTCTTTTGTTTTGGTAATGCCAAACGGTAACTGACACAGGCAAACTCTGAATTATCGGAGGTTTCTTAGCAGCTGATATATTTAGGTTTTAGTTGCTCAACTGAGCGGGAACTTGGCGGCCAGGCGCTTGATAGTGTTGATACCACGGAAGGTTGCGCTGGCGGAAATATTTTTTTCGAATACCGTATTAGAAAACTTCGATTGGCTTTGCTTGATAGTGCACAACCAGTAAAGCTCACGCTGATGGCAGTGAAAATGATCAATCTCGGTTTCCAGCAACTGCAAAGCATGATGTGCCTGTTTACTCAAAGGCCTATCCAGGAAACCCACACTTAGTGCAGCTGCCGCGTCCAATCTTGCTTGCTCAAATGGCAGGTATTCTGCGATAGCGGTGAGTTCAGCAGGTGTTCTGATGAAGGTTTTTACTGCATAGCCCAGTGCATTCAGCAAGCGTGTTTCAATTTGTTGTTGTAATAAGCTTGTATTGTTATCGGTTGAGTTAAAAATCACATTGCCGCTGGCGATAAAGGTTACTACGTTGGTAAAACCCAGTTGGGTAAACAGCTCTCTCAACTCAGCCATTTTCACGTTATGACCGCCTACGTTTATGGCCCTGAGCAAGGCGATGTATTGATACACCAGCTTGGCTTCTCAGTTTTCGGTTGAAACAGCAGGCTGTTGCCAGGTATAAAAAACGTTCAGCGGCGCGATACTGTAATTAAATATGCCTGTTAATACAGCCGGGTCATCCATGAGTATCTGTTCAGCATTCTCGATTGAGTCAGACTGAATAATCAGCATGCCCAGGTCTTGATAACGGGCACCAAACAGCGTCGTGCCTTGTCTGCGCAGTTGTTGCATATTGGCGGAATGGTCTGCAAATCCATCCTGGTCTTGTGGGGACAGGCTTTGATCCCAGTTAGGGCCGAGGGAAAAATGCACGATAAACTGCTGGGCTTTGTCGTCTTGGGCGAACAAACTCAAAGCAAATAATGTCGGTAATGCTGCGAACAGGATTTTACGGTACATGGCTTTCCAGGGTAATCATTTATTACCAGTATAGCTTCCAGCTTGTTGCAGCACGCTGGTATGGGTAAGTTTTATGAAGCCGCTATTTGTTTTGGTTATTCATAATCACTCATAGGTGGACAACTGCAGACCAGGTTTCGATCACCGTATACATTGTCCACCCGCCCGACAGGTGGCCAGTATTTGTCTGCAAGTAAAGTCTCAGCCGGCCAGCCAGCTTGCCTGCGGCTGTAACTGTGCGGCCAATCATCACTGCTGAGTTCGCTGACCGTATGCGGCGCATTTGCCAGTGGATTGTCGTCAGCGTGCAACTCACCATTGTTTACGGCGGCAATTTCTGCGTGAATGCTGAGCAGGGCGTTGATAAATCGATCCAATTCAGCTTTACATTCACTTTCCGTCGGTTCAATCATCAAAGTGCCGGGTACCGGCCATGACATGGTGGGTGCGTGAAAGCCATAATCGATTAGCCGTTTGGCAACGTCTTCTTCGGATATGCCGGTGCTGTCTTTGAATGGGCGCAGGTCAATAATACATTCATGCGCAATTCGGTTATTCCGGCCGGTATATAACACTTGGTATGCTGAGTTAAGTTGCGTA
The DNA here is from genome assembly GCA_021772985.1 of Gammaproteobacteria bacterium. Lineage (GTDB taxonomy): Bacteria > Pseudomonadota > Gammaproteobacteria > Xanthomonadales > Wenzhouxiangellaceae > JAJFKX01. The sequence continues at coordinate 53,521 of JAJFKX010000058.1, forward strand.
GCAATATAGTTGGCATTAAGAATGGCTACCTGGGTGGCTTTGGATAAGCCATCACGACCCATCATGGCAATATACGCCCAGGAAATCGGCAAAATACCGGCACTGCCCCAGGGCGCTGCGGCTACCGGCCCCAGTTTGCCTTTGAGTTCAGCCTGCAATGGGTGGCTGGGCAGGTAAGGTGCTAGATGTGTGCGCACACACACCGGGCCGACACCGGGGCCACCGCCACCATGCGGAATGCAGAAGGTCTTGTGTAAATTCAGATGTGACACGTCTGCACCAAACTGTCCTGGTGCTGACCAACCCACCAGCGCATTTAAATTGGCACCGTCCAAATACACCTGGCCACCGTGTTGATGGATGATTTCACAGATTTCCACAATCTGTTCTTCGAAAACCCCATGGGTGGAAGGATAGGTGACCATCAATGCGGAAAGCTGACTAGCATTTAGTTCAGCTTTCTCTCTTAAATCATTGATATCTATATTTCCATTGTCATCGCATCCGATCACAACAATACGCATACCGGCCATTTGTGCACTGGCTGGGTTGGTACCATGTGCGGAATTGGGGATCAGGCAGACATCACGTTCTGACTGACCACGATCGTTATGGTATTGGCGAATCGCCAGCAAGCCGGCATATTCACCCTGTGATCCGGCATTCGGCTGTAATGAAACAGCATCATAACCAGTGCATTCGACCAGCATGCGTTCCAATTCATAAATCAGTTCACGATAACCTGCGGTTTGATCATCCGGCGCAAACGGGTGAATGGCGGCAAACTCCGGCCAGGTTATGGCATCCATTTCAGCAGCAGCATTGAGTTTCATGGTGCAGGAGCCAAGTGAAATCATGGAGCGAGTCAGTGAAATATCCTTGTTTTCCAGGCGTTTCAGATAACGCAGCATTTCGGTTTCACTGTGGTACCGCTGGAACACTTCATGCTGCAGGTAAGCTGATTGGCGAATATTGGTTGTTGGTAATGCTGGTTGGCAACTTAATTGCTGATCGATTTCGATCAAATCTTCTGATATCCCAAAAACCTGCCACAAGGTTTCGATATCCTCACGACGGGTTACTTCATTAACACTGATGCCGATGCCGCTGTCATCATCACTGCGCAGGTTGATGCCGGCATTGGTGGCGCCGACCAGCAACCGGCGCCGTTCTGTGCCCGTGATGGCTACAAACAAGGTATCAAAATAAAGTTGATGCCTTAGCTGGTAGCCACCTTTGCTTAATCCGCAAGCAAGTAATTGGGTTAATCTATGCACCCGGCCGGCAATTTGTCGCAAGCCTTCCGGGCCATGGTAAACGCCATAAAAGCCCGAGATAATGGCCAACAGCGCTTGCGCAGTACAGATGTTGCTCATCGCTTTTTCACGACGAATATGTTGCTCACGGGTTTGCAATGCCATCCGCAATGCCTGATTCCCATGGCGGTCTTTGGATACACCGATAATCCGCCCGGGAATTTTTCTCGAATAGGTTTCACGGGTAGCGAAAAAGGCTGCATGTGGTCCACCAAAGCCCGGTTGGACGCCAAAACGCTGGGCACAACCGATGACCACATCCGCATCCATTTCTCCCGGCGGCGTCAGCATGACCAGACTCAGCAGGTCAGCAGCAACAGCAACCAATGCTTGATGCTGATGAGCAATCTGGATCATCGGTGCCAGATCTATAACCCGTCCATCAGTGTCTGGATACTGCAATAAAGCCCCAAAGTAATCCCCTTCAGGCAGCAACTTCGCAGCATCGCCCAAGACGATTTCAATGCCGAAATATTCAGCACGTGTGCGCAACACGGCCTGGGTCTGAGGTAACACACCATGGTCAACAATAAAGCGTTTGGATTTATTTTTACCATTAACCCGAAGTAACATCGCCATCGCTTCGGCAGCGGCGGTAGCCTCATCAAGTAGTGAGGCATTGGCCAGGGGCATGCCGGTCAGGTCGATAGTCATCTGTTGGAAATTCAGCAGGCCTTCCAGGCGGCCTTGTGAAATTTCCGCCTGATAAGGTGTGTAAGCGGTATACCAACCAGGGTTTTCAAGCACACTGCGCAATATTACCGGTGGCGTGATGGTGTCGTGATAGCCAAGGCCGAGCATATTATGCTGTACCCGATTTTTGCTGGCCAGCTCACGCAATCTCTCCAGTGTTTCAGCTTCATGACGTGCGCGCGGCAATTCCATATCGTCTTTGCGGCGGATGGATTCCGGCAGTACTTCGTCCATCAACTCGTCCAGGCTGTTACAGCCTATGACTTTCAGCATTGCCTGAATGTCTTGTTCGGACGGGCCAATGTGTCGTTCGACAAAACTGGAATGACCTTCCAGCCGGCGCAATGGTGAATCAGGAATTGGTGGCATCGTGATATTGGACATGGATTAAACTCTTAGCGTCATAGAGTCAGATAATGGTCAACCAATAAAAAGGCAAACAGCATCATCAGATAAATAATTGAATAATTAAACAAACGCATGGCGATGAGTTCATTTTGCAGTTGCAATAATTGAATCGCATAGCGTAAAAAAGCGGTATTTAAAACCAGCGCACCACCCAGGTAAAACAGGCCACTCATACCGGTCAACCAGGGCAGGATGGTGGCCATAATCAGCAGCAGTGTATAAAACAGAATCTGCCAGCGGGTGAATGGTATACCGTGGGTTACCGGCAGCATCGGCACTGCAGCCCGAGCGTAATCATCTCGTCGATAGATCGCCAGTGCCCAAAAATGCGGAGGTGTCCAGACAAACACGATCAACACTAACAGCAATGCATAGGGTTCAATTTGACCGCTGACAGCAGTCCAGCCTAGCAGCGGTGGTGTCGCTCCAGCCAACCCACCGATGACGATATTTTGTGGAGTGGCCCACTTTAAAAAAAGCGTGTAAATAATCCCATAGCCGATCAATGATAAAAAAGTCAGCAATGCGGTCAGTGGATTCACCCACAGACCAAGTATCAGCATCGAGATGCTGCCAAGCAGGATTGCAAACTTTAATACCTGGTTCGAATCCAGTTGCCCGGTAGCCAATGGCCGGTGTTGGGTACGGCTCATCTGCCGGTCGATACGCTGGTCAAGCAGGTGATTTAATGCGGCACCTGAAGCTGCACCCAGAGCAATACCCAGCATTGCAATAATCAGCATCGGCCAGACGTTTCGCCAGGCTGGATCGGCCAGCAGCATTCCAACCAGTGCGGTAAACAGAATCAAGGCAACAACACGTGGTTTACACAATTCCCAGTATTGCCAAATCACGCTTTGTTGAGGGTGGTTACTCATGTTGAAGTTGATCGCTGGTAACGTTTGCTGGGATGCCAAATGGCATGCACCAGGGCAACTAGCAATAAAGCTGCGACGCCGTTATGTGCAACTGCATTGATCAAAGGTAGCTTCAACAACACATTTTGCACGCCCAGAACTGCCTGAATGCCAAGTAACAGCATAATGATTTTGCCTTGTCCACGGGTGCCGGGAAAAGCCATCAAGCGAATGGCGGTGAAGCCGATGACAACCAATGCCACCAGGGCGCCAATACGATGGCTGATATGAATGGCATTTCGGGCTGACTGATCAAGTACACCACCTTCATAGTCCACGCCAATTTCACGCCAAAGGGTAAAGGCTTCCGAAAAATTGGTTTGTGGCCACCATTGCTGCTGGCAAGTAGGAAAGTCCAGACAGGCCAATGCGGAATAGTTGCTGGAGGTCCAACCACCCAAAAAAATCTGGATGCTGAGTATCACCAGGCTGATCACCAGCCAGGGGTGATTTTTGTATTGATAAGTTTGGCGGGCTAACCCGGAACTGATCTGTAGCGCATGGTTGATGTTGCGATTAACCCAGAACAACAATGCAAAAGTAAGCATGCCGCCGAGCAGATGCGTGGTGACGACCCAGGGCAATAATTTAAGCGTGACCGTCCACATGCCAAACAGCGCCTGCAGTATGATCAGCGGAATCAGTAGCAGGGCAGGTGTCAGGGGTAGAGCTGGAAAGTGTTTGCGCACACGCCAGTGCATCCATGCCAGTGTGAATACCAGCAGCCCCAGCGCGCCCGCAAAATACCGATGAATCACTTCTTTCCAGGCTTTTTCGGTATCCACCGGCCGATCAGGATAGTTTTGCTCTGCGGTGGTAATTTCCGAATCCACTGTCGGCCAGGTGAGATGGCCATAACAGCCGGGCCAGTCCGGACAGCCCAGTCCTGCATCAGACAGCCGCACCCATGCCCCCAGCACGATCACAATCAGCGCCAATAACAGCGCCACTGTGCTGACGCGCTTTAATAATTGTAGTTGATGTTCCAAGTTAGTTTATCAGTTCAGTTTCAAATCCAGGCAATTACTGGCTGCCTCGCGCCTTATTAGACCAGGTCAACAGTCGCCTCAGGTCTTTGCGAACGCCGGTGACGTCTGTGTCTTCCGAGTAACGCAGTATTATAAATCCTGCCGGGTCGATGAGATACGTTGTCAGTCCGGTTTGTGCTTCAACCGGCGTTAACTGGGTGATGGCATGTTGCAGATTAGCCTGTTGTCGTGCATCCGGGAGTCGCAACTCGTCAAAAATTGTTTTTACGGCAGTTTGTTGGGGACTCGATAAACTGACACCGGTTGCCAGTTGAATCTCTACTTGTTGGCTATGTCGGCCTTGAGCGATGCGGACCTGACGCAGCCAGCCCAGTTGCTGCTGACAAGCTTCAGCGCAATCGCTATTGCTGGCCAGCAGCAATGTCCAGATTGGCGGCTTGTCTTCAATGCTTAAGGTGCTACTGGTATCCGGCCAACCATCAACAGCAATCGGTGGTTGCAGCAATTCGCCATGATTACGGGTTGTATTGGGCCGGTATGGCCACCATTGGCTGTGCATCAGGATGGTCAGCAACACTGGCGCAGCAAACAGTATTGCTATAACAATGATGGTAAAACGATTGGATGATTTAATTTTGTTCATGTTATCGGTTACCTTGACGGTTGACCACCAGCCAGGTTATTAAAACTGCCAGCGCAAGGGTAAACCATTGCCAGGCATATGCAAGGTGCTTGTTTGGGCCGAAATTTACTGGTGACCAATCACGCCCGGCAAAACCATTTGCTGCATTGGCATTCAGTTGTAATACCAATGGCAATAGCTGTAATTCAGGCTGGTCCAGGCTCAAACGATAAGCCTGTTGGATAACGGAATGGTCTGCATAAGTGATTAGCTGCGGCCACTTATTTGGATTCAGTTCGGGCTGTGTGCCCAAGCGCATACCAACCTGGGGAAATGGGGTAAGTTGACCACTGAGTTCAACAGCCGGATCAGGAACCGGTGCTGCTGGTAAATGCTCCCGGCCTGGTCCAAAGGGTAGCCAGCCACGATTAATCAATAGCAGCCTGTGTTCATCAACAAGTGCTGCAGACAGGACATGAATACCGGCCTGACCCAGGTGGATACGGTTATCCAGGAACAGCTGCTGCGGTAGAATTTTGAGTTTTCCTGCCAGTTTGGTGTACACCGCTGTTTCAGCAGTTATCTGTGTCACTTGTATTTCAGCTGCAATGGCATAACTTTGGAGTATCTGTTGCTTCTGATCAGCACGATCCAGCTGCCAAAAGCCAAGCCGAGCAAAAGTAGCTGTGACCGCTAGGGTCAACAGCAACCACAATATATCGGCAGGCTTTAATGACAATAAACTGGGCACATGCAATCCTGTAACAGAAGTGAGCTATCTATATGACGGCAGTGAACGGAGAATTCCATGCTGATTAAGGTTGTAATTGTATTGTTTTTACTGGTGATCATCTACACCTTGGGATCCAGTTTTTTCTATTTGGCCAAAGATAAAGGTCAGGGTGATCGTGTTGTTCGCGGCCTCAGCTGGCGTATCGGTTTGTCACTGATATTAGTGCTATCGTTATTTGCTGCCTTTAAAATGGGCTGGATAGAGCCGGGCAACAAGCCACCGGTACGTTATTCTGAAGGTCAGTAGTGGTCAGCAGGCATCAAAAAATGCCGAGGAGCTGAAAGTTGACGGCACTGATTTGGGTTCAGATCAGTATTGATCGGGACTAATCACTGGTTCGATCGCCAAACATTTCACGTAGGTCTTTGCGCAGTATTTTGCCGACATTTGTTTTGGGCAGCTCATCAACGAACTGAATAAATTTTGGAATTTTGTAACCGGTTAATTCTTCCCGGCAAAAATCTCGCAGGGTCGCTGCTGTCAGGTCATTGTTTTTGCGAACAACCACAGCTTTAACCAGTTCACCTGATTTGTCGTCGGGTACGCCAATTGCACCTACTTCCAGAACCTCAGGATGCGATGCAATCACGTCTTCGATTTCGTTTGGGTATACGTTAAAACCTGAGACCAGGATCATGTCTTTCTTACGATCGACGATATAAAAATAGCCTTTTTCATCCATTTTGGCGATATCACCGGTTTTCAACCAGCCATCTTCGGTAACAGTTTCAGCAGTGGCTTCGGGGCGTTGCCAGTAGCCTTTCATTACCTGTGGTCCGCGGATACACAGTTCGCCTATCTCATCGACACCGAGGGTATTGCCGTCCTCATCCATAATGCAGCACTCTGTGGATGAAATGGGTACCCCGATGGAGCCGTTAAAATCCTGGATGTTGGTCGGGTTAATACATGCGGCAGGTGATGACTCTGTCAAACCATAAGCTTCTATCAAAGGTTTGCCGGTGACTTTTTTCCATTGCTCTGCCACTGCCCGTTGGACTGCCATGCCACCTCCAAGCGTAAACTTAAGGTGACTGAAATCCACCTGCTCAAACCCAGGGGTGTTCAACAGGCCGTTGAACAGGGTATTGACCCCGGTGATGGCAGTAAACGGCTGTTTGGCGAGGGTCTTAACGAAGCCGGGCATATCTCTTGGATTGGCAATCAAGCGGTTAAGTGCGCCCAATTTAATGTACAACAGACAATTGGCGGTTAGCGCAAACACATGGTAAAGCGGTAGCGCTGTGATGATGACGTCACCGCCGATACCAACTGCAGTTAACCAGACATAGGATTGCTCGACATTGGACAGCATGTTTTTGTTGGTCAACATGGCGCCTTTGGCTACCCCGGTAGTGCCACCGGTGTATTGCAAAAATGCAATGTCTTCCAAGCCGCGCTCTACCTCGGTAAAAGTTTTGCGGGAACCATCTGCCAGCACCGCTTTAAAGCGTGTGTAATGGCTGATCTGATATGCGGGAATTTGCTTTTTGATGTGCTTTAGCACGGCATTGATCAAGTTCCCTTTGGGAAACCCCAGCATATCGCCAACGTTGGTGATTACCACTTGTTCAACCTTGGTTTCGGGCAGCACGGCGGCAACCACATCGGCAAAGTTTTCCAATACCACCACGACCTTGGCGCCTGAGTCATTCAGTTGATGTTTTAATTCGCGTTTGGTATACAGCGGATTGGTATTCACTGCCACCAATCCAGCTCTTAAAATACCGAATAGTGCGATAGGGTACTGCAACAGGTTAGGCATCATAATCGCGACCCGGTCACCCGGCTGCAAACCCAACCCCTGCAGCCATGCTGCAAAAGCTTTGCTATGCCGATCAAGTACGGCAAAAGTCATACGTACATCAAAGCTTTCGAATGCATCCCGGTCAGCAAATTGCTGAAATGATTGATTCAATAATTGCCCCAGTGACTGGACCCCACCAAGGTCAATTTGCTCAGGGACACCTTGCTCATATTCATTCAACCAGGGTTTTTGCATCTCACTGCCTTATGCTTAAACTGTTGAAAGCTTCGCATAGCTTGGCATGCCAGGCAAGTCACCTGTTTGCTTAAAACAAACAATAACGGGTGCAAACAGGCGGGCAGGCGTTTATTATCTAGTTGTCAGAAACAGGAGCCTGCAAATGGGTGACCAGGATATTACCCGGCAACCTCAAAATGAAGATCGCAGGGCGTTCATGAAATCCCTGCTCAATGAGGTTCGCGCATTAGCCTATATGCTGGATAACCAGCAATTTGAAACCGGCATTAGACGTATCGGCGCAGAACAGGAAATGTTTCTGGTTGACCACTCCAACCTGCCCAGTTGGCGCGCGATGGAAACATTGGAGTTGATCAATGATCCGCGCTTTACCCATGAACTGGGTAAATTTAACCTGGAAGCCAATTTATCGCCTTTGGAATTTGGCAACGATTGTCTGAGTCAAATGGAACATGAGCTGCAGGAGGTCTATCTGATGGCCCAGCAGGCAGCGGCTAAAAACAACGACCAGATTGCTTTGGTAGGTATTTTGCCAACACTGAGTAAACGCGAATTGACCCTGGACGCAATGCTGCCGCAACCTCGTTATTTGGCTTTGAATGAGGCATTGCTGAAACTGCGTGGCAGTGATTTTCAGGTGAATATTAAAGGTATTGACCAGCTTCGTTTGTCAGTGGATAACCTGATGCTGGAAGCTTGCAACACCAGTTTTCAAGTGCATTTCCAGGTCGAGCCTGAGAACTTCAGCCACTTGTACAATGTTGCTCAGACAGTAACCGGCCCATTGTTGGCGGCTTGCGTTAATTCACCGGTATTGCTGGGTAAACGGTTATGGCATGAAAGCAGAATTGCGGTCTTTGAACATTCCGTAGATGCGCGTTCGGATACCCATGCAGCACGTGGTTTAAAACCCAGGGTCCACTTTGGTGATCACTGGGTGGAATTATCTGCCGCAGAAATTTTTAAAGAGGATATTGCCCGGTTCCGTGTCATTCTTACCTGTGACACAGAAGAAGACCCACTGGGAATGGTTAAGCGTGGCGAAGTACCGAAATTGCGCGCCTTGCGTTTGCATAACGGTACTGTCTATCGCTGGAACCGCCCCTGTTATGGCATCTCGGACAACGGCAAGCCACATTTGCGCATTGAAAATCGTGTCATTCCATCAGGCCCTACCGTATTGGATGCGATTGCCAATGCGGCTTTTTATTTTGGTCTGATGGCTGGTCTGAGTAATGAAGTCGAGGATATCCGCGAGCACATCAGTTTTGCTGATGTAAAAGCCAATTTTATGGCTGCCGCACGTGACGGTATCCGTGCTCAGCAGGTTTGGTTTGACGAACAGCAACTACCGGCTCATCAACTGATCCTGGAAAAATTACTGCCGCTCGCACAACGGGGCCTGGAAACTGCAAACCTTGATGCTGAGGATATCAACCGTTACCTGGGTGTGATCGAGCAGCGGGCAGCATTACGGCGTACCGGGGCGCGCTGGTTTCTGGATTCAATTCAGAAACTGGAAGGCAAAGCGTCGCATGATGAATGCCTGCGCAGCCTGACAGCTTCAATGATTCAGCAGCAATCTACCGGCCAGCCGGTACATACCTGGGAGCTCGCGGAATTCTGCCAGCAGCAGGACTGGCGTGACAGTTATCGTAATGTTGGTCAATTTATGACGACGGATTTATTCACTGTCCAGCCTGATGATATTATTGATTTTGCAGCGTCTTTAATGGAATGGCGACACATTCGGCATATCCCTGTTGAAGATGATGCAGGGCAATTGCTGGGCCTGGTATCACACCGGGCGATTCTACGCTTGATTGCTCAGGGTGATTCTGGTGAGAGTGCCAGTGTGCGTGACATCATGCGTGCAGATCCGATAACTGTAGGCTCAGAAACCACTACGGTTAGTGCAATTCGGCTGATGCGTGAACACAAGTTGAGCTGTTTGCCGGTGGTTAAAGACGGTAAGTTAATCGGTGTGGTTACTGAACACGACCTATTGGTGGTGGCATCACGATTGCTGGAGAACTACCTGGATCAGGATTGAAAATTTTTCAATCCTGAGATTGTGGATTCTTTACGCCGGGCGCAAGTCCGGCGTTAATTTCAGCAGCCTGGGCAATAATGTCTATCGGGGTTTTGCCGTTCAAGCTGGCAAAATACTCTTCAATGGTCAGTGATTCCAAATCGAAATTGCGGACTGTGGCAATAGCGTCAATCAATTCAGCATAATCATCAGCAGATAACTCACCTTTCAAATCCAGCAGTGATTGGGTTAATTCCAATTGCTCACTGGCAGTGATCGGATCAGTCATCGGGTCATTGCTGCAGCTGGCCAGCGCCATCAGCAATAGAATGCTGATGGCAGTGCGAATAATGTAAGACATTATTGAACCGGTGCTGGTGGGGGAGGCAATGGATCTTCAAAACCAGTTTGAAAGAACTCTTCTTCAAGGGTATCGATGACCAATGGAGCGACATAAACATCGGCACTGGTGCCGCCGCCACCGGTTTCGTCGCGGCTGTCGGTAAAGATCGCAATGCCGCCATCGGCACTGATATCCAGGCCATTGTAATCACCAAACTCAAAGCCATCTGGCAGATTTTCTGAAGATACGTCGGTCAAGCGTTCCGGAGCTGACCAGGTAACGCCCCCATCGACTGAAAAGCTGGTGAAAAAATCCACCCCGCTGCGGTCAACAAAACTACGGGTGTCATAGAAAGCTACATGCACGGTGCCGTCCGGGCCAACTTTCAACCACTGGTGCCAACGGTCAACATCATCGGTATCATCGGTTTCATGCGGGATGCTTTCGGTCCAGCTCGCACCCTGGTCATCTGAATGGATTACCCGGATAACGGAATGATTGACTGATGCATTTCCATTGTTATCCGGTTCGGTAGTATCCGTCCAGGAGGCATACATACGGCCATTGAATGGACCGCCGGTCAAATCTGTATCTGCCGAAACATATAAAAATGCCCGCCGGGAATCAATAGATGGCAATGGCCAATCAAAGCTGGCTACAGTATCCGACGCAACGGTTGAAGGCGCCCAGGTTGTACCACCATCGCTGGAAATGTTCAAACGTATTTCACGCGGGCCAGTGGCTGGCCAGAAATGGTATACATTCCCGGCTGCATCGGTAGTGATATCACTGCCAATTCCGGTTGGCTCACCTGGGAAACTATTCATTGTGAAGGTGTTGCCAAAGTCACTGGACACCGCCACTTGCATAATATTGCCTTGATGCCAGGTGACATAAATATTGTCCAGAAACGGCGAGCCCGGCATGCGATCTACATGAATGTATTCTTTATCATCAAGCACGCCATTGTTAGGGCCTTCCAGTTCACGTCGGTCATCCCCAGGGGTGATATCTTCCAGAGAGTCCCAGGTTTGGCCATTGTCATCAGAGCGGTAAAACCAGACCTGACTGCCGCCCAGAGTTACTACATATGCGAAACCACTGTCACTGGACCAATCCATTGCCGGGTCGCAACAGGTATTACCGCTAAGAGCTGGTGATTCAGTCCAGGTATCGCCGCCATCACTGGAAAAATACATATCCTGGCCGGAGCCATTAAATCCAGCGATAACAATTTGGGAATCATCCGGGTTATACACAACCGCTGATTCAGCAGCAGAACCGGGACCATTAACTTGTACGTTACCGGAAAGTCCTCGAATTGCTGTTTCGATTAACTGGCTCTGAGTTTGTCCAGATACCAGTTTGATTTCATAACCTTGTCCGGAAATATAATCGAGATGGTTGAAAAGTAGACCGTCAATCAGATAACCATCAAAACGCATCTTGTAATAATTCAATAATGAGCGCGGGTATTGCACAGCGCCGGTACGTGCTGTACTGGGGTTTTCCTGTCGATAAAGAACCCGGAAAAACACCGGAACCGGACTGATCAATTCGGCCTCATTCGGGGCCAGAAGTGCCAGGTCATTGGCGGTCAATTGATAGTTGCGATCATCCCATGGTGCATAACCCTTCAGCGATTGATAATCGACACTGGGGTCAATGCCACGGGCTGAGTCAACGGGTTGTGCCATACACACGCCTGTAAATAGTATCCATACCAAGGCAATTAATTTGTTCATAGTGATAACTCTAATCATTGGTTTTGATCAAAAATACGTTTACCGTTTAACCAGGTCTCCAATACGCTGGTTTGCGGGATTTCAGATGCTGGTATCTGCATTATATCCTGAGAAAGCCAAACAAAGTCAGCACGTTTGCCGGGTTCTAACGAACCGACTTCATTTTCCATGAATGCTGCATATGCAGCGCCCAGGGTAAAGCCGTGCAGGGCTTGCTCGCGGCTGAGTTGCTGCTGCGGATACCAGCCATCTGTTGGCCAGTTGTCAGTATCCTGGCGGCTAACCGCAGCATAAAAACCCAGTAACGGATTGACGCTTTCTACAGGAAAGTCAGAGCCCAGTGCAAGTTTAACACCTGCATTGAGAAAATCCTGCCATGCATAAGCGTATTGTATCCGTTGTGGGCCGACACGATCCTCAGCCCAATACATATCACTGGTCGCATGTGTTGGTTGCACTGAGGCAATCAGATTTAAGTCTGCGCTGCGCTGGAAACCATCAGCCCGCATCACCTGAGCGTGCTCAATTCTATGCCGGCCGACATGTGCAGGTACCGCCTGCATGGCATTTGCATAGGCATCAATAAGAACCTGATTGGCGTGATCACCAATAGCATGAGTATTAATCTGCAGGCCGCAGCGCATTGCAGCGGTCACCTGCTGGGCGAATTGTTGTGGCTGTACAAACAATAAGCCGCGATGGCCGCTTTCATCAGAGTAATCTTCGACCAATGCAGCACCACGGCTGCCAAGCGCACCATCCAGGTAAAACTTGACTGAACGTGCAATCAATAAGCCGCTATCGTGTTCAAGTACACCTTGTTGGCATAAATGATTCAATGCCTCAGCCTGTCCGTTGGCCATCGCATATAAGCGAACAGGGAACTGCTCATTTGCAATTGCTTCCTGGTATAGGCGTAAATGCTGAAGCGAAGTGCCGGCTTCATGGACGCCGGTTAAGCCATGCCTGCTGGTTTCGGCCAGTGCCTGCTGCAGTGCCAGTTGTTCGGTTTGATGATCAGGCGCCGGTATCAGGCTGGCGACTAACTGCATCGCGGCATCCACAAATACGCCGGTGGGCTGGCTATCTTGATCACGTATTATCCGGCCACCTTCAGGTTCGCTATCGAGCTGTCCATCTGCAACCAATGCCAGGGCCGAGGAATTTGCCCAGCCGGCGTGCCCGTCAATTCGAGTCAGCCATACCGGCCGTTGTGGAAACAATTCATCCAGGTCAGACGAGCTGGGAAAGCTGCCGTCATGGTCGATCCAGTCATTTTGGTCCCAGCCGCGCCCAACCAACCAGCTGCCGGGAGAAAGTTGTGCTGCATTTTGTTGTAATCGCTGAAGAATTTCAGCCCTGCTGCGGGTGCCGGCAAGGTTGGTGGTAATTACGCTGTATCCGAGGTTCATCAAATGCGCATGCGCATCAATCATGCCGGGAATGATGATGCCCCGGTCACCGATATCAAGTTGCCTGGCATTGGGATAGTCAGCTTCCAGTTGAAGTCGCTCACCAACCGCAAGAATCGCACCCTGATCATTAAAGGCCATTGCGGTGACCATTGGCTGATCGGTATTGGCGGTATAAATGCGGGCGTTTATCAGCAGGGTAATGTCAGCTTGTGCTGGTATTACTTGGGTTATTTCAGGTTGTTCGACAGCAACACCGGCAGATGAGCCCTGCTGCTGATCACAGCCGTTGATCAACAAGCAAATAGCGGCTAATAAAGTTATATTTTTTAAAAAGTTGTAAGGCATTATCAAGCTACCCATTTGTTGTCGATGGTGTTTCGCAGGCGATCAAGTGCCCGGTGCAAGCTGCGACTGACCGGGGCATGACTGGATTTACCTATATTCAGGCTGTCAGATAATGAACGTGTCTCATCTGCCAGCAGTTCCTGATTGAGTTTCAGTCCGAATGGTATAAGGAATTTGTTTAATTCCACTTCTCGTTGGCGCAATTCCTGTCGAGTGGTCTGATAGGCATGTTCACATAGACTGGTGCGGCTGGCATAGCTGAAGATGTTGGTAAAAAACATCGTGTCATCATTGCGGTTCGGCTCAATCAACATAATGGCTGAATTTGGGTAACTATCCTGGTAGCTGCCGATGCCGATCTGCATTCTGGATTGAATCATAGCGCGGAAAGTCTGGGCCAGGACCAAGGTCAGGCCGCTGCGGCCAAGCCGGCGGTTTTCAGCTAAATCAGCGAGTAACTCCTGGTTGTCTTCATTCAGCGCGTTGTATGGTACCAGTGGGTTGATACCGATTAATAAATCGATGCCTTCTTTAAGCGCTACTGAGGCATGCAGGGTACGGCGCAATGCGCCATCCACATAATCGACACCATTAATGGTAACCGGTGGGTACAAACCGGGTAATGCAGCACTGGCTTGAACCGCACGCGAAATCGGTACATCGTTGAGTTGATCGCTGCCAAAGCGCACTGCAGCGCCGGTATCAAGCTCAACGGCGATAATAAATAGCTTGGTGGTCAATTCACGAAAGTCATTGGTGCGGCCGGGAACTGACAGGACTTCCTCGATAAAATCGTTGACAGTGCTGTTGTTGAACACACCGGTTGGCAGCAATTGGCTGATTGCGTTAAAGGTTTCAGAGACCCCAAACCCCAAGGGGTTTTTCAATAATTCAATCAGAGCCTCACCAGTCACCTTGGGGATTCGCTTAATCTGACGGAGGTATTCTCGATACGCAGGTTTCAGAAAAGACTCAGGGCGAAAAGCAAATTCGGCATCCTTACGATCCATAAAGATACGGCACATTTGCGCAGTGGACATATTATTGGCCAGACTGGCAGCCAAAAAGGCACCGGCACTGACACCAACATAAGTATCTAGAGCATGCAATGATAAGCCATCAATGCTCTCATCCAATGCTCTTAATGCGCCCAACTCATAAATCGCACCCAGCGGCCCACCGCCCGCCATAGCCAAGCCTATACGTGGCTGTTTGGTGGCGCGTTTAGGGGAGGCGTCCTGTAATTTGAGCATGGTAATAGCGGTGACGATTTAGCAGCGTAAAAACTTCACGGTGCATCTTACACCACAACCACCGCCAAAAGGATCATAATAGCTATTCATTAACAAAACTTTTGAAGATGCCATGACATTGACAATTGGTGACCCGGCACCCCAGTTTGCTTTATCTGATGAAAATGGTCAGATGTTCGAGTTGGAGCAACAACTTGGTTCACGGCTGCTGCTGGTTTTTTATCCTGGTGATAACACCCCGGTGTGTACCAAACAGCTGTGTGATTATCGCGATGGTATTGATGCATTCCAGGGCCTGGATGTGAAGGTCGTCGGCATCAGCAGTGATGATGCTGAAAGCCACCTGAGCTTTAAAAGCAAACATAAATTGCCGTTTACGCTGTTGACGGATAGCGATTTGCAGGTTGCGGCGGATTATGGATGCAAATCTATACTCGGTATGCGTCGTGGTTTGTTTTTGCTCGATAAGGCAGGAATTATTCAATATCAGCATGTGGAAAGCCTGGCTTTGTTTCGTCGACAGCGTGATGAAGTGTTGGCAGCTATTCGTGGGTTGGATGGTTAATACGGTTCAGCGACGATAAATTACTTCTGAATAGACGGATCGGCAATAAGCAATTCTACCTGGGTTCTGGAAACACTGAATCACTCAGTTAGAACCTTGTGCAGGTTTCGGTTGTTACAGTTTGCTGTCAGTAACCGGTCAAGTTGGCGACGAGGCTTTGTACTGGGCTTTCCGCCTGAATGCTGATAAGCCATCGGTAGCTAATTGAAATATTTTCCTAACACACTGTGGATTTCATTTTCGATGGTGCCGCGCAAAGCGCTCAATAACCAGCCAAGTTTGACATGGATATCGATACTTTCGGTTGTTACATCAATTTTCCCGGAAACACCGGTACGGCTGAAATAAAGAGAATCTTCTTCCCAGCCATGCTCCAGATTGTGCTCATGAGCCAGTTCATGGGCCAGATTTTCAGCTACTGCACGGGCATCCTGCAGGTTCAAGGAATGGCTATGGCTGATGTCAATAGTGTTCATGTTATCTCGTTTTGTAAGGTTACTGGTTCAAAGCACGAATGCAGCAAAGTGGCGTTTTGGGTACGGATAGTTACATAATAAGTGACATTTGCTGCAGAGTAGAACTCGGAACCAATTATTATGGTTCCAGATAAAATATGATTATTGGGATTTTAGAAGACGACCCGGATCAGTCGCAAGTCATTTCCGAGTGGTTAACCCAGGCCGGTAATGAATGCCATGTTTATGCTGACGGCACCCGCTTGCTGCGCGGCTTAAAGTCACAAGGTTTTGAAATGCTGTTGCTGGATTGGCAGGTGCCTGGTATGGATGGTATGGAAGTATTGAGCTGGATACGAAGTAATCTCAGCTGGTCGATTCCGGTGATATTTACAACGATTCTTAACCAGGAACAGGAAATTGTAGCCGCTTTGCAAGCAGGCGCGGATGATTACCTCATCAAGCCTTTGTCTAAGCCCATATTGCTTGCCAGAATGCAGGCGGTTGCCAGGCGCAGTGGGCTGCAAAACGACGTATCAAGCGCACAGGGGAGCCTGGAAGTTGGTGCATACAGTTTTAATCGTCAATCCGGTCAATGCCAGCGTGATGGGGAGATCGTTGACCTGACCAAACGTGAATTTGATCTGGCGATGTATTTTTTCAGCAATATCGGACGAATATTGTCGCGAGAGCTGTTATTACAACATGTCTGGCATTTGTCCGGTGATATGCAAACCCGCACGGTAGACACCCATGTCAGCAGGTTGCGCGGTAAATTGGATTTGCGCCCTGACAATGGCTGGAACCTAAGTGCTGTGTATCATTATGGTTATCGGCTGGAACAAATCCTCACTGAGGAATAAACTTACCACCCATTAAACACAATTCACTCAGGGTGAACACGGTTATGGCCAAAAAAACCACCACAGCAAAAGAACCTGCACGAAACAACGTCGGCGTGACAGATCCTGATGCCAGCATTGATCAGGTACGTGAACTGTTGTTTGGCGACCAGGCCAGACGGCTTGAGCTTCGATTCAATCAATTAGAGAAACGCCTGGATGCGTTATTTGAGCAGCTTGATGACCGGTTGCAAAATTCCAGCCGGGAACAAGCGGATGACGCACGTGACCTGCGTGGCGAACTGAGAAGTTTTCGTCAGGATTCGGAAAACCGCCTGGCGGCAACTGAGGATCAATGGGCCGGCCAGTTACGTGATGCCGATAAATCATTGCGCAGCGAGCTGAAACAAGCCCAGCAGAATTTGCAGACAACCAGCGCACAACTTAATGAAGATAAAGTCAGTCGCGCACAATTGGCTGAACTGCTCAATAATCTGGCAGCTCAACTGGTGCAGGATTCTGACTAGCTGCCAATATCCATTGATAGCCTGGTTTATTCACCATGGCCGAAATTGAACAATTACGTAAACTGCTGATCGAGCGCGAGCAACAGCGCCTGGACGAGCTTGAGCAACAGCTGAATGATCGTGAACACCGGATTGACTCTCTGGGTGAAATCCTGCCTGAAAGCCTGCAGCGGTTACAGCACGATCGAAATTTACAGCTTAGCCTCAGGCCACCATTGGTACACGGCATTGAAGAGACCATTCAGCGTAATCCCAAACGTTTTGCTGCGATGTTTTACCCAGTGCTTGGGCCGGCCATCAGAAGGGCGGTCAGTGAAGCGCTGAAAGGTTTACTGGAAAACATAAATCGCACCATGGATCATGGTTTCAGCCTGCGCAGTTGGCGCTGGCGGATCGAAGCCTGGCGAGCGGGGGTACCTTTTAGCCAGATCGTGCTAAAGCATACATTGGCTTACAGCATTGACGAAGTGTTTCTGGTGCAACGCCATAGTGGTTTGTTGATTGCCAGGGCAACTCGTGATTCAGCTGAAGTACTGGACCGCGATGCAGTGGCTGCGATGCTGACTGCCATTCAACGGTTTATGCAGGAATCTTTTGCCATCGATGATGATCATCCGGTGCGTAGCTTGGAGGTGGGTGAGCATACTTTATGGAACATACCTGGCGAGCACGCTGTTTTGGTGGCATTGATTCAAGGCACTGTAGTCCGGGAAGCACGCCACATGCTGCAAACGCAGTTGGAATCTCTGCACCAACTGCATGAACAACTATTGCAAAATTTCCATACTTATCAGGGACAACAACCGGTACTTGACGAAGAACTGCAAAGTTGCCTGTTGCGTAAAGAGCTCACAGTTTCAAGCAGTAATAAATTGAAGAAGCACATTATCAGGTTATGTGTTTTGGCAATTATCGTGCTTGGGATTTGCTTTTGGTACGGCTGGCGCTGGTGGTGGTTGGATATTGATCGAGATAAATTATTGCAATCTCTGGACCAGCAACCGGGTTGGGTGGTGCTAAATGATACGATTGATAATGGAAAAATAGCAGTTCATGCATTACGAGACCCGCTGGCGGTTACACCCGATGAAATTCTGACTCAGCATCACATAGATGCTGAACGGGTGAGCTTCCGGCTAGAAAATTATCAGTCGATGGATTCGCAACTGGCGATCAAACGTCTGGCAGACGCGGTCGGTATTCCGCTTTCATTTTTACAACTGGAAACGCAGGCGCAAACTGCCCAGCCAATTGATCATGGCCAATGGTTTTCAGTGGCAAAGCCTGTAAAACGCAGTGTATGGCAGGATTTGCAGGTTTTGGATCGTTCACTTGGTTTACAGCTACTGAAGGCACCCAATCTGGACCTGGGCAATTTGAGCCGGATTTTGGCTGCGCCGGAAAATGTTGAGTTGCAATGGCGCGGCGATGTGCTGGTGTTGAATGGTCAGGTTGACGCACGATGGCGGGATGGCCTGCAGGCACGTCTTGCAGAATTTGGTGTTGACGTGATAGTCGATGATCTGTCCATCGTAACCTTCGAGCATTATGCCAGTTTGTTTCAGCAACGCTGGAATAATCAGCTGCTGGTATTTGCTGACAACACCGTTTTGAATGCCGATGGGGCTGACACACTGGCATTGTTCACCCAGGAGGCGATAGCGTTGAAGTCGCTGAGCGGTGAGAATGTGCTGCCGTTTACAATGCAGATATCTGGTTTGACAGATGGTGAATTTACCACCCCACTTAATACCGGATTACGAACGCAACGGGCACAGTCTATTCAGAATGAATTGATGGCAGCCGGATTTGCAAGCGAACTAATCAGTATTGCAGAAATCAGCCAGGCCTCAGCTGAGGACAACGTCCGTGCCGTTCGGATAACTTTACAGGAACGAGCGGATGGCAATGGATCTGGACAGGATTAGACTTGCTTTATCATGACTGATCCGGTCAGGAAGATTTGTCTGCTGGGGAGTTTTGCAGTTGGTAAAACCAGTTTGTGCCAGCGTTTTGTTAACAATGTTTTTTCCACTAACTACCAAACCACTGTTGGTGTGAATATTGTGACCAAGCAGGTAGCAGTGGGGCAACAGCAGCTGAAATTGGTGATTTGGGATATCGCCGGTGAATCAGCGACACCCGCGGTACTTAAGAGTTACTTGCTTGGTAGCCAAGGGTGTTTGTTGATTGCCGACGGTACCCGACTGGAAACGTTGACAGAAGTGGATAGGTTGCACAGTTATCTGCAGCAGCATAATCCTGATATTGCAACCAGCTGTCTGCTCAACAAGGCTGATCTGGATGAGCAATGGGAAGCACCACCGGAATGGTTGGTAGAGCGTCGTGAACGTGGTTGGATGGTGCAACGCACCAGTGCAATGACTGGAGCGGGTGTAGAACAGGGGTTTATTGAATTGGCCAGCCAATTGTTGAAGGGCTAATCACTGTGTGTCCCAATGAGCATGTTGTCAGTAGCGAGAGCAAGCTTCAACAGCTGCTGGACGAGTTGACACATAAGCATGTTCAAAGAGCGGTATTGGTGCTGAATCAAAATGTTGAACTGCTCGCAGCAGAAGGTGATTTGAAGCAGCTTGCCTTGGATCAATTGCAGCCCGGTGATGATGTCCGGGAGCACATCCCGATGCTATACCAAGTGCATGATTTGCTAGATCAAAATATATCTTTTGTGCAATTGCCCTCCGGTGTTATCGCTGACATATTTATTACCCGTTTTAAAGGTGATTTCATGGTCGGCCTGGTGGCGGCAGAAAAACAACACCGGGCATTGCAGCAACAGCAGCAAAAAACCAATGAATTGAGCCTGTTGCAACGTGAGCAGGCTGTTACTCTGGATGCTCTGCGCCAGGCCCATCAGCAATTACAGTTGCAAAGTGATGAGCTGGATAGGTTATATTCAGCCCAGCAGCATTACCTGAACAGTCTGTCGCATGAAGTACGCAACCCGTTGCAGGCGATGCTGGCCACATTGCATGCTGATACGCCACTTGACCAAGATGATAATGCGCGTTTGCAACGCGCCACTCAGCAGTTATTGACGCTGGTTGAGAACTTGCTGGTTCAAGGTCAATCAGAGCAATTCGCAATGCCCACGGTGCAGCAGATCATTGACCTGCCGGAACTGCTCGGTGATTGCGTGCAGCTGCTTCAACCATCGGCAATTGATAAAGGTTTACGCCTGGAATTGGACATTGATCCGGCATTATCCAATGTTAATTGGTCATTGGACGGCTCACGGTTGAGGCAGATTTTATTCAATTTGATCGGTAATGCGATTCGCTATACAAACACTGGTGGAATTGAAGTGCTGACAGGGCTGACTGAAAGCCGGTTGCTGATTATGGTGAAAGATACCGGCCCCGGTATTGCTGCTGACGAGCAGTCTGATATGTTTAATGCCTATCAACGAGGCCGACAGAATAACGGGCATGGTGCGGGCCTGGGTTTGACCATTAGCCGTGAATTGGCACAGGCCATGGGCGGTGAGTTGAGCTTACATTCCAAACTTGGCCGGGGCAGTACCTTTGAATTAAGCTTGCCGGCCAGACACCCACAGAGCAGTGTAATGGCTGAACTGTCCAACGGAACCAGCGTGTTACCGACTATACCTGGCTGCGCCGTACTGGTGGACGATGATGTCGATTTGCGCACAGCGATCGCAAATTGGTTGAACGACTGGGGTGTCCAGGTCAGGCAGTATGCCGATTTGTCCAGTTTTAAGCAGATTTTAAATGAAGCCAGCCCGGATTGGCTGCTGCTTGATCAGCAATTGCCCGAGGGCAGTGGCACAACGATGATTCCGCAGATTACTGAGCGATGGCCGAGATGCAAGATTGTCATCTTATCCGGAGACGCGATTGAATTACCGGCCACTATGCCGGTTGAGATATTACGTAAACCAGTGACCAAACAAACTTTGCATCAAATACTCTCAGCAAGCCGATGACAGCATCAAGCTACGAGCAGCGTTTAAAGGATCGGCTGGATACTTTGGAGCTTAACTGGCAGGGCTGGCTGGACGGTAATGCTCACAGTCGTGAACAACTGATCGTCAACACTCATCAGCTTAGCGGTTCAGCCGCATTGTACGGGTATGTTGCAATGGGTGAGGCAGCTAATCGCATGCATGTATTACTCAAATCCCAAACAGGTTTTGCTGAGCTGAAAAAGGCCTGGTTGCAGCTAAAAAATATGCTAACGGAAATCACAACAGCAAACTAAGCAGCCATGACTCTGCGATGATGATAACGCTTGGCATCAATCCCCAGGCTGATGGTGATTAGGCTAAATTGCAACAGGCTGATCCAGATCGGCAAGCTGTATGGATCGTTGAGGTAATTTTCCAAATTCAGCCAGGTCAGGTACGCGAGCATCAATGCAATCGAACTGATCCAGGGCCAGCAATGACGCCGGCACACCGCAAATGGCAGTACCCACAACAGATACCAGGGATTGATCACTGGGGAAACCAGCAGCAAGATTCCGAAAATCAAATCTGCGCGTGGCCATGGGCGTTGTTCTGACTGTTGCAGTTGGCGGCAATAGTGCAACCAATAGTACAGTAAAAAAGCACCAAAACAGGCCGCCATTAATAATCTGGCCGGCATCGGCGGCAACCATTGGATTACCACAGCGAACAATGCAGGATTAAATTGCCATTGTTCTGCAAAAGTCTTTAAAGCAAAAAACTCCGAGCCTGGTTGCAAAATAAACGGCAGGTAAATCACTAAGCAGGCTAAGCAAAACGTTAGCCATACCACTGGCTTTTGCCTGAACAGTAAAAATGGAACCAGCAGCCAAGCGAATATTTTGACGCCAACCGCCAGTGCTAGCAATGCAGCACCCACTATGCGTTGTTTGCTGCACAGGCCGGCTGCCGCCAGGAATAGGAGGCCGGCCCCCAATCCATCAACATGGGCAGTGAAAACCACTTCCTTAAGCACCAAAGGAGACCAGGCATAAAGCAAAACATAGCGTACCGGAGCATGCTTTAGCAATTGCCACACGATTAGCAGGTTAAACAGTGCAAAAATTGCCTGCAATGGGGTAATTGCAGCAGGTTTGATCCAGTAAGCAAGTAAGAAAACATATTGGTTGGTCGGAGCGTAGATGGTGGGGATTTCAGGATAGTTGATATCCCCAACCAGTTGCTGAAATTCTGGCGTAAGTGTGGTGTCGGTAAAGTAAGCTTCCGGTGGTTCGCCGTATGGTGTGCCGGTGGTGGCGAACTGGTGGGCATCCCACAAAAAGCGATAGTGATCGTCTTCCAGAATCGGTTGCCCGGCAACCGCTGCGAGGTGCAAAACCACGGTGGTCCACAATAAGAAACCGCGATCACGGTCGCTGCTGAATAAAAACCCCAGCAACCAGCCGGCTATGCCGACCAGCAGCGCTGTATAAAACAATGCCAATGGCACTTCCGGGTAGCATAAAGATGCCCAGGTCCAACAGCAGATGGCGGCTAACAGCAATAAAAAACCCAACCAGCAAAATGCCCGGCATGCGCTAGACGATAGTTGTATGTCGAGTAGGTTCAATTTCATCTGTAAGTTCTTGGCTGATTTGGCTGTCTACTGTTTGATGTATTTATGCATGAGTATGTTTGATGCTAATCGGGAGCAATTGAATGATAACAATATCCTTACCTAAAACACTTTTAAGTTGCGCGCTGTCAGCAGGTTTAATTTTTGGTGCGCTTGGGTTGAACGGCACCAGTCAGTTGCATGCTTCGGGTAGTACCAGCGGGTCATCATCGATCGACTTGCCCAGCAGTGCTCCCCAGGATAGACGGATCGAGCGTTTGTACAATCAGGGACGCAAGGTTTTTAGGCGTAAGGTATCCTGTAACGATGGCTGCCTGGTGGCCGAAGATATCATCAATAACAATAACGCGGCCAATTTCTTATTGGCAATACACAACCAGCCGCGCTTCAAGGAAGCATTGAATGAAGATGAAATCCAGGCAGTTTCAGTGTATATGCTGCGTCGTTATGACATCAAAATCGACTGATGTACGGATTGATTTTGCAATAGCCGTTAGTATTTGGCCGGCTCCAGGTGAGCCCTGGTGGCGGTTGACTGCAAATTCTTGAAGCTGCAGGTGCTGTCTGACAATGTGATCAGATTTAAGCTGTTATTGATAAAAGTGCAGCGCTGGATATCAGAGCAAGCTCAAAAGCAGGATCTCTAGTCTGGTATTTGTGCTCATCACCAATTAAGTCTAAACTCTCTCTACGGGATTTTCATAAAGGGTGATGAAATGCGTACTATATTATTATTAGGGTTATTAGTGTGCGCGCCCGCAATTGCTCTGGATCAATTGAGCGACTACCAAATGGCTACAGAGAAGGTCATGGTAGGTGATCCTATAAGCATAGTGCAGGCGAAACTGGGTAAGCCCAGCTACACATATGAAATTCAAAATGCCTATGGTGGTGTGGTTGAATTTGATTATGTATGGTTTCTTGGTGGTGGCGAGTTAACTTTTGTGGTCACTGTTGATGGGATTATTGCCAGTATCTGGCAGTCGGAGACTGTCTAGAGAGTTATAGGTAAGCTTTTATCAGTCGATGTGGTGAACACCACCGACTGGCTTGGAAGTACTTGATACGCCATGTTAAACCATGCAATGTCTACTGTTGTCTGGTGACGGCAGCGTTCGTCTATGGATTAGTTGCCATTCCCGATCTTGCGATAGAGTATTCTCATACTCCTACTGTGTATGTCATAATTGAATGCTTGTCTATCAACCCCATAATTCAAACTTAGGCTATTAATGGATTACCCAATGGATTTTTTGATTAACAGCGCCATGGCGCAAACTGCAGCAGAGTCTCCTGGTTTTTTACAATCGTTTTTCCCTTTGATTCTGATTTTTGTGTTGTTTTATTTTCTGCTGATTCGCCCGCAGATGAAGCGCGCCAAAGAGCACCGCAAAATGGTTGCTGAATTGGGCGCTGGTGATGAAGTTGTGACCAACGGCGGTTTGCTGGGGAACATCACCAAAGTCGGTGACAGCTTTTTGAGTGTGGAGTTGGCCCAGGGGGTTGAAGTGAGACTGCAAAAAAATGCAGTCTCAGCCGTATTGCCCAAAGGAACAATTAAATCTGCGGGTAAGAAACCCAGCAAGCCGGCAGAAAAAAAAGCTGACTAGACTTCAGTCAATTAGCATTTACGAGCAAAACTTATGAATCGTTATCCGTTATGGAAATATGTACTGATCGGCATTGTGATGTTGTTCGGTGCGCTTTATTCAACTCCTAATCTGTTTAATGTTGACCCCAGTCTGCAGGTTAGCTCCAGTCGTGGTCTGGATATTGATATAAACCTGGCTGACAGGGTGTCTAATATCCTGCGTCAGGAAAACATCTCAGCGAAATCAGTCAGCAGCGACGAGTCGAAAGTACTGGTCACGTTTGCTGATGGAAAAACCCAGGAACAGGCACAGGTTGTTTTGGAAGATACGCTGGATACAAGGCAAAACACAGTTGCATTAACCAGTACGGCGGATGTCCCCGGTTTCTTTCGTGCTATCAAAGCCGCTCCGATGGTACTTGGTCTGGATTTACGTGGCGGTGTGCATTTCCTTATGGAAGTTGACATGGCCACTGCTGAGCGGCAGCAGCAGGACAGCATTGTTGATGATTTCAGAACCATCCTGCGTGATGAGCGCATCCGTTATCAATCGGTGGTCGCCAATGGTAAAACCATTACTGCTGTATTGCGTAATGCCGATGATTTAGCTGAAGCACTCAACGCGATCAGACAACAAAACCAGGATTTGTCGATAAATACTGAAAACCGTGGCACGGATGGAGTGATTCGAGCTGAAATCACGGATCAGATGATACAGACTTTGCGGCAGACAGCCATGCAGCAAAACCTGACCACTCTGCGTAACCGGATCAACCAGACCGGTGTGGCGGAACCAAGTATCCAGCAACAGGGTGAAGATCGAATTGTGATTCAATTGCCGGGTGTGGACAATCCTGATGAAATCAAGGAGCGCATCAATGCCACAGCGACTTTGGAATATCGTGCTGTGGATATGGAAAACGATGCAGTTGCCGCCGCCAACAGTGGCCGCATTCCCCCGACTTCACGATTATATTATCAGCGTGATGGATCACCGGTACTGTTGCAGAAACGGTTGATTGTATCGGGCAAACAGTTGATTGGAGCCAGCGCTGGGTTTGATCAGCAGAACGGATCACCGATGGTGCGGGTAACCCTGGATGGTTCTGGTGCCAATCGGATGTTTGATTTTACCCGTGAAAATGTCAACAAGCTGATGGCAGTGGTTTATATAGAAGACCGTTATGATCCGGATGCCGAGCGCTTCCGAAAACATGAAGAAGTCATTTCGGTAGCCAATATTCTCGAGCCGTTTGGTAAAACCTTCCAAACCACCGGCCTGGAGAGTTTCCAGGAGGCTTCTAATTTAGCCTTGTTCTTAAGGGCTGGTGCGTTAGCCGCGCCGATGCGTATTATCGAAGAGCGCACAGTAGGTCCCAGTCTGGGGCAGGATAATATTGATCGCGGTTTCCGCTCGGTAATGATCGGTTTTGTTCTGGTTCTGATATTCATGGCTTTGTACTACCGGGTGTTTGGTCTGATTGCCAACGTTGCATTGTTCCTGAATCTGGTCTTGCTGGTTGCCGCTTTATCAATGTTTGGAGCAACTCTAACGTTACCGGGTATTGCCGGGATTGTGTTAACGGTAGGGATGGCAGTCGATGCGAATGTATTGATCTTCGAGCGAATTCGCGAAGAACTGCGTAATGGCAACAGTCCGCAAAACAGTATTCGCGCCGGTTATGATAAAGCGCTGTCAACCATCGCTGATGCCAATATCACCACGCTGATTGCAGCACTGGCTTTGCTGGTATTTGGCTCTGGTCCAATTCGTGGTTTTGCGGTGACTTTGAGCATTGGCATTGTGACGTCGATGTTTACCGCAATCATGGTAACGCGGGCGCTGGTGAACTGGATTTACGGCCGTAAGGCCAAGCTTAAAGCATTGGCTATATAGAGGACTGCACATGGAACTGTTTCATAAACAAACCACCATTGATTTCATGGGCAAGCGTCGGCTGGCGCTGATTATGTCCCTTATATTGCTGGCCATCGGTGTTGCCAGTCTGGTCACGCGCGGTCTGAATTTCGGTTTGGATTTCACCGGTGGAACCCTAATCGAAGTCAGTTATGCAGAAGCGCCGGTGTTGTCGGAAGTCAGGCAGGCATTGGCAGATGCCGGTTTTGATGATGCCGTGGTGCAAACATTTGGTGCGGAAACCGATATTGTGGTACGCCTTGCACCGCGTAACGCGGAAGAAAGTGCTGATAAATTGAGCACTGATGTGACCAATGCTTTAAGGCAAAACAGCAGCTCTGAAGTAACCCTGCGGCGGCAGGAGTTTGTCGGCCCTCAAATTGGTCGGGAACTGGCGGAAAAGGGCAGCTTGGCCATGCTGGTAGTGCTGTTGGGTATTCTGGCTTATGTCTCAATGCGCTTTCAATGGCGTTTTTCACTTGGCGCTGTCGCTGCCCTGGTACATGATGTGCTGATAACATTCGGTGTTATTGCGATCACTCAGATATCATTCGATCTCACTGTTGTAGCAGCTTTACTGGCGATGATTGGTTATTCGCTGAACGATACCATTGTGGTATTTGATCGTATTCGCGAAAACTTCCGTTCATTACGCAAAGTCGATTCGGAGCAGGTCATAAACACTTCAGTTAATCAAACTTTATCTCGCACCTTGATGACTTCAGGCACAACTTTGCTGGTGTTGGCGGCTTTGTTTTACTTTGGCGGTGAAATTATTCACGCTTTTGCTTTCACCTTGATTATTGGGGTGTTGGTCGGGACGTATTCATCCATTTATATCGCCAGTACTGCAGCATTGTCTTTGGGTGTCAGCCGAGAAGACCTGTTGGAACAAAAAGTGCAGAAAGAAGGCGCCAATTTGGATCCGCTTGTTTGAAACCGCTGATGGTTCATTCAATCAATGTTTAATCTATATTCGTTACAGTCAGTGTCAAAGCCAAGCCTTGAGGAAACATTATGAGTCTGCATAAACGATTGTTAATCACAGGAATGATTCTGGCAGTGGCAGCCTGTGTCACGATTAATGTGTATTTTCCTGAAGCCGCTGCTGAACGCGCGGTCAATGAGTTTGTCAGCAGTGTGAATGGAAACAGTGATACCGCTGAACCACCGCTGGAAGGTGGTGAAACGTCATCACTGTTACAACCAGGCAACTATTTTGACCCATTGATGTTATTAGTGCCGGCCGCCTATGCTCAGCAAAATATTGATATTAATATCAATACAGCTCCAATCCGAGCGATTCAGGACCGCATGCGTGCGCGTCAGGCAAATGAGTTAAAGCCGTTTTTTGAAGCAGGTGCAATCGGCTATGGCAATGATGCCATGGTTCAGGTTAAAAACCGCTCCGCAGTAGGCCTGGCGGATAGAAATAAGCTGGAGCAGGTGGTCGCAGCCGAAAACCAGGATCGCACAGCTGTTTACCGTGAAATTGCAGTCGCCAATGGACATCCGGAATGGGAAGACGATATCCGAAGGTTGTTTGCAGATGAATGGGTAAAACAGGCAGAACCAGGCTGGTTCTATCAAAATGCACCAGGCGAGTGGTTGCAAAAATAATAAATAATAATCAATAACTGATGGCTGCTGACCGGCAGACGATTGATCCAGTCGTTGCTGATATTACTGACTTAACCCACGACGGGCGTGGTGTGGCGCGGATTAATGGTAAAGCAGTGTTTGTACACGGTGCCTTGCCCGGAGAGCAGGTGCAAGTGCGCTTCTTGAAACGTCGACGCCGCTACGATGAGGCTGAAGCCATTGGTGTAATCACCGCCAGCAAAGACCGCATCGAACCGCGCTGTGCACATGTGGATTTCTGTGGGGGTTGTGCATTTCAACATATGCACATTGATGCTCAGCGTGTTTTCAAGCAACATCAATTAATCGAAAACCTGCGACGTATCGGCCAGCTCGATATTGATCATGAACAACTGGACGAACCATTGATTGCCGAAGATTGGCAATACCGGCGCAAAGCACGTCTGAGCGTTCGTTACGTGCACAA
The DNA here is from genome assembly GCA_021772985.1 of Gammaproteobacteria bacterium. GTDB lineage: Bacteria > Pseudomonadota > Gammaproteobacteria > Xanthomonadales > Wenzhouxiangellaceae > JAJFKX01. Next base: position 81,927 of record JAJFKX010000058.1, read on the forward strand.
GAAACAGCGAGTGCTGGTGGGTTTCAGAGAACGGCGTGGCAACTTTGTCGCTGATTGCAAAGAATGTCATGTGCTGAGGCCTGAAGTGGCGGCACAACTACCTCGCATGGCGGAATTGGTGGAAAGCTTAAGTATCAAAGATAAGATCGCCCAATTCGAAGTGGCCTGTGATGACAACAGCGCCGCGTTGGTGGTTCGTCATTTGGAACCGTTGAATGATGCTGATCTGCAGCAATTACAGGCTTTTCATATTGAAACGGATATAGCTGTTTATCTGCAACCCAAAGGGCCGGACAGCATTCACCGGTTGGCGCCGGAACAACACCAATTGAGCTATGCCATTGACGACGGGCATATACATATTGATTTCGAGCCTTCAGATTTTATCCAGGTCAATGGCAATTTGAATCAGCGCATGGTTGCCCAGGCAATGGATTGGCTTCAACTCGATGCCAATGATCGGGTGTTGGATTTATTTTGCGGCCTGGGTAATTTCAGTTTGCCGATGGCACGCCGGGCTGCTTCAGTAACAGCGGTGGAAGGAGCTGATGAATTGGTTCAACGAGCCAAGGTTAACGCTGTTAATAATCACTTGAGTAACGTCGAGTTTTATGTGGCTGATTTAAGTCGGCAGCCTGAAAATGTAAGTTGGTTGAACCAGCATTATGACTGTGTATTGTTGGATCCTCCGCGTAGCGGTGCAGAAGCCTGTCTGCCGTTTATCGCCAACAGCAGCGCGCGAACGGTGCTGTATGTATCCTGCCAGCCCGCCAGTCTGGCGCGCGATCTGGGTATTTTGGTTAATACCCATGGTTTTAAACTGGACAGGATCGGTATTATGGATATGTTTCCCCACACCGCACATCTGGAAACCATGGCGTTATTGAGCCGTGATCTCTGAATCAATAACCGGATCGCTGATTATTGGCATTTCCGGCTGTCAGTTGACGGATCAGGACACAACCAATTTGCGCCATCCGGCAGTTGCAGGTGTGGTTTTATTTGCCCGTAACTTTCAATCCCCGTCACAACTGGAATCGTTGTGTCAGTCGATCAAGCAGTTAAGGCAACCTGAATTGCTGATCTGTGTTGATCAGGAAGGCGGCCGGGTTCAGCGCTTTAAGCAAGGTTTTACATCACTGCCGTCATTGGCCGTTTATGGTCGGTTATATCAACAGGATACCGGGCGAGCGTGTGATTATGCTTATCGTCACGGCCGGGTCATGGCTGCAGAGTTACGCGCCCGAGGGGTGGATTTAAGTTTTGCCCCGGTACTGGACGTACAGTCGGCCAGTAATGTTATCGGAGATCGGGCATTCAGCACCAATCCGTATGTTATTGCCGAGTTAGGTACCGCGATGATTGCCGGAATGCACGACAGTGGAATGGCCGCTGTCGGTAAACATTTCCCTGGGCATGGCACGGTCTTGGCGGATTCACATCATGAAGTTGTGACTGATACACGCGAGTTTGATCAAATTGTTAACCATGATTTAGTGCCGTTTCAACAGTTATCACAGCAACTGGATGCTGTGATGATGGCACATGTTTGTTACCCCTGTGTTGACCGGATGCCGGCGGGTTATGCACGCTTTTGGATTCAAGATGTGTTGCGGCAACAATTGGGTTTTGATGGTGCCGTGATTTCTGATGACCTGGATATGTTAGGCGGTGCCGGTATTGGAGATCTTTCAGCTCGTTTGAAAGCCAGTTTGAAGGCAGGTTGTAACCTGGCTCTGGTGTGTCAGGCCGATTCAGTGACCCAGGTGCTTAATAGCATGCAGTGTGAAAATGTATCATCTAGCATGCCAACCTTAAGCATACTGCAACCGGGCAATCAAGCATTAACTATGGAGCAAATGCAGACGGTTGGTGAATGGCGCCAGTGGCAAACATCGATTACCAATTTATGCGAATTATAAATCTTGCATTGGCATTTAAATAGCCATTCCAAGAACACTGAATTCGACACAGCTGCCCGATAGTCATATTCAGCAGCAAATTGACGCTAATCAATCAGCTGGTTTGTTGTTGCCGGGTACAATGTTTGATCGATGATTACCCTTTTAACAGCTACTCAATGGTGGTTGGTAATATCGATGAAGTGTGCATTGCTTATGGCTTGTTCTGAGTACTCAATAAATAATCGGCAACCGCCGATGACTGCTTTAACTCCGGCATTAAACTCGGCGGTATAGGTGCACGTCTGCGACTGGATTGTGGTGGATAGTTTTTAGCCAGATAATCAAGCATGGTACTTTCCGTGGCAGGGTCAAATTGCCATAGGTTCTGGGTGGCCTGCATCCAACGAATGATATCCAGCCAGGTTTGCCGATCAGCCCGTTGACTGATAACCAATTTATGCGAATGACAAACACCACAGTGCGCGCTGACGAGTTCCCAGCCGGTATCGATATTCAGTCCGGTATTCGGGTCGATATTGTCTTCGGCAAACGCAGACGGACAGCATAATGATACAAAAATGATAACCGCCAATAGCCGCTCAATCATCTCACACCATCACTTTAACGGCGATTCGGTGACAGGCATTATTTAGATACCCACGCGGATTCCAGCCAGGTAATACCATCGGCTGCGAACTGCCGTTCTGGTCAACAGCCCGAGCCCATATTTCGTAATACCCTGGTTCAGGAAAATGAATGCTGGAATGCCAGTGCTGCCATGCCAGTCGGTTAACCGGCTTATCCAGAATGGCAGTCTGCCAGGTGGCGCCGAAATCAATGGACGTGTGCAGTTCGCTTACAGACTGATCACCGGCCCAGGCATGTCCTCGAATAGCCAAAGATTCTCCTAAGTTATGGCTGATCCCGGATTTAGGGAAAGTGACAATCGATTTGACCGGCATGGATTCGATGATACACATATCATCATCGGCAACAGCAGTGCCGGGGGCTACCGGTTTGCAGGGTATGCGATATGATTGACCCGTCATTTTGGGGCCATCATGCAACTGGTTGCGGACCAGGATTTTTGTCAGCCACTTACCGCTGACCGACCCGGGCCAACCAGCACAAATTAAACGCAGTGGGTAACCGTGCAGGGCCGGTAATGGTTCGCCATTCATCGCCCAGACAAGCATGGACTCCGATTCCATTGCTTTATGTACAGGGACTCCTCGTGAGATCGGTAACTTGGTCGGGTCACCGGAAAGGTGTTTATCCGCAGACTCATAAGCAACATAGACTGCATCATCTTTAATGCCACAGTCAGCCAACACATCTGCAAGCCGAATGCCGGTCCATTCCGGGCAACCGATAGCACCGTTGGTCCATTGGTTTCCTTTAGCCGGGGGGTAATATTCAGACCGGCCGTTCCCACCACATTCCATTTGCAGTTGCAAAGTTTGAGCTTCAAATTTGGTTTTTAACTCATCAATTGAATAAGCTTTGGGCGAAACACAAGACTCTCCCTCAATATCGACTTTCCATTGATGTATAGCAGTTTGGTCAATAACGGGTGGTATTCCATTGTTGCGGACAAACAGCCGGGTAGCAGGTGTGATTTTATCGTCCAGCAGATGTGCGGGCGTTTCTGCATTAATGGGACGGTCATTGAGCACAATCAATCCATCTTTTCCAGCCTGTTCAAGTGCTGAGTCTGTTTCAGCCAGGGCTATTGGTATCAGTCCGGCAGGCATGAATTTTGCGAATGGAATAGTTGTGCCCAAGGCAACACTCATGGCAATCAGACTGCTTTTGCTTAGGAATCCACGACGAGTGGTTGTGTTCGCCTCAGGCCCAGGCAACCAGTGGTCTGTGGTCACCGGGTTTTGCGCATACGGCTGGCGGATGCCTTGTTTGTGTTTCATGCTAGTGCCTGTCTGACCTGGATTGTTTTATAGTAAACGCAATCAGGAACGGTGCATAGAACGCTGAGCGCAAGAGTTGTAATTGAACTTTAAGCGCCATCAGTCCAGGCGTATCACGCATCCAGCCTGATCGGAAGTATCTATATGCTTAACAGGTATTCAGCTAATTGGCATCAGGGCTGATAACACTGGACAACGGCAACTTACGGTTGGCCAGAATATCCAGAACGACAAATTTAGTCTGATCATAAGAAGGCTCATATTTATAATAATCATAAGTATCGTGGGAACCGTCTGGCAGATAACCGTCCAAATGAAATAGCCGATCGTTGGGGCCAATTTCACCCACAGCTTTAGATTTTTGATTGGTTTTTTCGTAGGTGCCCAGTGAAATGACTTTGCTGGGGCCGTCTTTAAGAGGCCGCTCTTTTGGTTGGTAGATATCAAACTTATATAGGATCGGTGTTAGACCTTCCATTTTAAAAGCGTTAAATACGTAAACCAGAGATTGTTCGGTTTCAAACTTATCCAAAAGAAATATCGACCGCTCGGAAAGCTCCGGGTCTGATTGCGATTGCCACAGCTTATAAAGCCTGCTGCGATATTTATCCCGCAGTTCTGTTTGATTGTCTGAGCTGTATAAGACAATCAATCTTTCCATTGTTTGCCAATCATTCGGGTAAGTATCGAGCAAAGCAGTGTAAAAACCGATGGCGTCCTGCGCATTGTTTAACCTTTCTGCAGCCACCCCGGCATAGAACAAAGTATTTTGTTCTTTGGGCGTTATGGCTAATATTTCCTGAAACAGTTCGAGTGCGGTGCCCGGTTTGTCAGATTCCAGCGCCTGCAGTGCCTTTGTATACTTGTTATGCAGCACTTGATTGGCTTCAGTTTCGGAAGCAAATTCCTGGGCCAACAGCAACCCGCTGTCAAGCAAAAGTAAAAGAATTAAGAAAATATGTCGCATGGCTTATCAGTTTCGCTAATTTTGCTGTTAGCTTAGCAAATAAGCAACGAATACTTAATCAAACTTCAGATCAGGAAACCCTGTTGCATACTCCAAGACAGGTTTGTGTGCACGATTATCTGAGCAGGGCAATGCCGGATAAGACGATATCTGTCTGTTTTTACTATGCTATTCAAAGCAATGTAAACCGGTTTAACCCAGATGGTGGTTAATGCATAGCAGCCGGTTGCTGGTTATCAGCGCAACTGAAACCGTTTGGATTGACCACTTTCTCCAACGGCTCAATGTCAAATGCGCCGCTAACGCTTGCAGAGTCGATGCTATATGTCACGTGCGCTAAATCACAGGCGCTGAATTCAACCGAAAACTCACCGACTTCACTGCTCATTTCAGATGCCGTTGGTGGCATATCAAACATGCCACCTTGACGTGCTCTTAATGGGCCACTGGCGGTATTGCCGTCGAGTGTCAATAAGGTTGTCATCCAGCGCTGCCCGGTAAAACCGATCTCCATCGGTGGCGGGTCTTCAGGTACAGCGGCCTCCAGAGTGAAGGTAAACCAGGCACCGAACAGCAGGTCCAGGCTGGGACCGAAATCGAACAGTATGCCTTCTCCATCTGTATCCCGGTTCAGCCAGGCACCTTCGGCCAGGGCAAAATCAAACGGTTCGCCTTGTGGGCCCAGGTCGATTACCCGGACCAGATTGGGTGTCAGTGGGAATGTGTTGCCATTTAAAGTTGCCCCCGCGGTGGATAACGATTCGTTCAAGTATAAGAACTGCCCATCGTCAGAAGCTGCAATTCCGTTTGGAAAAGAGAAACTTGCCTGGCTGGCTTCACCATTATTATGGCCCCGGGTTGAGTCACCGGCAATAACCCGCATTTGACCATCCAGGGTCATTTCAAAAATTTGACTGGTGGCATTACTTGCAACATATAAAACGCCATTGGCAAAAGTCAGATGGCCGTTGCCTCCGCCAGGTCGAAAACTGCTTGATGGTGTGTTGGCAACCAGGCTGACTTCACCGGCTTGAGTAATCTTTAAGACCGCTCCGTTGTTAAAATTAGCAGTGTACAGATTGCCCATTGGGTCTATGGTTAAGCCATTCGGGCAGCTCAAGCGAGGATCAGAACTTAAGGTGGTACTTACTCCCTGTGGGGTTATTCTTTGGATTGTGCTGTTGCCACAGTTCGCAACAAAAACATTGTCTTGCGCATCAATCGCAACGCCGACTGGTCCAACAATGCCGCTAGAAGTAAACGTAGTGCGGATTCCCTGGAGGGTCACCTGATCGATTCGATTACCTCCGATATTAGCCTGGAACAGCACATCCTGAGAATTCCATGCATTTCCGGATGCACCGGCAAAACCGGTTGCAAATACTGAAACGTCACCTGTCGGTGTCACCTGGTAGAGTTCGCTACCATTGGAATTACTCAGTAATACGCCAAAGTTAGCTACATAAATATTACCATCAGGTCCGACACTGACACCACCGGAAGCAGGCACTGATTGAACCAGCGTGCTGACCGTTTGCGCATTAACTGCAGTGGTAAATAACAAGAATGCGAAGATAAGCTTTGCTGAGGTGTGCATGGATTGCTCCAGTTAGTTCTGATGGCAGATATTTCGCAAAGTATAGCAAATTACGAAACACGTCGCACTTTGCCTGTACCTTGGGATAAGGTTAAACCAGGTGTCTGCAAACGGCATCCAAGCAGGAAGACCGAGAGGATCAGTATGTCACAAACTTCAATATTTCATCGTATCGTATTGTCTGCAATCCTGATAATCAGTGTATTTGGATGGCTTCCGTTAGTGCGTTCGATATTCGATGGCAACAGTTATCTGTGGGGAAATAATTATTTTGGTCATGCAGTAAACGGAGCAGGTATGTCCGGTGACTTATGGTACCTGGTCGTGGTGTCGGCATTCGGTTTACTGGTTCTGTATTCGTTACAGCGTCACTGGAGACCATTGGGTACAATCCTGGCGACGACTTGGCTGACGGTGCTCCTTGTCGACAGTGTTTACAGTTGGTTGGCGGTTCCTGAGGGCAACTGGTTCCATGGTGACACTCTGGGCATTCACCTGAATCTAAGCTTGATAGCGCCGGTAGTGTTTACCTTGGTGTTATTGGCCAGCATATTTCTATGTAAACAGAACCGTGAGCAGGGCGGCTCTTCTGCGATACCCCTGCAAAAAAATAACAGGCGCCGGTTATTATGGCTGGGTGCATTGTTGCCGATTCAGTTTGTCTTGTTACGATTTGGTCAACCGCATGGTTTGTCTGATCAGATCGGCGTGATAATAACCATTCTGCAATGGCTGCTGATGGGCTGGGCGTTAGCTTATAGGCCACGCATGGAAGCAGCATAGATGGTGCGTTTGGTAAATTGTAGGAGACAAGCAGCCAGTCAAGCTTAAAAATTTGCCGATGTCATTACACTGGGTGCTTTCCTCGGGCTCAGTAAGTCAGATAAAGCCATCAACAATATTATTCAAACTATCGGCTACTATAGCTATGGTTTAATCAGAGCTTGGTTATGAGTGATAAGTACAATTATATGTTACTGCTGATCGGGATGAGCATCAGTGCATATGCTGGTGAGGCTGATGTATTGTCAGTAAAAGCAGACTGTACGGTTGACAATATCTGTATGATTTCGGTAACTGTACGACATGCTGATACCGGTTGGACACATTACGCAGATGCCTGGGAAGTGTTAACGCCGGATGGTGAGCTGCTGGCCAGCAGGGTGCTGGCGCATCCGCATGTGAATGAGCGGCCAGTGACACGGAGCCTGCCAAGGGTTCCCGTTCCGGCTGATCTGGATAGTGTGGTAGTACGCGCGCATGATTCGGTACACGGCTATGGCGGGCGTGAAGTCAGGTTGAAGCTGAGCCGGCCATTGAAGCAATAAACTATCTTAAACAGCGACATCCTGTCAGCTGTTGATATGACAGTCGACAATCCAGCTGTGTCGAGCTAAAGTTGCAATTGTTTTCAGTTCCAGTGATGTATTCAATGAAATCAGTGTCTTCAATTTTTTTGGTACTCTCCTTATTAGGTTGTCAGGCGACAGATTCTGATACAGGAGAAACCCTGGTAATTGTTGAGTGTCATTCGAATGACACTGAGAATTTATTGCAAAACCCTGAATTTACAATTGGCGCTGGAACTTCAATGCCCGAACACTGGAGAATGTCACAACATGCGGGTGTACAGGCCTATACAATTCAGGCACTTAATGGTGAATTGGCCATCGATAAATTTGCAGAGCAGCATTGGTTGCTGGTCACTCAGGCAATAAAAACTGAAAGTGTTGCTGGTGAATCAGTCATATTCACTGCAGAAATGCAACAAAATATGACGGATGATGGATGGACGCAGGTGCTTGAACCGGGTGGTGGGCTCAGTATTATTATTCATGGCACTGAGCCGGAGGCACCACTGCGGCAAAAACTGTTGCTCAATTCCAGTCTGCAGCACGAACCCAAGCTTGGGGTATTCGATTGGACGCCGGTTTCCGTAGATTTTGTCGTTCCCGTTGGCACTACCAGATTAGAAGTGGGTTTTTTGCATCAGGCAAATGGGGATATGGCAATTCGTAATCCTGCATTGCGGATAACCGGTGAGCACCCATCTACTTGCGAATAATTACCCAGTAAACAGACCAGCTGAATTTGACAGCGTCCCGGAAATGGGATGCCAGGTATCCCAATATCGGAATAATCCCATTTTCATAAAATACAATTTGTTCTTAACTGTTTGATATTAATAAGGTAAATAATTGGCATGCTATTTGCATAATAGTGTGTATGGATATTAAGCGCCCCGATCTCAAACAAAAACGTAAACGCAAGCAGCTAATCGGTGTAGTCAGTGGTACTGCTGTAATGGCAGTGCTGATGATTATTTTGTTCCGGCTGGAACCGGCGGCACCCAAGGTGGAACGCAGCACGGTCTGGATTGACCGGGTACAGCGTGGTGAATTTGTTCGTCAGGTGCGAGGTCCCGGGACTCTGGTACCAAAGGAGATTCGCCTGATCGCGGCCACCAGCGAAGGCCGGGTAGAACGGGTCTTGGTAAAGGCAGGCGCAAGGGTGGAACCTGATACCGTTTTGGTTGAATTGTCCAATCCGGAGTTGGTAAGACAGGCGGAAGAAGCTGGTTGGTCGGGCGAAGCTGCAGAAGCTGACCTGCGCTCATTGGAGGCTGAACTCAGCCGGGAGCTGTTGGACGCAAGGGCAGGTCTGGCGGTGGTCAAGGCTGACCAGCAAGGGGCACAGTTACAAATGGAAGCCGAAGCTGACCTTGTCAAACAGGGAATAGTATCCAGGTTACAGTTCCGGCAGAGTGAATTGCGTGCTCAGCAGCTGGAAATTCGGGTAGGACTGGAGCAACAACGTATCCAGGAGTTAGGAGCATCGATTCAGGCCCAGCTTGCTGCCCAGCAGGCAAGGGTAGAGCAGGTTCGCAGATTAAAACAACGCCGTGAACAACAGGTTGCAGACCTTCAGGTTCGTGCCGGTATTGCCGGAGTATTGCAGATTGTTAATGTTGAACCAGGTGAACAATTAGCACCTGGTTTTAATGTTGCCCGGGTAGCCCAACCCGAAGAGTTGATAGCAGAGCTGCGGGTGGCTGAAACCCAGGCGCGTGACATCCAAATGGACCAAAAAGTCGAGGTTGATACCCGTAACGGTGTTGTTGAAGGCCGCGTGATCCGGATTGACCCTGCAGTGCTCAACGGCACTGTGCAGGTGGATGTTGAGCTGATCGGCCAACTGCCTTCCGGCGTACGTCCGGATTTATCCGTGGATGGAGTGATTGAGCTGGAGCGTCTGGAAGATGTGTTGTATGTGGGCCGTCCAGCCTATGGTCAGAGCAATAGTACGGTCAGTCTGTTTCGGCTGGATGGCGACGGTAATGCTTTGCGCTCACCAGTCAGTCTGGGGCGTGCCTCAGTCAACTTAATTGAAGTGGTGGCGGGTTTACAAGCTGGTGATCAGGTCATTCTTTCTGACACTTCGGCCTGGGATGAACATGACAGGATTCGTCTTGAATAAAGCGATAAGTTTTCAACCACCTTACTGAGTAAGATTCAAACGATTAATGCGAGCTAAATTATGACTACAAATAACGATCATAAATCATTAATAAGCATGGAAGACATTCGCAAAGTTTTCTATACCGATGAAGTAGAAACCCATGCTTTGGCTGGCGTTCACCTGGATGTTCAACAGGGTGAATATGTATCCATATCCGGGCCTTCAGGCTGCGGCAAATCCACCTTGCTGTCATTGCTGGGTCTGCTGGACACTCCCACGGATGGCAGTTACATCTTAAATGGCCAATCAGTAGATGATATTAGTGCAGGAGAACGCGCCAAAATTCGTAATCAGGAAATTGGTTTTGTATTTCAGGCATTTAATCTGATCGGTGATTTGTCGGTTGCTGAAAACGTTGAGTTGCCGTTGACATACCGCGCTGGCACCAACCGCAAGCAACGCCGGGAGAGTGCAGTTGAGGCTCTGGAACGAGTGGGTATGGCGCACCGTTTGAACCACTACCCATCACAACTATCCGGTGGGCAGCAACAACGGGTTGCAGTTGCCCGGGCACTGGTCGGCTCGCCGGCAATACTGCTGGCTGATGAGCCAACCGGTAATCTGGATTCCAAGAACGGCGAACAGGTGATGCTGTTACTTGATGAGTTGCATCGCACTGGCGCCACCATATTAATGGTTACCCATGATCCTCGTTATGCGGATTTTGCAGAGCGCCAGATTTTCATGTTTGATGGACGCATTGTGGATGAAGAAACCTTGCATGAGCTTCGCGAGAAAGAAGATTTGAGAGTCCGCGAAATGGTTCAACAACGGGACCGCTCACGCACTGATCAGCAACCGGCTGGAGCAATCTCGTGAATGCCTTATGGCATGAAATTCAAGGCAGTATTCGGTCGCTGCAGAAAGTACCAGGGTTTGCTATTGCCATCATATTAACGTTGGCTCTAGGGATTGGCGCCAACGGTGCAATCTTCACTGCGATCAGCTCGGTTTTATTACAGCCACTACCGTATCCGGACAGCCAAGAACTGGTTCAGGTGTATAACAGCTATCCAAAATCCGGTCCCGAAATTGCCGGCACTTCAATTCCTGATTACCTGGATCGGAAAGAGCAGGCCGAGGCACTGGAAGATTTGTTTATTTATACGGGTGAAAACTTCAGTCTGAACATGGATGGGCAGCCACAGCGGTTGTTGGGTTACCGGGCTTCACCATCAATGTTTTCAACGTTGCGGGTACAACCGGCACTGGGTGCTGCATTTACCGATGCGAATATGGAACTTGGCGCTGATAAGGTAGCTGTGATCAGCCATGAGCTTTGGCAGGATGCATTTGCTGGTGACCTGCAGGCAATTGGTACGACATTAATCTTGAATGGTGAAAACTATCAAGTGCTGGGGGTGATGCCGATAGGCTTTTTATTCCCTAACCGCGATGCACGGTTATGGGTGCCGTTTGCTTTTTCGCCAGAGCAAAGGAGCGACCAAGAGCGTGGTAATGAGTTCTCCAGCAGTATCGGGCGCCTGAAACCAGGTGCCAGTATCGAACAGCTGAATGCACAGATGGATGCTATTGTTGAACGCGGCGCAGAACGCCTGGCCGCTGATCCGGAATTCGGGGCTTCGGTAGCAGGCTTTATAGAGAGCACAGGCTTCACCGGTCGGGCACAATCCTGGCATGCCATGATGACCGTTAACCTTAAAGACATGGTGTGGTTACTACAGGGGGCGGTATTGTTGGTGCTGTTGATTGCCTGCGCCAATGTTGCCAATCTGCAATTGGTTCGGATGACCAAACGCCAGCGTGAATTATCTTTGCGTTCGGCGCTGGGTGCCGGAGTAGCCCGTTTAGCTGGGCAATTGGTGTTGGAAAGCCTGCTGCTGGCGTTGGCCGGGGCAGTGATCGCAGTCATCATTGCGCTGGCTGGTATTCAGCTTATCAAGTTGGTTGGATTGGAGTTGCCGGAGCGTGGCCTGGGCTTGGCATTAGATGGCCAGGTATTGCTGTACATGCTACTGGTTGCCATTGTGGCTGCTTTGGTATCAGCACTGATACCTGTTTTGGTTTTAGGCCGGGCACGTTTGCAGATGTTGCGCGAAGGAGGCCGTGGTACCACTGGGTTTGGAGGAAGCAAGCTTTTGCAACAGGGTTTGGTGGTTGCTCAGACAGCTTTGGCTTTAGCCCTGCTGGTCAGTTCAGCATTGATGCTGCGTAGTTTTATCAACTTGAACAATGTCGATCCCGGTTTTGACAGCAATCAGGTGGTTACCGCACGGGTTGCGTTACCTGATAGCCGTTATCCGGATAATGTTGCTCAGAATAACTTTTATCAGCGTTTACAGCAGCAATTGAGCACCACCCCCGGCGTTACCGCTGCCGGCATCGGTACGCCACTGCCGTTTACAGGTAACGATTGGACCAGTACCTATTCGATTGAAGGTGATGTGATACCGGATGGTATGCCATCGCGTCACGGACATGCCCGGATTGTGGATGGCGGCTATTTTCAGACACTCGGTATCGAGTTGCAGCAAGGGCGTTTTTTCGGTGCTGGAGATGCTGCTGATGCAACGCCGGTGGTTATCATCGACCGTTATTTCGCGGAGCAGCGCTTTCCCGGTGAAGATCCAATTGGCCAGCGTATTGCCCGTGGTGGCAGCACCGATGACACCACTATCTGGTGGACGGTCATTGGGGTGGTTGAAAGTATCCGGCACAACAATTTGGACAAGCCAATCGAAAAGGAAACTTATTACTTCAATTACCCGCAATTCAGCGTTGATGATTTTACCGTGGTGACCAGGAGCGAATTGCCGGAAAGCAGTTTGATCAACAGCTTAAGGGAAGTAGTGCAGTCGATAGATCCGGAACTGCCGATTTATAGGGTTACCAGCATGAATTCATTATTAAACGATGCGCTGTTAACCCGCCAGGCACCGATGCTGCTGTTGGTGGCATTTGCAGCAGTGGCCTTGATTTTAGCTGCGGTGGGTATTTATAGCGTGCTCAGTTTTATGGTTGCGCAGCGGCGCCGTGAAATTGGCGTGCGTATGGCGATTGGTGCTCGTGCCAAGACAGTAGTGCAAATGGTATTGCGCCAAGGCAGTTGGATGCTGGGTATCGGCTGTGTGATCGGCATTGTGGCTGCGATAGCACTTGGCCGGTTGCTGTCGGCCCAGCTATTTGGTGTCCCGCAGATTGATCTGGCGTCTTATCTGCTGGTGATTGTCATGCTCGGCTCGGTTGGTCTGCTGGCTTGCTGGTGGCCAGCGCGCAGAGCAGCGCATGTGCACCCAATGGAAGCCTTGCGCTACGAATAATGCCAGGAGTCGAAAGATGTTATTTTTTGAGTTTAAACACACACTGCGCGGCTTAATACGAACTCCCTGGTTTACGCTGACTGCGGTTGGCATGTTGGGTATCGGACTGGCGCTGGTGTTGGCAGGTTTTGCCATTACCCAGTCTTTCTTATTGCGACCACCGCCTTATCCACAACCTGACAATATCGTACATCTGGAACTGGAAAATTCAGTCACCGGGAACCTGAATAACAGTATCCCAATTCATAGTTGGCTGGAGATGAATGAACACCAAAGCCAGATGGAATATTTTGGTGGCTATAGCGAAGGGACCATTAATGTCGGGGCAACTGGAAATGGAGAGGATCAACGGGCACAACGCTATGATGGTGTATTTGTCAGTGCAGATCTATTTCGTGTACTGGGTGTAGAACCACAGTTGGGCCGTAACTTTCAGGCACAAGATGAACAGGCGGGGGCGCTACGGGTAGTGATGCTCAGTTATGCCCTTTGGCAGAATCGGTTTAATGCAGACTCAGGTATCGTTGGGCAGGCACTGCGTGTAAATGGGGAAACAGCTACCGTCATAGGTGTCATGCCTGATGGTTTTCGGTTTCCGCGAAACCATGGTATCTGGGTAAATTTTGACACGGATATCAACGGTGTTGTACGCGGTACCGGGCGAGCCTTGGACGGTTTAGGCCGGCTAAAGGCTGAAGCCAGTATTGCAAGCGTGCAAACTGAATTACAGTCAATCGTTACCCGTGAGCATGAACAATTTCCGGAAACCAGCCAGGGTGACCGGTTAGCGGTAAAAACCCTCGCTGCAGAATACGTTAACAGTGTTACACGTGGGATTATCCGAGCGATGTTTATTGCGGTATCGATGGTGTTATTGATTGCATGCGCTAACGTGGCCGGCTTGTTGGGGGCACGAGCGACGCAGCGCGGCCGCGAACAGACCATTCGCGGGGCTTTGGGTGCCTCCCGCAGGCGTCTGTTGTTCGGGGGGTTGATTGAAGCAGGTGTTATTGCGGGTTTGGCCACTTTATTGGGGTTGTTGATTGCCCAGGGATTTGTTAGTTGGTTCCAGCGCGTACTGCGTAGTTCAGAAGACGGGCCACCACTGTGGGTAATGGATATCAGCTTTGATTTTACAACTTTTATTTTTGCTGTTGCAGTCGCATTTGTAGCAGCGCTGGCAGCTGGCTGGCTGCCGGCCTGGCGAGCATCCAGACTGGAAGCAGGCAGTGCTTTGCGAACCGGAGGGCAAGGCAGCATTGGTTCTGGGCTGGGTCGGATAGGACGTTACCTGGTGGCAATTGAAATCGCCTTATCATTGATGCTGCTGGTCAGTGCGGGTCTGATTGTACGTACCGTAATGAATATCCAGTATATCGATATCGGAGCGGATATCGAGCAGGTCATGTCGGGCCGGATTGGGTTATTTGAGCAGGCCTATCCAGAAGCTCTGCAGGTGCGTCAGGTGTTACAGCAGGCACAACAGGATATGCAAGCTTTGCCTGGTGTTACAGCAGGGACTGTTGCCACCAGTTTACCGATGACCTTTGGAGGCGGTTTTCTGGTAGCAAATGAAGCATTGACTGATGTAGCAAGCGATCAGTTGCCCACTGCTAATGAAGTGATTATCGCAGACAATTACTTTGATTTTTTCAGTATTCCATTATTAGCAGGTCGAGACTTTGACAGCCGCGACCAAACCGAGGCTGAACCTGTAACCGTTATCAGCCGGGATTTGGCAGCACGCTTATGGGGAAGCACTATGTCAGCACCAGCCAGTAACGATTTACAGTTGGCTGCTGAGGCTTTGGGTAAACGTTTGCGCGTACGTACAAGTGATGAGCAGTGGGAATATCGGACGGTGGTCGGTGTTGTAAAAGATGTTGTCAATGATGGTGAAGATTTGGCATTTGGTTCAGGCCGCCCCGTTCATGGTGCTTATTATTTGCCTCTAAACCAGGCGGAAGCGCGTTTTTGGAGCCTGGCAATAAGGGGTGACAGTGGGGCCGATGCGCTGGTTGATGATTTGCGTGGTGTGCTGCAGCAAATAGACAGTGACTTACCCGTCTACTGGTTGCGAAGTATTGATGATTGGATTGATATTGCTGTGTTTGATCATCGATTGATCGCGAAACTGTTCGGGGCTTTCGGCATCATCGCCTTATTGCTGACAGCCGCAGGGCTTTACGCATTGCTGGCATATGCGGTCAGCAGCCGAACACGTGAAATTGGTGTGCGCCGTGCACTGGGAGCCAGTGCTGCAAGGATCGTCAGAAATGTGTCCCATACCAGCATGGTGCAACTGATGATTGGTTCCATCTTCGGATTGATTTTAGCCATGCTGTTTGCACGTCTGCTGGCGAACATTTTATATGACGTTTCACCCTTTGATCCGGTTACTTTCAGCAGTGTGTTGCTGCTGTTTACACTGGTTACAGTTATGGCATCAGCACTGCCTGCAATGCGTGCAACCCGAATTCAACCAATGGAAGCTTTACGTTACGAATAATATCAACCCTTTGTCAGGGTTCATGGAGAACAGCATATAACTATATTTTGGATGGGACTGAGACTGATTTTGTGTGGCTTCCGAGGCAACTCGGAGTTTGCTCTGATGTTGGTTGAATGGGCCAATCCAGGCGATTCTTATGATCGGCAAGTGCAGACTGGTACCGCTGATCCGCTGTTTGCGCAGACTGGTTGGTCAATGCTTCTACCGGCCAGGTAAACGGATAAGGCACTAGATAGCAAATGCATAAAACTGGAGAGTAAAGATGCAATCAGTAATGGCGATGGGTTTTTTCAACGATTTACGGTTTGCATTCCGGCATATCGTGCGCCAGCCAGGTATCTGGCTACTGGCCAGTTTAACGCTTGGTTTGGGAATCGGCGCCAATGTTGCCTTGTACAGCATTGCACGGCCGGTGTTATTGTCACCGTTACCCTATACCGATTCGCATGAACTGGTCTATGTGAATGCCACCAACATTGCCAATAACACGCCTTATGCGGGGTTTTCGATACCCGATTATCATGATATGCGCAGTCATATGACCAGCTTGAGTGATTTGGCTGCATATACCACTCGGGCACTGGCTTTGACGGTTGGTGATAGTGGCAGTGAACGGGTCAGCACACTGCAGGCATCATATAACCTCGCAGAAATATTGGATATCCGCCCGCAACAAGGGCGTTGGTTCGTGGCTTCAGATGACCAGGTAGGTGCTGCACGTACAGTTCTATTGAGTGATCAGATTTGGCGAGATCGCTTTGCCGGCAACCCGAATACTATCGGCCAAACAGTTTCAATTGATGGTATACCGCATCAGGTTATCGGCGTAATGCCGGCATCTGATGGGGTGGCGCTTAGCGCTGACCTGTGGTTGCCGTTGCATCCGCTGCAAGCAGAGTTTGTGGATGTCCGTGGTGTTCATATTGTAACGGCTGTAGGTCGCCTGGCTTCAGGTAAATCGCTCTCACAGGCAGACCAGCAGGCACGCACCATTGCTGAGCAATTGGCAGCCGATTACCCGGAAGACAATGTGGGTCGAGGTGCAGTGGCCAGTGAAATGCATGGCTTTCTGGTACGAAATGTACGCCAACCTTTAACTTTAATGAGTCTTCTGATGGGCACAGTGTTGGTATTGGCCTGTGTGAATGTACTGATGCTGTTGCTGGTGCGCGGCTCGATTAGGATGCAGGAGTTAGGTATTCGCACTGCGCTTGGTGCAAGTACCGGCAGATTATTGCGTCAGTTGATCAGTGAGCAATTGTGGCTGGCTGCAGGCGCATCGCTTTGTGGTTTATTGATAGCCTGGATGGTGCTGGCGTTATTGGGGCAGAGTGATTTGTGGGGCAGTTCAATTTTGCAACAGCCGTTGCTGGATGGTCAGGTAATATTACTGAGTGCTGGTATCGGGCTGCTTTTGTCGATAGTCGTCGGTGTTACGCCAGCCATTAAATTGTCGATGAGTGCCCGCCAGGGACCAACACAAACGCGTTCGCAAAGTGCGATTGGTGGTGGTAATACCAGAGCACTGCTGGTCAGCATACAATTAAGCATTGCCTTCGCACTTAGTGCAATTGCATTGCTGCTTGCGCAAAGTTACCAGCAGGCCACTCATATTGATCCGGGGTTTGATGGCGACAAGGTGGTCAAGCTGGAAATTAGTTTACCGGCATCAGATTATCCTTTCCCGGGCGGTGATGTATTTCCTGTCTGGCCTGAGGTACAGCAGCTGTTACCACAATTAAAACAGGCAGCCAGCGCGGTGCCGGGTGTTGAACAGGCCAGCATAGCTCAAAATCACCCGTTGCAGGCCGGTTGGACCACAACGGTGACCGTCCCGGGTCAGCCATTGATAACCGGTGAATCCGGTGCTGCCATCGAATGGACGATGCGCGCTGTCATGCCTGGTTATTTCAAAATTAATTCAATTCCATTATTGGCCGGACGAGATGTCGCAGAATTTGACAATCAGCAGGCCCAAAGCGTGGCAATTATTAATAAAGTTGCTGCAGATCGATGGTTTCCAAACGAAGATCCAATCGGCAAGACCATCATGTTCTGGAGCACCGAACGTCAAGTCATAGGGGTTGTGGACAATGTGCGTTTTAACGGTCTCACTGCCGATTATGCACCTGCAGTTTATCCGCCGCTAATCCAAACACCGTTCAGTGGTTTCTCGTTGCTGGCCAAAACCGGTAATGATAATCTGACCGTGATCAAGGATTTACAAAATGCCGTCTGGTCAGTTGAACGTAATGCCACGGTATTTGGTGCTGAGCCATTAAATAATCAGCTGCAGGATATTTTGCAGCCCCGTAAACTGGTGGCTTCGATTGTATTGCTGATTGCTGCATTTGCATTGGCGCTGGCGATCTCAGGGATTTATGGCATGGTCGCATTTGATGTGCAGCACCGCCGTGCAGAAATAGGCTTGCGCCGGGCATTGGGGGCTACTGCAGCCCGGGTGGTCGGCTTATCGATGCGACGCAGTTTATGGCTGGTTGTAATGGGTTGCAGTGCGGGCCTGCTCTTAGCCCTCGGCAGTGAACGGTTATTAGCCAGCTATTTAACAGGGCTGAATTTGCAAAGTCCGAAGGTATTGCTGTTTGCAGTCGGGCTGTTTAGCTTGTTGGCCGGTTTGGCCAGTTGGTTTCCAGCGCACCGTGCCACCAGGATCACACCAACTGAAGCCCTGCGTTATGAGTAAACCAACATGAGCAACAGCTTTAATTTAAGTTTTAAATTTGCTTGTCTGCGATTGCGAAAAATCCCAGGGTTTTGTGTTGGTGTAGTGTTGCTATTGGGTGTATCGCTGGGTGGTGCCGTCGCTGTTGCCGGTATTTTGATTTTTATTGCGTTACGAGTCAGTTTTTGCTTTCAGAACAGGCAGCTCACACAGCACCTATCGAGGCATTGAGATATGAGTAAGGTGTTGACTGGAGAAAAGCTTATTCAGTTACGCAATGTCTGCCGTACTTATGCCAGCCGTAGCCGTCAAAACGAAGTGTTGCACGGTGTAAATCTGGATTTGAAAGCCGGTGAGTTCATCTCCATCATGGGGCCGAGTGGGTCAGGCAAGAGCACACTACTGAATATTCTCGGTATGCTGGATGATGGGTTTAGTGGTGAATACCATTTGCTGGGCCAGGCTGTCCATCAATTAAAACCCAAACATCGCCAACAATTGGCACGTGAAAATATCGGTTTTGTGTTCCAGCATTATCATCTGCTGGATGATATGACGGTGAGTGAGAATATTGAACTGATTCTGACTTACCGAAATTGGGGTACTCAACAGCGAAGGCAGGCGATACATAGCGTTTTGGAGCGTTTTGAGTTAACAGACAAGCAATCGGATTACCCTAATCAATTATCCGGTGGGCAGCAGCAGATGGTGGCTGTTGCCAGAGCAGTGGTTGCTCAACCGAGGCTGATTCTCGCAGATGAACCTACTGGTGCTTTGCATTCAGAACAGGGCAAAATAATCATGCAGTTACTGGCTGATTTGAATAATCAGGGTACTACCATTATCCAGGTTACACACAATCCGGATAATGCTTTATTCGGGCAGCGAATTGTCGAAATTTTTGATGGGCAGATTCGATAATAACGTTTGGCTTCTCAATCTGCTTTGGTCTCGTTTGGCAGATATATAGTCTCAACCTGATTAATCGGGTACTTCCAGCTTGATGGGAATGGCAGATAAAAATGATTGAATACAGCACCAAAGAAAGTATTAGTGCCGACCAATTTATTCAGGTATTGAAGGAATCTACACTGGCTGTCCACAGGCCAGCTGATGGTGACGTAGCCGGCAGATTGTCGGGTTAAATTTTGTTGAGTAGTGAATAGTAACCAGTTGATGCATTACACATTACAATAGCTCTATGCTGAATCAATCCGCTACCATTTTAATCGCTGATGACCAGCAGGACATACGCGAAGCACTGCGCCTGCTGCTGACCAGTAAAGGCTATGCTGTGATGCAGGCTGATAACCCGGTAGCAGTTTTGGATATGGTTTCGCAGGCAGCTATCAAGCTGGTGCTGCTGGATATGAATTATCGTCGGGATACGACATCAGGTCAGGAAGGTCTGGAACTATTGGAGCAGATTAAGCGCCACGACCCACACTTACCGGTGATAGCAATGACAGCCTGGGGTTCGGTTGAGTTGGCGATGCGGGCGGTGCATCAAGGCGCAAATGATTTTATTGAAAAACCATGGGATAACAATAGATTGGTATCAATAATTAATGCACAACTTGAGCGTTTTTTTGAAGCAGAAAACAAACGCCGTTATCAAACTATTGCTAAGTTGCAGCGTGACCATTTCACCACTGAGGTAATAGCTGAAGCACCATCCATGCAGCAGGTGTTAACAACCCTGGGGCAAGTGGCGCCATCCCAGGCATCGATTTTGTTGCGAGGTGAGAACGGGACAGGCAAAAACCTGTTGGCTGAACAGATTCATACATGGTCGGATCGTTCAGATGGACCACTGGTATCTGTGAATATGGGCAGCATTCCGGAAGGCTTGTTCGAAAGTGAAATGTTCGGCCACGTTAAAGGCGCTTTCACCGATGCCCGTGATGGGCGCACAGGGCGATTTGAATTGGCTGATGGTGGCAGCTTGTTTTTGGATGAAATTGGTAATTTGCCATTGCCTCAGCAGGCAAAATTATTAAGAGTGCTGGAATCCGGGAGTTTTGAAAAAGTAGGTGCCAGTAAAACCCAGACTGTGGATGTGCGCATTATTACTGCAAGTAATGCAGATTTGCCCGGCATGGTTGAAGCAGGTGAGTTTCGGCGTGATTTGTACTTTCGATTAAATACGGTTGAAGTGATGATTCCGCCATTACGCGACCGGAAAAAAGATGTGTTACTGCTGGCGGTACATTATCTGGAAAAGCAGCAGCGACGCTACAATAAATTTTTTACTGGTTTCAGTGCTGCTTCGGAACAGGAATTGCTCAATTATCACTGGCCGGGAAATGTGCGCGAGCTGTCGCATGTGGTGGAACGCGCTGTGTTACTTGGGCAGGGTGACTGTTTGACTGTCAACGATCTAAGCTTGGCAGGCACGCCCAATGATCGGCAGCCTCCGTTAACATCTCCAGAGTCCAGTGAAGCTAGCATTCGAAGCCTTGATGAAGTAGAGAAGCATCAAATAGAACAGGCATTGAAGCATTTTAACGGAAACGTGCTAGAGGCTGCCCAGGCACTGGGTGTCAGTCGCAGCGCCATGTATCGGCGGATGGAGAAATTCGGACTGGATACTGGTGGTTAAACGCAGGCCACCACATCGGCGAGTCGCGATCGAACACCGTATTGCTCTTGGCGTAATTTGGTTTGCAATTCTGGGAATATTGGCCGGTGGTGCTATTGCGTATCTGGGCTTTTCCGATTGGCGTATCACTGCTGGATTATTGCTGTTGGTTATATCAATCCTGGGCTACCAGGCGCATCGATACAGTTATCGGGTGTTGCGGCCATTGCGCAGCTTAAGTAATGTCCTGGAGGCGGTAAAAGAAGAAGATTATGCGTTGCGGGCGCGCCGTGATCGCGGCGGGGTGTTGGCGGAATTGGCCTATGAAATTAATCAGCTGGCAGACTCTCGTACCCAACAGGCTCAATTGGTCCGTGAATCACGTGCACTGTTGGAAAAGCTGCTGCAATCGATGGATTTACCGTTGCTGGCATTTGATGACCAGCAACAACTGGTGCTGGCCAATCAGGCCGCCAATAGGATTTTGGGCACACGTCTGCGCCCGGGGCTGTTGGCAAGCAGTCTGGGTATTGAGCATTTACTGCGGGATCGGTTGGATAGTCCGATTACCTTGGTATTACCTGGTGGGAGTGGTCGTTACGTTGTCAAACGCAGAGCTTTTCGAATGGAAGGCAAGCCGCATAACTTAATATTACTGGCTGAAGTTGAGGCGGCACTTAGAGCTGAACGGCAGGAAGCATGGGAAAGCCTGGTACGGGTGCTGGCACATGAGATCAATAATTCACTGGCGCCAATCAAGTCTATTGCTGAAACCCTACTGAGCATCAGCAGCAATGGTGCATCGATGGATGCCGGCGAGCTGCAATCGCAATTGCAACGCATTGCCCATCGGGCTGATGCTTTGGGTCGATTTGTAGGTGGTTACGCCAGTTTGGCAAGGTTGCCTGCACCGAATATTGAAAGCCTGGAAATAGAACCCTTATTACGAGGTACAGCACGCCTTGAAACACGCGTAACGGTTAAGCTGGAGGGAGAACAGATGCATCTTCGGGCAGACCCGGCACTATTGGAACAGGCGATTATCAATCTGATCAAGAATGCAGCGGATATTGTCAGTGATGAAGCACATCCTGAAATTTTGGTTCAATGGAAACGCAAGGTGTTAAATGAGCAACTTGGCGTACAGATCAAGGTTATTGACAATGGTCCCGGACCGCCGGAATCGGACAATTTGTTTGTGCCTTTTTTCACTACCAAACCGGGTGGTAGCGGGATTGGTTTGTTGTTGGCACGAAGGATTGCTGAATTACATGGTGGCTTTCTTGAACTAAGCGCAAGGGATGACGGTTATATTGGTGCAGCAGCAAGTTTATGGTTACCCCTGTCAGCTCGCTGAAACAGTTTAAGCCTTTAGGCTGTTTGCTTGCTGATCAGATCACAGTTGATGGTGTTTTTAATAAAATATACCCATTTTTCAAACGATATCTGTGATGGCGGTTACCAGCCGTTGGTACAGTATTGATTGAAGAATCGTTGATCCACAAGCATAAGCGCTTATCCAAGCGAGTTTTAATGATTAGTTGAGCCATATGCCGGATTTGTGCTGCTCGGGTAAGCTTAAACTTCAGGGTATTTGAAAAGTGAATTTTTTTTGATTTTAAAATACTTAATTATCAACTAGTTAGTATCATTTTTTCATGCAGGTTATCATTGTTAGAGCAATACTTATTATGCTGATCTGAGCTATTGCTTAAGTGCATCAGCACTGATTTTTTTCTCTAAACCATACAATGTGAAGTTTATTTGACAGGCTTTTAGCCGCTTCATAGAATGACACGTAAATCACGGATGGTGAAAGGGGAAAATTCTATTATTCATAAACCTTTCATCGCTGGATTTTTCCGTTTCTCTGAGCATGATGCTGAGGAAGCGGCTTTTCCGTAATCAGCAATAAAAACGGAGCGATATATATGGGGAGGGATCTTGCATCGGTGGCCGATGGCTTGGTGGGCACTGGCATCAGCAGCACGGTTGTCAAAGGAAGAGGTATTCGGCTTATCTGCGAAGATGGCACAGAGTATCTTGACGCTGTTTCAGGTACGTTTAACATCCCGCTCGGCTATGATCACCCTGCAGTGGTTAATGCAGTAAGCCGGCAATTACAACAACTTTCTCACTTAAGCTCTTCATTATCGGGCCCATATGCCGATAAGACCTTGTCTACATTGGTTGAGATTGCTCCGGACAATATCGATAGCGGCTGGCTGCGTGATATCACTGGCTCAACTGCCAATGAGTGTGCCATCAAAATCGCTCAAAAACACGAAGGTAAGTCGGATATTGTCAGTTTACATTTATCTCATCATGGTCAGACGGTATTCACAACATCAATCTCCGGAAACGCTTTCAGAAGACGTTCTTTTTCAGGAATTAGCAACCCGCACTCAATTAAGGTTCCGGCACCTTATTGTTACCGTTGTCCTTATAACAAAACCTATCCTGGTTGCGGTTTGCTATGTGTGGAAGCCATCTATGATCATATCGAGTTTGGCAGCAGTGGTAACGTCGCATGTATCATTATTGAGCCAATACTGGGAAATGGTGGCAACATTGTTCCACCGCCTGGTTACTTTGAAGCATTAGGCAAGCTATGCGAAGAAACCGGCATGCTGCTGATTGCCGATGAAGTGCAAACGGGCATGGGTCGTACCGGAGAAATGTTTGCCTGTGATGCCATGAATATTCCTGCCAATATCATTACTTTGGCCAAAGGACTTGGAGGTATTGGAATACCGGTAGCGGCTGTTTTGATGGAATCGCGACTGAACAAACTGGAACAGTTTGAACATTCTTTTACATCAGGAGGCAATCTGCTTTCTTTGGCCGCCGCTGATGCCACTATTGATGTCATAAGAGAAAAGCTGTTTCTTAAGAAAGTTCAGCAAAACGGCAGATTGCTGGAAACACTCTTACAGCCTTTGCAATATCAATACCAATGCGTTGGCGATGTGCGTGGCGTAGGCATGATGTGGGGCGTTGAAATTGTCGATCAGGATCAGGCGCCTGCCCCGGAAAAGGCTAAAGAAATCATTAAATGCGCAGAGTCAAAATACCGTTTGATTTTACGTCCGTCTCGATACGGCTTTGGTAATGTTATCAAGGTACGGCCTGCGCTGATTGCCAGCCACGATGACTTACATGAAATTGTTGATAAATTATCGAACGCCATTAATGACGTTGACCCGCGGTGATTGAAGCTGCTTTGTTGGTAAGGGAATAATCTATGCAATCGTTGGTTTATCGCAATCCATGGGATATCGAGCTTGAAGATAAGCCGACACCCGACAGTCCCACTGGCACCGAAGTATTAATCAATATTAAAGCGACCGGTATTTGCGGAACAGATATCGGGATTGTTACCGGCCTTTACCAAGCACAAAAAAATGTCACGCTGGGACACGAATCTGCAGGCCAGGTTGTAGCGGTTGGTGATCGTGTAACCACCGTCAAACCTGGTGATGCCGTGCTGATTGACCCCACGTATTATTGTGGTTATTGCAATATGTGCCGAACTAACCGGCCGAATCATTGTGAACATAAAACAACAATGGAAACCGGTGTCAGCCTGGACGGTACATTTGCCACCCACTATAAAACGCCGGAGCGGTTTGTTTACCCGATGTCAGCTGACATCAGTTATGCAGCAGGTACTCTGACAGAGCCGTTAAGTTGTGCACTGACAGGTGTTGGGCAAATAAGAACCCGGCCTGAAATGCGCACTGTTATTCTGGGGGCAGGTCCAATGGGTGTGCTTTACTCACATGCTCTGGCAACTGTAGGGCTGGGAGGGCAGGTGGTTGAAATATCTGATCGCAGAAGGGAACTGGCAGAGCAGGCGATGGCACCAGGTTGGTTATGCAGCCCATCACTGGAACAGGCAGTAAATTCAATCTCAGGCACAACCGGGTTGCTGGATCTGGTGGTCGATACCACCGGTGTACTGGCTGGACAGAGTATCAATGTATTGGCTAGAGGAGGGCAGTTGCTGTCAATCGGCTTGCGGGAATATTCGTGTCCAATTGATATGCGCAAAATAGCGGACGAAAGCTTAAGCATTGTTGGTTCAATTGATTCCATTGGCACTTTTTCCAGCGCTGCACATTTAATTAACACCGGTGTGATTCCAGCTGAAAAGATTATTACCCATCAAGTGAATTTAAATGAATTTAAATCAGCATTTGAGTTGGTAGGCTGCAGCATTAATAACCGCGAACATACCAATACTGCTTGTTCCATTAAAACCGTTATGTATCAGGATTAGCATGATTTTTGGAGCAAGCCGTTGAAGTCCTCAATTAATCAGGTTGCCAATATCAAAGCAGTATTATGGGATATTGACGGTACCTTGCTGGATAGTGAGCCACTGCACTTTCAGTCTTTGCAGCAGGTATGTAGGCAATATGGTTACGAAATCCGTGTTGCTGATGAGCGAGCATTGGTAGGCAAGAATTTAGAGGAAATATGGCGCCATCTTAATTCGCAATCAAACATGCCGGTTTCTGAATCAAGTTGGCGAAGCCAGGTGATTGAAAATTATACTCAGCAGATTAGTGCGGACCGGGAAAGGCCTGGAGTTTGTGGGTTTATTGCCAAACTGGCACAGCACGGCATCAGGCAAGCCTGTGTATCCAGCGGCGAAGCACCGATTGTGGCAGCCAACATCGCGGCATTGGGCGTACATGGTTATATGGAGTGCATCATCAGCTGTGATGATGTTGATCGGGTAAAGCCTGACCCGGAGCCTTATCAATTGGCGGCATCAAAATTAAATCTGGCTATTCGGCATTGTCTGGTGGTTGAAGACAGCTGCACCGGGATTATGTCTGCGAAGACTGCCGGAATGCTTACAGTGGCATGGCCGCATTCATTAAGCGATCACAGCGAATGTCGACAAGCTGATTATATTATGTCTGATCTTTCACAATTTCCCTGGCACTTGTTGCAGGCTTTAGCCGTGACACAAGTGGCCAATGGTAGTTGTTAGGCGCTTGAATATGGGTTGTTCCGCTAAGCAAATGCCAGCGCATTGCAGGTTCACAGATAGCTGTTCTGAGCAATTGACCAGGAACAACCGTGACATCGCGAATTAACATGGCAAGAAAAAAGAAGATTACATATTTGGGTCTGGGGACAATGGGTTTTGCAATGGCGAAACATATTCTCAGTGCGGGCTACAATTTAACGGTATGGAATCGAACTTCAGGGCCTGCTGAAAAGCTGTCACAGCAAGGTGCAAAGCTGGCGGCCACAGCAGCGGAAGCAGTACAAAATGCTGATATCATCTTCTACAGCATGGCCAATGATCAAGCCATTGATGATGTTGTTTTTAGTCAAAACGGCATATTGAACAGTGTTTGCGATGGGCAAATCGCTGTCAACCTTAGCACTGTACATCCAGATATGAGCAAGCGAGAAGCTGAAGCTTACCGATCACTGGGGGTTGGTTTTCTGGATGCCCCTGTGTTTGGCAGTCTGCCTGAGGCCGAGCAGGCAGACTTGTGTATTGTGGTTGGTGGTGAGTTGGATGTTTATCAACAGGTGACATCAGTGTTTACCAGTTTCAGTTCGTCAACTCATTACATGGGGGTGACCGGCCAAGGTGCTGCGATGGGTTTGATCGGGAGTTTACTGGTGGCAATGCAGTTGCAGGCACTTGGTGAAAGCCTGATGGTTGCCCGGCGAGCGGGGCTGGATCTGAATCAGGTATTGGATATTATCAGCCTGCCGGATTTTCGATCACCAATTTTCAGTGGAATGGGGGCAGGTGTCATACAGGGTGATTTTCATCCGGTATTTTCTTTACAGCATTTACACAAAGATACTGATCAATTAGCGAAGCTTGCAGAACAGTTACAGGTCCCGATAACTGCATCTGCAGTTGTTCGTGAAACCATTAAATCAGCTATTCGGCATGGTTGGGGTGAGCAGAATGCGTCGGCACTGATAAAAGCATTGGAGCTGCAGGCCAATGTCAAACTGAAACAATAGGCTGTGATAAAAAACATCAACCATAGGCAAGCAATTGATGAGCAATAACGTCGGCATATTGCGGATCAGTTTGGCATGGCTGGTGCATTTGTTTACTGCCAGCGGAATATTTGTTGCTTTTCTGGCGTTATTATCAATAGCAGAAGGGGACTTGAACACTGCCATGATATGGATAGGTATCGCATTGGTTATTGATACTGTTGATGGCAGTCTGGCTCGGCTTGTTAAAGTCAAACAGGTGTTGCCACAATTTGATGGCCATATGCTGGATTTTGTCACCGATTTTTTAACCACTGTATTTGTCCCCGCCTATTTTCTTTATCAAAGCGAACTGATACCTGCAGTTACGCTGCTGCCTGCAGTAATTGCAATATTTTTAGCATCGGCATACCATTTTGGTAATGTCAATGCAGTCACTAAAGAGCGTTTGTTCAGTGGCTACCCGGCGTTTTGGAACATCATAATATTTTACCTGTATATTTTGGGCCTTGGTCATCATTGGAACCTGGGGATTATTATCTATGCATTTCTTATGCATTTTATTCCTTTCCGATTTGTCTATCCTTCGCAAATGAAGCATCTGCGTCGCACCACACTACTGGTTGTGGTGCTAACTGTGGCAAGCAGTATTATCGTGTTAATTCAAAACCCAACACCGGATATTTATATTTATTTCACTTCGGTAGTTGGTATTTGCGCTTTGTTTTTGATTAGTACCTATCAAACTTTGCGGGATTTATTAAAAAGGCGATCCGGGTGAAAGATAAGTTGCCCTTTATCATCTGGCCTGGATTATTGCTGGTGGCATTTGGCTGCCATTTGCTGCTGGTTGGCCAGGGTTGGTCATTGTACCCGGCTTTTCTGATTTGTTATTTCAGTTTAACAGGGGTAATACTCGCACTTGAGTTCATTTTGCCACGGTGCAAATCCTGGATTGAGTCTGATGGCCAGATAACCAATGATATTTTATACAGCATCACAACGGTTGGCGTAGTAAATACACTGTTTGGACGTGGCTTTGATGCTTTGCTGGTTGTTCTGCTGGGCATGGTTGCCAGTGTACACCCTGCAAACTGGCAACTTTGGCCGGAGCAAATACCCATGTTTATTCAATGCTGTTTGGCGTTGATGATTGTTGAGCTTGTCCGATACTGGGGCCATCGCTTATCACACACCATCAAATTCTTTTGGAATTTCCATACCATTCACCATAGCCCGGTAAGATTGAGTGTGATCAACACCGGTCGTATACACCCTGGTGAATTGCTGCCGCTGATTTTTTCCATAGTCGCTATTGTGGTGTTGGGAATACCAAAGGAGGTTGTCATATGGCAAGCAGCTTTTACCTCATATGTTGCGGTTTTAGCGCATGCCAATATCAAGATTCAGCCGGGCATATTAGATTATGTGTTTAATACCCCCATCATTCACCGCTGGCATCATTCAAACAGAGTGCATGAATGCAATCATAATTACGGCCATACTTTTTGCATTTATGACCGATTATTTGGTACTTACCATAACCCTGAAGACCGTATTCCTAGACAGCTTGGGGTGCCGGGGCAAGTGCCGGCGGGCTTTACCGCACAACTGATATACCCGTTTACCAACCGCTGTGGTCAGCGGATTATCAAGGCGCCAACAGGTCAGTAATGATGATAACAACAGCATTGACCTACCTTTCATGGCCATTGTCAATGTTTGCGGCGGTCATCGCCACCTACAGTTTATGGAATGCCGGAGTTTCCTTGTATCTCAGCTTTGTGCTGGTGTACATCATGCTGGCACTATTTATTCTTACCCTTGAACAGGTTATTCCACGCAAGCTGAATTGGCGTGGGGCTGATCCAGAAACCTCAAGTAATATTCTGTTTACTTTGCTGTCACTTGCAATAAGCCGGAATTTTATGCCGATGATACTGACAATCAGTATTATCTGGCTGTTAGGACAAGCAGCAGATGCTTCACAGCAAAACCTGTGGCCTGATCACTGGCCTTTGCTTGGTCAGATATTTGCTGCATTAATGATGATTGAATTTGTCACGTACTGGGGGCACCGAATATCCCATCAAAGCAGGGTAATCTGGAAATATCACATGATCCACCATAGTGTAAAGCGCTTATGGTTGTTGAATACCGGGCGTTTTCATCCTGGTGATGTATTGCTTTTTGTGCTTCCCGTTCCTTTGATTATTTTGTTTGATATCCCACGAGATGTGATTATATGGCAAGCCGCATTAACGGCATTTGTAGGTCTTTGGGGTCATAGCAATACGCATATTCGTTTAGGATTTCTGTGCTTTATTTTTAATAACCCTATCCTGCATCGCTGGCATCATTCCCAGCGAAAATGCGAATGTGATCATAATTATGGTCAAACATTCTGTTTTTACGATATGTTATTCAAGACTTACTACAATCCGCATGGGGAATTGCCGCACAGCTTAGGCATCAGTTATCCGTTTCCGGATAACTTTTTACAACAACTGCTGCTGCCATGGAAACAACACAAAAAAACCAGAAACATCAGTTCCAAGGTTAGCCAGACATGAATCGCTTGAGGGCTAAGTTACAACGGCTGTTTCACCGGCACAGTTACAAAGTAGAAGTGGATGGACGCGCCTGCGTGCTGGTACCCCAGGGCTCGACCATACTGCGGGCACTGATTAAGGCCGGTGTGAAATACCCCCACAGTTGTTGTATGGGCGATTGTGGCAGCTGTAAGTCCGTGTTGCTGACAGGGATGGTTCAAACCTCTGGATACCTTGAATCAGCCTTAAGCGAAGCAGAAGCCGAATCGGGTATTTTTTTGCCATGCAGTTCAAAGCCTTTATCTGATTGTAAGATCGCTTTTGGCAGAAAACTTAACGAAGCATTGCAGGGTATACAGCAGTGTCATGCAGATAGACCAGGATTAAGTAAGCCCGATGGAGAGTAGCGATAAAATAGCCATTATTGGCGCAGGCTTCCGTGGCCTGGGTGCCGCTGCCAGTTTGAAACAGCATGGCATTGCCTATGATCAATATGATCGCAATGATCAGTTAGGCGGATTATGGTACAAGGGAATCTATAAGGGAGTACACACACTTACACCAAGAAGAACCACGGGTTTTCTTGATTACCCATTGCCGGAAACTTATCCGGATTTTCCCAGTGGCGAGCAGATCATTGATTACCTGAACGAGTATGCACGTCGGCATGAATTGAATCAGCATTTGCACTTAAGCCATAACCTGGAAAAGGCAGAACCTATAGAAGGCGGTGATTACTGGCGCCTCCATTTTAATGATGGAGTAACCAAGGTTTACCGTGGATTGGTTATTGCTATTGGCCATCACTGGTCACCTCGATATCCTGAATACGATGGTCAGTTCAGTGGGACCATTATTCATTCTGTGGATTACGCCGATACTGATATTTTTAAGGATAAACGGGTTCTGGTTGTGGGCGGCGGTAATTCTGCGGCTGATCTTGCTGTCAGAGCCGCCGCAATAGGTGCCAGCTCTCATATCGCGATTCGAAAAGGTCACTGGGTTTTGCCGAAAACAATTTTTGGATCACCACTTGGACATACACTTAAGCGCGGTATGCCGTTATGGATGCTGAGACTGTTTATCAGGCTGATGGTAAAGGTGATTGTCGGTGATTACCGACAATATGGTCTGCAAAAACCCGATCATGCATTGTTTACTCAGGATTCAACCGTCAACGATCGTCTCTTGCATGACTTAAAGCATGGGCGAATTACGCCTCATCCCGGTTTGCGAAAATTTTCAGGCGATCAAGCTGAGTTTAACGATGGTCAGCGTGAAGCGTTTGATTTGGTATGTTTTGCCACGGGTTTTGATGTAACCATTCCATTTTTGGATAACAGTATTATTCCGATTGAAAGTGATACACCGCAACTAGTGGCTGGAATGTATACGCGAGAGTATAAAAATTTGTATCTGTTTGGACTGGGACATCAATTGAAGCCAATACCCCGGTATGGTGTCGGGCCAATGATCAGCAGGGGAGCTAAAATACTTTCACTAAGTATTTTGGAGCAAAGACGGATGAAACACCCACTGGGTATGACCATGGGCAAAATTTTACGCAAGCCAACGCAAACATTTGAAGTCGACCCCACAGTCGCACTGTGGGCTGCCCGTGTTGCTAGAAGATTGATCCCGCATTTACATCACTTGGAACCGCTGCTGGTGTCCAGCGTCAAGCCACCCAAGCCCTAATAATTATGGTGCTTGGAAAACTAGAAAACGATTGATGGACGCGTTGAAAGCTTAGCGTTCTGTAAAGTATTTCAGGATAGCAAATCAGGTTAAACAGAATAAGTGCGCGTAAAGCTGCAGCATCATCTTTGTTTTCCAAGCCGGCTACTTTCAAGCATCATGGCGTGAATTGGCTGGATAGGTGGCAGCTTATGCGAGCTGACATTGAAAGTTACCAAATGGTATAAAGCAACTTAAAGCCATAAAAATAACAATCATAAACTGAGTTGATGGGCTATGAATGCGGTAAAACAATTACAATTCAAAGTATCCAGTGTTGATCAGACTGAGTATTTATCAGCATTTCAAATACATAAATTATTTCAAAATGCTTACCGGGTGGAAGCTGAATTGATTGGGGTTACTAGTTTCCCACCGTTGGACCGGACAATAAGAAACATAAAGGCTTCAGTCAGCAGATTTTTTGCCTGCTGGGATGCTGAGGTTCTAATAGCTTTGATCGAAACCACTTATCAAGAACCTCATCTGGAGATTGATAGTTTGGTAGTGCATCCAGATTACTTTCGGCAAGGATTGGCCGGTGGATTATTGCAGTTTGTATTGCAACATTACTACTGGGAGACTGCGGAAGTTGAAACTGCAGCTGCCAATCTACCGGCAATTACGTTGTATGAACAGTTTGGTTTTAGAGAAACCAGGCGATTTTCAACGCCTTGTGGGATTCTCAAAGTAGCATTGCGCCTGTAGGCAAATCGGGAAGCTGACGGTATACAATAGTGCCTCTATTGTTATTAATAGGCTCATGGACCGATAGATTATGCTTTCGTTGGAAACAGTCAGCGCATTTTTTATAACATCAGTGGTGTTGGCGATGGCGCCCGGCCCGGATAATATGTTTGTATTGACCCAAGCCGCATTACGCGGACGCTTCGCTGGCGTGTTGGTTACATTGGGGTTGGCTACTGGGTTGTTGTTGCATACTGCGGCAGTATCATTGGGAGTGGCGGCGTTATTCCAGGCATCATCAGTGGCTTTTACGGTATTGAAACTGATTGGTGCTGCTTATCTGGTTTATCTGGCCTGGCAGGCATTTCAGGCTGGTGCTGCGCAAGTTGATGGCCAGGGCCGACAACCGTTAAGCCGTTGGCAATTGTACCGGCGGGGTATCATCATGAATGTGACCAACCCAAAGGTTTCAATTTTCTTCCTGGCATTTCTACCACAATTCGTAAACCCTGAGAGCAATGGGCTGACAACGCAATTATTATTGCTTGGCGCTGTATTTATTGTAGCCACATTAGTGGTGTTCGGTGGTTTGGCATTGGCAGCAGGTTCGTTCGGTAACTGGTTGAGCGGCTCCGAAAGAGCCCAGAAAATCATGCATAGAATTGCCGGTGTCGTATTTATCGGGCTGGCCATCAAGCTGGCCACGACCCAACGGTAATGCCGGTGTCAGTGCTGAGTGCGCCAGTTGATCTGGCTAGCAGAGAAACAGCGGCTTTTCTGGAGGCACAGCTCAAGTCGAACGCTGAAATAATCGAAGTAGGCTGCGGAGCCGGACAGGTTGCAGCGGTATTGACTGCTAAAGGTTACCAGGTGGTTGCTATCGACAGCAAAGCAGAAGCTATTCAGCAGGCCCGGCAATTAGGCGTACAGGCAAGCCTGGCAGCTTGGCCTGAGTTCGAACACCGTGCTGTTGATGCTGTTGCTTTTACGCGCTCATTGCATCATATCGATCCGCTGAACATGGCTGTTGCCCAAGCTTATCAATTACTCAAGCCTGGTGGTTATCTGCTGGTAGAAGATTTGGATTTTGATGCAGCCGATCAAGCCACTGTGGATTGGTTTATAAATGCTATTCAAGCCCCAAAAATACAGCGTTTGCTACTGTCTGTTGAAGGTGCGCTGGTAACTGAATTGCTGCATTGTGAACAACCCGCCGCTGTATGGTATGCGCATAATCATCATCATGAACTGCATTCAGCGGCCGCCATGCGTAATGAAATTAATACACAATTTGGTGCTGTAGAAGTCAGCCCGTCAGCATATTGTTATCGTTACCTTATTCCGGTGCTGCCGCAAACGCCTGCAGCAGCGGCCGTTGTAAGTGAACTATACCAACAGGAAACTGTGTTGGCTGAACAGGGGCGGCTGATTTTGGTTGGGCGTCGGATGGTGGCAACAAAGCGTCGGAACTGATTGAACACAACAGCGGTTCGGTTAAGGTAAAGTGCGCATGGTTGTGCACCTGAACTCAGGTACTTAAGGATGATATTGTCCTTTCAGTGAAACTCTTGACCACGTTATTGATCAATACTGACAATATCCGGGAGAGAATAGATGAAACATGACCGCAGACGCTTCTTGAGCCTTACCGCCGGTTCTATGGCTGTAATAGGTGTAAACGCTATAGCCGCCGGCAACAATCTGAGTGGCACGCCAAGTCAGACTGCAGGGCCATTTTACCCAATAAAACTGCCATTGGATAAAGACAATGACCTGGTGCAGATCGTCGACCATGATGATCAGGCCAAAGGAATTATCGCCAATGTCTATGGCTATATTTTAGACCGGGATGGACAGCCGGTTGTGGACGCCGAAGTTGAAATCTGGCAATGCGATGCCAACGGCCGTTATCACCATCCCGATGATCCTAACGACGCGCCGATGGATGAAAACTTTCAAGGCTATGGGAGCACCCGGACGGACATGCAAGGACGTTATCGGTTTCGCACCATCAAGCCGGTTCCTTATCCTGGCCGAACCCCGCACATCCATTATCGAATTACCTCGCCAGCCGGTGATCAACTGACTACCCAGCTGTATATCAAAGGGTTTGCAGGTAACCGGCAGGATGGCTTGTTTAATCGTTTGGGCAGCAAAGCACGTCAACAGGCGGTATCGGTAGAGTTTGAAGAAAACACTGATGATTCGGCACAATTAATGGCGCGTTGGGATGTGGTGCTTGGTTAGGTAATCGCACTTTGACGGGCATCAAGGGTGTTATTGTTGTTGCTAATGATATGTTTATATCGATACTGGTGTTGCAATTACAGGGTATATCCCAAAAACTTGTGTGATGCGTGCGGTAATCTATAAAGAATTTCAAACCACGCCTGAAATCAAACAGGTGGCTGACCCCAGTCCGACAGCATCAGGCGTTGTGTTAAAGGTTAAAGCAACCGGTATTTGCCGCAGTGACTGGCATGGCTGGATGGGGCATGACCAGGATATAGTGTTGCCGCATGTGCCTGGTCACGAATTGGCCGGTGTGGTGGCAGCTGTAGGTAAACATGTTCAGTGCTGGCGGGTTGGTGACCGGGTTACGTTACCGTTTGTGGGTGGCTGTGGTACATGCGGCCAGTGTTTGTCCGGTAATCACCAGGTCTGTGATGCTCAGTTTCAACCCGGTTTTACCCATTGGGGGTCTTTTGCCGAGTATGTGGCTATCGATTATGCCGATATAAACCTGGTGGGTATCCCGGAGGCTATTGATTTTGTGACTGCAGCCAGCCTGGGATGTCGGTTTGCTACCTCATATCGAGCTGTTGTTGCTCAAGCTCAGGTCAAAGCCGGTGAATGGGTTGCTGTGTTTGGTTGTGGTGGGGTTGGTTTGTCAGCGGTAATGATTGCTGATGCGCTTGGTGCCAGAGTTATTGCGATTGATGTTTCAGATCCAGCACTGACCCTGGCTGAGTCTGTTGGCGCTGCTTATTGCATCAAGGTGGCAGATTCCAGGGAAGTGGTGGCACAGGTCAAACAACTCACTGATGGTGGAGCGGATGTGTCAATTGATGCCTTAGGCAGTCAGCTGACTTGTCACCAATCCATCAGCTGCTTAAAAAAACGCGGTAAACATATTCAGGTAGGTCTGATCACTGAACAAAACGGTAATGCGATAGTGCCGATGGCACAGGTGATAGCCAATGAATTGGAAATATTGGGCAGTCACGGAATGCAGGCGCATCGCTATGGTGATATGCTGACAATGATCGAACAGGATCAATTGCAGCCGCAACAATTAATTCAGCGTTGCGTTAACCTGGAGCAATCGATAAAAGTACTAACCAATATGAATAAGTCTGCCGAACCTGGCATCACAATGATTGATGTGTTTTAAACATTAATTAATATCATGCATAACCATCAGAGCATAGCAGCACGAATCAACCGTGGCACCGTGGTTGTGCTAATGCTGGTGATGGCTGCAGAGCTGTTATGGGCATTACTGGAGCGGCAATGGCTCACAGTATTTTTGGTGGCGCTGATTATTATGACTGTTGCCGTACCATTTTTTTATAGAAAAAAGCTCCCGGTAAAAATTCCGATGGAGTTTCATATGCTGATAATATTTTTTATTTTTGCTTCCTTGTTTTTGGGTGAAGTACAGAGTTTTTATCAGCGAGTATGGTGGTGGGATGTTGCTTTACATGTTACTTCTGGCTTGTTGCTGGGTGTGCTCGGTTTTTTACTGGTCTACGTGCTGAATGAAAGCGAACGCGTGGAAGTATATCTAAGACCGAGTTTTGTGGCTTTATTTGCGTTTCTGTTTGCGGTTACGGTGGGTGTTTTTTGGGAGTTGTTTGAGTTTTCCATGGATCAGCTATTTGGTACCCAAATGCAAAAACCGATGTTTGGAGATCCATCAGGTTTAACGGACAGCATGTGGGATTTGATCGTGGATACGTTTGGCGCTTTATTTATCAGCATCCTGGGATGGTGGTATCTGCACCGGCAGACCGGGTCTTTCATGGAGCGCTGGATAGCCCAGTTTGTGGCCAGTAATCCGAGGTTGTTTTTGGCTCGCTTGGATAAGCAATAGTTATTTCCAACTGCAGAAAATCACCCTGAGCTTAAAATCTGAATCAACTGTTGCTGGATGTTGCCTATCAGATTTTGTTATAACTCAGGATGAGCATTTTCCAGGATTTCAAATTTTTGTATAGTTCTTAATGCATCCGCTTCTTTGAATGCTTTGCTGCGTCGTCGGAATGCAGTGATAGCCATTATTGAAATGGCAGTAAGCAAAAGCCCAATCCCGAGCACCCGCTTCAGGTCAAAAAATTCGATCACAGCTGTGTCGCGTAAACCTATTAAAACCAGGCTGAAAAGCACTATCACAAAAAAGCCGGCTGATACCAATGTGACCATTGCCAACCGCTGGTTCGAGACCGCCCGGCGCAGCATAAAATCCATATTGTCGCGTAAATTCAGCGACAAACCACGCGCAAATGATAAGCGTAAATACAGTCTCCAGACGGCGATCACCGTTATGCCAATAGCGGTGATGGAAGTCCAGGCAATCCACATGATGGTGCCTTCGGCTATGGCAAGCGTTGATAGTTCCCAAATCATGTAAAACAAGGCGGCAAGATTAAATAGTGCCAATATATATGAACGCCAACGGCTCAGGTTTACAGTGCGCTGCAGGGCAGCATCACCTTCACCATTATCGGTTAACCACGCAGCTTGCAGTTCTTCCCAGGAATCAATTGGCATAAGGATTCTCCAACAACTCAGCCAGCTTCGATTTTGCACGGTTAAGGCGGACGCTGATGGCGCCAGCAGAAACACCGATTATCTCTGCAATTTCTCCTGTTTTATATCCGTCAAGCATTAAAACTGTGGGTTCACGCAGGCTTAGCGGCAGGCGTGTGACAGCATACCGTATGTTTTGGGCGGTCAATTTTGCTTGAACACTCACTTCAGGGTTTGGTTCTTCCATCGGCAAATCCTGTGATAAATTTGCTTTTGCCGAGTTACGTGCATGTTTTGCTGCGTGCGACATGCAGCGGTTAACGGCAACCCGCCCGATAAATGTTTTGATATTGGCATCCCCTCGAAAATTGGGTAATGCCTGCCAAATCGCCAGGGCAATATCCTGGATCAAATCTTTGCGCAGGTCATGATCATGTTCGTGCGCTGCTGCGATGCGGTGAATAAAGCCCTGCATCTGTTTAATGGCGGCATTATATTTGTACTCGCGTTCGTTAATATCCATCAGGCACGCAGCAATCGCTCACTTCTATAGGTGATTACACAAATGTATAGACAGACTCCGGCAGCTGCTAAAGCCAGTGTGCCACCAGCTAGCGTCAGTGCCGGGTCTAAAGGTCGATCCAGTAACGCCTGCTGCAACATACCCAAATGATGTGCTATCGGTAGATAAACAACATCCGGTGTATGTTCTTTTTTAAACACTGCGGTAAAGGCAACCACAACGGGTAAGAATGCAAGCAACGATAAATAGGTTTGTGCTTCTTTATACGTTTTCGATCTTAATGAAATTGCCATTTGTAATGCTGCAATCATGCCGATGAAAGGCGCTAATATAATCATCATATCGCGTTGTGCAGTGACCGATGCATACAGCAGGACACCAATCTCAGTGGTCGGTGAAGCATTAATTGCAAACGCAGCGGTTAGCACAGTAATGCCAACACCCAACAAACCGATGGCAGTGGCCACAAGCCATTTCCCCATGACGATGGACCATTGTCCTGCTGGTTGCATCAATAACGGTTGCAAGGCATCACGCTCTCGCTCACCGGCTGTCATATCAGCTGCAATGGAAAGACTGGCAAAAAATGGTGCCATGACAAAAAACAGAACAAGCAACCTTGAGATAGCCATCGTGGCCACGGAGTCTTCAGCAACATCACGTATTTTCAAATCTACGGCTCTGATAATATCCGGATTGATGCCTTGCGCTATCAGCCGGGTCTGTGCATAACGGGATTGAATTGCACTGATTGCGATTTGCAGGCGCTCAACGGATTGCAGACCGGCGTCAGTTGTTTGATCAACATACAATTCAAGTTCGGCTAGTTCTGTGCGGTTTAATTTTATTGGGAATGCATCATTGATAACCAGTACGGCATCATGATCTATGAGTGCTCCAGCCGGACTTTTATGCTCCAGTATGGAAACTTCAATTTCGTCATTAGCAATTAACTCAACCAGCACAGGTGCATGTTGTGCACCCAGAACAGCCAATCGAGTGGGCATTTCATTATTTTCTTCAATCGCCAGCGCGTTCAATATTAGAAAAATGACGAATGCCCCAAATGCTGAATAAACAATCGCAGATAACAACGACCTGCGATCGCGGAAAGCATCTTTCAACTCTTTACGTGCCACGCTTAAAATATCTTGCATCATAATAGTTGCTCGCTTTGTTGAATTCGGCCGGCTTGACTGAAGTGCATAAATGCATCCTCCAGGTTCGCTGCGCCGGACTGCGCCAGCACTTCTTCCAAGCTACCACTTACAACTGTTTTCCCGTCGGCAATAATCACTATGTGTTCAGCAATACGTTCGACCTCAGGCATGACATGGCTGGAAAATACCACACAGCAACCGTTATCACGTGCATCCACCAATACCCGCCGTAATTGTCTTACACCGCTTACATCCAATCCTCTGGTAGGCTCATCCAAGACAAGGTTTTGCGGGTTATGAACCAATGCTCTGGCTAAAGCGGTACGCATCGACTGGCCGGTAGAAAAGCCTTCTGTTCGACGATTAAGAATGCTGCCAAGCTGGAGGCGGTCGGTAATATGGTTGATAGCCAGCTTCAATGCTTGCCCGGACAAGCCATGCAGCCGGCCAAAATATTCTATGTGCTCGCGCACTGTAAGCCGCGGGTACAGACCGAACCGGTCAGGGAACAGCCCGAGGCGTGATTGTGCTTCGCGTGGTTTATGAGCTGGGTCAATGCCATCAATCAGCGCTTGGCCCTGTTTAGGTTTAAGTAGGCCCGCGAGCATCCGTAAAGTAGTGCTTTTCCCGGAACCGTTGAGGCCAAGCAAAGCAGTTATCTTTCCATCAGGTGCTGCAAAAGAGACATCCGAAACAGCATGGACTTTTGCAAACTGTTTAGCCAGGTTATTGCAGGTTATCATTTGAAGCTCCTCAAGCCGGACCGCCGGTGGCTGTGGTAATAAACGGCACAGCTTTAAGCTTATCCAGGCAAGTGGTATCAAGTACCTGTAAGTCAAGCGTTTCAATAAATGCCGTCATCAGGTCTGGCATGCACCCGGCAATACTGACGATATGCGCACGGTGCTGTACTACTATGTGCCTGTAAACCGGTAATTTAGCTGCTACGTGTTGCGCTAGCGAAGGTGGAGTTATCGGATCAAGAATTCCAGATAATAATAGTGTTGGCGGGGCAGCAGCTGGGTCATCGTAAGGTTTGTTGCTCGGAGTAACCGGCCAGACACCACATATATCCCGCCACAAGCTGTAATCGGTATCACCTGCATAAGTACCCTGTGCGTAATTTTGAGCCTGTTCAGGTGAAATTCTGGGGATATCTTCTGCGCATAATACTGACATCATCAGACCAAAGTGTATCCCGCCTGACAAATTGCCATCGAACCAGTTGGAAATCGCAAACAGAGAAGAAAAATCACCTGCAACAGCGCTGGCCATAGCAATCGGTAAATGGATACGTCTTTGTGGGGTATACATTCCCGAATGCAGCACCCCGGTAAGGAATTCAGCGGTAATGACAAACTCGGTGTTTTTACCGGTCAGCGGGTGCTTTAGTGAAATTTTCAGCGGTTGTTCGCTGATATTACTCAGCAGCGCTAAAAACCTCTCACCAAGATTGGGAAATGCCTGTGCGCAAGCAGGTGAGTTTTGGCAGTCTGACAGCAGCATGCGAAATGCACGGTCGGAGCTTTGTGCCGTTGTTGCATAGATCGGCATTGATGGCGGGGTAACCGAATCAATGATTAGCGAACGCGCCTGTTGTGGAAACTGAGCAGCATAGAGCAAAGCTACCCGGGTGCCATACGAACCACCCCATAAGTTAATTTGCGTATAACCAAGCGCCTGGCGTAAAGCGTCAATATCCTTAATTGCACTGTGGGTGCCGAAATAATTCGGATCGATATCCAATTGCTTGGCACATGTGGCAACTGCCTGGAGTATAACTTCGGTGTCAATTGCAAATGAATCGCCCAAATGACAATCCAGTGGATGTGAGCCTCCAGTTCCACGCTGATCCATTAAGATAATGTCACGACTGCGCAGCACTTTGGTGAAAGCTGTATCAACCAGACGGCCCATCAAACCGGCCGCCTGTCCAGGTCCGCCGGCTAACAAAATCAACGGTTCAGCAGGATGCAATGATACTGAAGGGATTTTTGCCAGGTGAAGTCTAAGCTTTTTACCAGTTGGGTTATCCCAATCGAGTGGAACACTGAACTCTGCACATACCGCATGGCCATCATAATGATCGATATAACAGCGGTTAAATTGGCTAAGTTTTGTTGTCTGTGAAGCTGCTGATTCGGTCGTATTGAAAAATATGACCAATCCAACGATGACCAATTCAAATGTTGCTCGAGCACTGCGTGCCATCCAAAACTCCTAATGGTTGTTTTAGATCAATTAGTCTTGCCGAGAGTGAAAACCTTACATACTGCAACAGAAAAAGTAGCCTAGTGAATGACTCCTGAAGACTTTAGGGACAGTAATCAGTAATAATTAAGTTTAAGTTATCAGCCAACAATCAGGTAGGTGAACTGGTTGTCGGCGTGGTTGTAATTGGTTGAAAGACAACAGCTATTCACTATCTAAAACCTGGCATAATCAGATATGCCCGTAACTAAAATTGTTAAGCTAATTGTGTGATCAACTCACAAAACCGATTGATCTCAGCCTCTGTGGTAAATACATTTGGCGAAACCCTTAAACTGTTCAGTTGCGGATCATCAAACGGCCTTACAACCACACCATGTTTCTCAAACAAAACCTTGGCTGTGTCACTGGCTTTGGCGTGTTTTATGCCGATGGAATACAGTGAGCCGGACAAGTCCCAGTTTCGTGGTGACTTCCAAACCAGGCCTGATGTGGCATCAACCTTGGCCATGGTATGGCGCCATAATGCCTGGTAGCGTTCCAGTTTTTTCACTGCTCCGAGCTGGGCCTGAAAGTGTAAGGCATCGCCCAAAGCCATTAACGCCGGGAAGTTGCGGGTGCCATAGTCTTCGAACACACGTACGCTGCCATGCCAGCGCTCCTGTCCCCAGGTAACCCACATGGGTTGCAGGCTTTTGAACAATTTTTTATTGATATAAGCTGCGCCAAGACCTTTGGGGGCTTGTACCCACTTGTGTGGACTGGTGGCATAAACATCCACGCCGCTGGAGGCGACTTCTAACGGCAACATGCCAAATGTCTGTGCACCATCTACCAATACAAACTCAACCCCTTTCGCATGCGCCATATTGGCCAGCTCAGTAATTGGATGGCGTAAGCCGATGGTGTTATCGATGTGTGGTAATACCAGCACACGTGTTTTATCCGTTATTTCCTGTGCGTATAAGGCAACAATATCGTCAACAGAATAGTTGAGCACATCGACCAATGGGAAATTGAATTGTTTAATGGTAAAACCGCGTCGCTGTGACTGGTGTGTCCAGCAAATACTGGCACCTGGGTGATTAAGGCTGGAAAAAAGCACCTCATCGCCTATCACCAACGGTAAACCCTGGGCCAGCAGGTTAAAGGTTTCAGTGACATTATGGGTCAAGGCAAGCTGGTCAGCATTGCAACCCAGCATTTCAGCAGCTTGCTGTCGGACTTGTTCACGTCCGCTGTCCCAGACTCCACCCCACATATGCAGCCAAGGATTGGTTTCGCACAGCTGCAGATAAGAGATATGTGCTTGTTGCACGTTTATTGGAATTGTTCCAATAGAGCCGTGATTCAGGTAGGACACTTGTGGCGCCAGGCTGTACTGCCCGGCGAGAGAGTGATAATCAAGCGTTGCAGCGTGCGCCGCTGCGCTGTCTGCCTGTGCCTGGATGTCAGTAATTCGGCCCATCAGACTGATTGTCAGTGCTGATGCTCCAGCAGCGTGTAAAAACCGCCGCCGAGATAAAGAAATGCTTGTCATACTACTAATGCCACCTGCGGACTAATTAGTCTCATGCTGAGGGTTTGTCGGGCAGTCTTCAGTTTCCACTGTCCACATAATATTAGCGATTTGCCATTGACCATCCTGTTTGACTAAATCTATTGAATCAACACCGCAATGAGAAAATTTGCCATCAATCCAGAAATCATACTCACCCCATACAACCGCAATAGAGTCATGTATCAAAACTACCGGTGGTTGGGTAAATTGTTCAAGGTAGCTATGGTCATCTGGTTTGATACTGGCTATCAATTCTGAATTTTGGCGCAATTGCATGACCTGATTTCCCGAATCAGGTTCAGGCCGTATGGCGATAGCAACGCCTTGCTCTAACAGCAGGGTTTTCCATAATTGCGGATCACGACTGGCTATTGCATCAAAAGTGCGTTGCACTACACCCAGCACCCGCTCACGCTCGTTTTGATTTTCTGCATGTGCTTTAAAAGTGATGGCACTCAACAACATCAGTGTTGATAGTGGTAAGGCTCTTAGCATAGTTGTTTCTATTTGGACTGGTTTGAGGAAATCACATCGATACCACGCGAACTGCAACCTTGCCAGATAGTGTCAATCCAGAGAACCCTATAAGCCATTTGCAATATATGCGTTGACCCTGCGTTGCAACACCGGAAGCGTCAAAGAGCCGGCACCTATAACCGCGCTGTGAAAATCCCGAATGTCATATCGCTCACCCAACTCGGATTGCGCTTTTTCGCGTAGCTCAAGAATTTTGATCATGCCCATTTTATAGCCCAGTGCCTGCCCGGGGTTGACAAAATAGCGTTCCACTTCAGTAATAATATCCTGTTCAGAAATGGGTGTATTGGTCATGAAGTAATCAATGGCCTGCTGACGCGTCCATCGTTTGGCGTGAATGCCGGTATCAGTAACCAGCCTTACCGAGCGCCAGATCTCATCCTGCAGGCGCCCGAAATTATGCAGCGGTTGCTGGTAAAACCCCATTTCACGCGCCAATTTTTCGGCATATAACGCCCAGCCCTCGGCAAAAGCGTTATAACCACTGAATTTACGAAATTTGGGCAAGCCTTCCAGCTCCTGCGCCAGCGCAATCTGGAAATGATGGCCGGGTACGCCTTCATGGTATGTGATTGCTTTGAAAACATATTTTTGTACGCCTTTCATATCGGCCAGATTGGCATAGTAAACCCCGGGGCGAGAACCATCTTGCGAGGGGCGGTTATAAAATGCAATGCTGGTTGAATTTTCCCGCCACGGTTCTACCCTGCGGACTTCCAGTTCTGCTTTGGGCAGTTGATGAAAGTAGTCACCGGCGAGCTTGAAAATTTCAGCGGTTTGCCGGCGCGCATCTTCAAGAAATTGCTCGCGTCCGGCGTCACTGTCAGGGTAAAAATTATTCGGATCGGTTCTTACAAAAGTGAAAAAATCCTGCAGGTTGCCGGTAAAACCAATCTCAGCCATGATGGCTTGCATTTCTGTATGGATACGCGAGACGTCGTCGAGGCCAATCTGATGAATTTCTTCAGCACTTAAAGCAAGCGTGGTATGCGATTGGATTCTGTTTTCATAAAACGCTGCACCATCTGGTAACGCCCAGACACCCAGGTTTTTATCCTGCAGCGGCTGCAGTCGTTTGATTTCATCAAACAAGGCGGTATAACCACGTCTGAAAGGGCCTTGAATAGCCGCTTCGGCTGCTGCTATAAGTCTGGATTTATCATTATCAGCGATCGTCAGAGCAGCAACTTTCTGTTTGAAATCCGCATACAGCGGGTGCTCATTTTCTGAGTCATCAATGGGTGCACCTGCAACTATATTGCTGATGTCGGTAAGCATGGCAGGAAACGAAAATGCGGGTGGTATCACACCCAGCTCAGCTCGATCCTGAAGCTTGGCAACCATTTCAGCCATTAACGGCTCAACCCCATTCAGCCTGGCTATGTAATCTTCCGCATCTTGTTGTGTGTCGATCTTATGTGCATTCTGCAACAGGGTAAGTGGATTAGCGAATTGGCCGTTAAACTGATCAACAACATAAAATTGTCGGCGGAATTTGGCGTTGTTAATGCTGGTTTCAATATTGTATTTGAATAAATCGAAGCTGAGTTTGGCGTCCTCGCTGAGCTTGTCATAATCGAAGTTATGAGTCAGGTATGCGAGATCAGCCTGACTTTCCTGGAGCTCCTGTTTTGCAAATGCATCTGAAGTATCACTCCACTCGCTTTGCCTCTCGGTTTTGACGCCCAGACGGGTCTGGAAGTTGGGGTTTTGGGTTACCTCGCGGTTAAATATCTCTTCGAAGTAGGCGTTAATTCGGACGTCTTCGCTGGTAAGGGCAACCGTGTTGGCAGTA
Source organism: Gammaproteobacteria bacterium (assembly GCA_021772985.1). Lineage (GTDB taxonomy): Bacteria > Pseudomonadota > Gammaproteobacteria > Xanthomonadales > Wenzhouxiangellaceae > JAJFKX01. The sequence continues at coordinate 126,399 of JAJFKX010000058.1, forward strand.
TCATTTTGAATGGCATCCGATGCTACAGCTGTTGGTTGATCCGTTGGCTTGCAGGCCAACAAACCTAAGCTGCCTGCTCCCAGCAGCAGCATCGTTGCAGAAATTTTTCTTGGCTGGAACATGGTGTTTTCCTTGATCTAATAAGCAGTGCATATTCACTGCCAATGGGTCATTGTTGTCAGTAGGTTTTGTTATAACCAGATCGTATTGTATGGCTGATAAGTTAGCTATAGCTGGTTTTACCACATTAACAGATTCTCTTGTGCACAGGGAAAATCAGGAACGGTACAGCGTACTGGTTGCAATGACCAGACTTATACAGATGCTGGCCATCAGCTATTAGTATTCCTTATCGCCCCATCAGAATTGTTAATTTCCGTTATTTACCAGGAACAGGTAGGCTCAAATAAAGAACCTGACCCGGTCGCACTTCACCAGATAGGTGAGTTGCAATCACTCAGGGCCATGTTCAGCTTGGGCCGTTATCAATCACGGTTCTTGTTGCGTAGCTAATTTGGAATGGAGAAGGGAATGAATGTTCCAGCTATGTCCAGGCAGGTACAGCGATTAGCGTTGCTGTTATTTGCTTTAATAATTGTGTTTTCAACGATCACGCCGGGATTGGCGCAAGCAGTGAATCCTGGGCTAACACCAGCCGCGCTGCCAATAGCGTTCGTGCAGCCACGGTTCAAAACCTGGAGAACTTCATCGGGTTTCAAACGGCCCACATACCCGATTGTGTTTGTTGCATCTTATCGAGATACATCGTTCGGTAACGGTGGCAACTTTGGCACCGATGTGCTGCAGGTAGGCGTACCCCAGGCCGGCCAGGAATTGTGGATATTATTGACCAACGGCGCGACTAAAAAAATATTCCCAATTGCAGGGGTTCATGATGCAGTGGTTGATGACAGCATTATCCCGGTAAATGGCAGAATTATCGGTGCGGTGACGGAGCCCAGTATTTCCATTGACGGTAAACGGGTGATTTTTACTTACTTCCACAATGCACAGGACTTGCCTGCGGGTTGTTGTGGCAATGTCAATCATTCCAATTTTGAAGGCTGGCAGAAAGGCGGTGACTTGTATGTGATTGACCTGCAAGCGGTGCTCAATAATCCATCGGTTCCGGTATCAACACTGCCGTTTTCTCGTTTAACCCAGACTTTAGCCGGTGAACAGCACCATCACGCTATGAATCCGGGTCTGTCCAGCACCATCACAGTACCTTTTCCTGCCGGGGTGGTTTACACCGGCGGATTAGAGATTGACAGTGCTTATGGCCGCCAATTATTATTTACCAGTTCACGTCGCCAATTGGCCAATTCCAATATACAGGTGACCCGTAAGAACAAAAATTTCAATTTGTTTACCGGGGATATTGCCATGGATAACGGCCAATACTTACTCGATGACATCAAGCAGGCGCAATACTTCACAACCACTTCTGCAATCAGTCCGAACCGCCTGCGTGTGGGTTACGCATTTACCTACCAAGCTAATACGGAGGATGGCAGGCAGTGGCATATCCAACAGGTTATCGGGCATAAGTGGGCGCCTTTATATGGGTATGGCATCGGCAACGAGTTGGCGCATTTAGCCAGTTTCTGTGTCAAGTCCAGTAATAGTCCGCCGCTACCTGCTGGTGATTACGAAGTGGCAACACGTTACTACAACCTTAACAACAATGGATTCGGTGCTATTTTCGCTCAACCGATGGCCCAGGCAGGGCTAAATACCTATAACAATCCGGTTACTTACGGCAAAGTACCCAGGCAGGTAGGTTCTGTAAAAATCACCAAAAACGTGCCCAGTGGCGATGTCAACAGCAGTAACGGAAAATTCACCACGCCTAATTGTGCCGGACCGGATGAGCTGTATCTTGCTTATGATCCAGGGCCATCCAATCACCGTTTTCCCAATGCGCATAATTACAACCCTAAAATTGTGTTCACTGATCTTGAACCGGCCGATCCGGCCACTTCACCTGGCGCATATCAAAACGTTATCGTAGCATCAACCACTCAGTGGGCCGCATTGTGGCCGAAACCAGTAGTGGATTGGAATTATCGTTTAACCGGAACAGCAGATCCAAACGGAAACGCTCAGCAAGAACTACCGTCCAGCCCTATTGATGCGGGCTTTACCGAGCCGCTGGCCACTCCATATGCGATGGTCGGCACTTCAGCTTTGTACAACACCGATGTGATGCCGGTTGATTGTCGTGTCTACAATCATTACTACAATCCCAATGTAAGCGGCGACGGAATCGTCGACAATATGTATAACAATATTGCCAACCTGTCGCGGGTATTTGACGATGGTAATCCCACTGATGTTTCCTTGCAACAGGGGTTTTGCACACAACCCGGTATCGATGATGTGTTTGGAATTGCTATTTATATGACCAGCAATCGAATTAGCCAGGATACCCTGGTTATTACCAAGCGGGGGTATACCACTGATAATTCCTCAGGTTCGGCCGTTAAGGAAACAAAACGATTGTTGGGTGTTTACGAAATAGGTAGTGTTCCTGGCATTGATGATGCCTCATTCAAAGCGATTGTCCCGGCCAACGAGCCGATTGAATTTCACTTACTGGATGAAAATGGTCTGAAGCTGGCAGATGTGCGTTCCTGGCACAGCTTGAAGCCACGGGAGAGCAGGGTAGATTGCGGTGGATGTCACAATCACCGGGTTGGTGCAGGTATTCCCTGGTCCGGTAGTGATGCAGCCAATAGTCTGATTCCTGCTGAAGACATGGTGCGTGAAACCAAACAGGTGCAATATGATGCATTCTGCCGACCCGGCGTTGTAACCACATCATTACCGGTGGTTGATGTGCCGGTATGGCAGGACCTGTCGAACAGCTTTGATACCCATTGCGGCAGCTGCCACGAACAAAATTCCAATGACCAACCGGCGCTGAATGCATTTGATTACCAGCAAGCTCAGTTGACCGCCTTTAATAACGATGGCAGCCCGCAACCCGGTAACCCGCTTAAACAACTGTTTGCACGCAATTATATAGACCGTTATGGGGCTAACGGCAGCCCGATGTTCTGGGCCGCTTATGGGGCGCGAACCGATGGGCGCGACAATGCTATGGCTGAGTATCAACCGGATCAACCTGACTTCAGTACCTGCAGTGATACGGATCCGGAGAAATGTGGTTATTACTTTGGCAGTGTGCATGCTGCTTTGCCGCTATGTGACGGTAGCAGTGTCAATGCAGCCAATTGGGTTTATCAGTTGTCGCAGTGGATCGACAACCATGCGCCGGTTGATCAGCCCGGAAAGCCATACAACTATCAATACGACCGGTACCATCCAACAGTGGAAGGTGCATTTGTGCCCACTGGTAATGACTGTGGGATTAATCCGACATCTTTCGACATCGGTTTTTGGGATGATTCGGGTAGTATTGTCGAACTGGATATTGATTTGAATGGCAGTGATTACATGAATGTTACCAATCCGGGACAGCTAAACAACGACCAGGTTTATTCGCTGCCCCTGCATGGAATCAATGTGTCAAACATTAGTCATTTTCTACTGAAAGTGACGGTGACCGATGCTGCAGGCAACCGGCAAATATATGAAAAAGCCATCGCTGAGTTGATCGCAGAATGCCAGGCAACGCTCTAGCGCCAAAGTCTGGTGCTATGCATACCACAACCGTTGAGTAATGGTTTTCAACATCGCGGAGCACATTTGGTTAAGCCAGGAAAACCTGGCTTTCACTGGCTGCGTATAGCTATGTCCGACAGCTTGCAGGGCTTCACTTGGTTGCCAGATGCGTTTCAAACCACTTCACTATTTCCACAGTAGAAGTGATGCGGTTATCAGTTTTTTGCCAGCCATGACCTTCGTCCGGGAATAAAATATATTTAACCGGCACCCCACGCTGTTCAAGGTTGGCCACTACCTGTTCGGCCTCCACTACCGGCACATTGGTATCGTTGGCACCATGTAGAACAATGGTCGGCGCAACCACTTGGTCGACCTTATGAATAGGTGATAAATCGCGCAGCATATCTGCCTGGGTTGCAGGGTCGCCGTATTCTACGGTAGAAATTGCAGCCATCCATGGTTCTGTATTAGCGAAGAATGTTTCAAAATTAACCACACCGAATAAATTGGCGCCAGCTGCAAACAGCTCTGGATACTCAGTTAGACCTGCCATCACCATGTATCCACCGTAAGAACCGCCCATAATGCCGATTTGTGCAGGGTTGGCAACATCAATGTGGATCATGTGATCGACAGTGGCTTTAATATCTTTAACCCCATTCACCCGTAAAGCGCCATTGTCCAGGTTCACAAAGGTTTTACCGAACCCCGAAGAACCCCGGACATTGGCTGCAAATACAGAAATGCCACGTAATACCAGCGCCTGGATGGTTGCATTAAAACTAGGGCGTTCCTGGCCTTCGGGGCCACCATGAAAATCCAGCACCACAGGCCCTGTGGTACTGGCTGCGCGATACAGCCAGCCGGATAATTCCAGACCGTCATGTGCTTGATATCGAATAAGCTCAGGCCGTGCCAGTGATTCAAGATCAACACCTTGGTGTGCACTGTTGGTGACCCGGGAGAACAAACCCTCAGTCAATGACAACGTCCAGATGTTAGTCGGCATTGCTGCTCCGGACACTGTCATTGCCAGCACCGAACCATCGGGACTGTAACGCATACCACCGGCGATTTCTGCCGGTAATGCCGGTCCAGCGGATATAGAACCTGTGCTGATATTCAAAAAACCCAGTTCACTGCGACCGGCAACATTCCATAGTAAAGCTGCTTGAGTGCCATCGGGGTGCAGCTCAAAAGCGCCAAGTTCCGCATCCTCGCGTTCGGCCAGCACGGTAATCTTGCCGGCGCGTCCTGCTGGATCAATTTCAATGCAACCAAGTACAACCATTTCTCTGTCAATGTTGGTGCTGATGAGGATGGTGTTATTGTCAGCAAATTTGGCGTTGTCAGAAAGTGCAACCCCATTATGTGGTGTCAAATGCTGCTCTTCTCCGGTATTTAAGTCCACCAGGTACAGGTTTGTATCGCCACGGCTTCGCATACGCCAGATAACTGCTTTACTGGCATCTGGTGATAGCGCTGCAACAGTGCCGATACCCTGGTTTTCGGCAACCAGCCGAGTTTCACCGGATTGCACATGGTAAACATAGGCATCCATTGAGCCTGAGCCACTGATGTTTGAGGAAAAGCTCAGATACCGGCCATCTTTGCTCCACTCTCCCAGCCAGTTATTGATTTTGCCGCCTGCTGTGATCAGCCTGGGATCACCACCTTCTACTGGCATCAGGTAGAGCTGTGAATTCAAACCACCTCCCGGCGCAATGGAGATTGCAAAAGTATCTCCCGTTGGTGACCATCGCACACCGCTTACCTGGTCATCAAAAAAAGTTGTCTGGCTTGGTAATTCCTTATTAAGTCCGGTGATAAACACCTGTGGTGATCCAGTCTCACTGGAAAGATAAGCAAGCCGCGTACTATCCGGTGAAAAGGTGGCAGCATAAGCACGGTCGATCGAGGCCATTCGGGTGACTGACTCCGCAAGCTCGCCGTCGGTATCATTTTGGGGAGGGTGTGCAGCCGTCGTTGCTGGCTTGGTGTTGCTGCTGCTGCTGTTAGCCGGTTCGGAGTGATCATCACAGGCAGTGATACCAAAGAAAATGGTTAGTGCCGCAGCAATTCTCAGCCCGGTACGCATTGTGTTCATCCAAACTCTCCCTTCGAGTTACGCCGGTTGTGTGTGGCGGGTACAAATAATCGGTATAAGGATAACTCATGAATATCCAATTGGAGCTGGACTAACCCTATGTTAATGATGAATCATCAGTTTGATGGGATAAGGGCAGGGCGGCAGTATAAATAATGCTGCCGATTGAGCACGTGTTGATAAACTATTGAACACGGACTGCCTTGTTCAAGATGGTGAACCAAAAAATTAAAGTTGCCGTGTTTACCCGGCTTTTTGATAGGCCTCTTGTAACCATGAAACAAGTTCGTTATCAATATCGGCAAGATCGGTCAGTCGGACTCTGTGCGTGCACATACTGCCAAACGGGCCGGAGTTTTCCAGCCTGTCGGTAGTTGGTTTGCCTTTTAACTTCAAGCCCAGGTCAATACGGGTTTTGGTAGCAGGTTTGATCAATGCAAACTGTTTTTTACGGACGATGCTGACACTGTCTTTTTTAGCCGCTTTGGTGACATCGTTGCCCAATACTTCAAGCTTTGACAGCAGCTTTTCATAAATGGGTTTGAGGTTTTCCTTGCCTGTATATTGGTTTTTTACTAAATCAGTGTCGCTGATTGATGCGGCATCAGCTTTTCTGGCTTTTAACGCCACAAAATTGGCAAAACCATAAGTAAATCCGTGCTCTGACTTCAGATAGTCAATAATGATTTTGTGCTTTTCAAGCTTGGCTTTATGCACGATTCCAATCCAGTGATTCAGTGATTTGCCGGTTTTTTCAATTAAGCCTTTTTCCACACGAGTTCTCCTACCAAATACCTAAAACAGAGCCCATGACAGTCAAGGCAGTGATGCAATAGCCTGCATTAATCATATAGGCTTTGAATGAGCGAAACTCAAATAAATACAGTATCCCCAGGAAAGTAGCCACCCAGCCAAACCCGGCAAAAAAACCTGCGCTTGCACCAAAAATAAGATTGGCTTCAGCACCGATGAACATATCCAGAATTAGCGCTGCAATAAAAGCCAATATTAATGAAATTCCAAAAACCCTGGGCATATTACGTTTAGCCAAATCGGTTTCGTTTAAGCCGAATTCATTCATCCAGGCCCTGCCGAACAATGGGCCATACCAAATACCACCAACCAAAAAAGCGGTAACAGCAGCAACAATAACCGACAGCCAGTTGATATTCTGAAAAGCAGTTGCCAAGTCCATGTATCTATCCCGTCAAAAAAGAATCAATCTAGAGTGGGTGGATGGATGGGTATAGTAAAAAATTAACCTCAAGCATTCTTGCAACGTAACAGCCTGCCGGCAACGATGAAAGTTAGCGGTCAAGCGGGAAAAAATTCGGCTCATCCTGATTGTGCGCCAACTCAATGAATTCTTGTGGATTAAAACCGGAAAAGTGTTTGAATTCTTTAATGAAATGTGACTGATCTGAAAAACCACACTGGTAGGCAACTTCTGGCCAGCTGATGTTTTGCTGTTGCTGAATGCGTTGCAGGATATCGTTAAACCGTAAAATTCGATGATAATATTTAGGTGTCAGTCCGATATATTTTTTGAATTGATCAATCAGGTGTTTTTGGGTATTGGGATAAGCGTTGATTGCTTCCTGATATTTCGCTGCAGGCTGATGCTGCAACCCTGTGATGAAATCCAGCAACTCCCGGGGAGGGGTATAACTTTGCTTAAAGCGTTGTTCAAGCCAGTATTCTGCGATTTTGAACTTTTCCAGGGAGCTTTCAGGTTCAGCTATAAGCTCACGCAAATTTATCAGCTCACCATTCATAAGCTGTTTACCGGGCAGTACCTGCCCAGTCAGACTGGTTATTGGAAAGTGCATAAAGGGGTAAGCACCAAAAGCTTTGAATTGGATCACAAACATTTCAGAATCCTGGTGTGCGGATATTGAAATATAATTTCTGTGCATCCCCGATACCCATACCTTGGTAAAGGTTTTGTGGGGCTCCAGGGTTTCGTTATTGAACGTGTTTCTGGCCATGCCATCCAGTTCGAAAATGATAAACACATGACCGGTTGGTACCACTCGCTCGATAGAATGATCAGGCGAAAAATGCTTGAAGTGAAAAACAGACTCGACGTATTCGGCTAATCCTGGTGATAACGTATGGGTCTCAAAAATCATTGCTGCTGCTTTTAGTGTTTATTGATCCATCATAGCGGGTTCAGTTTTACTGCACCTGGCAGTTCAGCTGTATGCTGGCGTCGAGTTAAGTGCTGGAGCTTTATTCCATGGTTACTAGGTGCTGCTAAAACTGAGCATAAGTCACAATGCTGAACCGGGGGGTACAATTTGGCGTGAATTAAATATTTTATGCAATGCGCACAAGTACAAAACTTAAAGCAGCAGATACACCAGCGTGCTTACCACCACAGCGCCGATCAGATTCAAGGCAAAACCCTCGCGTGCCATTTGTGCCACTCGGATGTGTCCGCTTCCGTAGACCACTGCATTGGGTGCCGTTGCCACCGGCAACATAAATGCACAAGAGGCGCTTAATACTGCCGGCACCATTAATAATTTCGGGTCCAGGCCGGCACCAATGCCGGCAGCCGCCAAAATGGGCATTAACAATGCTGTAGTCGCAGTATTGCTGGTTATTTCGGTTAAAAAGGTTACCGCGAGACATAATCCCAATGCCAATAACCAAGGGTGCCAGCCCGCCAGACCTTCCAGGGCATTGCCGATCATCATGGTTAAGCCGCTTTCGGCAAAAGCGCCGGCCAAGGCGATGCCGCCACCAAACAATATCAATACTCCCCAGGGAATACGGGCTGCCTGTTGCCAGGTAAGCAAACGACCCTCACGACCATTGGGAACCAAAAATAACACCACAACTGCCAACATCGCGACAGAGGCATCATTGGCCTGGGGCAACTCCAGCCAGCCACTCCAACCACCGAATGGCTCTTTACGTGTCATCCAGGCCAGTGCGGTCAGGGCAAATATGATAAATACACGTTTTTCCTCCACCCGCCAACCACCTACCTGAGGCAGGTTGACTTCCAGTGTGTTGCCCAGATTCCGGGTTAACCACAACATCATTATCGGGACCATAACCAGTACCACCGGCAGCCCCCAGCTCATCCACTCTACAAAGCCAGGTTCACTACCGGTAGTTTCCGCATACACACTCATGAAAATCAGATTGGGAGGCGTGCCGATTGGAGTGCCCAAGCCACCAACGCTGGCGGCATAGGCGGTGCCTAATAACAGTGGTACGGCGATACGTTTGTCCGAACAACTGTCTAATACCGCCAGCATCACAGGTAATAACATCAAGGTAGTAGCAGTATTTGAAATCCACATCGACAGTAGCGCAGCTGCGGTCATAAATCCCATTAACAGGCGCCTTGGACTGTTGCCGCCAAATAAATTGACCATGCCCAATGCAACCCGTTTATGTGCGCCACTGGCTTCCAATGCCTGGGCCAGGATAAACGCTCCCATCAATAATAAGATCAAAGGATGTCCATAGGCATTGGCTACCTGTTGCGGTGTTAACACACCAACAAGTGGGAAAATGGCCAGCGGCAGCATCGCGGTTACAGCAATCGGTACGGCTTCCAGAATCCACCAAATGGCACACCACAAGGCGATCGCAAGTGACCAGCCGATATCAGTGTCGAGCCCGGCCAGGGAGCTGAATATAAAAGCCAATAGAGCTGCCACTGGACCAGCCACAGTTTTGATGCTGTTGGTGAGGGAATAGTTGCCAGACATAGTGTTTAGGTGTAATCGCTAATAAAACGGGTGTTATCTTACACACAAGCATGGCATTCCAGCTAACTAAGGAACCTCTGATTTAATCAGACAGGGTCGCGTTACTGCCTGAAGTGCGTCAAGACAAGGCGTCGTTGTGCAGTGCAATAGCTGGCCTATTGCCAAGCAACGCAACACTGGATTGGCGCACTTCGAGCGTAACCCCTTGGGGAGCGGTCGTTTTTTTCGCATGACAGTGTCTTTTTAAACTAGACGTAGCCCGCTATTCCTGCGTTCAAAAAGACACTGTCCTGCGAAAAAAATGACTCGTTCGCGGCCATGCCTGATTAAATCAGAGGTTCCCTAATAGCGGTTGTCTGCTAATCCAGGATTTAATACTTGGGTTTTGAGCCTGACCGGCTGGCTTTACCGATGGCTTCGGCATGCTGTACGCTGAGGCTATAAAGAATATCTGGCTGTTATTGAATTAAGTTCTAACATGAAGAAGAAATTGGAAGCATTACTGGTTGAGTTGACTGATATAGAAGAAATCAGTCAACAATCTGCAGAAATCGTCAGCCTGGACCAAACCCGCGTCGGCAGGCTATCCAGAATGGATGCGATGCAGGCACAGGCAATATCAATTGAGGCAAACCGTCGTCGGGCCTTGCATGTGCAACTGATTCAAGCGGCTTTAGCTCGAATCGAAAGTGGTGATTATGGCTGGTGTCTGGAGTGTGGTGAGGCGATCAACCCAAAACGGTTGGAAGTTGATCCGGCTGTAAGCTTGTGTATTGACTGTGCTAATCAAACCGATACCTGAGCAATGATGAACAAACGACTGATTTTCAGAGAAGCAACAACAAGTGATTTGCCATTGATCGTACAGATGCTGGCAGATGATCCGCTGGGTCAACAACGTGAAAGCTATACTCAGCCTTTGTCGGAAGCTTATCACGCTGCGTTCAATTCGATAGTGGGTGATCCAAACAATCAGCTGATCGTGGTTACGCTTGGGCTGCAATTGGCTGGTGTGCTGCAACTGACGCTGATTCCATCAATAACTTACCAGGGTAGCTGGCGGGCACAGATTGAGGGGGTGCGGATTGCTGCTGATTACCGTTCACAGGGTATTGGTCGGGCGTTATTACAATGGGCGATTGAGCGTGCCCGATCGCAAGGTTGCCGGCTGATTCAGCTAACCACGGACCGGCGAAGACCGGCGGCGATAGGTTTTTATGAGGAGTTGGGATTCGAAGCCAGTCATTACGGGATGAAACTGAAGCTTGAATAACTCTGAGCAAGGATATTGTGGTGGATTGATGGATAAAGTTAAACACATTGAAATTGCCGGCGTTGATGGCGATAGGCTACAGGCGTTTTACGCCAGACTATTTAACTGGACAATCACCAATCGTGATATTGGTGGTTTTACTTATGGCGATGTCAATACAGAAAATGACCCCGGCATCGGTTTTCGGCACGAACCTGAAGGCAAAGCGGAGTTGGTGATATACATCGAAGTCAGTGATCTGGATGCAAGCTTTGAGCATGCGAAGTCACTGGGTGCAGCCATTCGAATTCCACCGATGCAATACGGTGAATTACGTTTTGCCTTAATTGAAGATCCGGAAGGCAATCCAATAGGGTTAACTCAGGAATAATATATTTAGGTAAAACAATAAGATATAGATTATTCTTAGAATTTAAATTAAGCTATATACCGTTGGTTAATCAATAAGTAACCGACAAATAAACCATCGACCTGTTACCGAAAAGATTTTGAGCTGAACTCAGTTGTGTTTTTAAGCTTATATAAAAAACCTGTGATGCCTGAAAATGGTCTTTCAGCAAGTTAAAGCCGCTATAATTTGGACTCAGTATGCAGCACCGGCATTTCAGCCGGTTATTCGGCAGGGATTTTTATGCGCTTTATGTTTTGCTCCGGGGTCGTTTTTCTGCTGATTTGCAGTCTTGCTTCAGCCTCAGATTTCCCGGTTTTGCAGACAATTCAGGTAGGCAGTGCCCCGCATGGTCTGCGGATCCATGATGGTTATGCTTACATCGCCGTATCCGGAGATGATGAGATCGCAGTTCTGGATTTGCAGTCACTGGAAATCACTCAACGTTGGCCGGTAGCCAAAGTACCACTGGATTTGATCAAATCAGCACACGGTTGGTTAGTAGCGCCGTTCCGGGATGATCGTTTGCTGGAAATTGATGGTATTACCGGTAAAAAGCTGATGGAATGGGAAGTTGCTAGCGGCCCCAGCCTGTTCACCCCGCATAAAGTCGGCAATTTAACCTATATCGTCAGCGAGTTTGGCGACACATTAACGGTGTTCGATACCGCAGCAATGCAGATCACCAGGACGTACCCCAGCGGTAATCGGCCATATCCTGCTGACGTGACTCGAGATGGTGTGCTGGGCTTTATTCCCAACCGCGGCGATAACAGTGTCAGTGTGATTGATCTGCTGAATCAGAAGGAATTGAACAAAACCAAAGTCTGTGAACAGCCGGAAGGCGGTGCATTAAGCATTGATCAGGTGAATTACCTGGTAGCTTGTGGTGGTAGTGATCAGCTGATGTGGATCAATACAGCTTCATTTGAAGTGGTGCATCAAATTGACACAGGAATAGGTCCAAGGCCGTTTTCCGTGGCGATGAGCAACGATGGGCGCTGGGCGTTTGTTAACAACGCCGGTGGTCAGCAGTTATCGGTTATTGATATGGTCAGCCGCCAGGTGGTCGATAAAATAGACGTTGGCAAGCAGCCGATTGTAATGCGAGTTGAAGGCAACCGTTTGTATGTGACCAACGAGGTCAGTGGGACCCTGTCAATTGTCGGCATACCTGATGCACAGGCAGCTGACCGTGATAATAAAATCAATGAAGTACTGATGCTGGGAATGATTCATAGTGGACATGTCAGCAGTGAGCGTTATAGCCTGACGTTTTTATCACGATTGTTAAAAGCGGCAAAGCCGGATTATGTGTTGGTTGAAATACCACCCAATCGGCTAACAGCAGCACAACAGGACTATACACAGTTCGGAGAAATCCGCGAGCAACGAGCCGCCAGGTTCCCAGAGTATACTGAGGTATTGTTTCCGTTGAGCAGTGAAATCTCATTCGAAATCATTCCAACTGCCGGCTGGAACAGTCCAATGAACAACTACCGGCGCGCAGCATTGCAACGGATCGAAAATGATCCAGCCCGCAAAGCGGATTGGGAAGCTTATCAGGCTGCTTCAGTCAAGATGGACGAAATCATTGGTGAGCGTGATGACGACCCTTTGTTTATTCATTCTGATGAATATGATGCTTTGATAAAACATGGGCTGGAGCCGTATGACCGACTGTTTAATGATGAACTCGGCACCGGCGGTTGGACCACCATCAACCAGGCGCATTATGCTTTGATTGAGCAGGCGCTGAATATTCACAGCGGTGAAGGCAAACGATTTGTGATCACATTTGGTGCCGGTCACAAATACTGGTTTTTAGAGCAACTTCGCCAACGCAAGGATATCCGTTTGTTGGATGCCAAAGCATTTATCAAAATAGTTCAAGCTGATAATAATCAATCGTTACAATAACCTTTATGCAAAAAAAACAACACAAAAATCCTCAAAATCTGCTGGCTGATAGCCAGATTCTGTTTGATGCTCAAACTGTGACCAAAGCAGTTGATCGCTGGGCGGCCAGACTCAATGTTCATCTGGCCGGTAATCTGGCCGGCCAGACATTGATTACAATCGCAGTAATGCGTGGCGGTATGTTGCCTGCAGCCTGGTTAATACAGCGGTTGAAGGTGCCTCTGTTTCAGGAGTATGTGCATGCCACCCGCTATCGTAGCGGTACTCAGGGACATGAACTGCAGTGGATACACCGGCCGGCGCTTGATTTGAAAGATCAGCCGGTATTAATCATCGACGACATTTTTGATGAAGGTTATACCTTAGAGGCGATCCGTGAGTGGTGTTTGGAAGAGGGCGCCAGTCAGGTTTTAACAACTGCCTTGGTAAGCAAACAGCACCAGCGCGGGCTGTCGCGCAACTGGCTGGATTACGCAGGGATGGATATTCCGGATGAATATGTGTTTGGCTGCGGCATGGATATTTATGAACACTGGCGGCATTTGCCGGATATATGGGCTTACCGGCCACCCAAAACCGATTGATGGGTAAGCTTGGATTAATAGCCGGTACTGGGTTTTCGGATTGGCTCACTGCTGAAAAGCAGCATCAAATAGAAACACCGTACGGCGATCCTTCTGCGGCCATTACCGAAACGGATATCGGTAATGGCCGGGTATTGTACTTGCCCCGACATGGGAATCCGCACCGACTGGCCCCGCATGCGGTCAATTACCGGGCCAATATTTGGGCCATGCAGGCGCTGGGAGTGGAGCAGATCATAGCCATTAATGTGGTCGGCAGTATTCGCTCTGAATGGCAGTCTGGAAGCCTGGTTATTCCTGATCAGATTATTGATTATACCTGGGGCAGGGCACACACTTATTTCGATAATATTCAACACGGTGGTAGGCCGATTGAGCATATCGACTTTACTTACCCATATTCCGAACCACTGCGTCGGGTGTTGTTACGTGCCGGACAGTCAGCGGGTATGGCTTTATTTGACCGCGCGTGTTACGCCGCAACACAGGGGCCCAGGCTGGAAAGTGCAGCGGAAGTACGGCGAATTCAAGCTGATGGAGGTGAGCTAATCGGCATGACCGGCATGCCGGAAGCCAGCCTGGCAAAGGAACTGGGCATAAACTATGCCAGCATCTGCCTGGTCAGTAATTTGGCTGCCGGTATTGCAGATCGTGAACTCAATATTGAAGAGATCATGGGCAATGTGGCTACCAGCACCGAAAGAGTTCAACAGCTGATTACAAAACTAATCAGTGAATTATTCCCGAAAATAAACTAATTATTCCAGGCTATAGCACTTAAATACTGCCATCCTGGCTGTTTATCCAGTAGCAAGCTGAGACCATTCGATCAACTTCACGTATCTTCAATAGCAGTGCTTACACGTGTTGATCCAGCAATATTGGATTGCCGTCAGGATCAACAATTACCAGGCTGGCTGGACCAGTGCTGCTTTCATCAGCTTCGGTTTCCAGTGCGACGCCTTTAGTACGCAATTGGCGTTGAATATCTCTTACATCGGTGAACGCGTCCAGGCTTTCATTGTTGGCATTCCAGCCTGGGTTAAAAGTTAGTATATTGCGCTCAAACATGCCTTGGAAAAGACCGATTGTAGTGCTGTGATTGCGCATGATTAACCACATCTGGTCTGCATCGCCGCCGACGATATTGAAACCCAGGTTCTCATAGAAAGATTGTGATGTTTTGAGGTCTGATACATTCAGGCTGACTGAAAATGCGCCTAGTTCCATTTTATGCTCCTGTTTTAATCGTAGATTTATGATTACGTAAAGTTATAGCGGTGATGATGGAGATCAGTAATCCTACCGGAAAAATTTCCAGCACTGACATCGGTACCCGGATAAACGGGTTATAGTATTGGGCTTTCATCTGTTCGGTTTCTGCAACTGCAGCTGCAAGTTGCAGCTCGTCAAGACCGGCAAGATTTTTTGCCTCAAGCACAGACTTGAAATAGGTTTCTACGAAGCTGTAATCGGTGATGGACAGGTATATCTCCCAGACCAATACATAGACAACACTTGCAATTGCCGAGATTCCCAATCCCAGTACCAATGCTTTGCCAAACGTGATCACGCCACCCAATTGCTGGTCACGAAACTGTTTTACAGCGACAACAATGATGCTGAAGACAATAAACATCACCAGAAACCCTAGCCAGGCCTGGCCAAAGCCTAACATCATGCTCATTGTGTTGATGCTGATAATGATCAGGCCGGATATGGCTCCGTAAGTAAGGATACTTTTTCTCATTTGTTTAGCCCGTTGAAACTGAATCTGCAAAAAGCTTAGTGATTTTAACGCTACTGGTCATCAACCGAAGGGTTGATTTGATGGTTTTCAACTGTTCGGATGAGCCTCTAAGGGATGATATGCAATGCTTTTGCCTTTTGAATGGCCTGCGTGCGGCGTGAAACGCCCAGCTTTTGGTAAAGGTGGACCAGATGAGTCTTGATGGTGCTCTTTGAAATATATAATTGCTCTGCTATTTCCTGGTTGCTGTGACCATTGGCGAGCAGCTGCAGAACTTGATATTCACGAGTGCTGATTCCAAGTGTTTCAATAACCCTCGAGTTTTTTTCAAAAACTGTAGCCGATCTAGGCTGGGTTATGCGTGCTCCCACCCAGACTCCCAGTGCTGTAAAAAATGCAGCAAGAATGACAATGTAAATTTCGGTAGAAAACAGATGCAAGGCATATTGGTATTCGAGCCATTGCAATGTAAACACAGCGGCTGCCAGGGCCAGTCCATAGATTAAGGTCATTTTTTTCATGGCTACATCACTTGTTCATCCAGTCAAAGAGCATTCAAAAGGAAATTGAGGCTTTAGCTTCCGATATTCGGCCAATAATTTCAATTGAAGCTCAATTTGAAGCTGCAGCCGATTATTCGCTGAACAAGTATAATGATAAGAGCATATCTTGTTATGAGATATCGATTGGTAGCGTCTACTGTTAGACTTGATGAAATAGTCTGGAGCGTGATGATGTTGCGATCAGGAATTTCATTGTTAATGATGTTGTGCTTGCCGTTGGCAGTATTGGTTGCTGAAAGCAATGAGTCCGTCTATCTAATGAATTACGACTTAATCATCACCCATCCCGACGGTAATCGTGTTTTATATCAACATAAACAGTTTGGTATCGACATCTCCCCGCAACACAAATTCCACGGAGACGAGCTTGGCGAGATGGATTATTTTTTTACGATTTCAGAATTGGAAAACCAGCAGGGCAAGCTGACTATTGAAGTTTATCAGTTTGAAAACCGAAACAAAGAATTGAATACCATTTCTGAAATTATAATGGAAGCTGATTTCACTGTTGCTGGTCTGGTTCGAACCGAGGCAAGGAATAACAATTTTGGTATTGATCTGGCATTCAGCATTTACCTTGATTGAGTGAGGTACACTTCCATGCTGCAGATGTGCTGAGATATTTAAGTTTCGCTCAAAAGTGACTTTGGATTGATATGATCAGCGCCAGTTAATGCCCCATTGAAAACAGGAAACCGAAAACGGAATGACTAACACCACCAACAATGACAACACCCTGGCGCTGTTTTGTGACTTTGAAAACGTCGCACTGGGCGTGCGTGATGCGAAATTTCCCAAATTCGATATGCAGCTTGTTTTGGAGCGGCTTTTGTTGAAAGGCAATATTGTTGTCAAAAAAGCTTATTGCGATTGGGATCGGTATAAACTGTTTAAATCGGTAATGCATGAAGCCGCGTTCGAGTTGATCGAAATTCCACATACCCGCCAGTCAGGGAAAAACTCGGCAGACATTAGAATGGTGGTTGATGCGCTGGACTTGTGTTACACCAAAGACCATATCGACACTTTTGTGATCATCAGCGGGGATTCGGATTTTTCCCCACTGGTCAGCAAATTACGTGAAAACGCTAAATTGGTGATTGGTGTCGGGGTAAAGAACAGCACATCCGAACTATTAATGGGTAACTGTGATGAATTTCTGCTTTACGATGATTTGATTAGGGCCAGTGATTCAAAGAAAACCCAGCGAAAGAGGCCGGTAAAGAAAAAATCTGCTGCGAAAAAATCATCACCGAAAAAATCACAAGCCAGTGAAACCGGCAACGATACAGATCAGAAAGATGCAGATATTGATCAGAAGGATGCAGGCATTGAACTGGTATTGGATACTGCAGAAGCGCTGATTGAGGAACGCGGTGATCGAGTCTGGGCGTCTATGATTAAGCAAACACTAAAGCGCAGGCATCCTGCTTTCAGTGAAAGCTCCTACGGATTTCGCTCATTTGGTGAGTTACTCGAGCAAGCAGATCAGCGGGGATTGATCGACATGGAAAGGGATGAGCGCTCAGGTGGCTATATTGTCAAGGCTGTGCGCCGGGATTAATATTTCAAAGCGGCTGCAGTTTGAGCACCAAGTCAATTTTAGCTGTTGAAAAACCATAAGGACTTTGAGTAACGCCGCTGAAAATTTGAGGAGTTTTCATGTCTTTTCCATTGCCGCAGGGAAACCCTTGCTACTTCTGCCAAATTATTCTGGGAAAAACTGAGCGTTGGAACCTCATTGAGCAAACTGAATTAACTGTAACACTGCTTAACGGCCGCCAATTCGAGATAGGGCAATGTGTTGTTTTACCTGTCAGGCATGCGCCGACGTTGCTGGATGTTAATGCCCAGGAAGCTGCTGCGGTGATGCTTGCGGCCAAACGACTGACCGGAATATTACAAAAAGTTTTTGCTCCAGACGGTGTGTTGCTCTATCAAAACAACGGTGTCGGCAGCGGACAGGAAGTGCCGCATTTTCATTTACATGTTGTGCCTCGGCAGCCGGGAAGTGATTGGGGAGTTGGCCCACCACATATCGCTCGCCTGGAACAGGAGCCGCGCCCTGCACAATTTGAACATGCCATGGTTACAGATTCAAAACGTCAGACAGTTGAGCAAATTCGTCGCCACCTATGACGGTCGACAGTGCTGCCGGTTTTAACTCATTAACGAAAACAGTTTATGATCGTCATTCCTGCTTGGTCGCTACTTGTGCCTGCAATTGCGCAACAAAGTTATGTGTATCCAGATAATCCGTGTGTTGCACAATCTTGCCGTCCTGAACTTTGGTGATCATCACAAAATCCACTTTAAAGTTATATTCACTTTCAGCTAGCTCACCAACCGCCATCAACATGTTGAACTCAATAAATGCGGTATGGATGAATTCATTGCCAGACCGGAACTTTGAAATAGAGCGGGTTTCAGGGCCCGAGCTGATGATTCGCTTAAAGGTTTCACTTAGGCCCTCAATAATGGTATCTCGACCTTCATATCGGTTCGATGGATCGATGAATACAGCTTGTTCTGCCAACAGCTCCGCTAACGCTGGCAGGTCCTGTGCGCTATAAGCATCCGCATATGCATCTGCGGCATCCGCATCAATTTGATATTGGCTGAGATCTGCTAAAGCATTACCAGAAAGGCATAGAATACTAAGCAGGCAAAGAAAACGGAAAGCTAATATGACGGTTGTTTTCATGGGGTAGTCTCTAATTTTGATCATGGCTCTGCCTGAAGTTATTTGATCAGTCTGGTAATTGAAAAATGCTTAATCGATATGATATCCCATGGGGAATGCAAAATAGCCACATATACGATTAAACACGTACGGAAACTATCTTTTATGGTGTAAGATGTTGCTATCCAATGCAACCCTGAGCTAATTCTGGAACTGAAATATAACAAGTTTGCACACTCAGGGTATGCAGGTTAAATAGCGATAATTGAATACAAAGGTAGTAACAATGAATTTGCAGTGGCTTCGCCTTGTTGTTTTTGCGGTTGTTGTCTCGCAACTAATTGCAGTCGCTGCGTTTGCTCAAAATCTAAGCCCCGGACGTGCCTTGAATGATGCCTGGTTTGATCCGGAAACACCTGGTCAGGGTTTTTTTATCATGGCCTCGGAAGAAGTTGGCTTGGTGTTTATCGGTTGGATGACTTTTCCAATGGCGGATGAAATACCGTTCGAGCAACAGCGTTGGCTTACTTTAAGAGGAGGGATCGATGGCCCGGTAGCCAATCTGACCATCAACCTGACCACGGATGGAACATTTGATGACCCAGCACCGGTAAACCGGGTTGCTGTTGGTTCAGCTGTGCTTACTTTTTCCGATTGTAACCATGGCCACCTTGAATACAGCTTTGATAATGGCCGCAGTGGGGTGATCAATATTGAGCGTATTGTGTTTGTTGAAGAACAGTTTTGTGCTGCTTTGGCAGAACCACAGCAGCTACCACTGGAAGCTGATGCCGATCAAACCGTTGCGATTACCCACGTGAATGTATTGCCAATGACAGATCAGGCAGACCTGCTGCTGGATCAGACCATCATTGTTACTGGGGGTAGCATTGAATCTGTGGGGCCCGCGACTGATCTGGATATCCCCGCTGGCGCAGTGGTTTTGGATGGCCGTGGCCGTTATGTGATGCCGGGGATGGTCGATACGCATACCCATCTGGCGACCAACGTACGCGAGTTCCTGGGGCCGGCTGCGATTGCCTCAGTTATTGAGTCGTCAGCTACAGACCAACTGATACTGTATCTGGCCCGTGGCGTTACTACGATCCTGAATAACGGCGACTTTGGAGAAGCGCTGCCGCGCTGGTCAAACGAGACCGAATCAGGGCTCAAGGTGGGGCCGACAATCTATTCAGCTCAATATGCCCGTGGGAATTCAACCACGCCTGATGGTGGCCCAGCCAACCGTGCGGTTACCGATGCATTTCAGGCCAGGCAATTTACCCGCAGTGCACGTAACTCGGGTTATGACATGATCAAAATTTATAACTGGAGCCCGCGTGAAGCGGTACTCGCGATATTGGATGAAGCCAGGCTATTAGAAATGCCCGTGATTGGGCATTTTCCACAAACACTTAGCACCCAAGAGGTGGTCACTAACGGGTTATCGATGGTCGCACATGGAGGCGCCTTCATATACACCATGATTCCGGACCGCAATATCAACCGGATTCCGGAAGCGGTGGCTTTGGCGCGCGACAATGATCTGGCAGTTACTGCAACCTTGGGTATTGAAGAGATTATTGCCCAGGTATGGGGTGGAAATACCAGCGGTATTGCAGAGTATAGAGGGCGGGAAGAAAACCGATTTATGCACCCAACTACCCGTGCACTAAATGAACGCGGCATCAATGGCTCACGCTGGAACCCGCCAGGTGCTAGCCCGGGTGGCTACGATGTCAGTCGGGATTTTGTGCGTGAGATGACCAGACAAATGCAAGCCAATGGAGTGATGGTTTTGATGGGCACAGACTCGCCAACTGTGCTCGGTGTGCCTGGGTTTTCAGCGCATCATGAATTACTGGCACTTCAGAATGCCGGTTTAAGCAATCGTGAGGTATTACGCATAGCGACTAGAAATGGTGGTGAGTATCTGTCTACTCGCCTTAATATCCAGCAACCCTTCGGTGTTGTCAGCAATGGTGCAAAGGCGGATTTGATCATGCTTGATGCGAATCCACTTGATGACCTGGCGGCTACACAATCTATTCTGGGTGTGATGACAGCTGGACACTGGCGTTCCACCGATTGGTTCACTCCAATGTTGGAAGCGATTGCCGAAACCAACGGTAATTAAACTGGATCAGCAAATTATTGGTTATAGCAGCAACCTGACAGTTCATTAACAACCGCGTTAGCATAGGGGCATACTCGATAGGCGCCAGTCCTGCATTACCGTGCTATATTTGCATGCACTGGCGTGCATTGTCATCTCATCTTGATGCCTGCAAAGAAGTAACGCGGTTGACCCATGGCAGACTAAGTCACAAACTTTATAATTGACTAAAACCGATAGGTGAGTCCAAGGGTATATAACACCGGGTCTACAGCTACACCGACTGTGGTGGCTAAATTGCCATTCACATACACTTCAGCCTCACTGTTGATATCTAGAAACCATACCGAGGTGTTAACTCCCCAGCGGTCATTGATTGACCAATCGATACCAACATTAGCAGCAAAACCAAAAGAATTATCCAAGTCAAGATCGGTGTTGGTTACCCCGCCAACAATACCATCCAAAGCATTTGTTAGCGCAGCATTGGATTTGCTTTTAAAAAACCAAGTCCAATTAACCCCTGCTCCGATATATGGGCGTATTTTGCCATTCGGATTAAAGCGATACTCTAAGGTCAAAGATGGTGGTAAATGATATGTTTCACCAATGTCTATACCTTCCAACACACCTGCACCATTAATATCATGTTTGTATGGCGCTGCTGCCAGTAGCGTGGCGGCCCAATGTGAGCTGAATGCATAACTTAAGCTAAAGGTAAAACCAAGTTCGCCTTCCACATCTACCTCATCCTTGCCTGGTATCAGACCCAGACCGGTATCACCAATGACACCATCTGAATCATCTAGTGGTTGCACATAAGTAGCGCCAAAGCGCACAAGCCACGGGTTAGTTGTATCTGTTTGGGCAAAAACAGGGTTTAGTATGATGGCAGGTAAAATAATGAACAAGGCTTTAAAAAAAGTACTTTTAAACATCTCTGGCGCTCCATTAGCACACTATTTTACCGAGCAAATATGCTTGGATAATAAAAGCGTGTATTAATTATTATTTTAATATTGCGATAACTGCTAATATTATTATTATTTGGCAAATTCGCAGCTGGCGCGAACAAGCCATCTTTTGGAGCTAGCATACAATCAAATTGTAATCTGAGTGTATAATTAAATAGTATTATCAGCGTCTAGATAATGTGTCAGTTTGTTTCATAACTGTAAGTTGGTAATAAGAATTCAATACCAATATTGGCAAAGCTTAATGTATATTAAGACCTCTGATAATTGATTCTTAGCTGCTAAACGGGAGCTCATTTTCTGGTATGGAATTATTTTTGATACTAAAATAGCAGCGCGAATATTGCTTATATAAACCGTTGCAACTATGAGCTAACTTGTGCTTTTTTTCGGTTAAAACTTCAAATTCACGCTTTTCACTACTTCCAGGTTATTCAATGCTGCGACCATTTCGGCGCTTGGTTTTACCCGCCAATCTGCACCAAAATGCAACCTCACATTGGTCCCGGCACGGGCAACATCGACGACTATTTCGGCTTTACCGTTTAAATATGGGATTAAAGTGGCTTTCAATTGGCGGTCAAAATCCGGCGGTGGATCATTGATGTTCAAATGCAGTGCTTTTACAAAATGATTACGGGCCTGGTTTAAATCCATGACGCTTTTGGCCACCATCCGATAGCCGCCGGTAAACTTATCTATGCCTATATCACCGCTGATCACAATGATCTGGTCACGTACAAGGTGATCAGCAATGCGGTTGAAGACTTCCTCAAATACAGCCACTTCCAGGCGTCCGGTACCATCGTCTACAGCGATAAAAGCACCTCGCCCGGGTCGTCGTCTGACAGCCATTATCAAGGCACAGATGACAGCGTCTTTCAGGTTTTGCTTTTGATCGTTGGGAACCCGGATATCCAGTTTCTGCAGCGGACAGGAAATAAACTGATTGATTTCCTTGCGATGTTCGTCCAATGGGTGACCGGTTAAATACAAACCCAATGTTTCACGTTCAGCGCTGAGTCGCTGGGCTTCTGTCCAACGTTGTTGGCGACTGGTCTTGCTGGCAACTGCCGGAGCAGCAACCGGGGCCTCTGACAAGCCGCCGAACAGGCCGCCTTGACCACTTTCACGGTCTTTCTGAACCTGCTCAGCGGCGTGTACTGCCGGACCCAGCTCAGCCATTAATTGGGCTTGATTGTCGTTCAGGCAGATCATTCCGCCGGCTTTGACCAACGCTTCCATGGTCCGTCGGTTAACCTTGCGTAAATCCAGATCGCAACAAAACTGGGTCAAGCTCGATTGTGTTCCATGCTGTTCACGACTGTCGATAATGGCATCGATAGCTGCCTGGCCAACGCCTTTGATTGCCCCCAGCCCAAAACGAATGGCTTCACCTTCCACCACAAATTTATAACTGGAGCAACTGACATCAGGCGATAAAATATTCAAACCCAATAAGCGGCAATCATCAACCAGATTGGCGATTTTATCGCTGTCATCCATATCAGCAGATAGTACTGCTGCCATAAATTCAGCCGGGTAATGGGCCTTTAGGTAGGCTGTTTGATAAGCCAGCAGGGCATAAGCCACTGAATGTGATTTGTTAAAGCCGTAACCGGCGAAGGTTTCCATTAAATCAAAAATCCGGTTGGCTAGACCTGGATCGACACCATTGTGCTGTGCGCCTTCAACAAAAATGATCCGCTGCTTGGCCATTTCCGCTGGTTTTTTCTTACCCATGGCCCGGCGTAGCAAATCAGCTGCGCCAAGACTGTAACCGGCCAATACCTGGGCAATTTGCATCACCTGTTCCTGATACAAAATCACCCCGTAGGTGGGTTTTAAAATAGACTCCAGAGCAGGATGGGGATAAACCACCGGCGAGCGTCCGTGCTTACGGTCAATATAATCTCCAACCATGCCGGACTCCAAAGGGCCAGGCCGAAACAAAGCCACCAGTGCCACGATATCGGCAAATGCATCTGGTTGCAGCTTGCGAATCAAGTCCTTCATACCGCGTGATTCCAATTGGAATACGGCGGTAGTCTGGCATGCGCATAACAACCTGAAGCTGGCCGGGTCATCGAGCGGGATTTTTTCCAGATCCAGCAACTCTTGAGCTTGCTTTTGTCGGTGTGCGTTGATGGTTTGCATAGCCCAGTGAATCAACGTCAGCGTTCGCAACCCCAGGAAATCAAACTTAACCAGCCCGATAGCTTCAACATCATCTTTATCCAACTGACTGACAGCACTGGCATCAGGTTCGTTGTATAACGCGGTAAAATCTGTAAGCGGGCCTGGTGCAATTACCACACCACCAGCGTGTTTGCCGGCATTTCGTGTCAACCCTTCCAGTTCCAGCGCCTGATCCAGAATGCCACGGACTTCTTCTTCTTCCTGATAGCGCTGTTTTAGTTGTGGTTCTTCCGCCAGTGCCTTGGTCAGGGTCATATCCAATGCCGGTGGAATCAACTTGGCAATGCTGTCGACAAAACCATAACCATGCCCCAGTACCCGACCGGTATCACGCACCACCGCTTTGGCATTCATCTTACCGAAGGTGATGATCTGGCTAACTTGATCATGACCATAGGTATCTGCTACGTATTCGATCACCTGATCGCGCTTCTCCATGCAAAAATCAATATCAAAGTCCGGCATGGAGACACGTTCAGGGTTTAGAAAACGCTCAAACAGTAACTCGTATTGCAACGGGTCCAGATCGGTAATATTCAATACCCAGGCGACTACCGAGCCTGCTCCGGAGCCGCGCCCAGGGCCGACTGGAATATCATTGCGCTTGGCCCAACGGACAAAATCAGCGACTACCAGGAAATAACCGGGAAAACCCATTTGGTTAATTACCTGCAGTTCATGCTGTAACCGCTCTATGTAATCCTGTTCCGAATAACCAGCTGCAATACCACGTTCCGTCAGGCGAACTTTTAAGCCTTCCCGCGCCGCCTTTTCCAGATAGGTTTCTTCATTGCCGCTCTCTGCTGCAGCCGGGTAGGCGGGCAGAACATATTCACCGAACTTGATTTCCAGGTTGCAGCGCTGGGCAATCGCAATGGTATTGTCCAGAACCTGCGGCAGATCTGAGAATATTTCCGCCATCTCATCACTGGAACGCAGGTATTGCTGCGGTGTGTAATTTTTGGGGCGGCGGTTATCATCCAATAATCGCCCCTGATGAATACAAACCCGGGCTTCATGTGCCTGGAATTGTTCCGTATGTAAAAACCGGGCTTCATTGGTGGCGATCACCGGACAAGAACTATCGGCTGCCAGGCTTAACAGACGGTTGGCATACTCATTTTCGCGAGGCTGTCCGATGCGGCTTAACTGTAATACAAAGCGATCATCAAAATATTGTCGGTAGGTATCCAGGAGTTGCTGTGCCTGCTCAGTATGTGTAGACAATAGTTTTTGCCCGATATCGCCTTCCATACCACCGCTCAGCACTATCAGCCCCTGGTGATGTTCGAACAGTTGTGCGTGAGTTATACAAACGTGCTCTCGCGATGTGCTGGCGCGGTAGGCTAGCGTCAGCAGTCGGCAGAGGTTTAGGTAACCTGTATGGTTTTGACAGAGCAACGGTAACTTATAGCCGTTGAATGGCTGCTCTGTGTCTTCGGTACTTATCCGAAGTTCTGCGCCAATGATAGGTTTTATGCCGTACTTCAGCGCTGCCCGGTAAAACTTGACCATCGCAAACAGGTTGCAATGATCGGTCAAAGCGACTGCCGGCATGTTCAAATCCACCAGCCGTTGCATCAGTTTGGGAATGCGGATCAGGCTGTCATGCAGGGAGTACTCGCTGTGCAACCCCAGATGGATGAAGTTATTGGAAAGTTGATCAGTCACCCGGATGATTTTAACAGTAAAGCCGGGTTTATTTGGTTGTATTCAACAGAAATTGAGTATTCATTGATGATGTATTTGAATTCAGCAGCCACAGGGTATTACGAGGGCACGAGCCACGGCCTTTTCGGAAGCCCCAATCGTGGGTCGCGTTGATCTGGATTTGAAAACCAATGAGGTGTCGAGCCTGGAAATCCAGGCCGACTGGAATCTGGCGCGCGTCGGGATGCGATAAACACTGATTGATCTAGATTACTGAGATGGCGTACTGCGGCTTTGAATCGGATTGCCTGATGGAGCATTTGGGTTATTCACAGCCCTGCAATCATTGTGCATAAAACTGTCACGCCGGTTTGGAATATCTATCTTCAAACAGTCGCTAAGGGTAATCGCCGCTGACAGACAGTTCAAATGGCTTAGCTGAAAATCAAACAAGACCCATCGGTGCAAAATTGGCCCAACAAAAGTAAACCATCCTATCTGAAAGAAACTGAATTACATGTCCTGTTTTACCAGGAAAAGGTGGAGCACATGCACGATCGAGAAGCAGTGAGCGGTTCATACAGGAGCAGAACTTGCTTGATGCAATAGATGAGTATTTGAGAGAACGCAAACAGCAGCATGAGACGGTCCGGGACAAGCCCCGGCCCGTGATGTTGTCTCTGTATATACAAATAGAGCTGTATATTTGCCAACTCATGATTCACTGTAAAGCCACCATTCAGCTGTCTTGATTAGCCTCTGCTGTATCAATCGTACTAAGCTCTTTAATCAATCTCAGATATGTATCTGGATTCAAATAAATTTACGAAATCAATTCGTGATTGGATTCAAAGCATAATGAATTACTTCGCGTGAATTGAGTTTCCAGTGTTTGTTTTAGGTAGGCTTTAGAGCCGGCCTGGTTGCAGGCCAGACCGGCTAAATAGCTATTGTTTATCGTTGTAATGTTATTTTCAATACCGGCCGATTGGTAGCAACGCCTGCACTGCGGCTGCCAAATCTACGGAATGTCAGAGTATCAAAGCTTTCACCGCCAACAGTATAAGTACCCGCGGAATTCACAAAACTTTCGACATTGAACAACGCCGGCCGGTCGGCCGCCATATTATTTAAGGTATCGATTACGCCACAACTGCCACCGGTTTGGTTGAACCAGTCGTTCCAGTCCATGGTGAACTCATTCCAGCCGTTACCGCATACCTGATGCAGGTTGAGGTGACTAATGGCTGTTAATGGCTTAAGTTGGACTCGCGCGGATTCGAGTGTGCCGTTGAAAGGCGGCACCGCAAAACGCCAGAAGCCAAAAGCACCACCACCGGTGCTGGTGTCACCGACTTCGACAAAGTTCAGTGAGCCAAAATTGCTGGTTGGCTGTGCCTGACTGACATAGGTGTCAGCATTGGCGCTGACGCGTAATGATTGCGTGTTCTGCCTGAATAGGGCACGCCGTACATGTTCAACACCGTCCACGGTAAAAGTGGCACGCAGCCAATGCGGCTCATTGAATAATACGTGCGGCTGCAATGGATTAAATTCATCGCAGTTGACCGGGTCGGAAAGGTAATCGTCGGTGTTGATGATGAATTCGTCGCCGGCATTTAGCTCGGCAACAAGCTGAGAACTACATGGAATGGGTGTGCCTCCAGCATCCCATGAGGCGTGAAAGGTACATGCGTCGATACCACCCTGATTAAGTATGGCTCCAGCCAGGCTTAATTTGAGATAGGTTGGATTTTCGACCGCAGTTTGACAAACGGTACCCGGGCGTTCGACAAACTTGCCTAAATTGGGATCAAAGGCAAATTCGAATTCATCCGGGTTATCACTGGTTGAAATTGAGGTGGTGCGCGGTTGTCCCAACTGAGGGACATAGGACGCAACAAACAAAATAGGTGTCAGCGTTGTATTCTCGTAAATGTGTATAGCGGAATGACCATTGTTAACGTTGCCACCATTGGTATCGCTTTCAGTGGTGCCGCCAGTGATCAAATCCAGATCACCATCTTGATCGAGGTCGGCCAGTTCAAGCGCTAACTCGCCAAACCATTCACCTGCAAAGAAAGCCTCGCTAACATCGGTGTAAGCAGTTGTTCCACGCGTAATACTGATGGCTTGCAAGGTTGAAGATTCGGTGCCGCTAAGCGCATTGACCCGTATGATTTCGATATTTTTATCACCATCCAGATCCGCAAAGCGCACGTCATATACCGGTGGCACACCAATCCCGACCGGTAGAATCTTGATTGAGCTGAACCCTCCCGAGCCATCGCCAAAATAGGCAGCGTGCTGACTTTGGCCAAAAGGAATTTGACTTGAACGGGCAAATTTCCCGATATAAATATCCAGTTTACGGTCGCGGTTTAAATCGAAAAATTCTGCTGCGGTGGTTAATAGACTGGGATCCAGCGCAGGCTGAGTCAGCGTTGCCATTTCGCTGAACTGCAGCGTACCGTTGCCGGCAATACCATCATTTCGATACAATTTGCTGTTACCGACATTGCCGATAAGCGCTTCTGGAAGCTTATCGTTGTCAAACCTCGCAGAACTCACTGTATGGGTGGAATCAGCAGGTAATTCGCCACTTTCGATATCGAACAAGCGCTGGAAGTTCTGCTTCTGGCGATTGCGTAAAATGACGTTTTCCATACCGTCGCTCGAGTCGAAATTATATTGTGCGGCAATGATATCCAAGTCACCGTCATTATCCAGGTCACTCAAGCTGACATTGTCATACCGGCCGTTGTTATTAGGATCGTTAGAGATTGACAATACTCTGGTTACCTGGGGAAAATTTCCGTTGCCATCACCCCATAAAATATCAATCCGGCGGGCGTCATCGGGGCGTACAATGTCCAGGTTGTTGTCGCCATCCATATCAGCGACTTCAACATCGTAGCCACGCACGGTTTTGAAAGTGTTGAATGGACCTGTTTGCGGCCGTACCTGCAATAATGACGAGGGGTCACCTATTGTGCCATTGCAGGTATTAATGAGCACACGGTCAATGTTATCTCCCTCAACCACCTGGCCACTGCCGGACAGCGACTGTTTTTGGGCCAGGTATAAGTCCGGACAGCCATCTTCATTGAAATCGGCTGTCTGGATCTCTTTATAAGCACGCCCTGCGATGGCATTTTGATCTTCCAGCATACCCCGGTAAACAAAAACCTGAGCAACAAGACCAGATGAGAATATCAGACAAAAAAGTAATGTCAGAAACGGCATGGATGCAATAAGCTTATTCATATGATCCTCCTTTTTGCATGTTGTGTGGCGGTTTGCCCTTGATGACTTTGCCTTTGGCGACTGGGTAAGCCGTTGATAAGCTGTGTCAGCCAGCTGAGTGATTAAAAAAATGGCACCGCCGGAGCTGGCAATTGGGGAAGGGATAATTTGCGACTAATACATGACGGATAAAACTCCTGGTCACACGCGGATGACCATGTTTCCCTGTCGGGTTGGTCACGCTCCAGGCAGCGTTTGCTCATTAGATTAATAATGAGGTCCCACCGCCCTGTGACAGGGTGGGGTGGTTATTAGTCTTGATTTGCAATACTAGACTAAAGTTGCAATTATAATACGATAAATTACGTACGAAGTAAAGTAATTTACTAATCTATTGGAATGAAATTACAGCAGAGTATTGCTGGTATGCAGCTGTGGAGCTTAGCAATTTGAAATCATGTGCCGGTGATTTAAGCTCTGAGTTGGGTGATGATCGGCAAATTTTTATTACAGCATTTATTAAATTGCAATGGCAATAATGGGTTTGTGCAGAAAAGACAATGGTTATTGGGGAAAACTTCAAGCTTAAGATGAGAGCTTAGCTGCAGCTAATTAACAGCAGAAACAGGCGGCAATCTCCGGTCAGTGAGTACTGTAGGTCAAGCGAGTGAAGGCATATCGCATGGGTTACGATTAGCTGGACAGCAATTGTGTGAATGCAAGTTGTCAATTAGCCTGAATCTTCAACACTGCAAATGCCCGGCCTGTTTAGAACAATCATTTTCTATTGGTTGGTAGCCGGGCTTTCAAATCCATCAGTAAAGAAATCTTCTAGCAAGGTCGGTTCAGCATACAGGTAATACACATCCTGCTCACCATTAAAGGTTGCTGCATAGGCAATATGGGCGCCACCCATATCCGATTTCATATCAATGTAATCACCCAGCTTGTTTTGGGTCGGATAACCCAGTGACTGATCAAATGCCGGGCTGGCTGCATTATTCGGCAGGAAGTTGCGCCCGGCATCCATTGAATAACTGTAAAACAACTGTGAGGTATTGGAACTGGGATCATTGCGGGTGTCGTACCAGATCACATCAACACGGCCATTAGGGGCAACCGACAGAGTGCCAAACCACTGCCAGGCATTGTTGCCTGGCGGATCATCATTGACCCTTAATGGATCAGAAAAACTAACCCCGTTATCTTCACTGCGAATCAGCAGCACATCCAATGGATCAGTGCCGGGCGGATCGAGTGATGCCAGTACATAGACATTGCCGCGATTGATTGTATTGGAATGATCAACAGCCACCCACAGCTGGCCGAGTAAACCAGCCGGATTAATATTGGCACCGATCCTAATTATGCCGCCCATATCGATGGCGGTTACCTGGTTAAACACCGGCGTTTCAAGTGGGTTATCGGCATTATCGGAGCGCAGCAACCAAAGTTGGGTGCCGGCGCCACGGCCAACAACATACAGCTCGCCATCCGGGCCGACTGCGGCAGTTCCCAGGATCGGGCGCTGCGGGATTTCTAATGGCGTCTGAAAGCTTTGTGCACGGTTGGTTGAACGATTGAAGGTAGCTGGAAAAAATGGGTTACCTGCTGTGTTCCAGGCTGAGTAGATATGCCCATCACCGCTGCCCCCGGTATCATTCAGTGCAAACCATAGTTTATCCCCACCAAAAGCTTCCACTGGACTGCTCCAGCTGGCACCGCCGTCAGCGGAGGTAAAAAACTGTTCACTCAAATCATTACCGATTACCTGCAGGCTGGCGTAATAAAATACGCCGTTACTGTCAGCAGCAAGTACCGGGTCACTTCGGAACACTCCGGGATCAATATCGCCGGGGTAGGTCCAACTGGAGCCGGCATCGCTGCTGAAAGCCACACCAGCTTCACGAAAACCACTGCTGATTGAATCAAACTGTCGCCAGCCGATCACAATCTGCTGACCGGTAACCGGGTTGACCGCGATTGATGGCTCATTGGCGGCATCATCTACAATATTCATGTTATTGGATGCAATATTGACCTGCACACTATTAAAACCATGTGGCTGTTGAAGCTGCTGTATGGCCGGTGCTGAATAGCGGAGCTCTAATCTGGCAGCCGGTTGTGGCATGACCGGGACATGCTCCAAAGGTTGCCCCGATGAGATAGCCTGTTCCAGTTGAGTTTCACTGTTTTCCTGGGCAGTGGAAAATGTACCCAGTGTTATTAAATACCCGGCGACAATGGTGACGTTCAGACTCGCCGGGCAAGTGCTATTGGAGTTTCGTTTTCGAAACATAGACACCATCAAGCCTGCACAGTCAACCTGAGCGTCGATCTGAGACCGGTTGACGTCTGATCACTGGATTTTCAAATCCATCATTCATGAACTCTTCTTCCAGGCCACCGAAAAGTAATCGGTTACCGGTACAGGTGCCCAGCCACAGGTCATTATCTCCGTCCATATTGAAATCAGCGATGACAGCGTCAAAAGTGCCCGCTGGTAGCCAGCCGCGCCCGGCGCCATTGAAACGGTCAATTAAATCAGGGTTAAATACGTCACCATTGTGTTGCAACGCTACTGGAAACCGGTCACAACCGGGGATATCGGTATCCACATCGGTGACATAAACATCATCAAAACCGTCACCGTCCATATCACCAATGGCAATGTTACCGCCAAAACCTGCTGTAAACGGGCTTTGAGTGAGCTCTTGAGATTGAAATATCGCCTGGCCATCAACCGTAGAGGTGTTGATCAGCATAAAGTCCTGCCCATCATCAACAATATATAAGTCCGGGCGGTTATCGTTGTTGTAGTCGATAATGGCGGCCATATATGGAGCACCATCGTAAATGATGTCCATATCAATAAAGTTCCCGGTACCATTGTTGTATATCAAACGAACTTGAGGTGGCGAGCCGTCATCGGGTGGCATCGAACCGGAAGCACTGACTTTGACAATATCGTTGCTGCCGTCAAGGTTGAAGTCAGCTATCAATGCGCTGGTTCCAAATACAGATTCGAATTGTTCAAAGCGCATCCGGCCAGTGGTCTCATCGGTAAAAAAGGCATTGCCGTTGTTGATCAAAAGGCGATCTTCCAGCGTGTTGTCATAATCAACGAAGTACAAATCAGCACCATTGGTGCCGGTCAGATCTCCAGCGGCAACTGCACAGAACTTGGGGCCAGGGGTGAATGTGGGTACCCGGTTATCCGCAGGATCGTACTCCAAACCCAGCCAGTTATTGCCGGCATCATTGCCCAGATTCAGATATATCCTGGGTGGGTCGCTGAAGGTGGTTGCGGTAATAACATCCAGCCAGCTATCACCATTGATATCAGCGATAACCACATCACGGTCATCGGTAATATCCAAAAAACCGGGTGCAAGACTATCGCTCATGTCGGTCATTACGCCGCCATTGTTCATAAACAGCACATTGCGCCGTCCCCCGGGAGTTGAGAAGGGTCGCTTGCGTACAATTATCAGGTCCGGGTCACCGTCTCTATCCAGGTCACCGACTGCAAGGTCTTTTTCCTCGAAGTCAACCATACCAACCTGATCACCCGCATCGCTGACAATATTGGTTGCAGATGCATCTGTAAATTGGGTCCAGTCGGTTTGACTGAAAATTGTGCTGGATACAAGGCAAGCCAATAGCCCGCTGATTAATCTGATTTGCATAGCAATTGCCATCGGAGTGTTGTAACTCATCATACAAAACTTACCTCAATAAATAGTCAAGAACCAGTTGCTAACGCTCAAACCCGGAGAACTATACCATGGTATAAGGCAGCGATAATCCGGTGCAATACCTTGTTACTGAATTTGAATACAAACTTGCTAACTTAATTCATTACCCCTTGACACATTAGGGGAGTCTGTTTAATCTTTCCCTAATCAAGTTAGGGAAGTTTTATGAGTCGCTCCAACCTTGTTCAAGGCACACTGGATTTAATGGTTCTGCAAGCATTAGCGGCTGGGCCGTTACATGGCTACGCAATTGTCAAATGGATTAAGTCTCGTACGGATGATTATTTACAGGTAGAAGAGGGTGCTTTATATCCTGCTTTGTATCGGATGAGCAGGAAAAAATGGCTGGATTCTGAATTAGGCCTGTCTGAAAATAATCGCAAAGCAAAGTTTTACAGACTAACGGTCAAAGGTCGCAGTCAATTATCGCATCAAACAGATGCTTGGATTCGTTACACCTCCGCGGTCAATAAAGTACTGGCTGCAACAGTGGGCCGGGCATGAGTAATGTCAAGTACAAACGTTTTTTCCAATGGCCACATGCCCGTAAACGCTGGCGTGAGGAAATGGGCGAGGAACTGGCATTTCACCGTGAGCAATTAATTCGCGAGCTGTTGCTGAAGGGAATGCCTGACCTACAGGCCACTGCCGAAGCCGACAGACGACTGGGCAATATTGATAATTTCCATAACCGGGTTGATCGAATGGCGGTGATGCAGCAAATGCGGGAATGGCTTACCGATTTATTCAATGACTTGTTGTTTGCAGGAAGACTGCTTAATCGCACACGAACATATACATGTGTAGCACTGATTACTCTGGGCTTGGGTATTGGTGCGAACTTTGCTGTTTTTAATTTATTCAATGAAGTGGTGTTACAAGCTTTGCCATACCCCGAGTCAGACAGATTGGTGCGGGTTTGGCCGGAAAAGAATTTAAGCATTGAAATGGCTGAAGATATAGCGTCAGCCAATATTGGGCTGGAAACATTTGCCAGCTACTCAGCAACCAATTTTACGGTCAAGCAAAATCAACTCAATAAGCAGGTTCTTGGTGCACATGTTCGGCATTCATTTTTCAAGACTCTGGGAGTCGATTCAATTTATGGCCGGACATTTACTGAACAAGATAGTCACCCAGGCGCAATGCCGGTATTAGTGGTTAGTTTTGAATATTGGCGTAACCAGTTGGGTGCTCGGCAAAGTGCGATTGGTGAGTTATTGCATGTTAATGGTACGGCTCGCCAAGTGGTGGGCGTTATGCCACGTGACCACCACAGTCTCTATCCAGACTGGCAGTTATGGGTGCCGTATGAAATTGACTCGTTATCAGATGCCTACAACCACAACTTATTTCTTGCCGGAATTGGACGTCTATCGGCTGAAACGGATCAGCAGGCAGTGCAGACGGCTTTTAGAACATTTCTACAGGCGTATCGTGTCGATAAAAGCACTACATTGGATAGCACAGATATCAATATGGCCAGGGTACATTCATTACGTGATCACTTGCTGGGTGATAGCGGGCAAACACTGAATGCGCTGATGTTTGCGGTGTTGTTGGTGATGCTGGTGGCGGTTGCTAATGTGGCCAACCTGACAGTTGCCAGAGTACTGGCCAGGCATCGTGAATTTGCAGTTCGCAGGACAATTGGTTGCAATAATCAGCGTCTGGCACGTCAACTGCTAGCAGAACAGTTATTGCTGGGCTTGCTTGCCAGCCTCATCAGTATTTTATTTATGCTGGGTTTGAGTTCATTGTTTGCTGACCAGCTAATTGAATATTTCCCCAATTTTCGTGCTTTCAGCATTTTATTCAGTGATCTGTTGTATATCGCCGGGGTTACTTTTTTGGTCAGTATGGGCCTGGGCTTAACGTCGCTGGCTGTAGCCCGTGGCGCATTGGCTTTGGAGGTGTTGCACTCTCAATCAGGTGGCAATACAGTTAAATCCAACCGGATCAACCAGGGGCTGTTGATTGGGCAAACAGCCTTTTCGTTGTTGTTGGTGGTGATAGCCGGATTAATGGCGAAAAGCTTCTGGCAATTGTCGAGCGTTGATCCTGGCTTTGCGCAGCAGCAGCGTTTGTCACTACGAATACATACACCAAGCAGCTTATTGACCGACAGTTCGCAAGGTGAGGCCTATTATCAACAACTGTTAACCCGGGTACGTGCTTTGCCCGGTGTGCAAGCGGCTGACATTATTACCTATCTGCCATTAACCTCAGGCGATATCGGCGTTTATTATCAGACGCCCGGAATGCAATTGGCTGATGGTCATCGCGGTTCGATTACCGGTGTGCGGGTGGTATCTGAAGGCTATTTCCAAACCATGGGAATACAGTTATTGCAAGGCCGAGATTTTAAACAAAGTGATACCCGGGATAGCCAGCCGGTGGCGATAATTAATGCAGCACTACTCTCGGAATTACCACAGCAAAATATGCTTGGGCGTTCATTGCTATGGGATACCGGTGGCGAATGGGCACTGGTTATCGGTGTGGTTTCCGATGTAAAACAACATCAATTATCATTGACTGCCAAGCCGGAGACCTATTTGTATTACCCACAGGGAATTTGGACCGGGAGTATGGACATGGTGATTAAAACTTCATTGCCAATAGCCTCCATAACTGCTGCTGTGCATGACACCATTAACGATTCTCACCCCGATGCATTGATTACCAGGGTGGCTCGATTGGAGGATGTGGTTGCAGACTCTATACAATTCCGACGTTTTTTAGCCATGCTGTTTATGGGTTTTGCCGTGATGACAGGTTTACTGGTCATGACCGGAGTTTATGCGATGACGGCACAATTAATCGTCCGCCGTCGTTTTGAGATGGGTATTCGGATAGCAGTTGGGGCCAGCTCAGCCAGTCTGATATACCGTTGGTCATTAAAAATGCTTAAACCGGTAGTGCTGGGGGTTTTAATTGGCACAGTTTGCAGTGCATTTGTAGCGCGTTTGTTGGCGCACTTGCTGTATCAGGTGCCGGTATTGGATATGCTTGTTTACGGTCTCGCCGCGACCTTGTTTTGCGTGGCTGCATTGCTGGCGATACTGATACCATCACTGCAAATACCAGGCTTAAAGGCAAGGGATTTACTGGTTGGGCAATAGCTGTGATATTACCGCTCAATTGAGCACTCAACAGCAACTGCTATTTAGTACGGTTAAATGCTTGTAAGCTATTACTGTTTCTGTTAGATTCTCGCGGCTTGGCGGGGCGATTAGCTCAGTTGGTTAGAGCGCTGTCTTGACATGGCAGAGGTCACTGGTTCAAATCCAGTATCGCCCACCATTTCGTCCCAGGTTTCCACCAGACAACCGGGCTTGGCAAGTCCCTTTAAGGAAAGTTGAAATGCCCGTAATTACGCTACCCGATGGCAGCACCCGACAATTCGAACAGCCGATTAGCATCCTGGATGTGGCTGCTGATATTGGTCCCGGGCTGGCAAAAGCCACGCTGGCGGGTGAGGTTGATGGCGAACTCGCCGATGCATCGGATGTAATCAATACGGACGTCAGTTTGCGTATTATCACCGGCAAGGACGAAGAAGGCCTGGAGATAATCCGTCATTCCACCGCACATCTGCTGGGCCAGGCTGTCAAGCAGCTTTTCCCGGAAGCAAAAATGGTCATCGGGCCGG
The DNA here is from genome assembly GCA_021772985.1 of Gammaproteobacteria bacterium. Classification (GTDB taxonomy): domain Bacteria; phylum Pseudomonadota; class Gammaproteobacteria; order Xanthomonadales; family Wenzhouxiangellaceae; genus JAJFKX01. Next base: position 162,629 of record JAJFKX010000058.1, read on the forward strand.
TTATCGATGATGGCTTTTATTACGATATTCAACGTGATCAGCCTTTCAGTCAGGATGATCTGCCCAAACTTGAACAACGGATGCGTGAGCTGGCCAGTCAGGACATTGCAGTAATCAAGACCATCACCGAACGTGACCAGGCCATCAAAATTTTCAGCGATCGTGAGGAAGACTATAAGTTACGCCTGATCGATGATATGGCCGATGTTCAATCGATGGGTTTATACCAGCATGCTGAATATATTGATATGTGCCGCGGCCCGCATGTTCCACACCATCGTTTTCTGGGTGCTTTCAAACTGACCGCTTTATCGGGCTCTTATTGGCGTGGCGACAGCAATAATGAACAATTGCAACGTATTTACGGTACCGCCTGGCGCAATGAGAAAGAGCTGAAGGCCTATTTATTGCGCCAGGAAGAGGCGGACAAACGTGATCATCGTAAATTGGGTCAGCGCCTGGATTTATTCCATTTTGAAGAGTCAGCTCCAGGTCAGCCGTTCTGGCATGACAAAGGCTGGACTTTGTACTCATTATTGATGGAGTACATGCGCAAGAAAGTCCGTGAACACGGCTATATTGAAGTCCACACACCACAGGTGATGAGTGTTGACTTCTGGAAATACACCGGGCACTGGGAAAAGTACCGCGAAAATATGTTTGTGGTGGATGAATCTGCTGACACATCTTTTGCATTGAAACCGATGAATTGCCCAGGTAACGTGCAAGTGTTCAAGCAAGGTGTGAAAAGTTATCGTGATCTGCCGGTTCGAATGGCGGAATTCGGCAAAGTTTTCAGGCATGAGGCATCAGGCGCCAGACACGGGTTAATGCGTGTCCAGGGGTTCACTCAGGACGACGCCCATATTTTCTGCACCGATCAGCAACTAGAAGACGAAGTGGTTGCGATGTGTGCGCTGATCAAAGAAGTCTATGATGAGCTGGGCTTTGCTGATGTTAAGGTGAAACTATCGACCCGGCCGGAACAGCGCATAGGTACTGACGAAGATTGGGATCGGGCAGAGCGCGCACTTGAGAATGTCTGCCGTAAACTGGACCTGGATTGGTCGCTGAACCCTGGTGACGGGGCGTTCTATGCGCCGAAACTGGATTTTCATCTTAGTGACGCGATTGGCAGAGTATGGCAATGTGGCACTATTCAGGTTGATATGAATCTGCCCCACCGTTTGGATATTTCCTACATCGGTGAAGATGGCGAAAAACACCGGCCGCATATGGTGCACCGTGCCATTATGGGCTCAATCGAACGTTTTCTGGGCGTGTTGATTGAACATTATGCCGGTGAATTTCCATTGTGGCTGGCACCTGTGCAGGCGGCGGTACTGAATATTACTGATGATCATGCCGATTATGCCAGGCAGGTTACTGACTCATTGGAACAACAGGGCTTACGGGTGATTACGGATTTGCGTAACGAGAAAATCGGCTTTAAAATCCGCGAGCACACTTTGCAGAAGATACCATTTTTGCTGGTGGTTGGAGAACGTGAGATGGCTGCGGGACAAGTGGCGGTCAGATTGCGCAACGGCAAGAACCTGGGCAGTGTTCAAGTTGCTGAAACAGCCGAATTCATGCGACAGATATCGCCGAATGGCTAATTGCTCTATATAATGATCAACCGATTAACGACAAACACACGGAGTAACGCACATCGCGACAAATAAAGACACCCGGCGAAATGATGAGATAGACGCGCCGGAAGTTCGAGTTATTGACTCGGAAGGTAACCAGGCAGGCATTCATAAAATTGAGGATGCAATCAGAATGGCCTCAAGTGCTACGCTGGATCTGGTTGAATTGGTGCCTAATGCAGAGCCGCCGGTATGCCGTATTATGGATTATGGCAAATATCGGTTTGAGCAGGCCAAGAAAAACCAGGCATCTAAAAAGAAACAAAAGCAGGTTCAGGTTAAGGAGTTAAAATTCCGGCCGGGTACCGATATACATGATTATCAGGTTAAAATGCGCAACCTGGTCAAGTTTATTGAAGAAGGTAACAAAGTTAAGGTTACTTTACGCTTTCGAGGCCGGGAAATGGCCCACCAGGAATTGGGTATGGAATTACTCAATCGGGTAGAAAATGATTTGGGTGACCTTGTCACCATAGAGCAGCGCCCCAAAATGGAAGGGCGGCAAGTGAGCATGATGTTAAGCCCTAAACGGTAGGGTTTGACGGCTGCCGTAAGGCAGGTCGCCGTGACCGCAAAAATCCGGTACGGCAAAACAAGCGCTGGTAAGCTATGAAGTATCGCATATTGAAGGGCGATCGCTTGCTGGAGTATTAAAAAAATGACAGGAGGCAACAATGCCCAAGATGAAAACCAACCGTGGTGCCGCAAAGCGGTTCCGCAAGACAGCCAGTGGTAAATACAAGCGTGGTCACGCGTTTACCAGCCATATCCTTACCAAAAAAGACACCAAGCGGAAACGTCGCCTGCGTGCTACCGGCCATATTTCCGCTGCAGATACGCGGATGGTCAGACGCTTGTTACCGTACGTTTAAGGAGATTTAAAAATGGCAAGAGTAAAACGTGGTGTTCAGGCCAAGCGCCGTCATAACGCAGTATTGTCGCGGGCCAAGGGCTATTACAACGCCCGCCGCAAAAATTTCCGGACTGCAACTCAGGCAGTAACCAAAGCCGGGCAATATGCTTACCGTGATCGGCGTCAGCGCAAGCGCGATTTTCGTTCTTTATGGATCGTGCGGATTAACGCAGCCGCCCGTGAGCACGGTTTGTCATACAGTCGGTTAATGTTTGGCCTGAAACAGGCTGAGATCGAAATTGACCGTAAAATGCTGGCCAACCTGGCTATTACCGATAAAGCTGCTTTTGGCAAGCTGGCCGAACAGGCTGCCGCCAAACTGGCATAATTGTTTGCTTGACCATGGCCCGTGAATGCGGGCTATGGTTATACGCACGTCAGCTACTGAAGGGGTAGTGTGCTCGGATACTTATGCAGCATTTACGTCAGTGCAATGATTGGCCACCAAAGCGATGAATACGCAAACAACAGATAACATACTGGAGCAAGCTCGGGCTGAAATTTCAGCTGCAGCTGATTTAGATGCCGTAGAAGCTTGTCGCTTGCATTGGCTGGGCCGCAAAGGCGTGGTTACCCAGCAGCTTAAACAACTGGGACAGTTGGATGCCGAGGCAAGGCGTTCAGCAGGCCAACAGATTAATCAAACCAAAACCACCATCGTAGAGTTGCTTGAAGCACGCAAGCAGGAACTGCAGGCAGCCGTGTTGCAACAGCAGTTGGAACAACAACGCGTGGATGTGAGTTTGCCGGGGACACAGCATTTCAGATACGGGCTGCACCCGGTTACCCGCACCATGAACCGGATGGTGGAAATATTTGAATGTCTCGGCTTTCAGGTTGCTACCGGCCCTGAGATTGAGGATGATGAGCACAATTTCGAAGCACTGAATTTCCCGGCTCATCACCCAGCGCGTGCAATGCACGATACCTTTTACTTTGGCGATGGCCGGCTGTTGCGGACGCATACTTCGCCGGTACAAATACGTGCCCTGCGTGCTCAGCCATTACCGGTAAGGGTGATTGCGCCTGGACGGGTCTACCGCAGTGATTCTGATCAGACCCATACACCGATGTTTAATCAACTGGAAGGTTTGTTGGTGGCTGAAAAGGTCACTTTTGCAGACCTCAAGGGAATTCTGCAGCAATTCGTCAATACGTTTTTTGAACAAGCACTAAGTATGCGCCTGCGGCCTTCATATTTCCCATTTACCGAACCTTCAGCCGAAGTGGATATTGCCTGGCACAAAGATGATGGCAGCGTCAGTTGGCTAGAGGTGTTGGGCTGTGGGATGGTGCATCCAAACGTGTTGGAAAATTGCGGCATAGATAGCGAGCGCTATACCGGCTATGCATTCGGTATGGGCATTGAGCGATTTGCCATGCTCCGCTATGGAGTAACTGATTTGCGTCAGTTTTTTGAAAATGAATTGTCGTTTCTGGAGCAGTTCGCATGAAATTTAATGTGAACTGGCTGGCTGAGATACTCCAGCAGCCATTGGATGCTGAACAATTGGCGGAACAATTGACTGCTGCCGGTCTTGAAGTTGACACTGTTACAGCCGCTGCTGAGCAATTCAGCGGAGTTGTAGTGGCCAGAATTGTTGCCTGTGAGCAACACCCTGATGCAGATCGGCTGCAAGTTTGTAAAGTTGATTATGGGCAGCCAGAGTCAGTCCAGATTGTTTGTGGTGCGGCTAACGCCAAACCAGGATTGATTGCGCCTTTGGCAGTTGTCGGTGCAATTCTGCCAGGCAATTTTAAAATCAAACCTGCCAAACTGCGGGGAATTGAATCACAGGGAATGCTTTGTTCGGGTAAAGAGCTGGGGCTGGATGAAGACGGTTCAGGTTTAATGGCATTGGCTGAAGATGCCCCGATAGGTGAAAACCTGCGTGACTGGTTGCAGTTGGATGACACCGTCATCGAAATTGATTTAACCCCCAATCGCGCGGACTGCCTGTCATTACGCGGCCTTGCACGAGAAGTGGCTGCTTTAAATGGCAAAGCCTTTTCAATGCCGGAAATAGCAACTGTTGCAGCACAGACCAACACTGCGTTTGATATCCGGATCGATAATGCTGATGACTGTCCCCGCTATGCGGGTCGTGTTATTGAAGGGTTGAACCCAGCAGCAGTAAGTCCGGTATGGATGCAAGAACGGTTGCGTCGCTGTGGTTTGCGCAGCAAGACACCGTTGGTGGATGTGACCAATTACATCCTATTGGAAATGGGCCAGCCATTACACGCTTTTGACCTGGATCGATTGAAAGATAATCAGGGTAATATTCCGGTTCTCGGTGTGCGTACTGCGGTTGAGGGTGAATGTTTGACGTTGTTGAATGATCAGGCAGTGAAATTAAAACCAGATCATTTAATCATTACAGCAGATAACCGTCCTGCAGCGATGGCTGGTCTGATGGGTGGTTTAAGTACCGCGGTTAATGATGATACCACCAGCGTTTTGTTGGAGAGTGCCTGGTTCAGTCCGCACATGATCATGGGGCGCTCACGTAACCTGGGGGTGAGCAGTGATGCCGCCCATCGTTTTGAACGCGGTATTGATCCAACTATTCAATGCCAGGCATTGGAACGTGCGACTGAATTATTAGTGCAGATCGCCGGCGGTAAGGCAGGTCCCATTTGCATGGCTGAACAAGCTGACAAGCTGCCTGAACAGAGCCCGATTCGATTCCGCTTAACCCGCTGTAATGCTTTGCTGGGGTTGCAGCTTGAAGCATCAAAGGTTACCGATATATTGACTGCGCTGGGAATGTACCTGCAGGCTGAATCCGATCGCGTATGGCTGGTGACCCCGCCGGCTGCCAGACTGGATATTGCGCTGGAAGTCGATTTGATCGAGGAAATCGCAAGGATACATGGTTTCGAACATATTCCTGACCAGCTACCCGCTGGGGCTCTGGCTTTACAGCCAAAGCCGGAAAGGCTTTTACTTAAACGACGGCTGGAAACGCTGTGTGTGGACCTGGGCTATCAGGAAGCAATGACCTATAGTTTTCTGGACCGTAATTGGTTATCAGTTTTTGGTCTGGCGGACGAGGTGATAGAACTGGCAAACCCTATCAGCCGGGAGTTGGCGGTGATGCGGCCGGCACTGATGCCTGGTCTGGTGACATCGGTGCAGCGAAATTTAAGAAAGTATACGGGGCAGCAACGCGGAACGGTCAGAATGTTTGAGCTGGGCACGGTATTTTTACCCGATGGGGGAGATTACCGTGAAATCCAGCGTTTGGCATTTGCCGCATGTGGCCGCAGCAAACCCGAGCAATGGCAATTTAATAATAAAGAAAGCGCATTAAACTTCTTTGATTTCAAAGGAGATATTGAAGCAGCGCTCAGCTATACCAGTGGGCAGGTTTCTTTTCGGCCGACTGCCCGCAGTTTTCTGCATCCTGGGCAGAGCGCAGATATCCTGATGGTGGACAATAATCAGGCATCAGTTTGTATTGGTTGGTTGGGATTGTTACATCCGGCAATGCGCAAGAAGCTGGATTTGGACAGTGATGTATTCATAGCTGAGTTACAACTGGACTATGTAACCAATACCGAGCTGCCAACTTTCAGTAAAACATCCAAATATCCTGCTATACGTCGCGATCTTGCATTGATCGTGCCAGAAAGCACCACTTCAGCTGAAGCCTTGGGTTGTATTGAACAACATGCCGGCGAACACTTGAAAACTGCGTTTTTATTCGATGTTTATACTGGTTCCGGGGTCGAATCTGGCTACAAAAGCCTTGCTATCGGCTTGATTTTGCAGGATGATTATCAAACCTTAACTGATGAAATGGCCGACAAAACCGAGAACCGGATACTGGTTGGTCTTGAACACGATCATAATATCCGGCGAAGAGATTGAATTTATGGCATTGACCAAAGCAGATCTGGCCACCGCATTATTTGACGAGGTGGGTTTAAATAAGCGTGAAGCGCGTGAATTTATCGATAATTATTTTGAGGTTATCCGTAACTCATTGGAAAATGGTGACAGCGTTAAGTTGTCCGGCTTCGGTAATTTCCAGTTACGAGATAAACAGACACGACCTGGACGTAACCCTAAAACCGGAGAAGAGATACCCATTACCGCCCGGCGTGTGGTTACTTTTAAACCAGGTCAAAAACTTCGCAATAGAGTAGAAAGTTATGTTGGATCAGGGGACCAATAAAGAATTACCCAATATTCCTGCCAAACGTTACTTCACGATTGGGGAAGTTGGAGAATTATGTGCAGTCAAGCCGCATGTGCTGCGTTACTGGGAGCAGGAATTTGACCAACTCAAACCGGTCAAGCGACGTGGGAATCGCCGCTACTATCAACGACACGACGTATTGCTGGTTCGGCAAATCAGAGCGTTATTGTATGAACAAGGTTATACAATAGGTGGTGCCCGTCAAATGTTGAATGGAGAAGCGTCGCAGGATGATATTTCCAGAAGTCACCAAATTATCAAGCAGTTAAAATCGGAACTTGAAGAAATACTTTTAGTTCTGAAAACATAACAGATTCTTTTTCGGGAAAAATCCATCTTCCCGGGCAAATGATTAATTACCTACAATTCGTTTTTTGGTGTCACCAGCACACTGGCTACAATCATGCCGGTTGTCAGTGCCACTGCGGTTAATACGGCTAAAAAACCGGTTTCAATACCCGACACCACATCTGAATTCAACAGGTCGTTCAAGCTGCGGAAACCAACACTACCAGGAACCAGCAACAATAACCCCGGCGTATGCAGGACGCTGCTTGGCCTGCCTGTCCAGCGGGCATATAGATTGCCGACCAGACCAACCACCAGACCGCCGGCAAATGCGCCCAATGGTACGTCCAGCATAATTTTACCGGCCATGGCTGAATACCAGGCCACGATTACTGCCAGAAAAATCCACAGCCAGTCACGTAAATAAGCATTAAATAACAGCACAAAACCCATTGTGGCCACCAATGCGGCCAGTAATTGGTACTCCGTGGCAACGGCCGTGGGTACATATTCGGATAACGGCCCAACAACTGTTTGGGCGATGGTTCCTCCCAATGCCAAACCAAAGATCAAGGTCGCGAACACCAGCATTACACCCGCCAGTCTGGAACTGCCGGAGACCAGATGCCCGGTGGATAATTCCCTGGTGGCAATGGTCAAACCCAAACCGGGTATCAAGGCAATCATGCCTGCCATGGTGGCCGGCATAACTGCAGTTTCCGTATGCCAGCCGCACCATCCGAAGGTAATCAGTGAAACAGTGGTGGCACTCAGCGGTACAAACAGGCGATCGATACTGGTAAATTGAGTGGTCATAACCGCCAGCATGCCGACCACGGCACCAGCAACACCTGCCAAAATGGCTTCATTCCAGCCACCACCCAGCATCAGCGCAGTGGGCATGCCGATCATCACATAGGCGAGAAACGATAACCACGCGCTATACAATGGTTTGCGGTTAAGGATGTGGGTTACCTGTTCTGCGGCCAAAGCCGGATTGCCGGAGCCCAGCCCAACCTCTTCGACGATGTCGATAATGTCAGTTAAACGGCTGAAATCGGTACCTGCCTGATTGACTCGAATCAGATAAGTCTGCTGGCGATGCCCATCACCCAGCGCAGCCATCATGGCTGTTGGTGTACTGAAAAACTGTGCGGATAAGCCAAGTCTTTCAGCCACACCACTGAGTGCAGCTTCCAGACGGTGTGCGGGTGAGCCAAGTGTTAATAAGGCGCGGCCCATAATCAAAATCAGATTGGCCGGACCACTGACATCGGACGGCAGTGCCTGTTGTTCGTCATAATCGGATGTCGAACCGGGATTGTTGAACATTAATGATTAATTCCACAGTACAATTAGTGCGCTATTTTGCAGTATTTGTAATCTGTTAACACGACTAATTTCATTCCCTATATGACTGACCGAGTAATAAATTTTAGCCCAGGCCCGGCAATGCTGCCTGATGCGGTGCGTGAGCGTATCGGGCAAGAGTGGCTTAATGGCGTGCAACGAGGATTCAGCATCGCGGAAATAAGCCATCGGGGCTGTGATTTTCTGGAGCTGGCAGAAGCCTGTGAGATCCGTCTGCGTAAGCTGCTTGGCCTAAGCAACACGCAAACCGTGTTATTTATGCAGGGCGGTGCAACCACTCAATTCAGTATGGTCCCAATGAATTTCGGGCTTGGAGGTTACTTGGTTAATGGGCATTGGAGCCGCAAAGCCTATCAGGTGGCCACGGATATTAATCCAGACGCGGTGTTGTTTGGCGAGTCGTTAATCGACGGCAGGTTTTTGCCTGTTGAACAATCCGCACGACAATTGCGCTATTTGCATCTGGCCAGTAATGAAACAATACATGGGGTCCAATGGCCGGGGTTGCCAGCCTGGTTGACGGATTTTAACACCCCGTTGATTGCCGATATGTCTTCCGATATTGCATCCAGGGTCATTGATTATGGGCAGTTTGGGCTGGTCTACGCCGGTGCGCAAAAAAACCTGGGTATTGCCGGGTTGACCGTGGTTATTGCCAGTCGGGAGTTATTGGCACAAACTCGCTCTGATTTGCCGGTGATGTTGCAATACAGAAAATTTGCAAAGCATGATTCCATGTTTAATACCCCACCGACATTCGCCTGGTATGTCACTGATCTGGTATTGCAATGGCTGGAGCAGCAGGGCGGTATTGCGGCTATCGAACAATCTAACAGGAATAAAGCCAAAGCACTGTATGCGGCAATTGATGCTTCCGATTTTTACACCAATAGCATCCACCCCGACTGGCGCTCAACCATGAATGCAGCATTTTGCTGCCCATCTGAAGAGCTGGATGGTTTATTTGTGCAACTGGCAAACCGTGAAGGCTTACAGGGTTTGAAAGGGCATCGTGTTATAGGTGGATTGCGCGCCAGTCTTTATAATGCAATGCCTATCGCCAGTGTTAATACACTGGTCAGTTTTATGCAGGAGTTTGCCCGTCGCCATGGCTGATATTGATCTAAGCAAAGTGCGTGACCAGATTGATGAGCTGGATGCCCAGATCCAGGCATTTATCAATGCCAGAGCCGAGTTGGCGGCTAAAGTCCGAGCCAGTAAGGGCGAACATTTAACCCCTGCTGATTATTATCGGCCGGAGCGCGAAGCGCAGGTGCTTCGACAAGTGGTTAAACGAAATACAGGCCCGCTGAGTGATCGCGAAATGTTGCGTCTGTTTCGGGAGATTATGTCAGCTTGCCTGGCTCAACAGGAACCTTTGCGGGTGGCGTATCTGGGTCCGGAAGGTACTTTTACACAACAAGCGGTGCAGCGTCAGTTCGGACATTCGGTAAGAGCCATTGCACAGGCGTCGGTGGACGCCGTATTTCAACAGGTGGAAACAGCCGAGGCAGATTTTGGTGTGGTGCCGGTTGAAAATTCATCACAAGGCATGGTTACCCATACATTGGATCGATTGTTTGGTTCGAGCCTGAAAATTTGTGCTGAAGTCGAATTGCCGATTCATCAGAATATTCTGACCAATGCCAGCGGCCTGGATCAAATCAAACTGGTGTATTCGCATCCCCAATCACTGGCCCAGTGCCGTTACTGGTTGCGGGAGCATTTGCCGAATGTTGAGTGCATAGCCGTATCCAGCAATGCCGAAGCTGCCCGACGTGTACGGCACGGGAATGATTCAGCTGCAATTGCAGGACGTAACGCGGCTGAAGTTTACAGCTTGCCGGTGCTGTTTGCCGACATTGAAGACCACCCGGATAATACCACCCGTTTTTTTGTGCTTGGTCGGGGTTTGTGCCCGCCCAGTGGAGATGACCGAACCACTTTATTGCTGGCCGGGCACGAAGGGGCGGGTGTGCTTTATCGGTTGTTGGAGCCGATTGCTGCGGCGGGCCTCAACATGACCCGAATTGAATCAAGACCATCTCACCAAGGCAAATGGGATTATGTTTTTTTTGTCGATATAGATGGACACGCTGAACAAAAGCCATTGGTTGGTGTGATTGAAAAGCTGAATGATATCGCCCGCCTGGCCAGAGTTTTGGGCGCTTATCCACGCGCTGTGGAACCCGATATCAGCACCAATAGCTACGAGGAATAATATGAGCATAGATTTTACCCGGTTAGCGCTGCCAGGCGTACAGGATTTGCAGCCGTATCAGCCTGGAAAACCGATCAGCGAATTGGAACGTGAGCTTGGTATCAGTAACATCATCAAGCTCGCATCCAATGAAAACCCATTGGGCACAAGTGCTAAAGCGCTGGCCGCAATGGCTGATGCAGTTGACCAGTTGTGCTTATATCCAGATGCCAGCGGTTATCAGCTCAAGCAGAAACTGGCAGCCAAGCACACAGTAAAACCCGAACAGATCACCTTGGGTAATGGTTCTAATGATGTGCTGGTGTTGTTGGCTGAAGCATTCCTCTGTGTGCAGAGCCGGCCGGTTATGTCACAGTATTGTTTTGCTGTATATCCGATTGCAACGCAGGCAGCCGGAGCAACACCGGTAATGGTTGATGCGTTGCCTAAAAATCATCCCAGCATGCCGTTGGGCCATGACCTTGAGGCGATGCTGGCAGCCGTGGATGAACATAGCAAGCTGGTATTTATCGCCAACCCCAACAACCCTACGGGCAGCCAGCTCAGCAGTGATGATTTACGTAATTTTTTGCAATCGGTGCCACCGGGGCAGATTGTCGTGGTTGATGAAGCGTATACCGAATACGCCTCCGATGATAATTACCCTGATGCCAGCCAATGGTTGGATGAATTTCCCAATTTAGTGGTTACCCGCACTTTTTCAAAAGCTTATGGCCTGGCCGGATTGAGGGTGGGTTACGCATTATCGAACCCTGAAATTGCGGATATCCTTAACCGCATTCGCCAACCGTTTAACGTCAACTCAATGGCTTTGGCAGCTGCAGAAGCGGCGCTGGATGATCAGGCATTCATCCAGCTTTCCTGTGACGTCAATAGTGCAGGTTTGGACTATTTAAGCGCTGAATTATCGCAGCTTGGTTTCACGCCGTTGCCTTCTGCGGGTAATTTTGTGTTGGTCGATATGGGTGAACCAGCTGAACGCTGGTACCAGGCACTATTGAAGACAGGTATTATCACTCGCAGGGTAGCCAATTATGGCCTGCCGGATCATTTAAGGATCACGATTGGAACCGAAGCACAGAATCAGCGGCTGATCGGTTCGTTGCATGATTTACGCCAGACCGGTTAAACAATGCCATTAATATCACATCCGGTCAGGCGGCCGTTATCAGGCCGCGTGACCGTACCGGGCGACAAGTCAATATCTCACCGAGCAGTGATTCTGGCCAGTTTGGCTGAAGGTATCAGCACGATAAGCGGCTGGTTGAACGCAGAGGATACCCAAGCCACTCTGGCAGCTTGTGTGGCACTTGGCGCGCGGGTTGAATGGCGACAGCAAAATGGCAATCAACTGCTCACTATCATCGGCACCGGCGGTGAGTTAATCACCCCTGACAAGGCACTTGACCTTGGGAATTCTGGAACAGGTGTCCGATTATTACTTGGAGCGGTTGCCGGCCAGAAAATTAAAGTAACCTTCACCGGTGACAGTTCTTTGCGTCAGCGACCGATGGGGCGCATTGTTGAACCACTACAGCAAATGGGCGCCGGCTTTGTTTATCAAGGCCACGCGGTCGCCGACCATGCGGTTCGGCTACCGTTGCAAAGCCTTGGGCCAGTTGATTCCTCTCGGCTCAAAGCCATTGATTACCGCTTACCAGTGGCCAGTGCACAAGTACAAGCAGCGATTTTGCTGGCGGGTTTACGTGCCGATGGCACTGTTCGTATTCATCAGCCTGGTCCATGCCGTGATCATAGTGAGCGAATATTGCGGCTGTTTAATGCCCAGGTAACCCGTCAAGACGCGAACAATTTAATTATCAGACCGAGTATTCTGAAAGGCTGTAATGTTGATGTGCCAGGGGATTTTTCATCAGCTGCCTTCTTATTACAGGCAGCCTTGCTGGTGCCTGGCGCCAGTGTGCAGCTGGCGGGGGTGGGGGTTAATCCCAGCCGCACCGGTTTATTGGAAGTGATAAGCAGTATGGGTGGTAAAGTCGGAATCAAAAGCCTACCCGTGCCGGACCTGGCAGAACCTGTAGCAGAGTTGAATTGCCGGCATCATGAATTGAAAGGTATCGATGTGCCGGAATATCTGGTATCCAATTGTATCGATGAATTCCCAATGATCATGGCCATCGCAGCAACCTGTAAGGGCAATACCCGGATTCGCGGAGCAGCTGAATTGCGCGTCAAGGAAAGCGATCGAATAGCGGTTATGGCCACAGCATTGCAACAGCTTGGGGTGACGGTCAAAGAATTCCCGGATGGTGTCGATATCACCGGTGGAAGCATAAGTGGTGGTGATGTTGACGCACATGGCGATCACCGAATTGCGATGAGTTTGGCAGTTTTGGGTTTGGTCGCCGCACGGCCAGTCTGTATTCATAATGCCCAGGCTATTGCCACTTCTTACCCTGGTTTTACAGATGATTTGAATAGTTTGGGCGCACAGTTGCAATGGTCGGCATGAATTTGGTGGCGCCAGTGATTGCCATTGATGGGCCGAGTGGTTCCGGCAAGGGTACTATCGCCCGACAGGTAGCGCAGTTATTGGGCTTTCATTTGCTGGACAGTGGCGCGCTATATCGGCTTCTGGGATTGTTTTTATTGCAACAAAAACTCGCCCCTAAACAGATGACTGACAAAGAATTGGAATTAATGGCGAAAACCATGCCGGTCGAATTTTGCCCGGATGAATCTGGTGAAATTCGTATTCTGCTGAATAATCAAATGGTTAATGATCAGTTGCGCACTGAGCAGACTGGTGAGATGGCATCACAATTGGCGGCGATGCCTGCTGTTCGTGACGGATTGTTGCAACGTCAACGTGATTTTCGACAAGCGCCTGGATTGGTTGCAGATGGCCGCGATATGGGTACGGTTGTATTTCCCGATGCAATTCTTAAAGTTTATCTGGATGCCAGTGCTGAGGCGAGGGCGAAAAGACGGCGTAAGCAGTTGATCGAAAAGGGGGAAAACGTTAGTATAGCCATCCTTTTACAAGACCTCCGACGCCGTGATCGTCGCGATCGCAATCGGAAGCATGCACCATTGATGCCCGCATATGATGCGGTCAATATTGATTCAACCGAACTCGATATTGATCAAGTTGTGAAAATCGTGATGGAACTCGCAATGCAGCGCCTGCCTGCAGGCTAGTAACTGCTTTACTGGAAGGGGTTTTATAAAAGAAATTTTGGTGCCTGTCATATTGGCAGGTTGGTTAACAATGCGGTATCTGCCGCTCTACAACGGGGTGCCGGAAACAACGCGACGCGATTGTTTTTGTGCACGTGGATTGATAAATGACTGAAAGTTTTGCGGAATTATTTGAACAGAGTATTGCAGCTCAAAATCTGAAACCGGGCAGCATCATTAGCGCCCGTATCGTGGCCATTCGAGACAATACTGTCATCGTTAACGCTGGCCTGAAAACCGAAGGTATTCTGCCTTTGGCCGAATTCCAGAACTACCGCGGTGAAATGGAATTTGAAGTTGGAGATGACGTTGAAGTGGCACTGGATGCCATTGAAGACGGTTCGGGTGAAACCCGGCTCTCACGTGAAAAAGCCAAGCGCGCCCGGGTCTGGGACAAACTGGAAAGTGCGCTGGAAAATGATGACACCGTAACAGGACAAATTAGCGGTAAAGTTAAAGGCGGCTTTACTGTGGATGTGGATAACATCCGTGCATTCCTGCCGGGTTCACTGGTCGATGTGCGTCCAGTTCGTGACCCCGGTTATCTGGAAGGCAAAGATCTGGATTTCAAAATCATTAAATTGGATCGTCATCGTAACAACCTGGTGGTTTCTCGCCGGGCAGTGGTTGAATCTGAATTCAGCGCTGAGCGTGAAGCGTTACTGGAGCGCCTGGAAGAAGGCGTCATCGTGAAAGGTGTGGTGAAAAACCTCACAGATTATGGTGCGTTCCTGGATCTGGGTGGTATTGATGGTTTGCTGCATATTACTGATATGGCATGGAAGCGTGTTCGGCATCCTTCAGAAGTGGTGGAAGTTGGCAGTGAAATGGAAGTACGCGTGCTGCGCTACGACCGTGAACGCAACCGGGTATCACTGGGATTAAAACAGCTGGGTGAAGACCCATGGCAGGATCTGAATCGCCGTTATCCAACCGGTGCGCGGATGTTCGGCAAGGTCACCAACATTACCGACTACGGTTGCTTTGTGGAAATCGAAGACGGTGTGGAAGGCCTGGTGCACGTATCTGAAATGGACTGGACCAACAAGAACGTCAATCCGGCCAAAGTAGTACATACCGGTGATGAAGTTGAAGTGATGGTGCTGGAAGTTGACGAAGAACGTCGCCGGGTATCACTGGGTATCAAGCAGTGCCAATCCAATCCATGGGACGCATTTGCGGCCACCAAGAAGAAAGGCGACCGGGTTTCCGGGGCGATCAAATCAATTACCGATTTTGGCATTTTTATTGGCCTGGAAGGCGGTATCGATGGTTTGGTGCATATGTCGGATATTTCCTGGCAGGAAAGCAACGAAGATGTACTGCGCAATTACCGTAAAGGTGACGAGCTGGAAGCGGTAGTACTGGCCATTGATCCTGAACGGGAAAGAATATCTTTAGGCCTTAAACAGATGGCACAAGATCCATTCGGTACCTTTATGGCTGACAACCCGCGTGGTTCAGTGGTTAACGGCACCATTATCTCGGTTGAGGCAAAAGGTGCTGCGATTGAACTGGGCGATGGTGTGGAAGGCTGGCTGCGTGCGTCTGATATCAAGGCGGAACGTGTTGACGATGCTACCAAGGTGCTCAAGGAGGGCGAGAAGATCGAAGCCAAGTTTATTGGTTTGGATCGCAAGAATCGCGTATTACAGTTATCTGTGAGAGCTTTGGAAGACGACCAGTTAGCTGAAGCCCTGGAAGAATACCAGGGTGGTGGCAGTGAACCTAGTACTGGCGGCACAACATTGGGTGATTTGCTGCGTGAGCAGATGGATAAAAAATAGACCCATCATCATCAAGTGGCCGGTATTGCCGGCCACTTACAGCAGCAAGCAATATCCAGGTTTCAGATCTATGGGGAAGGCATGACAAAATCAGAATTAATTGAACATTTGGCGGAAACCTCGCATTTACCGGTCACAGACGTAGACCTGTCGGTGCGTACTATTCTTGAAATAATGAGCAGTGCACTGGCTGATGGAGAACGGATAGAAATCCGTGGGTTTGGCAGTTTCAGCCTGCATCATCGTAAACCGCGTATTGGGCGCAACCCAAAAACCGGGGAATCAGTTGCATTGCCTGCCAAGCACGTACCGCACTTTAAGCCAGGCAAAGAGCTGCGCGACCGTGTTAACGACAGCGCAAAAAACAGCGGGTCTTAACTTATGCGGCGCTGGGTACTGCTGATTGTTGTAGTGTTGGCAGTGTTACTGGGGCTGCTGGTCGGCATGCTGAACGGACAGCTGGTGACCCTGGATGTATTACTGACAACCATGCAGGCTTCTCTGGGGCTGGTGGTCATGATTGCTTTTGTTACAGGTTTATTATTAGGGGTGCTATCTCTTTGGATTCTGCGCGTATTGCCATTGCAGTTTCGGGTAAAGCGCCTGCAACGTGAAGCACAGCAATCTTCCCGGCTTCCTGCAACCGGCAGTTCAGGAGCAGAATCTATTAATACAAAATCGACAAACAGGTTATCGGGATAACGCATGAACGAGTGGCTGCCGGTGCTGCTGGCATTGTCTGCCGGCATTGCATTGGGATTGTTGATCACACCTCGACGCTGGTTGTCGCAAAATAAACGTACAACTGCGGTGGCTGATAGTAAACAACTATCAGATAATCTTGGGAATCGTTATTTCCGCGGCATTAATTATCTGCTGAACGAACAACCCGACAAAGCCCTGGAAGTATTTCTGCAGTTGGCTGAAGTAACACCGGAAACAGTTGAAACCCATTTATCCTTAGGCAACCTTTTTCGCCGCCGAGGTGAAATGGATAATGCTATCCGTTGTCATCAAAACATTATCAATCAAACTGAATTAAGCGTAGAAGAACGAAACCATGCCTTGCTGGAGTTGGGCGAAGACTATTTGCGGGCAGGCTTGCTGGATCGAGCTGAAGAGTTGTTCTCTACTCTGGCTGCGCAAGAGATTTCAACCCAGACCGCACTTTTGCGGTTGCTGAATATTTTTCAACAGGAACATGAATGGCAAAGTGCCATCCGTGTCGCACAACAGCTGCAACGGGTCAGTGGAGAATCCAATCAGGCGATGGTTGCTCACTTTTACTGTGAGCTTGCCAGTGAACAACGGCAGGCTGGGCAGCAGCAGGCTGTAATGGAACTGCTAGAGCAGGCAGCGCAGGCGGATCCGCAATGTGCAAGGCTGTGGATTCAACGGGCGCAACTGGCTACCGAAAACAACCAATCGGATGCAGCCATAGAGTATTACAGCAAAGCCTGCGCTATCGATCAGGATTGCCTGTCGTTGGTGTTGGAAGCATTAATCAATGCTTATCGCCAGGCCGGAAAGCTGGATCAAGCCGAACAATTCCTGACCGGTTGGTTACACAACTATACTGATACATCAGCGGTTATTGCCGCCGTCGAGCTGATTCAGGAGCAACACGGTATCGATCAGGCCAGTGAGTTTTTACTGGATGAACTCAAGCGCAAGCCAACTGCAGGCAAAATGCGTGCCTTGCTGCAATTGACAACCACAGACAGCACCCATAATTTTCCATTATTGGATGTTTTCGGCCAGCTTAGTGATTCGTTACGTGAGCATGAGAATGGCTACCAGTGCCGGGTATGCGGGCTTGAAGGGCATACCCACCATTGGCACTGCCCAAGTTGTAGAAGCTGGAACACCACCTTGCCGGTACGCGGGATTCTGGGCGAATGATTTTGTTGCATTGGCAATGGATAATGGTTGGCCTGCTTAGCTGTACGCTGTTAATGCCGGTGATACGCCGTTATGCCCGCAATAATGGTCTGACTGACCAACCCGGCACCCGTAGGCTGCACAAGCAACAGATTGCCCGTGGCGGTGGCGCCAGCATTGCACTGGTGATGCTGGCAGGGATGATTATGACCCAGCCACCTGAAATCAATACCGTGTTGTTTGTGGCGGCATTTGCACTGTGTGCATTAACCGGCTGGCTTGACGATCATCGGCCCTTATCCCCGTTGATGAAACTTATCTTATTGAGCATTACAGCGGTGGTTACTATTGTCAGCCTCGACCCAAGCAGGTTTGAATCGCTGGTATTGCCGGTGGCATTGCACGGTTTGATATCTGTTTGGTTTATTACCGGGCTGTTAATAATTACCCTGTTATGGCTGATCAATTTATTTAATTTTATGGACGGCAGCCATGGGTTAGCCGCCAGCCAGACACTTTTTGCCTGTTTTGCGACCATATTATTCGCTCAGCCGATCAATGATTTGAATACTTTGTGCTGGTTGCTGGCCGGTGCGGTGTTAGCGTTTTTACCCTGGAATTTCCCTCGCCCGACGATTTTTCTTGGCGATGTCGGCAGCTTGAGCCTGGGATTGCTGGTCAGTTGGCTGTTGTTGGGTTATGTGGCCAATGAAGCGCTTCACCCATTACAGGCATTATTGATTCCCGGCGTATTTCTGGTGGATTCTACTGCAACTCTGCTGATGAGAATGTTACAGGGCGAGGCGTGGTTCAAGCCACATACCCGACATGCTTATCAATGCCTGGTGCATAACGGCTGGAGTCACACACAGGTGTTTATGGCTTATGCAAGCTGCAATCTGTTACTGGTATACCCCGCATTGTGGTTGACCACAAAGTGGCCCGGATCGACTGCAACCATTGTACTGAGTTGCTTTGTATTGCTGACATTGTTGTGGTCGATCGTTCAATTACTCACCTCCGGCGTCCGGGAAGCATATGATGATTAAACGCCGGGTCAGCTATCTGCTGGCACGTTTGATCCACCCACGTCTGGCGGTTATTACCCACGATCTGTTCATGATCTGGGCTGGATGGTTGCTGGCCCGGGCTTTATCCGTGTCTGGAACCCAGGGCCTGGAAACCCCATTGAAAGCTTTTCTGTTACCGGAAATACCGCTTATTCTGGTTATCCAGGGAGCGGTTTTTTGGGTGACCGGTTTGTATCGGGGTTTATGGCGGTTTGCCAGCCTGCCGGATTTGTGGAACCTGGTCAAAGGCGCGCTTGCAGGTACCGTATTGGTGATGCTGGCACTGTGGCTGACCGGCTCACACCTGCTGATAAAGTATCCTCAATTGGCAATTATGTATCCAGCGGCACTGGTGCTGTTTTTGGGTGCGCCGCGAATGTTATTTCGCAGCTGGAAAGACGCAACGCGTGCAGAACGCAAAGCCCATGCACGGGCACGAACCGTCATTTTGGGAGCAGGGCATACCGGTGTGGCGTTGTTGCGAGAACTGCAGCGCAGTGGTGCTCATCAGGTGCTTGGCTTTATGGATGATGACAACAGTCTGCGTGGGGTACGCATCCATGGTGTACGGATGCTGGGCAATATTGAACAATTGCCTCGGTTGAGTGAAGAAATGGCCATCCAGCTGGCAATTATTGCGATGCCTGATGCCAGTAACGAGCAGATGCAACGGGTGGTGAATATTTGTGAGCAGGCACAGGTAGAGTTCAAAACACTACCTAACTTGAGTGATTTAAGTGATCCGGCAACCCCCAGCCGATTAGACGACATAAAAAGCGTTGCGTTGGAGGACTTATTAGGCCGCGAAGCGATCGCATTGGATTGGCAGTCATTGCGTTCCGGCTTCTCCGGCAAACGGGTAACCGTAACCGGAGGTGGTGGTTCGATAGGCAGTGAACTGGCGCGATTAATTGCCGAACTGCAACCGGCCAAACTAAGCATCCTGGATCAAAGTGAGTACAACTTATACTGTATCGAACTTGAGCTGAACGAAAGCTATCCTGACTTGCCGATTGATTATCAGCTGGGTGATGTCACCGATCAGGCCACCATAAAACACCTGCTGGAAACTCAGCGACCGCATATCATATTGCACGCCGCAGCTTATAAACATCTGCCGATGTTGCAAGGACAGATGCGGGAAGCGTTCGCCAACAATGTATTAGGCACCAAACGGCTGGCACAGGCGGCATTGCAGCATAATGTTGAAAGTTTTGTTTTGATTTCGACAGATAAAGCAGTTAATCCAAGTAATGTTATGGGCGCCACTAAGCGCATCGCAGAACTGTATTGTGAATCATTGAACGATCAGGCTGCGACCCGTTTTATAACAGTCAGGTTTGGCAATGTGCTCAATTCCACCGGCAGTGTAGTGCCGCGTTTCCAGCAGCAGATCAAACAAGGCGGACCGGTAACCGTCACCCACCCTGAAATTAGCCGCTATTTTATGACCATCCGTGAAGCAGGCGAATTAATTCTGCAAGCGGCTATGCTGGGCCAGGGTGGTGAGATATATGTGTTGGACATGGGCGAGCCGATTGCCATCCGATTTCTGGCGGAACAGTTGATCAGGTTGGACGGTAAGCGGCCGGATCAGGATATTGAAATTATTTATACCGGTCTGCGCCCAGGCGAAAAACTGCATGAAGAGCTGTTTCATGCTGAAGAAACACTACAGACGACCAGCCACCCCAAAATTCTGCAGGCCAGAGCACAGTCTATTGACAGTGACTATTTATCCCGCCTGCTGGATCAGGCTGAACAGGCCAGCAACAGTTATGAGCTGCAGCAGCTGGAGCAGTTGCTGCACAAAATAATCCAGGACATTGACTTTGCCAACGGCGAAAAGCAATAACATCATGAGTTCGACAGGCACAAAAACTGATCAGATATTAACAGCGGTATTCCCGGTTGCCGGGATGGGGACCAGATTCCTGCCGGCGACCAAGTCCACACCCAAGGAAATGTTGCCGATAGTCGACAAACCATTAATTCAATATGCAGCTGAAGAAGCTGTCAGTGCAGGTATCGACTCACTGGTTTTTATTACCAACCGCACCAAACACTCGATCAGCGATCATTTTGATAGGGCCTATGAACTGGAAGACCGATTAAGCAGGGCAGGCAAACAAGCGTTGTTACAGCGTGCCCGGCAAACACTGCCTCGTGATGTTAATCGGCTATATATACCTCAAGGCGAGCCGAAAGGCTTGGGTCATGCAGTCGGCTGCGCGGAATCAGCAGTCGGGCGGGCTTTTTTTGCGGTGTTGCTGGCAGATGATTTGATCTTGAATGATGAGCTTGGCTGCATCGGGCAAATGCTGGCTATACATCAACAAACTGGCGCCAGTGTTATTGCGGTAGAACAGGTGCCGCAGCATGAAATATCCCGCTATGGTGTGGTTGCCGTTGAGCAGATGCACAATGGGGCTGGCCGGATTACCAGCATCGTTGAGAAACCGGCACCGGAGGATGCGCCATCAGATCTGGGTGTGGTTGGTCGGTATATTTTATCCCCCCGCATTTTTGATTTATTAAAGGATGTTGCTGCTGACGGTCATGGTGAAATTCAATTAACCGATGCGATTGCCATGTTACTCAGAGAAGAGCCGGTTTACGCGCTGCAATTTGACGGACGACGTTATGATTGTGGCCACCGTGAGGGCTTTGTCCACGCCACCGTGGATGTGGCACTCAATGATGCCGAACTGGGCCCGCGTTTACGACCGCAATTACAGGCATGGTTAAATGAAAACTGAGTTGCGTCTCCGACAAGCCGGGCAACGCGGCCAACTGGTCAAACTGAAACATGATTCGGTAATACTGCGTGAAAACCTGCTGGGTGAGCCGCACGAGCTTTTGCACGATGTATATCTGCCTCCGGGCTACATGGATGACCAGGATCAGCAATATCCGGTAATCTGCTGTCTGGCCGCATATACCAATGCCGGTCCTGGTCAGGTTGCCTGGCGCAACCATGGTGAAACAGTACCGGAGCGGCTGGATCGGCTGCTTGAAGAACAGCGTATGGGTCCGGTGATTGCAGTTTTTCCCAATGCTTACAATGCACTGGGTGGCAATCAGTATGTCAATTCCAGCACCATCGGCCGCTGGGCGGACGTGATCCGCGATGAATTAATGCCGTTGGTCGATCAACAGTTCCGTACATTAGGACAGCAGGCTAGGGCGGTGTTTGGTAAATCATCGGGTGGATTTGGTGCACTGCACCTGGCCATGACCCAACCGGGAAGTTGGCAGGCTGCTGCCTCGCATGCCGGTGATGTTGGGTTCGAACGGGTGGCGCTACCGGATTTTCCCAAAGCCTGCCTGGTGTTTGAACGTTATAAGTACGATCTGGAACGTTTTATCAAGCAGTTCTGGCGGCGTAAAAAACCTGGTTACGATGAGTTTCACGCTTTGATGATTCTGTGTCTGGCCGCCAGCTATGACCCACAACCGGATCAACCGCTGGGTCTGCGGTTGCCGTTTCTGCCACATACCTGTGAACTGGTTGAAGCAGCCTGGGAAAACTGGCTGGCGTTTGATCCGGTACGGCAATCCGATTCACGCCTGCAGGGTTTGAATCAGTTGCATGGATTATGGCTGGATGTCGGCTGCCGTGATCAATACAATATTCAGTTCGGCACCCGGCAATTGCAACAAAGACTTGAGGAACTTGTCGTTCGCCATCATTTCGAAGAGTTCGAGGGTAATCATTCCGGCATCGACTGGCGTCTGGATGAATCATTGCCATTTTTGTACCACAGCATGCTGGACAACAATTAACGGAGTAAACATGATTTCGGTTTCCGAAAACGCTGCCAACCATTTTGAAAAACTGATCGAGCAGCAGGACATTCCCGGTTTGGGACTGCGCCTGAAAGCCCTGAACGCTGGTCTGCCCAGTGCTGATGTGGAACTAACCTTTTGCGAGCCTGATGAACTTGAAGAAGACGACCATCAGCAGCACTGCAACAGTTTCTTGATTTATATAGACCAGCAGAGCTATGCCTGGCTGGAAGATGCCACTATCGACTTCACTGCGGAATCAACCGGTGGTCAGTTATCCATCAAAGCACCGGGTCTGAAAGGCCATAGCCCCGCCAGTGACGCACCATTAACTGAACGGGTTCAATGGCTGCTGGATACAGAAATCAATCCGCAAATTGCTTCGCATGGTGGCCGGGTTGGTTTGATTGAAATCACCTCTGATCAGATTGTGGTATTGCAGTTCGGTGGTGGTTGCCAGGGTTGTGGTCAGGCCAGCGTAACCTTGCAGGACGGCATTGAAAAAAACCTGCTGGAAAAATTCCCGGAGATTAAAGGTGTGAAGGATGTGACGGATCATGAGGCGGGGGAGAATCCGTATTATGCGTAGTGATGCTGAAAACGTAGCTCGCGAAAAGGAATTATCGTATCTATGGAAAATTATGCGCACATATTTATCGGGTATCTAGTTTCTGCGTTTGAATTACCGACGCCGAAGGTGTTGGGTGCATATTTTCACTAGGTGGCTTCATTGCATTATCCACTCAATCCCATCAATGCTAACCCCTGATGTTATGAGTTCACATCTTTCCCAGTTGATAAATGAGTAATTCCTCCGAATCCTCCAATCTGACTCGCCACTAGGAACGTAATCAAGGATTCTTACCGGGCTCTTTCTTAATCCATCAAGTTCTAGGTCGAACGAAAATTCAGTGTAATTACGTATAAGGTGGTATAGGGCCTGCTTCGTATATTCGTCGTATGGAGGCAAAGAGTATCCAATCACACCCAAACCAAAATTCATACCACCAGCTTTTTGAATGCCACGCCAGAGTCCTTTTATTGGATCAGCATACAGAATTTTCGATGAAGAAGGTGATAATATTAACGGATTGCATTGCCAAAATTCTGCCCCTAGAACCTGGTTTAAGTCATTCACTCTATATATGTATTGGAGCGGATCGCTCGCTTCACGAGGCCCCTCTGTCAGCTGAAGGTGCTCTATAGTTGATCCTTGTTTGAATATAGGGTGTGCTGACTCCCATGGAAATTTATGCTGTCTTGATAATTCTCTGTCTTTAATATAAGAAACCTTATTGAACCAGTCTATGGAACCATGCAGCTTTAAGATGACAATCTCGCCTTCTTCAGCTTCACTGTCAATTGATGCAATATTTTTTTTTAACCTATTAGGAAATAGCCTATAGCGAATGCCAAGATAGTCGAGAGTATCTTCAATTAACGTGTCATAATTAAAAGTTAAGATTGTGTCTGAGGGAGATAGGTTCTGGCAAAATTTTATACATTCATCTGTTGGGACATCAGGTTGTAGCGAATAAATTACCTCCATAATCCCATTTCTAATCATTAATTGAGATTCATTTCCTTCTTCGCTCCATGTATCGTTGCCCTTCAAACCCAGATAGTGTTCCATATCTAGAAATGACATAAATATTTCGTAATCTACAGGAGTTTCTTTTGTGATGAATTCACATCTTTTTCTGTAAGAAAGGTAGCGTGACAAATCCGATTCTAGTTTGTTCTCTTTTCCTAATCTATCATGAATCTGATTACGTACTAACGGCAAAATATCCTTTCCTAAAGGTAATCCAGCATGGACTGAAAATCCCGCCCCAATAATAAATATTCGATATCGGTTATCATTAACCACTGAGACAGTCTACCCCAAGCTACTGGGCTGGCTAAGTGTAGCCTCTTCCAGCACGAAGGGTGTCAGCGCCTTGTTAGGCACTGTTTTCACTTTATGAGTCAAAACAACTAGACACCCATTATTCATAGCCGCAATCTTACAATATTTTCAAAACCTGATGATGGTTTAGCTAATTGAAATTGCATAAGATGACTTTACTTTTTATCACTTCACGGTGATGCCAACTCCAAGATAAGCGGCGGTAAAGCTGTTCGGTTTGGTCGACTTATTAGGAGATTTATCGCGCCCAACTTGAAGACCAATCATTAGTTAACTCAGCCCTGCAAGCATGTGCTATGGCAAGTGCTTTTTCAGTTAGATTACTACGAGATTCAAGTTCTTTGCCAAATTCCATCATTGCATTTGTAATTTCCTGCTTCTCTACCATGCCCATAACACCCCAATATAATTCCCAGAATCTTTGCTCCTTAGTTTCTGTTTCATCCTTACTATTTGCAATCGAGGATGCCGTTTCAACTGCTTCCTCGCACCAAGCCAGTTTTTTCTCTAGGTATGGTTTTGCTGCTTCTATTTCCTGTATTTGGATAAACTTATATACGCTAAAAACCAATCCGACGACCCCAACAAATGTTGAGATAGTCTTTAGGTTAAGTTCATAATTCATATTTTTTCACCACGGACAAAATATCTAGACACCCTGGATCTCCTCAAAATAATGGACACAGTAGTTAAGTGGCAGTAGCTGCCACATCATAATCATACGGTGTTTGATAAGCCAAGCTGGAGTGAATACGTTGCCGGTTATAAAAAACCTCAATATATTCAAAAATAC
>JAJFKX010000059.1 GCA_021772985.1 Gammaproteobacteria bacterium
CGGCTGTGGTAATTCACCCGGCGCCACTCCAAACGGCAATCCAACAATGCCCGACAACCGGACAAACGGTCGAGTCCCGGAGCCATATTCAGGCAAACCGGCAAACATCATGGTTCCGCTGTTGGGATCATCAAAGGCAAACTCGATACTGCCCCAGGGGGTTCTGATTACATCATCCGGATCAAACCCAGAACCAAACATCGCGCCGCTGGTGATGTTGGCTGAGTTAACGATGATCCGGTTACCGTCAATGCTGCCGATACCGCCGAACCAGGCCTGGATACCGGTATCGCTGCCATCGGGTGTGAAGGTAAACCAGATGATCAAAGCTGTGCTGTCATTGAGCACTTCCACCAGCCAGCCTTCACCGTCGCGGCCAGAGCTTAGATAGGTACCGCTGTGGGCTACCTGTACCGGTTGCTGAGCCTGGACAACACCAATAAGCTCGCTGGACAGCAGACCAATGCAAATTAGAAAAAACAGGGAGATATTACGAGCAGGCACACATGGATTTAGCGGCATAATGCAGAAGTTGTACGACTTTATTCGTAGCAAGTATACCCAACAACACTATCAATGCAAGCTGAAAAGCAGTATCAACCTGTGTAGCTGGAATTTTCCGTACTGCTTACCTGGAGTAGCGCTAACCCCGATGTAATTATCGTATTAAACTATTGTTGTAATACTCCATTATCAGATTATCTTTTGAGTAATAACAACCGATAGAGCATTACTGGGTTGCTGAAAACAGTTGATTAAAATAAGCTGCCATACGCACACCCCCTTGAGACAGACGGGTTCTGACCGATTCACGGTGTGCAAAAATATAATCCCAGCCTAAATCACGACGCTCCGGATAAATGGTGTCACGCAGCTCAGCACTTTCCGTTATCCATACAACCGGGTCTGGTTCGCTCCATTGCTCTACCAAATCCGGTGTTAATCTGGATGACAGCCATGCAGTCAGCTCACTGTAGGAAAGCTGCTCATCATCGATCAACTTACCATCCCAAACCTGATGTAAATTGCTGACCTCACCAAAAAATGTAACCAGAAAATCATTTCCGCCTCTGTCTGTACTATTGCCGGCATGCATCGGCTGATGCAAATCTCCAATAATATGCACAGAGAACCGCAATGCCAGTTGCTTTTGTTCAAGGCTTGCTTGTGGGCTATTTAATGTTTCAGCAAATTGCTTTAATGCAGTAACCGCATCACCTTCCGGTGGTGCGCCTACATCGGTGTAATGATGTCCGCTGGGAATGGTTACATAATGATATGGCCCGGCTTCGCTAAGCCAGAATTCATCCGCACTCGCTCGCATGAAATCTGCCCAGGTCGAGGCTTCTGCCAAGGTTTCAACACCCAATATGGACTGAATAGCCTGACGGGCATCATCAGAAAGATATTGCTCTGCAATAGCACCGGTTACCCGGTGTCCGGTTTTACTCCATGCCAGAGTATCACCCGGTGTGAACAGTAATAAACTTAATACGATAACTGCAATTCGCATACGCTCTATCCTCGGTTATTTCTTAAAGCTTGCAATCTTTCCTGACTTTGTTCGGGCCAGTACTGCCGGTAATCATAATAACCCGGCACAGACGGTAGATTCTCAGGTATCAGCACCCATGGTTGTTTTGATGCGGTATATATATGGATATCGGGCAATATTTGACCTGGATTATCCAAGCTCCCGACCCTGACAAAATGTAATGTATCTCCGGCGCCGGCATAATTGCTCCACACTGCTATATGACAACTCGGGCAACGGGAGAACTTTTGTCCCCTGCCACTGTTTGATGGCGTGTCGATCAATTCCGGTTGGCCTTGTAGTAATTGCACCCGGTCAGCCTCGATCATCGCATTGAGTGCAAACGCAGAACCTGATTCACGCTGGCACCAGTAACAATGACAACAATGCACAAACATCGGCTTTGATGTCAGCTTGTAGCGTAATGTGCCGCAGGCACAACCACCTTCCAGTTTCGATTCAGTATTGCCAGACATCGGTTTACCAACAATTTGATTATTTTGCGTTATTGTAGTCCATCCGGATTAGATCACCAGTTACCACTCATCCAGCATTCTATTCAGGCAAATCCCCAACATGCCTTGATAATCTGGCCAGTACAGCTCGGATTTCTTCAGTAGCTGCTTCCATATCCTTCTGAACATCCGTCCAGGCTTTGTCGGACTCTTCAGTGCGGTTAGCAGGCTGACGGTCCTGACCGTCTAACTGTAGATATATTTTTGTATCAACAGAGAATAATTTCCTGAAAATCAAATACAGCTCATTACGTGAATCACTTTGCGGGAAGTAAAATTCTGCCCGGGTTGCTGTTGCACCCAAATCGGCATTCGCGCGCCTGGATGTTTTTTCATAATCATCCAGGTGCTGCTCCAATACTGCCTGATCAGGTTGACCGTGAATAAAATCGAACATTAAAAATTCAGCCGAGGCACGGAAATTCCATAACACCAGGTTGGCATGATCAAGCACCTCCAATTGTTTGGCCACAAATGCCTGATGCTGGCGTTTTGCTTGATCTTCATCTATTGCGTTCTGCTTGGATTGTTCAAGCAAAAATGGGCCAAGCAGACCGGTAAGCAAGCCTGCCATGATAGTTGTAATAACAGGGCTTTTTAAAATTAAGTGGAAATTGCTCAATTTATTTTCTAGCATTTTTTTACCCTCCGTTTATGCACACTTGTTTAACTATATATTACTCAGTCATCTGTTATTCTTACCAGCATATAGGCATCAGCGTAGTTGCTGTTTCCATATGCCTAACATCTGCATTCCTTTTCCCTAATAACGCCAAACTTATTGTATAACTTTATTAATACCTGATTATCGCAATAAACCTCTATCCCAGCTCTAATAGTATTCAACCAATTATCAGTCAAGTTTAAAAACGCATCCAGAAAACGGTTATGCCGAATGAAGATATCTTTCATTATATATAAGGTTATCCAATCACCTAGTCGGCTAATCTTCGTCACCTCGACTCTCGCAGGGATATTTTCCAGCTCCGACCACCGATATTGATTGTTTGTTTCAGCGAAATTCATGCTGATTCAAGCTAATTCATCTATATCAAGTAGACAATTTGACACTTGGACGCTTTACTTACACCCAGCCATGCCTGACACATAGCCGTCATTTTAAGGATTTGATATGCAACGATTAAAACAATGTTTAAGTCTGATTATTTTTAGCTGTACCGTTATCGGGCATAGCATTGCCGCACCAGACTTACTACCCAGCGAAGCAACTACATTAATGCTTCGAGCGATGTCATATGCTCCGGCTGCTAATCGAACCACATTAACCAAACCAATTATTAGTCGCATGCAGACTGAAAACCTTGATGAAAAAGAACGTTTTTTAAAGGCTGAAGCACATTTTATGAATTTCGAACCTGAACCGGCTCGAGATGGTTTTATGGCATTTCGTGACCATGATAATAATTTTGGACGGGTTGCCTGGCAACGTCTGATGATAATCCGCATCAATGCATTCAATATGGTTGATCAGATTATTGATAATGACATCCCTATGTACCGAAAGCGATTCGGCATACAAGCATATGATCGCGAAGGTATCACTTATCCTTTGACACAAACTGCCCGCCAGCTGGCCCAGCGCGGGGAACCTGACCGCGCACTTGATCTGATTGCAGATGAAGTCAAACGGCATGCTGCATTTGATGCACCATACAGCGCCTATCGACTGCCGGGGAATTTTATGACGATGGCCGAAAAAAATGGCCGGGCTGATGAATTCAAAGCATTACAAAAATGGGTTGCAGATGGAATTAGCAACAGCTTACAGAAACGTATATCCAAAAACCCACAGCCACAACGGAATACTTATACGCTACCAGGGGCCATGCTTGGAACACTGTTTGAAGACCAACGCCACGATTATCAAAGATGGACAGCCGAATTTCTCAAACTTCAAGCTGTTCTGGGCGATACAAATCAGTAGCCGGTTTACCTGAAGCTAACTTAATGCTCAACGCTTCTCAACTATCTGCCGGTGCAATCTTTGGCCGGTCTTTAAGAAGCTCGATTTCATAATCAAGCATCGTGTCACCATCAAAAATATACCGTGCAGAAAAGGGTTTCCCTGCCAACACCAGCGGCAGCCACAAGTGATCATCTTCCCACATCTCAGCATATGGGATTTCACTTGTCTCAAACCATAAGGGTATAGCCTCTTCTGTTTCCGTTGGTGTACCGGTAAAGTCATTGCTGAGATATACATAACAATGCAACGAGTAACCATCGGTGAACTGGAAAAGGTTTTCACCACAGTAAACTGGATTCAACGGAGTAATCAGTAACTCTTCCTGAACTTCACGAACTGCGCATTCCAAAATCGACTCGCCGGGCTCCTGACGACCACCCGGACCATTAATTTTTCCAGCGCCCAAGCCACGCTTTTTTCGGATTAACAAAATGCGCCCATCACGAACTACAAACAGCAATGTCGCTGGGTCTTTGGCTCGCCATTGATCCCAGCAGATATCTTTCAGTCTTCGGGGAACATTCACTGTTTCAATATCAAATTTATCCATTGGCTGCTTTTCCACTGGCCTTCAACATAGCCTCTGAAAGCATTGCAGACCCTCTTGTCTTGAGTTGCCTGGCAACTTCCAGTTGATCTTGAATTGGGCGATTTTGATTAAGTTTGTACTTGCACTGAATATCGGTAATTTCAATTTCCATGCCAACAATGGCCTGTAACATGCTTGCCCTGTATTCTGGTTGCCAGGGTTGCTCAAAGCCGGCTTCGTACTTTGCGGCAAGGCTATCCACAACCTGTTTTAACCTATCAGCTGAATCAAATATCCTGCACTTCCCATACACATGCACTGCCTGATAATTCCAGGTCGGTACGCTCGGGGAGCTATACCATGAAGGGGAGATATAATCATGCGGCCCTTGAAAAGTGATCAACACTTCTTGACCACTGATGCTTTTCCATTGTGGGTTTTGTTTAGCGAGATGGCCAATTAATTGCCGATTATCAGCACTTATCAGAAAAGGTAAGTGGGTAGCGAACGTCCTGTTATCAACTGATGAAATAATTTGGCCAAATGAATTGGCTTCAATAAAAGCCAGTATTTCCTGTTTATCGGTTATCTCGAAGTATTTGGGTATATACATTATTTTCTTTGCAGCGGCCTGTGGCCGACAGACTATCGCATCACCTGTATGCAACGCAAAAGCTTTGCTTATCTGGCTTGATCGATAACTCAAGTACCAAGGCATTCTGCTAGGATAAGAGCTGGCATGCAGTATCTACCTGGAGATAAATAATGAACAACCCTGCTGGATTAAACATCGCGGTAATTTACGGCAGTGTTCGACAGAATCGACAAGGTATTAAAGCTGCTCGGTTTGTTATCAACCAACTTAATGCACGTGGGCATAACGCTACGCTTGTTGATCCACTGGATTATCAGTTGCCGTTTCTGGATATGATGTATAAAGAATATACTCAAGACGATGCCCCGGCTGCAATGGTTGCAGTTGCTAAAATTCTCGATAGCGCAGATAGTTTTGTAATCGTTAGCGGTGAGTACAACCATAGTGAACCGGCAGCACTGAAAAACCTGCTTGATCACTTTCAAAGTGAGTATTTATATAAGCCAAGCGGCATTGTCACCTATTCGGCAGGTCCTTTTGGCGGAGTGCGTGCGCTGATAACACTGAGGGCATTACTTGCTGAACTGGGTACACCCAGTATTCCCAGTGCTTTTCCAGTGTCTAACGTAGGTAAATCGTTTGATGAGAACGGCAACGCTCTGGATCAGGCTTATGATCGCAGAATATCTAAATTCCTGGATGAACTTGAGTGGTATACAAATGCATTAAAACGAGCCCGTGAGCAACAACATTGTGAACGGCTTATTCCTGCACAGCAGGCATTATGCCGTGGGAAATAAGCCTATCTGATATTAGCGTACGCTTTTTTCACCCTCCATTTATAAATCAAGAACCAGTGGCACATCGCTGTGACCACCCTGCTCTGATTGAGGTATGCTGCAACAAATCAACGCTTCACCCAGTTGCGGTTCGGCCATCGGCGGTTCTGCATAATCCACATCGCCGGAAATTATTTTGCAAGAGCAAGTCTGACATACCCCTGAACGACAACTGTAAACCGGTTGCAGGCCTTCAGCTTCTGCCAATTCCAGTAATGTACCCTTGGATGAGTCCCATATTGCTTCAATACCGGATCGGGCGAACTCAACCTTGACGGGTTTGCGATCACCCAGTGGTTTAACCGACTTGTTAAAACCATTGGATTTTTCTTTATGCAATGCGGCACCTGGACCGAAGAATTCGTAGTGGATGCGTTCGTCAGCAACATTTAGTGATTTAATCCCGGTATACACGGATTCTATAAACACCTGCGGTCCACACAGGTAAAAATCGTAATCATCAAATGACAATAGCGATTTAAGTAACTCAATATCAATATGCCCCCGGCTATCGTAATCAACACCTGCAACATCATCCGCCAACGGTTGACTGTGACGATAATGTACATTCAGACAGGGCCAATCTTGTTCCAGCTCACGTACCTGTTTGTTGAATGCCTGCTGCTGTGAATTGCGGGCTCCATGGATAAACCAAACCTGTCTGTTGCAACCGCAACCGGTGCTGTCACCGGCGAGCTGCTCCAACATGCTGATCATCGGGGTAATGCCGACACCACCACTGATCAGTACTACTGGCCTTAGGCTTGTTTCATTCAATGTGAATTTGCCACGAGGTGACAAGGCACGGATGGTTGAGCCAAGCTCAATTTGATCATGAAAATAATTCGACGATAGCCCAGCAGGCATTCCGGCTTTTATCGGCGGTTCTTTTTTAATAGTCAGTCGATAAAACTCAGCATTGGGAGCATTTGAAATTGTATAGGTTCTATAAATGGATGATTCAGAACCCGGCAGCTGAATTTCTATAGGTAGAAATTGGCCCGCTGTGTGGCAATGAATATTTTCTCCATCTGCCGGTTTGAGATAAAAAGAGCTGATGATTTCACTTTCACGCTCAACCTGGGTCACTTGATAGTTTCGATAAACGTTGCCTTCAGCACGCTCGGCAACTTTCTCAGCAACTTCTTCCCAAGAACCTGTCTTTTCCAGGCTCGGAGAGTACTCCAAAAACTCCCAGCGGATAGGCATCGCCTGTTCTACCAGTAACCCTTCATCCAGCGTAAAGCGCACCAGGCGCTGGGCACCGTCAAATGCCTGTCGCTCTTCACTGTCCCAGATAATTTCAGCCGAACACGTCAGATACAAAAGATCACCATTATCAAAATCGATAAACAGCAAACCGGCCCGCGGGTTCATTTGAATATTTCCCAGCGTATTGAAGTGATTGTTGCCAGTGAAATCCGGAAAAGTGAAGCTCCGATCATCTTCAACCCTGACAAAACCCGGCTTGCCACCGCGATGTGATACGTCCGCACCGTGGCTGATGTCTTCAGGGTTTTCGGAATAATGGGTGGCAATATAAAAATTATCAGCGCTTGACAACATTGCTCGCGCCCGCGGATTGAGCCGGGTAAGCTGCTGAACCGGCCGTTGTTCGCCCAGTCTGTCAATACCAGGCAAGCAAGTATAATTACGTGCCTGAATATACTGTGGGCAGTTACCGAACGTCTGGTCGACGGCAATCTCAATACCATCCTGGTGCAGACCGGTTAATTTACCTGTCATCCGGTTCCGGCGACGATTTTGGTACTCAATTCCCAGCAGCCCTGCCTGCATACCGACTGATAAATTATGTTTAAGTGGGTCGCCAAAAATCGGCTGGGTATTAATATGCAGGGTATGCTCATCCGGTGTGCTGATAAAGCCTGATTGACCAACAAGCACTGATGCCCAGGGTCTGCCGAGCTGGTCAACCGAACCAACAAATATCATCGGCAACTGTGCATAAAACGCCTGGTGTTGTTCTGGCAGGTGATCCCTGATAAACCGCCTACCTAAACCCTCAGCTTGTTCACGCACGCCCAAACGAGCCTGGACTTCACGCTCGCCGCGATGAAATGGCGACTGAGTATCTATACTAACCATGACCATTTTGTACTTAGCCTGCAGGCGCGATGAATTCGATCCGAATCCCGCCTGGCATGGCAATTACAAAATGCCTGGTTGGCCCACCGCCCAAGTGTTCCGGGGCAAACTCGATTTCCACATTTGCTGTTGTCTGCAACCTGGTATGCAATTGATCCAAAGCTGCGTCACCATCTACACTGAATGCCAGGTGATGCAGGCCGATTACATTTTTGCGGTCAAAGTTAACCGCAGAAGCTGGATCTGCAGCTTGCCATAAGGTAATCATGGTACTGCCATCGGAAAGGAACACCGCTGGGTAATCAGGTACTTCCCCTAACACACTGAAACCAAGCGTATCAACATAAAAACTTTGTGCTGCTGTTAGATCAGGCACGGTCAATCCGACGTGATGCGCACCGCGGGTAATTGGGTTTGTATTATTTTGTTGGGTCATGTGATTTTCCTCTACTCATTCCCTGCACTGAAAAACAGAGTTATTGGTTATGCGTTTTACAATACATTGTTTCCCATATAAGATTAATAGGCGTTTTTGTTCAAACATTATTGTCCAGGAGCAATAATGAAAACATATGAAGGCTTGCGTGAATTTGTAGGTGTTGTTGAGCACAATGGGTTTACTGCTGCTGCACATGCGTTGTTTGTATCCCCTTCTTTTATTAGCCGACAAGTCAAACGTCTGGAACAGCGATTAAATACCCGGTTGCTGCATCGCACCACCCGTTGTGTAACCCTGACCGATATGGGTCGCACCTATTACGAGCGCAGCCGTGCCATTCTGGATCAGCTGGATGCTTTGGAATCTGACATGGCAGACTTGCAGGAACAGCCCAAAGGTCTGGTACGGGTGACTGCTGCGGGCCTGTACGCTGAACAATATGTAGCCCCGGCAATTGCCGCATTCACAGCCAAATATCCGGAAGTCAGCATCGAGCTGGATACCCGAATGGAAGTTATTGACATCGTCGCAGAAGGCTATGACCTGGCCATCCGAATGAGCGCCCTTCAAGATAGCAGCTTGATTGCACGCAAAGTCATGCCGCGACGATTGTTGGTTTGTGGCAGTCCAGCTTATTTTGAAAAAAACGGCCATCCAAAAGTGCCCGACGATTTGCGCTCACATAACTGCCTGACCCTGCCGGATATGGCATGGCGTTTTGCCTATCCCGATGTTATTCGCGCAATTAAGGTCCGAGGCAGCTGGGTATGTAATAACGGTAAAGCCCTGGTCGCTGCTGCTGTTCAGGATATCGGCCTGATTCGCATATCCGATTATTACGTAAACGATCAGCTCAACAGCGGTGAGCTGATACCTGTTTTGCAAAATTATGAGGTCGATGATGCCGCAACCTGGATTGTTTATCCTGACCGGCACCACTTACCTACCAGGGTGCGGTATTTGATTGATTATTTGGCCCGGCATTTGAAGCTCAATTAATATTGATACCGGTGATGGATTGAACATTCAGTAGCGGCAAAAACAAAGCCGGGCATTTGCCCGGCAACCTTCAGCGATTTTTGTTCTTGGCAATTCTGACGACTGCATATTTCAACTGCAACCGTACTGCTTGCCTAGCAGTCTAATTGCTTGGGTTACTGTGTAACCTTCCGGAAACCTGCCGCTTCATTTTATGCGTTATTGTTTCAAGAAACCCGTCAGTTGAACCGGATTTAACCAACAGTTCATCGAAAAGTTGGGGGTATATTCGACGCAGCTCATCAAACGCCAGATACGCAGGATGATGAACCTCGGCAATCCGGGCATAGGAAAGCTGAGTATCATTTTTTCGAACAGCCAGTTCATAAACATGCACCGCCAGCTCGATCGGATCGATATTGCCCATTAACCGATAAATACCTGCATAGTCAGTGGACTCTTCAACTTCACCAAAATACAGGTGGCGCTTAATCACACTCCAACCGTTGCGCTTAAACACGGCCCCAATCGAGCCGCCATTCAAAATGACCTGGTGCTCCTGAGCAAACCTGGGATCAACCGTTGCAGGATACTGGACAACAGCGAATGTTCGGGTGATTTTTTGATCGTCATCCAGGCTATATAAATTCGACACCCTGATCTCTGAGCCACTTTCCAGAACATCAATACCGTAACTGCCGAATTTTAGCTGGATTCTTTCACTGTTTAGTAATGGCCGGAGCTGTTCAGCTGTATCGTTATCGGGTGTTATCGAACAGCCGGCCGCTGCCGTCAGCAACCATAACAGCAAAACGCCCCATATCATTCGGCTCTGTTTCATATGTGATCTGCAGCAGTTTTTCGACGGGCAATTATCTATCGTCGTTTGGACTCAACCGAGAAAGCAAACAACCGGCTATCACCACTGGGCACCAACAACATGTCTTTGGACTTTATATACTCGATATCTGCACTGAATGTATCACGTTCCAGCACAACAGTAAGTTCACCTGCGGCACTTAGGTGATGAATAGGCCGGGCCCCAATCGCGGTAATGAAATATCCTCCTTGTCCATCAGACTCGACACTCTCCAAATCCACCAGTGTGTCAGCATTTCCCAAGGGTTGGATCGCGCCACCCGAATAAGCGATTTCACGCAGGTAATATCCGACAAATAAAATACTTGTTGAATCAGCATATAAGCCATTGGCATCTCTTAGTTGATCACTGCTAAGCCACGCTTGCAGTTGTCTTTCCTGCATCTGATAAATTGTTCGGCTCATCGAGCCCGATACAAAAATGTGGCCTGACTGATCAACTGTGACATCATTAAGACCAGGGTTTTGATCCGGCGATGGATAACGGCTTGTGATCTGCTGAGTCTGCAAATCAATGGCCAGCAACTCATCAATATCAGCCACATAAAGCTTGTCATCCCATATCGCCATCCCGGTGGGACCGTTCAGGCCAGTCAGCCAATTACGTTCCAGTATTTCACCCTCAGTAGATACTTTTGAAATAAACCCAAGACCGTTTTTCTGATAACCGTAGACATTGGAAACATACAAGACATCGCGTTGCTGATCGTAGATAACCGATTCTGGCGACTGGAACCCTTCAGTTATAGACCAGAGATACTCAAGCTGAACTGGTGCAGTCGATTCAGTAACGCCTTTACAGGAAACACCGCAACAAAGTATTGCTATGGCTGCAATTGAGTATTTCATATATACAGGCTCTATTGGCTTGGTTAAGTATAAAGTACACATTTATATATGCCGATACAGTTTGTCGTTTTGATTCTGCAGAATATAGCCATCTGGTTCAAGATTTGAATTTTCAGCTGTATATAAGTCATCATATTCATGAGCAAGCTTTTTCATCACCCGTTTCAAGGAAAACCAAAATGGCTCCCACCGACTATCAGCAAAGCAAAACCCCAGGTGTTTACGTCACTGAATTAGATGCCTTCCCTCCATCTATTGTCGGCGTACAAACTTCGGTGCCAGCTTTTATTGGCTATACCGAAAAAGCTGAAACAAGTGGCAAATCAATGTTCATGCAGCCTATAAAAATCAGCTCCCTGGCAGATTTTGAAGCAATATTCGGCACTGGTTTCAAACCTCAATTTGATATTGTTGCTATTGATGACCCAACTGCAATCAGCAACGGAGATTATTGCTTCCAGGTGCAGTCAGCAGATAGGCACCAGTACTATGATCTGATTCAGACAAGCTTCTCCGAATTTAACCTGTATAACAGCATGCGGTTGTTTTACGCTAACGGCGGTGATAATTGTTACGTGGTTTCTGTGGGCGATTATACCGCTCAGAACAGTTCCCCCGAAGGGGTCATAATCGACCCGAAAGCGCTGGCCGAAGGCCTGGATTTGATTGCTGACCAGGTTGGGCCAACCATGCTGGTTGTTCCCGATAGCGTATTGCTGACTAATAATGGTATCGATCAGAAACCATGGGTATCAGATGGGTTCCAGGATGTGGTAAGGCAAATGTCAAAGCAATGTGCTGATCTGCAGGACCGGGTAGCTATTTTGGATGTCTATGGAACTCAATCTGTTACTGAACAGAACCTGACAGACGTTATTGATAATTTCAAAACAAATGTCGGCAGCGAATTTCTCAATTACGGCATGGCTTATTTCCCTTTCCTGGATTCTACAATCACCCAGGCTAATGAAATTGATTACACCACTATCAGTAAGCAATCGATCGATACGCTAATAACAGTGCTCAGCAACGAAAATACCCAGCTGTATGGCAACACACCTCGCCAACTCCAGGTACAAAATTATATTGATGCAATTGATACCACTGAACGAACAGATAATCAGGCGGTGACACACTTGAACCAGAACCTGACTGCTGCACTGCCATTGCTGCTGGATATCGAAAAAATGATATTGCACGAGATCAACCAGCTACCGGCCTGCGGTGCCATGGCTGGTGTTTACACCAGTGTGGATAACACCAAAGGCGTATGGAATGCACCAGCTAATATCACGCTTAACTCGGTAGCCAATCCAACATTCAAACTCAACAATGAGCAACAAGGTGATTTGAATGTGCCGCTTGACGGCAAAGCGGTGAACGCGATCCGTGAATTTACTGGCCGGGGCAGTGTCGTCTGGGGTGCCCGGACTTTGGATGGCAACAGCAACGACTGGCGTTATATCCAAGTCAGGCGCACCTTGATTTACGTAGAACAATCCATCAAAACTGCGCTGGACCCATTTGTATTTGCCGCCAATGATGCTAAAACCTGGGCTACAGTAACTTCAATGGTTTCCAATTTCCTGCAAGGGCTTTGGTCCCAGGGAGGTTTGATGGGCGCCACCGCAGCTGAAGCTTTTACTGTTGAATGCGGATTGGGCAGCACTATGACCGGCCAGGATATTCTGGATGGATACATGATCGTGCAGGTGACTTTACAAATGATTCGACCAGCTGAATTTATTGAATTGACCTTTAAACAGAAAATGGAAGGGACAGCATAAGCACACCCGGTGATCTGGTTTCAACGCCTGTTTAGCCAGTTGATCACTTCGTGCCACAAATGT
>JAJFKX010000060.1 GCA_021772985.1 Gammaproteobacteria bacterium
GAATTGACCTTTAAACAGAAAATGGAAGGGACAGCATAAGCACACCCGGTGATCTGGTTTCAACGCCTGTTTAGCCAGTTGATCACTTCGTGCCACAAATGTTGTGCAGCCGGCTTGAAGTATCCAAAATGCCCGATGCCAAGCAACCCTTCGCTGGCCAGTTTCAAATGACGTCGTTCTAGATTCGGATAAGCCTGCATCATGACATCAACAGCTTCTGCGGTTCCCCAGTTGTCATCCGCAAAACTATATGCCAGTACAGGTGCTGCCAATTGCTGATAATGCTTCAGCGGTAATAATTGATCACCCAACAGGTAATCCTTATCACTACACCAGCGAGACCATTCCAAGGAAACACCTTGAGTCAGGTCTTCACTGGTACCAAGCCGGCTCCAAGACATGTAACCAAACAACATCGATAACAAAAGCCACGTAGTGCTGTGGCCGAGAACCGCCGATACCGCGATAATAATAGCTTAAAACAATATAACCAGCCCCAGCCAATGTGGTGGCAAAGCGCCGGTAAAAGCGTTGCAGCACAGCGACTGTACTGTTGTAGGCTTGCCAAAACCTTTGGAAAAGGTGGTGTCATACGAACCGATTGGTATCGAGGGGACATATGCAATTCTTGGTCGAGACCGCAGAGCTTGAAGTAACCTAGAGTGCGGCGCCCAAACTAAGTTTGGGGCCAGCCAATACCTGCATTCCGTAACCAATTCCACACCACGGTTCCCTGACGGAACCCGTATCTTGTGATGGCGGATTTCATGGCATTAATAAAAAACAGTGGAGTGCAAGAAAGCCCGAAAAAAACATCAAGCAAATAAGGAAATATCAAACCCTTTTTAGCACGCAACCTACATTGAAAGCCAGGTCAGGCGAAAGATCGATCCGCAACCGGTCTTGCTGTATAGAGTAACTTGCAGCATTCGCTTCGGACAACCAAAACCACACTGACATGTCGTACTTTTCTGGCTTGGCTTGCAAGATAATGGAGGCTCGCTCGCAACTCGAAATAGCGTTTTTTGCGGATTCTGAATGAACAGCTGAAAAAACCACAGACAACGTCCGTAAATCCGGGGGTAGCAGGGGGTGATCATTTGACCAGTTAACAAATCTAATTGTGGCTAAGCTGTATAAGGGCGAAATGATATCGAGAGTCCGACTGCCGTTGGAGTTTACTATCTGAGTCCAATTTTGAGCATTTTCGATATCGACGAAAAATGAACCGCTGTTCTGAGCAGAGACAGCACTTGCGAACAACAACGTGCTAAGTACGAGCATTATCCAGTTACAACAACGAGGCATTATCTGATCGGTATTATGGAACATAACTTTCTCCTGACAACATGATTACTTTGTGATATTGAGCAAGAACTGAATGAAGTCCTCGGGTGTGGCGGCAGACTCTGTGCTGCCCAACTGTCCCGCTGAATCAATGACTGTCAGCGTTACTGTATATAAACCTTCTTCGAGAAACGTGTGTACTACAACGGCATCTTCGGTAGTTGTGAGTCCGCTGCCATCCCCAAAGTCCCAGCGATACAAGTTTATGGTGTGATCATCGTCGGAAGCGGTACCATCAAAAATGCAATCTAAATCGTCGCAGCTAACCACTAGCACGGCAATTGGCGGCGTGTCCAAGACGATGAGGCTGGAATCTGTATCCGTTTGGCCTAGTGAATCCGATACCGTTAGCTTGACAATGTAATCGCCTCCACTTGAAAAATCGTGTACCACCATGGGGTCGCTGCTGGCGGCGTCCTGGTCATCACCGAAGTCCCAATGATATGAGGTGATCCCTATATCATCCGTTGATGCAGAGCCATCGAAACTGCAGAGCGTCCCTTGACACTCAACGGAGAAATCGGCCTGCGGTGGTTCATCTAGTGCAACCAGACGGTTTGTGCTCTCAGTCTGACCAACCGTATCCGAAACAGTCAGCTCAACTTCGTAAGTTCCGCCTACCGCGTAGGTGTGCGTCTTGCTGCTCGACGTTGAAGGTGAGGTGATGACGCCATCACCCAAATCCCATCTAAAGCTTTGGATGCTAATGTCATCTGTCGATGTTGCCGCTGAAAAAGCACAAGTCAGACCCGAACAAGTCTCGGTAAAACGCGCATGAGGTGGTGTATCGATGTCGATGGATACGGCAACCGCTGCTGAACAATCATGACCTTCAATTCCTACCTCGTAAGTAAAGAAGTCATCTACAGGCGCACCTTGTTGCTCATATGTTAACGCGTCACCTAACCAGGTCAGGTTTCCGAACAAGGGTGCGGTCACACTCCTTAATTCCAAATCACCCGTGCCATCGTTGGCCAGCAGGTCAGCGCTGGCCGAGATATTAAGCAATTGTCCGGACAAGGCGACCAGGTGGTCTGGTTGCGCTGCCGGTATTTGGCAACTGGGAGGCGGCGGCGCAGCTGTCGGAAGGACTATCGACATGGAATCCAGAAATGCAGTCCCGTGAGCCACCAGCGCATTCAAGACCCGAGATCCGGCAGTCAATTTAAACCCACTTACGCGACGGGATTGCCAGCTGCCCTGCGTGCCCGGTAAGGAAATATAACCCAGGGG
This sequence comes from Gammaproteobacteria bacterium, assembly GCA_021772985.1. Lineage (GTDB taxonomy): Bacteria > Pseudomonadota > Gammaproteobacteria > Xanthomonadales > Wenzhouxiangellaceae > JAJFKX01. The sequence goes on from JAJFKX010000060.1 coordinate 2,581, forward strand.
TTGATCATCAAGCCTCAAAGCGAGTGTTACTGTTCCAGCCGACTCAGTTCGATAGGACACCGATAGATCATAGGTTGCGGTGGCTCCAACCGAAATACTGTACTCCAGCCACTCACCTGCTTGCGCCTCGACCACCCAACGATTATCCAGCAACAGGGTTTCGACGCTTTCCTCAGGTAATAAAGGGGCTTCAGCAAGGTTGATATCGTCGTTGTCTTGGTAGGAGATACGTTGTCCCGACCCTTGGTCAGCAACATCAAAGGTCTCCCACTGGATAGTGCCCGGAATTGCCTTTGGCGGGACGCCGGGCGGACCTTGACCCAAATCATCTTCAGGTAAGATGCGGAACCGGTGGATCTTTAAGTTCGGCGCATCGTACGGGAATCGCAGCCGAATTCTATCCTGTGTCAGCGGCTTAGTTGCTTGCAGGAACACCCGCTCGGAAACAAGCCATTTGAACTGAGTCCCTGTGGTTATCTCGGTTTGCATCAACTCGGTTAGGTCGAAGCCGTTTTTCTCAAAGCGCATGAAACTCTCGCCGTCGCTGTCCTGATAACTAACGTGAAATCGATAGAAGCCAGACGAAGCAACTTTGACCTCATATTCCAGCCACTCACCTGCGTCGATATCGATCAACAGATGCCCGTTGGAAAAGGCCTGTAGGTCAACATCTTCACCCACCCTGACGTTACTAGTGCCTGAATTGCCGGGCGTCGCATCAAAATACGCGACGTCTTGACCACCCAGATCAAAGGTCTCCACTTCGATAAAGGAGGGCGCAGGGGCTTGGGTGGGTATCAGCGCTGGCCCATCTCCAAACGGTTCGCGGTTGACTAGTTCGAATGTTGCGGTCGTGTCTCCGTGCTTGCCAAGAAGGTCCCGTCCGGTCACCCGAAGGCGATAGATTTGCCCCATCACCAGTTGACCTTGCGGAAACGTCGCTTGCCATCCTGTTTGGAAGGGACAGTTCGGATCGTCCAACGTGGTGATGAAAAAATTGTTGTCGCATATCGACTGGCTTGGGTTTGCCGGATCACGCGGTGCAGGCAAATGTCGCCACAACTGAGTGGGTTGCCACTGTCGCCACCCGCTGCCATCATCCAGTTCGAAATCTACCAGGGCGACACCTGTATCATCCATCGCCCAGCCTCTGAAAACTACTGCCTGCCCATCAATCACTTCCTTAGGCACTTTCAGGTGCATATCAGAACCTCCCTGCACATTGGCAAATCCAACCCACGGTACGCGACGGTCATCAAACACTTTGGACCAAAACTGAGACGTTGATAAGAAATCTGTGAAACCAGCGGTGTTTGTTACGCGCCACATTCTGAGGGTTGCCGATCGACCGAACGGAAAATTTGGCCCCTCCGCTCCGAGGAGCCGAGTATCTAGGATCGCCTGAAACCCGATAAACGGGCAATTGGGGTCGGTCCAACCATACCGCTGCTCTACCCAATCACAGACGCCGGGGCGAGGCAGCCCATACTCGAGCGCCGTCAATTTTTCTTCTATGGGAAAAGGTCCCATAGCTTGAGCGTCCAACAAGAATAGGGGTTTGCCCTCTTCTGGTGACCAATCTATCCCGACTGGAGACAGAGCATATCCTGTCACAATTAGAGCACCACTTTTCTTACTACGATTAAGTCCATCAAGTGATGAAATCGTTGGAGGCACCCCGGGTGTCGCTGTTTCGGTAGCCGCTACCGTTTGATTTGCTTCGTCAGTAACCACCAGCCTCACGCTGTAGTTATCAGCCACGGCATAAACATGGGACGCAAACGGCTCTGTCGATACCAGCCCGGGGGTATCGGGGTCGAAATCGACCTCACCAAACCACCAGGCATAACTCACAATCCCACTATCGTCGCTCGATCCCGAAGCATCGAACTCACACGATAGATCACTGTTATCACAATCAACAGTGAAGATCGCTGTTGGTAGTGGGTCGATTTCCTCCGGGTTAGCGGTACGGCTAGCTGTATCGCACAGCGCTGTGTTGACAAAATCACATACTTTGATAATGGACGTTCGCGCACCTGTGCCAGGATAAATATATGTCTTAATCAACGGTGGTGGGGCAGCGGCTTGGGAGGCAAAATCCACTTCATCAGCAAAGCCATCACCATCGAAGTCCCATTCAATACGACCAATACCATTGGGGGTCATGGATCCATTAGCATCGAACGTGCATTCCAAACCCACACATGAGACAGTCAAATAGGCCAGTGCTTCGTCAGGCGGAGGATTGTTCGGGTCGTCGGGGTCATCCGGATCGGGGTCCTGGATCAGCCGGGTTACCCCTGCAGCTCGGCCCGCATTGTCATAAGCGATCGTCAAGTCTGTCGGTGAGCCAATCGAAACTAGCTGCCCGTTATTGTTGTACTGATAATTGGAACTAATACCGTTGCTGAGGACAGTTGTTCTATTGCCGTGCTCGTCATATCTATATTCTCGTGTTCCTTGCGTAGCGCCCTCGTTCCAAAGGGTTGAGACGGTTTTGGTTAGTCGATTTAGATTGTCATATTCAAACGAACGTGAGGCTGCCTGATTGCGGTTGTCAGTCCAGGTCTCTAAGTTTCCAGAATCGTCGTAATGGAAAGTTATGTCCGCGATATCATTAACGCTGCTGCTCGTTCCCGCTTCCATCGATTCGAGCAGGAAACGATCGTTGTATGCATAATCCGTTTTAACACCACCTTCATTCAGGATGTTCGTGACCCTGCCACTGACACTATATTCAAGGTCACTTACTAAATCGGTGTTGATTGATTCATCCCTCACCATTATCAATCGATCTTTGGTGTCGTAACTGTGAGCAATTGTCCGGCCCGAGGGGTAAACGATTTTTGTCGGACGGTCCCTGCTGTCATAGGAATACTTAATGTCAAAGCTGCTTGCCAAACCAGATAGCGTGGTTTTGCGTTTGGTGAGTCGACCGGCATCATCATACTCAAGCTCTATCGTTGCATCTGAATTGCTTGTAATGGTTCTGAGCTCGCCGTCATAGCCGAAAGTAACATCACCCATCGATGTTAAACGGGCGGCGGCATCATAGGCATAGTTGATGGCTTCCCCGCCCTTGGTACGAGACTGAAGTTGTGCTGCCGCCGTATATTCGTAGCTGGTCACGCCGCTTTCAGGGTGGGTTTCCCCTGTCAGCAAAAGGCGATGGTCATGTTGGAACGAGCGATCGAATTTGGTTCCCGGTGCGTCAACCTCATACAGGAGATTGAATTCATCGTACGTATAGCCCCAGTCATTACCATTTGCATCAACCACCCCGACCAGGCGGCCCGAGCCGGGCGAACCAAAGTTCTGGTACTCAAATTTCGTCGAATTGTTCCGCTCGTCCTTGACAGTGGTCGAGGAAAGATTATAGACGTAGCCTACGGAAGTCCCATCAGCATGTTCAATTTTTAGTGGTCGACCCAAGCCGTCGAAAGTAGTTGTATCACCGCCCTGTCCGCCAGGCCGCAGGGACTCTGAGGTTTTTCGGCCGAGCGCGTTGTAAGTTAGAACCAACTCGTCATCCGTTTGCAGGTCTTTACGTAATAGCAAGTGACCGAAAGCATCAAAATGATATTCCATTTTGTAGCCATCGCGCTCCACAGTCATCAGTCTTCTGTCGCTACTGTAAACGATGCTGGTACCGGCGCTTGATGTCCCAGGCGGGTCGATGGCTATGAGTCGGCCGCTGTTATCAAATGAACGTTCGGTGAGATTGCCACGGCTGTCATCTTCTTTGACCACGATTCCAAGCGGATGGATGTCGTGGTTGCGGATAACCGTGGTGAAGCTTGATCCTACCGTGGTGCTCGATAGTTGTCCCCATGTATGTGAGAACGACGTTTTAATATTGCCGACCGTGGTACTTTCCAGGTTGCCGTTACTATAATAGGTAAGCGCTGTTTTTATGCCGTTAGTTGCAGTGAGCGATGACGGATTCTCCATGCGCTCTGTTTCCATGCCGATCGAGTTGTACTTATGCGTTGATCGACCGCCTGGATCCGCTTGACGAGTAGAAACCCGCCCATCCAATAATCGTAAACCCTTGTTATACCAGTAGCTAAGTGTCGTTGAACGATCAGCATCACCCGACTCTTCGATTTGGGTTGGGTGCCCATAATCGGTGTAGCCAGATTGGGTGGTTGCGTAGCTTCCACCATCACGGGTAATTGTGGTGGTCGTTTCGGTCGGGCGAGCGAAAAACACACCCTCCAGCAGTCGGCCAGCATTCACGCCGCCAACAAAGAAACTCCACGGCGTGGTAGCTTGATAATCCCAAGAAAGTTGAGTCCCAGCCGTGTAGCTGGTCTGCGTGGTGGTTGTTTGGCCGCCATAACTGACCGAACTCGAGTAGACCAGGCCTGTACGCCATAGGTTTGTGTCGATTCGATCAGGGCCAATATTTGGCGGTGGTGTGGGCAACTGATCAAAATTGCTCCATCCGTGCATCCGATATGTTTCCGTGTAGCCATTTGGGCCCGTTACAGTGGTTTTCTGGCCTTCATCACCGGGATTGACGATCGCATAGTCCCAGGTTGCGAGCAGAGTGTTGGAATCCTTTATCTCTTTTTTGGAGAGTGTTAATTGGCCCAAGGTTCCTGTGCTGTGCCCTGCGTTGAAAGAACGTGTCGTATAGGAATAGTCGGTTGAGGCCCCGGAAGGATAGCTCACTTTTGCGAGTGCTGCTCCTCCTCCGGTTATTGAATCGTTGTGGTAGGAATATCCCCACGAATTACCATTGGGCGGCTGGGCCAACTGCAGCGAGTACACTTGGCGTTTCAGGGGATTTTGAAACCCAAGGTCGTACTCAACTTCCCATGGGCTGTAGTAGTCAAAGCTCCAACCCTGAAGAAAACTCGCGCTGGATGAGTTGTTTTCGTATAACTCTATGTCGGTAAGCCTGGGGCGAATTGAGGGGTCATCATCATCGTGAATATTGGGGTTGCTTGTGGTGTTGGTATACTTAAACCGGACTTCGCGTCCAACCGTATCTACCACCGATTCAATTCGACCCCAAACTTTGTCGTGGCTTATATATATGCTGTTCCCATGCTGATCTCGAATCTCCACTGCTTGAGTGATCAGCGTGCCCAGAAAGTCCCGATACGATGTCGCCTGGTCAACATCAGCACCTGCCGGGTAGCATGGCCCGGCAAAACACCCACTGATGGAAGCGGCGGCGGCTTCGAAGAAATAGGTCATACCGTTGGTCAATGCCAATGACCAAATCGCGGGGTATTCATCAGGGCCGGTCTCTAACCGGTACCGCCAGCCTTCCGAGGTGACCAGGTCTCCAGTTTCGCAAGGGAATTTACTGTTGTCAGCAAAGCACTGGTAAAGTTTGTGAGTACTGCCGTCAGGCATAACCACCGTTGGATTATCAGGCGCATGCAGTGCTTGCCCGCTGCCAATACCCCATGGGTTTCTCACTTTGCCCATGTGCAGCTGCCAACCGTTACCGCCCAGCAAATCCAGACTATCGGTAGCTGCCTGATGGTACACCGCACCAGCGTCAACGGCAGCCGTGTCGGTACGATTCCAGACATTGGGTGAGTAATAGCGCTGAATGACCAAGTCATGGCCAGCGATGCCTGGAACATTGATATCAATTGATTTGAACGTATACGAACCAGAGAACGGTTCATACGTTTCCGGTACTATGGTTCGATTGGGTGACACTTGAGAAAGAAAGTCGTCTTGCATAGGTTCCTGAGTAACCCCGACGATGGGTGTGAGAACAAATAATAGGGCTGCGAAAGCTGGTTTGACAAGCATGATCATTCTACAATGCCCTCCTCAATATGCTGCTGCGTTTGTACCAAATCCCGATCCGCCGCTGAGCCACCAAACATGCGTCCAAAAAATGCTTGAAACTCTCTCAACGCGGTGTGTACTAGAACCGAAACTGCAATTTGCTGCTCCAGAGACAAAGGTGTTTGAACTGCTGTTAAGGCTTCTGCCACATCGCCTCCCTGAAACAACGCTTCCATCCCATTGAAATAGTTACTGGTTATTATTCCAAGGCCATTGACAGTACCTTTGCCCACTCGACGAAGGGTTTTTTTTAGTTTCAGACGACTGCTGCTAGCCCGTCCATCTAAGTTCAGTGGTTGGTACGCCTTTGCCAAATCCCTTAACCCCACTAGCCTGGACATATCTCCCAGATCAGCTGAGATTCCATCTATTAGACTGCCGTCAGCTAAGACACGTAGCGAATAACGATATCCAGCAAACAATACAGCTTGTGCAGCCTCATCCACCGCTCTTATCTTCATAACAAGAGCTGGCAGGTCAAAACCTCGTTGGGCTTCTGTTTCTTGTCTACCGTCTGGGTCAACTAGCCCGAGCGGGTTATTGAGTGCGTATGCGTAGCGATTCCAACTTTGAGGTATATCGGCGCGCCCGCCCGCTTCGTCGATACTCAGAAACCGTCCGATCTCCTCATCGTAATAGCGGGCCTCAAAATAGTGCTGACCCGTCTCTGCATCCCGTTCCTTCCCAGTGAATTTTTGCTCGTCGTCCAGTCCGTTGGACACCACTTCTTTGCCAAATGGCAGGCTCTCACCCCGCCAGACCAGTTCTCCTTCTTGATCGGTAATTGCAAATGGGGTACCCACAATGTCAGCGTGATAATAGAGTCGCCGTCCTGATGGCAATATCTTCGCCACTCTTTTTGCCCCTGCATAGACATGTTCGGCAATCAACTCTCCGGCGCCGTCGTATTCAGCGATGACTCTGCCCTGAGAATCGCGAACATAGAACCGAGAACCAGCCTCGGATTGTTTGCTAACCCGGAGTCCATCACCATCGTAGGCGAAATCAGTTTGACCAGTGGACCCGGTAACCTTCGAGATGCGATCAAGCTTGGTCCACTCATATTCATATGTTGCGATTGTTTGTGCGATTGAGGTCTTACCTGGCACCATCCCCACGAAGAACAGGATAAGCACCACTAATGGAATCGGTGTCGCATGTGTACGTTGTCGGCTCGACGTTCTTTGTGCGTTACGGGCCATAATCTGCATGTCTCCATAGATCATTGATCTGTGGCTGAAGCCCGGCTGGTTGCCGCGCCTCTGCCTTTCTAATCGAGAATGCTAGGTGAGGATGCCCTTCGCAGACCTTCGGAAATCTTCGCAAACGCACATTTAACGCCTAGAAAGTCGCTGAATCGCAGTTATCTGCAACATGCACGCATGCTGCGAACCTGTCGTTCGCGGTCTAACCCGGTGAGAAATTCAATGCTTTCCTTGTCGCTCGACAAAGATGATGGGAAGCTAAGCCATACACCAGACTTTACACGCAATGTGTTCGGCCAATCGTCCGGAGGCAACGAATTGAGATGACGGATTGCTCAGCAATCTCAACAAACGATGAAACCCGATGTGATTGCTCAGTTCATGGACAGCGATGCCGATCTGAGTTTCTTGCTTCGCTCTATTTGGCGCGCAAGGCCTAGTAACTCCAGCTCGATCGCTTGCTCTTGTAATCCGGAATAAACAGCAGAATCACCCGACTGCTGAGCGTCTGCGATCGCAAATCGGGTTTGCAGCTCAAGGATACGCAGATTTCGCTGGGTAGCGAAGGTCAATACCGATTGCAGGCCATCCAATCCAGGATCGAGCTCCCCTCGGTCGCGGGCTAATGCGCTCTCCAAAGCCGACCGAATCAACAGCTGATGTGCCTGGAGGCTGGTGGTCAGCGTGTATCCACTTGATGGAACAGCGGGCAGCTGTTGCAGTGCTTCTTGATGTTTGCCCTGAAACATTAACAGTTCTGCCATTGCATAGCGTGCAAGCCCCTCGGTTAGCACATCGCCACGTTGTGATGCTGATGACATACTGCGATCTATCAAGGCTTGAGCCCGTTCCAAATCTTCGACACCGATCAGCGCTTTGGCTAAATATAGCTGTGTCACTTCAAAAGGTTCGGCTTGTTCCAGCTCAACCCATAGACTAAGAGATTCCTCACAGGCTCGCAGTGCTGACTCTGATTGACCTAGAGCTATATATGAAAGGCCTAAACCCATTAAAGCTGTAGGCAATACCTGTGGGTTGGAAGACTGCCGGCCAATAATTTCAGAGAGATGAAATGCCTCAACGGATTGTCGCAGCTTGGCTTCATCACGAAGTGCATGACCGAGAGAATTGAGAGCATTAGCTTGTTCGTCTGGTAGACCTAAGTCCTCCAACACAGTAACCGCCTTTCGGAAATATTCAATGGCAACCTGGTTCTGCCCAGCCAGGCGACTGCAGTGCCCAAGGTTGTGCCTTAGTACAGCGGATGCGTGCTTATTACTGAGTTCATCGGAAATCAGAAGCGCTTCTGAGAATAGGCCACATGCTTTTTTATGATGTTCTGCGCTCTCAATCGGATCAAAAGACAAATGTCTGACAGCGCGTTCGTTGAGAACGGTTAGTTGGCCGAACCGGTTGTCGACCTGTTGATATAACCCCTGTGCTCGTAGGCTCATCGCTTCTGCCGTGGCCATATCGCCTTCTGTCTGTGCGTATCTTGCTAACTGAGTCAATGCCTCAGCTTGACCGCTCAAATCCCCTAATCTCTCGAACTCCACCAGGGCGGAGTAGGCTGTCTCTTTTCCTTTAGTCATCTGCGATCTTTGAAACGACCTTTCGCTTTCGGTCAGTTGAAGATCGGCTACTCTGCGCGGTTCCCCTAATTCCATGATATCGCTTTCAACATCGGCAAAGACACTGTCGAATTCAGCTTCTTCACCCAGTTGAATTAGTGCCTGCACTTCAACTAGACCTGCCACTGCAAATAGCGAATCCAATTTTTCCTTACGTGCTATTGCCTTAGCTGTCCGAACTGTAGCTAGTGCCTCATGGCCCGCATTGCTGAATAATAAAGCCCGCGATAACAACAACAATCGATTTGCCTCGTCGAGAACACTCAGTGAAACTCCATTCAACCTCTGAATAGAGGTAACCGCTTCTGCGTAGTTTCCGCGCTGCAGTTGCGCGCTAACTAAGGCGAATACATACTCCGGCTTGCCCGGCCTTAAAGTATTCAGAGCAGATAAGCCTTTGACTGCCTCATGTGTGTCACCTATTATCCTGCTTGCGAGGGATGCGACCCACAGTCTCTCGTGAGGCTTTAAGTGTTGCGCAAGCCTCAATGCAATACTGGCTCTGGATCTTGCTTGGGCATCGTCTCCAAGCAGACTGAGCGCGGATGCTAGCGCAACTTGTATTCCCGCATGATTTGGGTCCTCTTCTGCAGCGATCCGGAGCAGGTGAAACGCTTCTTGAGCATCTAGCTGACGCAATCGCTCTGTGCCTGTTTCATAGTGTTTCAAGGCCTTGCGGGTTGCTGGCACGAGTTGAAAGTCAGTGCTGGCAGCTGGCCGTGTTTCTTGCGCTATTTCGAAGCCGTCTGCTCTGATCGACCGTGCATCGCCTAGCCACCCCTCGATTGTTGTCCAACCAAGCCAAACAGCGAGCACACTTCCGGCAACCCAAGGCATTGACCACATCGCTCGCCCGCGAGTTACAGGTGTCTGATGTTGTTTCATCGGCACCCGCGTTTGCTCACTTATGAGCCCGGGTTTTGTAACCATTCGGTAACCCAGCTTTGGAACCGTTCTAATAAACTTAGGGTGCTTCGCGCTATCGCCCAGTAGCGTGCGAAGCTCAGAGACACATCGTGTTAAGGCACCCTCTTCTACCACTGATTCAGGCCAAACTTCCTCCAGAAGTTCATCACGTGTGACAATTCGTCCATGGTTTCCAGCAAGAAAAAGTAAGACGGCAAGTTGTTTTGGACTAAGCCGCTGTGTTTTATGGGGTGCTGACAAGACACCAGCCCCCGGATCAACACGCCAGTGATTGAGTGTAAACAGTGATTCTTCGAGGGTTTGAACCACACTTTGCGGTGCTTGTTGGACCTCAAAATCGATCATGTGATTCCTAAGTTTACAGATAAGGGTTCTAAATCCAAACCACCCCTATATATATCATTAGAGCATATGAGACCACTTGGAGTATAAATTAAAAGACACATTTCTGCTCTCCGCATATACAGTCTGCCCTGTCATTTTCAGGTTGAGAGCTTTCCTCCTCGTCATAGTAGGTGATTTGATGATGGCTCGGTGATGTACTATCTACTGCTCTGCACTACCGCTTCTGCTGGATATCGAAAAAATGATATTGCACGAGATCAACCAGCTGCCGGCCAGCGGTGCCATGGCTGGTGTTTACACCAGTGTGGATAGCACCAGAGGCGTATGGAATGCTCCAGCCAATATCGCGCTTAGCTCGGTAGCTAATCCAACATTCAAGCTCAACAACGAACAACAGGGTAATTTGAATGTGCCGATTGATGGTAAAGCGGTGAACGCAATATCGTTCAGGTGACTTTACAAATGATTCGACCAGCTGAATTTATTGAATTGACCTTTAAACAGAAAATGGAAGGGACAGCATAAGCACACCCGGTGATCTGGTTTCAACGCCTGTTTAGCCAGTTGATCACTTCGTGCCACAAATGT
>JAJFKX010000007.1 GCA_021772985.1 Gammaproteobacteria bacterium
GAATTGACCTTTAAACAGAAAATGGAAGGGACAGCATAAGCACACCCGGTGATCTGGTTTCAACGCCTGTTTAGCCAGTTGATCACTTCGTGCCACAAATGTTGTGCAGCCGGCTTGAAGTATCCAAAATGCCCGATGCCAGGCAACCCTTCGCTGGCCGGTTTCAAATGACGCAGCAATACTGACGTGAGTTGGCTTAAAGTTAATACCACCCATTACTCAGCTTTACCGATATCCGAATTAGACACTCCAACAGGCGATTTGCAGGATATACCCTCAAAATTGAGTATCAGCTAACAAAGCTGATTACTCTGGTGGCTTATGATCGTAACTAAGCACCCTGGTGATCTTCCATCCATCATCACTTTGCTGCCAAACATGCGTGAACTGTGCTATTTCGACTAAAACTTCCTGTTGAGCCGCTTCGGTCAGATAAAACCGATGGGTGCCTTTTTGTATGGCGCCATAACCCTTGACAGGATATACCTCAAGGCTACCCTTAATCAGTTCCCTTCTCAATTTAGTTGCAGTATTCGCGCAACGCTCATAGCTGGATTTCAATAATTCCAGGCGTGAAACCGTCAACCCACCCTTGTCATGATAAAACTCAATATCTTCTGCCAATAAAGCTTTCTGTTTTTCCAACTGGCAGGTATTAAAGTAGCCAAATAACCTTTGATCAAGATTAGCCAATGTTTCAAACAACTGCTGATCCTCAGCATGGCTGACTGAAAATGCAGTTAACATCACAACAATGCCTACAGCGGCATATTTAATGACTGAATGTGACAATTGCCTATCCATCTTTGAATCTCTTAATTAACAATCATACTCAATGTATTGCACCAATACTTCAATATTGAAAATGTTTGATTTGCTCACCGTTTCCGCCAATATCAGTCATCGCTTCTATGCCGATATCCAAATGATGCTTGGCATAATTTTCGGTCACTTTTTTATCAGAAGCTTCGGTTTTGATCCCATCTGGTGTGGTCGGAACATCGGACACCAGTAACAATGCCCCGCGTGAGATCTGATTTTTATGACCGACAATAAAATATGTCGCAGTTTCCATATCAATGCCGATACAAGTCATATCAATCAGTTTTTGATGAAATTCCTGATCGTGCTCCCATACTCGCCGGTTGGTGGTATAGATAACACCAGTTCGGTATTCAAAGCCTCGATCGATAATCTTGTCTGAGACGAACTTATGCAATTTAAAGGATGGCAGTGCGGGTACCGCAGGGTCAAAATAATCATTACTGGTGCCTTCGCCCCGAATCGCGGCAATCGGTAAAATAAAATGGCCGAGCTCGGTGGATTTTTTTAGACCGCCACATTTTCCCAGAAACAGTACACCCTTTGGTTGGATGGCGCTAAGCAGATCCATAATAGTTGCCACATTGGGTGAGCCGATTCCAAAATTAACAATACTTAATCCGGCATTATTGGTAGCAGCCTGCATTGGCCGACCTTCGCCATAAATATCGCAGTTGAATTTTTCACAAAATGTTTTGACATAGTTGTCAAAATTGGTAAGCAGAATATATTCGCCGAACTTGTCCAGAGGCATACCGGTGTATCGGGGTAGCCAGTTTTTTGTAATCTCATGTCTGCTTTGCATATGGGCTTTTACCTGGTTCTTATTCAGGCAAGTTTAACATGAGTGATTTACTCTGATATCAAAGCATCAGAATCAATTTATTCCGCCAGTCAAAATAGCTTAGATGCAAGCTTTTCGGCTATTCTCAAGCCTGCATGTTTTAGCCTGAATGCACTGCAATATGTATCATAGTATTCAAATACATCTATAAACTTTATTCAAACCATCAACTGTACCTATATTAGCCTCTGACCTGATAACCATGATCAACTTTTTGCTATCTTTAAGCGTGTTATAGTCAATGCTGATTCCAGCACTGTCACTGATTTCATCCATAATCTGAGCCATATGGATATAATCAGGCTGGGTGTGATTTGCCACTGGCTGTACTGCTTGCTGGGTCATTGTCTGACCAAAAGCGATGGCAGCACCAGCCAACCATGTAATGAGCGCTAAACGCATATGTTTCTCCTGCTTTACTCAATCGGCTAACGTCTGTTTAAGCCAATAGATGAATGTACCTGCTTATTTATATGCAAATTACATGCCAAAAGTTATGTTCATGTTTATCAACCAGTTATCCAATCGAAAGAACAACTGCTTGCATGTAAAGACAAAAATGGGACAGTTGAATTCCCAGTTATGGGATAAACACACATGCATAAGCGCCAAATATGGTTACCATCCTGCCGACCTGGCAACACATCCTGTCAGATAAAAGCCAATACCATTACAGATACGTTACACTGCGAACTTCGTCCAATATTGCTCAGCACCATGAATAATGACCGCCTAGAAGAAATAGAAACCCGGCTTACTTTTCAGGAAAAAACACTTTCTGACCTAAACGATGTAATTGTTAAACAGCAAAGTGAAATCCAGGTATTACAGAACAGCTATAAGCACTTATTGCAGCGCATGACCAGCATGGCTGAAAATGCTGCATTTCAAGATAATGATGAGGTCCCACCTCACTATTAATTCCTGTAAATTGTGCTGCACATCGGCTTTAAGTGAATAATGATGGTTGATTTTGTTAAAGATTATGATGGTCTGAGCGAGGCCGAACTGTATAACCTGTTTTATCAGATCATTCGAGAAATTCCCATCGGGAAAGTTGCCACTTATGGTCAAATTGCCTTACTTGCAGATCGACCAAGAGATGCGCGTTATGTTGGACATGCCTTGCATGCAGTGGCCGATCCTGACATTCCATGGCAGCGTGTAGTAATGGCATCGGGGGAGATCGCAACACGTTCAAACCCTGGTGAACGTGAACGCCAACGGGCGATGCTTCGCAAAGAAGGCGTGGAGTTTGTTGCCGAGTATCAGATTGATATGCAACGTTGTGGCTGGCAGAAAACGCCACCTGACTTGTTTGGCTGATTATGCTTTTTTTGTAAAGCATCACCAAGACAATTCTCGGATAGAACCCCTAGCTCTATTAAAACCCCTATAAAATCCCAGCCATTCCAAGCCTCAACTATCTTACCTTCTTCGATCCGACTATAACAACCACCTTCAAGCCGCAGCTTCTTGCCGGTAGATTTATGCCTCATGGTTACAACACCACGCATGCAAACACGGTCACCTGCTGCCATGACATCTTCAACTTCTGCATGAGCATCTGAACAGGTCTCAAAAATAAGCCTGTGCAGCAACTTAAATTGCTGGGGACCTCTTTTAAACTGATCACCTAAGCCATGAGCTGTACCTTCAGGCACATACATTTCATCTATGGCTTTTTCGCACCCCTGATTCCAGACTTCTTCAAAAAATCGGTAGATAAGCTCTATATTTTGATATTCAACAGTTTTCATTATTTACCCTCTCCATGTAATTTTTTTACAACCATCCTCGAGCCAAGGCTTTACTCAGTTAAAGTTGAATGAAATTTAAATTGAATATAACAGCCCATCCTATACTCTAGATAAAGCAGCATACGTTCATCCAAGGAAAATACCGATTGCTGGTAGGGTAAAACCATACCAATGATTCTTCCATCACATGCTTTTCGCATAACGATTTTGCCATTAAATCTATGACTCAAGTGATGTGGTTAATTTTTTCAATAGGCCTAACTCAGCGAAGGCCACAGCTTGGGAGCTTTACGCAGGGTTGATTTTTGTATACTTTTGTTTTTACTTTTACTATCGGGGAAACAAAGCCATGCGTTCTACTCGTATTATTTTCATGCTTATTAGCATGACATTTTTGCATATTGCATATGCACAGTCTCCAGCCATACCAGCAGACTCAGGTACAGACACAGCAATGGCAACTGGAGGAATGTGTTATGCATACAACTCCCAATTTCCAGCCTCGGAATGTAAGTCTCAATGTAGGCGATACCAGGACAGCAAAGCTTGCGAAGCCATATGCGCTGACAACTGCACCTATAGCAGGTTAAAAAATACTTGTGGTGTGACTTGTGTCCCGGATAGTTATAACAGCCAGTACCCTGCATCCCAATGCTCGTCACAATGCAAACGCTACGCTGATCATGAAGGTTGCGTTAAAATTTGCAGTGCTAATTGTGCTTATCAAAGCATTTCAGGCATCAAAAATTATTGTGAGAATTAGCTGTCCTTTAAAAATCATCTGTGCAATTTCGCAGCAAGGCTCATATCAGCGTCTGTAATACATATGCAGCTAATCCAATATAAGAGGTATAAGGCGGGCTTTGATCCCGTTCAGAATAACGCTCATCTGCATATTTTTATGAGCACAGTGATGCGCAGGTCAATAATCAATTATACTTTGTCGCCCACATAAAGCAGAGGAAGCGCTATGCAGGTTATTCTTCAGGCAAATTTAAAGCCCGAATATGCCAACCTTTTGGCCAGAGCACGTGAAGTTTCTGAGAATGCATACAACAAATATTCTGGCTTTTTTGTAGGTGTGGCCCTGCTTAGCACAACCGGTGAAGTGTATTCCGGAACGTTCTTTGAAAATGCATCCAATCCGGTGGGGGTGTGTGCTGAAAGAGTCGCAATTGGAGCGGCGGTTACTGCCGGCTGCAGAGCTTATGAAGCGCTGGCCGTGGTGGGTGGGCCAAGCACCAGTTACAGTGGCGATCCAGTTACCCCATGTGGGCTGTGCAGACAATCATTGTCTGAATTCGCAACCATCGAGGGTCAGGATGTACTGGTTTTCTGTTCCAACATGACCTTAAGTACAATCTGGCAAACAGATTCCAGGCAACTGCTTCCAGATGCTTTTTTTAGAGACTGAACCATCTATCCAGCAACAACGATAATCAGCACCCTGATTGTTATTGCCAGCATAAACTTTCACAAGCTCTGCAGGCATTGGTTAAAGACTTGAAATCCTGGTTACGGGTTTGGGTCATAAATTCTGATCAAGATATGCTCTATGTGCATCAGAGAAAGCCGAGCCGGCAAAACTATCCCAATTAATTGACCAGGTCATCAAACCACGAAACTCGGTATGTGCTTGTGCCGGCAGGTAGGTGTCACAGTTTGTTGTATTCAACAAGCAATCCAATGCCTGTTGAACTTCGGCAATGCTTGTCTGGCCTGATCCGGCTGCACCTGCAGAAGCTGGTAAACCTATGGCTACCTGATCGGCTCGTAAACCAGGGAAAAAATTGTCAGGATCGCCTGCTGCTGGAAAACCGGTAATCATCATATCTGCTAAAGCTACGTGAAAATCCACAGTTGCCGGCTCATAAATCACACCGTCGGCCCCAAACATTGAGCCGGTGTTGTAATGCTGAACATGCAACACAGTCAAATCAGTTCTTAAGGCATGTATTAATGGCAAATATGCACCCCATATACCGCTGAATGTTGAAAACCCTCCCTGGGCATAAGCTGTTTCCGGCGCCATGGTTAAAACTAAACCCGGCCCAAAACTCGATTTTATAATTCGAACGGCATCAATCATGTTGATAACTGCCGGAGTTTGCGGATTGGTGATCGTGTCATTGGGTCCAAGGCTTAATGAGCCACCTTCCAGGTCAATATCCATGCCATCAAAACCATACAGATTGATGATGTCGCTGATGCTGCTTACAAAATTATCACGCTGTTCGATGGTGTTAAGTTGGATTTGTGTGTTCGCACCACCAATTGAAATCAACACTTTCTGCCCCCTGGCTTTCAATAGTTGCACACCTTGTATGAAATCAGCCTGTGATTCTTCTGCTGGCTGGAACCTGACTTCACCAGGCTCACCAAACGGATCATTCTCGGCAAATGCTATATTCACTATGTCCCAAACATCACTGACCTGATTAATCGGAATATAACCCGCCTGATTAATAAAGTTATGCCAATAACCAATTAATAAGCGCCCTGGCAAGTCACCGCTAGTGCTTCCCACCGACGCACCGGTAGTTGCGATTGCACTCAAACCACTGTTATCGGTAACCATCAAAGTTACCGTATAGCTACCATTACTGGTATACACATGAGTTGGGTCGGGTTCGGTGCTGCTTGTGCCATCGCCAAAATTCCATGAAAAAGCTGTAATTGTGCCGTCTGGATCATTCGAACCACTACTCGAAAAATTTATCGGCAGGTCTGCCGAGCCTGAATATGGACCATTAATTCGGGCAACTGGTGGTTGTCCTGAATCTACTGGGCCGCCACCCTCAAAACCATCCATAAATTCAATCTCAGCACCAGGGTCTCCTCCGTTCAATTCAACATCAATGCAAGCATAAAAAGCTTCCGGGCTATCAGCTCGCTGCCAAACATGATAGATAATATGTTTCCCTGAACGCGCTGGTAACGGGCATGTCATCCTATACCCAGAACCAATACCTGCTATCTGCTCCAGGCTGACAGAAGTTAAGTGGCAGAAAGGATCAATCGGGTCTGCAGGGTTACCGGGATCATCCATATAATCCAGATCATTCCAGCTGAGTTGTTGAGTTGAGTCCCAATCTTCCGGGGTGATAAAAAAAAGCATATCTTGTGTACTGTGCGGTGCAGACGCTCGATAGATGAACTCAAAATTCCCGTCTACATCAGGTGTGATTTCACTACTGCGCCAATCATCCCGAACCAGGTCCAATCCTGCATATTCCGAACCGCCGCCACTGCACAGTTCACCAAGTGGAACCACCGACTGGTGCTGACCATTGGCATCGCCCTGGCGAATACCTGCCCAGTCATACAGAAACTGCGGACTCCCAGCAAACTCCACAGCAGCAGCGCAAGCCGGGTCTTGAGGGTTTTCAGGGTTATCTTCAAAACGACACTTGGAGACACGGCTGGCTGGTGTGTGCATGGTGCCATGTGCCATTAATGGTTCAATCAACGGGATATTCATAACCACACTAATAACCACAGCTGAAATATAACGGAGCCCCAATCGACCCAGTCCTATCGCTTCCATCATGAGTTCCTCTATCAAACCGGTGTACGGTTAAATACTTTTAGACATAGTAAGGCGATCATGTGAATGCAATGTGGACTAATCGGACAATCCTAGCTTTGGGTTCTGATGTTGAAACGCAGCTGCGGCTACCGGCAGGGTGTGCCATGCATACATTCAGAAACAACACCGGTTGTCTATCAATAGCCTTGGAGCAGGATCATGTCAAGATCATCATCCATGTTGATATCACCAATGATCAACTGGTTGGTGAAGTCGGCCTGCGCAGGCATAGGTTTGATCCTGGAATGTCTACCCAGCAAAAAAACAATGGCTGACACATATGTTTTCATTTCATGTTGTGTGTGCTCTTGATGTTTTCTTGGACTGAAAGTAGGATGATGGTTACTGAAATTACTTTTCAGAGACAGAAGTTGAGTAGATTTCCAAAATAACGGTTGTCTATATTTTGCCAGGGAAGCTTCGAACTGGATAAAACATAGATACCTGGGGAGGAAATCTAGATGTATGGTGTGGTATTTCAATTTCTGCAAGAATTTGTAATTAACAATCAAGACGAACAAACCTGGTCCACATTGCTGGAAAAGTCAGGGATCGGCCACAAAGTATATTTCAGTATGGTTGAATACCCGGATGATGAAGCAATTAAGCTGATACTCACCGCTGCAGATATGCTGAATTTACCTCCTATCACCCTGTTAGAAGCTTTTGGTGAAGATATTGGACCCAAACTGCTTAGCAATTACCATTTTTATATAGAAAAGGGATGGCGAACTGTTGAAATCCTTAAATATATCCAAAATAACATCCACCAGATGCTGGTCAACGGCAACAATCGCCGGAAACCACCTACCATACATCTATATGATGTCCCAGACCAGCCAGATACTTATGAGCTGGTTTATCAATCACACCGCCGTCTTTGTCCGGTAGTAAAAGGAATCATAACCGGATTATGTAACCATTTTGATGATCAATTTGATGTCAAAGAACATCAATGTATGCATCAAGGCCACCTCGACTGCCGGTTCTACCTTACCCAGCAAGGCTCAAATCGAGTCCACGTCGCATGACTGTACCCGTATTCTTATGGTCAGACATATCTATGTATCTGATCGGCAATTGAACAACCTGGCAAGCAGCAACTGACCCGCCATAATTCATGCCTATTAGAAACCTTCCTGATTCTTAGTCAGCGTGCTGATCAATAGCAAAGGAGAAATACATGCGAACAATTATTTTATTTATCGTCGCTTTGGTGGCAATAGCTGCGATGGCCGATACCACTGTCACTTGCCCAAATGCCAGTGAAGTCAAAGTCGACTGGGACCTTACCACCAGTGGAGTCACTGACCAGACATCGCCTTCCGGCTGGGTCGGATCGGCAGTTCAGGGTAACGCTGACTGGACATTTGAATATTCATGTACGAGTGTCGCGAATGCATTCACCGGCGCATTTTGGTATGGAGGAGCTTCTGGTGTGCTGGCCTGCTTTTACACCAGCCAGGACACTGCCATACCACAATGCAATTACTACACACAATTGGTGCTGCAACAAAATATTGGTGAGTGCACTACCGGCCAGGGATTCACTGACAGCAGCTGTAACTCCTCCGATTCTAACGATTGTCAAATGAATTGCACTGATTAATATTACTTTGTGCGGGCATCGAGAATCTGAAAGTATATTTGGGAAACCCTTATTTAACCTGAGGTTACCAGGTGCCCGTCCTTTTCACAATGCAGCTTGCCACAACATTCATTGAGTGACTTTATTATCGTTAATAACTGGAAATACCAGCTGCGAGTTATATTCACAAAAATTAATATCTTTAAGCTTAATATTGGTAATACATTCCCATTCTCGAGAAAATCCTCCAAGAGCAAGTTTGGGCTTAAGCATTATTATTGTATCCAAGCCTAGCTCTTCGTTACCCTGTGCATAAATTTCACCATTGGCCCCAATGGTTAAGTCACTGATGTGTGAACTTGTGTTCATATCCTCGGGTTTCAAGCCGATTTGCTGCAGGCTATCAGGGTATTCACCCTCCATATAATAAAACTCAGTCAACATCATTTTAAATGGACTGATTACTGAAACTGCCTGGGTAAATAACGCTGCTTGTTTATAGTCTGCTACCTGTTCAGGTGAATACACTTCCAGTGCTTCCGGCATTACCTCAAGCAACGGCGTTACATCCCCGCATGCCCAGCCTTGATTAAGTTGGTGCTGCACAAATTCCAGTGCTTTTTTTTCACAAAATCCATGCCGGTCTTGTGCCTGAAATAATATTTGCTCTTTTCCATCACTCTGATAACTGACATCACAAGGAACTTTACTTGCCTGATCCTGATATATCACTTTGATGATTCTTTCCTGCTGGCCATTCCCACTGGTACAGACATAGGTTTGATCAGCTAATAGCTGCTCAACAAAAAACATAAAAGAAAATAAAAGAAAAGAACTTTTTTTCATTGCAACTTACTCTCGGGGGGCTAACCGTTTTTTACCTGGTTACTTTATTATGACCCCACATCAATCCAATAATACGGTTAAAGTAAAGCTCACGTTTACAAAAAACAATAGCACAGCCTGACGAGACCTCCAGAATAAACACCGGATCTGCGTGGAATTTTCATCCTAAATCATGGACATAACATGAACCACTGTTGTCATCTAATTCAATGACTGAATGGATTTTTATGCTTACCTCATTCAGCAAATGATGTTGACCTACGCTTAAGTGCAATGGTTATTCTTGTACTTGCACTCTACTCAGTTGAGCGCTTATCAAGCTTAGTGAGCTTGCCCAGCGCCTTCTGGAAGCCTGCCAGCCACTCCACTCTAACCCTTGCCTGTAATACCACATTTTCACAGGCAAACCATGCGTATGGATCTGTGTTGCGGTCGGTATCCCTGAGACGCTGTTCGGCCGTTGCCAAAAATTCATTCAAGGCTGCAAAGGATTTCTCGACAAACTCAAGACGTTCTTTCGGACTCAACGAACCTATGAAAAATACACGGGTCCGGATGTGATCTGAAATAGAGGAAACCAGTTCGGTGGTGGTGCCTTGATGAATCCATTGCGCCAGCGCTTTTTGTCCTTTTGCAGTTATCTGCAACAAACGTCGGCCTCGACCATCGGATGCATCTATTTCCGATTGTACCTGGCCACGCTGCTCCAGCCGCAATAACATTGGATAAACTGATCCGGCCGAGCCTTGCCAGTGTGACGAGGGCGAGCTTTTCAAAAACTTTCTGACCGCGTAGGGCGTACACGGTCCGTCACGTGACACGATCCCCAGGGCTACGCCTTCCAACTCACTGAGCTTTGACACAGATACTCCATTAATCAATTTCGATATGCACCTTATCACCTTGCCGATCGACCACAAAACTCAACAACCCCTGACCTCGGATAAGCTCTCCCAACTGCGCTACACTGATTTCTTCCATCGGTGTTTCATTCAAACCCAAAATGATATCACCCGCCTTGAAACCGACCTGCTCACCAACTGAGCCTGGCACCACGTCCGACACATTAGCCAACGTTAAGCCAGGGCCACCGCCAAAACGAATACCCAGGCGTCGTGGCTCGCCACTGGCCTGGGCAGCTTGCTGCTGTCGCCGTTTTTCAGTAGACGAAGATGGCAGGAACGCCAGCAGGCTGTTTCTATGATCCACAATAATGACTATATCGGACAGAATTTTCTGCCCGATATTGCCGACATGGGGTGAAGGACGCATGAAAGACACATCCGGATTTTCAAAATGAAGATCGGCAAATATAATCCTGCCATCCAGCCGACGCGTGGTGATTTCCCGCTGGCCGCCTACCAGTTGAACAGCTGCCTTGCGTTCTGAATCGGCATCGGTGGGGATCTGGTCCTGTAAATCCGCCGGCAGTGTAAAACTTCCCGGAGCACCCGTATCTATCTGGGTGGCAACACGACGTCCGGCGACCATGATATCGAATGTCATCCGGCCCTGACTGTTATCAAACTCGATTACCCCTGGTGCCCCCAACTCAAGTGAAGCATGGGATACCGTGGCAATTCCACGTTTCGGATCTATGCTGAGCAATACTTCTCTAAACAAATCCATGCCCAACACGCCCTGCATCATTCCGGCAGTCATTTGTTCGATGGCAAATGCGACGGGGGTGCTTCCTTTGATCGTCAACCCATTAATTCTGAGTTCCGGGATTGCCACCACGTCAGAGGGCACCTGATCTCCACCTGGGGCTCCAATGGCCAGGTTACCGACCACTTCAAGACCAAGATCCTGTGCAATTTGTAGGTCTACTACGCTGACACTGGCACCTGTATCAATCAGAAATGCGTACGGTCCGGTCCGTCCTCGCCGATATAAACCTGGACCAGATCTTGATCGGCTACCTTATTCATCAACAACTCCTGTGACTCGCCGGCAAACTGCAATTGGGGTATGGCGGTCGAGTGTTCAACATCGGCAATACCAATGCTGGTGGCTAACAGAGCAGCCAAGAAAATGATCAATTGAGTGCCATACGGTTGATTCATGAAAGCTCCTTATTTAGTTCGATTCGAACTATTATCCTAGCAACAGCATTTCTACCAGTCAATATGACTTATGACACCCTTAAACACGATGATAGTTATGTCTGGTTTTCCCGGATTGATCAAGGTGTGTAATATTGGTTGCCTGCTGCAATAAGTGATTGAAAAGATATTTATTGCCTTTAACGCTGAAGGAGAAAACCCATGGCGGCAAGCAATGTATTGAATATTGCAGCCCGTAGCTGGGCAACTTCACCCTGCTGAGCAATATTGAGGAAAGAATGGCTGGTCATTCATAAACGATGCGATATATCAGTGTAAAGTTACACCTAGTATGTAGATTTGCACTGCTTTATTAATCCATAAGGAGGTAGTTTCATGTCAAGTCTTGAGGCCAAAATTGGTAACAATACCGTACCAAAGAAAATTTTATGCTGCGATGGCGGCGGAATTCGAGGTCTCATCACGGTAGAAATTCTTGCGAAAATTGAAACCGACTTGCGTAGCAAAACCGGCAATCATTCCCTTTTGCTGGGTGACTATTTTGATTTTGTTTGTGGAACCAGCACCGGCGCCATTATCGCCACCTGTATCGCTGCCGGCATGTCCATCGACGAAATAAGAAAGTTCTACCTCGATAGCGGTGAGCTGATGTTTAAAAAATCCAAGATATATGAGCGACTGAAATTCAAGTACGACGACGAGCCACTTGCCAGGAAACTGCGCTCGGTCATTAACGATAAACTCAGTAATAATGATAGTGATAACGATGTAACACTTGGGAATAAAAACCTCCGTTGTCTGCTTATGATGGTTCTGCGCAACCATAGCACTGATTCTCCTTGGCCCATATGGAATAACCCGGAGGCAAAATACAACAATAAAACCCGCAATGATTGCAATTTGAACCTGCCTCTTTGGAGACTGGTAAGGGCCAGCACAGCTGCCCCGACATACTTCCCTCCCGAATCAATTGCTTTAGCGGAAGGAACACCCGACCAATACGATTTTGTTTTTGTTGACGGCGGCGTAACCACCTACAACAACCCTGCATTCTTGGCATTCCAACTGGCCACTGCAGAACCATACCAACTCAAATGGCAAACCGGTAAAGACAATATGTTGATCGTTTCCATTGGAACAGGTAACAGTGCAATGGAAAAACTTGATGATGAAGCAGGTGATTTATGGTTGGGTTCGCATGCATCATCAGTCCCTGGCGCATTGATGAACGCAGCCTCTGCCGGTTGGGATATGGCTTGCCGTAACCTTGGCGATTGCCGGTTTGGTGCACCGATTGATAAGGAATTTGGATGCATGTCTCCAGTTGCTGGATCAACCGCCACAAATAGCTCGGTTCCTATAATGTTTTCTTATATTCGATACAATCCGGATATTGATGTTAAAGGTCTTGGTGCGATGGGCTTATCAGATATCAAACCAGAATCAATAAGCAAACTGGACTCGATAAAACATATTCCTGATTTGCAGCGGGTTGGAATTGAATATGCAAATCAACATGTGGATGTTAAAACTCATATGCGTGGATTCTGATGAACGCGAAACTACATGCATTTGTTGCCATGCCGTTTGGGCAAAAACCAGACGCCGATGGCACACTGATCGACTTCAATGACATTTATATACATCTGATTAAGCCCGCATTGGATCAGGCTGGTTTTGAAATTTTCCGTGCAGATGAGGAACAGCGGGCGGGAGAGATTCGTGCAGATATGTTCCAGGAGTTACTGATAGCCGATTTAGTGGTAGCTGATTTAACGCTGGATAATCCCAATGTCTGGTACGAACTTGGTGTTAGACATGCACTACGCGCACGCGGCATTTTGCTGATCCAGGGACCGCGACCTTACCAGCCATTCGACATCTATACTGATAGAAAAGTCTGTTATCACCTAAAGCAAGGGAAACTTGATCCTGAACTTCTTAACAATGACATCGCGGCCATAACAGCTAGTGCAAAAGCAACGCTGGCAGCGTGGCATGGGCGAAAAATCAGCCCGGTCTATGCCTTGTTGCCCAATCTTTCTGAACCAAACTGGAAATCATTGCAGGTCGGCAATGTGTGTGAGTTTTGGCAAAAACATGGAGAGTGGGAAAAGCAAATCAAGCTTGCCCAAAAAGATGGCCACATAGGCGATATCCTTGTACTCGCAGACGAAGCGCCAATTTCCGCATTACGACATGAAGCAACTCTAATAGCAACCAAAGCATTAAGGAATGCAGAAGCCTTCGGCTATGCATTGGAGAAAGTTGAGGAATTTCTTAAAAATGAGCCGGACAACCCAAGCGCAAATCACGAAAAAGGTATTTGCCTGCAACGGTTGTCTTTGCTCAAAAGCTCTGGCATCACCACAGCTAAGGCTCGCCAACATTATGATAATTATTTGCATAAAAATAAAACAGACTCTGAAGCATGGGGCCTGCGTGGACGTGTCGATAAAGATGCCTGGGAGGCCAACTGGATCAATCATGACAACAGGAATGAACGCATTAACGCGGCAAAGGCCTCATCCTTCCTTCTAAAATCTGCAATAGAAAGCTACTTCAAGGGCGTACAGCTGGATCTCAGAAATTATTTTCCAGCCATCAACTCACTCACCCTGATGGTGATCTACCGGCACCTTCTATCGGATCACTACTACGACGAACAGATAGATACTCTAGCAAAACTTATTTCTTTTAATATCAACTCTCGAACAGAGAAAGATTTCTGGTCACTGGCAACCCTGGGCGATGTAGCATTGTTATCGGGAACTCTAAGTGATGTTACTGATGCCTATGGCAGGGCAATTGCTGAAGCTGGTAATAATCGTTTCAAACTATCATCAACCCGCAAGCAGCTTTTATTGCTCGATGCACTGGGCATCGAGCCAAAATATGTAAAACCTGCTATTAAGATGTTTGATGAAGCGTTGGAAAAACTACCCGCTGCAAGCTGGATACCGAAACGAGTACTACTATTTTCCGGTCATATGATAGATCACCCAGACCGGGAACAGCCTCGTTTCCCGGCCGCAAAAGAGCCTGAGGCTAAAGCTGCAATAGCTGGATTGATGGATGAAATGGATGTGGGTGAAAATGACCTTGTAATCTGCCAAGCCAGCGCAGGCAGTGATATCTTATTCCTGGAAGCCTGCCGAGACCGCGGTGCCAGGCTGAATATTTACCTGCCATTTGAAGAGCCCATTTTCATAAAAGAATCAATCGCGCCACTCGACTCGAATAACAACTGGCGCAGCAGATTCCTTGAATTAAAGTCGGGCAGCTCCGTGAGGGTTATGCCTAATTCGCTGGGAGTCTCTCCAGCAGGTGTTAATGCATACGAGCGATGCAACTTATGGACACTCTATACCGCGCTCTCACATGGCCTGGCAAAAGTGCATTTTGTTTGTCTTTGGAACGGCAAAGGTGGTGATGGGCCTGGCGGCACTGCACATATGTACAAAGAAGTGGAACGGCGAACGGGACAAGTTCACTGGCTTAATCCGGAGCAACTTTTCCAGGAATAACAGTAATGGCGAAACGGTGCCGATCAACTCTTTTAGATAACCACCTTCGACCAAGCGTTGATCATGCTTTATGCTTCAGTAACATCTCTGATAATAACTGTGGGTTATTTAAAATTATACCTGCCACCCGTTAATCATTAACAAGATAGTATAGAGCGCACTGTGCCAAGGTAATGAATTACAACAGCAAATTTGTGTGAACAAAACAAATATTCACATATATTTTTATACCAGCTAAAAAAATTACTAAATAGCAATCAATTATTAATATTACAGGAGTTCATTAATATGGTAGGTAAAGATTGGTCCTCAGATCGCCGCCTGGATATCGTAGTGCTCGGTGCGATGACCGCGAAAAGTGGAAAAAACTCACATTGTGCAGCAATTAAACAGGCCCTGGAAAAAATATTAAACACTGAAACTGGTCAACAGCAACTCACTGCTGCAGGCGTCAGCAGTGAAAATAAAAAAATTCATATCCCACAGGACTGGCATGATGCTGAAATCATCAATGGCGTTTTTGCACGATTAGACATCGCTGATTTAGTTGTAGTCGACTTAACACCTAAAAGCGGGATAAATGGTGAAGCCAGCCCTAACGTATTTTACGAGCTCGGCATTGTCCATTCACTAGGTTTGCCTTATATTTTAATTGCCAGAAAAGGAATGCAGATACCTTTTTATTTCAAGGCCATTAGAACAATAAGAGTACCGCGTTTTGCGGTCAACACATTAGTCAGCGCCTTGCATAACCCGATAATAAAGTTTCTTGACCAAGACGATAGAACCAATTTTTCTGATAACCATATTACACAGTTTTATCAAGGCTTGCCGGTCCTGGACATCTCCGCAGCAGTGGGTTTAGCCACCGGTTATTTCGATAATTTCGTCAGCCGGATACTCAGACGTGGTGGCTTTATCACAACATACCCCAAGCAACTTAAAGCCTTGATTGTTATTCGCCCTGAAAATATTTTTAATCAATATGATGAGGACAAAGAAAGTCTACGCAACACACTGGAACAGGCGGAGCTAACACTAAAAGAAGGCGCAAAATTTGATAAGCCTGTAATTGATGATCGTGGACCGGCATGGGTTGATGTTGTTAATAAAGTCATCATCGATCTGCCACGCACGGTGTATTCTTTGAAAAACTCACCACGGCTATTGGCCATGCAAGACCGCATGCGTAGAGATATGGCCGGTCAATCCAATGCTGAAGATGAGTTCCGGCTGCAGCAAACCAGTAAATATCTATTGGACCGCATAGAACAAGTGCTGCGTTATCATGTTGGACGGCATCCTGATGAGTACCGTATAAGTGGTTTGCATTTCAGCAGCATCCGGGATTTACCGAGTTTAATAAGTAAGATCAATGCTTAACTCAACTATTCTACCCATAAGCCTAAAGGGCTCATAAGGTCTCATGGCTTGGACTGAGACAGTATAAAGCGATCAGTTTGTATGCATTCCCAACAGACAGGAGGCCATCTCCGGTATCTTCACGCATCAGTTGGGCTTTAAGGATATCCGCCCGCTTGGATAATCCAGCGCCATGGTAAAACGCTTTAAAAATTCACGCCCGATGACACCGCCCAGCGCTTCACCCGTTTCATACAAGCTAAGTCAACCAGGTGTAATTTCATCAAAAGTTAACCGTGTGTATAAATAGCCACCCCTGATGTGCCCTTTATTGCCGGGCATTGAGAATCATATCCACCACTTCAAAAAAAGCTTCATCTGTAACAATGGTTCCTTCATTATAAGTATCGACCCGAATAACAATAACCATATTTTGATCCGGCAATACCAAGATTTTATGGCCGCCACGGCCGGTGGCCATGTAGCGATTATTGTCCACGGTACTCCAATTCATGTAGCCGAACCCAGGCCTGCTTTGGTCCCCAGTCAGCGAATACGTTTGAATGCTTTCAGACACCCAATTGGGCTCAATGATCTGCTCTCCGTTCCAACTGCCTTGCTGCAGGAATAGCTGACCGAACCGCGCCATATCGCGGGCCGTGACTGTAAACCCATAAGCAGGATAACGCGATGCTAACCGCTCATAGAGGTAAAACTGGTCTTGTCGCCGGATGTCATCCATCCCGATTCGGATAGCAATGTCTGAAATAAAACGATCAAAAATACTACTTCCGGTGGCCTGTTCATAAATGGCGCCAGCGGTGTTGAAATCCCAATTATTGTAGAAAAATGCCCCTCCGGGGACAGCACTTCCACGTGGCGGTAGGCTACCATCACCAAAGTTGTTATCGCTGCCTGCCGCAGGTAAATAAATACCTGAGCGAGACTGCAGCAAGTGACGGACCGTTGCCGTCCGTTCCAGAGTGGAAAGCGGGGTAACATCATCAATACCAAGATCCGACATACTTGCATCCAAATTGATGGTTCCATTTGTCACTTCAACTCCAAACAAAGCACTGGCAAAGCTTTTACGAATTGAGTGAGCCAGATAACGCCGCCCGATCAATCCATATTCATAGACCGCCTTTCCATCCGCTATCACCATCAACGCTGAGGCATCTGTGTTTTGCAAAAAAGCGCCGACTTCAGCCAATCCGGCTGATGAAAACCCTGCCATTTCAGGTGATTCAGCGCTAGACCAGCTGCCGGCATCACGACAGGCGCCCGAACTGAAGGTCGCTTCCAGAACATCGCTTAAATAACCAATGCCAAAGTAATCAGCACGTATCGCGAACCCATATAAATAAGCCTGACGTTGCGGAATATATATTGCAAAAGCACCATCGCCGATGAACCCTTGCAGGCTTGCCTCTGGCAGTCCGCAATCGTCACTGCGCGTCATACCGCCAAGGCCAATATCAACGATGCCAAGGAAATTACTATCCGGCGATACCAGCTGTGCCAGCGTGCCCGGGCTTGCGAACAGATCACCACTGAACAATGCCCGCATAAATCGACCGAGATCTGCCTTGGTCGTGGCCCAGTCAGAGCCTGCCCCTAAAGAACGAAAAGCAGGAAACTGACTGACATCCAGGTCGCCGATCTGGGAAGCTGCCAATAGTACACCTGCTGGCACACTCTCCCGCCCAAGCGACCAGGTTGCTGTCATGCCAGCTGGCTGACTGATTAAGCGTTTAAAGCTTTGTTCTAATCCTTCTCCGGTAACAGATTCTATGACTTCAGCCAACAGCACATAATTAAGCTCACTAAAAACAAGATCGGTGCCTGGTCTTGAATGAGCTGCCAAACTGGTGCGGGCATAATTAATCAGTTCGACCGGTAATCGCACCCTGTTGGGATCAGCCTGAATTTGATCAATCAAAGCAGCGGCGCCAGCAACCGGCGGTTGCAGCAGCCTGGGTAACCCACTGCGATGACCCAATAAATTTGAGACTGTAATTTCAGTAGTGCGATCTACACCATCAAATACCACCAACCCGGTAATACTGTTGATAGGAAGATAAGTATCCAACGTGGCGTCCAAACTCAGTTCACCCTGTTCAACCAGCCGCCAAACCAATGCTGCAGTGTAGAAAGTTCCAACTGAATTGGTCACAAATGCGTGCTGTCCGGATAATACCGGCCCACCGGCTGACGCAGTTCCAGCAACCCCTTCCCATTGCGCCCCGCTGATCAGGGACTCAACTGCATAACTGGCGCCCAGCTCAAAATTCTGGGCATTTACCTGTGTGTTTATCATCGCATCCAGTTGTGTTGCCAACACCGGCTCATCTGAACACTGGGTATTGTCTATTTGTGTCAGGCGTACAACCGAACCACTGCCATTGCCTGATACAGGACTGTTGTAGCTGTAGTCAATGCTGTTGCAAGACAATTCGAATGATATCTGGCCCCAGGCAACACGCTCTACATCGGCAGGATCGAAGTCAGCCCCAAAGCTTGCTCCGCGTGGTGCTACAACCTGTTGGAACTCCACCTTGCCATCAACAATAGTGCCAATACCCGAATACCACGCCTGCTCCCCATCGGCATCGAAGGTAAACCAGAAAATACCCAGTGTGCCCGGCGCGATAAGCTCGACAACAAAACCCTCACCATTACGGGATGGCAGGAACCACGAACCACTTATACCTGAAAGCAATACACTGGATCTGCGTTTCAAACCACTGCAATCATGGCCGGCTATTTCAGTCAGGCGCCTGAGCACTTGCATTCCTGCTACACCATCAATGGTGTAGTTCACTGTTCCGGCAGCACAACTGCTGAACGTGAAAGTTACTGTACCCACTTCAGTGCGGACGATGTCATCAGGATCAAATGCATCCCCAAAACGGGCGCCCCTGGCCTGCCTGACGGTTGGAAAAGTAATCATATCCCCATCAATTTGACCCACACCCCCTATCCAGCGCTGATTCCCTTCGCCGTCATAAGTAAACCAGTACAACACAACATTTTGATTATCCAGGACTTCTAATATGAAGCCTTCTCCATCATGAGATGGATCGAACCAGGCACCACTGAACTCGGCTGATACCATTGCATTGGCGTTGTTTACTAACAGGGGTGACGCCACTGCAAGCATGGCAAGCAATGCGCTGCGCAGGATAAAAAATTTGAACAAACTGCTTCTCCAAGGCCATTCGGGTCAGGCCTTTTGCATAAATATTTGTTAGTGAAAAATAGCAGCCCAAAGATGAACGACTTATTAACCAGCTATGGTCAAATCTGGTTTTTGACTACTCTTGAGAGACATTGGGTGTCTATATATCTTCTAGACGGACATGCTTGGGTCATGCTAGGCTGATTTTGAAATGAGGGTGACAAGGGGAAGCAATCGCCTGAGATTTTCGGCTATCCACCAAGCAAATTTAAATGCTGCCGCTGCGCTAAGCATTAGTAATGGCTTTATGGAACGCTGCATCTGCTTTTGCACCAGCCCCGAATCAGAAGATCTGAATAATCATATATATGAATATATGCCAAAGGGAGAAAACCATGAACTCAAGTTCAAACACAATTATCGGTACTTGTTATGTAGAAACCAATTCCAGCGACCTCTCCAATGTTGCTCGGTATTTTTTGGAGGGTGGTACACCGTTGTTTGATATCGGCATTATCTTTGCCGCCAATATCAACGGCAGCTCAGAAAAACCGGTGTTGTATTTGAACGATACCGTGACCGCAACATTAAACTCCGGGGCGGTTGCTGATCTTCAGGCGAAAGGGATTAAAGTTCTACTGTCGATACTGGGCAATCACCAACAAGCCGGCATAACCACCCTTACAGGCTCCGCACCACAGGATTTTGCCAAGCAATTAAGTGATGTGGTCGCAAAGTATGGTCTGGATGGTATTGATTTTGATGATGAGTACTCTAACGGGACAACAAATCCAAGCTCTTTTCCGTTACTGATATCATCACTACGCCAGCAGATTCCGGATAAGATCATTTCATTTTACTTTTATGGTCCAGCCACCGGCACTCTATCCTATAACGGCATCGAAGTTGGCGATCTGATCAATTACAGCTGGAACGCCATTTATGGCACCTTTGATCCACCGGCTGTTCCAGGCCTTGGCAATGCTTACCTGGCACCGGCAGCTGTCAATATTGATCCACAAGCTGATTCGTATACACCACCCAGTCTGGCCGCTCAACTGGCCCAATCAACCCTAAAGGGCGACTATGGTGTTTATCTTTATTACAACCTGGTCAACAACGACAGCAGTGCCTACTTATCACAGGTCTCAGAGGTGCTTTACGGTCAAAAAACCGTTTATAAAAACTCATAATACCACTGAGCAACTGTAATCGATTGAAGCTCGAAATTGCCTGGGTAGCTTTTGCTTACCCAGGCTGATAATGATGATCGCAAGGCTTTGGCCTGATCTAAAAGAGGTGAAAAGGGATGAACAATACCAATCAACAACGCGCAACAGCCTGTTTTGAAACACTGCAGCAATGGTATTCCAATGGCCAGTGGCAGGGTGCCGGCTTTTGGAACAATGCCATCTCGCTGCAGGCAGTGCTTGACTATTCCAAATGGTCGGGCTGGACAGGGGTAAAAGATATTTGCTCTGCATCACTAACTTACTACCGGCAACAGACCCAATATGGGTTTGGGTTTTTTGACGATGTCCAATGGTGGGCCATTTCGTTCATCGAAGCTTATCAACAAACCGGTGAAGCACAATATTTGCAACAGGCGGAAAGTATCTTCGCTGCCGTTGCCAGTGAAGCCTGGAGCGACATATGCGGCGGCGGCGTTCGTTGGCAGAATACTTCCGGCCCACCTTACAAAAATGCCATCACCAATGAGCTATTTCTGATGTTATCAACCAGTCTGCATCTGGTTACCGGTAAAACCGAATATGCTGACTGGGCCAACCGTGAATGGCAGTGGTTCAAACAGACCGGCATGATTAATTCACAATCACTGATTAATGACGGTCTGACCAAACCGGATACGCCGCATCCGTGTATCAATAATGGAGAAACCACCTGGACCTACAACCAGGGCGTTATTCTGGGTGGCCTGGTTAACCTGTCCCATATAAATGCTGATCCCAGCCTGATTGCAATAGCCAATAACATTGCAACAGCCACCATTACTCAGCTGGTCCACAATGGCATTCTGCAGGAACCCTGTGAACCTACCAACAGTTGTCATGGCAATAACCCGCCACAGTTTAAGGGTATCTTTATCCGCTACCTGCGGTTATTAATGGAAGTTTCCAACAAACCTGAATACACCAGCTTCTTGCAGCTGAATGCCAACTCGGCCTGGAATAAGGATCGGCAAACTGCTAACAACTATGAGTATTTCGGTATGGTCTGGTATGGTCCGTTTGACCATCCGGGAGCGATTCGTC
Source organism: Gammaproteobacteria bacterium (assembly GCA_021772985.1). Taxonomy (GTDB): domain Bacteria; phylum Pseudomonadota; class Gammaproteobacteria; order Xanthomonadales; family Wenzhouxiangellaceae; genus JAJFKX01. The sequence continues at coordinate 21,859 of JAJFKX010000007.1, forward strand.
AGACCTCGGCACTTGATTTGTTTAATGCAGCGGCAACTTTAAGCTGCAAGCCATAGCTAAGCCATCAGTCATCCCCAATCGGATGTTCAGATAGCCCGGAAAAATCTGGAGCACTTTGACCGCCTGGCACCCATATGGTCAACACCACTGCCGGATCAGCGCCATACACCGAATGAATAACTGTATCCCCGGGTTTAACAATTCCAATTTGCCCAGACTCCAAGACAGCATCAACACCATTCACATGGTGGCCGAACCGGCCGGATAAAACATAGAATATTTCGATCGCCCCATGCAGATGGCCACTTCCGGAATATCCGGGAGGAAAAGTCAGTTCAGCGAGTTTCACTTCTTCGCTACCAAGGTTTGCCTTTTCAACCAGAATTTTTGCCATAAAGCTCTCATCCGGCGTCGTGAAAACCCGTGTGCCTTCAGTGACATAATCATAATCCGGCCGCTGATCTCCCTCTGCCAGCAACTCCACGGATAATAGATATAAACCAATTATTGTCAGACTTGCTCTAATCCACATAAATATTCTCCATTGTTATTTTCGATTGGCAGATAACAGGTACAGCCCGGTCAACATATGTGCTATTCACACTGCAACCAGAGTTTGAACTAATCGCCACAGCAAAACTACGAACAACTTCTTATAATGAGGTTCCGTATAGCCTTCCGCCGCATGCAGCTCGAGCGCTGAGCCCATTAAGAGTTAACTTTTACCTGAAGCGTTTTATGGACACCCTCTATTGGAGGTAGTTATCCAGTAGTTATGTGTTTTCAATGCACTTATATTGACGGCTCCGGCAAGTCAACGGAACCACTAAAAAGCCGGCCCTGTGTCAAACAAAGCACAAAGCTCACTATCAGGTGGATCAATCAGCAAAGTGGGTACACCAAGCGACTGTAAGGCGGGGTTGATCTCCAACTCGATCGTTACCAAACTTTGTTCCAATTGCTCAGCTTGTATGCCCACCTCGTTTTGCAGCTTGTCGTAGAGTTCGTATTGCGAATCGGTAGGCCGGAAATCTCCCATACCTGCCGCCAAACTACCCAGATACACAAGGTTCTCAACCAGTTGTGCCGGGAATCGTGCCAGATCCTCACCATGTCCGGTAATCTTCCGTTGCATCAAACTGTCCTCAAGCATGCGAATATCTTTGTTAAGTTTGCTGATCAAATCCAACGCCTGTTGATTTTCTATCCATTTTTCCAACTGCTCTATTTGAAAACAAATAAATTCAATGACATTGATGGCATTGGAAACCGTGTTGAGCGCGCCCCAGATTTTCTTGCTGAGTGCAATCTGCTCCGTGATAACGATCAAAGCCTCGTCATCGGTCAACTCGGGGCGTGCGTTGGGGTCATTGCTTACAACAATCTCGCGCCTATGCTGAATCGTCTCGCCATCGACTTCGATTTGAACCTGATACACACCCGGCGGGACCAGCCACGAAAACGAGGTACCTACAACAGGGTTACTGTACGGGCGGATACCAGATGGACAATATTGGGTATTCTTTTGATTAGCTGGGTTGGTGCGGAGCTTGATCGTTTCAGTTGGGTTTGATTGCAAATCCCACCAGACCCGGTTAATGCCTTTGACACCACTAAGGTTCGAGATCGTACGGACAACTTCATTGTTCTCATCCAGGACCGTGATCTTGAGGCTTTTTGCTGCAGACTTGAGATAAAAGTTGATCGGCGCAGGGCTTGGCGGGTTTATCCCGATGGTCGGATCGTTATCATGCGGGATAGATACCGTCTGGGCGATATCCTGGAACCGATAGATCGGCCGAGACATCTCGAATAGATAAACATCCTGGTCACCCAAATCCGCAAGCTGGCGAAGCGGAGTAATATCATCAAAGATCCAAAAACCCCTGCCGAACGTCGAGACCACCAGGTCACTGAAGTTTTCCTGGACCACGATCCCGGAGACAGGCGCCGGTGGCAATCCAGGCAGAACCTGCCAGTCAGCACCATCGTCAAACGATACGTAGAGGGCGTTCTCCGTTCCAAGGAAAAGCAACCCGGGACAAGCTGGGTCCTCAGCCAGCCAATGCACGTAGCTGACCACGCTGTGCGGAATACCATTGGTTATCTTATCCCAATGCTTGCCGTAATCAGTCGTTTTGAACACGTAGGGCTTGGTGTCGCCGGCCTGATGTCGGTCGAACGAAACATAGGCTGTACCCGGCTGGTGTCGCGATGGTGCGATGCATGAAACCATCGCCCATGCTCCGGGCCTGGGCGCGGGTAGCTGGCCCTTGCGCTGAATGTGCTCAAGGTTTAGTTCCTGCCAATCCCAGCCACTCTCCATTTTCCGTCCCAACCAGACACGCTGATCACTGGTGCCGACCCACAAAAGACCCGGTTCGAGTGGCGACTCGGTGATCGCAGATAGAGTGTAAGCCATGCGGACATTGAGGTTATCGCCCGTCAAACCACCCGAGCTTTGCAGATAAGCGTGGTCGCAACCGGTAAGCTCTCTATCGGTGATCTGCTGCCAACTCTGACCATGGTCTTCGGTCGAGTGAACGTATTGGCTACCTGCATAGACTGGTCGCGGGCGATCGGGAAATTCCGGATTGTCATGCGGCGAAACGGCCAGCGGAAGGTGCCAGTGGAAGCGGTAGGCAACATCTTTCGGCGCGCTCCCGGTGGTAAAGTCTGGCTTGATCGTCACCACCCGCCAGTGTCCGGTTCGGCGATTGATGAGCGCTATCGAACCGCCGTTTGGTCCATCGGTGGAACCTGTTGACCAGATAAGGTCGGGATCCTTTGGATCGGGGATGCTGTATCCACATTCACCGGACCCACCGGCTTTCCATGCGCCGCGTGAAATTCTGCCGGGCACAGGGCCGCCCTGGCTAACGTTATACGGCATCCGGGTGTTGCTTGGCCCCCAGTTCGCGAGCTTGTCCTGGCAGTTACCGAAGACGTTGTACGGTATCTCATCATCGACGCTGACGTTGTACATCTGCGAGATCGGCAGCGCGATTTTGTACCACGTCTGACCGCGGTTCTGGCTAATGGAAATGCCCATGTCGCTGGCAACTGCGATCCGGTCACCATTGGTCGGGTCGATCCAACCCTGGTGATGGTCGACACCCGGTGCCTGCGGAAAGCCGCTGGTGGTCACGGTTTCGCCGCCGTCAATGGTTTTTACCAATTTGGGACCAAAAAAATAAACCTCATGCTTGTTGTCTGGAGATACCACGTTGCGGGTGTAATAGGCGGCTCGGGAATTGATCGAGCGGTCATAATTTTTGAGCGTCCAATTCTCACCGGCATCTGTTGATTGCCATAGCTGGCCGTTGGCTGGATCCGGAAAATCCCAGGTCGGCTCGCCATCACCCGTTTCGATGTTCGCATAGATGTAGTCGGAGTCACTGCGAGCCACGCCGACGGAGATTTTGCCCACCACATGCTGATGGTTTTCAGTCGGCAAACCCTTGGTAAGTTCGGCCCAGGTCTCGCCACCGTCGACTGACTTATACAAGCCACCCCCCGGTCCGCCACTGACACGGATCCAACTGCGCAATTTGAATTGCCACATCCCCGCGTAGAGGATCGCAGGGTTGTTGGGATCGATGCAGATATCAGAACATCCGGTCTCATCGTTGGTGTGCAGTGTGCGCCTCCATGTGAGCCCGCCATCGGTGGTCTTGAAAACGCCGCGATGCTCCGATGGGTTGTAACAGCTCCCGACTGCAGCCGCCCAAACGATGTCAGGGTTGCCGGGATGGATAACAATTTTGCTGAATCGACCGGTTTCATCAAGCCCCATATGTGTCCAATTCGCACCACCGTCGATCGTTTTGTAGATACCGTTGCCAATCGAGATAGGACCGCGAATCCAACTTTCCCCAGTGCCTGCCCAAACGATGTCATGGTTCGACTCGGAGACCGCTAACGCGCCAATCGAGGATACTTTTACAGGCAGTGGCTTTGCTTCCAGTGCTGCTGCCTGACCATCAAACACCGGTTGCCAGGTGAGACCCCCATCAGTGGTCTTAAAAACCCCTCCGGATGCGGCTCCAGCGTAATACAACAGGTGATCACCGGGTATGCCGGCAACCGCACTGACACGGTTGCCGACAGGCCCGATATAACGTGGCTGGAGCTGCGTATCTGTATTCGGGGAGACCGGGTTAGCCGGCGTGATTGGAGTAACTGGTGTGAGACGTTCAGACATGAATTCCCTCTTAATCTGCGGTTTGTATTTGCCAAATAATCGGCACCCTTTTTTGCAATTTTGCCATCGCCAATTATCAAAATATGAGGCATGGCATTAGGCCCAAGCCTAGGTTGAGATATGATCTAGCATAGAGCACTTATGGAGTGTGCCTTTGTTCACCAGCTTATAGCTCCTACGCCAAAAGCATAGCACTTAGCTGGTATTGCGAAGATTCATTTCAAAAGCATTTAGTTACGATACCCCCAAAGAAGCGGTTTTGAATCTGCTTATGGCCTTAGACTGTTAAAGCAGTTTTATCCCTTGTAATTAGGTTTAATTTATATCAGAAGGTAGTTAATGATTCAATAAATTAAATGGTGGGCTTTGACCCTGATGCAAATATCAATTAGTGGGTGTCCATGCAATTATGATTCTAGACACCAAGCTTTTGCTTGACGTAGTCGCTTGTGAGGTTTTTAACCACATCGAAAGGATCGCACTTGCCATCGAAGTCAAAATCGATCGGTCCCATTGCTTTGGCAACCTTCAACGCAGCAGGGTGTAAAGTTTTATTGCGAACCCCCATACCCATCACCGCGCCACCCATCGCCATTAGTACAGCTATCGATTCGCCATCAAATGACTTTCCAACATGTGCTATTTGTTCCAGAAAATAGGCATCGTCAGGTGCATCTTTCTTCTTCGATTTCGACAGTTCATACAACAACCCATAGCCACAGCGCTTGCGAATGGAGTCTTCACTGATTATCCACTTATCCGCCAGCTCTCTGACAAAAGGTGTTTTAGCCAAAGGTGTACCACAGGCGGAAAACACATGCGCCAGATAACCACCATCCAGTTGTTCCACCTGCTGCTCTGCCTGTTCAAGTGTGATTGTTTTGGGGTCATCGATAAGCAGCGAGATAATCTTGACATCGTAGATATCGCTATCCCAGAGTTGCATCGCCATCTCGTGATCCTTGCCGACCTGCTTGGCCAGTTTCCTCAATTTGGTCAAACCGATACCAAAACTTTTCAAGCTGGTATCTTTAGCACATCTATCTTTCCAGTGCTTAATGCCACGCTCGTCCTGGTTGGCCTTTAATAAAGCGATAACCTCGGTCTTTTTCATTCGTAATTCTCCTATCCGTATAGAAAACCACTGGTCTTTACCTGACTGTGTTTCTATGCATACCCACTATTTGGTTGCTTGCCTTGAAAGAAATTTCTACATATCTCTTCTCTCATGATTATCTTGCCACATTACGTCTCGCATCAGTGGTTGACAAAGTGTGCAGTGGTTTGTCGATCTGTCTGCATTGCACCTGTTAGATTTCTTTTTCTTTATAGCTGGCTATACATTTAGCACGCAAGCCTGTAGTGTCATTGGGGTGGTATAAACATTGATTGTCTATGTTAACCCTATACTTAATCGTTACCCCGTCCGCATGCACCTTTCTATTTATATAACTGTAAATCAAGATTGCATCTATGCTCTGACTGGTTCGATCTTCAGACATAATTGCATTTGTAAGCTTTGATAATTTATCTTCGTCAACATTCTTTGTCACATTTTTTATTAATTTGTATACCATCCGTTCGTATTTTGATAAAACATCATCTTCATTTATGCGTGATTCCAGGCCATCAATAGAGATAAAGGTTTTACCAGTCAGCTCTGTCCATTTCCAATGACCAAGCACTCGATAATCAAGCCGATAGCCTCTGCTTTTCCATTCCTCTTGGTCAATTTGGGTATAACATAACTTGCCATTTGGGTCAGAGCCAGGGCCATATTCAGTTGTTACAACACCTTCATCGTTAAACAGATTGCATAGCATTACAGGGTCCACATCCAATAAGTCCGCATACAAAATATTGGAATAAGAAAACATTACAATTAAGATAAGAATTTTCATGGTGAATCTAACGCTTCTCGCGCAAGCAGCCAAACCAGAGGTTTGCCTATCCATCAGCGAAGCGGCAATTTTACTGTCATTTGGCATAGCCTACTTCCACCGACCAACCAACATTAATGTATGCTCTGAAACAGGACCGTCAATATTAGACAGAACCCATCTGCCTTGATTTTTGAAAATTAAACTTGCATGCAATTCTGATAAGTCTTCACCATATATATTTATATGCCTTTCCGTTGTTGAGATTATTTTTTGGCAAAAATATAGTGCATCACTAAGACTTGATTTTGGGTTACTGGAACAAGAAACGATAGCACCGTGTTTGTCACGATACTTTAGATAAGCAAGCATATAATCTGATAGTTGTCTTGGCACAAGGAACAGTACAGCCTTATCTTGTAAATGAGATACTGTTTTCGTATCAAGCCCACTTTCAGAATGAGTATTTATCGCATCCTGTATTCTTTGTCTCATCCCATCATTCAACGACTTAAAATCAACATATTCAGATAAACCAGCCTCCCAATTTTCCCTATCTTGCTTGGGTAGTTTTCGATCTTCACTAACAAGATATTTTATCCCGAGCCCCCGCATGATGTTATCAATAACATCATTTCCTGTTTCTGCGGATAGATTTATACTAATTAGACTTGTTGTGAAAAACAAAAGAATTCTAAATAACACTGTAATCTCCATGTAACTGCATAACGCCGCACTCAACGGCTGAACGAAGCGTAGCTTGACCAGCCCATTGTAGTGCCAAAGGCCCGGAACCTATTGCAGTGCCTTGTTATGCCACAAACCCCATTGTTTTCTACTTATTTGATTTAGGTTCTGGTCTACTTATTAAGTAACTGGCTATTACTAAAAATAAGATCGCTATCCCAGAAAGCAGCCAAACGTTATTTAAACGATAATACATAACGCCCCAGCTAACCATTAACATTAATACTGCTAATATTTTGCTTGTTCGTGAAACTGCCCGCTGCTGCTCCCAATCAATGAGCAACTTACCTAAGTGCGGGTGAGCATACAGCCAACGATGCAAGCGATCAGAACCTCTGGCAGCGAACCAAGCCGTTAATAGCAAGAAAGGAACCGTGGGCAACCCAGGCAACAAGACACCCACTATCGCAAGCGCAAGAAAGAAATAGGCTAGTATTAGAGCTATTAAACGTGTCATCCGCACGGACTACTAGACCATTTTCTTTTACAAAATTCTATGACTTCAGGACAGGCACATTGCATAGATCATATCCTACACGATATGCACTGATTTCCTATTAATGATTGCTGGATTTTTCTGGCTGCAGCATTTTCATTATCACCTTTACGACTATTGCCCGCTCATCACTCGTCTCTATGGTTGTCACAACTTATCTGTATCTTTGAGACACCCATAATTCATCGTCACAATCTTTCTGCTTTTGCAAAGCTGCAAACAACACCAAAGTAGGCAGAGGAGTTTATTGGGCGTCTATTTTTTCTGCTTTTTGATCAAACCGGCTGACCAGCAGTATGGCGAGCACAGAAACAAAGACCATGGTCATCACAGTGGCCAAAAACATCGACCAGTAAATCTCCGGATAGGCTGCCACGTCAGCGGGCACAAAAGGATGAACCAAGCCAGGAATTGCCGTTCCGATAAACATAACCGGCGCAAGCAACCAATAGCTCCTTTGCAGCAGTATACCGTTACGATTCGCGGTAACTTCCCTACGCCTGCGTGAATTCAGATAGACCGAAAAAACCAGGTAAATCAAGAAAACCGTCAAGAACCACCCAAAATAGTTTTGGATTGGCACTCCAAAATAGTAGTTGTCACCTTTCGCCCAAACCCAGTCTTGGGAGATCGTAGAAGTCACCGGATCAATGCAAAAATCCCACATGACCATCACGAAGGCCGCCACAATGGGAACCTGAAATAGATCGCGTCTGGAGATGCCAGAACCGAAGTTATTCAGAAAGATATTACTGATTGTCCAGGCCAAGAAACCATTACCAAAATATGCCGGCAGGATAATCAGCGGGACCGTACCCAGCATCGGGCGCATCTGGTCCGTATAGTGATAATGCCCGAACGGAAACCCTGTTGCGATACTGAGTGTTTCCATCGACCAAGAGATCACTGCGGTTATACAGAAGAAGATGAGCATCGTTTTCCACCCGTATCTCTTCGAGCCGTAGTAGAGCACAAATCCAAACAGCAGCAAGGTAATGACTACGGAACCGATAATGCCCAAGTCAAAGATGTTCACCGCGATGGCAACGTTCAGCACCAGGTAGAGAATCGCTATTACCCACAAGTAAAAAATAGCCTTAGATCGGTCATCAGTCATATCCGTGTCCTTTCGTACCGTGCTTTAATATTCACGATAGCATAGCACCTCAATAACGGGCGTGCGTTAGCCCGACTGGTACAAAGGTACGAAGTTGATTGATTTGTTATGAAGCAATTTTCTCTATCCCCTGAATTGACATATACAGAAGTCCAATTATGAACAAAGTCAGTGAAAGAAATCTAGACGCATAAGATAGTCTCTTATTTCTTTCCGCTTTACTCTGCTGGCCTGAAGCTTTAAGAGTATTAACCCTATACCTGAAGTAATTTACAAGAACCCCAAATACTAACCCTGCACAGAAAAACCTGATTCCGTAAAGTGATACTTTTGCAAGTTCGGGGTTTTTTTCTATTACTGCTTGAGCGAATCCAAGTAAAGCAATAATGGCCCCGGAATTGATCAAAATAAGACTTTGAACAAATTTATGTTCAATGTCTACTCGAGCCTGATATTTAGTATCTTCTGATATAGCCATCTTATTCTCTTTTCATTTGACTCATAACGCTTATGCCCCTTGGAGCCAAGATTTATGTGCGATTGTAATATACATCTGTTAATTTTTTGGGAATATACTCACCAGATATAATCGATTTAATTCTGGCTACTCTAGCCTCGTTTTTTTCCGGCGCTTCTATTACATTGAACTGATTAGGGCCAATCAACATTGCCACCAGAGATAAATACTCATTATCATCCAATTGCGATACTTCTTTATCAAAGTAGATCCTTGATGCTTGAGCAAAACCATATACTTCCTTCCCTTCTACTACCCCCATAAACGCGGAGTTTATAAATATTTCTAACTGCTCGTTCTTTCCTAGTTTCTCATTGACCACGAATCTAGCGATTAGAGACTGCTTATATTTTCTCACTCCTGGCTTAAACCGATTGAAATATAATTTCTTAACTATAGACTGGCTAATGGTTGTTAATCCTGCCCCTGGAGTTGATAAATCAATACCATCATGTTGATAAAAATTGGGGTCTTGTATTTTTAACAGCCAATCTATTTGAATTGAGCTCAAGTCTTCAACCTTTGTTATTAACCTTCTTTCTTGCCCTTCGTATATGCGCCAATTCCCATCTATATAGTCTTTTAAAATAACCTCATCCATATACGAGTTTGCTTGATAAACAACAAGTGATGAATAAATGAATAAACCCAGCAATAGAAATAAAACCAATATTCCGAATTTCTTAAGCATGAATATCACTCATGCATCCCTAAGCACATCACGCAGAGTTAGGCGCATGACGGAATGGTAGCCAACGACTGACCTGCAGGCAGTATTGGTCATAACTTGAACCAAATATCCGCCTCAACGCAGGTTCTTCGTAGAATACAACGAAGAGATGAAAGCCCACTGCAACGCAAAGTCCGTAAACTCCTATTCGTGGGGCGCTAAACAATAGCGCCCAGCCAAATATGATCCCCACAACGCCGACGTACATCGGATTGCGAGTGTATCTATACAGGCCCCGAACAACGAGATGTTTTGGTGGGTCTATGGGTGCCGGTGTGCCGCGGCCGGCCGATGCAAAATCCCATAAGCACCACAGATAAATGGCGCCGCCGATAGCCAGAAGTAAACCGCCCGCCAGGGTGTTTCGGGAAAACTGCGCTGGATCATGAGAGAATACGAAGACCGGGACGTGCACCGCGACAGTGCCAGGGACAACGAGCGAGAAAAGCAGGTTTTTCAGAAACAGGAGCATACCGCCTCTATCCCGCTAGGATGCCCGCAAGACCTTCTCCATCTTTCGTCCCCTTGCGAGTTCATCCACCAATTTGTCCAAGTACCGGGCCTGTTGGGTCAAGGGTGTTTCTAGCTCTTCTACTCGATACCCACAGATCACACCCTTGATCAGGCTTACATTTGGGTTAAGCGTTGCTTCAGCGAAGAACTGTCGAAACGTTGCGCCATTTTCAATCAGAGTTTGCAGTTTGGTCTCGCTGAATCCCGTGAGCCATGAAATCACCTGATGAAGTTCGTCAATAGTCCGACCTTTCTTCTCAACCTTCGCAATGTAATGCGGGTAGACAGAAGCAAATGTCATGTTAGCGATTCGTTCGTCGTGCTCATGTGTGGTCTTCATATCTGTTTACTCATCGTTTGTGTTACAAGCTAAAAATGATTGTCGAGCCATCAGTGCGGATAACGCCTTTACCAGCATGCACGCGTTAACGTATCCGTCTGCCTAAACTTGTAAATCGTTTCTTGCCTCTTGTATTGCATTAATTAATTCTTGAGTAGATTCTTCTATTGTTCTTTGGGCTGTATCAATAACTATACGCTCAGATACCCAGGGTTGATATTCTCGATCTTCCACTTTTCCCCATGTCGACAACTCTAACCCTTCTACTTCTGTAGTTCTTGTTTCGACTCGTTGCATATGCTCGCTTTTATTAGAGCATATGATCTCGATGTTGATAAAGCATGCATCAGAGCTTGTTGCAACATCGTTCCATTCTTCGCGCGTTAGCTCAATTGGGTTACATGAATCGGCGATTACACTATGTCCAATTTTAAGATTATCTGAGGCAACTCTATATGAAAGTCTGTACCCCTCACCCTCAATTTTGAAATTACACAAATCTCTTATAGCCTGTTCGATCGTGTCAATTCTCAGATAAGTTGCACCTGTTACCTTGGCAAGCTCTTTTGCCAAAGTTGACTTTCCTGAGCCCGGAAGCCCGGAGAATATGAATAAGGTTGGTTTTTTCATATACGTTTAACGCCAGACTAAGGGGCGACACGCATCGACGTCCAATACTTTGAGTCGCTTTTTATGCATCGAGATAATCATCTGGAATTGGTAATCCTTGAGCGCGAAAAAAACTCAGCTGGTCAAAGTACCCCTTCTGATGAACAATTTGTCCATTTTGAATATAGAAAAAGCCACAACCACGCAGACCATTGGGGTCTTTCCATTGAAGAATCGCCGTGTCACCACATTCGTAGATTTGCTCTTCGATACAGGTCATAGACGCCCTTGAAAATTCAATTTCGAACATCTCGCGAACTTTGTCACGCCCGTGAAGAGGCTGCGAAAACACGACTTGATCATTAACTACATTGTCAGCATAGAGTGCAGCTAGGCCATCAATGTCAGCTGCATTGAAAAGCTCAATCCACGTTCGAATTATTTCTGTTGGGGTCAATTTAACCTCTCATGTAATGTATAACATTGGTTTATCTTGCGCTTAGGCATGACGGAAATTAACTAAGCAAACTCGCCCGAATTCTAATTGCTGTGTCGCTCAACACCGATGCATCGACTCGAACTCGTTTACGTCTTTCTTCGTCTCGTGACGGATCATGACCTGTACCCCGAACCCTACCCGCACCTTCAAAAAAAGCTAACTGTGGTGGGCCGATCCCCCAGTCGCTTCCCGGTTGCCTTGGAACAACGTGATAGTGATAATGCGGTGATTCTTGCCCGCTATAGACACCATTGTTTTGAAACGTAAGTATGCCAAGAGGCTGGAAGGCTTCGAGCAACGCACCCGCAACGCGTTTGGCGGCGATAAGCACGGCAGCTGTTTCTTCATCTGATAGGTCTAACAAGGTACCCAGATGTCGACGGGTAATCACGCAGCATTGACCAATTTCATACTGGTTCGGGTTAAGTACCGTCAAGGTATGGCGGCATTCTTCGATTATCCCCCATTCAGGATTCATACCTTCGCAGATTTCACATGGATCTTGAAAGGGAAGCTCAATCATATTCGATACCTTATTTTGAAGCATAACGTCTTGCTAAGGGGTATACAAGCTAGCAGTTTGGCTGTCCTGTGAAGAGCCAAAGGCCCGGAGTGAACTTGAGCAACTTATTGTGTGAATTCACGTTGTCCATGTGTTTCAATCGGCCAAGGCTCTTTCAGCTTCTTCTTTGACATGAATAGCAGCTGCTTCGTCCAGAATAGTGGATGTCCATATACTTCAAAAGTAAGTTAATCGGCATCCGCTAAGGCTGGGCGCGCCCAGGGTTTGACCAATTCCAGTGTGCTGAAGTTTTTTCCTATGGTATTTATCAAACCTATGTCTCTCAGGCGGAGAGAGCTCGGGTTTACTTGGTTTCGGTTAATAAGATTTCTATGCAACCCTATTTTTGAATCATGCCTGTCCTGTATCTTTCCTGATCCTTTAAAAATTCCAAAAACAATAGATAACGTCAAGGTTAAGCCAAGGAATTTAATGAGTGTCTTTTTTCTTATTTTTTCTAGCCTGCTTCTTTATATTTTGGGTAGACACCATACTTTCTTGCTTTTTTCACTATAGTTATAAGCATAGACCCATACCCCTGCTACCAAGGCTGCAACTATACCCACTAGCCAACTATCCTGAAAATCCTCAATGGTGTATACGTAATCAGCACCAAGCCAAGCAATAAACCCAGCTTCCATCAACCAAGCGGCCAAGTTATTTATTGCGTGACATAACATGGGCACAAGCAGTGTTTGTGTCTTTAAGTATATGATACACATTGCTGCACCAAAGGCGATAGCGCCTATAGGGTCGGTGTGGGCGACACCAAATAATAGCGATGAAACTAAAATAGCTTTATTCATACCCCATTTTTGACTCCATCGATGTAACAGAATACCGCGGAATGCCAGCTCTTCAAGCACAGGGGCCAAAATGACCAAGGATATAAAGCTAAGGCTATTTGGCAAAATGGGAAATTGTTGTTGTGTACTGTAAATGATTGGCGGAATTTCTATATACCATATGTTTACAAATTTTGGGAATAGAAACGATAAAGGGTAAAAAAGCGCATATGTCGCTGCTATTGAAAATATGAAAATAAACCCTGTCAACTTGATTGAAGGTATATAATCAGCCGGGATAGGCCGCCGAAACATAAGGCGCCAGTTAACTTTATGCCAAAATATTAGAAGGGACAATACAATGGCAAAAATTAAGTGGTAGTAAAAATAATAAGCTATATCGAACCAGTACCATTCTTTGTTTGAGTTAATAAAACCATATATGACATTTAAACCCGGAAGATATAAAAAAGGCATTAGCCAAATTGCCGCGATGTAGCGCCCTTTAACTGGGAATGTATTTTCCATATATACTCGGGTTAAATTTAACTATAAATATGCATGCAAAGTTCTGCTCGCACAGAAATTCGCCAACTTCCATCATCAAATTGCTCTTTGACTTCAGGACAGGCACATTGCATAGATCATATCCTACACGATCTATGCCGATTTCCTGATACCCCATTAATGATTGCTGGATTATGCTGGCTTCAGTATTTACTGAATTACCCTATGACCGTTGCCCGCTCATCACTCATCTCTATGGCTGTCACACCTTATTACCATGTGATTGGCCGTTGCGTGAGGCGGGCGTTTTTGTGTGGCATTGATTCATTATCAGGACGATCATATGAGCATCGCCGGAGTTGGATTGTTGAGCGTCTGGCATTGCTATCATCGGTATATGCTATTGAGGTGTGTGCTTATGCAGTGATGAGTAATCATTACCATTTGGTGATCAAATTGAATCCGGAAATAACAGATACCTGGTCGAACGATGAAGTATTGGATCGCTGGTGTTCGTTGTATGCAGGGCATCTGCTGGTTCAGCGTTATCAAGCTGGTGAATCCTTGGGTGTTGGTGAGCTATCGGTGGTTTCGCAGCTGGTGGATCTATATCGCAAGCGATTGGCTGATCTTTCCTGGTTTATGCGAGGGTTGAATCATGACATAGCCTGCAGGGCCAATGCTGAAGATAACTGCACCGGTCATTTTTGGGAAGGTCGTTTCAAGTCGCAGGCCTTACTGGATGAGCAGGCTCTGATAAGTTGTATGGCCTATGTAGATCTAAATCCGATCCGTGCTGGTATGGCCAATACGCCAGAGCGATCGGAATACACTTCGATACAACAGCGAATTGCTGAACTGGCAAAAGATAAAGCAGCAAAGGCAATCAATACCGAATCACTATCGACTGTGGTTCCAAGCCTGTTCGGTTTTGCTGCTCGATTGAATGATGATCAAGGTTTACCATTCTCATTAATCGATTATCTGGAGTTAGTAGATTGGAGCGGACGGGCGATTCATCCGCAGAAGAGAGGTAATATTACTAGTGATGTACCACCAATATTGCTGAGACTCGGTATTGCTCCGGATCAGCTACTGAGATACCTGTCCAGACAGGAACAAGGCTTTGCTCAAGTGATCGGAAAAGTGGCAACTATCCGCAGTGCCGCCAATCAATTAGGTACGAGCTTTCTAAAAGGCATCGCCGCCGCCAACCGGCTGTTTCCACAGCTCAATTAGCCAACCATATACCCAAAAGTAAGTTAATCGGCATCTGCTGAGGCTGGACGTGTCCTAGGTTTGACCAATTCAAGAGTGCTGGAGTTTTTCCTATGGTATTTACCCTATTTATGCCTCTCAGGCGGAGGTAACTCAGGTTTTATTAGGTTTCGCTTAATAAGATTTCTATGCAACCCA
>JAJFKX010000061.1 GCA_021772985.1 Gammaproteobacteria bacterium
CCGCACACAACGGCCAATTACATGGTAATAGGGCGTTGCAGCCATTGAGACGAGTGAGGAACGGGCAACAGTCATAGGATGCTCCAGAAAATACTGCAGTCAGCATAATCCAACGATTATCAGTTGGGCATCAGAAAATCAACAGCTAAGGTGTAAGATATGATCTATAGAATGTGCCTGTCCTGATTTGAGAACTGTCACCGCCGGTAAGCAACGAAAAGACCAGTCAAAAATGAATTTATAGTCGAACTATGCCCCAATGATGGGTGACGACGCTGGGATCGATGTGGATTGAAAAGCCCAGCCTGCGAAGCTCGTGGCAAACCCAGTAGTCTTCGGAAAGGTACTGGCCCTCGACCACGCCCACACGGAATACGTCAAAGTGTTCCTGGGCCTTGGCGGATTCACCGCGCAGCTGCTCAGAGCGCCGATACACCCGGTCTTCCTCACGGGCTTTATCGACCAGCGCATCAACGGCTGCGCGGGAAAGCAGCAAAGCCGCCGTACCCACGTGTTCGACCTGAATCAGTGTGCCGGCTTCACCCAGACTGCGGCCAATGTTGAAAAGGGCCGAGCCATCCGGGTTCCGGCCTTTCAACGGAACCGGTGCCGCCGCCACATCAACGCCGGATTTCAGCAGCCTCTGAAGACCGTCGGTCCCCAGCACCACATCGGCATCAAGAAACAGCAGATGACTGTACTCAGGGCGCGCGTGAAATTCTGCCAGGATGCTGTTGCGCGCGCGCGTGATCAAGCTCTCGTTGCCGATGGTGATCAGCGAAAAGGGGAGTCCCGCCTGCTGATAGGCGAGCAGCTGCTGGACCATATCGCAGTGCATCATGCCGCCATATGCCGGCGTACCGATCAGCAGGCTCATGGGCGTGCCTCCGCTTTTTCGGCATGACCGATCAGCGCTCGGCGCACGGCCGCCGAGCGAGCCAACTCGGCGTCGCTCAAATGGCGTTGACGCTCCAGCAGCTCGATATTGTTGCGGTATTTCGGCTGATTGCCCGTAGTCGATAGACCACGGCTGTGGTACAGATGCAGTGCCGGCCGGGTGTTCAACTCCACCGTGGGCACCTTGGCGCGACGAAGCAAATCGCTCATCGCGTCGTCCTCACCGCCCCAGCCGACAAAGCGCTCGTCCCAGCCTCCGACGGCCAGATAGGCCGATCTCGACAGCAACACCGAGGCCCCGGCCAGGGGCATGACTTCGCCCTTGGCTTCACGGTCCGATCGGTTCTGATCGGCACGGTCGGGGAGCCAGTCGAATGCTCCGTCGCGGACGTGCGTACTTTCAGCCGGGTCCAGATCGAGCATGGTGCTAAACGGACTGATGGCGTGATGCCCGTCGTTGCGGGCGGACATGGCGTGGTTCAGCGCATGGCTGAGAATGATGTCGGCATCGTGGAACAGCAGCCACGGGGCCGCGGTCAGGCGCGCGCCC
Source organism: Gammaproteobacteria bacterium (assembly GCA_021772985.1). Classification (GTDB taxonomy): domain Bacteria; phylum Pseudomonadota; class Gammaproteobacteria; order Xanthomonadales; family Wenzhouxiangellaceae; genus JAJFKX01. The sequence goes on from JAJFKX010000061.1 coordinate 1,448, forward strand.
ACGTTCAGGCCCCAACTTTTGTTGAAGGGACCGGGGTTGCAAACGAATCGGTAGTGCAGATTTGGGTGGGGCAGCTCGGCTCGCAAGCTCGGCTTGTCGTCTTGTTCGACCAGCACTACCGGCAATTCAGGCCACCGGGCCAGCCAGCCCAATACCGCCAGAAGATTGTCCCGACGCGCACGATCATCGCTCGACCGAAACGTGATGATGCAGGCAATCGATGGTTGCTGGGCCGGTGTCTTCGAAGCCATGGCGCTCGCAACCTCAGTTGATTCGACGCCAGCCTAACCAGCCGAGCAACAGCGCGAGCAAGCCAAGCGGGGCGCCGTTTAATGCCGGAACCGCCACCGGTGCCCGTACGACACCCAGGGTCACTGTGCCGCTGGCCTCGGAGCCGGCGCTGTCGCTGATCGTGTAGTCGAAGCTGACGCTGATCTCTTGCCCAGAGGGCAATTCAAACACGAAGTCGCCGTTGGGCTGCACCGTTAGAGCGCCTGTCGCGGGTTGGGTCGTGGCCACCACGCTCAGACCGGTTCCGATGACGCGGTTGAGCAAGTTGCCGGTCAATGGCTGACCCGAAATCCCGGTGAATACCTGATCAGGGGCCACAGGCAGGATCCGCAGGTCGACGGTGGCCGTCGACTCGCCGCCCTGACCATCTGCCACGGTGTAATCAAAAGCATCCAGACCGCTGACCCCGGTGTTTGGGGTATAGGTGAACACGCCGGACCCGGCAACCGTCACCGATCCGATGCCCGGGGCTGTGTTGGCGATGACAGTGAGCGGGTCGTTATTCGGATCGACATCGTTGGTGGTCAGATCGCCCGTTACCGGCACGTTGGCCTGCGTCTCGAAAGCATCATCAACAGCGCCCGGCGGCTGGTTCTCCACGGTCAGATTGACAAGGCCCTGCGTTTCAGTCCCGATCCCGTCCTGCAGGGTGTAATTGAAACTGGTCGGGCCGGCGAAGCCTGCAGCGGGCAGAAAGCAGACGGTGTCGCCCGGCTCGATGCTGGCGGAGCCACCAGCCGGCTGCGTCACACTGACCAGGCTCAGGCCGCTGCCCACATCATTGCCCAGCACGTCGATGCCGCAGGTTTCCACGGCGCCCGGAACAGTGGCGGCATCCTGATTGGCCACCGGGGTGACCAGAATGTTGGCCACCGTGTTGGCCCGGCAGCCAAGATCGGGATCGTCGGTCTGATACTCAAAACCCGCCTGGCCGCTGAATCCGGGGTCGGGCGTGAAGGTGAACTGGCCGGTCTGATTGGTGACGCCCGGCGCGGTCTGGTCGACCGTGCCATTATCGACAAAGAAGAAATTGACGACATCAAGGTGATCGACCGGATCGCCCAGCGCGTTGACCGGCAGCCGATCATTGCTCTGTACATCGGCTGTCAGGGTCTCACCCGCGGGGACGCTGAAATTGTCTTCCACGCCGGTATCGAACAACTCGATATTAACCAGCGCGTTCTGATTGGTGGAGTTTTGGTACTCGAAATCATCGGAGGCCGCACCGCACACCGATCCGGCCGTGGGCGTGTAGACCGCCTCGCCGGTCAATTCAAGGTCCAGGTTGCCGCGATTCGGGAATAATGCGATTTGCGCGTCGGTGGCGCCGTTGTCATTCGCCAGCACATTCCCCAGAGCCTGCGGCACGGATCGTTTGATGGCGGAAAAATTGTCGTCAGTCGCCGTTTGAGCCTGGGCGCCACTGCTGAGTGCCAGGCCGATACTCATTGCAAGTGAAACCTTGGGAGCGCGCCGAGGCTGCCATTTACCAGAGGGGTTATCCATGTTCACGTCTCCATCAATTGACTGCAGGGCGTTGCCCGATCGTGTCCGGTCCAGACCTAAACACCTTCAATTTCGCGGCAAGCGTTCGAGCCGCTAAGTCTAGACGGCCATCGTTTGATTCAACGTTGTAGTGAGCGTGGTAATTTCGTTTGAAACGACGTTTATTGAGTGGAAACGCCCGCCAGCGCGTTCACCGCATCCTGAAATTGCGCAAGTTCCAGACTGCCGGATGAGCCTGGACGAGAGAGTCTGGACGCCCATGACTTTACTTGCAGGACCACTTCACAGTAATACATACAGCAAATACATACAGGACGATTACATACAGGACAGGCATGATTCAAAAACGATAAAGTTATCCGAAGCCCTACAAACCTGAGTTACTCTTGCCCGAAAGTGAGGGGAATGGAGCAATTCCCATGCCAAAACCATCAGTATCTCTGGATTAATCAAATCCCAGACACGTCAAACCTCGACAGATGCCGATTAACCCACTTTAAAAGATATAGAAAGATATAGGACAGGCTGGATCTAATAACGCTAGATTCATTTAAAACTCTAGAGACGAATAATCAGTGGGCATAAGAAAATCAGCAGCTAAAGCGTTAGGCTGACCATGGCCTTGTTATGACCAACTTCTTGAAAGTACTATCATCTAACAAACAGTTTGGAGCGCGACCAATGAAAGACATCCCTGGAATCGATGAAGACGGCAATCCCAAGAATGGCCCATTTAAGGTGTTCTTCAAGAACGGCCTTGTCTCTTGTCAGGGTGAATTCGACAACGGAAAAAAATCAGGAACGTGGAAATACTTTCTCAATAATGGCCAGTTGCAATCATCTGGCAACTTCAAGGAAGGGAAAATTGTTGGTCCGTGGAAATGGTTCTACAAAAGTGGCGAACCAAGGGGAACGGGCGGCTTCGATGATGAAGAGCAAAAGCACGGTGAATGGAAACGATACCATACCAATGGTCAACTCTGGGACGAAGGTCGCTTTGAACACGGCAAAAAGAAGGGCACTTGGAAGGTCTATGATGAGGCGGGCGAGCTCCTAAAGACGCAAGCCTTCAAATAGCGGGAACGGTTGATTGCGTGAGCAGGCGATTACGCGCTTGAGTTACACATTTCAAAATTACACCTGAAAGAACCAGTGCAAGGAGTTCTACCCCAATATTTCGCGCGATGGCTGGAACTACAGTGAATATTCAAATCCACAAGCGAGGAGTTTTTGTTGACGCCCAGGATGCCTCACTCAAACGTTAACTGTCTACAAACATAGAGAATATACATAGTGAAAGAAATCACCAGAATCAATCATATCGGTTTAAGGGTTAAAGACCTAAATACCTCCAGAGCTTTTTACGAGAAACTAGGATTTATATTCATAGCTGGTCCCGTCGGACCGGAACCAGTGGCAATTATGGAGCACCCATCAGGTGTTAATATAAATTTTATTCTCAACGCAGATACTGCGTGCACAGAAAATGTTCTCATGGATACACCTGAAAAAAATACAGGTTACACTCATATTGCGCTAGAAGTGACTAGTGCCGAATCAGCGTTAAAAATAGTAAAAGAGCTAGGTATTGCAATAACGGGAGAAGTTGAGTTTGAAGGTGCTAAGTTCTTTTTTATAAGAGATCCCGATAAAAATGTTATCGAGTTTCATCAGCCGTCAAACAGTTAACAAGTCAAAGCACTCGGACATGGTGAAGCTGGTGTTTGAGGCGTTATGTTTTGCAATTCTAGAGAATTAGTAGGAGAGATAATATGCCTTCTGGCCCATGGGACGACCCGACGATTCAAGCCTATTTAAGAGAATGGCGTTTGAATGTACAAAGATGTGTTAAAGCAGTGCATCCAAGATGCAATGTTGATCCCTTTGGTCGAATGTATGGTGTTACAAACACGGGAGGTGTTATTACTCTAAATAGTGACCCGAATCCGATACCTGATACAGTTCTTCCTACTTCCCGAGAATACTACTACACCTACTTTCACACACCACTTGGGACCAGGTACTACCCCTGGACAGGCCTGCAGTACATCGAATTTAGGCAAAATGGAACAAGCCCAAGTTCGCTCCTTGCATGTTCTCCGTAGTCATAAAACATAACAAGGTCATCAAGTACGTTCCAGCGCTACGCGCTACCACCGGACGCGGTAAAACGGGCGCTTTCCCGCGCCGCTTATGGCGACGTTAGGCAAGAAAAACTCTTGAACACCCACCATTCATCAGTACTCAGTAACAATCACTTTCTGAATGCTTTCAAAATTAATCGACACCAGCAAAGTAAACTTTTCAGCGGAATTGAACAGCAGGCAGCCATAACGGACGGAACAGATCATTCGACGCCGCCAAAATTCTCACCAATCAGTCGGCAATGTGAATTCATGTCAAGTACATTTTCGTAGCGCACTCAGACAGTTACAATGGTAACGGCACCCCGAGTTCGCTAGAGTAAGCGCCTTGCCCACAGTGCGGGCCTGATAATACTAATACTAATAACAATACCGATGCACCGATCACTCTGCCGAATAGCCTTCATCGTCATCGCGCTCAGTTATAGCGCGGTGTACAGCGATGAGTCGGTTGCTTCGCGGCTGCCCGGTGAGCCGCAAGTGCACTCATTCTCGATGGCCGAGTACCAAAGCAATGTGCAGAACTGGGCTGTGGAAACAGGATCGGACGGGCTGGTTTATGTTGGCGGCGGTATGGGTCTGCTGGAGTACAACGGCGTCAGCTGGACCCGCCACGATACCCCCAACAACTCGAGGGTGCGGCGGTTGTTGATCGATAATCAGGGCCGCTTCTGGATCGGTTCAAGTAATCAGTTCGGTTATTTTCAGCGTGAACCCGACGGTGCCATGCGTTACCACTCGCTCAGCGACACCCTGCCTGAAGACCAGCGCACATTTGGCGACATCCGGGGGTTGGTAGAAGTTGACGGGACGCTGTATTTCCAGGCACTGCGTTCGCTGTTTCGCTTCGACGGTGAAACACTCGACCGGATCGAGGCCTGGGACGGGGTTTTCCGGATTCTGCTGAAACACCAGAACCGGGTGCTGGTTGCGGTCAGGAGTCGGCTGCACGATGTTACCGAATTTTCCGGCACAACGCCGCCACCGATCAACCGCTGGAGCTGGCCGCAAGGCGCGCGCCTGACATTTCTGGAACCATGGCCGGACGGCCGTATTCTGGCCGGCACTTACGCTGACGGTTTGTATTGGTTGTCCGATGCTCCGCCGGAACGCTTCAGGATTGATTTTGACCTCAGCGAGGCCTGGCCATTCGTCATCGAGCGCCGGGCCGACGGCACCATACTGCTCGGCACCCGCCACAACGGCTTGCTACATATTGGCGCCGCCGGTGCTCTGCTGGAACACGTCAGCAGCCGCAACGGGCTGCCCAAAGATGTGATCAACGCCATTGGCGAGGATCGTCAGGGTGGTATCTGGCTGCCGCAGGATGGCTTCATCACGCGGGTTGCGCTGGATGCGCCCATGCGCACCTGGGGCGCGGCATCCGGTTTGTCCAGTGCCCGCGGTATGACCCGCCATAACGGGCAGCTATTAGTGGCCGGAGCCAGCGGCATCGGGCGGTTGCAGGCCGTGACCAGCGACCACAGCCAGCTGATTGCCCTGGACAGCCCGCTGATCGAGGCCTGGGACATCCTCTCAGCCGAAGGTGAACTGTTGGCCGCCGGTAGCGAAGGTGTGCATCGCCTGGACTATGACCTGAGCAGTGATGAGCTGATTGAACATCAACGCCTGCTCGCTGACCACTATGGATATCGATTAACGCCGTCGCGGTTCCGATCGGTGATCTATGCCCAGATGGAAAGCGGACTGTCGCTGCTGCTGCTGGATAACGGCCGCTGGATAGATGCCGGCCCGGTCGCTGGTATTGATGAGCGCCCGCACCACGTGGCAGAAGATAAAGATGGCCGGGTTTGGGTTGGCACGGTACAGGGGCGCTTCTATCTGCTGGAATGGCACGAGCAAGCAGCTGAGCTGTCGATGCTCACCGTGCTGGACGGTGATGACGGTGTGCCCGAGGGCTATGCCTGGCCGTTTGCGCTGGCCGACCGGCTGGTACTGGGCACCTCCCAGGGCGGCTACCGGGCAGTTTATGGCGATGACGGACAGGTGGTTGCCGTAGAGCCCGACCCGGCATTCAATAATCAGGCTCTGGGTGAATCGCGCAGTATCTACAAACTGGCCAGCCCCGATGGGGTGCGCGTGCTTGGTGGTATCGGCAATGGCGGCGCATTGCGCTTCGGCTGGTTGGACGCAGCGGGCGAAATCAGCTGGCAACCCCATCCGGTGCCTGGCATTGAAGTCGGCCAGAACGATTTTATTGTCGCCGATGACGATGCAGTATGGATCGGGCGCGCACCGGGAATGGTCCGGCTGGGCTGGCCGGTACGCGACCAGGCACAACAATCGGTGCCATTACACATTGGGCGTGTCGGCTACCCTGAAACGGACGGCTGGCTGCGAAACGGTCCCGGCGAACTCGCGCAGTTGGCCCAGCAGCCGCTGCCGTTCCAGAATTCACTGCTGCGGTTCGAATATGCACTGACCGGCTACGCCCAGCCCGATGCACATCGTTACCGGGTCAGACTGGATGGCATGGATGATGATTGGTCGCAGTGGTCCATCGAGACCCGCCGCGACTATACCAATCTGCCCGGTGGTAACTACCTGTTTCACGCCCAGGCGCGTGACGGGCGCGGTTTGATCTCGTCTGCCACACCGCTGGCTTTTTCAATCGCGCCACCCTGGTATCTGGGTACGCCGATGCTGGTGATGTATGTTGCACTGGCGCTGCTGCTGTTGTGGCTGGCGGCACGCTACGGCCGGTTCCGGCGCGAGCGCGTGCTGATCACACGGCAGCGCGAGCTTGAGGACGAGATCGCCGAACGCACCACTGAAGTTCGTCGCCAGGCTCGTGAAATCCGGCAGATCAGTGACGCCAGAGCCACTTTCTTCGCCAACGTATCGCATGAACTGCGCACCCCGCTGACCTTGACCCGTGCACCGCTCGAGGAACTCGGACGGGATGCTGAATCGCTGAGCAAGAACCAGCGTGATCATCTGAACATGGCGCTGCGCAACACCGAAGCGATGCAGTCGCTGATCGGACAGGTGCTGGATCTGCACCGGCTTGACGCCGGCCACATGCCTTTCAATCCTGTGCAGGCGGATATTGCCGCGGCATTGGAGTCGATTGTCAGCCGTTTCCGGCTGGCCGCGCGGTCGCGCAATCTCCAGCTGAAACTGGCCGGTATCGACGAACCTTGTGCTGCGAATTTTGATCCTGAGCATCTGGCGACGATGGTCTCCAATCTGCTGTCCAATGCGCTTAAATTTGCGCCCAGGGATTCGGCCATACAGGTACAGCTGCTCCCTCAACGGGACGGCACTGGCATTACGGTCAGTGATCAAGGACCCGGTATCAATTCCACCGACCAGGCGCGGATTTTCGAGCGCTACCAGCAGGCCGAGTCGACCGTCGCCGGCGGCAGCGGCATCGGGCTGGCGCTGGTGCGCGATTTAATTGAGATGCACGGTGGCAATGTCACGGTGGCAAGCCAACCCGGCCACGGCGCCTGCTTCAAACTGTGGCTGCCGTGGCGATCAGATTCGGCGGCGCAGTCTACCCAGGCAGAGCAGGCCACCAGGACAGCATCAACCGACGACAACTCTTTCGTGGCGGTATCGCCTGCGGTAGACGAAACGGTTTCGCCAGATGACCAGACCGACGACGCATCCGGCGACTGGCCCACCGTGTTGATTGTTGATGACAATACCGAGCTGCGTGCGTTTTTGCGGCTCAGACTGGGGCGGGCTTACCGGATCATCGAGGCTGGCAATGGTCGGGAGGGGCTGGCGCTGGTGCAGACACATCTGCCCGATGTGGTGGTGACCGATGGCATGATGCCGGAGTTGGATGGCCTGGGTATGACCGAGGCGATCAAGTCCGATCCTGAAACAGATTTCATCCCGGTGCTGATGCTCACTGCTCGCGGCGGACCGGATGCGGTCATCAGGGGCATGCAGGCCGGCGCTGATGATTATCTGGGTAAGCCGTTTGACAGCGCCGAACTGGCCGCCCGCATTGCCGGACTGATCGCATCGCGAAGACGTCTGCGTGAACGATTGGCCGCCGCTGATAAACAGCAGGCCGGCAACGGCAGTGCACCGGTCAGTAACCAGGATCCGTTCCTGACGCGTGCCCGCACAGTGGTTAGTGAGCACCTTGCAGAACCCGGTTTTTCGGTGCGTGACTGGGCTGCACTGCTGTACATGGACCGCACCACGCTGTTCCGCCGCTTCAAGGCCGCAGCGGGCTGTTCACCGGATGAGGAATTACGGGAAATGCGTCTGCAGCGAGCCGCCAATCTGCTGCGCCAGCGGGCCGGCAATGTGGCCGAGGTAGCCGACGCGGTTGGCTTCGCCAGCGTCTCAGCTTTCTCACGCCGGTTTCGCGAACGCTTCGCGGCCACGCCGGCGGCTTTCGCGCGGAAAGATACAGCAATTCAGTAGTGCCTTGTCTGCAGGGAGCATGCAGCATTCCCTGATCTGCTGGTGTACCTCGTCACTCATTCTGCAGCATTCAAAATGAGTGCTGGAGTGCACTAGGTCGCAATCCGCAACCAGCGGGCAAGTATCTGCAACCAGCGGCCATTCCGGCCTGAACCCGCACCGGGCAAAGTATTGGAATGAAAATTTCGAGAGCTTTGCCCATGAACCATCGCCACCATTTCATGCCATTTCGGATGCTGCTGGTTGCCGCAGCTTTGTTGCTGGTTGCAACGCCAGGTCAGGCCGGTGTCAAACCGGCACTGGCACCGTTGGATAGCATCCCTGCCACAGCGGTGTACGTCGACCTGTTGAGTCAGGTTGATGCTCGAGAGAGCAACGGCCCGGGATTTACGCCTGCCAGTCTAGCAGCACTGACCACCCGCAACGGCCGCTATCGCATCGGCACACAGACGCAACTGCTGGAACTGCTGGAACCGGTGGAATCGCTGACCCTGCAGCTTGAGGCCGAGCGCATAGATGCAGTCATCGAAGTGCTGGTATATCGAGGTGAACATGCCATCGGTAGCCTGCTGTTTGCGCTGGACGGCAAGCCGCGTCCGGGCATGGTCGCTGCAAGCAATAATGATAGCGCCGGCTCGCGTATCGGAGTGCGCGCCCGGCAGCTATTTGACCGAGTAGAGCTGCGGGTGGCACATGCGCCCGATGGACGTTCGGGTTTAATCCTGGATTCGGCCTGGATCGAACCCTCCGCCAACCGCGGAAGTGACAACGGTGCCGCGCTGCTGTGTCAGACGCCGCTGGGTATTGCCCACAACATCGCCTTCGGCGCCTCGCTGGTACCGGGTTCCGGTCTGTTCGCCCAGGGCATAGCTTATACCACCAATCTGGCGCTGAAGTGGTGCCAAAGCTTTATTGAAGCGCCGCCGGATCGCTCCGTGCGCGTTCCGGCCGGAACCTGCGCCGCCACTTTCGAGCAACCACACATGGCCTCGACGTACGCGAATGTGCTCGGCATCAGCATCGGCTACAACAGCAACTGGGGCGAGCTGGGTTCACCGGTGGTTTTCCACCACAACAGCGAAGTTGATGTGATGCTGCTTTACAACACACCCACGCCGCGGGTGTCGCCCAGTCTGGATCTGGGGTTCTGGGCGGAGACGGGCTCGTTCGAGGCCACCGACAGAATCTGGGAGGAATGTGACGATGATAATGGCTTGGTACGCTTTAGCCAGCTTGACGGTACCGGCCCGATGTACGAGTGTCCGTTTGTCGCCGATCGGCAGCTCGAGATACCGGTCGGCGGGCGCACCCTGCGCTGGCGGTCCAATGCCCGCATCAGCCCGCTTGACCTGTTCGCGCCATTGATACCGGGTATTCCGCCGGGTGCCAAGCAACAACCGTGGCGAGGACTGTTGATCAATGTCATTCGCGAAGCGATTCTGATCGCCAATGATGTGGTGTTCTTCAGCGGCTGGCGCATTGATAACACGCGCGATGTGTTCCAGCAGGTGACCGTTTTTGACGAGATTCCACCGACTGTCACGCCCCAGCCTGTTTCTGACGACCGTGTCACCGCAACGCTGGTAGGTGACCGGATCGAAGTCACCATCGAGGCCGATGAGGCCGGTGGAGTGTCGCGTTTGCGCTATGAACCGCTGTTGCGCTCGATGTTTGCCTTGTCCGATGCCTGTGACCGTAGTGTATCGTTCTCGGCGAGTTATCCCGATCCGGCGCTGCGCAGTTTCTGGCCGGTTAGTACCACAAGTCAGGATAATGCTTTCGAGATCACCTGGACCGCAAGTGACCCGGGGCCGAACCTGATCGGTGAGCGTAATCAGACGGTGGCCACCATGCAGGTCGAAGTGGTCGATACCCAGCCACCAGTGATCGTCGCACCGGATGACATTGTCGAGGTCACTACCGGACAGGTGACCGAACTGGGGCAGCCACTGGTGTTCGACTTTGTCGATCTTGATCCACTGGTGTCCAATGATGCCAATCTACCGCTGGGCATGGGGCTGCATATGGTCAACTGGACCGTCACCGACGCCTCGGGTAACAGCGACAGCACCGTGCAGCTGGTCAATATCAAGACATCCAATCTGGCGCCGGCCCCGATCGCGCAAACCGGGTCGGAGCGGGTCGATGCCGTCTCGTTTGAACCCACGCCGATCCGCCTGCAAGGTATCGACCCCGACAGCGACCCACTGCGTTTTTTCATTGAGGATGCGCCCGATAACGGCTTTTTCGTTGCACCGCTGTATCCGTACTTTGTCGAGGATTTTCGCATCGAACAGTCGCTCAGCGACGCCCAAGTGCTGGACCTGTGCAATAACGGCCAGGGGGCTGGCCGCAACTTTCATCTCGACTTTCCGTCCGAGCCGCGTCACCTGACCAGCACCGATGATGGACGCACTTTCGTGGTCGATCGAGGCTATATTGACTGCCAGGCTGGATCGCCGGTCACGTTTGACCGCGAGGGACGCATTGCGGTATTCGACAATGACGGCATGCTACTGAATGCCCAGAATATCAATGCCGACGAACTGCGTGACGTGGTGCTGGATGTGAACCAGGATCGCTTGTTTTTAGCCTCGCACGCCAGCGGCGATCAGTCATCGCTACTAGTATATGATCTTGATCTTCAGTTACAGGTGAATTACCGCCTGCAAAACTTGCGCAACCGTGACGATGGCGCCTCTTGTAATCCGGTGTTGCCGCAGCCCGGCGGGGGCTGCACGCTGAATCTGGCCAACAGTGCGGTGGCTGATGCCAATGGCCTGATCTATGTCTTGAACCGTTACAGTGCGATTATCGTGCTCGACGGCACCTTACCGACGGATTTCGATTGCTCGGTCAGCTGCAATCATACCCCCACCCTGGTTGGCGTATTAAACGACGACGGAACCAGTACTAACGGCAGCGGCAATGAGCTGGCGCTGGACGATCAGGGACGGCTGTATTCGGCGCGCCGGAGTCGTCTGTATCGTTATCTGCCGTCTTTTATCGCCGGCGACGGGCTGGCATATCCCGGCACGCTGGAAGGCTGGCTGGGCCGTTGTGATGTTGATCTTGCTGCCGGTGACCTGGCGGTCTGCGATGTCGCCAATCATCGCAGCCTGGGTTTTTCGTGCAGCGATGCGACCTGCGCGGTCGATCTGGCCTTCAATCCAGAAGAACAGGCCATCTGCGGATCGCTGGGCATCGGCAGCCAGCCGAGCTGGGGCTGCCGGCCGGGTCAGTTCCGCGGGGTACCTGCGCTCGATATCGATCCGCAGGGCGTCGTCTATGTGGCCGACGGTGGCAACCGGCGTATCCAGCGCTTTTCCACCGACGGCTTCTTCGCCGGCCAGGCCGAGTCGACCTGTGACGGCAGTTGTTTTGTACTCGGCGATTTCGGCAGCCCGCAAAACGTATCGGTCAACTCCAGTCGGTTTTATATCCTCGATCCGGCCACCAACCTGCTGCATATTTCGCTGCTGACACCGTTCGTTGAGATTGGTCCCGACTACGCCGATCTTGAATATCAGTCGAATAACGATTTTGCCTGCGTCGACCCATCAGACTGCATTGATTCATTCAGTTTCCGCGTTAGTGATGGCGTGCGTGACCCGGTCACCGGCCAGCCAATGCGCAGCGACCCAGCCCTGGTTGAAATCGGTGTGGTGCGCAACTTCCGCCCACCTTTCGCCACACCGGGCATTGCGGTGGTGCTCAATGAGGACACGCCAACTCCGGTCACGCTGGACGGCAGTGATCCTGATCCGCTGGATACCCTGGATTTCGCAGTGGTACTGCCGCCGCTGCATGGTGAGATCATGATTGCCGGCAATCAGGCGACTTATTCGCCTGATCCGGACTTCTTCGGTAACGACAGTTTCTCCTTTGCTGCCAGTGATGGGGTACTGACCTCGGAAGACGAGATGGTCACCGTCACGGTGGCGGAGGTCAATGATCCGCCGCTTATTCAGGTGCCTGCTCCGGCCACGGTGGGTGTCGGCTTCATCTACCGGCTCAGTGCCGAATTCACAGACCCCGACCCCAACGAGCAGCACCTGCTGGTGATTAACTGGGGTGATGGTTCGGTGGAGCCCGAAGGTGGCATCAATATGGACGGTTCGGCCGATGGCCCACAGCTTGGCCAATCCGGCAACGGGCCGGGTACCATACGCGCCGATCATATTTATACAACACCCGGCAACTACACCGCGCAAATTTGCCTGACCGACCGCGTCAGCGGTGACGATGGCAGCGAAGTGCCTGCGCCCGGACTGTCACTGACCGCTTGTGAAAGCTTCCCGGTACAGGCTATCGGCGGACTGGATCTGGTAATGTCAGCGTTGCAGTCAACCGAGCGCGCCCTGCCCAATCAGCTAGTCAGCATCGATTTTATGACCATCAATGAACCACCCACCGCCGGACCGTCAACAATTGCCACCGGCGTTGAATTGATCGTCGACCTGCCTGAGGGACTAACGCCAGGCTCAATCACGGTATCGGGTTCAAACTGCACCCGGACTGGACTGCAGGTGAGTTGCGATGTCGGTACGCTGAACCCCGGCTTCACAGCTTCTGCTGAAATTACCGCACGCGTCGACGGCATGAGTCTGACGGGTACCGCGCTGACCTTTACAGCCAGCGCCAGTGCTGATCAGGTCGACGTTAATCCCGACAACGAGCTGGCTCACACCGTCAGTGTGTCGCAGCCGGCCGACCTGTATGTCGATGCCATCGACGAAGCGTTCCTCGATAAACCCGATATCCTGCCGGGTGATGGCAACTGCGAAAGCGAAGACGGCGTCTGTACGCTGCGCGCGGCGATTGAAGAAGCCAACGCTCAACCGGGACTGCAGGTTGTAGCGTTGGGCACCGGCGTGTATCCGCTCACTGAAGATGGCATCTTCGTCACTGACGATATATTGCTGACCGGCAACGGCGTATCCAAAAGCTTTATCGATGGCATCGACGGCAGTATTGCATTGTTCGTCCAAAACGCCAGCGTCACGCTGCGGATTGAAGACCTCACGCTATCCCGGGGCGGCATCCGGCTCACACCGGGTGATCTGGTGGTACGCCGCGCGCGCTTAACCGGCGCGGTGCAGGATTCATTTTTTGGCGGCGCGGTGTTTGCTGATAATCTGATCGACATCCGCGACACGACGTTCGATAACAACCAGTCGATTGATGGCGCAGCGGTATGGGGCAACCCGCAGAGCCACGGCGTGTTCGAAAACGTTATCGTCACAGGCAACCGTGGCGGCGGCCTGACACTGCGTGGTATGGATTATACAATCAATAATGTCACCATTACCGGCAACACCGGCGGCGTGTTCGTGGCTCAGGGCGGGGCATTAAATATACTGGAAAGCGCTACCGCGACCATCACCGGTTCGATTGTGGCCGGCAATTATTCTGTCGGCGGGTCAGTCAACTGCCTGGCCGACGCCCCGGCGATACTGACCTCCGGCGGCGGTAATCTGTTTGGTGACCTGGCTGGCTGCAGTCTGACACCGGTCGCCGGTGATGTTGTCATTGATGACAATGAGTCCCGTTTACAGCCGCTGCGGTTTGTCGATGGGCTGCTGCCATTCGTGGCGCCGTTTGACGACTCGCCGGCTGTTGATGCCATGTTTGGACCGGACTGCCCGCCCACCGATGCGCTGGGCACACTGCGCCCGGTTGACGGTGATGGCGATGGCTCGGCGGTCTGTGATATCGGTGCGGTTGAATTGATACCGGATCTGGCACCACCGGCGTTACAGCTTTCCTCCGCCCGCATTGTGTTTGACGACATCGACATCGGCAATACTTCGCCGCCACAGAGCATCACCATAAGCAATGCCGGTGAGCTGCCCTTGAATGTCGGATCAATAAATATCACCGGCGGCAATGCAGCCGATTTTGCCATCCCGGGTGGCAGTGATAACTGCAGTAGTGGCACGCTGACTCCAAGCCAGACTTGCAACTTTGAAGTGATCTTCATGCCGCAGCAGACCGGCATCCGCAACGCCGAGATTCAGATCAGCTCCAACGATCCAGCCGGCATTCGGGTCATCACGCTGGCAGGTTCCAGCGGTGTGTTGTTCTTTGATGGTTTCGAAGCAGACTGATTGAGCAAATCACCAATGCGGCGTGCAGCGAAACCAGTGAACCTCGTCACTGATTTTGTTGCACGCCACGAATAGCATAATGATTTGTGGACACCTACAATTGCTGAGGTTAGGCTTTTGATTAGATAAATAGAATTATTTAAAGCATTGACTCCCTATTATTAAAAGAGCAAAAAGAAGCAAGTAGCTCAACCTGCCAAAACACTCGCTACGCAAGTACTTTCCGGTGAGCCAGGCGTTGGGATACTGCTGTTGCTAATCGATGTCTCTGAGTTTTATCATTATCGGTCACTTTACCTGTTCAACCATTAGGAGCGCGACAATTAAATGAAAGAGGTACTCGAATTATACAAGCATGCACATAAGTGGTTGATCATCCCGATTGTAATTATTTTCATTGCGTTTACGCCACAGTACTTCCGAACGTTTTTCAGTGAGCCTTGGGGGTATCATTTACATGCCTTATCCGCAATTGCCTGGTACGTTCTGATAATGATACAGCCCTACCTTGCTACACATGGGAAAATAAAAGCACATCGCTTTTGGGGAATGGTCGCTTTGTTTATTGCGGGAGGAGTTGTTTTTTCTGCATTGTCTATAACACCTACAAACATATATTTCGGGCAGATAGGTGGGTTTGAGCCAGTATTTCCTGCCGCCTTCTTTTATGGACTAACATTTACTGAAACATTGGCCATCATGGGATTTGGTGTTGCAGTCATCATGGCCATTAAGAATTCGAAGAAACCAGATGAGCATGCCATCTGGATGATTTCTACCGTGTTCTTCGGATTGATGCCTGCCTGGGGAAGATTGGCCATGTTTCCATCACTGATGTCTGGCAGTACCGATGTTGACATCACCAGAGTCATGATGATTGCCGTGCCCATCTTTCTTTCGATATTGGCATTTGTTGCTTACAAATTAAACAAGCTTACTCATCCAGCCATAATACTTGCTGGCCTTGTAAATGTGACCATGCTTTTTATCATTCCAATCGGAAGTTCAACATGGTTTCAGAACTTCATTACCGCGTTAATGCAACCAACAGTTCCTTGGCCTTGAGCTCATTTTAGTTCCAAACTGTGTGTAGCATAATAAGGCCATTAACGGCCGACCAAATACGTGTAAGTTCTGACATTGCCCGGATGTCCGTGTCTTGCATGTTTTGAAGGAAGAATCTGCCTTCAGTATTTGGTGGATTATAGAAATACCTGGGCACCCACTATTTTCTTAAGTGAAAGATGAGTACCGAATTTATAAAGCTAAATGAGGACTGGAACGCGGAGCCAAATGCACCGTATGAGGCTATTCTAGTGCAGGAAAACTATGTCGAGTTATCTTTCTTTGTTAATCCTTGGGCATATGAAGGATACGAGGATGAAGAGAAGATTGCGTTACGTTTTTATGGCTGTTCAAGGTATCGCCTCGGTGATACTAACGATGAAGGTTGGTATATGGGGCAGTGTCGCTTTAGTAAACTGGCTCCTAAATGGGGTGAATTTTATGAAGTTAAAGGCGATCTAAAATTGAGCGAATGCGCAAACGATTGGGAGGTGGTCAACCACGGTGGTGGTCTAAAGCATTTCTTATTCTATTTGCGTGACAATACATTTGAATGTGACGCAGAGTCGTTCGAAGTTGTCAGGCTCGGGATCACTTAACAAGTTGCGTAACGCGGATTGCTGAACCCTTGGCTGAAAACAACCAAGGCCACAGCAGCCGGTTCGCAAAGCGTTAGGCTTCACCTGAATACCCGCAATGAAGGAGAATTATGTTTGATCATGTCGTATTCGGAGTCAGCGATTATGCAGAGAGCAAGGCGTTTTTTCTCAAGGCCCTGGAACCGCTTGGTGTAGCTGTTGTTTCGGAGGGGCCGCTCGGCGTGGAGCTGTGCCGTCCCGGCAACAATACATCACTGTGCATCCGTCGAATTGAGGAAAAGGCAACACATCTACACTTGGCATTCACTGCCGAAAATCGTCAGCAGGTTTTGGATTTCCATTGTGCTGCACTTCAGGCAGGAGCTAAGAACAATGGCGAGCCCGGTCTTCGCCCGCAGTACCACGCGAACTACTATGCAGCTTTCGTCATTGGTCCGGACGGGCACAACATCGAAGTCGTTTGTCATGAACCCGAGGCCTAACAAGTCAAGTCACGCAGACGTCAAAACCGCTGCGCGGTTTCGCCGCCGGTGCTTGAAGCGTTATGTTTTTTAAATGTGATATCTCATGAATAAATTTGCACCAGACTCCGCCGTCATCCCATTAGAATTTGAAACAACGGATTTCAAGGTTCGCAAGTTGACAATTAATGATGTGGTGAAAGACTACGATGCCGTGATTAGTAGCATCGAGCACCTCACTGGAGTATTTGGTCCGGATGAAACATGGCCCGAGGGATTGACCCTTGAGGAAGACCTAGTTGATCTTGGGTGGCACCAAAAAGAATTTGAACTTAGAAGCTCTTTTGCATACACCGTAATGACCCTCGACGAAAGCAGGTGCTTAGGCTGTGTATACGTCGATCCGTCCGAAAAGTTGAACTATGATGCCAAGGTCATACTATGGGTTCGGCAGAGCGAAGTAGGATCAAATCTCGACGAAAAACTATTTTCTACAATAAAAATATGGCTGTCTGAAAAATGGTGGTTCACTGCAGTAGCATTTCCAGGGCGCGAAATGACCTGGCAACACTGGGAAACTTTGCCCAACAAATGAGCTCAGCAAACATAACAAGTCGCACCAATCGCAGCCTTCGGCTGCTGGGACGTCGCTAATGCGCCGCCCTTGTGCTTAGCGTTAGGTGTCCCTTGAGCGACGAACCGCAATGGCATCCGGAAGCTGCATTAGCTGCTCTATCATTCATGTCAATGTTGTTTGCTCTGGCGGGAGCGGTGAACTTACTGGGCATTTCCGAAGTAGAGCTTGAGTTTTTCAACTACTCTGTAACTTCTCGCTTCGGCCTCGTAGTGTGGACTATAACGTCGCTATTTTTCGCGCTCTTTTTTGGCTACCTGCTCCGCAGTCGGCTCGGGAGAAAGTAATCAACCAAGATACAAGACAGGCATGCTTCAATAACACTAGAATCAGTCAAAAATCTAGAGACGAATGATCAGCGGGCTTTAGAAAATCAGCAGCTGTCTTGTAGGATATAATCGGAAAATTATGTCTGCCCTGTCTTATTAGCTGCAAGAGAATTTATATGGAATCAAATGATATTCGACCTTTTATTCCAGCCATAGAATTTGAGGCATCAAAATCTTTCTACCAGGCCTTAGGATTTACAAGCGACAATGCCACAAGTGAAATGACTATAATGAGCAATGGCACCTGTCTTTTTTTCTCTACAAGTACGACAAAGAAAAATTTGAAAATAATATTATGTTTCAGCTTTCTGTTCCAAATATTAAAAGTGCGCTTGAGACTATCGAAAACGTTGAAGGCTTTGAAATAAAATATAAGCCTATAAAAGAAGAGCGCTGGGGTAAAGTTATTTACATGTGGGGGCCTTCTGGTGAAATGTGGCACATCACTGAGCTTAGAAGCTAACAAGCGGTTCAATTTGACGCCGCAAAAACGATCAAAAGCATTGCCGCTAAATACAAATACAAGTTGCCCAACCGCCAAAAAGTGGCGGGCGTTAGCGAGACATTTTGAATTAATGGTGTATCGAATTGACATATGATGAATACAACGAATTTTGTGGTTTGCTACCAGCAACTTCATACGTCGTTCAATGGGGAGGGTGTCACGTTTGGAAAGTCGGTGGAAAAGTATTTGCTATTGGTGGTTGGGAAAAACTCGATACACCTGCGTTCACCTTCAAAACATCGGAGGGAGATTTCTATTTCTTGCAAGATGAGCCTGGATTCAGGCCTGCTCCCTACATGGCGTCTCGTGGTTTTAACTGGATACAGCAATATGATATTTCTGTGCTAGGAGATGAGGGGCTCAAAAATTGCCTTAAGGAGTCTTATCGCATTGTTTCCTTGAGTTTAACTAAGAAAAAGCAAAAGGAGTTAGGCCTTATCCAAGACTAATCGTGTGAAGAAACAAGATGCGGGACAGGCATGATTCAAAAACAATAGAATCATTCAAAACTTTAGAAACAAATGATCAGCGGGCATTAGAAAATCAGCAGCTGTCTTGTAGGATATAATCCGTAAATTGTGCCTGTCCTGTCTTATTGTTACCTTCTATAAGGCTATTGCATAGCGGTAAACAATAGACATACATAACAGCTGTAAAGCGGCCAAGACACCACGTTGCCTTTTTCGCATGCTTAATCTGGAGTGATTTCTTGAAATTTACTGAAAAACCCGGCACAACAATCATTATATTTTTAGCACTGGTTTCCGTTTTTTACCTGGTTGGTTTTTGGTTGATATTCAGGTTGGCCAGCGCGACACCTTTAATGCTTTCAGTTGGACTTGCTGCCATCGTGACATGCCTGCTGACCAATAGAAAACTGGACACCCTCGGGTGGCGTTGGCCTGGTTGGAAGCATCAGTGGTCCAACTATCTAATTCCGCTTGGATATAGTCTATTAGCATACAGTTTCATTTGGATAGCGAACTTTGGCGACTGGTACAACCTGGAATTTTTACTCGAAAAGAAAGACAGTTACAACTTAGGTTCGTGGACCAATTTCAGTGTTGTCATTTTTCATTTCACCATAACAGCTACGATCAGTTTTATATTGCTGCTGCCATCGGTATTAGGGGAAGAACTTGGATGGCGGGGGTTGCTTGTGCCCGCATTGTCAAAGACTTTTTCATTTGGCGGAGTGGCATTGATTTCAGGTTTTCTATGGGCTGCATGGCACTGGCCATTGATGCTGAAGGGTTTATATGGGAATGATATAACACCACTACCGTATCAATTGATATTATTCACTATAGGGTTGATGTCGATGTCCGTCATCATGACTTACTTCCGCTTGAAAACAAACAGTTTATGGCCAGCGGTCATATTGCATATGAGCCACAATGTTTTCTTGCAAAAATTCTTTACCCCGATGACTGCAGAAGTACCCAGTTCAGTCTGGTTCATTGATGAGTTCGGCGCTATCCTGCCGATAACCATTTTTATCTTTGCCATCTATTTTTGGCGAAAAGGGCAAAATGAGTTTCGCGTAGCCAACACATAAGAAACTATATAAAGTCGGCGGTTATTGTATAAGATACAGGACAGGCATGATTCAAAAACAATAGAATCACTCAAAACACTATAAACTTTGATTACAGTCGTCCGCGGGCCATGAAAATATGGCAAATATCACGCCAATGCCATCAGTATCTCTGTGAAGAGTCTAGACACCCATAATTCTCCTTTATGCAATACCAAACGGCTGAAGCATCAGCTGGTTCTGAAAATATTGTAAGATTGTGGCTATGAGTAATGGGGGTCTGAATGCATTCGACCCAATTTACGGAGCGGCTTTAGTTGGCAAGACACATGAACTATCAGAATATTTTCGCCGCTTTGATTAGTGCCCAAGCTTTCCACTCTTTGGAAGAATACTTTTTTCGGTTGTGGGAGACGTTTCCGCCCGCACAGTTCCTTAGTGGCCTAGTCTCGTCGAATCTAGAGTTTGGATTTGTGGTAATAAATATCTCGGTATTTGTCATGGGGGTCGCCTGTTATTGGTGGCCAATCCGCCTCAGTTGGTCTATAGCCACACCTATTGCATGGTGTTGGGTAGTTCTGGAGTTGGTCAATGGCCTCGGTCATCCGCTGTGGTCTCTAAGCCAAGGGGGTTACACTCCAGGCTTGGTCACATCACTATTGCTGTTGCCGCTGGCTATACTTCTTGCAAGAACTCTATCGCGAGAGCAAGCAAATGCCGCCTAACAAATCGTTGCAGCTGACCGGCTGTGCCGGCAGCTGAATTCAACCGTTATGTATCTTAAGTAATGAGAATCAGAAATGACTAAAGTCGTTCCAGTTTTACAAATAGATAATTTCAAAGAGGCTACGCAATTTTACGTTGATGGGTTAGGTTTCGAAGTAATATTTTCGTGGCAACATGAGCCTGACTTTCCGATTTTCGCGGGTATCAGGAAGGGTGACATTGATCTCAACATCTCAGAACACGGAAAAGGGCACCCCGGAACAGAGATATACATTTATGTTGATGACATTAATGTTTGGCATGAATTGTGCGAAGCAAATGGAATTGCACCTGAACATCCGCCCCAAAGACAGCCGTGGGGAGCCACAGAAATGCTTGTATTAGATCCGTTTAGAAATGCTCTGCGGTTTAGTCAACCAGATGAGTCAAATACATAACAAGCGTATCCAGTAGTTACCAAAAGCAATGCGTAAAGAGTCTAGACACCCATTAATTTCTGGAATCATACCGTTAAAAGCCCGCCTTTAAGTTGCAGCATTAATATGAATAGTGGGTGTCTGGATGTGTAATAAGATGATCCAACAATCATCAATCGGGTATCAAAAAATCGGCAGCTATCGTGTAGGATATGATCTATGCAATGCGCATATTCTGGCTAGCTTTGTTATGCGCCAACTCAAAATATTTAAAAAATCAAATTTGAAGGATAAATAACATGGCAAAAGTTAGACATCAGGTTGGTATCGACGGAACTATAGAGAAAGTCTTTTCAACTCTTACAACTAGCCAAGGCTTTGTGGGTTGGTGGGCATCTTCCGCGAAAATCGTTCCGGAAATTGGTGGAAAGATCGCTTTAACATTCGACAATTTAACGACATTGTACTTCGTGTACCAAGATATTATAGAAAATGGAAAAGTTGCTATTCTCTGTACTGAGGGGCCAGGTGCTTGGCAAGGCTCTGAGCTTCTGTTTGAACTCATTCAAGCCAGCAACCAAGTATATTTGACATTAACACATACGAATGAAACGTCTAGTGAAGATGACTTTTTGTACTTCAATACAAAATGGCCTTGTTATTTGCTTAGCCTTAAAAGTTTAGTAGAAACGGCGAAAGGCAGGCCTTATCCTAATGATATCAAGATTCATATCGGAGATTAATGCGCCTAACAAAGTTATCATAACCCAGCCAACATAGCTGCATTCAGCCGCGAGCGTATAATGACGTGTTCGCAAAGTGCGACTCAACTCGTCTAATATTGGTGATTTATAGGTTTGCATTCAAAATATCATTTTGGCACTATATTGAGGTAATACTACAATACCAATGCAATAGTCAATTTAATGAATGGTTAGACCTACTATCAACAAACTAAAATTGGAGCACCATGTCAAAAAGACACAGAGTACAGTTTCCAAAATCCGAATCATCCAGTCTTAATCAGGACGAAGCTTACTTCTACCTACAAGAATCAGGTGGTCAACGGAAAATCAGATTTCACGATTACAATGAAATTTACCAAGTACAAGGCTTGTACGAGCAAGTATTTTATGATCGCTTGAAGTGCATATCCCCTGTCAAAGTAACAACCATTCTTAAATCTTCAGTAAAACAATCCCAAGATAATTTTACTGAGTTACGAGTATTAGATTTAGGTGCGGGTAACGGCATAATGGGCGAGGAGTTAAAAAAACATGGTATTTCTCGCTTGATAGGTGTGGATATCATCCAAGAAGCGTATGAAGCTACTGTCCGAGATAGACCCGGTCTGTATGATGCATATTATATCGAAGACTTTACTAACCTGGATAAAGATAAGAAAGAAGATATTGCATCATGGCAGTGTGACTGCATGGTAACTGTCGCTGCCCTGGGATTTGGAGATATCCCAACCAGAGCATTTATTGAAGCATATAATATCATTCAGGCAGAGGGGTGGATTGCATTCAATATTAAAGAATCCTTCTTTGATAATAGTGATGAATCGGGGTTCTCTAAAATGATTAGGGAATTAATTTTCTCGAAGTATCTTGACGTTTATCACATCGAACGATATAGGCACAGACTGTCCATTGAAGGAGAACCTCTTTATTACTTTGCCATTGCTGGCCGAAAAAAAGCAGGTGTTCCTGAAGATTTCTTAAAATCAAAAGGTATTATGGCCTAACAAGGCACTCCAGCCGACAGTAATAACGCCGGCTGATTTGGACGATAGGCGCAAAGCACACCATGAAGCATATATTTTTACTATTATTCGTAATTGTGGCAAATGACCCTCTTGCTGAAGATAAACCCACTGATTTACAAATCAAAGAAATTAATAATGGCATCTTTTTACATACTTCTTTTAAACAAATAGAGGGGTATGGCTTGGTGGATTCAAATGGATTAATTGTACTGGACGGTAATCAAGCATATATCATCGATACTCCTTGGTCTGAGCACGATACCGAGACATTAGTTAATTGGATAAACGAACAAGGTTATGATCTAAAAGCTAGTATTTCGACTCATTGGCATGAGGACCGTACAGCTGGAATTGCCATACTCAATTCAAAATCGATACCCACTTATACATCAAAATTAACTAATGATATTCTTGTTAGAAATGGCAAGCCTACTGCAACAAACATTTTTTACAGCGACGAGTTTTCATTGCAGAATGGTCAATTAGAGGTATTTTTTCCAGGTGCGGGACATACAGAAGATAACTTGGTGGTATGGCTGCCTAAAACCAAGACTTTGTTTGGCGGTTGCCTTGTCAGAAGCCTTGACTGGAACGGTTTAGGTTATATTGGGGATGCTTCTGTTGAAAATTGGGCTGACTCCATTAGAAAAATCAAATCAAAATACTCAAGTACCATCACTGTCGTTCCCGGGCACGGTAATGCCGGCAACATAAAAATCTTGGATCATACAATTAAATTGGCTGAGAATGCTTCTAGCAAATCAACCCAGCCGATTGCAAAAGCTTCGGCTGATTAAGACGTTAAGGATTCGGAAGAGTAAATAGACACCCACTAATTACTCCTGAAAATATTGTAAGATTGTGGCTATGAGTAATGGGTGTCTGAATGCAGCATCTGAATGCATTGCTGCAGAATCAAAGAAGCGGAGAAGATTCTTATACTCAAGCCCAAGTTTCAAATGTTCACCTTGCAATCGCTTAACATGAAGGTTAAGACACTTATTACATTCGCTTGGACCAGCCATTTTATGGCTGACTACTTAACTTGGATAAAATGTGTGCCTGGGTGCATTAAAGCCGCAAATGCGATGTATTATGCATATTAAGAGAAACAGTTGACATGGCTAAAGACATACACGGAATTGAAGTAAAAGTTGGCTCTAAAGTTAGGGTGCTTAATATTAATCCGTCTGTCTGGGAGCACCTTCCAGAAGAAGAAAAGATCGATCTTAAATCGATGATCGGCGAAATATTTGAGGTTTACGAGGTTACCGATATATTTGCCAGTGTCGAAAAGTGGTGGCATGACGATGAAGATCATAGTCACAGCCATTCAATAGCACTCAACCAAAGTGAAATGGTGCTTCTGCCATAAGGGATATGAATAGACACCGTGAATTCACACAATAAGTGCAACACTCGTTCCATGATGTACCTCATAAGGTGTCTTCCAGTTTAAACATTTCCTCGGTTGATTGTTCAGTCATTCAACGATGCGTCGTAGTTTTTGTGAACTCAGCTTAGATAAATCCGTTGACCGAGGAATAAAACGCCGTAACCGACCATTAGCATTCTCATTGCTACCACGTTGCCAAGAGGCATAGGCATCAGCAAAATAAACCTTAACTCTGGCACGTTTTGCTATACGTTCGTATTGTGCAAACTCCACACCATTATCCAGTGTCAATGTATGGGCAGGCTGATCTTTGAGCATTCTGACAATACTCTGTGTGGTTTGCTGCTTAGTGCGCTTGGCAACCTTCCTGGCTTTGAAATATCGTGAGGCACGATCAACCAATGTAACCAAGTGTCCGCCCTTGCCATACATCGTATCGCCTTCCCAATCACCACAGCGTGTCCGTGTCTGAACTATCTGTTCTCGTTCATGGATAGAAGGCCGACCGGCTAACCGGTGTTTACGGCCATCTGCAGCACCACGACCACTTCGGTAACGTTTAAAGGCACGCTGCAAGTAGTGGTGTAAATCACCACCATGCTGATAATCCCAACCAATCCAGCGGTAGATCGTCATCGTTGATAATGTGATCTTATGATCCGATTCAATATCAAGACGATGGGCAATCATCTCCGGGCTGAGGTAATGTCGCAAACAACGCCGAATAATGGCCAGTAGTGCCGGTGTGTA
>JAJFKX010000062.1 GCA_021772985.1 Gammaproteobacteria bacterium
ATCGTTGTTCCAGAGTCAGTTGTCGGTACGTTATAGTCATAACACTTGAATCCGTCGTGTGAGAGCTTCCGATTCTACCGGCACTGGCTCTGTTTGATTAACTTTCAAGTGTTGCGGTTATTCTGGGAATTCACCCACCCAATACGTAATGTCACAAACCAACGAATCCCATGATGGTTGGCTGTTCAATCAGTAGATGGCTTCCGGCATCCTAAATGCGTGAATAAGTAGGGTTGAGCTTCAAATTGCTGAATTTCACACATGCCAAACCTCGGTAGTGCTGATTAAAGCGATCTAGAAGTGGATATGTCTAATTGAGTTGAGGGAACAACCGATTGGCTGCACTAATACCTTTCAGACACTTCCTTCCGTATTGAATAGTTGCCTTATGAATCGATCTGGCCTTACCAATCACATGGCAAAAACGCTGTTGCTTGTTATTGGGATAGATACTTGAGTAACTCAGCAGGCTCAATACCCAGTCTTTGCAGTATCGGAGGTATGTGATCAGGAGGTAGGACCAGACACCCATAACTTCCCTTTGACGATCTTGGCCGGGTGGTAACCACCACCACCGATATTGATGGTGAAATATTTACCCAACAGCACCGTTATGATTTACACAGCCGGTCACTGTACGAATACGATGCCAGTGGACGGGGTGTGGGTTATGGTTACAACGCTGATGGTTATCATGTCACCATCACTGATCTGGGGAGTTTGCGTACCTATCAGACTATTGAGGCACTGAGCCCATGGGGCACGATTGCACAAGCCCGGCATGGCAGCGATCAAATCACCACCAGCACCTTTGACGACTTAAGCCGAGTGACCTCCATACAGACCAGTCTGGTTAATGGCAGCAATGTGGTTCAGGATTTGCACTACAGCTATGACACGCTGGGTAATTTAATGTCGCGGCAGGACCTACTGCTGGCTGATCCACCATTTTCTACGCCGTTTACAGAGACTTTCAGTTACGACGGTCTGAACCGGCTGACTGATGTGCAACTGACGATTGGCAGTGCAACGGCCGTTGATACCCTGGACATCGATTACGA
Source organism: Gammaproteobacteria bacterium (assembly GCA_021772985.1). Lineage (GTDB taxonomy): Bacteria > Pseudomonadota > Gammaproteobacteria > Xanthomonadales > Wenzhouxiangellaceae > JAJFKX01. Next base: position 1,062 of record JAJFKX010000062.1, read on the forward strand.
CCTGGCCGGCCGGATTACCGGCAAGCAGGGCAAGACCTACAGCTACGATGAACCATTAGTGGTTCACGGCATGACCAGTATTACCGGTGGCTATGTAGCCAGTTATGACGCCAATGGTAATCAATCCCTCAGCGGGGATCGCACCATTACCTACACGGTGTTTGATAAACCCGATCATATTGAAAATGCACAATCGGTGGTCGAGTTCGCTTATGATGCCAATCAAAAACGCTTCCGTCGGTTAGATCAGTTACCCAGTGGCCAAACATTGACCGAAACGCTGTATGTGGGAAATGTGGAGATCATTACCGAAAACCCCGATAGCGCTACGCCTGTGACTAGCTATAAGCGCTATATCGGTGATACGGTTATCGTCACCGAAGGCGATACCAGTCACCGGGTCGAGTATACCCATAAAGATCATCTGGGCAGTTTAAATGCAGTAACCAATGACAACGGCAATCTCATCACCCAGTTGAGCTTTAGCGCCTTTGGGCAAAGACGAAATCACCTGGACTGGCAGACGCCCATCAACAGCAACCCGGCTGAACAGACCACCACCAGGGGTTATACCGGCCATGAGCATGTTGATAGCCTGAATTTAATCCACTTGAACGCCCGCACCTATGACGCCGCTGTGGGGCAGATGATGCAGGCCGACAGCATCATTCCGGATATTGATGACAGCCAAAGTCTGAACCGGTTTGCCTATGTGCTTAACAACCCGCTGAGCTATATTGACCCTACCGGGAATTCTGTTGGTCTGCCGCGAGGGTCGATCAGAAGGTTTATTAACTTTGTTATTGGCAACAGTATTGATGAGCGTACCGGAGATATTGCCAGCGCCGCTACTGCTGGCGTACAAGCCGGCAGTGTGGTCAATAATGCTGGCATGGCCGATTTTAGCCAGGTCGAAGGGCGTGACTTTATCGGTGAGTTTGCCGGTAGTGCAGCAGAGTTCTTTACTAATGCGCAATTTGCCTTGCAGGATACCGGTGATATTGTCAGGCAAGTCACGGGTAGTGAGACGCTGGGTGCGCCAGTGACAGTTGGTGCTGCTATAGTGGGTGATGTGCTGTTTGGTACAGCAGCCTTCATTGCCGAAGGAATAGCTGAAGACAGCACGGTGGTGATGGCGATGGGCGTATTTGCTGTAACGCCACTTGGCAAAGGTGTTAAGAAGGCCAGTGATGCGATTGATGCTGCGCAGAAGCAGGCTGTTAGGCAGGCGGATTCGGTGAGTAGGGTTGGTGATGATGTTGCTGCAAGTAGTGGAGCAAACAATATTGTTACTGCGAGAAAGCTTGCCAATGATTTAAGGTTACAGTCTGCAAGGTCGCCTTTTAACGCTGATGGTGCTTTGACTGACAAAGCAATTAGAGAGGCTGATGAAATTATATCAGCATCAAGGATTGGTGACCCAAATATCCCTTCTGGATTTGCTAAGTTCTCTACCCAAACATTTCAGAGTCCATCTGGAGATTTTCAGGTTAGATTCTTAAAGAATGAGGAAACGGGTGAAGTGTTGTTCGATAATGCGAATTTCAAAGTAATATTCAATGCAACTTCAGGACAAAAATGATTGTTAGATGCCTAAGAATTTTAGACCCTACTACGCGTAAAGAACGAAAAAGTAGCCAATCATTGACTGTTGGTAAGAGATATATTGTCTTGTCTATTCATATAGAAGTTAATGGTAATATCAAATTCCAGGTATTGCGCGATGATGGTTATACGCCTACATTTCATGCTGCCGAACAGTTTGACATTATGAGCTCAAAAATTCCTGATAACTGGCATGTGGATTTTCTCCCTGGCAGTTATTTTTCTCTATGCCCAAAAGCATGGGCAAGAGTGGGTTTTTGGGATGACTATTTTGACGGTGACCCAGAAGCAGAAGCGATTTTTGATAGAGAAAAAGAGGCTATATTTTCTGGTGAATCAGGAGCTGATAAGTGATTTTGATGTTTCGCTTCATGCTGTTGTGTTCTGTAAGAGCGAAATAAGTACCTATCCGGTGAGGTAAAAGGATCATGTGGCTTTATCAGCTCCACCACCAATCAACGCACTGAAGATATTACTGGCGCAGCTTCTGCTGGGGTACAAGCAGGCATCATGATTAATGATGCTGGTGCAGGATCACACTGCAGGATCAGACACCCACAACTTCCCTGACAACACCCCAGCAAGGGTGGGGTATGGGATTATCAGGTCAATGCACTGGGTGAGCAGAGCTGTAGCATAGACCCCAAAGATCAGGCCACCAAACTGAGCTACGATGCCTTCGGACGGGTGACTTTCCGGCATTTTTATACTCAAGCGATTGCCAGCAGTTGTTCGGGCAATTTGGCCGGTATGCACGAATGGGCTTATGACAACAGCTCAGGGCTGGGTTCATCTGGCCAGTTGAGCCAAAACGTCAGTACCGGGCAGATGATCGATTACATATTTGACGATCTTGGCCGGGTGGTAACCACCACCACCGATATTGATGGTGAAATATTTACCGAACAGCACCGTTATGATTTATATAGCCGGTCACTGTACGAATACGATGCCAGTGGCCGGGGTGTCAGCTATGGTTATAACAGCCAGGGTTATGTGACCACCACTACTGATTTGGGTACGCTGCGCACCTATCAAACCACTGAACAACTCAATCCCTGGGGCAGTATTGCGCAATCGGTTTATCAGCAAAGGACATAGACACCCATTACTTTCTTCCAGGAATATGATATGCACATTGCCTGCGCATCGTATTCAACACTATGCATATATGTGTGAACTGTTATTTTTTGTGCGTTTATTTGGATTAGAACGGTGAATTTGCCAATTTCAGGCATAGGTGATTCTCACCAGATGGTGATATAGCTGACTTCCAGCAGCTTTGTTTAAGTGGGGCTTGGGAAAAGCCTGTTCGCAGCTGAAACTCCCTTCAAGAATGCTTTACCTAGTTTTAGAGCAGCCGCCTGAATTGCTCTTCGACTACCAATTGCATGCACAAAGCCTTTCTCTTTACGGTCCAGATAGCGTAATAAATGAACAGGATCAATTTCCAGCCTTTGTATTATCGGTGGTAGATCTTCCTGGATGTTACCTTTTTTATCAGGATGTATGGCACGGCCACTCCAATCAACCAATGTAAGGTAATCTGTAAGTGCATAAGGCAACCCTTGATCATCAAATCGCTTACCGCTGAAACCTAATAACCTGGGAATTTCTTTACCCAGTGCTGCCAGCGGCGATTCTGCAGCTTGTTTTATCCTTTGCTGAATAGATGTGAAATTTGATGTTTCCGGGGTTGCTGCAATCTCAGCACGTATTGGATTTAAATCGACATAAGCCATGCAGCTAATCAAAGCCTTTTCATCCAATAATGCTTGAGACTTAAAGCGTCCTTCCCAAAATCGACCTGTACAGTTATCTTCAGCATTAGCCATCCTGGCAATGGGTTCATTTAGACAGCGCATAAACCAGGACAGATCAGCAAGTCTTGAGCGGTATTTAGTAGCTAAATGATTTACAGCAGCCAATTCAGCTGAAGTCATGGACTCGTTAGCCAGATATCGTTGCACAAGCAGGTGGCCTGAGAATAATTGACACCAACGGTTTAAAACTTCATCCATTGACCAGGATTGAGCTGTTGAGGTGTTGACTTTCAAAACCAAATGGTAGTGATTGTTCATTACTGCATAGGCACACACATCCAAAGCAAATACTCTCGATAATTTGGCTAATAGTTCTACAATCCAATCACGCCGGTGCTCAAATGAACGCCCGGTGAGTTCATCCATCCCGCAAAGAAAAGCCCGCCGTACACAGCGCCCGATGCAGTGGTAATAAGGAGTTGCATCCAATGCAACCAAAGCAGAGCGTGGTGTTGGCATACTCAGCAAATTCCTAACAACGGAACCATAGCTTATTTAATTATCAGTTCTTGAACTATAGGACTGCTCGGAAAATCTTGTAGGAATATCACTACGAGTAATGGGTGTCTCAACTTTAGGAGTTGTTAAGAAAAGGCGGCGCTAATAGCGCCGCCTTTTTCGATAGGATAATTATCCTAACTGGTGTTGCTTTGGTTAAGGAGCAGGATTCTCAAATCCATCCTGGAAGAATTCTTCTTCAAGTACAACCAATAAATCATCATTGAAGAACCAATTGAAATTATTACCTGAGCCTAACTGGATATTGGCATTAACAACTCTTGTATGGTTAGGTGCCTGAACAGTTGCTGTGCCGAAGGAGCAAAAGGCAAAGCTAGCGCCGGTGACGGTCAATTGCACATCACAGCTTGCTGCAACACCGATAAATTCGATATTAATTGTATAGTCATCTCCAGTGGCCTGGGTTTCATCAACACCGGACATGCCTAATCTGATAGTGGCTACATCATCTGCAGCCAGCCGGCGCTGGTCTTCATCGGTAAACGCACCTTGCTGCATCACTGCTTCAGTGGTGGGCAAGGCAAACAAGCCGCTGACATTGCGGTCGGCGTTGGTGGCAAACAGATCCCCGATGGGTAAATCGCCCAGGTCAACAGAATAAGCGGTGGTATCAAAAACGGTGCCGACGGTGAAAGGGTTGTTATCAACTATCCGGAACCAGTGACGGTTAACATCATCGCCCCGAACATCATCGTTGGAGCCGCGGATGCCATCAGCGCCAAAATTCAAATCGAATATATTGTTGGCCCCGTTACCCGATTGGGTGTAATCACGGTCGGCCGCGGGCACGCCGGATTCGGTTGCCAGGTTGGGATGTGCCAAGCCGATGCAGTGGCCTAATTCATGTAACAGAGTTGATTCAAAATCCACTTGACCAGCTGGGATGTCATTGTCTCCTCCGAGCAAAACATTGCCTGTTGTGGGTGTCAGAGTATTCCAGACTGTGGTGACATTTTGTGCAGATATATCCAGGTCCGCGATACTTTCACTGGCGGGATTAACACAGAAAGTGACAGTGATTTCACCTCCGCTACCAGTGTAAGTGGTTGGATGTGTAATGCTGAGTGGATTGGCATCACTGGAAGATACATAAGCACCTGCACTGACTGCCTGACTAAACAAAACAAAAATGCTGCAGGTGATTAATCGAATCGAGAGTTTATTCATTGGGCCACCTCAATGCGTTGCATGCGGACATCAGAAGTTAAGGCATCCAGGATGTCTAACGCTGCGGTCAGATCAACCAATGCAGTGACTTGCGGGTACAGTTCAGCGTTATTGCGCACCCCGGTGATACTGAATCTGTTTATATTGTTGGTTAATGCGGCAGCGGAAGATGTTGCGATGCTCAGATGGGTAATGTCCGGATCGGTAATTATCCGTACCGACTGCCCCGGTAAATTTATTGCCTGAAATGCAGCATCCTGTTCCAGAGCTACAGCCTGCTTGATTGCAGGGGCATCAAACCGGTCAACACCAAGTTGTTGCAAAGATTGCATAATGTGATCAGTTTCGTCTGCAGTCAGTTGAAAACGGTAATCGCCGGCCAGTCGCATAAAAAACGGATAGTGAATCTTGACGGCTCCGTCAGCAAATATTTGTATATCGATCGAGTTGTCGGCTTCCTCCAGCATGCTGAATTCCCGCTGGTAATCAAGCAGCACTGGTGCATTGCTGGCTGCCGAAATCAATAAGGGAAAGCTGAAAAGTATCAAACTGAGAAGATGAGTACACGTTTTCTTTAGCATGTTCATTTCCATTTAAAACCTACCTCTAGTGTAAACGTTGTTAATCCGTTAATTGTTAAAAGTACGACCACATATCGTAGTTGCTGTTAGTTCCAGCGCGCTAATGCAACCAACGCCATTAAATGTGCAGTGATTACCAGGATGGTTAAGCGCAAACGCAAACTGATCATCCAGTCAGGCATGCCGACTGGCGGGCTCAATCTGTCCAGAATTCCCTGTGCAGCAAAGAAACTCGCCAAGGCAGCCAGCTGCATCATCGGAGTGGCCAGCAACAGTGATCCCAATGCAGCTAAACTGGGTAATACAGCCAATATTAATGGCCATCCTGTTGGTGATGTTTGAACCATCGCCAGTCCCCAGCGAATACCACCAAGGTAAGACAGAATCACGGCGCTGTAGATAACAAACACCTGCAGAGCAAAACCGTCAAACAATGGTCCACCGGTCAGTAAATTAATGGCGCAAAATAAAAACGGGATTACCCCAAGATAACCCAGCCATTGGGCGATGGTTTGCTGTTTTTTTGTGTGTTGCATCGTATCAGTTCAATCCTGGCCTAAGATGATTATGCCTATATCATTAACACCAGCCCAGTGTATTTGTCGGGTAACTCGGCCAATATCCGGCTCAGTGCTTGCAATTTCCGTCCAGCGTACTAGGCTTGCTGCATGTCATGTGAAGATCAAGCATAGTGGGTCGTTACGCTTTTGAACGCTTTCTGGCGGCTATTCCGACATTATTGCTGTTAATTACCTTGGCATTTTTTATGATTCGGATCGCACCCGGGGGGCCGTTTGATGGTGAACGCGCACTGCCGCCGGAAATCGAAGCCAACCTGAATCATCTGTATCACCTGGATGAATCATTGCCGGTGCAATATGTTCGATATCTTACCCAGATCGCCCGGTTGGATTTTGGCCCGTCATTTCAATACCGGGACTGGAGTGTCAATGACTTGATTGCCAGCGGGTTCCCGGTTTCGCTGACATTGGGCATGTTGGCCATGCTGCTGGCTATTCTGGTGGGTGGCAGTTTAGGGGTGCATGCAGCAGTGCGTCAAAACAAGCTGGGTGATTATGCCACCATGGCGATTGCGATGACCGGAATTTCGATTCCTACCTTTGTACTGGCGCCGTTACTGATTTTGGTGTTTGCCGTATGGCTGGGCTGGTTGCCGGCAGGTGGCTGGGCCTGGACACCACAAAACATGTTGTTGCCGGTATTAACATTGGCGATGCCTTTGGTGGCCTATATCGCACGGCTGACTCGGGCCAGCATGATTGAAGTACTGCGCACGCCTTATATTCGCACCGCCAAGGCCAAAGGCTTACCCAAACGGATTATTTTATTCCGGCATGCATTAAAGCCTGCGATTTTGCCGGTTATTTCATATCTGGGGCCGGCCGGTGCCGCAGCTATCACCGGTTCGGTGGTAGTCGAACGGATTTTTACCATTCCCGGATTGGGGAGCCATTTTGTTGAAGGCGCATTGAATCGTGATTACACCCTGGTGATGGGTGTGGTGATTGTTTATGGCATGTTGATCATTGTGCTTAACTTTTTGGTCGACTTGATTTACGCCTTATTGGACCCGCGCATCCGTGCGCAGCAACATGGTACGCACAAATGAGCAGCGTCACGACCGCTGCACAAGTCAGTAGCAACCGTAAAACCGTGCGAAGTCGATCTTTATGGGCAGATGCCTGGAGACGGTTGTTGCGCAATCGCGCGGCGGTTATTTCGGGTGTGATATTGGCAGTGCTGACATTGTTGGTGGTTTTTGGACCGTTGATAAGCCCCTGGGATGGAGAACAACCCGATTGGGATTACAGTTACCAGGCGCCCGGTCTGGACCAGTCGCACTGGTTTGGTACCGATGCTATTGGGCGGGACTTATTTGTGCGTACACTCAGCGGTGGGCGGGTCTCATTGGCGTTGGGTATTTTGGCAACGTTTGTCAGCCTGGTGATTGGCGTAGCCTATGGTTCAGTGGCCGGCTATTATGGCGGCCGGCTGGACAGTGTAATGATGCGACTGGTGGACATTTTGTATGCCATGCCGTTTATGTTTTTCGTGATTTTGCTGATGGTCTTTTTTGGCCGCAATTTCTTTTTGATATTTATCGCTATCGGTGCGGTTAACTGGTTGGATATGGCTCGAATTGTCCGTGGGCAAACCCTGAGTTTGCGCAACAAGGATTTTGTGCTGGCGGCAGAAACTATCGGCGTGCAGCCGGCGGCTATTATCCGTCGGCACATCGTGCCGAATCTGCTGGGGGTAGTTGTGGTATACGTCACGCTGACCATTCCGCAGGTAATTCTGGTCGAATCATTTATGAGTTTTCTGGGGCTGGGTGTGCAGGAGCCGGCGGCCAGTTGGGGTGCGCTGGTTAATGATGGCGCTCAGGAGATAGAAACCGCCCCGTGGTTGTTGCTGTTTCCGGCCAGCTTTTTGGCATTGACCTTGTTTTGCTTTAATTTTTTGGGTGATGGTTTGCGTGATGCACTGGATCCCAAGGATCACCTGTAAATGGGCACCACAAAAGTTGTCCCGGAAGTGATTGTTAAGCCTGCGTCCAAGCCGTTGCTCGAAGTCAAGGATCTGAATGTTCGGTTCAGCACCCCCGAAGGTGAGGTGCACGCTGTGAATAGCCTGGATTTCAGTATATCAGCGGGTGAGGTGATGGCCATTGTGGGTGAATCCGGTTCTGGCAAAACCCAGACTTCATTAGCGATTATGGGGTTGCTGGCTGAGAACGGCATGGCCACCGGGAATGTTTTTTACCATGGTCATGATCTGCTGGCTATGGATCGCAACCAGTTGAACAATATCCGTGGTAGTGAAATTGCAATGATATTTCAGGATCCCGGCGCATCTTTGAATCCCTATTTGACTATCGGGACTCAAATGACGGAAGTGCTGGTACGACATCGCGGGATGAACCAGGCTACAGCCAACGAACGGGCCTGTGAAATGTTGCACCAGGTGCGGCTGACCGATGTAGACCAGCGTCTGCGCCAATATCCGCATGAATTATCCGGTGGTATGCAACAACGGATAATGATTGCCATGGGTCTGCTGTGTCGGCCACGGTTGTTGATTGCCGATGAGCCTACCACCGCATTGGATGTGACCGTGCAGGCGGATATTATTCAACTGATGATGGATTTGCGCAGACAGTACGACACTGCCATTTTATTGATTACACATGATCTGGGCGTGGTGGCGGGACTGGCGGATACCGTGGCGGTGATCTATGCCGGTCAGATGATGGAATATGCGCCGGTCAGGGATTTATATTATCGACCGCAGCACCCTTACAGTCATGGGTTGGTGAATTCTGTGCCACGCCTGGATCAGCGTGGCGATCAGGTATTGCGAGCTATTCCCGGCAACCCGCCAAATTTGCTGGATATGCCATCAGGTTGCCCGTTCCGTGATCGTTGCGAGTTTGCCTATAGTGATTGCACTGCTTATCCATTGCTGCGCACCGGCCGCCAGGACTCACTGGTCAGGTGTCATTTGGATGGCTTGCCGGAATGATGTCTGAGCATGGATAAATCTGCTGCCCAGAGTAAACCTACCAGCACCATTGTTATCCAGCCGGTATTGACGGTTGAGCAGGTCAGTTATCAGTATCAAATCAGCAGTGGAGACTGGTTGCATCGCAAACAGCTTTCCTTACAGGCTTTGCAGCAGGTCAGCTTTGATTTGCACCGGGGTGAGACACTGGGTGTGGTGGGTGAATCCGGTTCTGGTAAATCCACTTTGGCACGGATAGTGCTGGGCTTGCTGCGGCCCGACCATGGACGGGTGTGCTGGCGTGGAGAAGTATTGCACGAACTGGATGCGGAAAAACTGCGCAGTAAGCGCAAGGAACTGCAACTGGTATTTCAAGATCCGCAGGCAGCGCTTAACCCACGTATGACCATTGGTGAAATTCTGGCAGAACCGTTGAACACTTTTTACCCTAAAATGGCCACCCTGCAGGTGCGTGAGCGAGTCCGGGGCATGCTCAAAATGGTTGGTATTTTACCCAATCAAGTGAACCGTTATGCGCATGAATTTTCCGGTGGGCAATGCCAGCGCATCGGGATAGCCAGGGCCTTGATATTAAATCCGCGCTTGTTGGTTTGTGATGAGCCGGTTTCTGCCTTGGATGTATCCATTCAGGCACAGATTATTCAGCTGCTGCAGGACTTGCAACGCAAACTGCAACTGTCAATGATCTTTATCGCGCATGATCTGAGTGTGGTGCGCTATATCAGTGACCGGGTACTGGTGATGTATTTAGGTCAGGTTATGGAGCTGGCCAGTTGTGATGATTTATATGCAAAACCATTACACCCCTACACTAGAGCATTGATTCAATCGGTGCCGATACCCGATCCGGATTTGGAACATGCGCATACTGAACGGGGATTACGGGGCGAGCCGCCATCGCCACTCAACCCACCAGTTGGTTGTCCATTCAGTACCCGCTGTCCATATGCGGTGGAGCGCTGCCATCAAGAGAAACCGCTATTGCGCCCATATGCCGAACGCTTGATCACCTGTCATCGGGTGGAGGAGTTGGCGGATGAATTTTCTACCTCGACAGTGCGCCCGTCAGCACAAGCATAGGGCGGTCGCTATAATGTGACGGTTTGTAATTAATTGAGCAGGATAAAACAACCAGTGAAACGAACTATTTGGCTATTAATGTCAGCTGCCATATTGATGGCCGGCTGCGGCAAAAGTAACAATCTGCTGGAGACCCAGCGTCAGGTCGCAAGGGGCATTGTGGTCGGTATGACCATAGATGCTATCCAGCTCAGTGCATTTGAAAATATCTATGCGAATGAACTGCGTACCGAAGGTGATGTAGTTTGTTTGGTGGCCACCGGCTTGCCGGATTTGAACCAAGGTATAACTTCTGCGACGCTGTTGATTGCTGCCTCTTCAGCCAATGCCAGCACTATCATTGTTAACCGGATGGTGCCGGTTAGTGTGCGTGGCGATTCTGCTGGTAATCTGAGTGATTTTATTGAGGCTATTACACCTTTGCAGAGAGTACCGGGCAACGAGGCATTGATCGAAAGCCGTGCCTTCAGTGCGGATAGCGGTGAACTGTTATGGAGTGGTTGGTCACAGCCGGTTAACCCACGCGGCCGATTGAAAGATCTTGCCCGTGAAGCACAACGGCTGGCTGATGACTTGGCCGGTGACGATGTGATTAAGCCGGTTGTGATTGAGGCAATCTGATACGGATATTGCATTTGGTCGGTTGATAAGTATGCGCTCAACGGTACTTGTTGGTGGTGCATTGATTTAGATCTGCTGTGATCCGACTGGAGCCCGTTCAAACAGTTGTTGGTCTAAAGCAGCATAATTGATAGCCGTTGTATGCAGGTTTACCGGAGCATTGGTTCGGTAACTGGTACAATACAGTCTATCTGTTTATTTCCAATCCTGACAGCATTGTTGCTGCATACTTATAGGTTTCCCGATGTCTTCTGACAAAATTCGATTTGACCAATTCGGGCTTGCGCCTGAATTGCTGGTTATGCTGCAAGAACTTGGCTATGAATCACCATCACCGATTCAGGCCGCCACTATTCCTGATCTGATGAAGGGCCGGGATGTCGTCGGCCAGGCACAAACAGGCACCGGGAAAACTGCAGCTTTTGCATTACCGCTGCTGACTCGTCTTGATGTGGCGGATAAATATCCTCAAGTGCTGGTGTTAACCCCTACACGGGAATTGGCGATCCAGGTGGCAGAAGCATTCCAACGTTACGCAGCTAAAATTAAAGGGTTTCATGTGCTGCCGATTTATGGTGGGCAAGGTTATGCCAGCCAGCTTAAGCAGTTGAAACGTGGGCCACAGGTGATTGTGGGTACCCCAGGTCGGGTGATGGATCATATGCGGCGTAAAACCCTGGATTTGAGCCGATTATCAGCATTGGTTCTGGATGAAGCCGACGAAATGCTTAAGATGGGTTTTATTGATGATGTTGAATGGATTCTGGAACAGACACCCAAGTCACGTCAGATAGCTTTGTTTTCAGCGACCATGCCGGATGAAATTCGACGTATTGCACAACAGCACCTGAATAATCCCAGCGAAATCACCATCAAGGTCAAAACAGCCACCGCAGAGACCATTAATCAACGCTATTGGCTGGTGCAGGGGGTGCATAAACTGGATGCCTTGACGCGTATTTTGGAAACTGAAGAATTTGATGGCATGATCATTTTTGTCAGGACCCGTATCGCTACCAACGAACTGGCTGAAAAGTTACAGGCGCGCGGCTATGCCAGCAGCGCCTTAAACGGTGACATTGCTCAGGACCAGCGAGAGCGAACTGTGAACCGCTTGAAACAAGGCAAGCTCGATATTCTGGTGGCTACCGATGTGGCCGCCCGTGGTTTGGATGTTGAACGTGTCAGCCATGTGATTAATTACGATATTCCCTATGACACCGAGGCTTATATTCACCGTATTGGCCGTACCGGGCGCGCCGGACGCAGTGGTGAAGCAATATTATTTGTTGCGCCTCGGGAGCGGCGTTTGTTGCGTGCGATTGAAAAAGCTACCCGTAAACCGATTGAATTGATGCAACTGCCACCGGCATCCATGGTTAATGACCAGCGCATCGCGCAATTCAAGCAACGTATCACCAGTACTTTAGAAACTCAGAATGTGAGTTTTTTCGAACAGCTGATAGAACAATATCATGAGCAGACTGAAACGCCTTATCACCAGGTTGCTGCTGCACTGGCGCAGTTGGTACAAGGTGACACGCCGCTGTTAATTAAGGATATACCAGTCAGACCTGAACGAGATAAACAGCGTTCAAGAGCTGAAAGAACAGGGGCAGGCAAAAAACGGGGTCAGGACATACCTGAACAGGATTTGGAACGTTATCGATTGGATGTTGGAGAAAACCAGGGCGCTAAACCCGGGCACATTGTTGGCGCCATTGCCAACGAAGCGGATCTGGACAGCCGTTATATCGGCCAGATTAAAATCTTCGATGATTACAGTACCGTGGACTTGCCCAAAGGCATGCCCAAGGAAATTTTCCAGATATTGAAAAAGACCCGGGTTGCTGGCCGCCAGTTGAACTTATCACCACTATCCGAGCAGCGTAAAAAGAGCCATCCGAAGCGTCACAAAAAATCGAATAAGCCGCGTAAATAAGATCAACCTTGTAGTTGTCTGGTCATAACCAGCGACTTGCATCTGGTGCCTATTGATTATTGGAGCGCCATTGGATGATCTGTTAAAAAGCCCAAACCGATATTATTTTATAAGCGAAGGAGAAGCCAATGTATCGAGTATACGGCGATATGCTGTCGGGCAACTGCTACAAAATTAAATTACTGCTGCGTTTTCTGAGCATTGAACATGAGTGGCGGCATGTGGATATTCTGGCCAAAGAAACTCATTCGCCTGAGTTTATAGCGATCAACAGCAATGCCAAAATTCCTGTACTGAAAATCAATGATGCCGAATATTTGTCTGAGTCAAATGCAATCCTGAACTATCTGGCAGAGGGTTCCGTGTATTTGCCTGCTTCCGGTCTTGCCAGAGCCAGGGTGTTGCAGTGGCAGTTTTTTGAACAGTACAGCCATGAACCATATATTGCGGTTGCCCGTTTTATCAATAAGTTTCTTGGCTTGCCTGCTGACAGGGAGCAGGAATATCAATCCAAACAGGCAGATGGTCACAAAGCGTTAGCAATTATGGAGCGACAGCTAGGTGATACCCGGTTTCTGATAGGTGATTCACCAAGCATTGCTGATATATCGCTGTATGCGTATACCCATGTTGCGGATGAAGGCGGCTTCTGCCTGAATGAGTATCCACATATTGTCAGTTGGTGCAGTTACATTGAAGCCCTTCCCAACTATGTCTCAATGGCCAGGGAAAATGCTTAGCATGCTCGAATATATGCACACATTGTGATGTGCCTATATAGAAAAGCTTCTGCCTGAAGAGAAATATTATTTTGAGGATAGCTTGAGAGGGCGAGATTATTATGGACTCAGCGGGCTAAAGCGCCGTCAGAGCATGCTGTTCCATCAGCAGGCCCGAACGGCTTTGATATATGACCATGAACGCTAGAGCTGAAACAACAATCGCTGAAGTTGCCGCGAACGCCCTTGTTGGATGCAATAAATTATTCCTTAACTTTTACCGCCATACTGATCTTATATCAATATCTGGCTGATGCTCTTGCTTGAGGAGCCCATGCTTCACTGCACAAGCCAACTCAAACCCAGCCAGCAATCTGCATCCTGCAGATATGCCTCTTCGAAGTTGGCGGCCGAGTAGGGATCAAGATTATCGCGTATGTAAGTGTCTATACGTATTTGCTGATCTTCGTTAGCCATGACCAATCTCAATTAAAAATGAGATCCATCTCTATTTGCTATCCGTGTATTTACTACTATGCAATCAGTCCGCGAATTCTCTCACTATATTGATTATTTATATGCTCGGATTGGGGGTTTTTATAGCCAACCATTTGATATCAATATAAAAATTGTCATTCATTTTTTCTTCTGATCTAATATGGCGGGTATGCACATTTTGCACACTGGATTATTCGGTCAGCTGAGGTTGTCATCACTCCAGGCAGTACGGGTCTGAATTTAAAACCGTTGGCTACTTATGGGGGAAGTGAAGTTTTTTAAACACAACAAACACCGCAAATCGGTTTGTCAGAATAGGACTAACTTGTAAGATGTTGATTAAAAAATGCCACCGTCCGCGACCATGCCAGGGATGCTGCTGTTTCGTCGAAGCGCCCCGTTGAATCATTATGAAAACCATGATTCGCAGCAGGGTAAACATAGGCCTGATAGTTAGCATTAATGGCTTTTAGTGCTTCTTCATAAGCCGGCCAACTGGCATTAACACGCTGGTCCAGTTCACCGAACTGCAACATCAGTGGACATTGAATCTGTGGAATTAAATCTGCACTGGCCGACGTGCCATAGAAGGGAACAGCGGCGTCTATAACTGTTGGAATAGTAGCCGCCAGCATGTTGCTGATATAACCACCAAAACAAAAACCAACCACACCCAACTTACCGCTGCTTAATTCATGGTGTTTAAGAAAGTATGCTGCAGCGATAAAATCCTGTTCGATCTTGTCTCGATCCAAAGACCGCTGCAGGCTGCGGCCATCATCATCATTGCCGGGGTAACCACCGACTGGATGCAGGGCGTCGGGGGCAAACGCCACAAAACCTGCTTTGGCCAACCGTCGGGCAACATCTTTGATGTACGGGTTGAGTCCGCGATTTTCGTGAACCACCAGGACACTTGGGCCTTTGCCTTCCAGCGCACGCGGGGTGACTAGATAACCCCGGCCTTCGGCATGTCCATTTGGAGATTCAAACAACTGGAAACTGGCTTTAATTTCCGGGTCGTTGAAAGAAACCTGCTCGGCTAATGCATAGTCAGGCAGCAATACGCCAGTGCCAAAACCAGCCAAAGCGCCGCCAATACCCAAGCTGGCCAGACGTGCCAGAAATGTACGCCGGTCAATATCGCCATGTGCGTATTGGTCGTACCAGTCGAAGGCCTCCTGGGGGATTTGATTGGGCTGGTTGCTGGACATACCGATCTCCGCAGTTGGTGTTTAGAGCGAGTTATCATCGTAGCAGATGAATGCCTCAATTGTAGGAGCGGATTTTATCTGCGATCAACGCACCTATACAGTGCAATCGCGGATAAAATTCGCTCCTACGGTTATTCGTCATCTACATTTTCATAACCATCCACAAACAAGCTGATTGGGTTGGTATCTGTACCGTCACTTGTGGACCAGATTCAACCTGCAAGCTGAACCAGGGTAAGTTACCATCTTAACAACGGCGCGTTGTGCCGGCCAGTATTAACGGCGATTGTGATTTGAACCTGTCGTTACAGGTTGATCACTTACAATTGTGCAAATTCCGGTTTTTTTCAGTGAATATTGTTATCAATTTTAGCAGTTCAGTTATGAGTTTTTACTAACCTGCGCGCTAATTGTTGTGGGTAGTAAAAAATAGCTGTAAGCTATTGATTTTATTTAATGGAAATTATTAAATCTAGCAATTATGAGGAAATTATGAGGGCCGTTTCTTAGCGAAATATCTGATGGAATGATGCCAAAAGTACAGACCAATCAACAAAAAAGCCCAGTAATACTTAAGGCAAATGAATTGCTGCTTGATCCTCAGGAGCAATACCTCAGTCTGGATGGTAAATCGGTGCCTTTGGTGGGCAGAGGGTTTCAGTTGCTGCTGGAACTAATGCGGTGGCCGCAACAATTGCTGTCCAAACAGGCATTGATTGATGCAGTCTGGCAGGGCCGGCCAGTATCCGATGCCGTACTGGCGACTTCCATGAAGGAGGTTCGCAGAGCGCTCAACGACCCAGCGCGCAAGCCGGTGTATATCGAGACCGTGCATGGCAAGGGATATCGGTTTTTGCTTCCTGTTGACACTATCCCTACCGCAGTTTCAGAGCCGGTTATTGATACCGCCTTTCAGGTCTCCAGAAACCGATGGTGGGGTTCGCAAAAGTTTCGTCTGTCGGGTGTGGCAGTTATGTTGTTGCTGATACTGAGTTTGGGTTACTTAATCCGCGAACAAAGCAGGCAAAGCCAACCGGGAAATCCAGGCGATAACACCAGTGCCATCGAGGACTTCTCACCGGATACCAATTCCATTGCTGTGCTGCCTTTCCTGGACCTTTCGCCGGAAGGGGACCAAGGGTATTTCAGTGATGGAATATCGGAGGAAGTGCTGAATGTGCTGTCCAGCATTAACGCGTTAAAAGTGATTGCCCGGACTTCATCATTTGCATTCAAGAGCAATGACCAAGCCGGCATTGCTGATATTGCCCAGGAGTTGAATGTGCAGTATGTACTGGAGGGCAGTGTTAGAAAATCCGGAGATACCATACGGATTACAGCTCAGCTGATTGATTCGATTAGTGGCCATCATCTGTGGTCGGGTAATTATGACCGAACACTGACAGCAAAGAATATTTTTGCTATTCAGGATGATATTTCCAACGCAATACTGGTGGAAATCCTGGGCCGTGTTGGTCTGCAACCACCCCAGGTATCTGTTGCGCATGAGACTGGTGACATCAACGCTTACGACTTGTATTTGCGCGCCAACAATATGTACATTGCCAGAGGTCCTGACAATGTACACCAGAGTGTCACGCTTTTTGAGCAGGCCACTCAGCTGGATGATCAGTTTGCCCAGGCCTGGGCAGGGCTTGCAGCAGCGGCTGCCATCGCACCGGCCTGGGGGTTTACGGATCGGAATTATGACCAAATAACCATAGAAGCAGCTGATAAAGCCATTGCCATTAATCCAGAGTTGTCGCTGCCGTATGCGGCCAAGGGGTTGATGGCAGGTAATCGGATAATTCCAGACTTTGAAATCGCTTTACAGATGTTGGATCTGGCGATTGAAAAAGATCACAAAAATACCTCTGCGTTGCTGTGGCGTGGGACTTTATTACGTAGCCTGGGTTATTTTGACCGGGCATTGGCTGATATGAATGAGTGCCAACGGCTGGACCCTGCTTTGATTAACTGCAGGGCGCATGCCAGTTTGGTGAATTTTGAAAAAGGTGATATCGAGGTCGGTATTGAACTGTGGAAAGCGAATGCTGCATTGGGCTGGGGCGGCAGCTGGGATGCTTTGCTTGAGCATTTTGTGGAAACAGGTAACGAGACCGCTTTTCTGTCTGCCATGAGAACCTTCACCAGGGGGCGAACACATGCAGGTGAGTGGATGATAGAGCCAATATTTCAGGCCTGGACCAATCCGGATTATGATCGCGAGGCAGGCTATCGTGAGCTAATGGCAAGGTTATCGGAGACCGGCTTCAAGCCCACTGATGACCCGGTATTGATGTGGCGCCTATGGTTTGCGTTTGGAGTTTATGATCAGATGAAACCACTGGGTCTAGGCCTGTTTCGTTGGGCACCAACCATTGGGGATTATGCTGAGTCACCAGACCGGGTGCGCTTGATCAAAGCATTTGGGATGCCCGAATACTGGCGCAAACATGGCTATCCGGCGCATTGTCAGGCGATTGGTGAGACAGATTTTGAATGCCGGTAATGTGTATCTGAAACCGTAGGAGCGGATTTTATCCGCGAACAATCTAATCCCCAAATAATTTTTTCGCGGATAAAATCCGCTGCTACAGTTCGAAGTTGCATAACAGAATATTTAACGATTAGTCACTTTTACTGCAGAGACTGAATGTCATGGCAATGAAACTATCGATTCCGGTCATAAAAGTTGATGATATGAACACTGCCGGGCAATTCTACTGTGAAATGCTTGGTTTCAGAGAACTATTCAGAAACCAGCCAACACAGGATGCCAACCCGGCTTATGTTGGTTTTAGAAGAGACCAGGCTATTTTGCATGTCTCATCGTTCAGTGGTGATGGCGTGGCTGGTACTGTGGTTAATTTGATAGTTACCGATGTGGATACTTTGTTTGAAGAATTCAAAAACAAAGGCGTAGCAATCGCGCTGGAGCCGACTGATCAGACCTGGGGTGTGCGGGAAATGTATATTGATGATCCGGCCGGCAATAGCTTGCGGTTTTGTCAAAGCTGAGTTTTCTATTTCCAGGCTGTTTCGTGGAAATGCCGGTTTGTGGAGAAACTTATAAGTTAACCACCAGATCAATAACCAACTGATCACCGGAACGGTTAAGCAACCCGTTATTAATTAATGCTTCCACTTGCTCGGCTGCTGCCAGGTTATCCACGAGTATCGCTTTTGCCAGCCATCGTGCAGCCTGTTCTGGCATCTGACCACTGACCCGGGCTTCACGTTGATTGGGTTTTAGCCGGAATGATGCCTGCAGTTGAATGGTTCCTTCGGGGGTTTCCAATTGAAGGAGTTCGATGTTCAGTTCGGGTTGTGCCGCTAATAAACTGGCCGCTGCAAGAAATTCCATGGTGGTGTCACCGCCAGGTTGCTGCTGGGTATTTAACCATTGCTGTAAGGCAATGCGATCAATTGATTTGGCGCTGGCACTGAACCTCAATTGGCCACTGGCTTGTGACTGGCCGATAAATTCGATTTTCGCAGCATTGACATCAGCGCTGATATCCTCATCTGCAGGCCAGGCCAGCTTGATATCCAGCTGGCCCAAGCTGTGTTGCATGGCATTGTTGATCAATGGTTGCCAGTTCAACTGCTCGGCATGGAGATCAATGCTGCCTGCTTGAAATGGAACATCAGGTTGTGTCAGCGATACGGTTGAGAGCAGCTTCTGCCAGCTTAATTGCCATATTCCAGGGCTGAGATTGCCTTGCGGCAGGTTAATGATGGCTTGTAATGCCGGGTTTCCAAGTGAACCCAAAATTTGCATATCTGCCTGAATATCACTTTGGGTTATGTGCCACCGATTGGTTTGTCGATGATAACTGTCTGGAATGATTTGTGTCAGTTGATAACCGGCATTCAGAGCAACATGGCCACTCAGTGGCAGCACCGGCATGCCACTGATATTGAGCGTGCCGTCTAATTGGGTTATCCCCGTGCCAATAGGGTTGATCCATAGCGGACCATGTTTAAAATCCAACTGCAATTCAGTGCCGGAGGGGGTGGTGTTATACACTTTGCTGCGCCACCAGCCCGTTTCCCATTCAGGCTTTTGTTGCAGTGCTTCAAACTGTGCATTGAGCTGTGATTGCACTATTTGTCCAATAATACCGGGTAGCAGCAACAGCAGGCTGACGAGAATTCCGGTAGCAATCACCCATTTGCGTTTATGCTTTATATTGGCATTCATAATCAGGGATAAAAAAGTAGTGCAACAATCTGCACATGATAACGTAAACGGTAAACCCGACCAGCAGCTTGCAGCAGTGCAATTGCTGGCTGGGCTGAGAGCAATGAATCTGGAGTCGGAGCTGGATCAGGCAGCACAGGTTTTGCTGTTGAGATATGCCGTTGAACTGTTACATTGGAACAAAGCCTACAATCTGACCGCTGTAACCGACCTGCAGGCAGTGGTTTCCAGGCATTTGCTGGATAGTCTAAGCATTTTGCCCTGGCTAAAGCCCGGATTGACCGTGGATGTGGGTACCGGTGCTGGTCTGCCGGGTATTCCATTGGCCATTGCCAGGCCAGGGCAGCAGTTTGTGTTGTTGGACAGTAATGGAAAGCGGATGCGCTTTTTGGCGCATATTCTGCGGTTGCTAGCGCTGACGAATGTGGAACTGGTCACTGCCCGGGCAGAGCAATGGACAACCCGGCAGCCATTAGCCCAGCTGGTTACCCGGGCATTTGCTCCGCTGCCAAGGCAATTGCAATGGTGTGGGTCTTTGTTACATACAGACACGGTTTTATTGGCCATGATCGGTAAAAATGACCCTGCACAATTGCGCAATTGGCCCGCAGGGTATACGCTGCGCGACTCGCATACATTGGCTGTGCCCGGGAATGCCGGTGCGCGGCACTTGTTGGAAATAATCAAGACATAAAATATTAACTCGCACGACGTTTGCTGCATGACTGAAATCATCGCCATTGCCAATCAAAAAGGTGGCGTGGGCAAAACCACGACAGCTGTTAATCTGACCGCCGGCCTGGTAGGTATGCGGCATAATGTGTTGCTGTGCGACCTGGACCCGCAAGGCAATGCAACAGTGGGGCTGGGTATTGATACAGCTGAATTGAACAATACCGCCTGCGAAGTCTTGCTGGGTGAGTGTGAACTGGCTGAGGCCCTGGTTCCGATTCAGTTGGAAGGGTCAAAATACCGATTGGATCTGCTGCCTTCGAATAGTGATTTGACTGCGGCTGAAGTGGAATTGACCCGACAGGATGGCAGCGAAGTGCGGCTTCGAAATATCCTGCAACAGCTGGGTAGTCGGTATGATTTTGTGATTCTGGATTGTCCGCCTGCGTTGAATTTGTTGAATCTGAACGCGCTGACTTCTGCAGATTGCATATTAATTCCAATGCAGTGTGAGTATTACGCGATGGAAGGATTGACGGCGCTGCTGAATACCATTGGTCAGATTCAGTCGTCGGTTAACCCCGGATTGCGTATCGAAGGCATTGTGCGCACGATGTTTGATGTGCGCAATAATTTGTCAAACGAGGTTTCCAGGCAATTGGGAGAACATTTTGGTCCACGCTTATACCGGACGTTGATCCCTCGGAATGTGCGACTGGCCGAAGCCCCCAGTTTTGGTCAGAGTGTGCTGCAGTACGATCCAAATTCACGTGGGGCGCTGGCCTATCTGGGATTGGCCGGTGAATTTTTGCGTCGCCGCGAAGCACGAACCAGTCAGAACATCAAATGAGCAAGAGCACCAAGAAAAAAACAACATCAAAAACAGCCAGTGGTAGAACCGGGTCAGGCCGACAGGTTAAACGGCAGGCATTAGGTCGCGGCCTGGGTGCCATGCTGGCCAGAAGCCAGCAGCAGGACAATGAAGATGCTGCCAGCCTGCGTGATGTGCCGCTGGATTTGATCCAGCCAGGTCAATACCAACCGCGTTCCTTTATGGATCCGGATAAGCTGAATGAATTGGCCGATTCAATTCGTGCTCAAGGTGTGGTGCAACCAGTCATTGTACGGCCTCTACAGACAGGCACGGGCTATGAATTGATTGCCGGTGAACGCCGTTGGCGGGCAGCACAGATTGCCGGTCTGCGAGATATTCCAGCTGTTGTCCGTGCGGTCTCGGATGAAATGACCGTGGCGATGGCGTTAATCGAGAATATCCAGCGGGAAGACCTTAATCCGCTGGAAGAAGCCAATGCCCTGCAACGCTTGATCGATGAGTTTCAAATGACCCATCAGCAAGCCGCCGATGCTGTGGGCCGCTCTCGAGCATCGGTCAGCAATCTGCTGCGCTTACTGGACCTGCCTTCGGCAGTGCAGGAGTTGCTGGAAACCCGTCAACTGGATATGGGTCATGCGCGCGCATTGCTGGCGTTACCGGTCGGTAAACAATTAGCGGCTGCCAGAAAAGTTGTGCAGTTGCGTTTAAGTGTCCGTTCTACCGAACAACTGGTGCGCACGATGCTGGCTGAAGGCAGTGTCGGCAGCGCACCACGACCTCCAGTCAAAGCTGATCCCAACATTATGAAACTGGAGCAGGAGTTGAGTGATTTTGTTGGTGCAAAGGTAAATATTAAACAGCAAAGTAAAGGCAAGGGTGAATTGCGGATTTGCTATAACAGCCTGGATGAACTGGAGGGGATTCTTGAGCATATCCGTAAAGTGTAAGCCTGCTTGAAAGAGTTCTGTTAGAACACTGGCGCAACAATATTTTTCGAGTTATAATTATCGGTCTTTGTCCACGAAATCAATTAACGGCCTAGCAGACATGAAACCAGATATACATCCAGAATACCGCGCGGTTGTGTTCCAGGATATTTCGAGTGATTTCTCGTTCCTGACGCGTTCAACAATCCGCAGTAAAGAGACTATCAAATGGGAAGACGGTGAGGAGTATCCGCTGGTCAAAGTGGAAATTTCCAGTAAGTCGCACCCGTTTTACACCGGCAAACACAAAATCATGGATTCCGGTGGGCGAGTTGATAAATTCAAGCGGCGTTACGGCGGCTCATAGATTCGCAAATCAAACCAAAAAAAAGCCCGCTTTCGATGCGGGCTTTTTGTTACTGGCCGGTCTATGCTGCTATATAGCTGTAACAGCAGCATGTAAATATCAAATGCTGGCATATAATGTATACAGATAACCGTTGGTACTGCACGATCAATACTACCTTTAGCAATATCAGGTTTTGGCGATAGCCAAACACCGAAGGTGTAACCTGGTTTTCGCCATGATCATCGAAATTTGCAGTGCATAAGACAATTTGGAGATGCGATAGTGAGTGAACGGACCATACGTATAAGTGATGAAGCGACAGGTAAGGTATTAGAGGCACCGGTAATCAGTGGCAGTGAGGGTGACCCGACTATTGATATAGCCAGACTTTATAAAGAACTGGGCCATTTTACCTACGACCCCGGCTATTCAGTGACTGCCAGTTGCTCCAGTGATATCACTTTTATTGATGGTGGGCAGGGAATTCTACGTTACCGCGGTTATCCAATAGAACAATTGGCTGAACGCAGTAACTTTGTCGAAGTTGCTTATTTGCTGTTATATGGCGAGCTGCCGTCAGCCACTGAGTTTTGTGATTTCGAGCGGGATATCACTTATCACACCATGATGCATGACCAGCTGAATACTTTCATCAAAGGATTCCGCTATGACGCACACCCGATGGCTATTCTTGCAGGCGTAACTTCATCGCTGGCTGGGTTTTATCACGACCAAATGGACATTGAAGATCCTGAGCAACGCAATCTGGCAGCCAAGCGCCTGATTGCCAAGATGCCGACGATAGCAGCAGCTGCCTACCGCCATCACGTCGGCTGGCCGATTTCCTACCCGCGTAACAGCTTGAATTATTGTGAGCGGTTTCTGGATTTGATGTTTTCCGTGCCCGCTGAACCGTATAAAGTAAATCCGGTGGCGGCACGAGCCCTGGATTTGTTGTTTATTCTGCATGCCGATCATGAGCAGAACGCCAGTACTTCTACTGTGCGCCTGGTCGGCAGCACTGGTGCGAATCCCTATGCCTGTGTATCTGCCGGTATTTCAGCGCTGTGGGGGCCTGCCCATGGAGGTGCAAATGAAGCTGTGCTGAGAATGCTGAATGAAATCGGTGATGTAAGCCAGGTTGGTAAGTACATTGATAAAGCCAAGGACAAGAATGATCCGTTTCGGCTAATGGGATTTGGGCACCGGGTATACAAAAACTATGATCCGCGCGCCGAAATCATCCGCAAAGCCTGCCATGATGTGTTGGCGGATCTGGGTGTAACTGACCCATTGCTGGATTTGGCCATGAAGCTCGAAAAAATTGCCCTGGAAGATGACTATTTTGTTCAGCGCAAGTTATATCCTAATGTAGACTTCTATTCCGGTATTATCTACAAGGCACTGGATATTCCGACCAGTATGTTTACCGTGATGTTTGCTATTGGTCGTACCGTTGGCTGGGTGGCGCAATGGTTGGAGCAAAGCGCTAACCCTGGCCGAATCGGGCGTCCTCGTCAGGTCTATACCGGTGAAGGTCAACGCGATTATCTGGGCATTGATCAGCGTGGTTGAGCTGCTTAGGAGGCTCTGATTTAACCAACCTGCCAGTAACAGCGTTATTGGTGAAATGCGTCAAGCAAAGGTGTGGTTTAGGACAAAGGCTGAATGATTAGATTAGATTAGATTAGATCAGATCAGACCGGCATTAGCTCGCAATCACGCCGGGTTCAATCATGGGTTGCTTTAACAGGTATTCCACCTCCGCCGGGGTTGCCCGGCGCTGCGGACGGCCAGCTACCGGACAGGGTGGGGCCTGGCGTTGATCCAGGCTGGTAAATAGGCACAATTCAATAATCTGGTTGCCTCGTTGAATACACAGTATTTCCAAAGTGCGAAACCCATTGTCGTGCCAGCGGATGCGGCGAGACTCATGTTCAAAAGCAATGTTTTGATCATATAAAAACCTGGGAACCGCGTCTGGATCATCGCTGAATAAGTGTAGCGTAATACGGCTATGCTGATCAGCGGTTCCATCCAGAACCGGCCCAACCAGTTTGGGGTGAAAGGCGCTGAAAAAACTCATCGTATCCAGTGCAAAACTGCGCAGTTCGTGTTGTGTTTGGTTGTGGTTGTCGCCGCCATACAGCCTTTGATAAGTCCGCAGCTCCTGTTCAATTTCGATATTGCTGGGTAATTGTTGCCGCGAACATTTTATGCCTAACCTTTCAGCCGCTTTACGTTTGGCTGAACCATAGTTGCGTTGGCTTTCTGTAGCAATGATGCGGGCAGCTTCCTGGGCGATGGATTGACGTAGTTGGGCAGATTTTTTAGTGCGCATGGCCGTAACTCCTGCTCAATAATTACTGGAACCGGCGATACATATTATTATTGGTGTTTGCGCTTGGGTTCCTGAAAGTGCATGGGGCATTGTGTTTGAATTGTTTGCCGGCTACTCCTTGCGTTAGAACCCTGAG
Organism: Gammaproteobacteria bacterium; assembly: GCA_021772985.1. Classification (GTDB taxonomy): domain Bacteria; phylum Pseudomonadota; class Gammaproteobacteria; order Xanthomonadales; family Wenzhouxiangellaceae; genus JAJFKX01. Next base: position 25,840 of record JAJFKX010000062.1, read on the forward strand.
TTAATAATAAATCCAAATAAAGATTTGTCTAGTCCAGGTGTTTAATCGATGATCTGGTCCAGCTAATCGAGCATTCGCCGTCGTTTGCAGTCCAAGTCAAAAAATATCATATGGGTTGACTTGTTCCTGCTCATCTTCAACCGGTTTGGCTCGCCGACGTAAGTCGTTCAGCAGATTGGCTGCCACCAGTTCACGAATTGCACCAGTTGCACCTGGTTCGGTAAGCTCACCTGTTTCCTGGTCAACCCAGATTTGTGCGACGCCGACCGGCATCGGTGGTTGTATATCTGGAGAATCAGTCAGAGCTACCCGCATGTAATCAATCCAGATGGGCAATGCTGCCTGCCCACCCAACTCAGATCGGCCCAATGGCTGGAAATTATCAAAACCTACCCAAACCGAAGTGGCAATGTCACTGTTATAACCAGAGAACCAGGCATCCCGTTGGTCATTGGTGGTACCGGTTTTTCCAGCCAGGTCCTGGCGTTGCAATTGCATGGCTTTGACACCAGTGCCACGCCTGATCACATCAGTCATCATCGAGCGCACTAAAAATGCAGTGGGTGCTGCAACCACCCTGGGTCGGTAGGCTGGGATCGGTGGTCCATATTCGACCTGTGTTTGTATATCCAGGTCTACAAGCTGCGGGGCTTCATCGTTCAACTGTTCAGTATTGATCTGCTCACCAGTGACTTCGGATGATTGTGTCTGGATAGTCAAAGGCGCTAAATCCTGCTCTAAGGGTTCGGGCTCAGTGATCACCGGGCAAACATCACAGAGTTGCACCGGGGGCGATAAAAAGACCACGTGGTCCATTTGGTCACGTACCTCAGTCAACCATCTGGGCTGAACTGCATAGCCACCATTGGCGAGCACTGCATACCCGGTAACCATGTTCAGCGGAGTCAGGTTGGCGCTACCCAATGCCATCGATAAGTTTTCCGGCAATGCTTCCTGGTCAAAACCAAACTGGCTGATAAAGTTGCGCGCCGGACGGATTCCGATATCTTCAAGGATCCGAACCGAGATCAAGTTGCGGGAATGCACCATAGCTTCACGCAATCGGGTGGGGCCATAAAAGGTGCGGCTGAAATTTTGCGGTTTCCAGGCTTCAATATCACCGCCGCCGCGAAATACCACAGGTGCATCATTGACCACAGTGGCCGGGTGATAGCCTGAATCAATAGCTGCGGCGTAAACGAATGGTTTAAAACTGGACCCTGGCTGACGTTTGGCCTGGGTGATGCGATTAAACTTGCTGAATTGAAAATCCAACCCGCCAACCAATGCCTGAATTTCGCCGGTATTGGTTTCCAGAGAAACCAGGGCAGATTGTGCCTCAGGAATTTGACTGAGCAGCCAATTGCCTTCATCTGCCCGCCGGATGCGCACGATATCACCACGGGTCAATACTGTATCAACCTGTTCAGGAACGGGTCCCCGACTGTCTCGGCTGAGTAAAGGCTGGGCCCAGCTCATGCTGTCCAGGCTTAATGGTATGGTTTGGCCATCGTTTAGGTATAACAGTGCCAGCTCACTATCAACATCTACCACTAATGCCGGTATCAAGCCAGCCACAGGTAATTTCCCGGCCAAAGCATCATTCCAGGCATCAGCTGTTGCTTCTGCGGCCAGATCGACGTGATCTTCGGGACCGCGCCAGCCGTGCCGTTGATCATAAGCGAGCAGACCAGCTCGTATACTTTCTTGCGCCGCGCGCTGTTTATCTGCATTGATTGTTGTATACAGCTTTAAACCGGATTCATAAATACCGTCACCATAGGTTTCCAAGGCCCAGCGACGCGCCATTTCAGCCAGGTAAGGCGCGCTTACTTCAATTGCAGTGCCATGATTGAATGCGCTAACGGGCTCTGCCACAGCCTGCTGATATTCACTGTCAGTGATGTGGCTGAGTTCCAGCATGCGGTTGAGGACGTAATTTCGACGGTTTCTTGCAATCGCCGGATTGGTGATGGGGTTGACCCGTGAAGGTCGTTGAACCGTGCCGGCAATCATTGCCATTTGTGCAATGCTCAGCTCGGTCGGTTTCTTTCCGTAATAAACTTGAGCTGCAGCAGTAACACCATAAGCACGATGGCCCAGGAAAATTTTGTTTAGATATAACTCAAGGATTTCATCTTTGCTGATTTCACGCTCAATTCTCAGCGCCAGCATGATTTCCTTGATTTTACGGATATAGGTTTTTTCTGACGACAAGAAAAAATTGCGCGCCAATTGCTGGGTAATAGTGCTGCCGCCCTGGCCCTTTTCGCCGGTACGAATCAATTCAAGCACAGCACGTGTTATTCCCTGCCAGTCAATTCCCGGGTGGTGATAAAAGCGATCATCTTCGCTGGATATGAATGCTTGTTTGAGATGCTCGGGGAATTGATCGATAGGGGTTGGGATTCGGCGTTTTTCGCCAAACACTGAAATCACCTTGCCTTCGCTGGAATAGACTGTAAGTGGGCTTTGCAGCTGCACATCACGAAGCACTTCAGTATCAGGCAACTCCGGGCCAAAGCGCAGCCATACGCCGACAACGGCTATTGTCAGCAGCAGCACGCCCAACAGGGTCATACGGGCAAACCAGCGGAGCATAAACAGCAGAGTTGTTCGTTTCATTTAAATAATAATGCCGTAGCAGGCGTTGTCGACTATGGACAACTGGTTTATTGATCCTGTTCTATAAAACCTAGGATAACAATCTGTATCAGGCATTGCTATGTCAGCTTGTTTCATAAAAAATCAGCGCCGGGAATCAACAGCGAGGCAACTTTGATGATTGTGATTAATAGCTTATTTGCATCGCAAAACTGAAGGCATAAAGTGATTCTTATGTGTTTAGAAATCAGTGGCTTAAATTGGCTAACCAAGTTTTAACGAGTGCTTTTCGTGTTTACAAAACCTTCACATTTGTGGTGTATAAAGCCAAGGCAACACATGGTTCTTTAAGCAAACAGTTGTTTATTTCCAGTAGGTTGGCCATAATACTTAAAAGCTAGTTAAGCTTTATTGTGTAACTTCATTAACACTGACCAGGGCAGGGAGGCTATTGAACCTCTTCAAGACCAAAAATCGCCATCAACTAGGCATCGACATCGGCTCCAGCTCAGTCAAGCTGGTCGGTATCGAACCGTCTGGCGGCAGCTTTCTTATCAGTCACCTGGCAGTGGAATCATTGCCTGAGGGTACGGTAAACAATGACACCATTAAAGATGCAGCGCAGGTAGCAGAGGCTATTCGGCGCGCGTGGTATCACAGTGGAGCCAAAACCAAAGACTGTGTATTGGCAGTTCCAGGTTCCTCGGTGATAACTCGCCAGTTGTTTTTTCCGCGTGATATGACCGAACAGGAAATGGAAAGCCAAATTGAGATTGAAGCTGCTCAGCATGTGCCCTATGCATTGGATGAAGTCAGCCTTGATTTTCAGGTTATTGGTGAATCTCCCACTGACCGTAATCAGGTAGAAGTGTTGCTGGCGGCTTCACGCTCAGAAAATATCAGCATCTTAGAGTCGGTAATTGAAGAGGCTGGATTAACCACTGGCGTTGTTGATGTCGAAACTTTTGCTTTGGGTAATGCATATAGTGCGCTGATTGAGACCAATACACTGCGCAGCCAGACTGTAGCAGTGATTGATATCGGCGCATCCAGCATGATCATGGTGGTGATGCACAACAAGCGGGTTTTATATACCCGTGATCTCAGTTTTGGCATGCGTCAGTTTGAAGAAGAAGTGCGTCGACAATTAGGCGATGAAACCAATATTGGAGACCTATTAACCAGTGATGCTGCAGCTGATGATGCAGAGCACAATCTGTTGGAACCGTTTCGGGATCAATTGATTCAGCAGATTGGTCGCGCCCTGCAGTTTTTTGCCTCGGCCAGTCAATACCAGCCTGTTGACAGTATTGTGTTGACAGGCGGGGGCGCCAGATTGCCACGTTTAGCACCGTCGTTGCAGAAAGATCAAGGTTTGACCTGCCATGTTGCAGATGTTCCAGGTGATATGCGTTTGAGTAATCGGGTATCCAATCGATTGGCAAAATCTCAGGGACCGGCGTTGATGATGGCTCTGGGACTGGCACTGCGGGGGTACGAATAAATGTATTCCCTTAACCTGTTACCTTGGCGTCAACAGCGTCGCCGCGAGCGTCAAAGAAGATTTGTGGCGCTTTTGGGTTTGACCGCTATTGGTGCTTTTTTATTGGTGTTGTTAGGCAGCTGGTGGATGGGTAGCCAGGTTAATGGCCAGCAAAGCCGCAATCAATATTTACAAAACGAAATACGTAAACTTGATGTGCAAATTACCGAAATTGATAACCTGGAAGAGGAACGTACCCGGTTATTGTCACGCAAAGCAGTCATTGAGGAGCTTCAGGTTAGTCGTACCTTGATGGTGCATTTGTTTGATCAGTTGTCCCGCACCGTACCAGAAGGCCTGCGTTTGACCAAAGTCGCTCAAAAAGGCCAAATACTCACTTTGGAAGGTATGACTCAATCCAATGCTCGGGTATCTTCATACCTGCGTAAGCTGGAAGGTTCAGACTGGTTGCATAATCCCGAATTAATTATTATCGAAGTTGATGAAGCTGATGGCACAGCGGATCAACCTTATACCTTCAAGGTAAGCGCGCGTCTGGCTTCACCACAACAAGTCGCACAAGAAGAACAACAAACAACCCAGACGCTTGAAGTCGCTGATGGGAGTACGCCGTGAACCTAAATCAAATTCGTGACCTCGATTTTTCGGATCTGGGCAATGCCCCCATGGGCGGTCGAATTTTTGTACTGGCTTTGGTCATTATCGTGATTGTGGTGCTTGGCTACATGCTGCAGGTTAAAGATCAGCGCACGGCCCTTATTGCAGCCGAGCAGGCAGAAGTTCGATTACGTGTCGAGTTTGAAAGTAAACAGCAAAAAGCCGCCAACCTGGAAGACTACAAGATCCAATTGGCTGAAATGCAGGATTTGCTGCAAACCATGCTGCGGCAGTTACCTGGGAAAACTGAAATGCCGGAATTGCTGATAGATATTTCCCAGACTGCTCTGGCTACCGGTATCGAAAACCAGTTGTTTGAGCCGCGTGCTGAAGCGTTACAGGGTTTTTATGCCGAGCGCCCGATCAGCATCCGAATGCTGGGTAATTACCACCAGTTTGGTCAATTTATCAGCGGTGTGGCATCACTGCCCAGAGTGGTGATACTGACCATGAATGATATCGAATTGGAACCTGTGCCCGGCGGCGCATTCGGTAGAGATTTGAAATTGGAAGGGACTATCAAGACTTATCGTTACCTGGATGAAGACGAATTGTTGGCCCAACAAAGCACAGAGGCAGCACAATGACCAGGCGGCTTCATTTTTACAATGTAATCCAGGTGTTGCTGATAGTTATTTTGGCTATCGCCTTGAGTGCTTGTGAAAGCAGGCAAAATGACCTGAATCAATATGTGAGTTCGGTGTTGCAACGCCCTGCTGATCCTATTGAACCGGTACCTTCAATTTTAGTCAGCGACACTTTTAACTATGATCCTACCGATTTGCGTGACCCTTTCTTGGTTGAAACCAGAAATGAAATTGCCAACAGCACTGGTGATGGACCACGGCCGGATGCGGACCGTCGCAGAGAGTACCTGGAACGCTTCCCATTAGACACGTTGCGGATGGTAGGCACGTTAGCTCGCTCCGAAACTGATAACTGGGGCTTGGTTCAGGATACTGATGGAGTAGTACATCGGGTCTCTGAAAATAATTATTTGGGCCAAAACCATGGCCGTATTAGTGCTGTGCTTGGTGATCGCGTTATTTTGATTGAGCTGTTGCCAGATGGTAATGGCGGTTGGCTGGAGCGCGAAGCCAGTCTCAGCATCGAAGAACAAATCTAGGCAATACGGCTAAGTATTGGGCAAAACTGAGGTATAGCATGTTTACTTTGTTTCAATTGACAACCAAGGCCAGACGGAATCACTGGCAATTGCAGCTATTGCGTTGTTGTGCTGTCGCTGTTTTGCCTGTCTTGCTCGGGTTTGCCAATATGCAAGCTCAGGCCAACGAGTTGTTGGAAGTGCGTTATGAAAATCTTACCGACGGGGGAGATTTCATATTCACTTTGGCCGAATCTACTGACCAGCCTTTGGTATTTCTGACCGATGATCCTCCACGGGCTGTACTTGAGTTGAGTGATACCTATACTGAGTTGCCTGCCAGCCCGATTGTATTATCGAGTGATCCAGTCCGTTCATATACGACCATTTCAGATGGCCAGCGTACCCGTATAATAGTCGATTTAACCCAGGTTGCAGCTTATGAAGTTGATACCGCAGGTAACCAGGTTGTATTGCACTTATCGACTGCAATTGCAGCCAGTGAACCGGTGGCCGCTGTTGCTGTAGCCAGCGCACCTGCAGCTTTAAGCAGCGATGATGTGGCTGAAGATTATACAGCGCTTGATAGCAGCCGATCTGAGCTGCTGGATATTGATTTCAGGCGTACAGCTGAAGGCGGCGGTAAGCTGATTCTGGATTTGACAAACGAAGACATAAGCTCGGCTGTTAATGAGCGCGGTAATCGGCTGCTGGTGGATTTGTTCAATGCAAGTGCACCTTTAAGTCTGCAGAAGACGCTTGATGTCATGGATTTTGCTACCCCGGTAATGCGTATTACCACAGAGGAGCTTAGCGGTTCGGTTCGGACCACACTGACCATCCGGGGAGAATATACCCACGCGGCATATAACGATGGCGAATCATTTATAGTCGAGGTTAATCCGGTAGCAGTTGCAGTTGCCCCTGAAGAGGCTGACATTGTTGAGCAGTTATTTGAGAATCGTAACTATGATGGTGATCGGGTTACTTTCAACTTTCAGGATATTCCAGTCAGGTCAGTATTACAGTTGATTGCCGATGTGTCTGATTTGAATATAGTGGTTTCTGATTCGGTAACAGGCAATGTGACCTTGCGATTGACCAATGTGCCCTGGGATCAAGCGCTTGACCTGGTATTGGATACTAAAAACCTGGATAAACGCCAAAATGGCAATGTGATCTGGATTGCGCCTGCAGGTGAAATTGCGGCTCGTGAACAACAGCTGCTGCAGGCCAAACAGGATAAAATTGAACTTGAACCATTGCGTACTGCGATTCTCAGTATCAGCTATGCGCAAGCATCTGAATTAGCTGATTTAATTGAATCCGCTTCCAATGAAGGTGATGACGACCGCGGACTGTTGTCATCACGTGGTTCAGTGAGCGTGGATGAACGTACCAATACCTTGTTGGTTACTGATACCACCGATCGAGTGCAAGAAATTCGGGATCTGATCACTGAGCTTGATCGCCCGGTGCGTCAAGTATTAATTGAGTCACGGATAGTGATTGCCAATGATGACTTTTCACATGAATTAGGTGTGCGTTTTGGCGTGAGTGCGACCGGTGAGGCTGGAAACGGGAGCGTATTTACCACTTCAGGGACTATCAATGCTACCGACCAGCAGAACAATTTAGCCTTGCGTAATCGTTTGGCAGCTGGTGGTAGTGGTTCAAGCCTGCCCAATTTCATAGATGACCCCATTAATGGCAATGGTGTTTTGGCGCCATCGCTGAATAATCGGTTGAATGTTAATTTGCCGGTTGCCAGCCCCGCAGGCAGTCTGGGTTTCAGTGTGCTGGCTGCAGATTATTTGCTCGACCTGGAATTGTCAGCGCTAGAGACCGAAGGTCGCGGTGAAACCATTTCCACTCCACGGGTGGTTACAGCGAATCAGGCAGAAGCATTTATCCAGCAGGGTGTGGAAATACCATTTGAACAATCCACATCGTCGGGTGCTACCAGTATTCAGTTCCGCGAAGCGGTATTAGAGTTACGTGCCACCCCATTAATCACACCGGATAACCGGGTGCAGCTGACTTTGACGGTGAAACAAGACACCGTAGGTGAAATTTTCCCAACCGCTCAGGGCGGGTCGGTGCCTTCAATTGATACGACTGAATTAAGTACTCGGGTATTGGTTGAAAATGGTCAAACCATAGTCTTGGGTGGGATTTTCCAGGAAGACAAACTGTTCACTAACGATAAAGTGCCGTTGCTGGGCGATGTGCCGGTATTGGGTGCTTTGTTCCGGCGTCGTTCTAATACCAATAATAAAAATGAGCTGCTGATATTTATTACCCCAACAATTCTGGATGACAGAATTGCGGAGCGGTATTAATGTTGTTGGTTTGGCGGCCAGCAACTCGATACCAATCTAGACAACACTTATTTCATGTTACAGGCCAAAAATCGAGTAAAGGATTTAAATTCATGAAGGCTAATATTATTTTGCGTTCTCTGGCGGTTATTTCGCTGCTTGCTATGCTCGCGGCATGTGGTGGCGGACCAGCCGGCACAGGAGGCGGGACCCAGCCTCAGAATCCTCCGACGATTCGGATTTCGTCGATAGCTACCACTGTGCCTGCCAATCCAACCGGCCTGCTACCTAATTTGGACTTGGCAATTACCGTGCAATTGACGGTTTTGGTCCGCACCGCTGCCGGCACTGCTGTACCTGATGGCACTATTGTCAATATGACCACCAATAATGCTGCGTTAGGCACATTGTCAATTGGTGATGATCCTGCCACGACGGCAATTGATGAGTTCCTTAGTCAATTTACACAAATCGGCACCGGTACCAGCGGCGGAAATGCGACTTTCTTCTTTACCTCTGGTGCGCTGACAGGTACAGCGATATTAACTGCTTCATCAGCAGATCCGGCTACCGGAACCAATTTAACGGCGACCATAAATATTAACGTAACGCCAGTGGTAGACCCACAGGATAGAGTCACCCTGACATTGACTGATTCAACCTTACCGACCAATGCTTTTCTGGTGGCTCCATTTATTGGCTCGCCATTTTTAGCTGAGGTCGGCATTCAATTTAGAGGGGCGGATGGGCAGCTGACAAACCCAGCTGGCGATGAATTTGCGATTAGTATCGCGCCTGCAACTACCGCCACTTATTCAACACCTGATGATCCAGCTACTGATGATATCAACGAATTTGTGTTGTTCAGTGTTAACGGTCCGGCGCCGGCAGCTGGTGGTGCTACTTCGGTGTTCATCAATTCGAGCACTACACCGGGAACCGCAACTCTTACCGTTGTCGGGACTGATCCAGTAACCAATGAAAACTTTAGCAACAGTGTAACTGTAACGGTTGCAGATGGCCCTGCTAATGGTGTTCCAGCTTCTGTGTCGGTGCCAATTCCGGCAATACCGATATTTGTGCAGGGAATCGGCGGTAATACTTTGCTTACCATTGATTCGATGTTGTTGGATGGTGGTGGCTTGCCTGCAGATGATCCTGCTGATGCAGGTGCGTTTAACAATGTACTTATAGCGCTTGCGCCACCTCAGCCGAATGGATCAACCCTCAGTGGTACCAATGCAGCCGGTGTGCCGGTCAGCGGCAGTAATATAGCGATTAACACAGTAAACGGTTTTGGCAGTTTTGCTTTTACCAGCGGCACCACACCTGGGCCACACGTGATTACAGTTACTGGTGACAGCGCTGATAATAATGTGGACAACGGCGTGCAAAACCCAGTCAGCAACACTGGGACGGTGATAGTTGGTGATGGAGTGTTGGCAGGTATCGTACTCGTTTCAGACATATTTGGAGGCGTAACCGAAGTATCCGATGCGGTTATGACTGGTACTGCACCAGGTACATTGATGCTGCCGGTGGGGGCAATTGCCAACGATCGTTTTGGTGCACCGGTATTGCCTGGTACACCACTTACGTTTGGCAAGGTTGATGCGCCAATTATGGAAGTGATTCCCACCACATTTGTGTTCTCAGGTTTTGATGCAAATCCGGCTGAAGGCGATGTTTTCTTCAGCGTAGCAACCAACCCTGGCGATGGTTTTCTGGATGATCCAACCATTATCGATGAGGGTGTAGAAATTGGTGATACTGTGATCACCTTCGGGGACGATGTTCCAGACAATTCAGAACTTGAGTCCAGCCGAATCGTTGCAAATGTGCTGAATAACACCTCTTTAAGGGTGACAGACGCGTTCAATATTAATGATCCTACCGGGCCAGTGGTTAATGATGGTCCTGCGATTCCTTATGTTATTGGCCGTTCTGAAGCAGGCACCATAGGTGGTTCGGCGGTTACCGGTCCTGATGGCAGCGCAACAGTGATGCTGACTTATCCCGGTAGTGTGCTTGGGCAACCATTGGTTTTATGGGCTCAGGGTACCCGACCGGATGGTGGTGAAACCCAAACAGTGGCGGATGCTGCAACATTGGTATTCCCGGGTCAGGGGCCGGCGTTGATTTCGCTGAGTCCAAGTAATGTTGAGGGTAATGGTTCGTCGATGGTGGAAATCTGTGTAACAGATGCCAACGGATTTGGTCTCAGCAACACCGAAATTACCTTTATCGTCAATGGTGATTTCAACTTTAGTGTATCCGGTGCTCCATTGGTTACTGGCTTTGACGGGTGCGTGACCACCACTGTCACCAGTTCGGGCATCATGTCTTTTGATGATGGCACCACGGTAACTTTCCTTGCGGCCGGCAGCTCTGCTGATTTGCTGTTAACCGACCCAATGCTGGCTGAGTTGACGGTATCACCCAGTGCGTTGGCGCTGCCTATGGGTGGTGATTCAGGGATGGTAACGGTCAGTGTGACCGGCGCCGATGGCAGTGCTGCAGGTGGAGCAGTAATTACTGCTGAATGTACCACTGATGTATCAATTGATGCCACAATGGGAATCACTGATGGTACTGGAACAGCACCGTTTGTCATTACTGCAGATGTTGATGATGTTGTTGGTTCATGTGCTTTCACTACCATTGTTGATGGTCAATTCGTTGGTGATACTGTAGGTATTAATGCACCAGGCGGTGGTGGAATTGGTGTTAGCCCCGGTCCTGGCGGCTAAACCATATGGTTGATGAAAAACGCACCTTCGGGTGCGTTTTTTTTATGCCTGCCACTTATAAAGCAACAGTGGATGTGGAAATTTGATGAAGCTGGTTGAATGCATTTGGCAACAGCTGAAACAGCAGGCAAAATACAAATCGGTTCTGCTATAAATAAAATGGTTATGAGTGCATCTGAATCCGTTACTGATTCTGAAACCGGGCATCGTTCTGAGGCGAGTATGATGCAGTCACAGCTGGACATTTGCCGCTCAGCCTGGCTAGCCAAACCTCCATCGATAACTGAGCGACTAACTGACCTGGGTAAGTTACAACAGCAGTTAGGCCAATACACCGATAAGTTGATAAGCGCTATTTCGGAAGACTTTGGCCATCGACCATTTGCTGAGTCGATGCTTGGTGATGTGCTCCAGGTACAATCTGAAATCAAATACACCAAAGCTCATTTGAAGGCCTGGTGCAAGCGGCAACATCAAACGGTTGATTGGAAATACTGGCCTGCGCAGGCGTGGTTGCAGTATCAGCCGTTGGGTGTGATTGGTATTGTCAGTCCATGGAATTATCCATTAACGTTGACCCTGATGCCGATGGTGTCTGCACTGGCTGCAGGCAATCATGTCATGCTCAAGCCATCTGAATATACACCGGCAACCAATCAGGTTTTAAAGGCTTTAATTGCTGATGTTTTCCCACCCGAGAAAGTCACCGTTGTGACTGGTGCAGCAGCAGTGTCGGCAGCGTTTAGCAGCTTGCCGTTTGATCATTTATTGTTCACTGGGTCAACACAGATAGGTAAAAAAGTGATGGCTGCAGCCGCTCAAAACCTAACCCCTGTGACTTTGGAGTTGGGTGGAAAGTCTCCAGCTATTGTTGCCAGCAGCAAAAATTTTGAACGCAGTGTCGCGTCAATTGTTACCGGCAAACTATTCAATGCAGGCCAAACCTGCATTGCGCCGGATTATGTATTGGTTCCTAAGGGTATGCTTGAGCCATTTGTAACTGCAGCCAAGACAGCTGCCGGACGGGCCTATCCTGGTTTTAACACCAATGATGAATACACCAGTATTATTCATCAGGCGCACTATCAGCGATTATTGGACATGCTCGCTGAAGCGGTCCGACGTGGGGTGAAATTTGAGCCGCTTTTCGAAGTGCCGCATGATGCACAAAGGCGCAGGGTAACTCCGACTCTGGTTTTGAACCCTGCTGTTGAGCTTGGGCTGATGCAGGAGGAAATTTTTGGGCCGATTTTACCAGTGCTTGAAGTGGATGATTTTAGCGCCGCAATCAAATTCATCAAAAATCGCGCACGGCCATTATCCTTATATATATTTGGTGCTGACAGAGTGCAGCATGAACAACTTTTAAACGAGGTTCGTGTTGGTGGAGTGTGCATTAATGACACCTTGTTGCATATGACCCAATTACAATTGCCCTTTGGTGGTGTCGGAGATAGTGGGATGGGGCAATATCACGGCTGGTATGGATTCGAGCGCTTTTCCAAAGCCCAGCCAGTCTACCGGCAATCACGTTTATCAGGTTCAAAAATGTTCCGTCCGCCGTTTGGCCCCTGGAAACGTAAAGTGATGCGCTGGTTAGGCGGTTAACATTGACGTGGATCAACACTATTTCGCTGGCGCCTGCTGATGCGGGCTGACGTTACATTGCCATTTGCTCCAGCTGCGGAGCGCAATAAGCAGGCAATATTAGAGGTATTGATCGATCGTTTATCAAGACAGGGTCTGGTACTGGAAATCGGTTCGGGGACTGGCCAGCATGTGGTGCATTTTGCGCGGGCATTCAGTGGCATTCAATGGCAGCCAAGTGAACGCAGACAAAATCTGCCGGGTCTGAACGCTCAGGTGGCTGCTGCCAATCTGCAGAATATCCTGTTACCGATAGAATTGGATGTGAATTTCCCACACTGGCCGATCAAGCAGTTCACTGCGGTAGTAGCGGCCAATGTGGCACACATCATGGCGTTATCAGAAGTGCAATTAATGCTGCAAAGGGTGGCTGAGGGCTTACTGTGTGGTGGGCAGTTTTTTCTATATGGGCCATTTCATCGTAACGGCCAACCAACCTCTCACGGTAACGCCGACTTTGATGTAATGCTGCGTTCCGCAGACAACCCAGACGGCCATCATCAGGGTATCCGAGATGACCGGGAAATTTTTGCTGCTGCCGCTGATGCTGGATTGATTGTCAGCGAAGATATTGATATGCCGGCAAATAACCGGATATTGGTGTTGATGAAGCCTTAACCCGGAGAATATAGTGCAAGACATCGAACGTGAGCTGTTGATACAACAGGTCAACGCAGTATTGGACAATGAACCCAATGCGATAGCCAATGCGGCTAATTTATGTGCGCTCATTTTTGCTTCAGTGCCGCGCCTGAACTGGGTTGGTTTTTATTTTCTTGAGGGTGACACACTGGTGTTGGGCCCTTTTCAGGGAAAACTGGCCTGTACTCGTATTCCGGTCGGCCAAGGCGTGTGCGGTTCTGCAGTGGCTCAGGGCGAGACTTTACGGATAGACAATGTGCATGGTTTTGATGGTCATATTGCTTGTGATACAGCATCAGAATCTGAATTGGTCGTGCCATTGATCAAGCATGAAAAAGTCTGGGGCGTCCTGGATATAGACAGTCCGCATCAACAGCGGTTTGATGAGCAGGATCAAATCATGTTCGAGCAATTGGCCGCAAGCTGGTTGGCCAATAGTGAATTAAAGCACTAATCGGTCAATTGGTTTTATCAGCTGCTGTTTTTTTCGGGTTTAAACAGCTGCTCTAATTGCCAGTTTTCAGGCAATAGTGGGCCGTTTCCAGAGAAATTTGCAATGCACCCTGTAGCCATGCCAGTCAGTGTGGCAGTACTGTTTTGTCCCAACCAGCGGACGATACCGTCCAAACTGGGGTTATGCCCGATCAGTATCAGCCAGCCAGGTTGTTGCTGGAGTTGCTTGTTCAATAAGTTCAGCAGATCACCCGTATAAGCTGCGTAGATTTCATCCAAGAAATGGATTGCAGATTGGTCTGCATCAGGCATACACATTTGCAGTGTTTGGCGGGTACGCATTGAAGGCGAACACAAAAGTGTGGCTGATGCAGGGATATTGATTTCAGTAAGGTAGTGGTACATTTGCTCGCCTTGAGCATGCCCGCGTTTAGACAGCTCTCGTTCTGAATCACGTTGCATCCCTGTAGCTTGCAGGGTTTTGGCATGCCGGATAAGCAGCAGGTGTTGAGTATCGGTAGGTGGCATGGTTTGTTTCCAGCAAAAAGATTCACCGGATTATGGCATAACCCCAACCACCAGATCTGCCTATGGGGCAGATCTGGGCATGATGATTAGGCAGCTTTCTTGCGTAGGCGTTTGCTTAGGCGTTGGCTGGTGGCGGCGCGTAATTCGTCATCGTCAAAATCATCGACGGCAATAATTTCCATCGTGCGCCGGTTAACGTCTAATAGTAAATCAGCTTCTTTTTTGCTAAGCAGTTTCTGCTGAAGTGCGTAGCGGATTTGCTGGGTATAACTGTCACCAATAATGTCACCCTGTCGGATCGCCTTATCCAGCCTGCGGGCTAACGGTTCTGCAGCAATTACTTCAGGTAACAATGCTTCCATAGCGCCGATTACATGGCCATCACTGGCAGTTTTGTAAACACCGTCAGTCAAGCGATCACGGGTTTCAGATGGTGATAACAGTAAGCTGGCGACTTTATGATCCAGACGATCACTAGGCATCTTTTCACGGGTGCCCAGCGGAAAGATGGTCAATTTTAAAAAGCTTGCCAATATCCGGTTGGGGAAATTATCAAGCACACCACGTAGAGCCTGTTGGATAGCATAGGTGCAATCGTAAAAGGCCCAGGCAAGAATCGGCTGATCAGCAGCCGGCCGGCCCTGATCTTCAAACCGCTTGAGCATTGCTGAACCTATATATAATTGGCTGAGCACATCGCCCAGTCGCGCAGAGATACGCTCTTTTTGTTTAAGTTTTCCGCCGAATGTCAGCATGGTAACGTCTGCGATCAGGGCGAAGGCTGCGGCGTAGCGGCTCAGCTTGCGATAGTAGCGACTGGTTTTGCGGTCACTGGGTACTGCATAAAAACGTCCGCTACCCAACCCCATCAGAAAAGCCCGGCAGGCATTGCCAATGGTGTGTCCAATGTGTTGGAATAATAACTGGTCAAAAGTATCCAGCCGTACCGCTGGATCAGTTATTTGTGCGGCTTGTAATTCTTTTAAAACAAAGGGGTGACAGCGGATTGCACCTTGACCAAAGATCATCATATTACGGGTAAGGATGTTGGCACCTTCAACGGTGATCGACATGGGTGCTACTTGCCAGGCGCGGCCCAGATAATTACGAGGTCCAAGAATGACGCCTTTACCGGCATGAATATCCATAGCATCGGAGATGACTTGTCGAGAATTCTCGGTTGCATGGTATTTGGCAATGGCTGATGGTACTGATGGTTTTTCTCCCTGGTCGACGGCAATTGCAGTCATTTTGCCAAGTGCACTGGTTGCATACGTCTTGCCGGCCATCCTGGCCAGGGCTTCTTCAACACCTTCGAAGCGGCCAATTGGAATATTGAACTGTTGACGAATGCGTGCGTAAGCCCCAGTGGACAGACATGCTAACTTGGCTCCACCGGTGTTGTTGGATGGTAGCGATATTGCCCGGCCTACCGACAGGCATTCAACCAGCATACGCCAGCCATGCCCCGCCATTTGCGAGCCACCAATCAGCGTATCGATCGGTACAAAAATGTCTTTCCCGCGAATTGGGCCATTCATAAATGGGCTGTTTAACGGTAGATGACGGCGGCCAATTTCGATACCTTTGATATCGCGCGGTATCAATGCCAGACTGATCCCGATATCTTCAGTGTCACCGAGTAATCCATCCGGGTCATAGAGGCGGAAAGCCAGACCGACCACTGTGGCTACCGGAGCCAGGGTTATATAGCGCTTATCAAAAGTCAGGCGCATGCCCAGGACTTGTTTGCCTTGCCACTCACCCATGCAAACTACACCACGATCAGGAATAGAGGTGGCATCTGAACCAGCCGTGGGTCCGGTCAAACCGAAGCAGGGTATTTCCTTACCAACAGCCAAACGCGGCAGGTAGTAATTTTTTTGTTCATCGCTGCCATAGTGCAGCAATAATTCTGCGGGCCCCAGTGAATTAGGTACTGCGATGGTTGAGCCCGCCACTGCGCTCATGCCGCCCACTTTTTGTAACACTGCCCGATGCGCTAACGCAGAAAATCCCAGGCCACCATATTCCTTTGGAATTATCATTCCGAAGAAACGCTCATTTTTCATGAATTCCCAGGTTTCAGGTGACATGTCTGCGTCGACATGACAAATCTGCCAATCGTCCAACATGCTGCACAAGGTTTCACACTGATCATCCAAAAAGGCTCGTTCTTCCAGTGTCAGTTCCGGTGTGCGTCGGCGCAGCAGTTGTTTCCAGTTCGGGTTGCCGCTGAATAATTCGCCTTCCCAGCCAACTGTGCCTGCATCCAGTGCGATTTGTTCAGTAGAACTGAGCTTGGGCGTCATCTTAAGGTAGCCGTCCAGCAGGTGGCGGGTAACATGTTGTTGGCGTATTTTCGGCATATTCAGTGGTATGACCAAGCCAATGAACGCCAGCCAACTGATAGTAAGCCAGGCCCAGTGAATACTGCCAAATAACGTGAAGCCCAACAAAAGGCCTGCGATAAGGGTGCTCCAGGTCAACAACTTGTTGCCCAGATATGCAGAAAACATTGATGTGCCAATTACCGATAAGACTAACCACAACATGGTGCTGATGACTCCTGATTTTGGTTCATGGTTTAACGCTTTAGAAGCTACCATACGGTAGAGTATGGTTATTCTTTATCTCGGTCAAGTGACTAGGCTTTGCTGACACCTGGAATATATACATATGGCTGGCATCAACGGCCCA
This sequence comes from Gammaproteobacteria bacterium, assembly GCA_021772985.1. GTDB lineage: Bacteria > Pseudomonadota > Gammaproteobacteria > Xanthomonadales > Wenzhouxiangellaceae > JAJFKX01. The sequence goes on from JAJFKX010000062.1 coordinate 42,751, forward strand.
TAATCGGCTAGAGTGTTGTATGGACAGAACAGGTTAGATATTTGAACCGGATGGGTGCACAACGAGAACGGCAGCAGCTGGCGCGGGAAGATTGGGAACAAGCTGGTCTGCAGATGCTGGCCGAGCGCGGCTTGGTGGGCTTGGCGATTGAGCCATTGGCGCGCCAATTGGGGGTTACCAAGGGTAGTTTTTACTGGCATTTCAGTGATCGCAGTGAATTGTTGAAATCTGCATTAGCTAAATGGGAAACCGTGGATGCGCATAATCTTGCTGTGTTACTGGAAAATGAATTGCCGGCACGAGAAAAGGTGATTCAGTTTTTTCATACCAGCAGCCGTCCACACCTTACCCATCAGGTATACAGTGCGTTGATCTCTGCGCCGCAAAGAAATAGTCAGGATGAATGGGTTAATCAGCTGTTGCAAAGAGTAGATAATCATCGTATCCAGCAGCTGAGTCTGGCATTTTCCGAGTTGGATCCTGAGTTGGCCGAATTCCAGGCTCGCCTGGCGTATTATGCATACGTCGGTTTTTTACAGTTGCAGAGCCGTGGTCTGGCGCCACAGCCGGATACCTTGGCATTTGAACATTACCTTGAGCATCTAATCGCTACTTTGATACCACAGCAACGTTAGAGCTGTTTTCACAGCTTATTCAGGCGGCAGCAGCTGCACGTCAAAAGTCAGTAACAATCGTTCTTCGCTGCTTTTATGTGGATGAGAGTAATGTTGCAGCCAACCGGGGAAAACAACTGCGGTTCCATTGCGCGGGTAGAAGTTGCGATGATATTCCCATGCAAATTCTCGGGGGAATGTGGATTCCACATGCGGGTTGATAAAACTTATCGCGCCTTCTGGTTTCGGACGAATTGGCACGTTTGCATAATACGCCATGACGCAGAATGTATTGGGATGGTTGTGCGGTATTTGGTAGGCCCCAGCCGGATAGAGCACAGCCCAACTGGCAGCGAAGTTATAGCCATAATCGGTTGTCGGCCAGCCGGCCAGCCGTGCATGTTCAGTCAGATAAGATTGAATGCCTGGATGGACACAGGTGTTTAAAAACTGCTCCCAGGTTGGGTCATTATCCCAGTGTTCGTGCAATACAATATCCGGCTGATAACCGAGGATGGTTGCTACATTGGGTTTTTCACCAGCATTTTTGATAGCGATGTCGCGCTGGAAAGTTTTAATACGATTATAAAACTCCTGGTTTACCGGGAGATCACCGAACTGGTATTCTCGGACAATTGCAGGGAATAAGGTATGCGTTTGTGCTCTCTTCATTCTAGTTGTATAAGCAAAATGGGACAAAGCGTTACTATATACGCTAGCGTCAGCCAATGCCGAACTCTAAGTATAGTGACTCTCAGCCGTTATGGATGGGTTTTTTCAAATTAGCGGTTTAGCAGCTGTTGAACTCAGTTGTTTGTAGCACTTATTGGCCTCGAGAAGGCAGAATTTTCATGAACTTTGAATCGTTGACGTATCTCAGCGACAATTACTATGATCACTTTCGTGATTAGATGAGATCGGATTGGGTATTGCAAGCGCAGTTCGCTGCCGCTACTCTGTAGCGCTTTATTAACCAACAATTGATGTTGCAGCGAGCTATTCTTCATTCGCTGCTGTTACTCATTATCTATGAATACGACTAATCAGGAATTGAACGTCTGGGTTGCAGATGTGGCCAGGCAGACACAACCCGCTCATATTGTCTGGTGTGATGGTTCACAGAATGAATACGATAACCTTGTAGCAGAATTGCTGGAGACCGGTGATTTGCTGGAATTGAATCAGCAAACGCACCCAGGTTGTTACCTGCACCGTTCAGACCCGAATGATGTTGCCAGAATGGAGCACCTGACATACATCTGTAGCACTGACGCTGATGATGCCGGGCTTAATAATAATTGGCTGGCACCTACTGAAGCACATAACAAAATGGATGATTTGTTTGCCGGTAGTATGCAGGGTCGGACAATGTATGTGGTGCCTTATTGTATGGGGCCAATAGATTCGCCATTGTCGCGTTGCGGTGTGGAAATAACAGATAGTGCCTATGTGGTAGTCAATATGCGCAAGATGACCCGTATGGGTAGTGCCGCATTAAGCCGGATAGAGCGAGATCAGGTGTTTGTTAAAGGGTTGCACTCAACCGGCGAACTGGACCCTGAGCGGCGATTCATTATGCACTTTCCGGAAGAGCTGCAGATCCAAAGTTATGGTTCTGGTTATGGTGGTAATGCGTTACTGGGCAAAAAATGCCACGCTCTAAGAATAGCCAGCCATCAGGCGCGCCAGGAAGGCTGGCTGGCGGAACATATGCTGATTGTGGGAATAGAAAGCCCCGAAGGCGAAAAGACCTACCTGGCTGCTGCGTTCCCGTCTGCCTGTGGGAAGACCAATCTGGCGATGCTGATTCCACCGGCCAGTTATGCTGGTTGGAAAGTATGGACTGTTGGAGATGATATTTGCTGGTTGCGCCCCGGTGAAGATGGCCGCTTATGGGCAATTAATCCAGAAGCAGGCTTTTTTGGTGTTGCGCCTGGAACGGGTGCCGAGACCAATCCCAATGCATTGGCGATGTTAAACAAGGATGCGATTTTTACCAATGTGGCGGTGACTGCTGATAATGAGCCATGGTGGGAAGGGAAGTCCGATGAAAAGCCGGTCAAGGATTGGCTGGGCCGTGACTATGACCCTGAGAACGGACCAGCGGCACATCCGAATTCACGGTTTACAGTTTCCATCAAAAACTGCCCGTGCTATGCGCCCGAATCAGAAGCAGCCAGTGGTGTGCCAATTTCAGCAATAATATTTGGTGGCCGCAGGGAGTCGCTGGTACCACTGATATTCCAATCATTTGATTGGCCGCATGGGGTGTTGGTAGGTGCTTCAATGGCTTCTGAGACAACTGCGGCAGCAACTGGTACGACCGGTATCGTGCGACGTGATCCAATGGCAATGAAACCATTCTGTGGATATAACTTTGCTGATTACTGGGCGCATTGGCTGAGTTTTGCTGATCAGCCGGATAAGTTGCCTAAGATTTTTCACGTTAACTGGTTTCGTAAAGACGAGCAGGGCAGGTTCATGTGGCCAGGTTTTGGGGAAAACATGCGGGTGCTGGAGTGGATTGTCCGGCGCTGTGCGGACCAGCTTGGGGCTCGGCAAACTCCGATTGGTTATGTTCCAAATATTGATGACATCAATCTTGATGGATTGCCAATTGATACGTATACGCTAAAACGGCTGCTGGAAGTCGTTGCTGAGAATTGGACGGATGAGCTGGCACAAATCCAACAGTATCTGGAGCAATATGGCGATAGGTTGCCGGCAGCATTAAAAGCTGAGCAGCAGAAAGTAGCAAAGCAGCTGGTTTAAGTGAAGTCGTGGATTTTGCAGCCGCCGGGTGCGATGCTTTAGCTTCAGTAAAATTCATCTAGTTCCGCACGAACGGCTTTGAGTTCTGCTGCATAGTGCTTCCATGCGCCTACCGAGCTGGAATAAATGGGCTTGCTGACCTGTAGTTGGCTGGCGGTGACGGTTCCTGTCTGAGTATTATGAAAACGTAAACACTCCGGATCCCAATCCAGTTCGAGAAAGCTGATTAACTGATGTGCTTTCCCAGAAAAATCGTAAACCAGATCTTCGTAATTAATATCCAGGATATTAATGGACAGCCGCTCACGCCAAAGTTGCATGTACTGCCGGTATTGTCGGTATTTTGCAATCAGATCGGAAAAGTCATTGGTGTATTTAGCAGCAATCGGTTGCTGAAAGCACGACCATAAAGTATCCATGGGGTCGCGTTGAGTGTGAATCACAAAGGCATTTGGGAACAGCATCTGGATAACACCAAGCATTTCATAATTGGTTGGCATTTTGTCGGTTATCCTCAGGTGCTTATCTGGATTGGTAGAAACTTTTGATAAGTAATAACGTGCTGCAACTGGAATAATTTTTGCCGGTAAATGATTAATCAGGTCGGGATACGTTAGGGAGGTTGCTTTGGCGAAGTAATTGCGGGCAATATTTTTGATGTGGGCCAGTTCGCCATAAGCATTAATATGTTGATGACTCGCCAGTATTTTTTCCACCAGAGTGCTGCCGGTACGTGGCATGCCGATGATAAATACCGGTCTTTTCGAATGACTGGCATGACCTTTGAATTTTGCCAGTAGCTGCGAAGTAAAGATCGAGCGGGTTTTGTGCAACAGTGCAGCATGTCTTTCAGGTTGAAATAGCTCCGCTCCGGTATGTGTTTGTTTCTCCAGTGAATTGGCCAGCATATAGTGCTTAAATGCAGCGGGATAGTTGTTTTCTTTATGCAACATCACGGCTACTGTGAAGCATGCCTGGCTGCGTTGTAAGCCAGGTAAATGCTCAGCTTGAGTCAATAATAACAACCGATGGCGCTGCGCTTGACTGAATGTGTAGTGCCCCTGTGAAGATAGACGCGAAAGACCAAAATACGCAGAAACTTCATTTGGGTTCAACGCCAGTGCCTGTTCGAACGCAGTAACAGCATCATCAAGCTTACCTATGTCACTAAGCAGTACGCCATGCAATACATGATTGGCAGCACTAGCTGGGGTGAGTGTAATCGCCTGGTTGATGTGTTGTAAGGCTTTGTTAAGTTGTTGCTGCTTTCGATATGACTGGGCCAGGGCTATATGCCTATCTAGTTCGCCTGGGTTTAATTTTTCAGCTTTGGAAAGCAGTTGAATTGCAGCAGCAGAGTCATCTAAACGATTGGCAATTAAGCCTGCATAATGCAGCGCGGCAGAATTATTGGGGTTCTCGTCAAGTATCTTCACCAACAGAGCATGGGCGTCTTTAAGGTGGTTTTGCTTGTATAAAGTAATGGCTTGCTCAAGAGAAGCTGGCATTGCCGCAGTATCCAGATAGATATAGATAAATGACTAGTATAACCAGTCTGAAATGCAGCTTACCTATGCTCACATTCAAACATTATTGTAAATCATGAAGGCCTGGCTTTAATGGAGTAATCAGACCAGCCGTTCCGAGACTATGCGTTTTCGCATGAATAGCTTTAAAACCCTTGCCGGCTAAATGTCGCGTTATCCGCTTCAAACCAGAAATTTCTTCAGTCACTCGATTGATATCTTTTAGTTGTAAGGCGGTGCGATATGAGTCTGGTTTAAAGCAAAATTAATTGGTCTGGGAAAAAGTTCAAAAGAAAGAGTAGACATAGTACGATAAATAACGTACATTTAACAACGTACATAACTATACGTACGGATACTTACGTATGAATACATAACTAATTAAATGAAGTAAGTGCGTTAGTTCTATGTTTTGTTTTGTGAACAACATGTTTAAGTTATTGTTTTTTAATAGGATTTATTTGGAGACACCAAATGCAATTTAACCGTAATCCCTTATACCAGTCAGTGCGCTTTGCACTTGGCACTGGTGCGATTGCTGGTCTGGCGTTGTCCGGACAAGCTTTTGCCCAGGATGACGACCCGGCAGAGTTGGATCGTGTTGACGTAACAGGCTCCCGCCTGAGTCAGGTCGACATCGAAGGCGCCAGCCCGGTTACTACTATCGATCGCGCAGATATTGAGCGTATCGGTTTGACCGAT
>JAJFKX010000008.1 GCA_021772985.1 Gammaproteobacteria bacterium
CCGGAGTTGGATTGTTGAGCGTCTGGCATTGCTATCATCGGTATATGCTATTGAGGTGTGTGCCTATGCAGTGATGAGTAATCATTACCATTTGGTGATCAAATTGAATCCGGAAATAACAGATACCTGGTCGAACGATGAAGTATTGGATCGTTGGTGTTCGCTGTATGCAGGGCATCTGCTGGTTCAGCGTTATCAAGCTGGTGAATCCTTGGGTGTTGGTGAGCTATCGGTGGTGTCGGAGTTGGTGGATCTTTATCGCAAGAGATTGGCTGATCTTTCCTGGTTTATGCGAGGTTTGAATCATGACATAGCCTGCAGGGCCAATGCTGAAGATAACTGCACCGGTCATTTTTGGGAAGGCCGTTTCAAGTCGCAGGCACTGCTGGATGAGCAAGCCCTGATCAGTTGTATGGCCTATGTTGATCTGAATCCGATCCGCGCAGGCATGGCCGATACACCAGAGCAATCGGACTACACTTCGATCCAGCAGCGGATCAATGAGTTGGAAAAAGATACAGCCACAAAGATAATCAACACAGAATCATTATCAAATGTGGTTCCAAGCCTGTTCGGTTTTGCTGCTCGATTGAATGACGATCAAGGCCTGCCATTTTCATTAACCGACTATCTGGAGTTGGTTGATTGGAGTGGACGGGCGATACATCCACAAAAGAGAGGTGCAATTGCCGATGATGTACCACCAATATTGCTGAGGCTCAGCATTGCCCCGGATCATCTGCTGCGCTATTTGTCCAGACAGGAACAAGGCTTTTCCCAAGTGATTGGAAAAGTAACAACTATTCGCAGTGCTGCCAATCAATTAGGCGCAAGTTTTCTAAAAGGTATCGCTGCTGCCAATCGGCTGTTTCCGCAGCTCAATTAACCAAGCATAAACTCAAAAGAAAATTAATCGGCATCTGTTGAGGTTTGACGTGTCTGGAATTTGACTAATCCAGAGTTACTGATGGTTTTGGTATGGGAATTGCCCCATTTCCATCACTTTCGGGCAAGAGTAACTCAGGTTTGTAGGACTTCGGATAATTCTATCGTTTTTGAATCATGCCTGTCCTGTATATGTATATATCGCTGTATATATCGGTCGCCTCAGTCGTAGGGCTCACGCGCCACCCGCGTCGAGATCCACCATATGTTGCCCGACGGATCGGTCACGCCCCCCTGTCGGTCCCCGTAGTCCATAACCCGCGGCGCGTGGATGTCGTCGGCGCCGCACGCGAGCGCCTCCCGGTGGGTCTGATCTGCGTCCTCGACGTAGATGTAGAAAGCGGCGCGGCTGGCCTTGAACCGGCCGCCGGCCTCGCTGACCATGAACGCCGTACTGCCGATGCGGACGCGCGCATTGGCGACACTGCCGTCCGGCGCCTCTGTTCTGCCGACGACCTCCGCCCCGAACGCGCGCTCAAGAAAAGTCAGGTAGGCGGCCGCGTCGCTCGCGAAGATATAGGGGAACACCGTGCCAAAACCTTCGGGAATATACATCGCGCCTCCATCAGGTGTACGTAACGATCGGATGATAACCTATCGCTCGTGAGAGGGCTATGGGGCGTCCTCGACGGGTTGCTCGTGGCGTGCACGCTCGAGCGCGATGGCCCGCTTCCCGAGCGAAGTCACACCACCGTCGTGAACTTGAGCGGGCGCCACCCAACTCCTGCTCACCGTTACTGACGTAGCGTCCAATCAAGCGTCCAATCAGGACAGGCACATCTTATAGATTAGGTCTTACATCTTAGCTGCTGATTTTCTGATGCCCTACTCATGACCGTTGGATTGTTTTTGAATCATGCCTGTCCTGTATCTTCTCTATGTCCTGTATGTGCTGTCATGCTCTATGTTACTGCCTATGATGCTGGTTGTTTTTTTCGGCATCTTCAACGCTACCTAACCAAAACCCGTATTGTTCTTCTCCCTGAGCATTCTCTCTGGCAATATTCCGGTCTGCTTCTGCCTGTGATGTGTTGCCTAATATTTCGAGTACACGGGCTCTATTTAGATGAGTTGACCAAGCTGCTGAATCTAACTGAATTGTCCTGTTGTAATCCTTCAGTGCGGCTTGGTAATTTCCTAGGGCAAAGTGGGCTAGGCCGCGACTGTCGAGAGTATTTGGATCATTCGGTTGAAGTTCCAATGACTTATTACAGTCAGAAAGTGCTGATTCAGCATCACCCTTTAGAATGAGGGCCCAACATCGATAATTATAATAGCGGGCATTGTTAGGATCTAATCGGATCGCCGAATTGAAGTTATCGATGGTTTCGTCATAATTACGTTCGGAGTATTCATAGGCCATTCCCCGCATTATATAGATACGTGCATCGTTAGGGTCCAATCGAATGACAGCGCTGAAGTCACTGATAGCCTGATCATAATTGCGTTTTTGGTAGTAGGCATATCCTCGCCTGGCCAGTACAGGGACCAAATTCTCAGTGCTCAATTCACCGGACTGTATAGCTGTTGTGCAGTATTGGATTGTTAAATCGGGATCATCCTTAATCTCATTACACTTTTGAGCATCGTCAAATTCGACTGCACCGATAAAAGGTGATATCAACATCACAGTGATAATTAAACCGATTCGTGAGGCGTTGTTCATGATTTTTTCCATATTTTGAATTCAACGAATTATTTAACTTCCTATTGATAAAACGTTTAAAAGTGACTGGACGAGCGATCAGTATGAGCAAACCGGCTTTAAAATACCTGACATCCTTATGACTTTTAGATGAATTTATTCTGACGTCGATAAACAACTTATTAAGTACATATAACTGTACCCCGTCAGCCTAAGTTGGACATTTTAAGGTGATTGTCTAAGAGAGCGTTTTCGTTCATCGTTAACCCAATAGGAAACGATGATGACTAATTTTAAATCAAACAAATGCAGTGCAGCCAGCACGAAAAAAGCAGGTATTCTGAAACGTGTAACCCCACATACATTACGCCATTCATTTGCGACGCATTTATTTCAGCATGGAACGGACATTCGGACCATTCAACAACTGCTTGGCCATCGCGACCTTTCAACTACCATGATATATATACATATACTGAATGCATGGGCCCATGGATGTGACCAGCCCATTGGATAGACTGGTATGATTTTTTGATATCAGCCAGTCAGTAAGATTGCTATGCTGGACGCCTTAACAAAAACCATCACAGAACAATACCCAACATCCCTGAGAAAACAATGCAGCCATTAAACGACCTCTACCGCGAAGTGATCCTGGATCACAACCGCAACCCGCGAAACTTTGGCGAGCTGCCGCCACCGTGTGAGCATGCTGAAGCACACAATGCGTTTTGCGGTGACAAGCTGAATTTGAGCTTTCGGGTGATTGATCAGCGGTTGGAAAAGTTGATGTTCACCGGAGCCGGTTGTGCTTTGTCACAGGCTTCAACATCTATGTTGACCGAACAGCTGGCTGGCTTGAACCTGGCCGAGGCCAGCCGTTTGATGCAGCAATTTGAGCAGGCTTTTAGCAAGGATGAAACTGCAGAACTGCCCTCGGACCTGGCTGCGTTACTGAATGCCAGGCAATTTCCATCGCGGACCGATTGTGTATTAATGAGTTGGCGTGCATTGGGCGAGGCATTGCAGCAACGCATTCAGGAAGTATGAGCGATCGTTACGCACGCCAGCTGGTTCTGCCGGAGTTTGGTACTGAAGGGCAGCGCAAGCTGGCTGAATCCACGGTTTTGATTATTGGTCTGGGTGGGCTTGGCTGTCCGGTAGTCAGCTATCTGGCCAATGCCGGGGTTGGTCAATTGCTTCTGAATGATTTTGATCGCGTGGATGAAACCAATCTGGCCCGCCAGCCGTTGTATCAAGCTGCTGATATCGGCCGGTCAAAAGCTGAAGTTGCAGGTCAATGGGTTAACAATAGCAACCCGGATGTTGCAGTTGAAGTCATCAATCAACGGCTGGATAAAAAAAGCTTAATGGCTGCTGCGCAAGCCGCTGATGTGGTGATTGATGCCAGTGATAATATTCCAACCAGACTGCTGGCGGGTGATGTATGCAGACAACTTCAACAACCATTGGTATTCGGCGCTGCGATTCGTTGGGAAGGCCAATATGCGGTTTTCCGTTATGACCTGGCTGACCGGCCAGGCATAGAATTATTGCTGGCAGATGCCGACGAAATGCTGGGTGATTGTGCCGGCAGTGGCGTTTTTGGCCCGTTGGTTGGTGTGATTGGCTCTGCCATGGCGGGGGAAGCGATCAAGTTATTGCTTGGTATCGGTGATGACGGGACCTGCCTTCGGTTATTTGATGCGCGTTATGGTTGGCGGGAATTAAAACTATCTGGAAGCCCAGGAACTGATCAATGAGCAGTTGGTTGCTGATCGCTTTATTTGCGATCACCGCTTTGCTGTATGCCATGGTCGGCTTTGGCGGTGGTTCAACCTATAACGCACTGTTGGTACTTGGTGGTACCGACTATCGCCTGATCCCGGTGATTGCATTGAGCTGCAATATTATCGTGGTTACCGGCGGGGTGATTCATTTTGCCCGGGCGGGGCATTTACGCTTTTCAGCCTTTTTCCCATTTGTGTTGACCTCCGTACCGATGGCGCTGCTGGGCGGTAGTCTGGTGGTGCCGGAACGGATGTTTATCAGTTTGCTGGGGGTGGTGTTGCTGGTTAGTGGGGTGTTGATGTTTTACTCAAAACCGGTGCACGCCGGTGCTGCCCCAAGTCGCAGGAAACGCTGGCTGGTTGGTTTACCGGTGGGCGCAATGCTTGGGTTGTTGGCTGGCATTGTCGGGATCGGTGGCGGCATATTTCTGGCGCCATTGATGCATCTGCTGAATTGGGACCGGCCTAAAACAATTGCTGCCAGCGCCAGTGCGTTTATCCTGGTCAACTCGTTATCGGGGCTGGCCGGGCAACTCAGCAAATGGCAAACATCAGTTGTTGGAGAGCAATTGCTGCCCTATCTGGCATTGCTGGTTGCAGTATTGTTCGGTGGCCAGCTGGGTAGTTATTTGGGCGCCGGGCCGGTTAAAGACAGGTTGGTACGAGGCATGACAGCTTTGCTGGTGTTGTATGTGTCGATCCGATTAATATGGCGCGCGTTAGTGTGGAGTAGCTGATGATTACGGTGCAGCAGGCTGAAAGCTTAATTTTAAATAACCTGCCACAGGCAGGCAGCGAACAGTTGCCGGTTGCAGACAGTATTGGCCGGGTATTGGCTGAAAATGTACAGGCAGAACGCGATCAGCCGCCGTTTGACCGGGCGACCATGGATGGCTTTGCCATGGCGGCTAATGATCTGCAGACTCAATATCGTATTGCCGGCATAGCCCCTGCCGGTCAACCGCAGTGTGGTTTGAACAACAGCGGTGAATGCATCGAAATCATGACCGGTGCACCGATTCCCAATGGTGCCGATTGTGTTGTCCCGGTCGAATTGGTGGAACGTGATGGGGATTGGATCCGGTTGCATGCGGAGGCCCGATTGGAAGCCGGAAGGTTTGTGCATGCAACAGCATCGGATAATGCAGCCGGCAGCCAATTAATCGCAGCAGATACACTCATCGGCGCACCGGAACTCGCAGTTCTGGTATCAGCTGGTTATGCTCAGGTTGAGGTGCGCAGGTTGCCGGCGCTGGCGATTATTGCCAGTGGTGATGAACTGGTTGACGTGGATCAACCGGTAGCGTCGCACCAGATTCGGCGCTCGAATGATTACGCCATGCAGGGCATGCTGAGCAAGCACCGGGTAGCGACCAGCCGGCGCTGGCATGTGCAGGATGATCCCGATGTCCAGCAACGGTTGTTGGGTGAATGCCTGGAACGTTACGATGGTTTGGTATTAACCGGTGGCGTGTCGATGGGACGCTTTGATTACATTCCGGAGGTGCTGGGTAAATTGGGTGTGAAGGTCATTTTTCACCGGGTCAGTCAACGCCCCGGCAAGCCGATGTGGTTTGGAATAAGCGGGCAGGGCAAACCGGTGTTTGCGTTGCCGGGTAATCCGGTTTCGGCATTGGTGTGCATGCGCCGTTATGTAGTGCCGGCACTGCAAAAGATGCTGGGTTTACTGCAAACAAGCTATGCAGGTGAACTGCAATTGACTGAGGCAGTCAATTTCAAACCGGCATTAAGCTATTTTATGCCGGTAACATTAGCAGCAGGTGATATGCAAAACGCAACGCCCCAAAAGACCAATACATCCGGTGACTTTACCGCACTGGCCGGCACTGCCGGGTTTGTAGAGCTTGCCCGTGAACAAAGTCACTTTGAGGCCGGCACCAAGGCGCCGTTTTATCCCTGGTGAATAACCCTGCAGTCAAAGTGCAGGACCGGTTAGGCCGCCCGTTGCACGATTTACGGCTCTCGGTGATAGATCGGTGTAACTTCCGGTGCCCGTATTGCATGCCGGCGGAACAGTATCCTGAAGGTTATCCGTTCTTTTCCCGCCAGACCTTATTGCAGTTCGATGAAATTGAGCGACTGGTACGGTTGTTTGTCCAGCTGGGCGCCAGCAAATTGCGATTGACCGGCGGGGAACCATTATTGCGCAAGGATTTACCTTCGTTGATAGCCAGGCTGGCGACTATCGATGGGGTTGATGATATCGCCATGTCGACCAATGCGATATTACTGCCACGGCACGCACAAGCATTGTTCAATGCAGGGTTGCGCCGGGTAACAGTGAGCCTGGATAGCCTGGATGCCGACGAGTTTTTAAAATTGTCCGGTAACCGTGGATCGCTTGCCGAGGTACTTGCAGGTATCAGTGCGGCGGCAGCGGCCGGGTTTGAGCGGATCAAGATTAATGCTGTGATCAAGCGCGGCATTAATGATCAGAAAGTGCTTGAGCTGGTTGAACATTTTCGCAGCAGTGCTTGTACCCTTCGTTTTATTGAATTTATGGATGTGGGCACATTAAATGGCTGGCAGTCCGAACAGGTTGTCAGCTCGACAGAGTTATTTGACCAGATCAATGCGCGCTGGCCGTTACAGCCGATAGCTGCAAATTACCGTGGTGAAGTAGCCCGGCGTTATCGGTTTGTTGATGGCGCCGGAGAAGTGGGTTTTATCAGTTCGGTCAGCAAACCATTTTGCCGTGATTGCACCCGTGCCAGATTATCGGCTGACGGCAAACTGTATACCTGCCTGTTTGCACAACATGGAATGGACTTGAAAACCCCATTGCGGGAAGGCGCCAGTGATGCACAATTGCTGGAATTGATGGGCTCAATCTGGCGTAACCGGACCGATCGCTACAGCGAGTTACGCGCCGCCGGGCAAACCGATGCCACGTATAATGATGACAAAGTTGAAATGTACCAGGTGGGTGGATGAGTTTATCGCACGTTGATGCCAAAGGCCGGCCAAAAATGGTCGATATTTCCACCAAGTCGGTGTCTTCACGGCAGGCACATGCACGTGCAAAAGTATTGCTGCCTGCAGAAGTCGCCCGGCAGTTTGTCGACAATGATCTGTTGACCCGCAAGGGCTCGGTAATACATACCGCTGTTATAGCCGGAACCATGGCGGTCAAACGCACTGCTGATTTGATTCCGTTTTGTCACCCATTGCCGATCGATCGCTGCGATATCCAAATCGAACTACAAGCCGACAATCAATTGGTGATTGATTGCATTGTTGCCGTACAGCACAAAACCGGGGTGGAAATGGAAGCCTTGACCGGAGCCAGCGTGGCGGCTTTAACGGTGTACGACATGCTCAAGGCCTTGTCTCACGATATGCAGATCAGCGAAGTCCGGCTGGTCAGCAAGCAAGGTGGCAAGTCTGATTACCAGGCTGGTGACCAGCAAACCAGTAACAGCATATGAGTCCGTTGTATGGATTGGTGCTGGCCGGTGGGCGCAGCCAGCGGATGGGCCAGGATAAGGCTGCATTGCAAGTTGCCGGGCAATCTTTGCTGCAGCGTAGCTATGCTTTGATTGACGCTGTATGCGAGCAGTCTTTTGTGTCGGTAAGGGCAGCGGACAATACCGGATTACGCGCAGGATATCCGCAAATTGCTGATCAATTTGGTGGCCAGGGGCCTGCCGACGGAATTGCCTCAGCACAACGAACGCACCCTGCTGCCGCCTGGCTGGTGGTTGCTTGTGATTTGCCGATGCTGGACGCAACCACCCTAAATGAGCTAATCAGGCAACGCAATATAAACAGCGATGCAACTGCCTATCGCAGCAGCAATGATGATTTGCCGGAACCATTGTGTGCCATCTATGAGCCGGACAGTGCAACGCGGATTGTTGAGTTTTTACAAGCCGACATTCGTTGCCCACGCAAGATGCTTATTAATATGAATACAACATTATTGACCCAGCCCAATGTAGGTGCATTGGATAATGCCAATACACCCGAACAGTGGGCGCAATCTGTTGAGACTGTTGGATGAAGCATTTACAGGTCGAGTACTTTGCATTGTTTCGTGAACGTGTTGGGCAAGCCGGTGAGCAGGTCAGTTCTGATGCAGCCAATCCACAGGAATTATTTACCGAGCTGCAAACCCGCCATGCGGGATTGGAGTCGCTGTTGAATATGAAAGTGGCTGTTAATGATGAGCTGGCTGATTGGGCGACGCCATTGTCTGATGGTGACCGCGTATTGTTTTTTCCACCGGTCGCTGGTGGTTGAGTTGGGTTTTCGAGTCAGCCATGCAGCACTGGACCCGGCACGATGCAGTGCTGAATTGGTCGATGCGCACTGCGGTGGTTTGGTAACTTTTGAAGGCTGGGTGCGCGATCATAACGAAGGTCGCCGGGTGTTGAAGCTGGAATATGAAGTGTATGAACCATTGGCTATCAAGGAAGGTGAGCAGGTGCTGACAGAAGCAAAGCGACGTTTCGGTGTTCAGCATGTGTTCGGTATTCATCGTGCCGGTGTGCTGGAGATAGGTGAATGTGCGGTCTGGGTCGGCGTCAGTTCCGCACATCGTGCGGAAGCTTTTGATGCCTGCCGTTACATCATTGATGAAATCAAGCAACGCTTGCCGATCTGGAAAAAAGAGTATTACCACGGTGGTGATTCCGGCTGGGTTAACTGTGAGCGCTGTGCACATCCACATGCACATGCCTGAGCTGACATGAACCTGGGTCTGACCCCATTGCTGAATCGTATTGCTGCTGATCCCGAGCAGTCATTTATTCTGGTTAGCGTCATCCAGACATTGGGTTCCACTTACCGCAAGCCGGGTTCTATGATGTTATTGGATCAGGCTGGGCAAATGTTTGGTCTGGTCAGTGGCGGTTGCCTGGAAGCAGATTTACAGGCCCAGGCGCAACCGGTTTGGGAAACCGGTGAGCCGTGTATAGTCACTTATGACTTGCGCGAAGATGACGATACTTTGTGGGGGCTTGGTCTGGGTTGTCAGGGCTTGGTGCGGTTGCTGCTGGAAAGAGTTGATGCCGGAAATGCTTTTGGCGGACTGGGATTAATCAAACCTTATTGGCTGGCGGGCCGACATTGTTTATTAATCAAAGTGATTGAAGCTGGCGAAACGTTGCCGCTTGCCAGGCATTGGTTGTTGGAGGAAGCTGATCAGCAGACATTACCGATAGCATCTGAGCAGCTCCAGACAATCCAGAAAACAACTGAATTATCATTGGCCGAAGCAAACTTGCTGGCGATTTCGGTGCAACCGGCACCCAGGTTGCTGATCTGTGGTGCAGGGCCTGATGTTGCACCACTGGTAAAACTTGCCAATGCCTGCGATTGGCGGGTGACGGTCTATGATCATCGCCCAGCTTATGCACTTGAGGCACATTTTCCAGGGGCCGAGCAAGTTATTTGTGAACCGGCCGAGGCACTTGTCACACACACTGGCATAGATTTTGATGCCGCCGTGGTGATGAGTCATCACCTGCCCAGTGATGCAAAATACGTACAACAACTGGGTGCTTCAAAGGTAGCTTATATTGGCTTGCTTGGACCTGTTGCCCGACGTGAACAGTTGTTAGCTGAGACCGGGTTTATTGGTGATGCACGTTTCTATGGTCCAGCAGGCTTGGATATCGGTGCTGATCTGCCGGAAACTATCGCCTTGTCGATTCTGGCTGAAGCACACACAGTGCTTAACAGCGGTGATGGTGGTTTTTTAAGTGGCAGCGAGTAAATCGGGCAGAAACCTGGCAGCGGTGGTATTGGCTGCAGGAAATTCCGAGCGCCTGGGACAATCCAAACAGCAACTTCAGTTGCACAAGGTAGCTTTACTGCGGCGTGCGGCCGAGCAAGCTCTGCAGGTTACCGATCAGGCAGTAGTGGTGTTGGGTGCCGGTCATCTGACAGATCGCAAGCTATTGGATGGTTTACCACTGAGGATCACCATCAACACAGATTCCCACATCGGGTTGGGTGGTTCGATTGCCTGTGGAACAGCACAATTGGACCAGCAGGTAGATGCGGTGCTGTTGCTATTGGTAGATCAATACCAACTCACCACCAGCAATATTGAGTCGCTGGTACATCAGTGGCATAGTAATCCTGAGCAGATTGCAGCAGCAAGTTATGCAGGTACACATGGGCCACCGGTCATTTTCCCCTACCGGTACTTTGCTAAACTGAAAGCCTTGCGCAAGGATGGTGCAAAATCGTTATTGGTCGAACAACCGATGACCAGCGTGGTGATGCCAAGTGCAGCAGCGAATCTAAACACACCAGCTGACCTGGTCAAGATGCGCCATTTCGAACAAACACGCATCGAGCCAGCGGGTTCTGATGCAGCCGCTGATAACGAGAACGATTGATGCTGTCAGCCTCAACTCAGAGTAAAGGCCATGCCATCTGAAATTCAGGCTGACCACCCTAAGGAGATTAAACAATGAAAGTCACTGTAAATGGCAAACCGATCGACTACAACGGTGATCCACAAATGCCGGTGTTATGGTTCCTGCGTGATGAACTCGATATGACCGGGACCAAATTTGGCTGTGGCATGGCATTGTGCGGTGCTTGTACCGTACACCTGGATGGTCAAGCCATTCGTTCCTGTGTAACACCAATGAGTGCTGCGGCAGATAAAAAAATCACCACCATTGAAGGTTTGGGCAATGGCCAGGAACACGTTTTGCAGAAGGCCTGGAAAACCCATAACGTGCCGCAATGTGGTTATTGCCAAAGTGGGCAGATCATGCAGGCAGCTTCATTTCTGGCACAAAATCCAAACCCTAGCGAGAGTGAAATCGACGTTGCCATGACCGGGAATATCTGCCGTTGCGGTACTTACACCCGGATACGCGCAGCGATTAAAACTGCGGCGGAGGATTTGGCATGAATACTGTAAGCAATCCAAGCCGGCGGCGGTTTTTAAGCGCCAGTGTACAGACCTCTGGTTTGTTGTTAACGCTTAATCTGTTACCGGCTGCGGGGCTGATCGCGCAGACCAATGAGGCCAGTGATTTTACGCCCAGTATTTTTATCAGAATCGACACGGATGGCACGGTAACTGTTATTTGCCACCGTTCTGAAATGGGCCAGCAAATACGCACCAGCGTGGCACAGATTATTGCTGATGAACTGGAAGCTGACTGGGCCAGGATTGTTATCGAACAAGCTACCGGTGATCCAATTTATGGTGATCAAAATACCGATGGATCGCGCAGCATACGACGGAATCTGACACGCTTGCGACAGGCCGGAGCATCGGCACGGCAATTGTTGCGCCAGGCGGCGGCAAAAACCTGGGGAGTATCAGTGGATGAATGTGATGCCAGCAATCACCTCGTCACCCATCAACCATCAGGTCGTACATTAGGTTACGGCGACCTGGTTACCGCTGCCGCAGAGCTGACTTTACCCGACCCGGCGACAGTGGAATTAAAAACGCGTCAGCAGTGGCGCTATATCGGCAAAGCCGTGCAAAGCGTAGACATTGATGACGTGATTCATGGTAATGCTATCTATGGATTTGACGTTAAGTTACCGGATATGCAAATTGCCGTGATTGCCCGTCCACCGGTGTTGTTTGGGCAGGTCAAACAAATTGACGAGCAGGCGGTACGCAAAATTGTCGGGGTTACCGGTGTGGTCAGGCTGCCTGCATTATCAGCGCCGGCAGGTTTTAATGCACTGGGTGGTGTGGCAGTGCTGGCCACCAACAGTTGGGCGGCATTGAAAGGGCGCGATGCGCTTAATATCGAATGGGAGCATGGCAGCAACGCCAGTTATGATTCAAACCAATACCGAGAGCAGTTGCTGGCAACTTCACGCAAGCTGGGTACGCTGGTACGTGAACATGGTGATGTCGATGCTGCACTGGAAAATGCCACGCAGCGTATCAGCGCTGAATATACGGTGCCGCATCTATCGCAGGCACCTATGGAGCCGCCGGCTGCTGCTGCAAGAGTAGATCAAGACAGTGCAGAAATCTGGGCTTGCACCCAGACGCCGCAGGCAACCCGGCGCGAAGTTGCCCGCGCATTGGAAATGGAAGAAGCCCAGGTGACCGTCAATGTGACCATGCTGGGTGGGGCGTTTGGGCGTAAATCAAAACCGGATTTCTCGGTTGAGGCAGCTTTGCTGGCGAAACATACCGGTAAACCGGTGAAAGTGATCTGGAGCCGTGAAGACGATATCAAGCATGGTTATTATCACAGCGTCAGCGCGCAACGTATTGAAGCAGGCTTAGATGCTGAAGGGAACACTACCGGCTGGTTGCATCGAACCGTATTTCCCACCATTTCATCCACCTTTGATCCCAGCCAAACTTATCCCAGTTCCGGTGAGTTGGATTTGGGTTTTTCTGACAATCCGTTTGAAATTGCTAATATGCGGTTGGAGAAGGGTGAAGCAAAAGCACATGTCAGAATTGGCTGGTTGCGCTCGGTAGCCAATGTTTACCATGCCTTTGCGGTACAGTCATTCGCGCATGAACTGGCGGTTGCTGCAAAACGTGATCCTAAAGATTATTTGCTCGAGTTAATCGGCCGGTCCCGACATATAGATTTGCCGGCAGCAGGGGTGGAATATGGTAATTATGGGGATCCGATTGAACTCTATCCGATTGATACCGGCCGGCTGGCCAACGTGGTTCGGGTGGTAGCAGAACGTGCTGACTGGAAAGCCAAACGGGCAAAGGGTTGCAAGCTCGGGATAGCGGTACACCGCTCGTTCCTGACCTATGTGGCCACCGTGGTTGAAGTTGAAGTTGATGACCAGGGCCGTTGGACGATACCTTCAGTGCATGTTGCCATTGATGCCGGCACGGTGGTCAACACCGACCACGTCAAAGCCCAATGTGAAGGCGGCAGTATTTATGGGTTAAGTTGTGCGATCGGTCAGATTACTGCAACTGGAGGCGTGATTGATCAAGGTAACTTCAACGATTATCTGGTCACCCGTATCAATCAGGCGCCGGGTAGCATTGATGTGCATATTGTTGAAAGTGATGCGCCACCAGCCGGTGTTGGAGAACCTTCAACGCCGCCATTTGCACCTGCATTCTGTAATGCTTTGTATGAAGCGACTGGACAGCGGATTCGACAATTACCGGTTCCATTGAGACTGCCGGTGAGCTAATACTCTTTCAATCTAATCATCACAGTGGGGATGGTGGTTGCTGGGTGTTGGCATCATGCATGAAAATATTGGTGGTATCTCTGATACCGCCTCCCCAGTTGTAAATATTACGGTCTGGCACTCCAGCTTTTGTGCTTAATTTGAAACGGCGATAAAAAAATTCTTCCTGGTTGAATCCAATTGGTCTTGCCATGCGTATATAAGGAAAGCATTTAATACACAGGAATATGGAGAACAATTTGAGTGATTGCTACAGATACAAGACCAACAACAGAAGCAATGACCAACAATCGGGTAGATGTAATTCCGTCAGCTAACCACACTGCCGGGAATGACAATCCAAACTGTCAGGGCAAGTCACTGTCAGTTATGATGCGTAATATGAATGGATTGGCAGACAAACAGGCCAAGCTGGAAGCAGCAGCGGCAACTGAACTGCTGGATTTAATTAAAGCAGTACAGGCCGGTGACCGGGCTGCATTCGGTCGGTTATACGATACTACGGTGCAGTATATGTTTGGTTTGGCACTACGGATCACTCGCCAGCGGGAATTGGCTGAAGAGGTTATCAGCGATCTGTATTTGCAGGTTTGGCAACAGGCCGGCAGCTATTCGCCGGAGCGTGGAAAAGTTATTGCCTGGCTCAGCGTATTGTGTCGCAGCCGGGCGCTGGATACGTTGCGCCGAGATAATTCTGGTATTCGGCAGGCAACTGTTGGGCTGGATGCCGTCGCTGAACCGCAAGATTCGTATCAGCCGCTGGAGCTATTACAGACGATGCAACAAGGTTCCGCGATACATGCAGCGCTGAAGAGATTAACCGAAGATCAACGACAGCTTATTGCGCTGGCCTATTTTCGAGGCTACACCCATAGCGAATTGGCTAACTTTTTGAGCATCCCGATCGGAACGGTAAAAACGCACCTGCGTCGGGCGATGATCAAATTGAGAGAGTTGATGTCCAATGGTGCAGAGATGTGTGGAGAGGCACATGGGTAAAACAACCATGACTAATTATGATGATGTGCTTGATGAGCAGAGCCTGCAATTACTGGGTGATGCACCTGCAGCTGTAGAAACAGAGCAGATCCAGATGCAGAATTTGCGTGATCGAGTCATGCATCGTGTCGACGATCATATAGCCAGTAAAACTCGATCACTGTTTACGGTGCGAAACCATGATGGAGACTGGATCGAGATCGAGCCGAAAATCAAAAAAAAAGTACTGTTCACTAACCCAGAAACCGGCACTGAGTCATATTTATTGAGGCTCGAATCGAATGCCGAAGCACCTGCTCATTTTCATCAACATGATGAGCATTGTCTGGTGCTGGAAGGTGATCTCAGTTTTGGTGATATTCATCTGCAATCCGGCGACTATCATTTTGCTCCAGCAGGAAGTGAACATGCACCAGTCAGCACTAGCGCCGGTGCATTGCTTTATATTCAAACCGGGGAAAGCGCTGCGCTTTGATTAACCTGCAAGCTGGTTAAGCAACCGCACAGGCTAATTTTTATTGGGCCCTGCCGCAGACTGCGGCAGGGCCTTTTTGCTTCTATGACAATACTTCAATAGTTTTTCAGCTGAATTTCTTTGCTGATCTTGCCGCTTGGTAAAGGCCAT
Organism: Gammaproteobacteria bacterium; assembly: GCA_021772985.1. Taxonomy (GTDB): domain Bacteria; phylum Pseudomonadota; class Gammaproteobacteria; order Xanthomonadales; family Wenzhouxiangellaceae; genus JAJFKX01. The sequence goes on from JAJFKX010000008.1 coordinate 15,146, forward strand.
TGTTCAGCTTCAACCAATCCATTAAATACATCTTTGAAACCGTTCGGCGGTTGCTTGCGTAGGAGATCAGACAAAGCACAAGGAACACAACATGACCAACAAGATTAAACATGGCCTAGCGGCTTTACTCGCGATAACGTTGATATCAGCATGTCGTCAGAGTGAATTGCCTGGGAGCTATGCTCAGGGTGGACTGGCTGAGGGAAATAAACTGGTATCGGCAGTCAACGATCCATGCGTCATGGTGCTGGTGCCATCAGTAATTAAAGCTGCCGACACCAACAGTGAAACGGACAAGTTGATCTTGCGTTATCAAAACGCCGTAGCCCAGACATCGGAACCACTTGCACAACTTGAGCGCCTTGGTTGGGCTTATGTAGCCAAGGCACGTGAGACCCGTGATGTCGGTTATTACACCCTGGCCGAACAGGCCGCAGCGTGCATTGAAATTCAAGCGCCTGAAAGTGCCGACGCACTGCTGTTACGCGGGCATGTGTTACACAATCTGCATCGCTTTCAGGAGGCTGAAGCAGCAGCCCAACGGCTGGTTGAACAACGTGGCTTGTGGTTTGACTTCGCGTTGCTGGGCGATGTGCTGACAGAACGCGGTGACTTACAGAAGGCGGCTATTGCATATCAACAGCTTGCTGAGCAAAGACCTGGCCCACAAGCTTATTTACGTATCAGCCAACTGCGCTGGCTGAAAGGCGATCTGGAAGGTGCGTTGCAAATGATGGTGAAAACTGTTCGCGCCACCAGTCCACGTACACCGGAGCCTGCAGCCTGGGCACATGTGCGCCTGGCAATGTTGTTGATGCAGCTGGATCAATTGGCAGAAGCTGACGCGGCACTGGATAGTGCACTGTTGCTGCAACCGGGATATCCACCTGCTTTATATACCCGTGGTCGCATATTGCTGGCCCAACACCGGGCATCGGATGCCATATCTTTACTGAGGCAGGCCGTCCAAGCAGACCCTTTGCCAGAGTTTCGTTGGGCGTTGTATGAGGCCTTAAAAATCACCGGCCAGTATCGATCAGCCAACCAGCAGCTGGCTGAGTTGCAACGCTACGGCGCAATTGAGGATGCACGCACCTTTGCATTATTCCTGGCTACCCGGGGAGAGCAACCTGAAACCGCACTACGTCTGGCGCTGGATGAACTGCAACTGCGCAAGGATGTGTTCACCCTGGACGCCGTTGCATGGGCGCTGAGTAGTGCTGGAAAACACAGTCAGGCACGCGAGTACAGCCGCCAGGCGCTGGCCGAGGGTACTCAGGATGCCCGGCTATTTCTGCATGCCGGGGTTATTGCAGCACGTGCCGGCGATAACTATCAGGCCTTTGAATTGCTCAGCAGCGCCGAATCGATTCAACAGATGTTGCTGCCTTCCGAGCGGCAGCAACTCAACAATGAATTTGCGGCGTTACAGCCGCTAATACATACCCTGGTGGATAGCTAGTTATTGCTGCCCCGGGAACTTTTACTTTTTTCATAGGAGATAAAAAATGAAACCTTTAACGCCCAAAGTGCGCACTAAGGTGTTGGCATTAGCCATGGCATTGGTCAGTGGGTCGGCGCTGGCATCCAGTCATATGGATGCCCCGCTGATTACCCTGGATGATGCAGCTAATACAACAGATGTGTATGCATTTGTAACCGAACAGGATGGTATTGAATATCTGACAACAGCACTATCTGTGTACCCGTTCGAGGAACCAGGCATTGGTCCGAACAAATATAATTTTGATGATGAGGTGCTCTATCAAATCCATGTAGCACTTGATCGTGATCTCGAACGAGGCAGACCAACCTACAGTTATCAGTTTGAGTTTGATACCAGTTACAAGGATCAAAACACTATTTTGCAATCGTATCGTGGTGTGATCAACGAGGTTGACGATGCAGCACAAAATTTGACTCAGACATATTCGGTGGCTCGTGTAACCCGTCGTGGGAACGGTAGAAACACCGTTGAAGATTTGAGCTTCTCCGGCCAGACTTTGATTGTTCCACCCAATAACCAAGGCATCGCAACGCCAAAATACAATATCGATAATGACGGTGATAACGGTGCGCGGCCAGGTGTTGGAAGTGAAGCTGAGTTGGACGACTACACCCGCGAAACCATTTACAATCTGAGGAACCGCAACCGGGTTTTTGCTGGACAGCGTGACGACGGATTTTATGCAGATATTCAGGGAGTGTTTGATCTGTTGCAGCTGGAAAGTCCGATACTGGGGCTGGAGAGCCCGAATAAACCATTTGACAGCCAGGGCGGATTTAACGTGCACACCATTGTGTTGCAGATTCCGTTGGATGAGTTGGGTGGTTCCGGGCAGATCGCCGGGGTATACGCCACCACCAGTCGCCGTGAGGTACGGGTGTTGAGAAATAATCGGAATGGCGATATCAACAAAGGCCGTTGGGTACAGGTGGCCCGCCAGGGTAACCCTTTGTTCAACGAAGGTTTTGTCGCAATTGTGGACAAAGATCGTTATAGCCGCAGTGCTCCATCCAGAGATCGGAATTTATTCAGCACTTATGCGTTAGAGCCGGAATTGGGAAGACTGTTGAACGGCATCCATGGCACCAACGTCATTACCACCGGGCGGACCGACCTGGCTGGGATTTTTATCCCGGACATGATCAAAGTGGATTTATCAACAGGACCAGCAGCGCTGGCCGGTGATCCGGATGATCCAGATTTTAATCGCTTGAGCGTATTTGGCGGTGATTTACTGATCAGCAGTGTCCAGGATGGCCTGGGTGGCGGCGCCATTCCCGGTGGTTGGCCGAATGGAAGGCGTTTTGGCGATGATGTATTGGATATTGCCGTGTGTGCAGCACTCAGCGATTTACGCGATCCAGCCAATCTATCAATTGCCTGTGACAGCACAGTCGACGTCGATGCAGTTGTAGCCAATGACATTACCTATAACAAGGTAATGCCTTATGCGGCCACTCCGTTGAACGGTCGTAACCATCCTCATCACTAATTGAGTTCCGGCCGGGGCAGCAAGTGTTGTCCCGGCCAATTTCTATTATGAAAACAATAAAAATACTGAAAGTTCTATGTTTATTCGGGTTATGGCTGGGTTTCATACCCTTGTTGCAGGCCCACGATCCGGGTTTAAGCCGTGCCAATGTTGTGCTTAATGATGCAGAGCTGGTGATATCGATGACTTTTGCCTTGCAGGATCTTGAGCTGCTGACGTCGATAGATACAGACCACGATAGGGTTGTAAATAAAAGTGAATTTTCAACCAGCCAGGAGGTACTGCGAGCCAGCATAAGTCAGGGCGTTATCCTGCAGGTTCAGGGCAAGACAGTGCCACCAAAATTAATTCGTGTGCGGCAAGTGTCCGATGATGCGGTGAATACAGAATTACACTATGACCGCTCCCACGGATCGCAGACCAGTTTACAAATACCTTTGCTTAAACAACTTGCTCGTGGTCATCGCCAATATATAACCGTAAACGATGCCGACGGTAATCTGCTTTTGCAGCAAATCGTCAATGCAGGTTCTGAACCGGTCGCGTTACAGGCATCCGGTGTTGATGGTCTAGCTGTGTTCCAGCAGTATTTAAGCGAAGGGATTTGGCATATCTGGATAGGTTTTGATCACATCCTGTTTCTGCTGACTTTATTGCTGCCCGCAGTATTGATTTATCGCAAAGCACATTGGCGCCCGGTTAAAGAGCTGCGTCCCGCAATGATTGATATCTTGAAGGTGGTCACGGCTTTTACCGTTTCCCACTCGATCACACTGGCACTTGGAATACTGGATATAGTCAATCTGCCACCCAGGCTGGTGGAATCAGTTATTGCCATTTCGGTATTGATCACTGCCGTCAATAATCTGCGACCGATTTTTCCAGGCTCCAGATGGCAGTTGGCATTTGGTTTTGGGTTGATTCATGGCTTTGGCTTCGCCAGTGTGTTGGGAGAGCTGGGCTTGCCGGTCGAAGCATTGGTCAGTTCGCTGGCAGGTTTTAACCTTGGTGTTGAAGTTGGACAACTGGCGATAGTGATTCTGGTCTTTCCGGTCACTGCTTTGCTTCGGCATAGCAAGTTTTATCGTCATTGGATATTTAACGGTGGCTCAGTGGCAGCGGCTTTGCTTGCATCAATCTGGTTGTACGAGCGGGTTTTCGACCATGCAGTACTCGGATTTTGATTCAGGCAGGCGCTGTGAAGTCCAAGGTACTGGATTATCAGCAGCCAAATGTCGGTTTGTCGGGGTGTTGATCACGCTGTTATGCGTGATCAATCCAGCTGCCGCACATGAAGTTGAGACACGACATGGGGTGATAATGGATGGCGCTGAAGGCGTGTCGGTGGAAGGCGGCTTTACTCTCACCCGCCAATTGGCAAGTGGTTCTGATATCCAAAATGAAACCCTGACCTCGTTCGATATATTATCTATTTTGCCGTTTGGGCCAGGCAGATTGTCTGTGTATCTCGAAGGCAATACTTCAGCGGGGAATAATGCTGTATCAATGCTGCTGCCATCCGCTAATGCTGATGCCGGTACAGCACTGAACAGTAACGCCAACGGGCGATTACAACTATCAGAATTTCACTATGAATGGCCTTTGGTTACTGGGAGTTTATATGCCGGCCTGATTGATCCAACCCGGTTTTTGGATGGCAGTGAGATCGCCAACGATGAAACTCGTCAGTTTATCGCAACACCGTTGGTTAACAATCCGAGTATAGCCTTACCTGACTATACATTAGGTTTTAGCTGGCATTTGGATCTTGGTTCTACGCAGCCCGGGCTGTTGTTGTTTGTAGGCAGTTCACATGGATTAGCTGATAATCTATCCAATGCATACTCTGATCTGGTTAATGTAGGGGCAACCGGAAAGGGGGTATTTGCTGCAGCTGAACTGTTTTTGCCGTGGTATGGCTTAAATATTCGCCCTGGGGTTTGGGTGAATAGCGGTGATTATTCGATATTAGAAGAATCTGGCAGTGCTGGAGATAGTTATGGAATTTATACAAGTATCGATGGCGGTTTACGATCGATTGATTGGAATCTTCGACTGGGAGTTGCTGCTGGCGACGCGGCGGAAGTAAACAACTTTGTTGCATTGGCATTGGAATATCCATTGCAAAAGGCAATGCTGGGTGTCGGTGTTGCTTATCAGGGGTTGTCTAATAATGACAGCGATATTGATACCAATAACAGTGTGCAGGCAGAAGCCTATATACGGTTACCATTGGCAGGTGAATTTGAGTTAACCCCATCACTGCAATGGTTGCAACATGGTGATCCTGCTGCCGGTATCAAGGATGTGTGGGTTGGCAGTTTGCGTTTAAGTTGGAGCTTTTGAAAGCATGTACTTGGTGATCGAGCTTGGATAGTGAATTACGGAATTATGTAGCAGTTGCACAAAATGGAACAAGCGGTAATGAAAACCGCTTGTCATGATTACTTATTTCGCCGTTCAGCCGATGCCTTCATCCTGTTTAGTTGAGCCACCAGATCGTCAATATCCAACGGGTCAATTAATTCTTGAATAGTTTTATCACCGATATCGGCACCGTCACCACTAATCTGCACCTTGTAAGTTAACCCTGTTGAAAAACTAAGCATGCTGCATAGCTCTTTAGCGATAGAGCCACGCGCATTAGCTTCTGCTGGCTGGATATTCACTTCTGCGTTGCTAGCTTTTGCATGCGCATCAGTCCTGCCAGAACTATTACTACTGGATTCGTCAATCGCTTCATTTTCATCTCTGAAATCCTCGGCGGCATTGTCATTATCGATAGGTTTAAGATCAGCATATTCAACAGTTGACTTATAATCGTTCAAAAAACCAGCAACCGCCGTTTCATTGAATTTCTTATCTATAATGAGGTGAGATTTTATTGCTTCGTCCTTTGGCATGTCTTCCAAAGGACCATACTTATTCCACATGTAAGAGTACATTGGCGGAGATAGTGCAGCCTCACGAATCAAGGCATTCCTTACCGCAGTGCCCTGAGCGGTATGTATGATCCTATAAGCCAATTCAGTCAGGGCTATTTTCCTGTTATCTTTTTTACCAAAATTATCAATCAGATTATAACCTTTCAGTGCGGCAACAGCTTTCATGCCGTTGGTACTGGTAGGTGTTTTGTACCCCCACTCAGTGATCATATCGGATACAAGCACTTCACTTCGCTTGGCGAAGTCGTATAACTGTCTGATGCGGGTTACGGCGGTCTCCAGATCGAAATATGGATACGACGGGCTTCGAATTCGTTTACCTGGTCCGCTCATCTGACGTACCTCTTGCTATGATTCATGAGAGAACGATAGCATCTAGTTGGTCTACGAGTCAACTAGCGCTAGTCTTTCCGTAGACTCTACTAGTTGACTAGCAATTTTGTTCGTGCGAGAATGGCGGGCATTAAAAAGCCCCAGACCGTTCGCGGCGGTTCTGAGGCTCGAATACGTCACGGGTGAAACGTGTTCACCTAATGAAGCATAACGTACTGTTATTTTAACAGAACCCCCTTCATTAGGCCATCCGCCAATCTCACCTTAACCTCACTGGAGGAAAGCCATGATCTGTATGTGGCCTAAGCCTGTGCGCGTGCGCGCGTATATCCGGGTGAGATTTGGCAAGTTGGAGCATGTTCGCTCGCACTGCCGATCTCGATAAAGAACCCCGCTAACGATGTACGAGACCGTTAGCGGTTAAAAGCCTGTCTGGCAGCCAATTGCGAGTGGTTCAGTCTCGCGAAGGAGGATGATTGAGGTGTATCAATATCCCCGCTTATTATAGTTTCAAGCACAAGGATGCGCTATTGCGCAGGGTTGTCTACCAGTTCTCGCTGGTAGGCTTCCATAATCAGTACGCCCATATCGTAATTGGGCTGCTTTCTTGATCCTGTTCTTAACTTTGACAAAACGCTTCTATCAATGCCCGTCATTTTAGCCAACTTGTAATCGTTTATACCGTGTTCCCGCAGAGCTTCAAGGATCACAGTAAAGTCTGTTGATTGCTGGGCCATCCAGTGCATGCCATTAATAACGAATATGCATCCTATCAAAAAAAGTGACAATTGTCACTTTATGCTAACTATGAACAGGACGAAAGGCCAACACTATCTACTATCAGCACAGGCTCGCAGCCTGTCGCTGATGCAGATTATGCGCCTTTCAGACAGTGACGCATTCGAGTTGTTCAAGCAGGCCAGATGGTCAGAGAACAACGGATAGGCCATTTGTCCGCGTTGCGGCAGCATTAGCCATTACTGGCTGAACACTTGCAAACAGTGGCGCTGTAAAGACTGCAAACCACAAAATGTCGCTTAGAAACTACCTGGCAGTCATAGCAATCTATTCTAATGCTGCCAAGGACATGTCAGCTCTCCAGCTTTCGCGTGACCTAGACTGCCAATACAAAACTGCATTTGTTCTTGCACACAAACTGTGTGAATCTCAGATTGATAATGAACAGCAACAACTCAACGGCGAAGCTGAGATTGGCGGCTGCTATGTCAATTAACATGTACGTCCCATCGTATTGATCGCCGCCTGCGCGCCAACCAAAACCCCAACAAACGCGCCGTAGTTATTCTACGCAAGCGCGGTGAACCCGGACAAGGCGCAGTCAAAACCCGCACTTTCCTTGTAAAGAGCGAGAACCAGAAGAGAACTATGGCGCTAGCAATCCGTAACGTAATGCTGGGCAGCACAATCTATGCTGATGAACACCATGCATACGATGCGCTACACGGTACTTTACTGACACATCGCGTTATTCATGCCAAACATTACAGCGGCCCGAATGGCGAAAATACAAATCAAGCGGAATCATTCTTTGCTCGACTCCGCCGTATGCAATATGGCCAAGTCCATCGTATGAGCAACTTGTACATGGACCGATACGCCAATGAAGCGGCCTACCGTGAAGATACGCGCCACATCAGCAAAGGCCAGATATTCAGCGACATAGTTGCCCGGTGTGCCAAAACCAACAGTATCGCGCGACTTCTGCGGGTACTGGCAAGGTAACAAAAGGCTTTCCAGAGAATCTAGCGGCCTAAGCAATAGCCCACTGTATTACCTTTGCTGTCCTGCTGTGTTCTTTGATCAATCCGTTACTTTGCCGCCGCTTCAAAGCGCTAAAAACACAGGCCGTCATTGCATCAGAGTCGATGTTTTCTACATCATAGCCTTTCGCCTTAGCAACATTGGCCGCAACCTGATTGGTTGTAAGCGTATCATCTGCTACCCTCAGCGAATCAAGTATTAACCGGCTAGCTTCCCCGTGTTTAAAAAAACTGTTTTTGATGCGATTCTGCTTTGGCCTGATTCCTCTAAGGTCATAATCAGGATTCATAAAAACCTTAATGGCAGCATCAAGCACCGCCATGTCGGCTCTGATACGCTTTAGATGCTTTTGGTGATACTCTATCTGTCCTGATAGTTCGTTCCGCTTAGTCACAAGGCCGCTGACAACATGGGATTCAGCCATTGGTGTTCATTGGTAGGAATGAACAACCATTTTATCTAATAAGGGGCGGGGAATCCTTGTGCAACTGCTACATAATCCCGGTAAATTAAATCTTGGAGACATATTCACCAGGGCATGAAATCGAAGAAACCCCGGTGAGGCTTGATCAGATTGCAACCAGATTGATTGTAATTTAGAGAGCAGTTTCACGGTTGTGAGATTGTTGTTGTCGACGTATCGCGTGAGTTTTGAATCATTTTAATCCACTCTGTTGAGGGCACTAAAGGGCTGGTCCAGCGTGACCAATTTTCAGGCAATTCCAACTCGTAAATCTGATCTGCGGATAAACCCTCATCCAGTTTGGACTCTGTCCAATGGCGGGATTGGCTAACCATTTTTGTGTATTCGACAACATCCTGGTATGTCATCACCTCACCATGACCTGGGATAAATTTATAGCTGGGCAGCGATTGGACAATAATTGACTTTAGAGCAGACTCCAAACCCGCAGCTGAACCACCATTATGCACATCAATGAATGGAAATGATTTTGGCCAGATCAAGTCGCCGACAGCAACAATTTTCGAGTTATGGAAAAAAACTGCAAGATCACCATCGGTGTGGGCATGTGGGTAATGAACAACTTCTATAGGTATCTTATCGGCTGGAATTTGTAGTCGGCTTGCTACAACCTTGGTTGGCAAGCCAGCGGTGGTTCGCGCAGGAAATTGATGCTGCGATCCAGGTTTGGTGAGGCCGAAGCCTTGCTGTGCTTTAGCTAATTGTTGTAATACGTTTTGATGTGCGTAAACCTCAGTATCGTTAGAAAATGATGCAATTCCGCCACTGTGGTCCGGGTGCCAATGAGTAATGATTAGTTTGTCGATAGGTGTCTGTGACAATTTCTCGATTCTGGAACGCATCGAAGATGCTATGGGTTGTAGTTGTGCATCAACAACAATGGTCTGATTTGAGCCTGCATAAACTGTAATGTTGGCCCCAATCTGGCGCAAAACATTTTTTCGGTGCAATACAGTGACCGAATCATTCAGATTTTGAATCTCGACATAGCCAAACAATAAATGATAGGCAATTCCCGCCAGCAGTACGAGTAGCAGCCCGGTAATCCCGAGGATGCGTTTGATTTTCATTCGGATGCTCCGGTTAGATACTGATACATGACTTGTGTGACTTGACGGGTAATTGTGTCAATGTTTGTTGGCTGCGGGTAAAGGTTTGTATCCTGAAAGACAACAGCATCTCTTAACATAGAAGCCATACATGCGATTGCCATGCGGATTGCCACTTTGGGTTGTCGGTGTCTAATCTGTTCGCGCTTCAGCAGTAATAGCGTTTCCAGCTGGGTGATAATGTTGTTGTTATAGGCCTGGTGTGCACTGTTATCACCATCCGATTGTGATACCCGTGTACGAAGGTGAATGACCGTTAATACACCACGGTACTTTTCATAAAGCTCAGCATTACCCGCAACCATGTGATGCAGTAAATCGTACAGATTGGTGGAAGACCAGTCATCGCTAAGCGCTGCCAGGATCTTGTTTTGTGTTTCTTCCGCCAATTGTGCCTGGAGCTTATTGAATAATGCTTCTTTGTTTCGAAAGCGTGAGTAAAAACCACCAACTGAAATTTGAGCGCGAGCAGCGATGTCAGCAATGGTGACTTCATCGTATGACTGTTCTGAAATCAGGGCTGTGCCGGATGACAGAATTCGTTGCAATGTCTGCTGGCTTCTTAATTGTGTGGGCTGATGTAAATCTGGTTTAGTCATCAAGGTTATCTGGGCTCAGGTTAACTAATACGAATACGAATTCGCATTCAAATTTAAGTTATGAAGGTGCTTGTGTCAAGCCCTACAGTTATTGAATCAGGGCTGTCTTCATTTCGTTACTTGATCAAGCTGGTGTTTTCAACCGGTTGGCCAGATACATTATGAGTGCCAACATAGGTTGACCAGGAAAAGCTCATTAGTTGCTGGCAGCATGTTTCAGGCTGCTTGCCAGGCGTTTTGCCGCCTGCCTGCATTCATACCGCAGATAATGATGATCACCGAGTACGGAAAGGGTATCAACATTGAAATAAATGCCTGCAATACCTGTTGCAACAATATTTACCTCAGCAGCTTCGGCATTTTGATATTGACGCTTGATTTCAGCTGCTATGCAGTCAATAAAAGATTGAATCCATGCCCTTAATTGTCTGGCCATTTGCGGATGTTCAGGCGCAGCAGCAATCAACGAATTTGCCACCAGTATCATCTTTGAATCAGCATATTTTTCGTCAAACAACCATTCAATCAGTGTCGAAACGCGATTACTTTCAGGCAGCAAAGCGACCAATGCCCGCAAGTATTCATCGGATTTGCCCAAAAACCTCTGGAACATGGCATCCAACAGGTCATCTCTATTACCGACATTGTGCCGGATCAAAGGTCGAGCCAGACCCGCTTCGGTGGCGATGCGTTTTAATGTCGCAGCTTCTACACCATAGCGGGCAACACAAGCTTCATAGGCATCCAGGATTTGTGCGCTGCGTTGGTCTTTCAGGCTGGGTCGTGGCATCTGATAATTACCGCTAATGTATGTTTACAGCTTATCACTGGCTTGTTTGTTGTCTGGTTGCCATCCGGGTGGGCCAAAAATACTTCCAAGTTTGTTATTTAACCCTTTAGCAGAAAGTGCTTGTTGGCCTAATCGTTGAAAACCATGGAAAAAAACTATTAACGGATTAACCGAATTAATAGGTGTAACCAGTCCATAAACAACTTTTTCCTGTTCCTGCGCGAAAGTGCCAAATAATCGGTCCCAGGTAATCAATATCCCGCCGTAATTTTTATCAATGTATTCAGGGTTTGAACCATGATGTACACGGTGATGAGATGGGGTATTCATTACCGCTTCGATGGGCCTGGGGAGTTTTCCAATAACCTCGGTGTGCAAGGCGGTCTGATACACCTGCACAAATATTTCCGCAAAAAAGACCACAAATGGATTGAAACCAATTAATACCAGCGGTAGGTGGAAAAAGATCGGCCAGACACCATCCATGGGGCCAAAACGATAAGCAACGGAAATATTGAAGAACGGTGACGAATGGTGCACAGAATGAGTTGCCCAGGCTAGATTTACACGGTGAGTAAAGCGGTGCTCCCAATAATAGGCGAGATCAGCCAGCAGAATGCAGATAGCCACTGTCAGCCAATTGATATCAAGATCGAAAACTGCAAATTGTTGAACATAAAAGTAACTGCCCAGATACAACGTGCCGAGTAGCAGATACGACAACCCAAGAAACAAACCAAGCGTGATGTAATTGGTGATGGTGTCACCAAGCAGTGTCCAGTTCAGCTTCTTAAGGACAGCGTAGCGGATCAGTTCAAATGCCAGGAATCCCAGCGCAAATGTAAAAAACCAATAGTCGATCAGCTCTTCCCATTTCGTGATTTGAAATTCAGAAAGTGGGTTCAGTAGGAATTCCATATTGGTATTACACCTGCATATTTGTTTATTGTCAATTTGGATAATATATTAGATTTTATAGTTTATTGTCAATATAGACAAAATATTATTAGATTCAATAATCATTTATTATCATGGAGATAGAGCATTGCCTCTAGTTCGGGATGCTTGGTTTTTTAGCAGGGGCATCTGGTAACGGGTTCAATATCTGATAGCAACGTTTATCTAAATGATGCGCGAAATATGAGTTTTGATGCATGTGACTGAGGTACTGATTATAGGAATAGTTGTGATTTAAAGTTGCATCTCTGCTACATTTGTAGCAATATTAGCTACAAATGTAGCAGAGCAGTTGTTCAAAAACCAAAATGAAATTGAGTGAAGCAGAATGGATCGTAATGCAGGCGTTGTGGAAACAAAGCCCAGCCAATGTGCGTGAAGTAATGCAAAGCTTGCCGGAAGATAATGACTGGGCTTATTCCACGGTAAAAACACTGTTGACCAGATTGGCTGAAAAAGCAGCAGTTGCGGTTAGTAAGCAGGCCAATACCAGTTATTTCAAACCACTGATCACCCAGCCCGAGGCACAACGCTCTGAAATTCATCATTTGATTAACCGGGTTTTTGACGGCACGGTTGGTGGGTTGGTGCAACATCTACTGAATAAAGAGCCGCTGAGTAAGGTTCAACAGCAAGAGCTTATGGCTTTGCTGGAAGCAGAACAGCAGGACAACACTAATGACTGAGCATTGGTATGCCTGGTTGATCTTCAGCGCATATCAAACTGTGTTGTTGTTTATTATTGTTGGATCATTGGAATTGCTGGTCGGCCGCTGGTTGTGGCCACAACTCAGGTTGTTGTTATGGTCACTGGTGCCTTTGCATTTACTGGTGCTGCCGCAATGGTATTTCCCTTGGACAGTATGGCAATGGGTGCCAGTGCAATCTGCTCAATTAACCACAGCAGTTACACAGTCAATACCGCTGGTCTATTTTGGTTTATGGTTGAGCGGCTGCCTGGGTGTGTTACTGGTGTTGAGTGTACGGCTATACAGGTTGCGGCAGCGCCTGCTGGCACAGGCAAGACCATTAACGCACTCATCAATGTATCTGCTTGCTGCCGAAACTATCGGCTGCAAACCACCACCGCTGATGGTATCAACACATCTGCAATCGCCACTGGTAATCGGTATTTTAAAGCCTGTGATTGTGTTACCGGATAGTATTTTTGAACACAGTTCCAGCCAGGATATTCAGCTGGCTTTGTGTCATGAACTGGGGCATATCAGGCGCCGTGATCATTGGTGGGCAGCCATTAATATCGGATTGGCCAGCCTTGCCTGGTTTAATCCATTGGTGTGGTTTGCCGTGAAGCGGGTGAATCATTTACGTGAATTTTGCTGTGATGCGCTGGTGGTACGCAAGCTTGGTCAATCCGGCAGTGCCTACCGGCAAATGCTGGCGCGGGCAGCTTTAGCACTGAGCCATTCCAGTAGATCAACAGCCAGATTACAACCGACGATAGGCTTATTAAGCAGTAGTCCGGTCATCATCAAAAGAATACAGTACCTGCGGGGGCGTTTGCTGGGGCAGAGCCATTGGGCCAGAGGAATCAGTTTAATGTTTGTATTTGCCCTGACCATTACCACTTTGCCACCACCACCGGTGTTGGGTGCTGCCATCCTGGCGAACCCCAATGCACCCGGTTGTTTGCTGACCCGTTATGCAGTGCTGGCCAATTTACACCAACAACAACTTAATAAGGATAAGAAATGATTCAGACGCAGCGTTTAGTCCTGATTCTAATACTCGGGCTGACTTCAATGGTACTTTCCGCTCAGCAACAGCCCAGTGGTGAAGATCTGTCGGCAATGATGGCCAAGGCTCAGCAATACACCCAGCCGGCTGAGCATCATCAAAAATTGGAACGGTTGGTTGGGAATTGGAACACTGAAATGCGGATCACCATGCAAGGTGCACCGAGTGCTGCTAGCGCAGGGACTTCAACCGTGAAGTGGATAATGCCGGGCCGTTGGTTACAGATGGAAGCCAATGGCTCCTTAATGGGCTTGCCAATGCACAGTATCACCCTGATGGGGTATGACAATTTTAAGCACAGTTATGTCACCACTTCGATATCTACCCTGGATACTGCCATGAATCGCTCTGAAGGTGATTTCACCCCGGATGACAAAGCATTGGTTGTGTACGGGACTCTGGATGAATACCTGACCGGAGAGCACGACAAGATGGTGAAAACAATTTACCGATTTGTATCCGATGACGAGATCATGATCGAGGTGCATGATCTGCCAATCGGCGAAGTTAATACCAAGGTGCTGGAATTTAAGATGGTGCGTGCTCCAGCTGCAGAAAGCTAAGCTGATTTGTCTGTGATGTCTTCAGGTTCAGGCCCCATCATAATGGGGCCTGTTAACTATTAGTGATAGCTGGTTATTAATGTGCTGGGTTACAACATGCTGATGGTTTCGTATCAGTGACCGGCAGTTGGGTGTTTGCTGGTATCCGGTCTTCACCATAAACCTCAGCCTGCTGCATGGTTTTAAACATCTCCCAGATAACACCTGACGGGTCAACCGCCCAATGTTTATCTGAGATGGCGTAACAGCATTGTGCGGCTTGTTCATCCTGAGTAATGTGGCCGGCATCAGATAAGCGGGTATGTAATTGTTGCAATTCAGCATGGGTTTCAGTTTGAATCCCCACATGGTTGATACCGATTATGTGGCCAGGTTTTTCTGAAATGGCCAGATTGACTCGTGGATCATCGAGCAGCCATTTGGCGTAGTCGGGCTTTTCAACAGACGGTTGTTGCCCCAGCAATGCAGAATAAAATGGTATCGATGAGGTCAGGTCGTCAACACTGATATGAAGGTGTAATCGTTGCATTTGAATCTCCTTTATATATCTAGATATATAGTTTTATTTAGTTAAAAAAATACCTGCCCTCAGCAGTCTTTCGATACGCCGGAGCAGCAGTCTTCCAACAGATGATCGGATAACCCTTTGATTGCAGCATAGTCGGCAGTGGATATCTGATCGCGGCCGTCCCTGATTTGCTGAACCAGCCCGGCAACCACCAATGCATCCAAATGATGCTTAAAAGTTGATGCCGGAATATCCAATTGGCTGCGCAATTCAGTTACATTCAGACCGTCACAGCCGGCACGGACCAGCAATCGCAAAATGGCCAGCCGGGTCGGGGAACCCAGTGAGGCAAAGGCGCGTGCAGCGGTATCATCAGTAAACATATTACAATTATATATCTAGTTTTGTAGATATTTCAAGTTAATCCGGTTTCTGACTGTTAATCAACGGCACAAAACCAGGTTTCGTATTTTGGATCAGCAGGCAGATGACCAGCGAACTATGCGAATGCTTAACGGCTCAAAACATGCTTGTTGATATAAAAACCCCCTGACCGTGATACAAAATGTACATCATGAAATCACACGGCAGGGGGCACGATTAATCAACAGAAGGAAATTAAGTGATTAATTGCTCGTTGCCTGACGGTTCGGCAGGATAAACCCAACAGCCAGGATTACCAGGGCCAGGCCCAGATGTAACCAGCGGTCTGCCTGGTTAATGTGAACCAGCCCCAGTAGCATGTTGCCGGAGGTAAAAAAGCCGACAATAGTAACCAACACATAGGCAGCGCCTACACTTTTGAATACCATATCGGCCTTATCAGCAAACTGCATAGCGCCAACAATAAAAACCACACCAGTCAATATGTGGACAAGATTATGTGCCAGGTTAACTGCAAAGACACCATCCGGTGCTACCAATGGGTTGGGAATAAAACCGATAATACCGACCAGTATAAAAATAATGCCAAAAGCCAGGCTGGCGGTTTTTGTGTTCATGCAGATGATCTCCATTATGTTTATCAGGATAATTTATACGCTAGCAATACCTGGTCCATCAATGATGATTAGTCCGTATTATTTAACTAATCGTCCAGGATAGACAATCTAGATTTGGATACTGGTATTCTGCGGCAAATGGGTATTTAAGCAGCAGTATGGATGTAGTTAGTAAAATCCTTGATTCATTAAAGCTTAGTAGCAGCTTTTATTTTGATACCGAGTTTGGAGCCCCATGGAGTGTGCGGGTGCCGGACTATCAGCAGGTAGCGCGGTTTCACTATGTAACCCATGGCAGCTGCTGGATAGATGTTGCCGGAGGCAGTGCGCCTGTCCAATTACACAGCAAAGATTTTGTGCTGGTTCCGCACGGCAATATGCATGTAATTTGCAGTAACCCGGAAGTGCAAGTGGTGGAGTTGGAAAACGCTCTGGCCCAAAGCGGCTATCCTGGCCGGGGTACCTGGGTACTCGGCAATCCAGACCAGGACAATCCGACAAGACTGATTTGCGGCCATTTTCAGTTTAATGAAAACTTCCAGCACCCATTGATCCGGCAATTGCCTGAATTATTGATAGTCCGAGAATCTCAGGCTTTGGATTTTTCCTGGTTCACCAATGCGCTTAAATTGCTTTCGGTAGAAACACAAAGCAATCATTTGGGGCAGGCAGCTATTATCCGGCATTTAACTGAAATCGTTTTCATCTTGATGATCAGGGTCTGGGCCAAGTCCAGTGAATTACCTGGAGGTTTCTTACGTGTCATCCAGGACAAGGCTATTGGGCGAAGTTTGACGGCATTTCATAATGCACCGGGAGAAAAATGGAGCGTAGCAAAACTGGCCAGTCATGCCGGTATGTCGCGGACTGCCTATGCGGAACGTTTTAAGGGCTTGTCCGGGATATCCCCGATGCGTTATGCGACTGATTGGCGTATGCAGTGCGCTGGTCAATTATTGCTGGAAACACGCTTATCAATGGAACAGATAGCCGAACAAGTCGGCTATCAATCGGTACCGGCCTTTGCGCGAATTTTCAAACTGCAAAAATGCATCGGACCCGGCGCCTTCAGGCGCGTCAATCAAAGACCTAAGACTGACCAGATTTAGCCGGCGGGAAACGGGTTCTGCCAGCCTTCCAATTGCATCAAGCTGTTATGCCAGCGCTCGATCTGGGCAAAACCATCCAATGGTAGCTTGGCTTTTCCGGCACTCGGTAAAAACGAACCGATGGCAAAATCAGCCACACTTAAGCTGTTACCCAGGATGTAATCGCGTGATTGCAGATGGTTATCCAATACCCCGGCGAATTGTTTGAAGAAAGTGGTAGATTCTTCGATTGCCGCAGCATCAGGGTCACCCAGACCAAACGTTGGTTTGATGTAATTGTTAAACATCAGAGTGCCTGCATGCCGAGAGAAATGTGCCGTATCCCAATTCATCCAGCGGATCGCATCAATTTGGTCGGCAGTAGCTTGCGGCCACAGATCAGAACCTGCTTTTACAGCTAGATAAACCATGATGGCAGGGCTTTCCCACAACTTGACGTCACCATCACTTAGTGCTGGAACCTTGCCGTTCGGGTTGATCGCCAGGTACTCAGGGGTTTTGTTTTCACCTTGAGTAAGGTCAATTCGGACATATTCGACCGGAGAATTCAGGTATCTGGCAACGGCGCAGGGTTTATGTGGATTGGGGGTTTCAAAATAGTAAAGTTTCATCAACTACTCCAATGTTGTCTATCAATAAAAGTCGATCCAGGCTCAAAGCTTTTTTGAAATCAGAACTGGAGCATACAGCGATTCATAATATGTTCAAGAACATATTTAAGTTTTGGGTTAACCTGTTTCCTGGTGCCTCAATTGATGACGGATATGCCCTATACAGCGGAACATAAACAAGCCACTCGCGAACGAATCATTGAATGTGCCCGGGAGTTATTTAACCGCAAAGGTTTTGCCGAAGTTTCCATTGATGAAATTATGGCCCGGGCAGAATTAACCCGCGGCGGTTTCTATAACCACTTCAAAACCAAGGAAGATTTATTCGTTGAGGCGGTTGAAGCGTATGCACATGATAATCCGGCAGATCGCTGGGAAGATGTGGAGCTGGATTTTTCCCAAGCAGCTCCTGTAATCGCCCAGCAAATGATCAATGCATACCTTTCCAGGACCCACTTAGCCGATATCGATGGACATTGCCCAATGGTTGCGCTGCCGTCTGATGTGGCCCGGGCCAGTGGCAAAGTCAGACAAGCCTATCAAAACCTGGTTGAACGGATGGTGCAAGTATTTGCCATGGGTTTGCAAGACAATCAAGCTCAAAGCGCACGAGAACAAGCATTGGGTTTAACGGCAATGTGTGTTGGTGGAATGGTTTTAGCAAGGACCTTCGAAGATGCCGGTTTTGGAGATGAATTAATTAAGGCAACCCGGGAAATGGCGTTGCAGCTGGTCAGCTGGAAACAATTAGATATTGTGAAACCGGATTTGGATGCGGCAGCAAACAGTTAAATGGCTTGTGGCTATAGACTTCCATCCTGAGCCGTTCGGCTCAGGATGGGTTAGCTTATTTGTGGATGCTCAGGGCCGATGCACCAGTTCCAAACGATTACCGCTGGGCTCGCGGATCATCATATGCTTGGCCGGACCGCCGTAGGCCAGTTCAGGTGAGAATTCGATCACCACACCTTCCCATTCTGATACCACTTCATACAGGCGGTCCAATTCCTCAAAACTGGAAACACTGAGTGCAAAATGGTGCAGGCCTACATTATTTTTGCGATCAAAGCGGACCGCAGTATCAGCGTCGGTAACCTGCCATAAAGTCAAAAAGATATGCCCATTAAAAATAAACTTGGCCGGATAGTCTGAATCTTCACCACGCAGTTCAAAACCCAAAGCGTTAATAAAAAAATCTGCGGAAGCATTCAAGTCCAACACTGCCAGACCTAGATGGTCGAGCTCGGTAACCGCTTGTGTGGGTTTGGCGTCTTGATCAATTTTATCGGCTTCAGATTGTGCCTGTGCAGGCGCAACCTGAAGCAGCAGGGCTAGAGTAATTAATAAACATTGGCGAAAGATTAATGGCATCTAAAGTTACCTTATGAGTAAAAGCAGCTGCTCAAAATAATAGCCAGATCACAGATATGCAATGGGTTTTCTACTGTGCGGTTAAATAACAAGACAGGATTCAATTGCCGTGCATAAATAACATTGGATAAAAGCATGAGTAAATCTAATCTTGTAATCAAGTCACCAGCTGGCCTTTCTATTGGGCTATCCGCTCATTTGCAGAAGCCACCAGAGTTGAATTCAGGATGACCCACTACAGATTGCAAATTCTTATAGTTTTTCTAATCGCCCAAACTATCAATGCTGAGACCTTGATAGTCAGCAATAACAATGACGCTGGTGCCGGTTCATTACGTCAGGCAGTGTTGGATGCCAGTGCCGGTGATGAGATCGTATTCAACAACAGTTTGGCCGGGCAAACCATTCAACTGGGTTCGTCAATCAACATTGGGTTTGATTTGAACATTCAGGGACTGGGTGCTGATCAACTGACGCTAAGCGGTGGTAACAGCACCAGGATGTTTACTATCCAGGCGGCTGCCGAGGTAAGCATCAGCGGTCTGGAATTTGTTGATGGCAATGCAGCTGCTGGCGGCGCTATTTCAAACAGCGGAGCAGGCACTGTGCTGACGATTACGGATAGCCAGTTTTTGAATAATTTTGCCGGTTCCAGTGGTGGCGCCATTGATAACAACGGTGCCACCTTAAATATTTTCAACTCAACATTATCAGGCAACACCACGCCATCATTGGGCGGTGCGATCAATAACGCCGGCAGCGGGTTCTTGATGATTCGAAATTCCACCCTGTCGGGCAACCAAAGCACCGGCTTTGACGGCGGGGCAATCACCAATCTGGGCGGCACGCTGGATATCGCCAATTCAACGGTAGTCAATAACTTTGCTTTTAATTTTGCCGGTGGTATCGGTAACAACTCTCCCTCAAACATCAGCAATATCCGAAATACGATTGTGGCCGGTAATACCACCGGAACCGGTAATGGGTTGGAATTCGGTAATCTCGCTGGCACCGGTGCAATTGTATCGGGCGGTGGCAACCTGATTGGTGTGGCGCAGGGGGCTGGGCAGGGTAATACACTGGGTGTGTTTAATCAGGCTGGTGATCAATTTGGCACAGTTGCCAATCCATTGGACCCGATGCTGGGTGGCAGTGATATGAACGGCGGGACGACTCTGACACATTTGCCACAGATTGGCAGCCCGGCAATTGATCAGGGTGTCAATCTCGATCTGCCAGCCAATGATCAACGTGGGCTGGCGCGAGTATCAAATGCGGTGGTTGATGCAGGCTCGGTTGAAATTCAAGCTGGTCTGGCTGAAGAGTTTTTCATTAATGGATTTGAAGGCTGAAGCTCGCGAGTCAGTGAATAAATAATTGGGTGCTACATAAATACCGTTATGGCAAAGCCGCTGCTTAGGGCGTCGGTTACCAATTTTTAGGCAGTAACGGCCGGAGTTTTTGCAGCAATTCAGCGGGTGATTGGTGGTGCAGGCAAAATACATTCAAAGCCGGCGTATACCCTTCCACCGGCAGCAAGGCTGCAGGTTGTTGCTGATAGATGAATAAGCGATAACCTAACTCCTTTAACCAGGGATACCAGCGTTGGTGGTTATTAACCTCGATCATCAACATTGGATGATGTTGCTGCAAGGTATCACGCATGCCTTGCAATGCCTGAATCTCCCAGCCTTCGACATCTATTTTAATAATTAGCGGAATGATTGATTGCTGGTCAACAGCAGTTACTTTTACAGGCACAGTCTGCAGTTGATATTCCTGTCCACCGCTGTATTCCTGTAGCCGGTCGTGGACATAGTCTTTATCGAATTCCTGGATATCCAAAGAGGCGTTGGTGGTTAGGTCTTCGCGACCAGCCTTCGGAATGTGAAGGTTAGTCGTGGTGGTTTCCGTGCCGGCGCCTTGTAGCCGATAGCGAAAGCGCCAGGGGTGAAGGCATTTCACGAAGCCTAGCGCCCAGCGTAATTGCCGGTTGGGTTCCCATGATTCAATTTTTAGACTGCGGTTAACACAAAAAACCGACAGAGCGAACTGTCCGTAATTAGCGCCAAGATCCAGAATTATGCCCTGCATGTCCTGCAGATGACCAAACAGGTGAATATCACTTTCGTGAGGTTCACCACTGGCTAACTGCCACCTCAAATGTTGCCAGCGAACCGGTATAATTCGTAGCACAACAGATACCAACCATTTTTTCAGGTAGTTAATCATTAAAGTATTTCACGGGTTTAACATCAGGAATATTTCCTGGTCTCCATCAGTATTGACGCTGATGGCCGCCAATTTGTTGCCATTGTATCTGGTGATTACCGGGCAGTGGTCATTGGCGCCGGTAATTTTGTTGTTCTGGTTGGAAAATGTGATTATCGGCACCTTAAACATCATCAAAATGCTGACTTGCAGTAATGGTGGTGTTTGGGGAATACCGCAGAAATTGTTTATGTCAGCGTTTTTTGCTGTGCATTACGGGATTTTCACTATCGGCCATGGAGTGATGATTATCAGCCTGTTTGCAGGACAGGAATTGCCCGATGGTGTGGATTTTTCATTGGCGATGGTGCCGTTCGTAATAGGCCATTTTGAGTTGTTGTGGCCTGCGTTGCTGCTATTTGCCAGTCACTTTATTTCGCTGATCAGCAACTATTATATTGGTGGTGAATATCGTCGTGAGGATGTCAAAGAATTAATGGCCAAACCCTATGGCAGGGTAATTATATTGCACCTGACAGTGTTGGTTGGCGGGCTGATCGCCCAAGCACTGGGGCAGCCGGTATTTGTATTGGTGTTACTGGTGGTGTTGAAGACACTGCTGGATATTGCAGCTCACCAACGTGAGCATCGGAAACTCATGGTGCCTTCGTACGAATGATAATACTGCACTTATTTCAGAGTATTGAACATGACTGACAGCACGCCGTTGATGGTGACATTTTTCATACCCTGGGAATTTTCCTGGCTCATATTCGGGTGTATTTGGGCTGCGATTATTTTATTTGTGCGTGGTTTGAGACAAGGTGTGGAGCCCGGTTTTGGCCGCAGTCTGGCCTTTTTCCTGGGTGTGCTGCTGATGTATCTGGTGACCCAGACGCATTTCGATTACTGGTCACAATATATGTTCTTCGTGCACCGCGGCCAGCATCTGGTGCTGCATCATCTGGCGCCGTTTTTAATTGCCTTATCGGCGCCAGGTACGGTGCTGGCGGCAGGAATGCCGAAAATCATTAAGCGCTGGTTTGCCCGCCAAACTAAACTACGTCAGCTATTGACCAAAGCTTACCGGTTTGTTCAACAGCCATTTCTGGCCAGCCTGCTGTTTGTCGGTTTGATTGCTTTCTGGCTGACCCCTGAGATTCATTTCGATGCCATGCTGAGCGAACGGCTTTACTGGATTATGAATTGGTCGATGGCACTCGACGGTTTGTTATTTTGGTGGTTAATGCTGGCTGATACCCGTGATCGGATTACACCACAGTTAAGCTATGGGGTGCGGATGCTGCTGTTGGCCGCAATTATGTTGCCGCAGATTATCATCGGGGCGCGACTGGCATTCAGCAAACAGGTTGTATTTGATGTTTATGCAGTATGTGGTCGGGCCTGGCCAATCAGCCCATTGGCCGATCAACAACTGGGCGGATTGATTACCTGGATTCCCGCCGCCATGATGAGTGTAGTCGCAGCCTTGATATTATTGCGGCGGTTGCTGCATTCACAGTCCAATCCATCACCAGCTAACTAAGTTGCTGCACAGGAAACACTATGCGACGAATAACACTGGGTCTGCTGACTATGTTGCTGTTGTTTGGTGGCTTGCTATGGGTGTGGTTAGTGGATACCCCGGATGGTTTAACTATCGATCAGGCGCGTATCCGTCTGGTGCCCGGTGGCGGGCCTCAGGCCGGTTACTTTATTTTGCACAATAACACCCGCGAATCGTTGCACCTGCAGGCAGCCAACAGTGAGGTGTTTGGCAGTGTTATGCTGCATCAAAGCCGTATCCAAAATGGCCAATCACAGATGGATGCATTGGATGCAGGCGTGTTGGTTGCTGCCCGTAGGTCGATCGAATTTATGCCTGGCGGCATGCATTTAATGCTGATGCGCTCTAACCACACGCTGGAGATTGGAGATAGTGTACCGATCACATTGGAACTGGCCGGCAGCGACAACCAGATTCAATTCATAACCCACAACTTTATCGTGGTTCCATTAGCCCCTTGAGGAGATCAATCAAAATGGTGTTATCGCGAATACTCATATGGGTTCTGGCAGCTCTGGCGATGGGGTTGATTGGTTGTCAATCTGACACTGAATGGTATGGCAAAGACATCCGTGGATTGATGCCTGATCTGGAGTTCGAGTTGCTGAATGCAGAAGCACAGACCGTGACCCAAGTTGATTCGTCAGGCAAGATCAATCTGCTTTTTTTCGGGTTTACTTATTGCCCGGATATTTGCCCGACTACACTGGCGCAATTGGCTGCTGCAATCCGGAGTCTGCCAGAATCGATGCAGCAACAAGTACAGGTTTTGTTCGTCAGTGTGGACCCGGAACGAGACAGTGGTGAACGGTTAAGACAGTATGCCGGGGCATTTGGAGCCCAGTTTGTGGGTCTCACCGGCAGTCAGGATCAATTGCAGGCATTAACCCGTCGTTACCGGGTTACTTATGGATACGGTGAGCGGGACGCCAACGGCGACTATAATGTGAGTCATAGCAGCGCGGTATTCGCATTTGATAAAGCCGGCAGTGTCAGACTTTTGCTGCGTGAGGATTTAACCCCGGCTCAGATTGCTGCTGATTTGCAAAAAATATCAACTGAGTGATCAAGATTATGCGCAATCATCGATTGGTCTGGTTATTGCTTCCATTATTGGTGGCATGCCAAAACCAGGATGCACAAATAGCCGCTGTTGCCGATCAACAATCACTGGCTGTTACTGGTTTCAGCAACCCGGATTTGTATGAATTAAGCATTGCTCAAGCCCGAACCGCAATGCAAGCCGGGTCACTGACTGCAGTGCAATTGACGGAATACTATCTGGCTCGAATCGAACACTACAACCCGGTGTTGAATGCAGTGATAGCGGTTAGTCCAGATGCCATCGATCAGGCCCGAAGCCTGGATGCAGAGCTTGCCAATGGCCGGGTTCGTGGGGTGTTGCATGGTATCCCGGTACTATTAAAAGACAATATCGAAAGCCTGGGAAGTTTGCCTACCACCGCAGGATCATTGGCTTTGCAGGATAATGTGACCAATCGGGATGCCACAGTCACTGCCAATTTAAGGGCCGCTGGAGCAGTAATACTTGGCAAAGCCAATTTGAGCGAGTGGGCCAATTTCCGTTCGACTCGCTCATCCAGCGGTTGGAGTGGAATAGGTGGCCAGGCTCGTAACCCCTATGACACCGATAGAAGCCCATGTGGTTCCAGTTCCGGATCAGCTGTGGCAGTAGCTGCTGACCTGACTTTATTGGCAGTTGGAACCGAAACCAACGGCTCAGTGGTATGTCCGTCCAGCGCCAATGGAGTGGTTGGCATTAAGCCAACTATTGGTGTGGTCAGTCGGACCGGCATCGTGCCGATTTCGCATCGCCAGGATACAGCTGGTCCAATGGCTCGTAATGTCTTTGATGCTGCTGTGATGTTATCAGCCATGGCCGGTTTTGACAGTGAAGACGGGGTCACCGCGGCGGGGCAGCAAAATGGCAGTTTTAACCGCGATTACACGGAATTTTTGACGGCAAATGCATTGCAGGGCAAACGTATTGGCGTGTTGCGTGGTGTTGCCGGGTTCCATGAAGGTGTTGATGCCCTGTTTGATCAGGCTGCGATTGACCTGGGTATCGCAGGTGCTGTACTTGTTGATGAACTTGAATACCCGGACCCCGGTGATGCTTTTGATAATGGCAATTCTTTTAACGCACTGTTACTCGATTTTAAAAATGATCTGAACAGTTACCTGGCCGGGTTACCTAATCCACCACCTGCAGCTGTTGATCTGGAGAGCCTGATTACATTCAACCGCCGGCATGCTGATCGGGAAATGTCGTGGTTTCAACAGGAACTGTTCGAACAATCACAGGAAAAGGGTGGCTTTGATGATCCGGAGTATCAGCAGGCAGTTGCGAAAATCACCGAAGCAACACGTAATGGTATTGATCAGTTACTCGAACAACATAATCTGGATGCACTGATCGCACCAACTAGTTCTGCAGCCTGGAGTATTGATCTAGTTAATGGTGATAGATTTTTGGGTGGAAGCTCCACCTATCCTGCTGTTTCCGGTTATCCGAATGTTACCGTGCCGATGGGATACTTAAAACAATTGCCGGTTGGCATGTCGTTTATAGGTAGTGCGTTTAGTGAACCTGCCTTACTGGCATTGGCCTATGCATATGAGCAGGCGACCATGCATCGGCAGCCTCCGAGACTGGAACAATAATGATTAATTTAAAATATGCTTATGACTACTCAATTTGACGAATTTCTACAGCGCCGTGAGCGTGGTAATGAAGCTTTACTGGATACCCAAAGCCTGGCGATCAAACGTTTCGTTGGTTTGGATAAAACCGTTTATGGCGATGGCGCATTGAGCACTAAAAGCAAGGAACTACTGGGTTTGGTAGCCTCTGCGGTACTGCGTTGCAATGATTGTATCGATTACCATCTGCAGCGTTGTGTACAGGAAGGATATAGTAAAGCTGAGCTTGATGAAGCGATGAGTGTGGCGATGATGGTAGGCGGTAGTATTGTCATTCCGCACGCCCGACATGCTGCAGTAACGATTGAAGGACTTATGTCATCAGACAACTAAAACGATTACCTGCGCGTAAGCGAATAGCAGGGTGTCGGTCTTGTTAAACGGTTATCATCAAGCGATTGGTTTGATCAGTTTTTTCCGGCATTTTGAGATCCGGGTAATATTTTTATGAGCAGTAGCGAAACAACAGCTTTTATTGAATTGGAGAACGTGGTTTTTCGGCGTGGTTCACGAATCATTCTGGACGACTTCAGTTTGTCGATTCCGCAAGCTTCAATAGCCGCCATTATGGGCCCCAGCGGGGTTGGCAAAAGCACTGTTTTGAAACTGATCACCGGCCAGATCAAGCCTGAGTCAGGACGGGTAGTGGTGAATGGTGAGCGGATTGATGAAATGTCTGACCGGCAGTTGAACCAATACCGTAAAACCTTAGGGGTGATGTTGCAGAACAGCGCCTTGTTTACTGATTTAAGTGTTTATGAAAACGTGGCGTTGCCGGTGCGGGAACATACCTTGCTGCCGGAAACCATTATTCGTCGGTTGGTTTTGACCAAGTTGCATGCTGTTGGTCTACGTGGTGCGATTGATCTTTATCCCAGAGAGTTATCAGGTGGGATGGCGCGCCGGGTGGCATTGGCCAGAGCACTGGTACTGGACCCGGCGCTGGTTTTATATGACGAACCGTTCACCGGTCTGGATCCGATTGCAGTAGCCACTGTCAGTCAATTGATCCGGCATGTTAATGCGGCCTTGGGTTTGACCAGTGTATTGGTCACTCACAATGTGACGCAGATGGGCAAACTGGTGGATTTGGCTTGCATTATTGTGGCCGGCAAAGTAGCCGCTGTCGGCTCACCACAGAGTTTATTTGATGATAAATCACCCGAGGTTCAGCAGTTTATGGATGGTCTGCCTGATGGCCCGGTGCCGTTTCATTATCCCGCCACTGAGTTGAGTGAGGATCTGCTGGTATGAGTGCCACCAATCAGTTTGGAGAAATCCGTAATGCGATTGGCGGCATAGGCCGTGGCGGCCTGTTTATGTTGCAAATTCTGGCCTGCATAAGGCCCACTGTGAAACAGTGGGGTGAGGTGTTGCGGCAGTTGTACTTTATCGGCACCCGTTCACTGGTGATTATTTTGACCAGTGCATTTTTTGTCGGCATGGTGCTGGGTTTGCAGGGATATTCAACCCTGGTCCAGTTTGGGGCTAGTGAATCGGTGGGCGCGGTGGTGGCATTGTCACTGTTTCGTGAGCTGGGACCAGTGCTGACGGCATTGTTGTTCGCCGGGCGTGCAGGCACATCCATGGCGGCTGAAATCGGTCTGATGAAAGCCACAGAACAACTGGATGCTTTGGAGTTGATGGCAATTGACCCGATAGAGCGGGTAGTGCTGCCCAAGTTTATCGCCGCAGTTCTGGCGGTGCCGGTACTCACCGCATTATTCAATTTGCTGGCAGTGCTGGGTAGTTATTTGTTTGCGGTGGAATGGACTCACCTGGATCAAGGTCTGTTCTGGGGTCGGATGCAGGCAGTGGTCGAATTCCAGGCGGACTTCGTCAGCGGTATGATCAAAAGTGTTGTATTTGGCATTGTGATTGCTATTGTTTCGGTGTTTCAGGGCTATTTTGCTGAACCAACCAGCCGTGGGGTAGCCACAGCAACCACCCAAACAGTGATCGTCAGTTCGATCATGGTATTGGTTCTGGATTTTGTGCTGACTGCGTTCCTAATATAGTTTATTAACTAGGTGTAATTGTGAAAATCAATCAAAGTGTTGAATTAACGTCCGGTTTGTTCATGTTATTGGGCTTGGCTGCACTGTTGTTTCTGGCATTTGAAGCCACCGATGTGGGCAGTTTCGGTGATGCAGGCTCATATCAGGTTAGCGCCCGGTTCACCAATGTTGGTGACCTTAAACCACGTGCGCCGGTAGCGGTTGCCGGGGTTAATATCGGTACCATTGATAGTATTGAGTTGGAATCTGATACTTTTGAAGCAGTGGTCATAATGACGATTAGTGCAGATTATGATCAACTACCGGATGATACCTCTGCCAGTATTTATACCAAGGGTATCCTGGGTGATAAATACATTGAGCTGGAACCG
Source organism: Gammaproteobacteria bacterium (assembly GCA_021772985.1). Taxonomy (GTDB): domain Bacteria; phylum Pseudomonadota; class Gammaproteobacteria; order Xanthomonadales; family Wenzhouxiangellaceae; genus JAJFKX01. Next base: position 42,956 of record JAJFKX010000008.1, read on the forward strand.
GGTGGCTCTCCGGATTATCTGCAGGATGGCGATGAATTATTTATTTCCAATTCAGCAGTGGTATTGGAAAAACTGGTCAGCAAATATTTATTTAATAGTGATTCTGATTCGTCCGAGGACGAATGATTGATGAGGAAAGTAATGAACATAGTGCAAAAAGTTGGCTGTTTAGCCATTGGTTTGATGGCAGGATTATCGGCCTATGCCCAACCTGTGGACTTCACCGCTGAGCCGCTGGAGTTAGTCACCCAGGTTTCCAATTCGTTGTTCGATGATATTAATCAAAATCGTGCGATTTACCAGCAAAATCCAACCGGCCTGGAAAACGTTGTCAGAGAAATATTCATTCCATTACTGGACAAGAACCGTTCGGCACGCTTGATTTTGGGAAGGCATGGCCGTGGGTTGGAAGGTGAAAAAGTTGATGCATTTGCAGAAGCTTTGCTGAATCAGCTGGTTGGTCGTTATTCAGAAGGGTTGCTGGAATTTGATTCGCGTGACCAGGTAGAAGTACTGCCGTTGGCGGGCAAAAATACCGAGCGCCAAACCCGGGTGCGAACCCGGATTGAATTGAGTAACGGTGAAAAAGCGCCAGTTGATTACATCCTGCGAAAAACTGATGATGGCTGGAAAGCATTTGATGTAATTATTGAAGGCATTTCTTATGTGGCCACTTATCGGACCCAGTTCGGTGAAGAAATCACCCGGGACGGTTTTGACCAAGTGCTGGAACGGCTACAATCCGGTTCGATTGCGCTGGAATAGAATCAACTGAGCGGAAACCGATATGCCTAGTCAAACAGTTACAGGACAATCAGCAGATTTGAAATTGGACAACCATTGTTTGCGCCTATCCGGTGTGGTAGATAAGAACAGCGTGCCGGCGTTGCATAAGAAAAGCCTGGAAATTGCCAGAAGTGACAGCCCACCTACCGAAGTTTGCCTGGAAGCCGTCGCGCATATCGACAGCGCAGGGTTGGCGCTATTGCTGGAATGGCGTTCCTGGGCCAAGCGGGCCAATCAATCACTAAGTCTGAGCCACGCACCACGCCAATTACGGATGCTGGCCAAGCTATCACAGCTGGATGAGGTCTTGGGTTTGGAGTAATCCGAATACAAATGATTTGAATAAATGAACATTGAACAACGATACTAATGAAGGAATTGGACATGAAAAACAGGTCAGCTAAAGTGTTTTCACGCAGCGGTGTGACAGTACTTGCGGGAATGATCAGCCTGTTGGCAGGTTGTGCCACCACCAGTGGTGAGCGTGATCCAAGCGACCCCTGGGAAGGTTTTAACCGTGGTTCATTTGAATTTAACCGCGGTTTGGATAAAGCCATTGTGCGTCCAATTGCTAAAGCTTATCACTACGTAACGCCTGATCTGCTGGAGCAGGGCATTGAAAATATTGTTACCAATCTCAGCTATCCGGTGACTATAGTGAATTTGCTGTTGCAGGGTAAATTTGAAGATTTTGGTGAAGCGCTGGGACGGTTCGTATTGAATTCGACCTTTGGTGTTGCCGGGTTGTTTGACCCGGCTACCATTGAAGGCATTCCACGTCATGATGAAGATTTTGGTCAGACCTTTGCAGTTTGGGGTTGGAAAGACAGCCCGTTTCTGATGCTGCCGTTCCTGGGGCCCAGTACCTTGCGTGATGGTATAGGGTTGGTGCCCGAGTTTTACACCGATGGTGTCAGTATTGCCTCCAGTGAGTTCGATCGTTATGAACCGCTGGTTGCTGACTTGCTGACTTTACGGGTTAATCTGTTTGACCTTGATGATGACTTGAATGAAGCTGCTGACCCGTATTTGCTGGTTCGGGATGCCTATATGCAAAGCCGTGAGTTTGACATCGAGGACGGTGAAACTGAACTGCCCGATTATGATGATTTCCTTGACGAAGAGGAAGAATAACCACTGTTTTTCCTATAGCCGGTAATTGCTAACAGCATTATCGGCTGGTTATTTACCGCATATCGCGGTATAAATGATGCTCTCCCATTACATTGGTCTAAGGTGAACAGTAAACTCATTCAACTCGATGAGGTTCGGCGTATTTGTTCAGGATGCAACATGCGCGAGTTGTGCCTGCCTGCCGGTTTGAGACCCGACGAAGTCAGTGAGTTGGATCGAATGATTCAAAAAAAGCAACAGGTTAAGGTGGATCAGTACCTGTTTCACGAAGGTGATATCGCTCAGGCCATTTATGCAGTACGGGTTGGCTCGTTTAAAAGCTTCCGCTTGCGGGAAGACGGGGTTTGGCAAATTGTCGGTATCCATCTGCCGGGTGAGCTGTTTGGCATGGATGCACTGGCAGACCAGCATCACCGGGTAAGTGTACAAGCCATGGAAACCAGTAATGTGTGTGCCCTGCCGTTAGCCGAGCTGGCATCACTGAGTATTCGTATTCCAACATTGGGCCGGCAAATCATGCGCATGACGTCGCGCGAGCTGAATACCAGTTACGAAAATCATGAGCTGCTTGGACGGCGTTCTGCACAGGAACGCGTAGCCTTGTTTTTGTGTCGTTATGCTGATCGCCGCCGCAACAGTGGTTTGAAAGCGGACAGTTTTGATATGGCTATCAGCCGACAGGATTTATCGAATTATCTGGGCCTGCAATTGGAAACCGTATCTCGTGCATTCCGGCAATTGAAAGATAGTGGCTGCATCACCGCCAGCCGCAGCCTGTTGGAAATCAAAGACATCAATAAGCTACGTGAACTGGCCGGATTTTGCGATAAAACAACCGACTACGCCTACCAACAATAACCTTTTTCCAGCTCCAATTTTACGGTTTAAACTGCCTTAAAAGTGCTTGATCATGATCAATAAACTGTTACCGGTCTAAACCTAGACTGTCGACAGGTTGATTGGGAGCAAATCAAATGTACCGCAAAAAACAAGTATTATCCGTTGCAGTCTTAGGTCTGTTGATGTTTAACACAGCGTTTGCCCAACGGGAGGCGGAAGATAAATGGCTGCTGCGGTTTGGTGCCACCTATGTAGCCCCGCTGGATAGCAGTGATGGTGTTATCGGTGATAACGGCCTTGGATTGATCCCCGGCAAAGATGAAGTTGAGGTGGACGATGCACTGGGTTTTACCTTTAGCTTAAGTTATGCACTTGATCCTAACTGGGCAGTGACATTGCTGGCGGCTGCGCCATATGAGCATGATATCAACGGCGAAGGTGTGCTGGCAGGCGTAGAAGTTGGTGAGACCAAACATTTACCGCCATCGTTAACCGTAGAATACCGTTTTAATCCACAGGGTCGGATAAGACCCTACATCGGCGCCGGTGTGAACTGGACCTGGTTTTACAAAAGCGATTCTGATCCGGTCTTAACTGCTGCATTGGACGACATCCTGGGAGGCGGGGTGACCACCACAGACCTTGATCTGGACAATTCTTTCGGTTTTGCCGCGAATGCCGGTATTGACTGGCAATTGAATGATAGCTGGGCGGTGAATACCTCTATCTGGTTTTTGGACATTGATACCCAGGCTGAAGTGTTTGTGAATGGAGCACAGGTTACCGAGGTGGATGTGGTAGTCGATCCATTGTTGTTTACACTGGGCCTGAGTTACCGTTTCTAAGTGGTTATTGGGGTATGGCTGCTGAGCTGCTGGACTTGGCAGTTCCGTTCCCGTAAGGTTTCAGGTGGATTTAAAAAGTGTCTGGAACACTAACAAGGTAGTTTTATGTCAAAGTACAAGCGTCTGATCAAAGTTGTTCCTGCTGCCTTGCTGCTGGTAACCGTCACCTTGGCAGCAACACTGCTTGCAGACCCAGTGTTCGCTCAGAGCCAGGCCACCACTGGTGTTATTGAAGGCACTGTCACTGATGAAAGTGGCGCTACTCTACCTGGGGTTACGATAACCTTGGTCAATACCGCCAGCAACATTGAACGGGAGCTGGTAACCAGTGCACGCGGCCGATTCCGGGCAGTGCAGTTGCCGGTTGGTCCATACAAGCTGACTGCTGAGATGGAAGGGTTTGAAACATTGGTGCGGACTGATATCAAATTGACAGCCGGGCAAACGATTGATCTTCATCTGACCATGGAAGTCGCAGCAGTAGATGAAAAATGGCCAGCTCATTGATCATCCCCGGCAATCTTTTAGAATTGCTATTGATCCATCAACACTGAAGTTCACCACGGGCCTTCAGTTCCAGAGGCAGTAGTGTCTGATATATAAAATCATGAACGGGTGTGGATATATCAAGCTCCCGGCCGAGCTTTGAGATGTGGCCGGACAAGGCATCTAACTCAGTACGCCGTCCGTCAGCAAAATCGCGTTGCATCGAACTGGTGCCATCAGCCGGCAGGGTATCGATGAAGTCCAAGACCCGGTCAGCCGTTTTTTGTTTCAGACTAACCCCACATGCCTGAGCTACTGCGACGACTTCCCGCAATGCAGAATTGAGCAGTTCACGGGTTGGCTTAACACCGCGAAACTCCCCAATTGAAGACCGGGTGACCGAGCCGATGCCACTGACTGGTGCGAAAAACAGAAACTTTTTCCATAGTTCAAGCATGATGTCTGGCGATGCTGTCACTGAAAGCTGCTCGCCGAGGCTGAGTGCCGATTCGAGTTGTTGAGTCCGCTCTGAAATACCTGATGTGGTTTCGCCCAGCAGGATAGTCGGTTCGACGCCAACATGCCGAATGATGCCGGGCTTTTCAATCAAGCTGATAATACGACAGGTTGCGCCGAGGATGTTCTGAACAGGAAAAAAATCAGCCAGTACATCAATTGTACCCACACCGTTCTGGATGCCGAATACCAATGCATCCGGGCGCAGGTAGGGTGATACAGATGCGACCGTATCATGAAGCTGCCAGGATTTGGTTGCGAACATGACCAAATCGGCGGATGCCAGTGTTGCTGGGTTGTTGTGAACAGGTATCGATAGATGTATATCACCGAATGGGCTGAGCACATGCAATCCGTCAGCAACAATAGCTTCAAAGTGCCGGCCACGGGCGATCAGGGTTACATCCAAACCAGCTTCGGCCCAGCGCCCTGCGAAATATCCGCCGGCTCCGCCGGCACCTACAATGCCAATTTTCATATTATTCATAGACACCCATTATCCATAAAGTATCTTTTTACAATATTTTCATAGATAAAAGTATCCGTGATGATCTAATCGACCAGTACCTGCCATCGTTCCAGGATATGCAAATTTGCTGTTTACTCTCATTTAAAAAAACACTTTGCTTGGGTAGTTGTTGTTCGTCAAATGGAACTGCGGGTCACTCGTGATATCTAAATCGGCACAGGGAATAATGCTGAGAAGGAGTTCGAATATGAAACTTCCCAAAGGTAGGGCTTTAAAACAGGGGTCACAGGGGGGGCTGGTTAGAACAGCTCAGTCCCATCTGATTAAATGCGGTTACTTTGTTGGTCCGAGTGGCGCGGATGGTGTATTTGGTCCAGCCACAGATGCCGCTGTTCGATATTTCCAGAGTTTGAATAATCTGGATATTGACGGCAAGATCGGATCGAAAACAGCAAAAATATTGTGTGACTGTGTCGATGCCGTTAATAAAGCCGCTAAAGCGGCAGAAGATAAAGGTGTTAAGCAACGTGATTTCAGGAGTTTCATCAGAAGTGTCATTGAAGCCATCGGCAAGTATCCATGGGCCGATTTGATTGAAGCCTGGGGTAACTGCCTGGATAAAAAAGGTCACGGTGGTGAAGCTGATATCAAGAATCTGATTAACTGCCTCAAAGCCCTGCGCAGGCCAACGCCGATTGGTGTATTGGATTGTCTTACCAGAGGCACATTTGCCTGGGTGGATGTCATCGAGTGCTATTTCCAGGCAATTGAGATTGTTGAGAAGAAATCGAGACGCGGACGCTGAATGAACTGAATCCAAAGCCCCGTTATCTGCAAGTGTATTGCTGCAATATTTTCAGAGATAAAAATATCGGCGTAATCGTCTCGGTGATTTACGCATTGTGAATTTTAGCCACTGCTGCTAAGCAAGTTGCTGGAAGATGTGGCTGAAATAGAGTGTTGGGTGGATATGAAATATCCTTCTATACGGACTGCCGGATTCAGCCAGTGCGATCAGTTGGCCTCGAGCGGCTTTAGTATTTGCTCGATTAATTTTCGATAGCGAGGTTCATCAACCAGCCCTGCAAGCTGGGGGTTGGCTTCGACTGCTGCAAAGTCACGATAGCCGGCGGCGACAGCCTGTTCCAGTGCTTTCAGAGCGTCTTGACTGTTCCCCAGCGCCTGATGAGCTACGCTGATCTGGATCAGTAACTCTGGTGTAGGTTCGAGTATTTCGAAACGCGCCAGGGCCTCAATGTAGTCGCCCAACTCGAGGTATAATTGGCCAAGAGTTCGTTGCAAACCCTGGTCCGCAGGATTCAATTGCAGACTTTGCTGGTATGCATCGGCTGCTTCGCGTAAGCGCTGCTGCTGTTGCAGGGCGGCGCCGAGATTGAAATAGGCCGTGCTATAAGCAGGCCGGAAGCGTATCCCTTCCCTGGCTGCTAATTCAGCGCCCACTGGATCAGCCGGGTCTTGGAAATTTAATACTCCTGCCAATTCACACCAGGCATAGCCGTTCTGTGAGTCGAGTTCAAGCACCTTATGAAATGCCGCAGCGGCGCCGGAATAGTCTTTGCTACTGGATAAAGCTCTGGCCATCGCGAAATGGGTCTCCGGGAGACTATCATCAAGCGCAATCGCCTGGCTGGCCAGTTCCTGAGCCAGGTTCCGGTTTGCGGCTGGTTCGACCTTCAAAAAAACAGCATAACTTTCTACCATCGCCAGCCCGGCAACGGCCCGGGCATAAGCGGGCTCAATGCTCAGTGCGGTTTGAAAGTGTGCCCGCGCCGCCTCGAGTTTCTCCCCGGGCAGGTCGAAATTAACATGAAACGACTCGATCAAAGACCAGCCACGCAGGAATGCGTCGTAGGCGGCTGGATTGACTGTGTGGTGTCGTGCCACGGCTGACTGTTCTTCAGCACTGAGCCGAACGTCAAGTGCCTCGGCGATGTGCAGTGCAGTTTGTTCCTGGAACTCGAACACATCCTGCAACTCGCTATCGAATATATTCGACCAAACCGTAAAGCTGCTGGCTCGATCTACCAACAATGCTGTGATACGCACCTTGTCACCGGATCTCCTCACAGTACCTTCAAGCCGATAACGCACTTCAGGTTCCACGCCCAGTGACAGCGTTTGCTGTTTGGTTTGAGCGATCCCGGCAATATGCAGCCCCTTGATTTGCGATAATCGTGTGATCAGCTCGATGGTCATGCCATCGCTGAAGTATGCGTCTTCGGGATCGGAACTCAGATTTTCGAACGGGTATACGGCAATCGAATTGGCTGCCGGATCGATTACCACGGAAACCTCGTTCAGCTCCGGTACGTTGGGTTTGATCAGGTAAAAAAGCCCCGCGGTTCCACCTGCCATCAGCAATGCTGCGCAGACTATTGTGACCAGGCCTTGGGCTTTATTGGCTTTAGTACGGGTCAGTCCGTTAGGCCCGAGATCGAAAGTCCAAGCCAGTATCATTGCCGCAGGAAATCCAGCGACAAAGATTGCGGCGATCAGCTCATCAGCCCATGCTGGCACCGGAAACTTTTCGAACAGAAAGGTCAGGACTTCGGTTACGATCCAGGCGATCGGCAGATAGATTGCGGCCGTGGTAAAGACCTTACGTTTACGAAGCTCCCTAATGATTTGCAACGGTATAGTACTCCTTCAATGCGATAATTGCGGATACAGTGAGTTTGTCAACGCTCATAGCAAGGAGCACGTTGCAGGGACTGGCTCAGTTCTTGCCAAGAACGTCTATGGGCCCGGACAATTTCATCCAAAGGGCAGGCGGTTGGTGCCCAGCGCTTGACCAGAGAACAACCCTGGTTAGCATTATTCATAGAGACCCATAATCGCTAAAGTGCATTTCTAAAATATTTTTATAGATAAAATATGGGTGATTATATAATCGGCGTGTCTTATAGACTGTCTCCAATGAAAACAATACCTAAGAATCCACAGTGTCATATTTTCACTTCTATAGCTTCCTGATCCAGACCGATAAACTCCGTTGATTTAATTTTTCCAACATTTGCAGCAACTGCAACACCGTTATTAATACCATACTCCTCTAAAGGATCAGGGTGCTAGGCTGAAAAAGCATCTATTGTTTGCTTATTGGCATGCCCTGAGAGCCACAATTTCGTAATGACGTCAATCGACCGGTACAGTTGCGGGCATTTTGTGGCGACGATGGATCGGGAAACTTGCTGATTGCTGCCAATTGTTAATTTTTTTGCCACATTATGTTGTGCTACCCCAATCTAATGAAACTATATCATTTGAATCAACCATTGTTGGAATCCAGCTTTAGTTATGCGGAGAGCTTGGTTCCTGTATACGATTCCGGCCTGTCCTGTTGAAGTGGATTGATGCTGTCGGAGAACTGAATCCAAACGCCCATTACTAAATAATAATGGGTGTCGATATGCTTGCCCAGGCGCATCGAGGCGCCTGGGCACTTGGAGTAATGATCGTTGAAAAGGTCACTTTCAAATGATCTTAGCCGATACTTGTCGGAATCACGCTGTTGCTACCCGGAGGCATCTACCCCCACTATCCGGAGACCTTGGTTCCGTTGTACCACAATTTCCCTTCGTTTGCTGATGGTACGATGGTGCCGGAAAATTGCTGCACGCCATCGGGTTCCGTGAAGGTGATGGTTGCATTTGTAGACCGGTCTTTAATTTGCTGTCTATTCCAGCTGAGTGTGCTGGTGTCTTCGTCAAAGGTGAACTCGACCAGCGCTTCACCGGCGACCGAAACAGACCCATCTGCGCCGATCACCAGCGGAGAAAAGAAATCATCATAGTAATGCGTCTCGGTCTCGTATTCACCAGCCCAAGCAGTAATCGGGTTGGCGGCAGCATCATAAGCCGCCTTGTCGATCACTGAAACTGCCAGAACTTCATCACCAGGGGTCCATTGCCCCCCAGGAGGGATATAGGTGTACTGGAGTTCGGATGAACTGTCAGTGTTATAGCTCAGGTAAATGTTTTCTTCAGTTTGGTTACTAATTGGAATATATGTTGACATGTTAGTCTCCCGTTATGTTGTTGGTTTGTATCGATCATTACGTCGATTAACCAAAGTATTGTTGTATTTGAACATCAGCTAATGAGTATCAATCCAATCGCTGTCATCCAGCTGATTTAAAGCCCAGGCTTCAAGGTCGGGCACCGGTTTTTAGCGAAGCGCCCTGAGAGTGGCTTAACACTCTTATCCTGTTTTTGACGGTGATTCTGATACTCCAGGTACTGATTTATAACCCAGGTGTTTTTACCGTCAGCGTCACAGCACCGTTGTTGGCAATGGTAAGACCCTTCGGAAGCGGGCTGAGAAACGGTTGATAGCCGTTGGCCGGAATAAACTTCTGGACAATGGCAATCGCATCGTTGTTGACGTCCATCGTGTACTGACCTTCAACAGGATTTGGGTTGGACACCGCATCCGGATTCTTAGGGTCCTCGTTGGGCGACAGTGAAATGGATTTTCCTGGTTCTAAAGTTACTAATGGCATGATATTTCCCTCTTATTAATTGAATGTTGAATATCACCTCCAGGTAGTGTCGCTGAAGGCTTGAGTCGATATTACTTGGGCCGGGAGAGAGGAGTTTTCACCCAGGTATCTTTTTGTTGCATCCAGGTCACATGAGACCTGGATGCAACAATTAAGTACCTCGTTGTAACAGATTAAAGCTTAGCTGATGCGTTTAGGCCCAGGGCAACATTGAAAATACGCCAGCTCGCTCCCGCTGCATGCAGAGTGGGAAGCCATCCATAAACACATCGAAAGTACCCACGGGTACCTGATTGTTGGCAGACCGCTATTAATTTGAGCTGTGTTACACTCGGATTTGCGTCGATATTCTTAATAACCAAAAATCTGATCGGGGGATAACAATGGCAAATCAAGGCAAATGGTTCGATCATATTCTTATCGTGATGTGTGAGAACGAATCCGATACCAACGTATTATTGGATCCTTTTATGTCTGCGCTGCGGGAGCAGGGGGTTTATCTTTCTGATAACCATGGCTGCTGTCATCCTTCGCAACCGAATTACATTGCGACCATTGCAGGTTCAACCTTGGGTTTCCCCCACAATGTGACTAAACCGGGCACCAAGATGCCGCCGGGTGGCTGGGACTTTGCCGGAGACAATGTTCCACAACAGGTGTCAGAGGCTGGTCAGGATCCTTTTGAAATTCGCAGCATAGTGGATTTACTGGAAGATGCAGGCTTGAGCTGGCGGGCTTATATTGAGGATTTACCGGGGGCTGGTGGTCGAAGCGGCAGCAAGACAGATCTGGGTGCGAAAGAAACCAATCACTACACCCGGCAGCCCGGCAACCCGGATGCCTGGTATTACCTCAGTCGGCACAATCCGTTTATCTCCTTTCCCAGAATTACCCGGTTTAACCGGCTGGATAATGTGGTGGATGCATCGCTGCTGGCCGGGGACCTTTTCAACGGGAGTCTGCCGAATTTTTGCTGGTATACACCGAATAGATACCACGATGGCCATGGACTCCCTCCAGCTCAGAACACCACAGCGAATCAGAACGACCCTACCAATTCTGCCCGGGTTGGCAACATCTCCAGTTGGGTCCAGTGGTTTTTGAATTTATATCCGATTGCAAACGATAACATTGCAACGGTGTTTCCAGCGCGTACCCTGGTGGTGTTGACCTTCGATGAAAACGGACCTTATACGGAGGAAAATCAGATCTATACGCTGCTGCTGGGCAAAGATGTGTTGAATGGTATTTCCAGCCCGCAGGCTGGTACCTACAATCACTACAATCTGTTAAGAACAATCGAGGACAATTTTGGCCTTGGCACATTGGGCAGAAACGACCAGACAAGCAGTCCTTATTCTTTTTTTTCGGAATAGGGATAGTTCAATATTCCCGGTTTCTGGGATGTGGTGTGTGGCTGTTAGTATTTTAACCAGGGTGTTCATAGTGAAACTCTATCAGATAGATTTTCTCACCTTTACCATGCTTGGCAACCTTAAGCAGGTCCGCAACACCGCTGAAGCCTGATTTTCGAGCCAGTGCCGGGGTAATGTCGTCGAAATCCAGCGGATGCATTTGATCGATAACAACAACCCCGGAATCGAGCTTGTACCGCCCAGCTATGCGGACCCGAGGTTTTTTCCAGATGCGAACACTGCAGGTGATTTCACCTTTTTTGATGGGTTCTCTCAGACGTTTGGTGAATTGCATGTATTTGATTTCACCTAAATGATATATGCCTTGTGTCTCAAGCTATTGATACATCAGGACAAAAGCATTTGTATGAACTTAACCGGGAATGGGGACGCCAACATAGATTGCGATAATCGATACCGAATCAATCAGGCCATGGGCAAGTATAGTGACCCATAAATTGCGGCCACACAATAGATAAGCCAAACCGAAAATCATACCTATAATGCTGATGGTCAAAATTCCAGTGGGGCCTTGCCAGCTGTGGGCCAGGCCAAAAATGATGCCCTGAATGACCACGGCAGCCGCCCATGCTGTACGGTTTTGCCCCAGAGCGCCGGCAAACCGATTAAGGATAAACCCGCGGGCAATGAATTCCTCTCCAAAAGCCGCAGTACCCCAAGCCAATGGGCCCACGAATATCAAAAAAGTCAGCAGTCCGCCATCGCGTATCAGTGCAAGTGCGGACAAATCTATGGGTGCTATTTCAAGCGCTTGTATTATTGGGAAAATAACAACATTGGTAACCAGGCCGATAGCTATCCATGTGGCTATAGCAGCAATCACAATACGCCACCATTTGTCTGGCCGCTTAAAACCTAAGTCGCGCCAGCTGATATTTCGCCTGCGTAAAAGCAGGCTTGCAATTACAACGCCAATAACAATAGCGATCGGACCCAAATAAGGAAAGCCGATAGTATTTCTGAAAATGGCTGCAAAGATAAACGGGCTAATAACCAGCAGGGTTTCAAAAGCTGCCTGCATCAAACTATCGCCTGGTGCTGCTGCAGTAGTTGTCATTAAGCGGTCAGTTTCAGAATGGTTATGTTTCATTGCATTGTTCCAAGTCACTTATGTTGGCCTTGCAATAGGCGATTACGACTCGCTTCAACTCTGCTTGTATGTTGTCGGCGCTAAAGCGATTATCCAGGGGAGTAAACAGCAGATGCGTGTTAACCATCGAACGGATTAAATTAAGCGCGAATCTGATCACAAGGGTTGACTGGTCATCGGTGGTTTTTCCCTGAGCCTGCAATAGCCATTGCTCGATGATTGCCGAAACGTCAGCACGCAGCTGACGTTCCTCAGCATTCATTTCATTGGGACGGATAACCTCACGCAAGGCTAGTGCGCGTGCTAGTCCGGAGGAATGGTTGATTGATGAGACGACCATATCAATCAGAGCCTCAAAGCGGGCTGTCAGCCCCTGGTCTTGCCAGTGTTCGTTTGAGAAAAAGGCCTGGGTGTTTTCGAGTTGACGCTGCAGCATTTCGATCAACAGATAATCCAGCGCTAACTCCTTGGAAGCGAAACGGGTATAGAAGGCGCCGGCTGTTATGCCGGCATGCGCTGTAATTTGCGCAATGGTAATGTCCTCGTACTCACGCTCGGCCAGTAATTCGATGATCGCGGTAAGGATTTTCTCCAGGGTTTTCCGGCTGCGCTGCTGTTTTGGCGGAAGCATACGGGTGGCGTGTATATCAGTTTTTTGCGAATTCATAAGCTAAATCATAATTCTTATTTAGTTTTAAGTCAAATATACTATATTTTTATTGATGCAGGAGCCTTGCTCATGCCATGAAATATCGATCACATACGGCTTTTTGAATAGGGCTTTTTAGGTTATATGGATGTCCATTTGCTTTGCTACCTATAATCACTACAATCTGCTAAGAACAATCGAGGACAATTTTGGCCTTGGCACCCTGGGCAGAAACGACCAAGCCAGCACTCCTTATTCCTTTTTCTCTGAGTAGAGGCAATTCAATCATCCCAGCTGCCGGGCGCTGGTGTATGAATTTGTAGGAGCCGATTGTATCGGCGATCAGATTACTCAGCCACGGTTTACAGAGCTGCGTCTTAACCCTTGGGAGTCAGCACGCTGATTGTATGCTGCAGACCGAAGTGTTCAGCGATGTTGTTGGCAGCAAACTTGTAGAAATCCACAGTCTGTCGTGCATTGCTCGATTCCGCTTGCCAATGCAACACGACCTCGGCTGCCATCTCTCCCGATCCGGTGAGTGTCATGGTTGATACGTAGGGTGGCGTGACCGGTGCATCCGCTTGTTTTTGCCAGCCCTGGTAGGTGAGCGATAGCGCAACATCATCACGGGCAATCATTTTCTCACGGGTGCTGGGCTCAGTCGGCAATGGATGATCATGACTGAACCACAGTGCCCGTATGGTGCCCACGCTATGCCCGTATTCGGGTGTGGCCTTGGCGCATTTCCAGACGGTAATGGTGTTTTGTGCATCGAACGAGCGGATCAAACCCCAGATATCGGCGAGATTAGGAACGTATTTGCCTTCCGTGAAAGTGATGTTGATGTCGACGTTGTAATCGGTCATTGGTATTTCCCTTTGTTTTCCCTGCATTGGATGTAAACATTATTTTCTGCGTGATTCAAGTGTATCGATAACTGAATAATGTGCGGTAAAAGGTATTTATGATGCGGCTGTCTGTTAACGCTTCCAATTAACAAGGCATCTAATTTGTTTTGCAGGGATCATTCTGATGAGCAATTGGTACTTTTCAGTTCACAGGTTCTCCATAGTTGTCGTGCTGCAAATCTTATTAGCAGGCGGAATGGTTAGTGCCCCGATGGGTATTGCGTTTGCGGCTGGTGGAAAACCACAAGATGACATCAATTGGTCTGCTGTTTCTCAGTTGATGCAGGAACAGGTTAATAGTGGGCAGGTGCCGAATGCATTAGGCTTAATCTCAATCAACGGAAAAGTAGTGTTCCGGGAAGCATATGGCATGGCCAGCCCAGGCACATCGGTAACACCGGAGACTGTAGTCCGGTTATCATCACTGACCAAAACAGTGACTGCTGTTGCAGTCATGATGCTGATTGAGGATGGCGTGTTGGCTCTGAACGATCCAGTATCAAAGCATATTCCAGCATTTGCTCAAGCCAAAGTGCAGGTTGGTGAAACGGCAGATGGTGAACCACTCCTGGTGCAGCCCAAAACGCCATTAACCATTCATCACCTGTTGACGCACACCGCAGGGCTGGCAGGCTTTTCGCCAGCGACAGACAAACTGTATGATTCCCAGGATACTAAAGCTTTTGCTCAAGGCATTGCTGCATTACCGCTGCGGCACCACCCTGGAGAAGGCTACCAATACGGCAATGCCTATGAAGTATTGGCAGCTGTGGTCGAAGCCGGTAGCGGTAAAAGCCTGGCTGAATTTTTACAGCAGCGACTGTTCAATCCATTGCAAATGGACAATACGATGTTCTATGTGCCACCGGAAAAGACAGCCGGATATTCGGTGCTGTTTACCCGTGAAAGTGAGCAGGGGTTTGCTATAGACGAAGATCTGCAGGAAACACCAACCAGTTTCTATTCAGGTGGTGGTGGTTTGAGAAGTACGTTGAATGATTTCCACCGTTTTGCATCAATGCTGCTGCAGGGTGGTGAATATGATGGAGTGCGGGTATTGCAGCCGGAGTCGGTATCGCTGATGACTCGCAATCATGTCGATCCGTCTCTGCCGGGCGCCAGGGCGGGAGATAACGGCTGGGGTTACGGGCTTTCCGTGCGTTACCGGCAGCAGACACCAATGCCGGGTTCAATCGGCACATTTGGCTGGACAGGAGGAACCGGCACCTTGTATTTTGTTGATCCTGAGCTGGAACTGATCGGGATAGTATTCACTCAGCTGCATTGGCGTGATCAGCATCGGTTGCGAGAATCATTTTTGGTTGGGGCCTATCAAACTATCCAAAAACACCTCACAGGTGGCCAATAAATTTCGACGTTCAGGCGAAGTCAGGCCTTTGTTTATAAAGTGTGAAGGCGCTGTTTACATATACCTGCTAGCCCGGATATTGCACGAGTACGGCGAATAGGTCCATAAAATATACTTAATATCAAAAGTATAGGTGGATTTTGGTTATAGTGGTGGTCGACACGTTTTGTACCTGTTTGGTTTTACGCTGAAAGTGGCGTCATATTTGGCGCTATCCCCGGCACACCATAGCCCGCTATGGTTTAGCCGACGAGAACACCAACTGTTTGGCCACTTTCACCCTAAAATCCAAATACTCGTGCAATATCCGGGCTAGTCATGCATACGAGTACCAATTTAGAGGCAATAACGAGCGTTACAAAACAAAAATTTCAGCTTAGTCGATTAGCCAGAATGTTTCTGTGCAAACAAGTTATACAGCCAGGCAAATATTGCACCGCCGATTGCACCGTCGATCAGACCGTAAACTGTACCAACGATGACCGAGATCAAGCCTGATCCAGGTGTGTAGCCTGGGTAGATAGAAGCAGCAAGGCTGAGCAGTGCGCTGCCGTAAGGCGGCCAAATCATGTTAGCCAGTCCAACGATGAGCATAGCTCCACCCCAGAGTAAGCCGGCGGCTAATGCAAGTGCGGTGGTGTTAAGTTTCATATTACTACTCCCAGTATCAGTGAGGAGAATGCATGTCTGATCATCCTCCAGGATTAACTGTTGGTGACTAATTCAAAGCTTATTATGATCCGCCCGCAACCAACAAACCAGCGCCAGCCGTTCCGCCTGCACATAATCTGCAACCGGTGAAACACAATGCAATGCCGGTATTTGGAACATATTGATGGAGTTGTACTTCGGCGTCAGGGTCAGTTTGACCTCACCCTGATCGTCAAGCGCCTGAAACAGACCTCCCCAATGGGTTTCCCAGTTCTTACTCAGGTTAATAACGATGGCGAAACGCCGATCCTGCCCGGCCTGAAAGTCATTGTGTGTTTTCAGGTAATAACCTGCGATGTAGCGGGTGGCCTGCACATAGGTTTTGATCACCTCATGATCGCCGGTAATGGTTTTCCAGAAATCCATCCAGGGTGGTTTATTGACTTCTTCAACCACCCGGTTGATGGGTAGTTCAGGGTTTTTTTTGTTCAGGTAGGCGCTGATCATCATGTAGGTGTCGTAAACAAACTGATAATCATCGGTTGCCGTTTCCGAGATCCTTTGCCAGAAATCATCCTGCTCGGTTGCCGGTAGCTGTTCAAATACATCACGACGGATTGTTTTTGCTTGCTCGTGATCACGGTAAGCGATCGACCAGGGTACTTTCTCACGCAAACATTCATACAGAATATCTGCAACTTCCGGCCGCAGTGCATCGGTTATCTGCAGATAACCTTGCTGCCTGAACTCTCGGCCCAGTTGCTCAGGATCAAGTGCGGGGTTGAGTAGCCCCTGATTCAATATACGATGGTGGAGATACATAACTAGCAGCTCCGATTGGAAAGCAAAAGGCTATGTCCAGGCTGGTGCTGGATTCGGTGTGGGTATTTCTTATACAACGTTAAACTCCTGTTTTGATTGTTGTGTTAATTGCCGGTCCAGGTCATTGACTGATGGATCAGCTCTGCACCACCATCCTGGCTGCGATAAACGAGGGAAAAGTGCTACATCCTGTGGAGTAATTTTCACCTGGTTTGTTGGTGTTTCCTCAATCGTCAGTGCGGCCGTATGAAAAGGGAATTTTCGAGCGGTAATAAAGGCCGAAAACTTGCAGATAAACAATGCTGCCAGCATTTCGGTCGACGGATCGCCGGGTGTAATCAGCAGCCGCTGTAATTGCTCCGGTTCATGCATTTGAAAATAATCGAGCAGTGGGTCTTGCTGGTTGAGCTGCAAGACATGATCAACACTGTTGTCGATCCAGCCATGCCAATCACGTTTCAACTCACTGAAATCTGTTGCGCAATTGCTAATCGGATCAAGCGGCCTGTCAGCATTGTATTTGAGACTGACCGAGACTATTTCATTGTGCCCATGTGGCACTGAACATTTGCTCGATGTTGATTTCAGCAGCCGATGCGCCATACAAAATCGCCGGGTGAAGTAATATGCATGGCTCAGCCTGGTTGCCTGCTAGTGGTGCGCATGACCACTACCAAATAAACCCAACAACGGTTGATACATCAACCATAGCCCTGCAATAGCAATCATCAGCACCGATATCCACCTCACAGAAGGTTGCTGCATCCACAACCTGATCCGCGCCGAGGCCATCCCGGTAGCCAGCATTGCAGGCAAAGTACCCAATCCAAACGCCAGCATCATTAACCCGGCTTGCAGTGCATCAGCACGCAGCCAGGCAGCGGGAGCCACTGCATATACCAATCCACAGGGCAACCAGCCCCACAACATACCGAACAACAAAGCATCACCTGGGTTACGCAATGGCAATAACCGCTGGGTTAATGGCTGCAACCGCTTCCAAAAGATAGCTGCAATGCGTCGTATCAACAAAGCATCCAAACGCCAGCCAAACAGGCTGAAGGCGATCAGCAATAACAAAATCCCTGAGAGCAGACGACTGATAGAACCCAGCTGTGAGATACGCAGTAATTGTTCACTACTGCTAAAACCCCATTGCAGTAACAAAGCGCCTATTACACCGACCAGCATATAACTGCTGATACGTGCCAGATTTAACCAGATTAACTGGTTGGTCTGTGTGCTACTGCCGGCCAGTGCCGCCAGGCCGCCACACATCCCAAAACAATGCCCGCTGCCGGCCAGGCCGGCAGCGAACAGACCGGGGAGTACCAACCATAAATCCTGATTCATGGTGTTGATTCTTTCGACCCAGGTTGCTGCAGATCAGCCGGTGGTTGCCGGTCGTCATCAAGCACCATATGCATTGCTACGCTGTCCATGTTGTCATATTGGCCACTGCGCACAGCCCAGAAAAACAACACCACAGCCAAAGCCAGAACCAGCAGCGACAAAGGAATCAGAAACAGTAAACTGCTCATGCTTTTAACGGTCTGGCAGGTAAGCCATGCGGTGCAGGGCGGGGTTCAGGAGTGTTTGCCAGAGGTGTTTGCTGTGGCGTAAGCAACCGCAGGCTGTTACCAACCACCAGCAAGGAGCTCAGTGACATGCCCAAAGCCGCCAGCCACGGCGGCAACCAGCCGAGCATCGCCACTGGGACAATGCTCAGGTTATACAACAAAGCCCAACCCAGGTTCTGCCGGATACGCCGGCGAGTAATCGCAGCAATGGTTTGTAGTTCCGGTAATGCGGCCAAATCATCATGCAGAATCAAGACATCTGCTGCGGCCTTGGCCAGGCTATGCCGAACACCGATCGCAACACCCACGTCGGCAGCTGCCAGCAATGGCGCATCATTAATCCCATCACCAACGGCCAGCACTTTATGGCCACTATTTTGCAGTGTTTGCAGATATGCCAGCTTGGCTTCCGGTAGCAGCTCGCCATGATAATTGGAAATACCCAGTTGTCCGGCGACCCCGGCTACAGCTGTTGGCGTATCTCCGGACAACAGGGTTACCGGCAACGACAACTTAGCCAGTTGCTCAGCAGCCAGCGGCTTAATTTCATCGGCCAACAGTATCAGGCCCAATACCTGCTGTTCGTTGCCCAGCCACAACTCGCTATTGCCATCATCACCGGCAGTATCCGGTAGTGCGGTACGAACCCGAATGGTATCCACACCGGATAACGCAGCCACATAATTAAGCCTGCCCAGCCGGTAACAATGCCCATCCAGCATGCCACTGATACCTTGCCCGGGTGATTCAGTCACCTGTTCAGCCACGCTAACTGTGGTGCTGTTTGTGACGGCCCGGGCCAGCGGGTGATGTGAGTGTTGTGCCAGCGCCGCGGCATAACGGGTGATTTCATTTTTGGTCATACCCGCCAACTGGCACACACTGCGCAGGCTGAAATCACCGTGGGTCAGTGTGCCGGTTTTATCCGCCAATAGACGATCAATGCCAGGCAGGCGTAACAAGGTGGCGGCATCACGTAACAAAATGCCTTGACGAGCCAGTTGCGTACGGGCGGCCGCCAAAGCCGAGGGCATTGCCAGCGCCAGTGCGCATGGGCAACTGACCACCAGCACCGCCAGGGTGGTCTGCAGGCTCTGTTGCCAGCCAGCCGGCCAATGCAATACCGCAGTCAATCCGGCCAACAACAACAGACCGCTGGTAAACCATACTGCAATGCGCCCGCTCCAATCAAAACCACTGCCAGCGGCATTACCGGCATTGCGCATCAGGCGCTGGATCGCTGCCAGGGTGGTGTATTTGCCACAGGCCGTTACCTGCAGGCGGGCTGTGCTATCCAACAGCTGGCTGCCGGCCAGCAGGGTCTCACCGGGTTGTTTGATAATCGGCTGGGATTCACCGGTCAGCAGGCTTTCACTGACGGTTACCGCAGTGCTACCCAGCAATAGACCATCAGCTGCCAGGGTTTCACCTGCAGCAATTTGCAGCTGATCACCGTTGTGTATCTGCAAAGCCTGGACAATCTCAAACTTGTCATCGGCAGTGACGCGCTTGACCATCAACGGCAACAATTGGCTGGCGTGTTCACTGATCGCCTGGGCGCGCAGCCGTGCGCGTTGCTCCAGATGCCGCGATACACTCAGGAAAAACACAAACATTACCGCCGAATCAAAATACACTTCGCCGCTGCCGCTAAAGGTGCTGATACAGCTGCTGCCCCAAGCCATCAGAATGGCCAATGACACCGGTACATCCATACCCGGTCGAAAATGGCGGATTTGATACCAGGCGGCCTGCAAAAAAGGCCAACCACTGTACCAGACCACCGGGGTGGCCAGCAGTAATGCGATCCAGCGGAAAAAATCACGCTCAGCCAGCAGCATGTCACTGCCGGCGCCCAGGTACAGGCCGACCGACATCATCATCACCTGGAACATACCCAGTGCCGCCACCAGTAGGCGTCGCAGACTGGTGCGTTGTTGTGCGCGTTGTTCACGGCAGCTGGCCAGCACCGCAGGCTGCAGCGGATAACCGAGCTTATCGGCTTCAATCAGGATATCACTGAGCGATGTCTGGGCAGGGCGCCAATGCAGTTCACCCTGACCAGTCGCATAATTGACCGCGATGCTGACGACGCCCGGCAGTTTACTCAGACAGGTTTCCAGCAACCACACACAAGCCGCACAGCGAAGGTTGCTGACATTAACCGGCATCCGGTAAAGCTGCTGATCGCTGGTTTCCGCCAGTTGCGCTAATAGCTGTGGGTCGTCAAATGCCTGCCACCATTGCTCAGAACGCAAAACCGGCCTTGCCGCCGCTGCAGTGCGTATTTGATAAAAGCTATCCAGATTACAATTGGCCAGCATGCCCGCCACAGCGGCGCAACCATGGCAGCACATAGCACGTGGCGCCGCGTCAATAATCACCTGCAAACTCAAACCGGCAGGCACCGGTTCGTGACAGTGATAACAAACTCTATCAGCCTGCCGCGTTGTTGATGCACGCTCAGTCATGCTGCTCGTCCGTTGTCGAATCGGGATGGTCACGGGTGCCGGTGTAAACCTTGCCCAATGGCTGACCAAGATTGTCGAATTGTTCGACTGAGCCACTGCGATGCAAAATCACCATCGTAATGATCATTGCCACAATCGTAGCGATCAGCGGTGAAAGCACCAGCCAGACATAACCTGAGCGGTACCAACTGGTGATATTCTGTTGGCTGGGGCTCATCGAAGGCTCCGTCGCGGGCCAAAAAACCGGCTTTGTTCGGTAATATTCAAACCGGGCTCGGACTGTGCCTGAACGGTGAATGAGATGTCATTACGCAGTCCGATATCCTGTGTGGGTGCCCGCAATGTGACTGGCAGCGAGCCGATTTTCCCTGGTTCCAGACTCAATTGAGCCATCCCGTGTACTTCCAGTCCGGGTATGCCACTGGCGGTAACGGTAAATTGCTGGGCCTGCCCGGTTCGGTTCATAATCCGCAGCAGAAAACTGTTTTCCACCTGGTTATCCGGTAATTCACGAAACAGGGCATTGCGATCGCGCATCACATCCAACATCACCGGTGCCCTTTGACTGACACCGATGATCCAGGCAGTTAAAATTGCCAGCAGTAATCCCGCATACAACAGTATCCGTGGCCGGATGATTTTGCCGGGTTGTTTTGCCATGGCATTTTGGGTGGTGTAACGGATTAAGCCGGTTGGATATTGCATCCGTTGCATAACATCATCACAAACATCAATACAGGCAGCACAGGCAATACACTCGTATTGCAAACCCTGGCGGATATCGATACCGGTGGGGCAGACCTGAACACACAGGGTGCAATCGATACAGTCTCCAAGTTTATTATCGGCAAGTTCAGCATGCGCAAGTTTGCGGCTGCGTGAACCGCGTGGTTCACCACGTGCCTGATCATAGGAAATTACCAGAGTGTCATCATCAAACATGGCGCTTTGGAAACGGGCATAAGGGCACATGTATTTACATACCTGCTCACGTAACAAGCCTGCGTTGCCCCAGGTGGCAAAGCCGTAAAACAAGACCCAGAATGTTTCCCAGCCACCAGCCTGCCAATGCCAGAGATTAACGGTCAGCTCGGTAATCGGGGTAAAAAAACCAACAAAGGTAAGCCCGGTCCATAACGCGAATAGCAACCACAAAAAATGCTTGAAAACTTTGCGCCAAATTTTTTCCAGAGTCCAGGCGCCGCGATCACGCCTTTTACGTTTGCCGGATGGACCTTCAGCCAGCCGTTCCAGCCAGATAAATACCTCGGTCCATACGGTTTGCGGGCAGGCATAACCACACCATAGTCGTCCCGCCAGGGCTGTGAAGAAAAACAGGCTTAAGGCAGCCAACACCAACAAACCGGTCAGCAGGATAAAGTCCTGCGGCCAGAATATCAGCCCAAAGACATAAAACTTACGAGCCGGCAGGTCAAACAACACCAGTGGCTGACCGTCAATGCTTAACCACGGCAACAGGTAATACAGTCCAAGTAACAGCCATACACTGGCGGTACGCCATCGGTTGTAGCGTCCCTGGACTTCCCGGGGGTAGATTTTCTCTACAGATGTATACAGGTCGACAACGGTAATACCGATATCACCGGCACCCGTTGGATCCGAGTTTTTAAGTGTGCTGGTCAAGCTATTAGCCGGTGCTGGTATCAGTGATTGCTACCGGCCTGGTTAAGCACAGCACTGCGTCTAAGCAATAACCAGGTGCCGGTACTGGCTGCTGCCGTTACCAGCCAGAACATAAAAAAACCGATGCTGTAGCCGGCGGTACGGCTTAATTTCCATTCCGGAAAACTGATTGCGTGCAAATCCACTGGGTCGATCAGTGCAAACAGCACCATGGTAGCTATCCCGGCGCATAGAAATGATGGCCATAAAATGGCTGCAACGCGTTGCGCCAGCGGTCTGGAAAGTGGCTGCTGAGGTTGTTCGTTCATGGCTGGTTACTGGATAGTTGTTTGATATAAGCCATCAGCACCTTAATCTTGTCTTCGCTGAGGCTATCGGAAAATGCCGGCATAAGGTTGTTACGACCCAGTTCGATGGTTTGTTTCAAGCTTTCCAGGTTGGCGCCATACAGCCAGATATCATCACTCAAATTGGGTGCGCCGAGCAGGCTGTTACCGCTACCAGTGGGGCCGTGACAGGCGCTGCAAAATAACCCGTATTGTGCTTCCCCGGTACCAGCCAGCTCTGCGTCATGCTCCAGTCCGGACAGGCTGCGGACATAATGCGCGACTGCAGTAACCCCTGGTTCACCACCCAGTACAGCCCCCCAGCCGGGCATTACACCATTTCGACCATTGCTGATGGTGGTGATGATCTGCTGCTGTTCGCCTCCCCACAACCAATCGTTATCAGTCAAGTTGGGAAAGCCAACCGCACCGCGGGCATCGCTGCCATGGCATTGGGCACAATAATTTCCAAACAGGTTCAAGCCGGCTGTCATGGCCTTGGGATCTTGTTGCAGCGCAGCAAAATCCTGGTCGACATAGGCAGCAAAAATGGCATCGTAACCGGCTTCTTCGATGGCAACCTGTTGGTCATACTGTTGCGTTTGCGACCAATTAAGCAGGCCATCATAAATGCCCGAGCCGGGATACAAAACCAGATAACCGATGCCGAAAACCACGGTCAGCTGAAACAGGTTTAACCACCAGCGTGGTAACGGGTTATTGTATTCCTGCAAATCACCATCCCAGCGGTGTCCAGTGGTATTGCCTTCACCCAGTTTTTCATCGGTGCGGAATTTGCTGCTCCAACGCAAAAATAGAAAGTGCGCAATAAAGCTGCAGATAACAATGATAAAAACATACAGTTGCCAGCCCAGGGTCATGCTTGCTGCTCCCGTTGTTCAGTAGGATTAATCGAGGGTTTGGTATCGGTGGTTGACGGCAACTGGTCGGATACCGCCAGTTGCGCGGCTTCGGCAAAGCGGCTGCGATTGTGTCGACTGTAAGCCCACACCACCACCAGTACAAATAACAGCATTGAAAATGCTGTCCACAGACCCGCAGCCAGGCCCCAGTCAGCGCTCATTGTGGTGCTCCTGTGTTGGTGGAAGTGGTTGATTTGATGCCCATACCCTGCAGATAGAAGATCAGTGCCTGCAGTTCATTTTGTCCGGAAACCGCTTCGTTGGCTGCATCGATTTGCTGCTCGGTGTATGGGTGTCCCAGTTTGCGTAAGACTCGCATGCGGGCAGCGATCTGTTCGCCATCGACAATCCGTTCAGCCAGCCATGGATAGCCTGGCATATTGGACTCCGGCACTACATCTCGTGGGTTTATCAGGTGAATTTCATGCCATAGATCACTGTAGCGGCCTCCCACCCGTGCCAGATCCGGCCCGGTGCGTTTGGAACCCCATTGGAACGGGCGGTCATATACAAATTCGCCGGCTACTGAATAATCGCCATAACGTTCGGTTTCCCAGCGGAACGGGCGAATCATCTGTGAATGGCAGTTGTAACAACCTTCACTGATATAGACATCACGGCCTGCCAATGCCAGTGCGGAGTAAGGTTCAATGCCGGCTGCCGGTTCGACCACACTGGCCTGATACATCATTGGTACGATCTGTACCAGACCGCCGAAGCTGATCACAATTACAATCAATATGGCCATCAGGCCAACATGCTTCTCAACTTTTTCGTGTCCAAAGTTTGCCATGCGGATTACTCTCTGATAGTCGTGGTTATGCGGATTGTGGTTCCAGAACCGGTGTCTGCACCGGCCCCTGGGATTGCTGCCAGGTTTTGTACATATTCCAGGTCATCAGCAGGGTGCCGGCCAAAAACATCAGGCCGCCCAGCAAGCGCACGTAATAGAATGGGTAGGTCACTTTCAGAGACTCGATAAAGGTGTAGGTCAAGGTACCGTCATCATTGACTGCCCGCCACATCAAGCCTTGGGTAACTCCGGCGATCCACATCGCGGCGATATACAACACGATACCGATAGTGGAAATCCAGAAGTGCCATTCGATTAAACGTCTGGAATACATTTCTTGCAAACCCAATAATCGTGGGTACAGGTGATAGACGCAGGCCATGGTGATGAATGCTACCCAGCCGAGTGCGCCGGAATGCACGTGCCCGATGGTCCAATCGGTAAAGTGTGATAATGAATTAACGGTTTTAATCGACATCATCGGCCCTTCGAAGGTCGACATGCCATAAAACGACAGCGACACAATCATGAAGCGGATGATCGGATCAGTGCGTATTTTTTCCCAGGCACCGGATAAGGTCATGATGCCGTTGATCATGCCACCCCAACTGGGGGCCAGCAGGATCAGTGAAAAAACCATCCCCAGTGATTGCACCCAGTCAGGTATAGCCTGGTAGTGCAGATGGTGTGGTCCGGCCCACATGTAGATGGCAATCAGGGACCAAAAGTGCACCACCGATAGGCGATAGGAATAAATCGGTCGCTGTGCCTGTTTGGGTATAAAATAATACATCATTCCCAAAAATCCGGCGGTCAGGAAAAAACCCACGGCATTGTGCCCGTACCACCATTGCACCATGGCATCTACGGCGCCGGAATAGATCGGATAGCTTTTCCATAAACTGACCGGTATGACCAGGTTATTGACGATGTGCAAAACTGCAACGGTCAGAATATAAGCACCAAAGAACCAATTGGCGACATAAATGTGTTTAACCCGGCGTTGCATGATGGTGCCAAAAAACACCACTGCATAAGATACCCAAACCAAGGTGATCAGAATATCTATGGGCCATTCGGGTTCAGCGTATTCCTTGGCTTGGGTAATGCCTAGCGGATAAGTGATCGCCACTGCCAGTACTACCAGTTGCCAGCCCCAGAAAGTAAATGCCGCTAGCCGGGGCATAAATAACGGTACATGGCAGGTGCGTTGCACCACATAATAAGAAGTCGCGAATAGCCCGCAGCCGCCAAAGGCGAATATAACCGCACTGGTGTGCAGTGGCCGCAGCCGGCTGTAGGTCAACCAGGGGATGTCAAAGTTGAGTGCCGGAAAGGCAAGTTGCGCGGCCAGTACCACGCCGACCAGCATGCCGACGACGCCCCAGACCATGGTCATCACAGTGAATTGGCGTACTACCTTATCGTGATAGCTTGCGGGTTGACTCATACTCATTTCCTTTCGGGTGGCCCGCATTCAGGCCGGGTTACGGAATATTTGGCATCAGTCTAGGTAAAGCGGCAACTATTAATTTGATTCAAGTCAAAAACCGGCAAAAAAATGCCCGGCAGCGCCGGGCAGTAAAGTATTTCGTATGGCAGGTCAGGCTTTAGGCGCCCAGGATTTACACCAGCCATCAGCATTGACCACACTGCCGGGGAAGATTGCGCAGGGTCGCCATTGGTCGCCATCTGCACCTTGCACCAATACACAGTTTGAGCATTTTTGGCTGACTTCGTGGCGCGGATTGGCTGCTTTATCAACGCTGGTTGTGTCCTCGGTATAACCCAATGCGGCAGCAGTGGGGTTATCCGTAGCCAGGTGTGGGAGGTCATCAGCCAAGACCGGGCTGGTAATTAAAATATGAGCCAGTGGTAATGCAGCGGCAGCGGTGGTGCCTAACTGTAAAAGTCTACGTCGGCTCAGGGTTTTTTTCTGTTGCATAAAAAAATTCCTGATTGTTTGATCGAAACTTTAACAAAACGAGTGCGAGTTGTCTTGATTAAGATCAAAAACCGGTATTTGAAACCGGAGCCTGCAATAATGTCTTTGTGCATTGCCAACAGGCTTACGCGAACAAAATACTTTTGTCACAGCTTGATTCGTTCAATTCAACTTGGCTTGGCATCCCAGGCTTTGCACCAGCCATTGACGCTAACGGACTTGCCCGGAAACATGGCACAGCCGCGCCGATCCCCTTCAACATTGATAACCAAACTGCAGTTAGCGCACACCTGGCCTGGGTTGTGCCCAGGATTGGTGGATTTGTCCACCAGCTTGGTGTCCGGGGTGTAATCCAGGGTTTTGGCTGCTGGATCATCCGGCGATAGTTCCGGCAAGTCAGGCAGGGCTTGAGCTGAGTTATTCAGCAGGATGGTGCCGGGTAACGCAGCGGCTGTGTACAGTGCGTATCGCAACAGTTGGCGGCGATGGCAAATGATGTCTCTCATAGCGATCCCTCGTGGTTCAATAACATGGCCTGAGCAAGCTTAATCAGTATCAGGCCAGGCTCAAACGGCAATCTCCGTGCCGCCCAGGGTAAATAGCTTACCCGAATATTTGGATTGGCGTGTTAACGAGGTTTTTATGACTGAACATAAATAATTGACTGATCGGATACGACCGGCAACCCATCCAATATTCGCGTTGAACATTAACCTGTGTTCGATACTGTCAACAGCAAACTATCGGCGGGTTTTCGATTCAATCTATGACCGGGTGTTGTAACATGCAGACACAGGATTTCGGGAGCGCTCGCGAGCAGCTAAACCAGCGCTAGCCGAAGCCATTTGCAGGTCCCGGTCGCCTGGGCAACATAATCTACTGTTTCTAAATCCAGATGGTTATATTTCACAGTATTAAATGAACGATCGCGAGCAACTTGTATTGATGAGAACCATGATCAAGATTTTCCTGGTTACATTATTGGTGTTATCTCTGCCGGCTTGTAACCGTTCAGCAGATAATGCCTATGAAGGTGTGGTATTTCGTTATGCAATTGGTGGTCCAATTGCATCGTTGGATCCGGCACATGCTACTCCACCAACGGCTCGGATGCTTGTGGGGAGCATTTATGACACCCTGTATCGTTATCAGTATCTGGCCCGCCCGTATCAATTGACGCTGGGTCTGGCTGCGGATTTCCCCCAAATAGCTGATGACGGCTTGAGCTATATTATCCCGATTCGGCGTGGGGTATTGTTCCACGCTGATCCTTCAATAGCTGATCCTTCAATAGCTGATCGTGAAGTCACCGCTGACGATGTGATTTACTCATTGCTGCGACATTTTGATCCAGCTGTCGATGGTCAGGGTGCCTGGTTATGGAATCGGCATATCGTGGGGGTTAATGACTGGCGAAATGCTGGTGCGGATTATGATCAGCCACCTGCCGGGTTGCAGGCTTTAGACCGATATACGATCAAGATCATGTTGTCGGCGGCCTATGGGGATTTTCTGCAAACATTGGCATTGCCGGTAGCCTCGATAGTTTCCCGGTCAGCGATTGAATACTATGCAGAAAAGTACCCGCTTAACCCGGTAGGCAGTGGCCCATTTCGGTTGCTCAAATTTACCACCGGTAAGCTTACATTGATTGCCAATCCAGATTATTTATCTGAACCGATTGAGCTGACTCAGCTGGGTTATCAGACCCAGGCCCATCAGCGTTTCGGGCTGCAGCAATTGGCTGGAAAACAATTACCGCTGGTCAGCGTTATCGAAGTGCTGTTTATCCGGGATGCTGAACAACGCTGGCAGGCTTTGCTGGATGCTCGGGTTGATGGTATGCAGTTGCCGGCGATGCTGTATGAAAGAGTATTGAGTGGTGTTCAGCCGGTTACTCTACAACAACCATTTGACCAGCAACTGCATCTCAGCCGACAGCCATTGGCGCAACTCTATAAAATCGATTTCAATATGGATGATATCCGGTTGGGGCAGGCAGCTTCGGAATCGCAGGATAATTATAATCACAGCCTGCGTTGCAGGTTAAACCAGGCATTCGATTGGCATGCTTATAACGATGAGTTTTTTGATGGACTTGGTTATGTTTATTCTGGAGTGCTGCCACCGGTAATCAGTCAGCAGGTTCCTGTTTACCATAGCAACCATCAGGCAGAAGCTCTGTTTTCAGATTTCGAATATTTGCCTCAGATCGAGTTTGGCTATTCTGAAAGTCGCCTCAATCAACAGATTTTCAAGTTGTTTCAGCAGTCGTTGATTGCGGCAGGTTATCCCGAGAAGTTGCTAATGGCCAAACCATTTGATGGTTTTTCGGCCTTTGCCAAGGCATATACTGAACGTCTGTTGCCGTTGGTCCACACCGGCTGGGCGCTGGACTATCCCGGCGCATTGAATATCTTGCAATTGTATGCCGGTGAAAATTCCAGTCCTGGACCCGGAGTGGCCAATTACGATAGCGCTGAATTCGATCAGCTGTATGCCCGGGCCTTTAGAACGTTAGATGCAGCAAGTCGTCAAACACTGATCAATCAGATGCACGGGTTGTTAACACGGGATTGCGTCAGCATCGCCGGTTTTTCGCCTGCACAAATACATGTCTGGCGTCAGGCGTTTGTGATTTACCCCGATAGTGAATTCGCCGCCGGCGATCTGTTACGCTATGCAATGCCAGCAAAAGAAAGTAAACCCACAGCAGCATCAGGTAAACAACAGCCATGAACAGTACTTTCCAGTTATCGCGAGCGGCCAGATTGATAATTGTCCTGATCTTGCTCGGCATCGTCATAGGTTGCTCGGGCCAAAGGGAAATCCGCGGTATTCCACCTGTTATTCAATTGGCACAACTGCAGTTAGAGCAAGAACATGTGGTGTTGGCATTGAGGTTTCGCAATGGCAATGATTCTGCATTGACAGGCGGTAAGCTCCAGTTTCAATTGACGCTTGGTGGGCAGGTTTTTGCAATTTACAACGATACTCCGGATATTGATGTGATTGCGCACAGTGCGGAAGAATTGCGGGTAAGGGTTACGCCATTGCGCCCGGAATCACTGGACAGATTGAGAGCCATGGCTGCCCGTGGTCAGGGGAATCTGCAATGGCAGATGGATGGCAGTTTGAATTTGGATCAAAAAATACCACCTCTGTTCAGCAATCAAGGGCGGCTGTTTCCGGTGCCTGGCAGGGATGATTTATTCAGGTAATTTATTGCGTATTTAATACTGTTGATTTCAATTTATAATCACAACTCAGATGCTATTAACATAGCGCTTTGGTGTTGTGCGGTAAGCAACACAAGCAATAACTAATCATCAGGATTCTAACAACTACATCGGTGGCAAGTGGCGACATGCCAACAGCATGAACGTGTCAGGTCGTGCGTCGATGATATTTTGATGTGGTAGGTTGTTTTCATCAATTACGTAGGTAATCCACTTGAATGTGTGTAGGAATTTTCCACGAGTAACTGGTTGGGGGTTGTGGGTATTCAGGTCTTAATGGTACAAATCCTGCTGACACCAAGAACATCTTGTTCGCATAATAACAAAGTCAAATTGAGGTACTAAATTGCTTGCACTATTGGCGTGCAAGCATTTTTTTTAGGTATGCCAAAGACAAGAAAAACCAAGCCAAGCAGTTGCAACCATCGAAGTGCCAGACTGGTGTTCACCAGGTTGTGAGGTGGATTTGATAAATGCATGGTCAGTTCAATACGGGTGACAATGCTTGCGGACAAGCCGCGTCGCCCTTATCTGATCAGCATCAACTAAGGAACATAACTATGGAACAATTCCGAGGAACCACCATCGTTTCCATTCGCAAGGATGGGCAAGTCGCACTGGGTGGAGATGGCCAAGTGACCATGGGCAATACGGTTATGAAAGGCAACGCTGTTAAGGTGCGGCGACTGTATAAAGAACAGGTGCTGGCTGGATTTGCCGGGGCAACAGCAGATGCGTTTACCTTGTTTGAACGTTTTGAAGGTAAATTGGAAAAATACAGTGGCCACCTGGTCCGTGCCGCAGTGGAGCTGGCCAAAGACTGGCGTACCGACAGGATGTTGCGGCGCTTGGAAGCATTATTGGCTGTCGCTGATAGCAAGGCCTCGTTGATCATCTCCGGCAACGGTGATGTGATTGAACCGGAACATGGCTTGATTGCAATTGGTTCCGGTGGCCCGTTTGCCCAGGCAGCAGCAATGGCGATGACCAGCCATACTGAATTGGATGCAAAAACAATTGTTGGTGAAGCACTGAGGATTGCAGGTGAAATCTGTATCTATACCAACCAGCATCACACCATAGAAACGCTGGTAGCGGAATAACACCGGCGCCGCATAACGGCGCCGGTTTACCTTCAGCGATGTTTAGAAGATAAAAGGATGTAAGGTCTGCATAGCTGGCAACTGCTGACGCATGAACTGCTTGCTCAACACTGCAGGAGCTGAGCTGCTGATACCTTCCTGCTCATTCCATTGCGCGCGTGTCAAACGAACCAGTTCCGGGAGGTCAAGGCGCCGCAGCACACGATTGGCGCCTGGTAGCTGATCATCCAGCAGTTGTTCGGCTTGTTGTTCCGCTGCTGCCAGTTCTTGTAGTAGTTGTTGCTGGGTTTCTAAATGCGTATCCGTTGGTTTGCCATCGTAGCCGCTGACACTACCGTATAAATTACCCAACCGTTCACGCAGCTTTTCCTGTCCGGAAATCAGGCTGCCTTCGGTACGCACAGCTACCGATTCGCTAAATGCTTCCAGGGCTTCAGCAGTTTTGTCCAGACTTCGTGCATCCCGTCCGGACAGATTCTCTGCTGATTCACGGGCTTGCTTAGCCAGTTGATCGACCGAATCGACCATATAGGTCAAATCTGACAGTGTGTAATACAGCTCCAGGGCTGTTTTCTGTTGTAATTGGCGATCTTCAGGTGAATGTGGTGAACGAGGATCAGCCACCAATGTAATTTGGCTGTTGAGTGTTTGCTTACCTTTGATCAATTCAACCCGGTAATCACCTTCCGGCAGGCGCGGCCCGGTAAACCCTGGTACCAGACTGGTTGATGCCGGGAATTTGGGTGGTTTGAGCCGCATTTGCCAGGGCACTCGATTGATGCCGCGCCGTTTTTCACCCGGTAAAGATGTGATCAGCTCATCATTGGCGTCATAAATGTTGATTTTAAGATCACCAAATAGATGCCGTTTTTTCAGGTAGTAACTGATCATCGCCGCCTCCGGAGGGTTGGCAGCTAGAAACTCATCGCTGCCGCCGAATGATTGCAACGCTCCACCCGAGACCATTACCCCCGGTTTCGACGGTAGCATTGCCACATTGGTGTCTATGATTTCTGAGGTTAAAGCGCGCATTGGAGTAATGTCATCAATGATATAAATGCCCCGACCATGGGTGCCCAGGATCAAGTCATGATCACGTGGATGAATGGCAATATCATGCACTGCAACTTTGGGCAGGTCTTCTTGAAAGCGCGCCCAGTTTTGACCACTGTCCAGGCTGATGTAAAGACCAAACTCAGTGCCTAAGAACAGCAATTCAGGGTTGACCAGATCCTGGCGGATGACCCAGGTATAACCTTCGATGGCGTCACTGCCCAGGTTCTGCCAGGTTTGCCCGAAGTCACGAGTCATATAAACGTATACCGACATATCTCCGGTGCGATGCCCGTCGGCAGTGATAAACGCAGTGCCGGGTTGATGGGGGCTGGCTTCTACCCGGGATATCCAGGTATTGTCTGGCAGGTCGGAAATATTATCGGTCAGGTTGGTCCAGCTTTGGCCACCATCACGAGTCAGTTGCACATGGCCGTCATCGGTGCCCACCCAAACAACCTTGTCATCCAGTGGGGACTCACTGATGGTATAAATTGTGGCATTGTTTTCAGCGGTGGAATTATCAATGGTCAACCCACCGGATTCCAATTGTCGTTGACGATCATCATCGTCGGTAGTCAGATCCGGCGAAATTGTCTCCCAGGATTCACCCCGATCAGTGCTGCGGTGTAAATACTGCGATCCATAATAAATGGTGCCGGGATTGGCCTGGCTGAGGTGCATTGCGGTATTCCAGTTAAAGCGCAACGGCTCTTCCTCATCACGTGCACTTGGCGGGATATTTTTAACTTCACTTAATGCCTGATTAACCCTTAAAAGATTACCTCCCTGGAATTCGGAATACACAATATTGTCGTCAAATGGATCGACATATACCCAAAAGCCATCGCCGAATCCAACATTCCGCCAATGGTGATTGCCAACCCCACCGGGGGCTCTGGAAGGTCCGGTCCAGGAGCCATTGTCCTGTAATCCACCATATACATTATATGGAAGCTGATTGTCGAAGTTGACGTGGTAAAACTGTGAAATCGGCAGGTTGCGCATAAATTTCCAGTCGTTGGCACGATCCTGGCTAATATATAAACCACCGTCGGTACCCAGCAATACCTGATTGGAATTATTGGGGTTAATCCACATTGTGTGGTGATCGGGATGCACCGCAAAACCGAAGTTGGCGCCTAGCAGGGAGGAAAAAGTTTTACCACCGTCGTCACTGACTGTGGTCAGAAAAGCAGGGCGGTAAACACGATCATGGTCTTGTGGGTCAACCATTAACTCTCCAAAGTAAAACGGGCGAATCTGCACGTTTAAAGAGTCATTGGTTTTTTCCCAGGAATTACCAAAATTGCCTGAGCGATATAGAGCGGTTTGTTCCGACTCGACATTGGCATACACCACACTGGTTCGTGATGGTGCAATGGCTAATGCAATCCGACCCAATTGACCTTCCGGTAATCCTTCAGTTAATTGCTGCCAACTGGTACCACTGTCGAGACTGCGGTATAAGCCGCTGCCATCGCCACCGGAATTGAAGAAATCTGGAGAACGCCGGAATTCCCACATTGAGGCATACAGGATATTCGGTGACTGAGGGTCAATGACCAAATCACCACAACCGGTATCAGCGTCAACATATAGAACTTTTTCCCAGTTATCACCACCGTCAGTGGTTTTGAATACGCCACGTTGCTCGTTGGCATTCCAGGCATGACCGAGTGCACAAACATATACCGTATCACTGTCGTCACTGCTGACTTCCACAGCACTGATATGTTCACTGTAAGCCAAC
The DNA here is from genome assembly GCA_021772985.1 of Gammaproteobacteria bacterium. GTDB lineage: Bacteria > Pseudomonadota > Gammaproteobacteria > Xanthomonadales > Wenzhouxiangellaceae > JAJFKX01. Next base: position 76,309 of record JAJFKX010000008.1, read on the forward strand.
CCTTTGGCTTGCCAGGTTTCCCCACCATCGGTGGTTTTGTAAATACCTGTGCCTACCGAAACGCTGTTTCTTACCCATGACTCGCCAGTGCCTACCCACACGGTTTGTTTATTGTTGGGGTCGATACGCACTGCTCCTATGGATTGTGTGTATTCATCAAAAACCGGCTGGAAGGTGGTGCCGGCATCATCTGATTTCCAAACGCCCCCACTGGCAGCGCCAACGTAGATGGTCAGTTTGCCATCATCAACGGCATCAACAGCTGCAACCCGGCCGCTCATTGCTGCAGGGCCTAGTGCGCGAGCGCTCAAACCGCCGAAAGTAAACGAGTCTATCTGGGTTTGTGCGTTTATCGATCCACTCAGGACTAGCAGCAGTCCGGCAATAATCAAGCATTGGCGTTTAAGCAATGTTCTGGTCATAACTCACCTCCAAAAAAATCCCGCAAAACAAAGCCGACTCAATGGTCGGCTTTGGATTTATATAATTAGTATGTAGTGTTCTCGTTTCAGGAGGCGTCAACTTCCGGCATAAAAAAGCGCTGTTCATCGAGTTCGACATTCAATTCCATATTTTCGATGGAGATGGTTTGCGAACCGGCGGCGCCGAATTCAACCGTTATTGCATGTGCCAGGACTAAGTTACCCACTTCTTTGTAATCACCAAAAATGGTGCTGGTTTCAACTTGCTGGCCTTGAATGTCGATTTTGGCATCGACCCGGAACGGTAGGTAGTACTCGCTGTCCAGATACCAGTTTTCGATATCACCGTTCTTTCTGGTGAGTTTGATATGGTACGCCTCGGTACCCTCGATATTGCTTTTGCCGACCAGTTCAGCGGTATGGCCTTTGTCAGCATAATTAACCAGTGGACCAAAAAAGTCAGCCTGAGCCTCAGCCTGTTTTAATTGATCTTCAGCCATTGGTTCAGCAGTGGTTTTACCCAAAAATGGTTGGATTGCCCAGCCGTTTTTTCCGTCGAAAGCGTTAACTGCAGTCATGCCCTGGAATTCAAAATCCAGCCGCATACGGTTTTCCGGTGGCTGGAACTCAATCATAAACGGCGCTTCTAAGCCGCCCTGAAATATCATGTTGCCACTGGCTTTGGCAGTTTTAATATTTTTAAGAGCAGCTTCACCGCCGATGGTTTGCATGAACCCATCAATGACTTCATCCAGGCCGGCATCATCTGCCCAGGATGGTGCTGCAATCATCAAAGAAAGGCTCAGCAATACAATCCAGTGCTTGCGCATAACAATTTCCTCAAGGTGGTTTTAATGATTCGTGCAGTCTACGCAGGATCGGTAATTACGGCATCTGCCGGAAGTCATACAGGCAAAAACAGGCCCTGTAAGTCGTTCAGGAAACGCCAGCCCAATTCTGTTGGTATCAGTTGATCGTCATTGCGTGCCAATAATCCTCGCTTGATTGCCTGGTTGGTGACATCTTCGATGGTGGTTACTGACAAGCCGGTGCGTGCTTCGAAATTAGATAGGCTGATACCGGTGCGCAACCTTAAGCCGTTCAGGAAAAATTCAAAAATCCTTTCTTGTTGGTCGAGGCAACGCTGTTCGGTATTCCAGGCACCAGTGCGTGACGATTGCAGGTACATTTTAGGATGGCGATGACGGGCATAACGCCAGATCGATTGTTCTTCAGGTAATGTCAGCTTGCCGTGTGCACCTGCACCAATAGCCAGATAATCACCGAATTGCCAATAGTTCAGGTTGTGCCGGCAATGCTGTTGAGGTTTAGACCAGGCAGAAACTTCATACTGTTCGAAACCTGCTTGCTGCAAAGTTTCCGCACAGGCCTGCTGCAGGTCTGCAATGCTGTCCTGGTCAGGCAAAGCGGGCGGATTGGCAGCGAACGCAGTATTCGGTTCAAGGGTTAACTGGTAATGCGATAAGTGAGTTGGTCCCAATTCAAGCGCAATCTCAATATCCTGTAATGCCTGCCGGCAAGTCTGCCCAGGCAGGCCGAACATCAAATCGATATTGAAGTTATTGAATCCTGCAGCACGAATTTTAGCAATAGCCTGACTTGCTTCCTGGCTGTCATGAATTCTTCCCAGCCGTCGCAGGTGATCGTTATTAAAACTTTGTACACCGATACTGATTCTATTTACGCCGGCATCGTAGTAACGCGCAAAATGATCATGCTCTACCGTTCCCGGATTGGCTTCCAGGGTGATTTCAGCATTGGGACTCAGTTTCAAACGGGCTCGTACACCATTCAATACAGTGGCGATCGCTGCGCCGCTAAACAGGCTGGGTGTGCCGCCACCAAAAAAAACAGCATGCACCGGGCGGTTCCACACCTTGGGCAGCAGGGTATCAAGATCAGCCAACAAGGCTTGGGTGTATTCCGTTTCCGGGACTGACCCTTTTACTGCATGCGAATTAAAGTCACAGTAAGGACATTTTTGTACGCACCATGGCAGGTGAATATACAGGGTCAGCGGTGGTAGGCTGAGCATGGCTTATTTCAATTGTTCAAATAATGCTTGCAGTGCCAGAGCACGATGGCTGATTTGCTTTTTGTGTTCAGGGTCAAGCTGTGCAGCGGTTTGTTGAAAACCATTCGGGATAAACAAAGGATCGTAACCGAAACCATTTGAACCGCTTGGTTGTGTAGCAATTCGGCCATGCCAACGGCCGATAGCGATCACCGGTTCTGGATCATATTGATGATCCAGCAAAGCCAGCACGCAGATAAACATTGCTTGGCGTTGGGTATCCGAAAAACCCTGCATCGCTTGTAATAATTTATGATTATTATCAGTATCATTGGCATTGGGTCCGGCATATCGAGCTGAATATAAGCCAGGTGCCCCCTGCAGGGTCGGTACCACCAGGCCGGAGTCATCCCCCAGGGCTGCTGTGCCGCTTTGTGCGCAGACATGCCTGGCCTTTAATAATGCGTTTTCTACAAAAGTCAGCCCGGTTTCCGGAATGCTGTCAATGCCATGTTCCGCCTGGCTACTGACTTGATAACCCTGAGCAGCCAGCAAGTCGCTGATTTCAGAAACTTTTCCGACATTGTTGGTGGCCAGAATCAGATTTTGTGCAGAATTCTTCAAGACCTATATTAGTGGTTGTTATCCAGCGCTTGACGTTGTATTGCCAGTAGCTCAGTAATGCCTTTACCGCCATAGGTGAGCATTTGCTGCAGCTCATTGTCACGAAAAGCATGGCCTTCGGCTGTGCCCTGGATCTCAATAAATCCACCACCATCGTTTTTGACCAGGTTCATATCTGTTTCAGCTTGACTATCTTCGCTGTAATCCAGGTCCAGCAAAACTTCTCCGTCGACTACGCCAACTGATATTGCAGCTACCTGACCATGCAGGATGTTTTGAGTCAATTTGCCTTGTTGTTGCAGCTGGTTAATGGCATCTGCCAGAGCAACATAGGCTCCGGTTATGCTGGCTGTGCGGGTGCCGCCATCAGCCTGCAATACGTCACAATCCAGCGTGATGGAACGCTCACCCAGTGCCTGTAAGTCAACTACTGCGCGTAGCGATCGCGCAATCAAGCGTTGGATTTCAAGTGTGCGGCCACCTTGTTTGCCGCGTGCGGCTTCACGTAGATTACGGCTTCCGGTGGCTCTCGGAAGCATGCCGTATTCGGCGGTTACCCAGCCTTGATTTCGGCCGCGTAGCCATGGTGGCACCCGTTCCTCAACTGAAGCTGTGCACATTACCCGGGTCTGACCACAGCTTATGATGACCGAGCCTTCAGCATGTATTGAGACATGCCGTTCAATGTTGATAGGCCGCAATTGATCGGCGGCGCGTTGTTGGTTTCTGATCATGGTTGCTATTGTACTGCTCTGATTAGTATTGGCTGCATATATATTGCCACATGCATTGAGAACCAATGTTGGATTAGACAATATATTTGCAGGTATTAGTAAGTAGAAGCGGGCAAGGGTAACATGCCACCATGAAACCAATACTAGACTTAGACTTATGATTAATAGCATGACCGCATTCGCGGCCACAGAGCAGGTTTATGTATTCGGGCGCCTCGGTTGGGAAATACGTTCGGTCAACCACCGCTTTCTGGATATAACACTGCGTTTGCCCGAAGAATTCAGAGCCTTGGAAGGCGATTTTCGAGAGCAAATATCAGCACGGATAAGCCGTGGCAAGGTGGACGCCAGTCTTCGATTCACGCCTAACTCCGGTTTTAGTAGCGGACAATTAGCACTGAATGAAGATTTGGTCTCGGCGTTACTATTATCACACAATCGTTTGGCAGAGCTGGCTGACAATGATCAAGCCGTCAGTTTGGCGACATTGCTGCGCTGGCCGGGTGTTGTCAGCGAAGTGCCACCGGATTTGAAACCGTTACGCGATACCGCCAGGGAACAACTGCATGAAGCCTGTGATGGTTTAATTGCTGCGCGGCAGCGGGAAGGTGGAAAATTAGAACAATTGCTGCGGGAACGATTACAGGGTATTAAGAACCTGACTGTACAGGTGCGTGAGTGGCTGCCGGAGATTCGTGACAAACTCAAGCTGAAACTGGATAACAAGCTGGCTGGATTGGATTATCCAATAGAACCGGGCCGTATCGAGCAGGAACTGGCGCTATACATGCAGAAACTCGATGTTGATGAGGAACTGGATCGGCTGGATAGTCACGTCAGTGAGGCAGAGCATACCCTGAAGCAGTCGGAACCTGTGGGCAGACGGCTTGATTTTTTACTGCAGGAGTTCAATCGTGAAGCCAATACCCTGGCATCCAAATCAGTGGATGCACGTACCAGTCAGGCAGGTGTGGAGTTGAAAGTTTTGATCGAACAAATGCGAGAGCAAGTTCAAAATGTTGAATGAAAACAACTCTCAGGACTCCAGGCGGGGCTTGTTAATCGTTGTTTCTGCACCTTCCGGGGCGGGGAAAACCAGCTTGCTGCAGGCTGCAATTGCTGCTGATGAGCAGCTGGCTTTTTCAGTTTCCTATACCACCCGGCAACCACGATCTGGTGAAATTGACGGGCAACATTATCATTTTATCAACCATGAAGAATTCCAGACACGAATTGCTGCGGATGATTTCCTGGAGTATGCCGAGGTGTTCGGCAATCTCTACGGTACTTCAAGTATGGCTACCGAGTTGGTATTAAAATCCGGGCGTGATCTGGTTCTGGAGATTGACTGGCAGGGTGCGCGGAAAATACGTGAGCATGGGATGGAATGCATCAGTGTATTCATCATGCCGCCATCGTTGCCGGAACTGCAACGTCGGCTGGAAAGCCGGGGCAAGGACTCTAATGAAGTGATCAAAAGAAGGATGGCTGAGGCCAGGTCGGAAATGTCACATTGGCAGGAATACGACTACATAATTATCAATGATGATTTCACTCAGGCAGTTGGCCAGTTGGCGACAATTATTGCTGCCGCCCGGTTACGTTGTAGTATACAAACTACGCGCATCGAGAATATGCTGAGCGACTTGGCTTAGGGAATCCATTCTGAGCTGCCAACGGCATGATTATCCTGACAGGTGTTTAGTAATATTGAAGAAACAGTTATAATTGAAAGCTTTTCAAATGAATTATTGATCATGGCCAGAATTACTGTAGAAGACTGTATGGATCATGTGGAGAATCGCTTTGAGTTGGTCTTGATTGCGTCAAAACGGGCGCGTCAGATTGCTCATGGTGGAGCCTCCTTGGTGCCGGAAGAAGGTGATAAGCCAACGGTGCTTGCTTTGCGTGAAGTTGCCACTGGTGAGATTAATGAGGCCCGCGTCAAAGATTTGCAGCTCGAGTTAGATGCCGCACGCGCCGCCGCTGAAACTGAACGTGAGAGTTTGGGCCATGAGGCTGGCGACGAATGAACTGATTAATGACGGCAAATCTAAACGTGAGCCGGATATTGTCAAACAACTGCGGAGCCAGTTAGAGACTTACCTGTCCGAAGAACAAATAGAAATTATAATGCGCGCCCTTGATTTTGGTGCGCACGCCCATGACGGCCAACGGCGTAAAAGTGGCGAACCCTATATACATCATCCGATTGCAGTCGCTGGAATTCTGGCGGAACTGAATCTGGATCATGAGTGCATTGCAGCCGCAATTTTGCACGACACTATCGAAGACACTGAAGTTACTCGTTCGCAATTGACGGATGAATTTGGTGAAACCATTGCACATTTGGTTGATGGTGTGACCAAACTGGACAAGGTCAAATTTCGAACTCGTCAGGAAGCAACAGCAGAAAGTTTTCGTAAGCTACTGCTGGCAATGGTGCGTGATTTACGGGTTATTTTGATCAAGTTGGCGGATCGTTTACATAACATGCGCACCCTGGGTTCAATGTCAGCTGATTCCAAGCGCCGGATTGCCCGTGAGACACTGGATATTTATTCGCCATTGGCAGAACGCCTGGGGATGCATCAATTACGCAATGAACTGGAAGAACTGGGCTTTGCGAATTTATACCCAAACCGGCACAAAATTATCGCTAATCGGGTGCGCTCACTTAGTGGCAATCGACGAGGTATGCTGCGGAGTATCCGCAAAGCACTAAAAAAAGCCATGCGCGATGCAGAAATAACCTGTGAAGTGCATGGCCGACAAAAATCACCATACAGTGTCTACCGAAAAATGGTTGGTAAGGAATTATCATTTTCAGAAGTCAGTGATGTTTATGCATTTCGGATTGTCACCGAGAGCTTGAGTAATTGTTACGTGGCGCTGGGAGCAGCCCACAAGTTATATCAGCCGATACCCGGTAAATTTAAAGATTATGTTGCCTTGCCCAAAGCCAACGGTTATCAGTCGCTGCATAGCGTAGTGAAAACGCCGGAAGGGTTTCCGATTGAAATCCAGATCCGCACCAAGCAAATGAATGAAATTGCTGAATTTGGTCACGCTTCACATTGGTCGTATAAATACGATCCAGGCAACTCTGAAAAACAAAACAGAGTGCGTGGCTGGTTTAGTCACCTGTTCGACCCAGATGCACAGGACACTGATTCACAAGGATTTATGGAATCAATTAAGGCAGATTTATTCCCGGATCAGATTTTTGTATTCACTCCCCAAGGACGAATTATCGAGCTGCAGCGTGGTGCCACTGTATTGGATTTTGCTTATGCCATTCATACCGATATTGGCAACCAGGCACATAGTTGCCTGGTTGACCGTGATCCGGTACCGCTCAGTTATCAACTGAGCTCGGGTGAAACAGTGCATATTGAGACAACCGATGAAGCTCGTCCAAAACCAGAATGGCTGGGCATAGTGAAAACCAGCAAGGCTCGTGCTGCGATTCGCCAATTTCTTCGCAATATGCAACAGGAAGACAGTATTGAACTGGGTCATCGGTTGCTGGATAAGGCATTAAGCGCACACGGTAATGCGCTGGAAGATGTGCCACCTAGGCGCATGGCGCGTTACTTACGTCGGCGTAATCTGGACAGTCTGGAAGAGTTGCTGCAAAAATTGGCTACCGGTGACATGCTGGCCAATGTGGCAGCGGTAAAACTATTGCCTTTAATTCAACGCCGTGAACAAAACCGGCCAGAGCTGCCACCGGAAGCACTATCCTTGACTGGGTCTGAAGGTGATAATATTCATTATGCCAATTGTTGTTATCCGATTCCTGGTGATGGAATCATTGGTATTGCTGAAGCAGGTCGTGGCATTGTAGTACATCGAGATATCTGTCCGACTGGCCAGTTAATGGCCCGGCGGGCGGCTGAGCGCTGTCTGACAGTGACCTGGGCACAGGCGATGACCAAACAGCTGCGTTCAATGCTGAAGGTTTATTGTGTAAATGGCCCGGGAGTATTGGCCAGCGTATCCGCCAGTATTGGTAATGTCGGCGCCAATATCGAGCATATCGAACAGTCCAGTGATGAAACCACCAGCGCAACCTTGATGTTTTTGGTTAACGTGCGCGACCGTGATCAACTTGCACGTGTTATTCAACGCTTGCGGCATAATCACTATGTAGTAAAAGTTATGCGTGAATTGCGCAAATAATCGTAGTTGGTCTGAATTTACATAAAACCTTGACGAGATTTAATACATGAGAAAAATCATTCACACAGATCAGGCCCCGGCTGCGCTTGGCACTTATTCACAGGCTGTACAAGTTGGTGATACCGTATATTTGTCCGGTCAGGTAGGGTTGGTGCCGGAAACCATGGAACTGGTTGAGGGTGGTTGCGAAGAACAATTGCACCAGGTTATGAAAAATCTACGTTCTGTTTGTAACGCGGCCGGCGGAGAATTGAAAGATTTGGTCAAGTTGAATGTGTTTCTGATTGACCTGGGTAATTTTGAGACTGTCAATAAAATCATGGCTGATTATTTGCCAACACCCTATCCAGCCCGCGCCGCAGTTCAGGTGTCAGCTCTGCCCAAAGGCGCAGTTGTAGAAATCGACGGAGTCATGGTGGTGGGTGATCAGACGTAATCTTAACAGCGGTTCAATTTACTCAGCCGAATGAACAAAACCAATGCCTTGCGTGATTTGCATGGGGTTGGTGAAAAACTGACCGAACAGCTTAATGAAATTGGTATCCACAGCATTACCGACCTGCTGCTGCACTTGCCGTTTCGTTATGAGGACCGTACCCGCTTAGCTGTTATTGGTGAAGTACAGCCCGGCCAAAGGGTATTGGTTAACGGGAAAATTGAATACAGTGGCGTGGTATTTGGCCGCCGCCGCTCGTTGATTGTGGTGCTGAACGATGGCACCGGCTTGTTATATCTGAGGTTTTTTCATTTTCGCCAGCAACAGCAGCATGCTTACAAGGCAGGTGGATGTTTGCGTTGTTTTGGTGAGGTCCGGGCTGGTTATAAAGGTCTGGAGATGGTGCATCCCAGTTGCCAGCGGATCAGCGAACGGGAATTGCACCAATCACCTGAAGGGCGATTGACACCAATTTATCCGAGTACTGCCGGGTTGCAGCAATTGCGTTGGCTAAAACTGACCGAACAGGCGCTTTTGTTACTTGATAAGGATCGATTACCGATCACCGAACTTTTGCCGGCGGCAGTGCGAAAGCAGTTTGCATTGCCGATGTTAAAACCTGCATTGAAGCTGCTGCATCGCCCAGATGCAGCAGTCGATACCGCCGAACTGACCGCTGCACGCCATCCAGCGCAACGGCGACTGATTCTGGAAGAGTTGGCGGCACATCAATTGGCTATGAAAAGCCTTGGCCGCCAGTTGGCCAGTTTGAAAGCACCAGGGCTTAGTGATAACAGCTTGCAGGAAAAATTACTTGAGCAACTCCCGTATACATTAACTGCTGCTCAACAGCGGGTTATTCAGGAACTGGATACAGACTTGAATAATTCCACGCCAATGATGAGATTGCTGCAAGGTGATGTTGGTTCGGGCAAGACCGTGGTTGCTGCGATGGCCATTGCCCGCGCTGTTGCCAGCGGTTGGCAGGCAGCAATAGTGGCGCCGACAGAACTATTGGCTGAACAGCATCTGCATTCCATGCAGGCGTGGTTTGCGCCGTTCGGCATAGAACCTGTTTGGTTAACCGGGAAACTGACTGCCAAGGTCCGCCGAATCGCCATGGAACACATTCAGTCCGGCGCAGGTGTGGTGATTGGGACGCATGCCTTGATGCAACCTGAAGTCAAGTTCAAGCAGTTGGGTCTGGTGATTGTTGATGAGCAGCATCGTTTCGGGGTTGGTCAGCGATTGGCGTTACGTGATAAAGGCATGGCTGATGATGGCGGGCAGACAACTGGTCACCGGCCCCATCAATTAATCATGACCGCCACTCCGATACCACGAACATTGGCGATGACCGCTTACGCAGGTCTTAACATTTCGGTCATCGATGAGCTCCCACCGGGGCGTACTCCAGTCAATACAGTAGCAATTGGCGCAGCCCGACGTGCTCAGGTATTAGAGCGGGTGACCGAAGCTTGTCGTACCGGTCGCCAGGCATATTGGGTATGCACTCTGGTGGAAGAGTCTGACCAACTCCAGGCTCAGGCTGCCGAGCAAACCTATGATGCTCTGCAAAAAACTTTCCCGGATTTGTCCATTGGCTTAATTCACGGCCGTTTGAAAGCGCGTGAAAAAGAACAGATTATGCAGCGTTTCCGGGATGCTGAACTCTCACTGCTGGTGGCAACAACAGTTATTGAGGTCGGTGTGGATGTACCCAATGCCAGTCTGATGATTATTGAGAATGCTGAACGTCTGGGCCTGGCGCAATTGCATCAATTGCGTGGCCGGGTTGGCCGTGGTACCACCGAGTCAAGTTGTGTTTTGTTATATCAGGCGCCGTTGGGAGCAATGGCCAAAGCCAGGCTCGATACCATGCGTCAGACCAATGATGGTTTTGTTATAGCCGAAAAAGACCTGGAATTGCGAGGCCCGGGTGAGGTGCTGGGAACCAGGCAAACCGGCTTGCAGCAACTCAGAATTGCGGATTTGACTCGTGATCACGAGTTGCTGGATGAGGCGATAGAGCTGGCAGCTGTCCTGGAAAACACCAATATTAATGTGCCTAAACGGCTTATCAAGCGATGGATAGGTGCGGCGACGGCTTATGGTGAAGTTTGAAACGGTTTATTGCAGGTAATAAAAAAGGCGGCCATAGGCCGCCTTTTTAGATTTTATGCTGTGAGCAAAGGCTTAGTTGTAACGGCGAACTGTTACCGCAGCGCCCAACAGCAACAACAATACCATGATGGTTAAGCCGGTCTGGCTCAAGGTTGGTACTGCTGGTGGATCAGGTAGCATATCAGCTGGACCGCATAATGTTACGGCAAAGTCCTGTGCAGCGGTGAAGTTCCAGGCTACACCGGGTACGGCCGTGGCAAAAGCAGTACCATCAATGCCATTGCCAATGGTATCCGGATCACCAACTTCCCAGAACGCCTGGTCAGCATTGCCTGCTGAATTGGTGGTGATTTCAACCCAGTAAGTGCCTGCTGGCAGGTTGAATGGTGCCAAAGTAAAGGTGTATTCAATTTCAGACACACCAAATAAGGTTACCCCTGTCACCACGCCTACAGGAACAACGGTTTGAGTGTTGAGGTCAGCGCCTGGAAGGCCGCCAGCATCCGCGTGGAATGTGACATTCCATGGATCAGCAGGTGTCGGGAACAGATCGCCAGGGAAATAACCACTGTACATGACAATCTGGCCGATATCGGTAGCTGCGCCCAGCGAGAAATTTTCGGCAACAGCTTGCGCGCCGGTACCACACGCGGCGCAATCAGCATCAGCGAAAATGCCATTAGACTGGTTCGGAGTTTGGCTTAAGATAATCGGCGCATCAAATGGGCAGGTTCCGCCATTTCCGAGACTTACAGCCGGCAGCGAAGTTGCCAGAACACGAGATTCTACATCTTGTGCGAAAGCATTGATCGAGACAGCTAAAAACAAGATATTCAGAATGGCAAAGACCATCCTATATTTACGGTTAACGGTATTCAAAATTCACTCCTGGGATGCTGGTTTCTATTGTATGGGTAAAATTAGCGCTTGATAGTACCGGGTATCTAGCATACTGACAAGCTTTTAGGGCGGATTGCACCTAGTTATTAAGGTGTAAATGTCGGTTATTAGACTTAATGAATAGGCTTTAGCCGATACCGGTTATGCGGCGGATCGGAAAGCAGGGCGAAGCACCCAAATAAAAACCCCGGTCAAAACACCGGGGTTTCTAGAATTCAAAGGCGATCAGTGATCACCTGAAAAACGATTTAGTTATAGCGGCGAACTGCTACTGCAGCACCCAACAGCAACAACAATACCATGATGGTTAAGCCGGTCTGGCTCAAGGTTGGTACTGCTGGTGGATCAGGCAGCATATCAGCTGGACCGCATAATGTTACGGCAAAGTCCTGTGCAGCGGTGAAGTTCCAGGCTACACCGGGTACGGCTGTTGCAAAAGCAGTACCGTCAATGCCATTGCCAACGGTATCCGGATCACCAACTTCCCAGAACGCCTGGTCAGCATTGCCTGCTGAATTGGTGGTGATTTCAACCCAGTAGGTGCCTGCTGGAAGGTTGAATGGTGCCAGAGTAAAGGTGTATTCAATTTCAGACACACCAAATAAGGTTACACCTGTCAGCACGCCTACAGGAACAACAGTTTGGGTGTTGAGGTCAGCGCCCGGCAGGCCGCCAGCATCCGCGTGGAAAGTAACGTTCCATGGGTCAGCAGGTGTTGGGAACAGGTCACCGGGGAAATAGCCACTGTACATGACGATCTGGCCGATATCGGTAGCTCCGCCCAGCGAGAAATTTTCGGCAACAGCTTGCGCGCCGGTACCACACGCGGCGCAATCAGCATCAGCGAAAATGCCATTAACCTGATTCGGAGTTTGGCTTAAGATAATCGGCGCATCAAATGGGCAGGTTCCGCCATTTCCGAGACTTACAGCCGGCTGGGAAACTGGCAGAACACGAGATTCTACATCCTGTGCGAAAGCATTGATCGAGACAGCTAAAAACAGGATATTCAGAATGGCAAAGACCATCCGATGCTTATGGTTAACAGCGTTCAAGGTATACTCCTGAAATTTTAATTTGAGTTATGTTAATAAATATTTTGTTAAATGTTAACGGTAAACGTCCTCATTAACAAGCATTAGGCGCTTTTTTTTACAAATATAGCGCCTGGCAGACCTGCATGTTTGCTTTCAAAATTGATCGGATACAGCTTGGCAATCTGCTGTAACAGGTTGGATCGCATCGGATGATGTTCCACATCCAGGTGTATAGGTGGTTCCGTCACTGATATCGGTATTGTGGTATTCAGCTATTTGATCGAGTATTTTGCCGGAGGTGGGTAACAGCTTCACAGCTGAGTAAGTGGCTCGGTTGAGCACATCAAAACCAGCAACCAGGAAAGCTCGGCCTTTGAGTACCAGGGTGCTGCTTTCTGGAAAGAAAAGGCCAGTAATATCGTCTAATAAGAACCGGTTGCTTAATGAAAAAGTTTTAACTTTAACCCCTGTACGTGGTGAAAATGAATCTGGGCTGGATAGGTTGATATTCAAAACACAACCTATATCCGCATCATTTAACAGTGTTAACGAACCGCGGACATACTCTGAAACGTCCAGTGAATTTTTGCCACCGGAACCGACTTCTATTTGATCCGGCTGGAATTGATAATGTAGACGTGATGTGGTTTGCGAAACCAGCTGGAAATTGATTGGTTGAATATCAGCTAAAAAACCAAGCAAAGGATTACCCTGGTCAGCTCGGCGGCTGGCAAATTTTTGCTGGTCTTTTTTATTCGGCATCTCACCGTCCAGTTCCAGCAGTTTCCAACGCTGTTCAGCTGGCAGCAATGGTTCGTAACGCTCGCTGCGGGAATATTTATCATGTTCACCGACATGATTGACTTCAAAACCAATGCGCTCATATTGTTCGGTCATATCCAGGTGCGCCATTAGTGCATGGATATCCTGAGGGCATTGAGCGGCTGAATGTACAGAAAGGCTAAACCCTGTAACCAGCAATGCCAGCAAGCAACGCTGTATCATATTAAAAATCCTAATGGCTGTTAACGGCCAGTCAGCCATTATCTAATAATTATCGTAAAGTTTGAGCTAAACAGCATTAATCGCATAGCAAAGCCAGGCCAATCAAAGGCTATTCCAGCGAATTAAGCGTTGTCAGCACCGCGATCCTGATAGCTTTAACCTGCGTCATTATGGCCTGCTCTGCCGCCGCTCCCTGTGGATCACCAGGGCCGGATTCCAATTGTGCCGCGTGTTGCTGCCAACTGGCGCGTAATGCTATTGCCGCCTGCTTGACCTGATCAGGCATTAAGCTGGATAAATCGCTGATCAGCAGTACTTTGCCCCAGCCACGCACCCAATCACCGTCTTCATGTGCAGGCAAATCGTCTGTATTGGCCCGTGAATAGAAATAATGCCGATAACTGGTGATTTGTTGTAACTCGCCCAGTTCAAGCAAAATGCTGAATGCCGCTGCTCGTGTATTGCGGTGTGCTTCGGTGGCTTCATTGCGCCAGGTGTTGTAACCCAGGCTGATGATCGCAATCGTCAGGCTGATCAGTGCCAAACGGTGTCGGTAAATTTGTTGCCAAAGAGTTAGCTGATGGGTTGCCGGCAGTTCGCCGTCAACTTGATAAGGTGATGATTGTTCAGTCATGGATAAGTAATTGCTCGCGTTTTAAACGAATTAATGCGGAGATATCCTGGGCGCCATCGCCGGCTGCCAGGCATTGCAGGTAATCTTGCAAGGTTCGATTTACACCCGGCAGTGTCAAGTTGTTGTCGCTTGCCATTTGCCGGCAGATACGTAAATCCTTGACCAGTAGCTCCAGTTTGAAGCCGGTATCACAATCATCAGCCAACATGGTAGCGCCGCGTTTATCCAGGAACCAACTGCCGGCGGCTCCATTTTGCAATACTTGTAACAGCGCTTCGTGCGGTAAGTCCAATTGCTCTGCCAGTGCCAGTCCTTCACACACTGCTTCCGCAACACCCGCAATCAGAACCTGATTAACCGCTTTAGTCGCCTGACCATTACCGACCTCACCCATATGGCTGACGCGAGCGGCGTAACAATCAAACACCGGGGTCAGTTTTTGCAGCGTATGATTAGAACCGCCGGCCATTATCGACAGTAATCCATTTTTAGCGCCTTCCACGCCGCCGGAAATTGGAGCATCAAGAAACTCAATATTATCGTTAACCCATCGGTTAGCAATTTGTTGGGCTGTTGCCGGTGCTACCGTGGAGTGATCGACCACAATCGAGCCCGCTTGTAATGCTGGAGTAATCGCATCAATAACGGCCAGCAAGTCGTTGTCGGCCGCGACACAAATCAGCACCAATTGGCATCGTTTGGCCAGTTCGGCCGGGCTGTTGGTGGTTTCTACGTCGAATTCAGCAGCAAATTGTTGAGCTTTTTGGCTGGATCGATTCCAGACACAATTCAACAGTCCTGCTTTGGCTAGATGGCCTGCCATCGGCCAACCCATTGCCCCCAGTCCGATAAAGCCTATTTTAAAATTAGTCATGATTGTCTGGTTCCCAGATAGGTATAGCCGTTCAGACCATCGGTCAGTTCCACGGTTAAAGATTGCAACTGGGTTGCGGGCAAATCTGCCAGTTCAACTTTATCCAGACAAGCGGCCAGCAGCTGTTCAGGCTGAAATCCAACATATTTTAGTAAGTCACTGGCTTTGTCACCGCTGCTGATATTACTGAGCTGGGCAGTGTGATTGGTAATTATAACGTCAACAGTGTCTGTATCGCCGAACAGATTATGAATATCGCCCAGTGTTTCCTGGTAGGCGCCACTCATAAAAATACCCAGTAAATAGTCCTCGTCGGCGCTGATCTTATGCACCCTGAGGGTTGGTTCGATACCGGCCAGATCGACATAGCGCTCGATCCGCCCATCCGAATCACAGGTCAAATCTTCCAGTACCGCTTGCTGGTCCGGGGCCTCATTCAGCCGTTGTAAGGGCACAATCGGGAATACCTGTTCAAGTGCCCAGATATCTGGCAATGATTGAAAGATGGATAGATTGATAAAATATTTATCGGATAATTTGTGCTGAAGTTTTTCAGCGAGTTGGCGATGGCGACGGTAGCGTGGATCCAATCGTTGCTGTACTTGGCGCAATAAGTAAAAATACAGTTTTTCTATATACGCGCGTTGCTTGATGCAAATGTCGCCATGCACAAATGCCTGTTGGGCATGCTCCAGTAAGCTGGTGGTTTCCAGCCACAGTTCTTCAGGGGACAGGCGCTCAGGCATTCGCAGGTGCTCCAACATTGCCTGTAATAACGGTTGCGAATCAAGCTGCAGAGCAGGACAGTTATTATCCTCTGGTGACCAGTCAGGCATTGCTTCTGATGCTACCACCGGGGTAACCAATACAGCATGGTGTGCGGTCAGAGCACGCCCGGACTCGGATATAAGATGTGGCATCGGCAGCTGGTGTTTACGACACATGCCTGCCAGGCCATCGACCACGCACTCAGCGTACTGTGTCACACTGTAATTCATCGAACACGCAGCCCGGCTGCGCGCGCCTTCATAGTCCACGCCCAGGCCTCCCCCAATATCAATATGTTTTATTGGGCAGCCGAGATTTTTGAGTTCGATAAAATAACGTGCGGCTTCCTGAACACCGTTACGGATATCACTCAGATTCGCAATCTGTGAGCCCATGTGAAAATGTAACAATTGCAGCCAATCCAGACAGGCATCCTGACCCAGTTGTTCCACCAGTTGTACCAGCTGGCTGGCGGTCAGACCAAACTTGGCCCGTTCGCCACCAGTGTTCTGCCAGTTGCCTGTTCCCAGCGATGCCAGTCGCATACGTACACCGAGTACCGGGGTTAGCTGTAAATCCTCTGCAGCCTGGCGGATTAGCTGTAACTCACCTGGTTTTTCAATCACAATCACGGTTTGCAGCCCCATCAGCTGGCCGATCAGCGCCAGCCGGATGTAGGCACGATCTTTGTAACCATTGCAGATCAACAAGCCGCCAGGTTTGCTGATGGCCAGTGCGGCGATCAATTCCGGTTTGCTACCGACTTCCAGCCCGCAGCCGGCACCTTTTACCAGGGCCTCTACTACCGACTGTTGTTGATTGACCTTGATCGGATAAACCGAGGTATAGCTCAAAGGCAATGCCTGTCTGCTCAGCGCTTCGTTAAAAGCATGTCGCAGATTGTTGGCACGTTGCTCCAGGATTTGTGGAAAACGCAATAGCAGCGGTAAACGTAAACCAGCCTGTTGTGCTTGCTGGATCAGTTCGCACAAGGCAAAAGGTAATTGTTGCTCCAGGCAGACTGTCAGTTGACCTTTGTTATCCACATCAAACAGGCCTTCCGACCAGTTAGGAATGGCGTATGCTTCACGTGCCTGGTGCTTGCTCCACAGTTTGGTCATATCAGGTAGCTGGCAAAAACACTATTTTAGCCTTTTGTGGCTGCTTGCAGTTAAAATTGATGCTCCGAATTTCAATACAAAATACCAATTATTATGCCTATGCTGCCTGAACATGATCTATGGTTTTCAGAAATCCATGAACCGTCCGGTACTGCTCAAAGCTGGTACCTGACAGCACAGCGGTTAGATGAACGCCGGACGCCGTTTCAGCATATCGAGATTTTTGCCACTCGAACTTATGGAAGACTGATGAGTATTGATGGCTGTGTGATGTTGACCACCCGTGATAACTTTTTGTATCACGAAATGATGACTCATCCCGCATTGTTTTCGCATCATAATCCACAGCATGCGGTGATCATCGGTGGAGGTGATTGCGGTACCTTAAAGGAAGTGCTGCGCCACAAAAGTATTCAGTCCGCAGTACAGATTGATATTGACGAACAGGTTACCCGTTTGGCTGAGTTATATTTTCCTGAGCTTTGTGAGAGCAATGGTGATCCAAGGGCACAATTGCTGTTTGAAGATGGATTGGCCTGGATTAAAGGCGCAGATGATGCCAGCGCCGACATTATTATTATCGATTCAACTGATCCTGTTGGTCCTGCCGAGGGCTTGTTTGGACCGGGATTTGTTGAGCAATGTTTTCGGGTGTTACGTGATGGCGGTCTGATGGTTCAGCAAAGTGAATCGCCGCTGGTGCATCAACAGTTGATCAAGGGTATTCGGGGTAACATGATAGCTGCAGGATTTGCCGATTTACGTACCTTGGGTTTTCCTCAGCCTTGTTATCCGTCTGGCTGGTGGAGCGCTACACTGGCTATGAAAGGCGAACGCTCATTGGACGAATTTCGTTATACCGACGCAAGAAATAAATCTTTTACCACTCTGTACTACACGCCTGAGGTTCACCAAGGTACACTCAGAGAACCGCCATTTCTGGTTAAAGCGTTAACCTAATCACGCCGGGCAAAAGTTAAATGACCGGCAGTAGATTAGCCTGTGCTCAGGGGTGCGCAGGACTTTCATCGTCACGTATTACACCGGCTTCCGGGTCGTTGTAGATACTTTCATCCAATTCGCCTTCAGATTTAGCCACCACAGTAGTGACCATCGCATCGCCGGTAATATTTACGGCTGTTCTAGCCATGTCCAATATTCGGTCAACGCCTAGAATCAGAGCAATACCTTCCTGTGGCAAGCCGACCTGGGCAAACACCGTGGCCAGCAATACGATTCCAACACCTGGGACACCGGCTGCCCCGATGGATGCCATAATCACCAATATGACAACTGTCAGGTATTGGGTAACTGACAAGTCAATACCGTAGGCCTGGGCGATAAATGCTGTGGCAATGCCTTGCATGATCGCAGTGCCATCCATGTTGATGGTGGCGCCCAACGGCACTGTAAATGAGGCAACTTTGTTATCCGCGCCCAGGCGTTTTTCTACTGTGCGCAGGGTTACTGGAATGGTCGCATTGCTGCTGGCAGTGGAAAATGCGAACAGCCAGGCGGCCCACATCTTGCGCAGGAATAACACCGGGTTCAAACGGGTCAGCAGGCTTAATACCAAGGTGTAAGTAAACATGACGTGCAATACCAGGATACCCAGAACCAGCAAGACATAGATCGCCAGATTGCCAAAAAACTCGCTACCGGCGGTAAATGCCAAACGGGTAATCAAAGCAAATACACCATATGGGGCCAGGTGCATGATTACGCCGACCAGGCGCATGATTACGTCATTGAAATCTTCAAAGATACTGCGGGTCCGCTTGCCGGCGTCACCGGCCAGGGTTATCGACACCCCTATCAGCAAAGCAAAAACGATGATCGGGATCATGCTGCCCTCAGCCATGGCCCGTATCGGGTTGGTTGGGATCAAAGCAATCAGCACTTCTACCAGCGATGGTGCTGTACTACCTACATATTCAACTGCGCTGGTGAGGTCTGCCCCTGCGCCTGGTTTAACCAGTAGCCCCGCAGTCAGCGCCAGGGTTACCGCAATACCGGTGGTCAACAAATACAAAGCCAGTGTTTTGCCGCCCAGACGCCCCAGCCGGGAGGGATCACCCAGGGCACTGGCGCCGCAGATCAGTGATATCAGCACCAGCGGTACAACCAGCATCTGCAACGCATTAATAAACAGCCGGCCAACAACCTGGAACAAACCGTCAATCAGCCAGACATTGATCCAGTCGCCAGGTAATAACCGCAAAATCAAGCCCACTGCAATCCCCGCAGCCAGGCCGATCAGAATGCGGCTGTTTAGACTCAGGCCTTTGCCTGAAGATGATACTTGCGTGTGTTCTGTCATATTTAGTCCTGGAAGTTGCCTGTTGAGAGCAAAATCAATACGGCTGACGGCGTTGAGTTTTGGCGTTATCTTCCCAAATTAGAAAGCTTAAACCGGTCATGCATTGCAAACTTATTACTCTGATTGCACTACAGATTGCCAAAAATCCGGATAACAATCCATGCCGACCTTATTTTAACTCAGGCATGAGCTACAATTCGCGGTTATCGATAACATCACCAGAATTTCAATGAGTCACCCTAAATGAGCAATAATTCTAACAACCCGGAAAGCACGCCGGTAACGCATTTTATCCTCAATCGTATTCGCGATGATGTGGCCGCCGGTAAAAACGGTGGCAACGTGATAACCCGTTTTCCGCCTGAGCCTAATGGTTATCTGCATATCGGTCATGCCAAGTCGATTTGTCTCAATTTCAGCATGGCTAAAGAGTTTAATGGATGCACCAATCTTCGTTTTGATGATACCAATCCGTTGAAGGAAGAAGCTTTGTTCTATGAGCAGATTCAAAATGATGTCCGCTGGCTGGGTTTTGAGTGGACCGAACTACGGCATGCCTCTGATTACTTTCAGCAATTGTATGACTATGCTCGTGAGTTGATTAGCAACGGTAAAGCATATGTCGATAGCCTGCCTGCTGAGCAGATACGTGAATACCGAGGAACATTGACTGAGGCTGGCAGGAACAGCCCGGATCGGGACCGTCCTGTGGAGCAAAGCCTGGATTTATTCGAGCGCATGAAGAATGGTGAATTTGCCGATGGTGAACTGGTTGTGCGCGCCAGAATCGATATGGCTTCAGGCAACATCAATATGCGTGACCCGGTAATTTACCGTATTCGTCGGGCACATCACCAACTGACCGGTGATGATTGGTGTATTTACCCAATGTATGATTTTGCTCATTGCGTATCAGACGCTATAGAAGGAATTACACATTCCTTGTGCACTTTGGAATTTGAAGACCATCGCCCGCTTTACGACTGGATACTGGATAACATTTCCATTGATTGTCATCCACAACAGATTGAGTTTGCCCGTGGAAACCTGGATTTTACAGTAATGAGCAAGCGTCGCTTGCGACAACTGGTTGATCAAGGTCATGTTGATGGCTGGGACGATCCCCGCATGCCGACTATCGCCGGTATCAGACGCCGTGGTTATCCACCTGCAGCAGTACGTCAGTTCTGGGAAAGTGTGGGTGTTTCCAAGTCCGAGAGCATTATACCGATGGGGGTATTGGAAAATGCTGTGCGCAATGAGTTGAATGAAACTGCACCCCGGGTAATGGCAGTGCTGCGGCCATTGAAAATTGTACTGACCAACTTCCCGGAAAACGAAACCCATTGGGTCGAGGCAGCCCGACATCCACAGAATCCGGACTTCGGGCAACGCAAAGTGCCGATTACCCGGGAGCTTTATATTGAGCAAACTGATTTCATGTTGGAAGCACCCAAGAAGTTTTTCCGTCTGAAACCGGGTGGCGAAGTCCGGTTGCGCAACGCTTTTATTATTCAGTGCAATCAAGTGATACAGGATGCAGACGGTCATATTACAGAATTACATTGCAGCTATGATCCAGATACCATTTCCGGACAACCTGGTGCGAGTCGCAAGGTTAAGGGCACGATTCATTGGGTATCTGCGGAACATGCAGTCAATGCCGAAGTACGTTTATACGATCGATTATTTAATGCAACCAATCCACTTGCTGACAAGCAGCGGGATTTCAGCGAATTCCTGAACCCAAACTCATTAGAAACTATAGCTGACGCGGTGATAGAACCTTCCATGGCTGACGCGAATGCTGGTGATATCTGTCAATTTGAGCGTACTGGTTATTTTGTTGTCGATCAGGACAGTAACGACAACAGGCTGGTGTTTAACCAGACGGTGGCATTAAGAGATACATGGGCCAAGTTTGCCGGATGATAGAGCACTGGGAGTTAACATGAAATTATGGTCTATTGAAGGCAATTCACAACGCCTGGATGGCGGTTCCATGTTTGGTAATGTGCCAAGAGCATTATGGTCGCGATGGGTTGAGCCGGATGAGCAGCATCGCATTCCACTGGCTTGCCGTTGCCTGCTGATCCAGGGCCTGGATGGTCGCAATGTTTTGCTGGAAACCGGCATTGGGACATTTTTCGAAGCCAAATATAAACACCGCTACGGGGTTTTGGAAGATGAGCATGTGTTATTAAAGTCTTTACAGGCTGTGGGCCTGGAACACACGGATATTGATGCAGTCATTCTCAGCCATCTGCATTTTGATCATGCCGGTGGTTTGTTGAGTTCGTGGCGTGAAGCAACATCGCCTGAATTGCTGTTCCCCAAGGCTGAATTTTTTGTTGGGAAGGAACATTGGCAACGGGCGCAGAAGCCCCACCCCCGTGATCGGGCCTCGTTTATTCCTGGATTGAATAAATTGCTGGAACATTCAGGACGGCTGAATTTGGTTACTGGTGATCAGCATCCATGGCTGGGTGAGCGGATACGTTTCAGTTATAGCAATGGACATACGCCCGGTTTGATGTTGACAGAAGTTCAAGGTTTGAATGGGGTTGGCGGGGTAGTTTATTGTGCCGATTTAATCCCGGGGCGCGCCTGGGTGCATCTACCTGTGACGATGGGTTATGACCGTTACCCGGAAAAGCTGATCGATGAAAAAAAGCTTTTCCTGGAAGACAAGCAAGCCCGTGCGGTCAGATTATTTTTCACCCATGACCATGGTTGTTCAATGGCACGATTAAGCCAGGATGAGAAAGGTCGCTATATGGCTGTTGATGAACAACAGGCGGTAGTCGCGGAACTGTTGGATTAATCGGGATTAAATCCTGACCAGCCGGGACCACGCACTACACGCCCAGGTGTTGCACCGGTATGCTCATTATTTTCCAATACCAGCTCACCATTGACCAATACATGCTGGACACCGGTTGAATACTGGTGCGGGTCAGAATAATCAGCGTGATCGTGAATGCCGGCAGGGTCAAAAATGACAATGTCTGCATAATAGCCGGGTTTTAATTGCCCGCGATCACGGATTTTCAGGTTGCCTGCCGGTTGGGAAGTCAGCCGTCGGATGGCTTCAGCCAAACTAATCACATCTTGGTCTGCCACATAATTCCCGAGCAAACGTGAAAAGGTGCCATATGCGCGTGGATGAGCACTGCTGCGCAGGAATACTCCCTGGTTAGCGTATGAACCCTCATCAGAGCCGAAGCCCATCCATGGTTGAGCAATTTTTGCTTTGACATTGTCCTCCGACATCAAAAAAAAGACTGCACCGACCCGACTGTCATCTTCAATCACCAGATCCATCATGGTTTCTTCCGCTTCAGTGCCGCGCATAGCCATAACTTCGGCCAGGGTTTTTCCAGTTAATGGCTTTAGTGCTTCAGAGCGAAAGTCAATCAGAATGACATTTTCAGGGCCGCCAGCAGCCAGGTACAGGTTTTCCCAGGTATCGGTTGGGTTGCGCATTTCCTGGATAAGTTGTGTACGAATGACAGCATCTTTAAGCCTTTCCACCCAGGCATCATGTCCACCTTCCTGGACCCATGGAGGCATGGCAGCATAAAGCCCGGTCGCGCCCGCTGTATAGGTATACATGTTGGCGCGAATATCCTGCCCTTGCTCGCGCGCATGATTAATCCGTTCGAACACTGCCGGCAGCTTTGACCAATTTTCTTTACCTGCAGCCTTCAAGTGATAAATTTCAGCCGGCGCACCACTGTCACGAGAAATTTGGATCAACTCGTCTACAGCCTCTAACAAACGATTGCCTTCCGAACGTATATGTGAAATGTAGGCACCACCGTATTCGGCTGCAACCCTGGCCAGGGCTGTTAATTCATCAGTTTCCGCATAAAATGCCGGCGCATAAATCAATGAAGAACCCACACCCAGAGCACCATCACGCATGGCCTGGTGAACCAGGTTCTGCATATTTTCCAGCTCGATGGTTGTAGGCGGCCTGTCTTCTCGTCCTACTTCGTGAATGCGTATAGTAGTAGCACCAACAAATGAGGCCACATTGGTAGCAATGCCTCGGTTTTCCAGATGCTCCAGGTATTCACTTAGAGTAGTCCAGGGAATCTCGTATTTGATATCGCCTTGCTGATCAAGCATCTCTGCGCGCATGCTTTCATTGAGCGGACCCATTGACCAGCCTTCACCAAATATTTCCAGGGTTACACCCTGTCGGATATCGCTTTGTGAGTGACCGTCTTCCAATAATGAAACGGTTGCCCAGGAGAGCATATTGATGAAACCCGGGGTCACAGCCAAACCTTCGGCATCAATGACTTTATCGGCGCTGGCGTTTCCAAGCTGCCCAATGGCGACAATTCGGTCACCATCGATCGCGATATCCCCTAATTCCGGGTTATTTCCATTGCCATCATAAATTTGGCCGTTCCGAATCAGAATCTGATACTTGGCGGATGAAGGTGAGATTTGGTTGCTGACACTGGTTTGATCGCAACCATTGATAAGCACAATGGAAAACGTCATTGTAAGTATGGCAAACAGATTTATTTTATAGTTGTGCATATGGATGAATTGGTTGAGTTTTGACACGGTGATGCTGGTGGCTTTTATGGTAGGGAAATCCGAAAGGGTAACCACTGCATAATTTGTTGCCTCATTTCTGCCGTTGCTCCTAAGGCAGGCTGCATTGAGACGTTAATTTGATTCAGGGCGGTCATTCAGGACGACCATAACCTAGTCAAACCTGATGTTTCAAGTGCTATGTCATTCTTCGATCAGCGGTTGGCTATGCGACAGATTAGTGCTCAAAATGCAGTTATTGGTTTATGGTAAATGCGGTATGGCATACTGTGTGGCTACGTGCTTTTGGGTAGCTGTGAAGGTGGGCATGCTTGTAAGGTTACAATCGACGGTTTAGGTGTATTACTGGATTTATAATGCTGATAGCAGCGCCAATAAGGGACACATGGAATTATATAAATGCTTCTGTTTATAGGGAATTATTAGACAGGTTTCTTAACCCCAAGCTGATTCGTGAACGATATGCGAGCATAATGGTATGTTCCGAATGCTGCTGTAATTGGAAAGTGCAGTTAATAAAATATAATGGGTAATCATTCCATTAACAGTACAGATCAAGCGCCTGATGCTGTCGATAATCCTTCTGTTTTACTATCAGAACGAATTCATGCAGGTGATCGGTCAGCAGAAACCGAGCTGGTGCAACAATTTTTGCGCCCCACATTATTTATGCTCCAATATCGCTGCAAGAATCCGGCTCAGGCAGAAGATTTGGCGCAGGATGCCATGGCGATTGTGATATCCCACTTGCGTAAAAGCCCTTTGGAAAACCCCGGCGCCTTGCCTAAATATATCAGGCAAATTGCCATGAATCTGTTTATTGGTGAATATCGTAAACAGCAGCGCCAGCAAACCTCAGCAGACCAAACCACTATTGAACAGGCTGTGGCAGAACAAGCCAGCAGTTATGACAGTGTTGTTCAGCAACAGCGTGCGAGTGCGGTCCGAAGGGTATTGGCGGAGTTGCCAAAACAGCGCGATCGCCAAATTCTGCGATTGTTTTATCTGGCTGAACAAGATAAAGATGAAATCTGCAAGCGATTGAAACTCAGCAGCGCACATTTCGACCGGGTGTTGTACCGGGCCAAGCAGCGTTTACGTAAACTGTATGTTCAAGAACAGAAGAAAAATGGATAAATTTTTAGTATTTAATTCAAGCGATTAGACAGCAATGAAGCCACAATCACACAAGCGAACCGATAACAAGTGAGAGAAATTGTGGGCTCATCGCATTTAATAAGCAACACGGATAGCAAATAGAGATGGATCTCACTATTTATTGGGGTTGGTTATGACTAACACAGATCAACAACGGCGTATAGACGCTTACATACGCGGTAAACTTGATCCTAAGTCAGCCGCCGACTTCGAAGAGGAATATCTGCAGGATGCAGAGTTGTTGGCTGAGCTTGAGCTTGCCTATGCATTGAAGCAAGGGTTGCTCGATGAAGAGTATCAGCCAGAGATTGGTATAAGACCGGCATGGTGGCAAAAAGTAAGGAATAGCTTATTGCAACCGGCAGGGGCGTTTGTAGCAACTTCAGCGATTGTTGTTTCAACTCTGGCGTTCACGGTTTTATATCAAAGTCGTTCGGACCTGCTGATGGATCAGCAGGGCCTAACGGCGTTTCAACCCGATGTATCCATAGTGACTTTTTCACGCCTCCGGTCAGCACGCGAAAATACCGATTTCTCTGCAATCATATCGCCTGATCAGCTTACTTCGGGTTTAGCAATACTTGAATTTGAAATTGACTGGCCACCTAAGCCAGTATACCAAGTGAAGATTGCCGCGCAGGGACAAGGTCAGCAACTGGAACCAATTGTTGTCAGCGTTAAACCGGATGATCGTGGTTACTTGGTGCTAGCGGTACCAGCAACATACATGAAGGCGGGCGATTACCAGATTTTAATTTCAACAGCAGATAATGAGGTGCCTAAGCAGGAGTTTTCCTTGCGTGTCAATCCAACATTCTAGTTTATGAACGTGCCAATAAGGATTGACAATGAAAATATGTACCTCTATCGATGTAATACCATCAGGTAATTCTGTCCGCACTGCTGTTATTGCAGGACTGATTAGCAGTTTAATTACCGGCAGTGCGGTATTTGCGGATGAAAAATTTGATCATAAAGCGTCGTGTGACGCTGGATTTGCGGATACCTGGATTATAGGTAAAAGTTGTGACCTGGGTGGTCATACGAATATTAAGGTGTATGACGCTATCAACATAGATTGTGATGCATCCAGCGGGAAATGGAGTGTTGAATTTTTTGAAGAACCGATAGGCGTCGGTTTGGACAATATGACAAGCAGTAACGCAGTGCGTTATCAGCTTTGTCCTGCCAATGGATACTTGGATTTTAATACTAAAGGTGAATTGGTATTACGGTGTAATTTTTGGGAACCGGTAGACAATGTAACCAAACAATTGGAATTTGAAATGAGCTCACAAAACGGAATAGGTGTGGGTATGCGTGAAATACTATGGAAAGCTACAGAGATAGACAATCCCAATGTTATTTGTGGAATTAGTGGACGCCCTGAAGGCGGCACCCGTGATACGGGTAATGCGAACAGCGCCTGATTAACCAATAATAACTATGGATAAAACTCATGAATAATCAAACACGCAAAAAGTTATTCAGCTCTCGATACATTACTTTATTAATCGGCATATTGTTTTGTGCCGCCGCACTGGGTAAAGATCAAGACAGCAAAAGGCTAATAGCAGGGGATACCTGGACTTTGCCAGTACCAGCTGGTAACGCAGTATTTGTACAAGTACAAAACAACGGTATCGATACCATTTCCAAAGCATTGGATGCTAATGGAGAAGTTCTCAGCCAAGCGGCCAGCTGGCGGGGGCGAGAAGGACGTTACCTGCTTGCACTTAGTGAAGATCAGGACACGGTACTGACTGTCCAGGTGCGCAGCACGGAAAAGCATACCGCAACCGGTGAAGTGATTATCAGTTGGTTGGATGAAAGCACGATTGCAGATACAGGTATTATGAGTGGCCTGCAATCCATAGCTACAGCGAGTAATCAACGGGTACAATATTTTTTGGGCGGTGATGATAACCGTTTACAAACAGCCCTGACATTCCAGTCGGCAATTAATCAGCTACAGAGTACTGAATATGCTGACTGGATCGGTGATATCTATTACGAAATAGGCAATATCAACCTTGAACTTGGGCACATGGATGCTGCTGCTGACAACTACTCGAGTGCTTTAGATGCATACCAGCGGCATAGCAATGATCGCGGTATTGCAGCTGCCTACAATGCGCTTGGATTGGCCGCCTCAGAGGTAGGTGAATCTGATCTTGCATTGGAATATCTGGACATGGCATTAGCTATTCGTATCACTATTCAGGATGTGTTTTATCAGGCGCAGACTTTGAATAACATTGGTTCCATAGAGCGTGATAGAGATAATTTTGCGAATGCTGCTGAGGTTTTGGAACAAGCACTGGTTTTGTTTGCGGGGAGCAGTATGCATTCAGTTGATCAGGTAATCTGGTCATCTGCGGAACAGATCGGCTCAAAAGGTGATTTGGCACAGGTCATTATTACCCTCAGCAATTTGGCCTTGGCAAAAACCTCCATGGGCGCTACACAGGAAGCTATTGATCTATGGCAAGCTGCGATGCGTTTAAACACTGAGATCAATCAACCGTTAATAGCGGCTCGGGCGGAGCACAATCTGGGACACGCACTACAAGAATTAGGGCGTCTTGATGAAGCATTGGCACATATCGATAACGCAGCCAGTGTTTTTGAACAGCACAATGACGACTATTGGTATAGCCAGTCATTACAATCCATAGGAGCAGTGTACGCAGCTATAGATGAACTTGCTGATGCGACAACCTACTTCGAACAAGCCTTGTCTCTGGATAGTCAGAATCAACAGGGTCGGGCCAATATACTCAGACGGCTTGCCAGTGTTAATTGGCGCTTGGGCAAATTGGAGTTGGCTGGGGAGCAGTTTGCAGAAGCGCATGGCATTTTCATGTCTAATAATCAGAATGGTTCTGCTGCCATTGTCACCAGTGAACATGGACAGCTGCAATATGAGCTGGGCAATCATGAGCAGGCATTAAGCAGTCAAAGAGAAGCATGGGCTACTTTGTCAGCTTTGGGAAATATACGCGAAGCAGCACGTGCGCAATCTCGTCTAGGTCAGATGATGTTGCATGAAGGTGATACTGAAGAGGCTGAAACGACCCTGCAAGAAGCGCTTACAGGGCATCGTGCTGTGTTCGATGAACTTTATGAGTTAGATACTCTGACAGCACTTTCCCGCGCACAATATGGTCAAGTTTCTCTGGATTCTGCAAGATCAGCTACAGAATTAGCTAATAAGATACGGCTCCAGACACTGTCACCAGATTTACAAAGCAGTTTCCTGGCCAGTCGCAGGGGTGCTTTTGAGCAATATATCGATTTGCTGGTGGATAGTGGCAAAATCCGTGAAGCCTGGGTTGTCAGTGAACAAATTCGTGCGCGCAGTTTACTGGACTTGATACAGTCTGAAAATCATAGTGGTCGTGAGCTTAATCAGATTCGCGACGAGCGCGATGTGCTGTTAGCCAAATTGGCTGATTTATCGCAGGCAGAAGACCAAAGCCAGCTAATCGAGTTACGCCGTGAGATCGATATGCTGGAAGGTCAGTTGCGTGGTAACGAAAACATGCTGGCAAACATCAACTCCCCAATTGATACGCTGGCTATCCAGCAGCAGCTGGGTGATGAAGTGACCATGTTGAGTTATTTCGTTGGCAGTGAAAGCAGTCATTTATGGGCAATCACCGGCCAGCAGGTTCATCATTATCCATTACCGGCAGCCGCAGAAATTGCCCCGATCGCTACCGATTTGACCTACGCATTGCGCAGCCATCGTCAATCCCGTAGTCGGATTGCCTATATGGCAGCTCAATTAAGCGAAATGGTGTTACAGCCGGCGTTGAATGATATTGATGGACGTGAGCTGGTGGTGATTGCTGATGGCAGCCTGCAGTTGGTGCCATTTGGTTTGTTACCTGTTGACAATAATGACACTACAGCATTGGTCGATACCACCACGGTGACTTATAGTCCATCAGCCAAAATTTTTGATCTATTGGATGGTCAGCGCATGTCAGCCACTGCCAGTATTGTGGTATTGGCAGACCCGTTAGCCAACGATGGTAACCAGATCGCAATGTTGGATGATGTACAAGACAATTTCAGCAGCCCGCTCAATTTCACCGAGTTATTGGCAAAACGTACATTAAGTCAAAGTGCGGTCAATATTACTGCACTACCAGGCGCACAACTGGAAGCCGCAGCTATTGAAAATGCAGCCGAAGCAAGCGATAGCAATGGTTATGCTAACCAGGTAAAAGTCATGACTGGTACCAATGCCAGCCATAAATTTGTGTCGAATGGCGGACTACAAGGCTATGGTGTTGTGCATTTTGCAACCCATGGAATAGTGGATGCAGATATGCCGGAATTATCGGGACTGGTGTTGGCTAACAGTGATAGCGGACAAAGCATGTCCTATTTGCGGCCGCATGAAATTGCAGGCCTGAACCTTGATGCTGATCTGGTTGTGCTTAGCGGTTGTGAAACCGGTATTGGCAAATCAGTAGGTAGTGAAGGCTTATTAAGCTTGAGTCGTCCATTCCTGGTGGCTGGTGCCCGGCAAGTAATTTCCAGCCTGTGGCAGGTTTCAGACCAGGCCACCGCGTTGTTAATGGAACGATTCTATTTTCACTTACTGCAAGAAGACAAATCCCCAGAAATGTCACTGCGGATGGCCCAACAGTGGTTACGTGAACAACCACAATGGGATCATCCTTATTTCTGGGCCGGTTTTGTAGTGCAAGGTGGCCGCAGCATTGCCGAGCCTAACAGCCAGCTTGCTGATGTGGCTGACGATAAATCCCCACCCCTGACGCTCGTGAGTGCAGCGCTCTAATGTAATCACACCAAGGCGGCTCCCCGCCGCCTCTGGTTAAGCGTCATTTTTAGCCCGCTGAACAGGCGGGCTTTTTTTATTGAAGGACTCCTGACGTAACTTTGCAATAGGGGGGCAATGCCAAGTATGCTCAGTGGCTGAATGACAGGAGAACTCCATGACGACCAGATTTAAATTTCATCAATTGTTGCTTATCGGTTTTCTGATGATAACTTGTGCTCCGGTATGGTCTGCACAAGAGTGGTCTGAATTAGATCAATTAGCAGCTGATGCACAACAACAGGTGGTCAGCTGGCGACGGCATTTTCACAGCCATCCGGAGCTATCCAATCGGGAGTTTGAAACCGCTATATATGTTGAAGCTGCATTGCGTGAAATGGGTATGGAAGTGGAAACAGGGATTGCACACACAGGCGTTGTAGGGTTGTTGAAAGGTGGTCAACCTGGGCCCATGGTCGCCATTCGTGCAGATATGGATGGATTACCAGTTACTGAACAAACCGGCCTGGATTTTGCTTCGACAAGCACCTCGGAATATCAAGGGAAACCGGTTGGTGTGATGCATGCCTGTGGACATGATACACATATGGCCATGGCCCTGGGAGCTGCTCGTGTTTTGAGTGCAGTTCGTGAACAGTTGCCGGGCTCGGTATTGTTTATTTTTCAACCTGCTGAAGAAGGCGCCCCATTGGGTGAGGAAGGTGGTGCAGAATTGATGCTAAAAGAAGGCTTGTTTGAGCGTTATCAACCGGAAGCTATTTTTGGAATGCATGTTGGTCTGAATGTGCCTGGTGGGCAAATGGCGGTTAGGTCCGGTCCGGCTATGGCGGCGGTCGATTACCTGCAGATCAATGTATTGGGTGAGCAGACACATGGCGCAGCACCCTGGGCGGGGGTCGATCCGATTGTAGCCAGTTCACAAATCATTATGGGGTTGCAAACCATTGCCAGCAGGCAACTCAATATTACCAAGGTGCCATACATTATTACTATTGGAAAGTTTGATGCAGGCGTGCGTAACAACATCATTCCAGACAGGGCGGAAATGCATGGCACAATCCGCAGTTTTGATGTTGGTATGCAAGATGATATTCATGCCCGGATTAAGCGTACCGCCGAAAGTATTGCGGCCAGTTCAGGCGCTACTGCAGAGGTTACTATTACCAAACAATATCCGGCCACGGTTAATGATCCCGGGTTGACGGAACAAATGTTGCCAACACTGCAAAAAGTAGCTGGCGATAATCCTATCATTACGCCGGATCTGGTCACTGGTGCTGAAGATTTTGCGTTTTTTGCTCGGCAAATACCTGGATTGTATGTGTTTCTGTCGGCATCAGATCCGGATCAGACCGGTTTTCAGGCACCCAGTAACCATTCACCATTTTTTGATGTGCATGAGCCCAATATGGAGTTGGGTGTAAGAGCATTCAGTCATTTGGTGGTCGACTATTTACAGCAGCAATAGAACCAGCCGATGGGGGTAGCTGATCAGCTGGCGTTAAGCCGGCTAAACTGGCCTGCAACCCAGCAACAGCTGGAACAGGGCGCGACCCTGATCACCGCCAATCGACGCCAGGCGCAGGTATTGCTGCTGCGCTACGCTGAGCAGCAGTCACAATCAGCCTGGGCCAGGCCAACGATTGTAGCCTGGCCCAGCTGGCAGCAACAGTTGTTTGAAAAAATTGGCTCGCAATATGCCTGGGACAAGCTGCTGCTGGAAGACTATCAATGCGAATGGCTCTGGCAGCGAATTATCGACCGGGACAGTAACAGCGATGTGCTGTTAAACCGTACTGCGTGTTCCCAGGCAGCATTGACGGCCTGGCAATTGACCCAAGGTTTTAATCTGGGCGAACTGGAATTTAAGACTTATCAATCAGCAGAAACAACCGCATTTTTGCGCTGGGCCAAGCAGTACACTAAACGCCTGGAAAAGCTTCGGGCCGTTGATAAGGCCCAACTAAGTCGGGTGCTGCTGGACAGTTTGGGCCAGCAACTGTGGCAGCCACCGGAAGATTGTATTGTTTATGGTTTTGAGCGTTGGTTGCCGGCGCAAAAGCAGTTGCTGCTGGCCATGCAATCCCAGGGTTGTCGGTTAAACGAACTGACGTTGACTGCTGGAACACCCAATCAAAAAGTCATTGCGGCCGCAGACCAAACGCAGGAGTTGATTCACGCCGCTAACTGGGCTAAACAGCAGTTTAGCTCGATATCGGTAGCCGATAGCTATAAACCGGTAGCAATTGTAATACCCGATTTGCACCTGCGCCGGGCCGAAGTGGAGTCGGTGCTGACAACTGTATTGCACCCACGTTGGGATGCCTTTTCACAGCCTGATATGGATGAGCATCGATTATTTGATATTTCAGCTGCAGTACAGTTGGCTGATGATCCTGTCATTGCATTGGCGTTCTGTTGGTTGTCATTGTTGCATGGGCAAGCGGCATTTTCCGTTTTCAGCAGGATTCTGCGCAGTCCTTTACTGGTAGCTGATGAATCCCAGGCTCGCGCCAGGCTCGAAATCAAGCTGCGTGATCAGGGCATGGTGCAATTCAGGCTGACTGATGTGATGTTGTTGGCTGGTCAAAATCAGCAGCCATGGCATTGCCCGTTGTTGCAACAGCAATTGAGAACCCTGGTGGAGGCCAGGAAGTGGTTTTTGCGACATTTGAACAGTAGCGAGTGGCAGCAGCATATCACCAGTTTGTTGGCCACCCTTGAATGGCCGTTGGCATTACCCGATCAACAACCTTGTGCAGATATGGGTTTTGCATTACAGGAATCCTGGCAGCAGTTACTTGATCAATTCGAGCGCCTGACGGTGCGGGATGAGTTGTTGTCCGGGCCGGAAGTATTGCAATGGCTGCAACGGCTGGCACGTGGTATTCCACTACAGCGTGCCAGACCACATGCCTATGTACAGGTGTTGGGTCTATTGGAAGCATTGGGACAGCGTTACAGCGCCGTGTGGGTGATCGGTATGAGCGCCAGTAATTGGCCGCCACCACCACAACCCAATCCATTTTTACCGGTAGCATTGCAACGGCACTACGCCATGCCACAAGCCAGCGCCGAGCAGGAGTTGCAGTATGCGAAGCATGCCACTCGGTCGTTGCTGGCGACCGCACCGGAGTTGGTATTCAGTTATCCATTAACGGCAAATGATGCAGCGCAATTACCCAGTCCGTTGATCCGCAATCTGGTGGCCGAAATACAGCAACAGCCTGAAGCTCATAAGTATCCACATTGGCAGCACAGTTGGCAGCAGCGGCAGCTGGAAAGTTACCAGGACCCACACGTGCCACTATTAGCGGCGCCGATAACCGATCTGCAGGATCAATATTTTGAAGACAGTTATACCCACGGAGGTAGTGGTTTATTAAAAGCCCAGGCGCAATGTCCATTTCAGGCCGTTGCAGCCTATCGCTTGGCAGCCAACCCGCTGGAGGAAGTGCGGCCTGGTATCAGTGCGCTGCAACATGGCAATATTATTCATGCTGTATTGCAGATTTTCTGGCAAAGCTATGTGCCGGAAAAGCTGTCCGATGTTTCGGCACGCGACATCAAATTGCGCCAATGCATTCAACACTGCCTGGAGCAAAACCCCATCGGATGTCTGCGTAATCCGCAATTGCAGCAAGCTTATGGTAACTACCTGCAGGGTATGCTGGGTAAATGGTTGGCTGTCGAGGCCACTCGAGCGGCCCCTTTCAGGGTTGTTGCACTGGAACAGGTCCGCAAGATTCAATTGGGTCCACTTAAACTCAAACTGCGCATCGACAGAATTGATGAGTTGGAGGATGGTGGCCTGGTGGTGATGGACTACAAATCCGGAGCCGGAAATCCCAAGAATTGGTGTGACGAGCGTTTAACTGAACCGCAATTGCCGTTGTATGCATTGAACACCCAGCCACTGGGTGGGGTGGTATTCGCCAACCTGAAACCGGGACAGGCGCGCTTCCAGGGGTTTACTTTGGCAGAGCAGCAATTGCCGGGAGTGAAACCGCTTGGCCAGGGCCGCGGTGCATTGGATAAAAACTATACTGAATGGTCAGCCTTGCAAGCTGACTGGCAAACCCGTTTAGTCCAGTTGGCAGATGATTATCATCAGGGAGTGGCTACGGTTGATCCGTATCAAAATGCCTGCCGGTTCTGCCGCAGGCAAAGCCTGTGCCGGATAAATACAACACAGCACAATATGCTCGTGGAAGGTATGACAGAGGACTCTCATGATTGATGTTCGTTTGCCCAGCGATCATGATCAACGCGAGGCAGCGTTGGATGTCAACCGCTCATTTATTGTGCAGGCACCTGCCGGATCAGGTAAAACCGGGCTGTTGACCCAACGATTCCTCGCCTTGCTGGCAGTTGCCCGGCAGCCGGAAGATATTCTCGCGATTACCTTTACACGTAAAGCCCGTGGTGAAATGCTGGAAAGGGTACTTGCCGCCCTGGAAATGGCAGCAGACCCACCGATGGAACCGCTGACCGATAATTTCCAGCAGCAATTGCTGAGGTTGGCCAAACGTGCGCTGGCCCGATCGGAAGAACTAGGCTGGTGTTTACTGCAACAGCCTAGCCGCCTGCGGATTTTGACCATCGACGCCTTCAATGCCAGCTTGACACGGCAATTACCGATATTAAGTCAATATGGTGCACAACCACAGGTTGTGGATAACGCAGAAAGGCTCTACCGGCAGGCGGTTCGCCAAGTGCTGGTGGGCGAGCATTTGTCGATCGATCAACAGCAACAAGTGCATGCAGTGCTGACACATACCGGTTTCCAGCATGAAACACTGGAAGCCACATTGGTAGCGATGCTGAATAAGCGCGAGCAATGGTTGGATTTGCTGGCTGTTGACGCTAATGATCGGAGCGATCGTAAGCGCTTGGAGCAGGTGCTGGCATTAATCGTTGAAGAGCACCTGCAGATGCTGCAGCCAGCGGGCGGTGGCATATGGGCCGAGCTAGTCGAGCTGGGTGAATATGCAGCCCGGCAAAGCCGGTTACTGGATAAACGCTGGTTGTCGGATACAGCGATCGAACGGCTGGCAGGCATTCAGCAGACACCGACCACAAGCAGCCGGAATTTACCTCAGTGGAAGGCGCTCACGGAACTGGTGCTGACCAGTGGTGGAAAGCCCGGTTTGCGCACCAGCAGAGGCGTGCAGAAGCAGCTTGGTTTTCCGGAGAAAAATTCTCAAAAAGCGCGCATGCAGGTCTTGCTGGAACAACTTTGTGATCAACCGGCATTGGTTGAACAGTTAATTGCCCTGCGGTATTTGCCCGATCCACATTATCCTGATAAGCAATGGCGGATTCTGCAACCCATGCTGGATACTCTGCAGTTATGTCTGGCCGAGTTGCTGCTGGTTTTTCGTGAGCAGGGCATGGTAGATCATAATGAAATGGCTGCCCGCGCCCTACAGGCGTTATCGGTTGATGACCAGCATAGCGATACAGACTCACCAAGCGATCTGGCTTTGCAACTGGACGCCAGAATTGCCCATATTCTGGTTGATGAATTTCAAGATACCTCTATCGGCCAGCTGCAGTTGCTGCAAAAACTGACCAGAGGCTGGCAGTCGCAGGATGGCAACAGCCTGTTTCTAGTCGGTGATCCAATGCAGTCGATTTACCGATTTCGCAAAGCCGAGGTCGGGATTTTTTTGTCTGTATGGCAACAGGGGCTGGGTGATTTGTCATTAGAGCAATTACAGTTAAGCGTTAATTTCCGTACCCAGCAGGCGTTGCTGGAGTGGTGCAACAGTGCTTTCCAGTCGGTGCTGCCTGCCAGTGATGATCTGGATGCTGGAGCGGTTCGCTGGGCACCATCCGAAGCATGGCATTCGGTCAGCACTGCCCAGGCTGTCGGGGTTTATCTACAGCCGGAAAAAAACCAGACAGCAGAAGCCGGGCAACTGCTTGAACTGGTGCGGCAGGCCTTACAACGTGATACCCGGCAGATAGCCATCCTGGTACGCCGTCGCAGGGATGCGACCGATATTCTGGCAGCATTGCGTGCGGCGAACATTGCCTACCAGGCGGTAGATATGGCGTCATTGGAGCAGACTGCTGAAATTCGCGACCTGCTGGCTTTGACCCAGGCACTGGTACACCCGGGTGACAGGTTGTCCTGGCTTAGTGTGTTGCGGGCCCCCTGGTGTGGGTTGGAACTGGCAGAATTACTGCCGCTGGCCGAGTTGGGTCATGCACAGGGTTTGACCTTGGTTGATTTAGATGAATTTGACCCGGTGACACGTCAGCGGCTGGCGCGGGTATTGTCGGTATTGCAGGCCGCAGTTGCCAACCGGCAAAAGCTGAGTTTGCGGCAATTGATCACACACACCTGGCAGCAGTTGGGTGGGCCGGCCTGTTATGCGTCGAATGCAGCTTTGGATAATGCTGAACGTTTTCTGGAGCAGTTGGACAATGAATCTGTTGCCGGTGATCTGGATGACCCCCTGCAATTGGAACAGCAGTTAACCCGCATTTACGCCACTCCAGATACCCGCCCTGAAGCCGCCAGGGTGCAAGTGATGACCATCCACAAAGCCAAGGGTCTTGAATTTGACGAGGTGATTCTGCCTGGTTTAGGAAATCCAATCCGCCATAGCAATAACGATCAGCCATTGTTGATCAGTGAGTCGCGGCCGGTGGCCAATACCAATGGTTTGTTGCTGGGTATGCGCCAGTCTGTTGATAGTTCGGTGCCAGATCCGGTTTATCAATTTATCAACCGGCTACACAGGCAACGCCAGGAAAACGAAGCTCGTCGACTACTGTACGTGGCTGCTACCCGGGCCCGGCAGCGATTGCACCTGCTCGGTCATCTGGACCCCAAAGTTGAGCAACCACCGAAAAACTCACCAATGGAATGGCTATGGCTGTTGGTCGAAGATAGTGCGCAAACAGCAGCTTTATCTGAGCTTGGTGGGTTGCCGTCACCAGCATCACAGGCACTATCTCGATTGCCGGCAGACTGGCAGCCGTTACCCGCCCATGAAGATAAAATAGTGCCGGATACACAGGCTGTTATGAGTATTGCTGAATTGTCACTGGAAAACCTGTTGCCCGATTCGCCGGTGGCGGCTGCCATCGGACGGGTAGTGCATCGAGGGCTCGAGGCATTGGTGAAATATGGCGAAGACTGGTGGCAGCAGCTGGATCAGTCTGAATGGGCTGAATTGCAGTTACAACGTGAAGGGTTAATGACTGAGCTGCAGGTGACAGCCAGGCAGCAAATACTGATGGCCATGAATAACACCCTCCAGGACGAAACCGGACGCTGGCTGCTGCAATCGCATACAGAGTCGGTTTGTGAATTTGCCATCAGCTATTTTCAACAGGGCCGGTTAGCGTCTGCAATTATAGATAGAACGTTCGTTGATGAGAATGATGTGCGTTGGATTATTGATTACAAAACAGGCTTGCATCAGGGGGGTGATGTTCAGGTTTACATTCACCAGCAGGTTCAACGCTATCGGCCGCAGATGGATAAGTATCGGCGATTGATGAGTGTTATTGACAGGCGGGATATGAAAGTGGGTTTGTATTTTCCTTTGTTGCAACAGTTTGTGCTGATTGAGGCTTAAATCACACAGTGATTGAATTTGAAATGGTTATGCAAGCTAATCGATTCGGATAAGCTAAATCAAGAAAAAGTTGAGCTTGCTGTAGAGATCAATAGGGCATTCAAAATGTAGGTTGCAGATTAGAATGAACGCTTACTTGCATGGTTATGATAATTTGTTCAAATCATATCGCAGGGTTAAATCTTGGATTATATAAAGACAAATAAAGCATCCTGGGATAAACGAACAGGGACCCATGTCACATCAAAATTTTATGATGTGAAGGGTTTTCTTGAAGGGAAATGTGTTTTAAACAGTATCGAGCTATCAGAGCTTGGTGATGTGAGTGGAAAGGAATTATTGCATCTCCAATGCCATTTTGGTCTTGATACATTGTCCTGGGCAAGACGCGGCGCTGTTGTCACGGGAGTGGATCTATCATCGGCAGCTATAGCTATGGCAAACGAGATAAAAGCTAAAGCGGGATTAAAGGCAACATTTATTTGCTCTGATCTTTACCATTATGGTGCAATTGCGAACACAGCCTACGATATTGTTTTTACGTCGTATGGCGTAGTCTGCTGGCTTCCGTGCATAAAGCAATGGGCTGAAGTGGTGACGAAATCTCTGAATCCTGGTGGCACATTCTATATGGCAGAATTTCATCCGGTTTATGACATAGCGGCAGGCTATTCATATTTTCATAATTCACAACCGGATATAACAGCCGAGGGGACCTACACTGAAAATAATAGTGGAGAAAAGTCGACATTTGTCACTTGGACACACCCACTCAGTGACGTTATCAATGCGCTAATTTCTGCAGGAATCAAAATAGAACAACTTAATGAATATCCATACAGTCCATATAACTGTTTCGACGGAATGGAAGAGCGTGAGCAGGGTAAGTTTTATATTTCACAAGCGGGTCATGATATTCCTTTGATCTATACCATCAAAGGAACAAAGTCTGCATAAAAAGGGATTCTATGCGGTCGTATTCAGCAAAGCTGTTGGACATGAATATCGATAATTTCGACCTTTGATATTTATACTTTGGGGGTTTAATAGGTATGAGTATTCCATGCTTTGTTGGTTCGCCACTGTTAAACCTTTGAAGCTGAGCCAACATCGAATGTTGCTCAAGCTGCGGAGCACTGAGTATGTATAATTCAAAATTTTTTGTGCGGATGTTTGTCGTCATCTGCTTTTTTTCATCTTTTGCACAGGCAGATGAGCAGACTGAATTAAAGACTCTGCTGAAAAACAACACTTATGCAATCAAGTTCGACAATGGTTCACTCAATGGTCCTGGTGCAGATCTTATTTTAGAGCTGGCTGAAAACACTCAGTTCGTTGCTTTAGGCGAAGAACATAATAACTTTGATATTCCAGGCATCACTACCGCCTTGTTTGAAGCTTTGCATAAACGCTATGGCTATCAATACTTTATGACCGAGCAAGATCCTGTGATGATGGAATTGCTCTCAAACAGTCCAGCGAGGGGCGATTTGGAAAAAATCAGTGCTTTGGCTAAGGCTTACCCAATGGGCTTAACCTTTATTTCTGATCAAGAACTTAAAATGCTGGCTGACCTGGGTCGTATTTCAACTGCCGATCATGATGTAATTTGGGGTTGCGACCAGGGTTCCGGGGTAACGCATACTTTAGATCAGCTATTAGTAGAACTGGAAGATCAGCAAGCGATAGCAGCCGTAGGTGAATTTCGGGAACTTGCAGCGCAACAAGAAACAGTCAGAGACTATAGCAGCGGACATTTTATGTACGACGCTGAGCTTAAAGACTTGGTTCACCTAAAAGCCAAGGTGAATGCCGGCAAAGGCACGCATGCGGCATGGTTAATGGACGTGCTGGTCAATTCCAGCAGGATTTTTGATTTTTACAAAAATGGCAATAAAAACATTTTGCCGGGATATTACGAGAACAATCGATTTCGCGAACAGCACTTGAAGGATTTGTGTCTGGCAAAATACCGTGCGATA
The DNA here is from genome assembly GCA_021772985.1 of Gammaproteobacteria bacterium. Taxonomy (GTDB): domain Bacteria; phylum Pseudomonadota; class Gammaproteobacteria; order Xanthomonadales; family Wenzhouxiangellaceae; genus JAJFKX01. The sequence goes on from JAJFKX010000008.1 coordinate 115,657, forward strand.
GAGCCATCGAACCCTTTACCTAAAGCACTGATGAAATTCGGAAGCTGGCATATTTATGAAGGTTTGAGTCCTACCCGAATTCATACCATTGGTGACTTTTTCTCCAACGTCGCCCAATTCAATAACCAGAAATTTCTATCGGTACACTTTTCTTCGCGTCCGCAGGAACCGGAAAAAAATATGCAACACCTCGGTTTTATCTGGCCTTTTATCCAGGACTTGCCTGCAGATGAATTTGCCGTGGTTGATCTAAGGGCTTTCCGCGAGTATCCGAACCGGATTCTTATTGAAAACACACAAGGAGAAGAATGGGGCAAAACGTATAAAGAAAGCTACCGTCGTCTTGTGTATGGATATGACTTGATCTTTTTTGTTGGAAATACCAAAGCAGCCACTTTTGAAATTGTTCCAGGAAAATAAACAATCATACCGAGCGGACCGAGAACCCGAGAGCCGAGACACTTATAATATTAGCAAGCCTTATTATCGGTGTTTGATTCAAAAACCAAGCTGGTAGTTTGTTAATTTTCCAATAGCCAAACAAAAGTTATCGGCAGCTATCGCATTCATTGAGTATTTGGGCCAGTCAGGCCCATTTACAGTGATTGCTCGCTATCAATTACGTTAAAGTATGCATCATCAAACCAGCCAGGAAACCGCCATGTTCAATAACCATTATGTCTACCGCTGCCTGTTGCAGACCAGTCTTTGCATGACATTGGCTTGTCTGATGTTTGCCACTCAGGCGATCGGTGCCCAGGACTCAGACAACCCGGCGATATCTGACAAACTGGAAATGCTGGATATTTTTAACCTGGAATATGTATCTGATCCGCAAATTTCACCCGATGGTCAGCAGGTGGTATATGTGCGTCATTTCAGTGATGTGATGACCGATCAGCAGCACAGTAATCTATGGTTGGTGGACTTTGAGGGAAAACAGTCCCGCCCGTTGACTACCGGCAACTACAGTGATGGCAGCCCAAGCTGGTCGCATGATGGTAACAAGATTATTTTCCGCTCTAATCGCAGCGGTAAACCGCAGCTGCATTTGCTGTGGCCGGATAGCCGGGAGAGTTTGCAGCTGACCAACACGGCGCACCCTCCTGGCGCTTTCGCCTGGTCGCATGATGATACGCAGATAGCTTTCAGCATGTTCGTGTCGCACAAACGTAAGCCAGTGATTAATATGCCAGCCAAGCCGGAAGGTGCTGAGTGGAATGCACCACCGATTTATATTGATGACTTAAATTATCGCCGCGATGGTATTGGTTATTTGCCTCAGGGGCATCGCCAGTTATTTGTGCTACCGGTAGTGGGTGGTACGCCACGGCAACTGACGGTGGCGAATTATGATCATAATTCGCCGGTGTGGAGTGATGATGATCAGGCATTGCTGTTTGTCGCCAATCATCACCAGGACCGTGATTACAATCCACTGAATTCAGAAATACACCGGCTGGAAATTGCCACCCGAGAGCTGACCACACTGACAGATCGTGCCGGTCCGGATACAGCGCCGACACCGTCACCGGACGGTAAACAGATCGCGTATCTGGGTTTTGATGACCAGTATAAGGGTTATCAGAATTCTCGCTTGTATCTGATGCAGGCCGATGGCAATGATGTACGCCTGTTATCGGCCGGCTTCGAGCGTGCCATCGGCGGTATCCAATGGGATGGTCGTGGGCGTGGGTTGTATTTTCAATACACTGATCAAGGGCATGATTACATTGGTTACATTGACCTGAGCGGCAATACCAGAAAAGTGACAGGTGGACTTGGTGGGTTGTCGTTGGGACGGCCCTACAATGCCTCAACGTTCAGTGTATCCGGAAATGGCCGCTATGCGTATACCCAGGCAGATGCGACACATCCGGCCGATTTGGCGGTGGGTAGGGATGGTGATGACCTGCGGCTGACCCATTTGAATGATGATTTGTTTGGGCATAAGCACCTGGGTGAAGTAGAGGAAATCCGCTTCCAGTCGTCATTTGACAGCCTGGATTTACAGGGCTGGATCATCAAGCCCCCCGGTTTTAGTGCCGATCGTGAGTATCCGTTATTGCTGGAAATTCACGGTGGGCCATTCGCCAGTTACGGCAATGTATTCTCCACCGAACTGCAGCTGTTTGCTGCTGCAGGCTATGTGGTTTTTTATATGAATCCGCGCGGCAGTTCTGGTTATGGTGAGGCATTCGGCAACCAGATCGATAAGAACTATCCCAGCCAGGACTATGATGATCTGATGTCAGGCGTCGATGCTGTGATTGAGCACGGTTATATAGATACAGAACAGTTGTTTGTCACCGGTGGCAGCGGCGGTGGAGTGCTCAGTTCCTGGATCATTGGCAAAACCGATCGCTTCGCGGCAGCGGTGGTGGCCAAGCCGGTTATCAACTGGATGAGTTGGCTGCTGACGGCTGACTTACCGGCATTTGCTGCCAATTACTGGTTTGAAAAACTACCATGGGAAGATCCGCAAACCTATTTTGATCGTTCACCGTTGTCGTTGGTGGGTAATGTCAGTACACCGACCATGTTGTTGACCGGTGAGCAGGATCATCGCACACCGATACCCGAATCCGAGCAGTATTATACGGCGCTGAAACTGAATAAAGTCGATACCGCACTGGTACGAATTCCGGGTGCTTCACATGGCATTGCCAATCGACCCAGCAATCTGGTTGCCAAGGTGGCGGCAATTTTGAGCTGGTTTGACCGTTATCGGAGTGACCAACAAGACCAGTAGCTTAGTCGTTAATAAAACGCAATCAGTCTGATTCCGGTTTACCGGCCGAGCACCTGCGGAGCAGGGAGGTTTTTTCGTCAGGTTGAATTACAATCGGCAAACAGATCTCCCTCGCCCCGGAGTTTCGTGAGTTTTTATGTGCTGTGACATCGGCGTGGTTTCGATATTAAGCACATCTGAGCTCAAATCAGCTACAGGATAAATGGATTAGAATTAGGATAATCTCAATGAGTGCAGGTAATGAAAAGTGATGATCAGGGCTTTGAGTATCGTAATAAAGATAACTGTTTTTCCATTTGATATCAGTTCTGCCCACCTATATTGCAGAAAACCCTGAAGATCCCCAGCAGGCATATGAAGTGACGGCCCTGCTCTGACCAATGAACAGGTTTGGCGTGTCTGAACCAGGACTACCCTCACCTCGTTTGCATTCCCATCCAAGCGTGTGGGAACGAGAAAATCTATCTCTGGATCCCTTAGGAAAATTCAGCGTAGTGCTGACCAGAACCTGATGGCGGACTCAGTAGTGGTTGTGTCAATGGCTCAATCATGCCATCAGTATCATCCCAGTCCAGGCCGAAATGTTCCAGCAGCAAGGTCAAGGTTGCTTGGGGGTTTTCCATCATCTGGGTGGAAGATATATCCAACCACGGCAGTTCCAACGCGTGTCGTGCCTGTTTAAGCAATGCCTGTTCATCCAGATACGTTTTGCGCATGACATCCAAATCTGAGTATCCACTCCAGCGCCAACTCATATGCAGGTCTTCAAGGTTGCTTTGCAGGTTGATGATGGTGGCATCCGGATACAGCCGCTGAATGGCGATCAGGCTGGATATTGGTAGCTGCATACTGTCCACAACCACATGCTGCGGTTCCTGACTTAGTGTGTTAATGGCTTGCTTGCGATATTGATTACGAATCTGCAGCCATTGGTACTCAGCCAGTTGGCTGAGTTGTTCCGGATTGCGCGGCCAGGTAATCAAACCACGGCGATCTATGCTGTTGGCATAGCGGTTGTTGTCCTCGTTGGCCTGATTGGGCCTGTCTCGGACTACACTGATATCCGGATGAAATGACAGAGCCTGGAGCAACTGACTGCGTCCGCTACCCGGCCAGCCGATGATAAACACCGGTGACAGACGGTTTCGACCTGGTGGTTTCGGTGGCCAGGATAGCACTAGATCACGGTCGAACAGCTGATCATCAGCCGCCAGGGTATCGTTGTCAGGAGCTGGTTCGGCAATGATATCCAGCATGCTGCTGCGTTGTTTGGGCAATTGCTCAAGTTGATCCCAGGCTTCTTTGTAGTTTCCCTGATCATGCAAAAGCCTGGCCTGCAAACGCAGTGCCGACTCCTGAATGTCAGACGGCAAGTTGCTGTTTTCCAGTAATTGCTGTAATTGTTGGCTGGCCTGCTCAGGGTCACTTTCCAAATACGCCAGAGCCCTCAGCCAGGTTCCCGGTATGGAGGTTTGCGCAACTTGATCCAGGTGGTTCAGGAGTTGATGTGCTTGTTCTGAATCGTGTCGGGTGACGGCAACTTGTGCAGCCAGCAGAAAATCCGGATCTTCGGCGTCGATGAGTAGTTGCCGGGCAAGCTCAGAGGCTTTTGAATAGTGGGCTTGCGCTAAATAGAACCGGGCTAATTGACGCTTGCCTGTGCGGTCATTATCGGGCAGATCCTCCAGCTCACCGCAAGCGGCTTCAGGTTGGCCGGTTTGTTGATACGCACTAGCCAGTAAATGATTGATTTGGGGTGCATCGGGCGTCAGTTTTTTCGCTCTCAGTAATAAATTAATGGCTTGGTGCGGATGCGCACCCCGCATATAAACACGCGCCATGTGATACAACAACTCTGGATTTTCGATACCGCGTTGCAATAACTCCCGCCAGGCATCCATGGCTCCCATCAAGTCGCCGGTCAGTTCCAGCGCCTGTCCTAACCACAACAGCAATAAAGGTTCATGCAGATAACGCTGATCATTCATCCCTTGTGCATTTTGGAAGCATTGCACTGCAAATCCAGCCTGCCCGCTGGCCATAAATGCGCGCCCAAGATGAGTCTGAATATAGATATCTTCAGGGTTTAATTCAGCCGCATTTTGCAAGTTGTTCAGTGCTTCATCGATTTGGTTTTTGGCCAATGCAATTACACCTAAATGCGCCATGGCTGTGGCTTTCACTTCAGGTTGATCGTCAGCTGCGCGGACCGCGGCTTTAAGTTCCTGTTGTGCTTCATCCAATTGATTATTGGATAGCAGAGCATAACCTATGCCGATCCGTGAACGTGGCTCATTGGGCCGCAATTCGCTGGCTTTGCTATAACCTTTAATGGCTCTTGCTGCATCACCAATTCGCATATACAGGCCGCCTACAGCGTAGTGGTACAGAGCGTTATCCGGGTAGCTGTCTATGGCTTCACTGAGATAACCGATGGCATCTTGCCAGCGCTCCTGTTTTTGCCGGCACATACTCATCATATACAGCACTTCGTGGTTGCCGGGCTCGTCATCCAGCATCCTCTGGTAAAGTGCAAATGCGGCTTCGTAATTGCCGTCCTGATAATAATCCAGGGCTTGTTCAATCATGTTTGTGTTTCAATTCTATCTTAGCGTTGATTCGACTGACTAACTCTTGCTCCAGCCAACTGGCCAAACTCCAGTCCTGGATAAACCCGCAATGACCGCCATGATCATGTACTTCGATATCCAGATTGGGGTTGTTGGGCAATAATGCAAAATCTGAGACTGGAATAATCGGATCGTCTTTAGCGGTAATTATGGTGGTTGGAATTTTCAGCTCGTCCAGATAATCCCCATCAATCGAATAGCCACGGAAATATTTGTCAACTTCATTGTATTCCGTATAGCGTTCCACCAGGTTTTCTGTCATGGCATGCAGACTGCGCATTTTGGACCAGCTATCGAAGTTATATTGATCAGGGAACAGTTCAGCCTTTTTATGCAGGGAGTCGCGCCATTTCCGGATAAAGTATTTTTGGTAAATAAAAAACCCCTGCTCCATTGCATCCATTACATTGCGTGGCACTATCACCGGACTGATCGCAAATGTATGGCTGGGTGGTGCCGGGAAACTATGCGCGATGTTGCTAACCCGCAGGGCGAAATTACCGCCCAGTGAAAAACCCACATAAAAAACAGGAACCGCGCTATCGGTAGTCAGAATTTTGACCGCATCGGCAACCTCATCCAATCGGCAGGAGTGGAATAACCCGCTATTTAAGTAATGTGAAGTGCCATGATCACGAAAATTTATGCGGATGGTTTCACAACCGGCCTGCCACAAGGCATTACCAACTGCCATCAGATAACTTGAATCAACACTACCTTCCCAACCATGTAACAAAATCACCCTGGCTCTGGGGGTGCCATTGCGGGCCAGTGTGCGCTTGGCTAACAGCCGTGGGCCTTTGGGTGTGGTGACAATCTCAAACTGACTATGTGCTTGATAAGACTTCACCCGGTTTTTGATGCGCCAGCGGCGCGGTGGGCTGCTGACCAACATTGACTGGATATGTCGGTTGCGCAAAACCCAGGATGGTTTGAATTGAATTGGTGTCGATGTCATACAGGCCGCTCACGTCTGGCAAGATCATGGTCGAGCACATTATCAGGATCGTAACAGGCGCGCACTAGTTTTTCTGATTGCATGGCCAGTTGGCGACGCTGTGTATTCGTTTTTGTCGTTATCGATGGCAATACGTTGATCTGGGCCACAGTAACCGGTGCTGTCAATAAGCGGAAAAAGCTTAAAGCAAAGTTTTCATTTGGCTTAAATCGTGAGCGCTGTGAAAGTGAACCGTCTTCCAGGTAGCGAATGGCGATTGGCTGTACCCGTACCTGGTTGGCGATGGCGGGGGCAAACATAATGCCATGAAAGTGACCAACACCTGGAACCAAAGGTACGCCTGCTTCAGGAAAAATAAGCACAATTTTGCCATTGGCAAAAGCCTGATGGATACTATCTCGTGCCTGTTTCGAAGATTCGCTGTTGCCACGTTTTATAAACAGTGTTCCGGCTGCCGCTACCAGGGTGCCGATTAACGGCCAGGATCGGATTTCCTGTTTGGCCACAAATGACATCGGTTCAATGCTTAGCAATGCGATCACATCCTGCCAGGACTGATGATTGGCTACCACCAGCAAAGGGCCATCAGGTAATTCGCCAAGTGTAGTAACACGCAAACCAAAAAGTAAACAGGTCAGTCTGGCCCAGGAACGTGTCGCATATTGTGCCAGTGTATATTGACCCAGCCGGATACGATGGCCCAGTGGATTGCAAAATAGCAGCGACAACAGACTAGTGATTAGCTGAGCCATTAATAGCGGCAAACGATATAAAAGACGCCACATGGTTTATTTGGCTCAGTGGCCTGCTACAATTGCTGTGGTTAATCGCCCAACACTGATCAGTTGATGTTTACTGTTATGAATCCGGACATCCCAGACATGCGTGCTCCGACCAACGTGTAATGCAGTAACGGTACCGATAACCTTACCTTCGGTAATGCCACGGACATGGTTAGCATTGATCTCGATGCCGACCGCGCGTTGCCCGGTACTGGCTACCAGTAGATAGGAAGCGACGCTGCCCAGTGTTTCGATCATAGCGGCAGAAGCGCCACCATGTAATAGCCCATAGGGTTGATGCGTGCGCTCATCCACTGGTAATTCAGCTTGCAGGAAATTTGTTCCGATTGCAGTGAACTGTAACCCAATCAGAGCATTCAGAGTTTTCTCACTGGAGCGATTCAAATTGCTCAAGGTGGCGCCGGTCAAGGCAAGGTTATTAGCAGGGTTGATGTTTGTCATATTGTATTATCAGCAATCAGGTTGTTCAGCAGGCGCCGATTCACCACATTGCCAGCAGCTTTTAAAGCTGCTGCCATTGTGTTCATTGCAGTTGGAACAATGCCAGTCAAACTCAGTTTCAGTAGAATCGGATTGTAACTTTTCCTGGTGTTGTTTGAGTATCAGTCTGGCTTGTTCCGCCTGTTCGTCCGGGACCCAAACTGAAGGTGCGGCGCCTTCACTATAGAGAACCTCAACTGCAACCGCCCACAAATCCATTTGCCGCAATTGGACACTTAAGTCGGCCGCTTCCAACGCTATTTTGGCCAGACCTGCATGTAAAGGATTTTCTGCGACCAATACTTTGCTCCAACCCATGATATATCCAACCAAATCAACTGTTGTCAAGGATATCAAAGAGCAGGCCTGCATATGCTACCGGTTAGTTGAGTTTGTACGCTGATCAGTGGTCTTTTGTGTTTATGTGCATACCCGGGTTAGGTTATCGGAACAATTGGTTAAGTTGAACAAACGCCGAATAAGCTGCTACCAAGTCGGGCGTATTGCTGGAAAACGTCAGCAAGGTGCTCCATATACAATGGTTTCAGATCAAGAAAGCCGGTTATGACGCATACCGTTACAATCCAATCCAGTGGCACCCGTTTTGAAGTGAATGAAGGTGAGAGTGTGCTCGCCGCCGCATTGCGACAGGGCGTTATGCTGTCATATTCATGTCGCAATGGGACTTGTGCAAGTTGTCATGGACAAGTATTGGAGGGTGCGATCAGTTATCCGTTGCTGCCGCCGAATGCGCTGAGTGATGAACAGCAACAGCAGGGCGAAGCATTATTCTGTCAGGCAGTTCCGGCATCTGATTTGCTGATCCAGGCACGTGAGATTGATGCGGTGCGAGATTTGCCGGTACGCATGCTGCCTGCGCGAATCCAGGAAAAGGTATTGTTATCACCAACGGTTGCCCGTTTGCGTATGACTTTGCCCAAAGGCCAGCGCCTGCAGTTTCTAGCCGGACAATATGTGGATATTTTACTGCAGGGTGGCAAACGTCGGGCATTTTCACTGGCCTCGGCGCCACATTATGAGGATTACCTCGAGCTGCACGTGCGCTATGTGGAAGGGGGCGATTTTACCGAATATGTTTTTAATGAAATGCCTGAACGGGCCATCATTCGTTTTGAAGGGCCATTGGGCACATTTTTTCTTCGTGAAGACAGTCAGCGTCCAATATTGATGATGGCCGGTGGCACCGGCTTTGCGCCACTTAAGGCGATGCTCGAACATCTCTACCAAGCGGGTAACAAACGTCAGGTGCATTTATTTTGGGGTGCACGAAACCTCGCTGAGTTGTACCAGCACGAAACTGCAGTTGGATGGAACGAACGGCATCAAAATTTGCAATATACCGGGGTATTGTCCGAGCCGGAAGAAGTTGACGATTGGAAGGGCGCTACCGGCTGGGTACACCAGGCGCTGTTAAATGAATACCCGAATCTTAAGAATTATGACGTTTACATGAGCGGACCACCGGCCATGATTGATGCGGCCCGACATGCTTTTCTGGAGAAAGGCTTGCCGGAAGAACAGTTGTTTTATGATTCATTTGATTTTGCTCCACGTTGATATAGTCAGCAGGTTGTGTGTTTCACACATCTACATCAAGCCTGGTAAAGCGCGGATCACAGGATTTATCTGAGATATTTGCCGGTATCGAAACGGTAAACAACCGCACTAAGTTGTAAGATCAAACTCCAATAATCTGGTTAATTACGATTGGTCTGGTGGGAGTCGAAATGAAAAGCTTGATATTAATTGTTTCATTAGTTGCATCGCTAAGCGCACGGGGTGCTGAATTTGATTATCAAACCATTGCTGAACGTCATTCCGGGCATGCATTGCAGGCAGATGCAGTGGCGGAAGCAGTCATGCAAGGTGAATGCCTGGTTGGTTTAAAAGCATTGAATTTCAAGAAAAGAGACGATTTTGATCCGATCGCAGAGTGGACATCGTTTCGTTCAATTTCATTGCTGGAGCAGTTCCCTCCCTGTCAAGTATTGATCATGATGGAAGTAGCACAACGGCATGTCCGGGCGGATCAACCTGAATAACAGCGATATCAGCTGCTGATGGATATATGACCTTTGGCAGTCGTGTAGGGTGTTATCTATGTTAGGCTCGTTTTTAAGCAGTGATCTAATCCGGAGTTGAGCGTGAATGTGTTTCGTGAAATCAAGGAACGACATGTGCTCCAGGCAGTTGGGGTTTATGTAGGTGCGTGCTGGGTACTGATTGAGATTCTTGACCGGCTGGTGGAGCGTTACCTGCTGTCACCAACACTTACGGATGTATTCTTCTGGGGGCTGTTTTCATTGCTGCCGGCAGTTATTTTGATTGCATACGCACACGGTAAGCCCGGCAAAGACAAGGTTACCCGTTCAGAAATAGTAGGGGTACCAATTAACCTGATTGCCACTACTGGTTTGCTGATTACCATGTTTTCCGGCCAGCATATGGGTAGCACCGCTGAAAAAGTGATGGTGTTAAACGAAAATGGCCAGGCGGTCGAGGAATATGTACCTAAAGCGGGCTTTCGGCGCTCGATGTTGTTGTTTTTCTGGAACAACAATACAGGCGATGCAGAATTGGATTGGCTGCAATACGGTGTGGCGGAAATGTTGTCGCACGATCTTAGTCAAAACCCTTATCTAAGCCCAACCTCGGCTTACACCAATTATGAGTGGGGCTTTTTTTCACGACTGTTGCGGGCTGGTCATAATGACGGGCTGAATGTTCCTAACGGTTTGCAGCGCCAGATCGCTGACGACATGAATCAGGAATATTTTATCAACGGCGATATCGACTTGTCGGATCAGGGTTATGTGCTGACTGGGCGTGTGTATCAACCCTCAGGGTTGGAGCTGGTGGGAGAATTTGACCTGGCCGGGCCAGATATGCTGGCGCTGATTGACCAACTGTCATCGGCTATCAAAGAACTACTCGAAGTACCTGCAGGTGGCGGTCGTTTGGCAGATGATTTGCCCTTATCCGAGCAATACAGCAACTCGCTGAGCGCCATAGAAAATTATGTCAAAGCCAACAATCAGCGGTTGCTCAACAATAATTTTCAGCAAGCCATCGATAGCCTGGACATGGCTTTGAATGAAGATCCCGGATTTGCTCTGGCTGGTTTGATGAAAGTTGAATTGTTGATTGACCAGGGTCGCTCTGAAGAAGCCATCGCGGTAGCACGTCTTGTTGAGCCACATAATTATCGGCTTTCTGCCGAGGACATAGATCTGCTAAAGGCGAATGTTTATAACCTCTCTGGTGAGCGCTCCAAAACCACCGCCGTATTGGAAAAGCGAGTAGAACTCAATCCCTATGATGCGGGCGCTTTCTGGCGGTTAGCGAATCACTATAAGTGGTCAGGTAAATTGGCTGAAGCCAGCCAGGCTTATCGAAAAGTTCTGGAGTTGGATCCAAGTGATAACAGGCCATTAATGGAATTATCAACTTTGAACCGAGCTGATGGGGATATCGGTGAAGCTATTCAGTTTGCAATACGCTACAGCGAGCAGCGTCCTGATGACATGGCGGCAGCGATACATCTTGGCGTGTTGTATCAGGATATCGGTGATCTGGAATTGGCCCGTGAGCAATTCGAAAAGGCCAGCATATTGCGCTCCGGAGTGGTCTCGCCACTAATCAGTTTGGCTGAACTGGATGCTCGTTCAGGCAATATACCAGCAGCGCAGAAATATCTTGAGCAAGCCCGAAGTATAGCCAACAATCCTCAGCAACATAGTTTGGTATTGGGCGCTCAAGTGCGTTTACTGGCACGTGAAGGGCGATTGCGTGATGCCATTGGGCGGTTGCAGGAACGCAAGGGCTATGAACAGCAATTCAATACGCCTCTGGAAATCGTTTTTGAAGTTGATATGCAGATTCTCAGTTTCTACACCATGTTGGGTGAACACCAACTGGCAGATGAATTATTGGCTACTGCAGAAGCAAGTCTGCAAGCACCATTGGATCAATTCATGCAGATTGGTCACATGTATAACAATCTGGTTCAGGGTAAATACGCTGCAGCTGAGCAGTCGATTAATCGAGCCGATGCATTGCTGGAGCAGTTCGGTTTGGAACACGTACGTTTCCAGATTGATTATGGACGGGGTTTATTGGATGAATTTCAGCAGCAGTTCAAACCGGGCGCGCAGCATTATCAAGCTGCAATCGACAGAATCCAAAGCTCTGTTATTGGTGGTCATTTGTCTTATATGGTCGCAGGTTTGTACAGCGATGTTGCGCGCAACCTGATACTGGCGGGTGATCTGGAGGGTGCATTGATTGCATTGCAGCAAGGTTTTGAATTGGATGATGCGCGTGGCGAATTATGGGCCGAACGTGCACGTTTACAGTGGGCCCAACAACAAGCAGCGCTTGCCAGGGCATCTATGAACTACGCATTGGCGATCTGGGATAAGGCGGATAGTGATTACTTTGCATACGCTATAGCGCTCGAGTTGGCTGAGGAACTGGGTATAACCGCTGTCGAAAGTAAATAGCTTTAGCTGGGGGCGGTGCCTGCTGACACGATTGTCTGAATAACAGGCAGCCTTGCGAATGTTTCTATTTATTTGCTTCGTTGCTGGTGTGATAGGCTTCGGGCAAAGTTACCAGCTCGCCCAGGGCTTCATGATCATGTGGGTATTGGGTGCTGTCTGTTGATGTTTGATCCGCCAGTTGCTGTGTTTGGCCGGGCACCGCTAATAATTTATCAGGCTGCTCATCTGTAATGGCCGGCTGCTCTACCGATGGACCAAGGTTTATCAGTTGCTGATGTTTTACCGGAAGTCCCTGAGACAGCTGCAATGCATTGTGATAACAGCGCAGCGCTGCTTCAATTTCGCCTTGCCTTTCGAGTAACTCACCGAGGATCTGATAGGTTTTCTGTGCTGGTTTTAAACGCAGGCTTTCCAGCAGATGCGCGCGTGCTTTACCCCACAGTCTTTGTTTCTGGCACAATTCACCGAGCACACGCTCAATTACTGCATTGTCCGGATACTTGCGGCGCCATTTTTCTACCTGACTGAGCGCTTTTTCCGAGTTATCAGGTTGGCATTGCGGGTATAAATCCATCAGCTGATCATCCCATTTTTTGTCCAATGCGGACGTCAATGCGGTATCTGCCAGACGTGGAAGTCCAAATGCCAGAGCTCGTTTCACATAGCATTCAACCACCGCTGGTTCGAGGCGCATCGGGCGTAACAGACTTTCCCAGGTTTTTTGAAACACCTCGCTGGTTTCCGCGTTTTGCAGCTCACTGGTTGCTGCCAGGATATGAATATCATTTTCTCCACTGCGGTCGATGATTTTGGCTTTACGCATGGCCGGCAACAGCTCTCGAAAGCGTGCCCATTGGCCTTGCTCACGGTAACAATGCGCCAGCATTTTCAATACCTGTGGGTGTTGCCGACGGCGGCGCCTCAGCTGTTTTAGAATGGGAATGGCCAAAGCAAGTTTATTACGGGTGATGTACAGCCTGGCCCGGCTCAACTCCAGAAGAAATCTGGTCCGTGATTGACCATTGTCTGCGGCCTCCAGGTATTGCTGTTGACGCAATTCGGAGGCTTCATCGTTGGTTTGGCTGGAAGCTGCTCGGGCGGCTGCCAGATAACCCGCACGTTGTAACCCGCTGGGTTCCGCTGAACGTTGCAGCGCTTTTTCAGCTTGTGACCAATTACCTTCCGCCAGCGCTAATAAACCATGCTCCATTCGCCGCCGGGCTAAATTTTGAGCTGCCCGACGTGGTGCATTGAGTAACCAGAATAATATTTTGAAGAATACAAAGAGCAGCAAAACGGCCAAAGCAATCACCACCACAGTGGTTTCCACCGTCCAGCTGCCAAATTGCAGCAACACATATCCAGGGTCATTACTGATTACCGGAGCCAGCGCCGCGGTCGCAATCAATACCACCAGGGCAATTAAAAAAATTATCCAGGCACGCATCAGTCAGCAACTCCGGTGTTAGTAACCCTGAGCGTGAGGGCGTCCAGTTGGTCAATAGCCGCAGTTAACTCAGGCCAATCTGGAACCAATTGAACAGAATGCATGGATTGCAATGTTTCCAATGCTGCCTGGACCCCGGGGTTATCACTCGAAAAAGCTTGTTCCAGTGACTGTTGAGCATCATCAAGCACCTGCACAAATGGCGCTTGTCGGCCTTGTAATGCCAGCAGTGATGCAACCTGGAAGTGCAAGGATAACTGTTGCCTGATCAGGTTGGCCTGTTCGATGCCGATAACCGGTTCATCGGTTTTACGGACTTGTACTAACTGGCCAAAGCTATTGCGCAATTTGCTTCGCCAGTTCTGTTCTGCTGGTTCGATATCGCCACTTTTGGCCACTGGTGCTCCACGCATGGGCCACAATGCTATAGCCTGTTGCAAGCCGATCAGCTGATTAACCAAAGCATCAATATCCGGTATCTGGATAGCCTGGATAATTTGGCGCTCATTGATTAATGCAGCTTGCAAGGTATAGCTATCAGGCAGTTCAGCGGCATTCAAAATTCGTTCTGCATCCTGATAAGCAGAGATTGCCGCAGCAGTGTTGCTGTTTAATGTTATTTGCTGGCGGGCATGTCGCAACAGCAATTTGATTTCCTGCAAGGCTTGTTCGCGGCCGATCACGTTTTGTGTATGCTGTTGTTCGGTGCTGACATCCGTCAGCTTGTTTTCCAGAGCCTGTAATCGGTTTTGCTGATTGCCATTGGTTTGTTGGATCGCGGTTAATGCGTTATCCATACGTTGCAGCTGCAACTGTGATTCAGCACGGGTTTGTTGCTGAGCGGCAACGATCAATGGCTCAACGGCAGCGTTTATATCCTGAGAACCGATTTGCTGAATATCATTTTGTAGATCAGCTAGCTGTTGTCGAAGCTGGTCGAGCTGAGCTGACTGGGTGGTTTGCAGTTGTTGTTGAGCAGTATTATCACTGTTCCACCAGCCACGCTGCCAGATAACCCCGGTGAGCGCCATTATCAGTGCCAGCACCAGTAGCAGCGCCACTCGGCCACTCCAGTTGCGGGGCCTTGCAGTGGTCACTGCCTCAGGCTTTACACTGACAGCATCAGCAGGCTGCGAAGGTTCGCCGGCTTCAGGTTTTTGCTGCTTTGCAGCTGTTTTTTTTGCCGCAGCTTTGTGCGCCTTCTTTTTTTTGCTGGCGGTTGAACCGGTGATGTTTGTATTTGAGTCCTGTTCTGACATGGTGTTTTCGCTATTGGTAATAACTGCCTGATGCTGATCCGGGTTTTGCATCGAAAGTTCAGACTTTATTAGACCGGATAGGATCAACTATAGCGGCAAAACATGAGTCTGGTAGCGCTGCTTAGCTCATCACTGATTAATGACTTGATCTTAGCGCAGTATCTGAGCTAAATACACCGGCGGATAATCTGTTGATGCAAAGATGTATTATCCGGGGCATCTGCAATATACATATTACCAGCGCATTGCTTTTCAAGTACGCTTTTTTGGCGGTTAGAAAGTAACAACTGGTCTCCATTCATTAATTTTTGCCATAGTTTTCGGGTTAGCTGCTGCTGTAGGTGATCAATGGCGGTATTACTGGTCCACAATGTCAGTGTCGGGCCGGACCAGTCCGAGAGCTGTTGCAGACAATCTTCCGAGAGAACAACCGGAGTGCGTTGATATACATTCAGTTCCTGCACACCAGCGCCTCGCCGGCGCAGGCGATCTGTCAGTAATTGGCGGCCGCCGGGTGCATTGAAAATGACGATTTGGCGGTTACTTAAATCCTGAAGCAATGGATGCATCAGCAAGTCTTCGCTGCGGTGTCCGGATGCGGGCCAGATTATGGTGTTTGTGTGATCTTTGCTTGAGATTTGCAACCGGGTTGCAGACTGTTCGCTCAGTACTGCTATGTGCGGATAATCATCCGGGTTTATGGCGATGCTATCAAACCATTCTAAGGTGTATTTTATGGCTGCCGGGCTGGTGAAAATCCACCAATCGGCATTCAGTACAATGTCTTTGGCTGTTACTGGGGGTATCTGGGCTGTTATCGTAAAGCCGGGCAAATGCACAGTGGATAATCCACTTGTTTGCAATAGTTGCTGAAGCTGCGAGCCCGAAAAGCCTGGTCGGGTGACGATAATTAGAACAGACATATTGCAATTATTGCGGTGTGGATCGTGCCATGATGTCGGCCAAAGACTGTTGCAGTTTGTGTGCTAGTTGAACGGCAATATCAACAGCAGAAGATAGTGACCCAGTGTGCTGTTGACGCGCCATTGGTGGCGCACTGCCTGGATAATCTGCAGGATCTGGACCATATAAGCCGTGTAAAGTTAACTGGTTGCCCATTTGTTGGGCATACACAGCCAGTGCTGCATGGCAGTCTGCGCCAAGTTCGGCGGCCACATACCGTTCAGCATTGACAAGTGCAGCGGTAGATTCTGAATGCAGGTTTTTAAGAAGTAATCGGGTATCAAGATCAGCTTGCCGGCATTGAACTGCGATGGCGCCCTGGGCTGCTGCCGGCAGCCAACTGGGAAAATCGAGTACTTGGGTAATTCGATCAGCCAGATTCAATCTTTCCAGTCCGGCACAGGCCAGTAGTAATCCATGGCATTGGCCATCATCGAGCTTTTTCAAACGGGTTTGTACATTCCCGCGAATCGGTAGTATCTGCAGATCCGGTCGTTGTTGCTTTAGCTGCAGTTGCCGGCGTGGGCTGGAAGTGCCGACAATGGCATTTTGAGGTAATTCTGACAAACTGGTGTAATCGTTGCTAACCCATGCATCCCAGGGTGTTGCGCGCGGCAAAATAGCGCCTATGCATAACCGATGATCCATATCTGCAGGCATATCTTTCATCGAATGCACTGCAATATCAGCCTCCCCGGCCAGGATTGCCTGCTCCAGTTCTTTAAGAAACAGACCCTTACCACCGACCTCAGCCAGGGAGCGATCCAGCCATTGGTCGCCACGTGTGGTTAAAGGCAGCAGATGGGTTTGTGCCGATTCGCTTAGTGAATCGGCTACATATTGTGATTGCCACAGTGCCAGCGGGCTGCGGCGGGTTGCCAGAGTGATTGTTTGCATGGTTGCAAAGATAGACTGCGAACGGCCAGCTGGCAAACCGCAGTTTGTATCACTGCCCACGGCAGTGATGCTTTAGGCGTTTTTGCAGGGCTTAATTGCGGCTTGAGCTTTCCTGGATATCGCGCTGATTCCTTTCACGCTCTGCGTCAAGTTCGGCCACTGTATAACAGGATTGGACACCCAATCTTGAGCCGGATTTGTTTTCCCGCCGACAGCGAATCCGGGGGTCATTTAAGGCAATATTATCTTCTTCAGCCAATAACGCTCTGACGCCAGGGCTTAGTTGGGTTGTGCGGTTGAATTTGCGTTGTCCATCACTGGCACAGGCGGAAAGCAATAAACAGGAAATGGTTAGCGCAAGAAGCAGCGATTTAGTTTTCATGGCAGAATTATAAGTAGTAGGGTGGTCGGGGGACTAAAGTACCCGCAATTTCGTATTTTGTAAAGATTTTATTCGCTAAATAACAGTTTTCGTAAGCTATCCAGGTGCCGCCTTGATACTTCTGGCTGTAATTCGCAATTGTTCAGGCGAATGTGCCACTGGCTGCCGGAATGACGCGACAACCCTAATATGCGCGAGCGGGAAACCAATGCATTGCGGTGAACGCGAACTAAATAATCGGGAAAGGTTTGCTCTAATTGCGCCAGGCTACGGTCACACAATACAGTTCCCGTGTCATGGATCAAACGTACATATTTATCTTCGGCGAGACAACAGCTGATTGTATTTAGAGCAATCTTATCGATTTGCTGGCTGTTGCGCACAGTCAGATAACGGTTATCAGTATACTGCGATAATTGTGCTGCCGTTTTATCCAATGCCAGATGCAGGCGCTTACGACGCACTGGTTTCAATAAATAGTCAATAGCCTGAAATTCAAATGCTGCTAACGCGTGTTGTTCATGAGCAGTGGTGAAAATAATCGCAGGTGCAGAGCCTGTAAGCTCCTGGGCTAGAACCAAACCGCTGTCTCCCGGCATATTAATATCAAGCAATATAGCGTCCGGTCTCAGGCTAATCACCAGTTGGCGAGCAGTTTCAGTATTGTTTGCCTGACCGATACATTCCCAACCGGGGATTTCTGACAATAACTGCCGCATACGTTGGCGAGCCAATGGCTCATCATCAACAATAATCACACGATGCATGGCTGTATCAGACATGAGGCAACTCCAGGGTTACGCAATAGCGCTGCTGATCGCTTTCACTTTCCAGCTGAGCGCGGCCCTGATAGACCAGATCCAGTCGTCGCTGTAAATCCCGGAGTGCAGTTCCGGTGCCATTTGCCTGTGCTTCGATATCAGTGGTTGAGGCTGCCAGTGGATTGCTTATTTGAACTTGCAGATTGCCTGAATATATTTGCGCACTGATAGTCAGCTGGCCACCATCAGGCAATGGTTGGATACCATGCAAAACCGCATTTTCGACCAGTGCCTGTAGTGTTAAAGGTGGAATTTGCCAATCTTCAAGAATGATTTCAGGGTCTAATTGCCAATTTGTCTGTAGTCGCTCACCAAGTCGCCAGCCCATCAGGTGCAGGTACTGTCGGCATAGTTCGATTTCATGGGACAGGTGAACCAGTCGATTTTTGGGTTGCAGTGATTGGCGTAGCAAATCACTTAGATCTTCAAGCGCATCAATGGCGGCATCAGGTCGCTGGCTAACCAGGGCGGCAATACTGTTCAGGGTGTTGTATAAAAAGTGTGGACGCAAGCGTGCTTGAAGGTTGTCCAGTTCCATTCTTGCCTGTTGGCGCGTTTGCAAATTCCAGCGTTGCCAGATAGCGGTGTAGCGGAGCAATAACCCTGCCAACAAGGCACTGAATATACCTGTGATAATGACCAGTCGGGCCGAGTCCAGCGTACGGCTGACCAGATTCAATCCGGCCCCATGATCAATAAAGATCAGAAATTGCGCCATAAACATACATAGCACCACAGCTTCCAGCCACAGCAAAAGCCAACACAGGCTCCAGCCTATTTTTCCCGGACGATCATAATGCTGGCTCCGATTGACTGCGTAGACCAGTAGCCGCCCAGTGATGCACCAAAATGCCTGGACTAACAATACGCCCCACAAACTAAATAAAGACAGTACGCCCAATGCCGGCCACGACCACGGGTCAGGGCGACCAAGTAATAACAATATGCTGCCAATTTGAGCCAGAATCACAGCAACCAGTAACAATGGCCAGCTACAAAATTCCGGCAAATCCTCCGCCCAGTTAATAGGCTTGGAGTGGTTTTTCCTGGTCATTGCATTAATGAATACAACCAGCTATCCAGTTCAGCAATTTCATCTTGATGAACGCCATGTGCAACCGGATATTCGCCCCAGGTGACTGTGCAATGCCGATGTCCCAAGCGCTCTGCTGCCTGTTTGCCCAGTGCCAACGGCACCATGGGATCATGTTGGCCGTGGCCGATAAAAGCCGGCAATCGTCGGTTTGGAGCAGGCAGGTCAGCTAATTGGTCAGCACTGGATAAATAACACGACAGGCCAATCACACCCATGACTTGATCAAGCATTTGCAATCCGGTTTGTAAGGCAATAACGCCTCCCTGAGAAAAGCCCGCGATCACTATCCGGCTGGCAGAAATGCCCTGTGCCTGCTCCAAGTCAATCAATTGTCGAACATGAGCGATTGATTCATCGATACCTTGCTGATCCAGTAACCGCTTACCGGTAAGATCAATGCTGCGAATGTCATACCAGGCACGCATTTGGGCGCCGCCGTTAATTGTGACCGGGCGGACCGGAGCGTGTGGAAATACAAATCTCAATGGCAAATTCTGACATTGAGTAAACGCCGGAACAACCGGGACGAAATCATTACCGTCAGCACCCAGGCCATGTAGCCAGATAATACTTCCGCTAATGGAAGCTCCGGTTTGCGCTGCTTTGGTAACAATAATCTCGCGCTTTAATGGCTCATCGAGATAATAGGCATTATCATGCATAGCACACCAAAAAGTTTGATAACAGAGAGCATTATGCCCAAATGTACCCCCGAAACGCGAAAACCGTCATTGCCTTATAAGTCGTTGTTGGTTTTTCTGGTAGCAGGTTTGATATGTTTAACTGGCTGCGGTTTGAAAGGTGATTTGACGCTGGAGCCGGATACTCCGCCTGAGAGTGTTACAGAATCAGCCGAAGAGGTTGAGCAGGACAATGCTTGAACGCGTTCCAGAACCGGAGCTGATGGATAACAAGTTGCAGGTACAAGCCTATGCCGATGCAGATTTTGCCGATGCCAATCAGCGCTTCGTTAGTCTGGTACAGGCGCAGCAGCTGGCACTTAACGGATCAGCATTGGATTTGGGTTGTGGTCCTGCGGGTATAACCCTGGCACTGGCAGCCAGTTTGCCGGGTTGGCGAATTTGTGGTTTGGACGCGGGGGCCAATATGCTGGCAACCGCACGGGATAATGCTAAAAAAATGCCTGAGGAAGTGCAATCTCGGTTGAGTTTTGTATTAGGCCATTTACCCGATCACGGCTTGCAGGGGGAAGCATTTGATTTGCTCCTGAGCAATAGCTTATTACATCATTTGCCAGATCCACTGAGTCTCTGGCAATCACTTACCGGGCTTGGGCATAGTGGAAGTGTGGTGGTGGTGATGGATTTGTTTCGTCCTGAAAGCCAGCGTGTACTGGATAATCTGGTGTCCGAGTATGCTGGAAATGAGCCAGAGATATTGCAAATAGATTTTGCCAATTCATTGTTTGCTGCCTGGACCATCAGTGAGGTTGAGCAGCAGTTGCATCAATGTGAGTTACAGCATTTTTCAGTTCGGGCAATCAGTGATCGACATATGGCGATAACCGGTGTGCTGGGTTGAAGATTCAATTTCACAAAATGCACGGTCTCGGCAATGATTTTGTGTTGCTGGATATTGATCAACCTCAGATAGAGCTGACTGCTGCAGCCGTTCAACAACTGGCTGATCGTCGTACGGGTATCGGTTTTGATCAATTATTGCGATTATCGCCAGCTGCCGGTGGGGATTTACAGGTAGATATTGTTAATGCAGATGGCAGCCATGCTGAACAGTGTGGCAATGGTATGCGGGCTATTGCGTACTTATTGCATCGTCAACAACGGCTTGATCACCCCTGTGTGGTTCATGCCGCTGGTGGAGCGGTTGGTTTGGGGTCAGTGGCTGGTGAAAATAAGTATTTTGCTGACTTGCCGGTGCCAAAGCTACTGAAACCAATTGAGCTGATAACCACTGCAACAGATAACCAGTTGCATGATGTTTACCGTGTCTCGGTTGGTAATCCGCATTTGGTCGTTTTGTGTGAGAACCCAAAGCACCTGCATCAGCTGGATGGGAGGGAATTGGCAGAATTACAATCGAATGGTACCCGGCAATACCGAACCGGTGCATTCGCAAAGGGTTGCAATGCCGGATTTGCCAGGCGAACCGGGCAAAATATCGAATTATATGTGTGGGAGCGTGGAGCAGGGCCTACCAAAGCCTGTGGCAGCGGGGCCTGTGCAGTTGCCTGGGTGGTGATGCAACAACAAGGACTAAAGTGTGTGACGGTAGACCAACCCGGTGGTCAGCTTATGCTAGAGTGGCTGACAGATACAACACTGCGCATGACCGGGGCAGCCAGCTATGTTTACCATGGGAGTATTGATTGGCCGGAGCATGCATTGGAGAATTCAGTTTAATGACGAAAAATGACAGCAAGGTTACGGCTCAGCAGATGATTGATTATTTGCGGCAGCATCCGGATTTTTTTGTGGAGCGGACAGAATTGCTTAGCCGTTTGAATTTACATGGAGGCCCCAAAACATCCGGGAAAACCACCTCTCTGGGGCAGCGTCAGATTGTTATTTTACGTGAGCAAATTACTGCTTTAGAGGAGCAATTGCGGCAATTAAGCAGTGTTGCTTCGAATAACGAGCATTTACTTAACCGTTGGCATGATTTGACCCTGGGGTTGTTTTCCGCCACTGAGGTGAGTGATTTTTTTGATTTGCTGGATCAGCGGTTACGTCAGGATTTTAATGCAGATGCTGTTCGTATCAGCCTCAAAGCCGGCCAGCATTTGGATAAAGAGCTGCTTGAAGTAGCGCATGTTTGTGAAGCTCAGGCTAATGAGGAGAAATTGCTGAATGAGCTGATCGGTTTAAAGGCACCACATTGTGGCCGGTTAACACAAGCAAAAAAAACACTGCTGTTTTCCCCACAGGATAAAATTGGCTCTGCGGCAATAGTGCCTTTGCATAAACAAGGTGTGTTGGCTATCGGCAGTCAGGATGAAACGCGTTTTGAACCAGGCATGGGGGTGCTGTTTTTGGAATTGCTGGGTAAGACCATTAGTTGGCGATTGCAGCAGCATATGCTTAGTTTACGCAAACGAGCTTGATGCAGGTACCTGAAGAAGCCAACCGTTGGCTTGCTGCCTATTTGCAGGAACTACGTGTTAATCGTCGATTATCGCCGTTGACTGTTACAGGTTACCAACGGGACCTTGAGAGGCTTTTTGCGCTGGCATTGCAGGATGGCCATCCGGACCCGATTCAATTAACCCATCATGTTTTACGTGGTATGGCAGCGCGGTTGCACCGGCAAGGCCTGGGTGGACGATCAGTCGCACGATGGTTGGCCGGAATCCGAGGCTGGTACCGCTACCTGCAAAAACATCAGGTGATAGCAACTAACCCGGCGATTGGTATAAAACCACCCAAATCACCCCGCATGTTACCCGCTACGCTGGAAGTCGATGACATCGGTATGCTATTGAATCTGCCGGATGACGAACCACTGGCGATCAGAGATAAAGCGATGCTGGAATTGTTTTATTCCAGTGGATTGCGTCTGGCGGAGTTGGCTGCATTGGACTGGGAAGGCCTGGATATGGGACAACACCTGGTCAGGGTGCTGGGCAAAGGTAATAAGGAACGGATATTACCTGTTGGTCGGTACGCCATACAGGCCTTGGAAAATTGGCGTGTAGTGCGCAAAGATTCAGTCCATGCAATAGAGCCTGCGGTGTTTGTCAGTCTCCAAGGGCGGCGTTTATCTCACCGGGCGATACAACAACGGCTGGCCTATTGGTCTAAACGTTTGGGCCTGGGACAACATGTACACCCGCACAAGTTGCGGCACTCATTCGCCAGCCATTTGCTGGAGTCCAGCGGCGCATTACGTGCGGTGCAGGAATTATTGGGGCATGCCAATATCAGCACTACACAAATTTATACACACCTGGACTTTCAGCATCTTGCGAAGGTGTACGACAAGGCACACCCACGCGCTAAAAAACAATAACAAATGCTGACGGGCTGGAACTATTTAATGTAATGCCTCGGTGTGTCTGGGTTTTCCGGCAAATACCGTTCTAACAGCTGCTGTTGCCGGGTTTGCATATCAACCGGTTGACCAGCGATCCAGACAGCCTCAGCGAAGCTGGTCACTTCCAGCGGATCGCCACTCCACAGAACCAGATCGCCACGCATGCCTGCACGGATAGCACCAGTATTTTCAGCCAAACCCAGAATTATCGCCGGGTTGCGGGTGATGCCACGCAATGCGGTGTACCAATCAAGACCATGGGCAACCGCGTTACCGGCAATTTGACGGATTTTACGGGCATTGTGTGTTCCCCCACCGGTGAAAGCGATACGTACCCCGGCAGCGGCTAATATTGCAGCATTATCCAAGCGCGCGCCCAATTGATCGAAACTGCCGGGTAAATTATCCAGTGTATTCAGCAGCACTGGAATACCTGTCTCGGCCAGTTGTGCAGCCACCCGCCAGGCTTCACTGCCACCCTGGATAATTACCTGCAGGTCATGTTTATTGGCCAGTCGGATGACTTGCAGGATATCAGCAGCACGATCAACATCGATAATCCAACGACCGTCATTTAAGTAGCGGCTTAAAATATCGCGGCCGGTCAGGGTTAACACCCGATGCTCATACTGGAGGCTGCGAGGTGTACTCTTGGCTTCCCGGATAGCCTGTTCGATCAGCATGTATTGAGCAGCCCGGCTTGAGCCGGAAAAACCGGAAGCATCGGCCCCCACATTTACAAACAGACTGCGGCTGCCTTCCATAATTGCGTTGAAACTGCCGCCCAGGCTGACTGCAGCTCCCTGTCCGGCAATCAAACCACCATTTTGAGAAACATTAGCGCCCAGCAATGTCCAGGTCAGACCTTCGGCACGGTTGATATCAATGACTGTGGATAATGGATTGTAAGCCAGGGTAACATCGAATTCCGGCCGCATCATTCCTGTTTCATGTTCCAGGGAAAGGCCGTAGTCGACAGTATTTTCTTCCAGGCTGACTTCTTCCAGCCCCAACCCGGTGATTCCGGCAAACAGGCCTGGAGTCAGTGCCCGACCGGCTGCTAGTATTATCTGGGCATCATCCGGCGCCTGCAGGTTTTGGCCAATCTCGGCGATCCTGCCGTTTCTCAGCAATACATCTGTATCCACCAATGGTTCTGGTTGCATCGCTGTGTGTACTTGTGCACCACGAATCAGTGTGGTTTGCGCAAAGCTTTGTTCAATTGCCAGTGTCAGCAGCAAGCTAATCAAGATAATGTAGCGCATGGTGTTATTCTCCCGCCGTCGGTTGCTGGCCTAACATGAAATCTGATCTGGCCTGATGTTCCAAGTCTGTATGGTGATAGACCAATGCGCCATCGACAAAAACTTGTTCAGCCAAAGCATAAACACTGAATGGATTGCCACTCCATAACACCACGTCGGCCATCTTGCCGGTTTCCAGACTGCCGGTTTGTGCCGCAATACCCATCGCCTTGGCCGGGTGGGCGGTGATCCAGCCAATCGCATCAGCCGGTGTAATATCCATTCCGGTGCGATTACCGCGAGCCATCGCCTTGGCGGCTTCCTGGTTCAAACGTTGAATACCTTCCGCCGAGTCTGAATGTACGATGGCACATCCATTGTCCGGGCGATCGACCAGGGCGATGTTTTCCTGTATACCGTCATAGGCTTCCATTTTGAATCCCCACCAATCCGCCCACATGGCAGCGCAAACTCCGTTTTCCGCTAATAGATCAGCAATCTTGTAAGCTTCAACTGCGTGGTGAAAAGCGGTGACTTGATAATTAAATTCTTTTGCCAAATCCAGGATAGTGGCCATTTCATCCGCACGGTAGCAATGCATGTGAATCAGAATATCGCCGTTCAAAACACCGGCTAATGTATCCATGGCCAAGTCACGTTGAGGTGGTTCAGCGTCCTCCTCTTCGCTGGCATGGTATTGATCCCATTTGTCTTTATAAGCCTGTGCTTTTATCCATTGCGCCCGATAACCAGCCAGATTACCCATTCGGGTCATCGGTGCGATTGACTTGGAGCCGTAAACCCGTTTTGGGTTCTCGCCGCAAGCCATTTTCAAACCATGGGGAGCATCCGGAAACTTCATGCTTTGATAGGTAGTGGCTGGAACATTCTTCAGAGCCACGCCCCGTCCGCCAAACAGATTGGCTGACCCCGGCAGCACCAGCATGCTGGTGACGCCGCCTGCACGGGCGGCTTCAAAGCCCGGATCTTGAGGCCAGACAGCATGTTCGGCCCAAACGCCGGGCGTTGCCGGGCTGGTGATTTCATTGCCGTCGGCATGCGATACGGTGCCGGGACTGGGGTAAACACCCAGGTGTGAATGGATATCGATAATGCCGGGCGTTATCCAACCGCCCTCGGCATCAATTTCCTGGACATCATCAGACATTTCCAGATCTACGCCTATCTCAGTAATCCGCCCATTCCGGAAGGCAATATCGGCATTATCCATACGGACTCCGGTACCGGTCAGGATAGTGGCATTGCGTAATACGATGGGTGGACTGTCCAAAGCAGTATAGGTAGAAGCAAATGCTTCTTGAGGCTGTGCCTGGGTAACGCCAAGACTTGCTGCAGCAATCGCTATCAGCAAGATAAACATACTTAAACAACGCATTGTTGAGTTCTCCGAAAAATTGATATTTAATAAATTCCCTAAGTTCGCGGGCGTAATAGTCGATCCAGTTCCTGTTCCAGCTCTTCCAGCAAATCGTTATTGCTATCGCCGCCACCGTAGCTAAACGCACCAGAGCTGTAGATAGTTCCGAAGGTGGCAGCAGTGTTGTAAACCTGTGCAATGGCACTGGCCAATTGCTGATCTTGTAAAGGTGACAGAGGGTGGATGAATACCGACCACAATATATCCTGGGCAACGGCATATCGAGCATCCAGGGCGGTATCGAAGTTGGCTTGTAACAGCCGGTACATTTCAGTCTGGTCTAAATCAGCAGAACCAGTGACCGGACTCATAATCCGCATACGATCGGCATTGCCATCGGCGACAACCAATAAGGTTCGACCGCGAAATTCAAATTGCCAGGTTGACCCATCCTGGACCAGGTTTTCATCGAGTTGATGCAGCAGTTGATCAAGCCGTTGTAATGACATGCCTTCAGGCGATCCACTTTCAGGGACATTTTCCGGAGCAGGTTGGACTCTGTCGGATTCCTGATCCTGGGCAAATAAAAGCGGACCAATACAAATTGCGAGAACCAAACAAAACGACTTAATGTAATGCTGCATAAGAATCCGGTTACAGGGTAACAATCGAGGCTAGTACTCTATCAAAGCGATTAAATTTAACATATATTCAGTTCAATTCAGCTTATCTAAGCGATGTCTTACACAAGCTTGTCGGTGAGCTTGCATTTGACCCATGCCATATCGACAATCTGGCATTCAGATGGAGAACTAATCCGATGCTGATGCATGATGTTGCAGATATGTTAGGTTTGGTATTGATATAGATGACAATCGATAAAGAATATCTCACTATGCCAGAGGCCGATAGCTTGTTCAGCTCATCAGAGTTTACCCGGTGGTTTAAACAGGTCCAATCAGGATTGATTGCACCGGTTGCCGGGGGCAATCAGGGGAAGTTATGGCGATATCAATCGGGCGGGCATGATTTGGCGGTCAAACGTTGTACCGGCGGATGGTTGATACGGCGCCTGAATCGCCGCAGCCTGAAGAATGAGTATCGCGCTTATCAACGCCTGCGAGGCTTGTCAGGGGTGCCCGCATGTTATGGAATGCCTGATCGTAACACCCTGGTGCTGGAATTTGTTACAGGCGTAGCGTATCGGCATGCTGAGCTTGCCAATCGCAAAGCCTGGTTTGAAGCTTTGCGCGAACTGATAAGCGATATCCATTCGCGAGGCGTGGGACATGGCGATTTGAAACGTAAAGAAAACCTTTTGGCAGGTGCTGATGGGCAACCCTATGTATTGGATTTTGGGACTGCCTGGTTACTCAGGCCAGGTTGGCGCCCGATCAATCGATGGCTATTTCTATTTAGCTGCAAGTTGGATAATAATGCGATTATCAAGCACAAATATCATGGTGATTATGATCAGGTCAAAGGTCCGGATTTAGCCGAATTAAACTACACCTGGCCAGAACGGTTATGGCGCTGGTTGCGGCCGAGATTGGGTATTAAATAATAAGCCTTCAGACATGATTTCGTATTAACTATGCTATTTGAAACTGCCAGCCTGCCATTTCGCGATTTGCAACTTGGAGATAATGAAGTACATCTTTGGTTGCTGGATACTGCGCTGTTGCCTTTACCTGGTATTGATGACCAGACCCAGGTCGATACATCCAAACGATTTGTGCGAAGGTTTTATTTACGATTATTACTGGCGGCTTATCTCGGGCGGCCGGCGCATCTTGTAAAGCTAGCCAAGACCCCTTCTGGTAAACCTTATATTGGTGAATGGAATGGCGGCAGCCGACCGCCGCTGTATTTCAGCCTAAGCCACCATGCCGGTAAGCTGTTAATTGCTGTTTGCCGATGGTTCCCGGTTGGCGTTGATTTGGAAAGTGAAACACGCCCGCTGCGTCAACCTATGAAACTGGCAAAGCGATATTTTCACCCAGCTGAATATGAGTATCTGCATAGTCTGCCAAAAGAAAAACTGCACGATCATTGGTTAACCATCTGGACCTGTAAGGAAGCGGTGGTCAAGGCAACCGGCGGTGGCATAGTGTCTGGCCTTGACCGGTTCGTGGTGTTGCTTGGTGAAGATCAACCGCAACTGGCAGCAGCGATCAATACTCCGGAAGATGATCCATTACAGAAACTGAAGCTGGTCAACTTACAGCCCCAACCGGGCTTGCAGGGTGCCCTGGCATGCGATCTAAGCATCAGTACTTTGCGTGGCTGGCAACTGGCAAGCACGGACCAAACTGGGTGAGTGCTAACCGCTTACCCCCGATCGTTGATGGTTTCCAACAAATCAGCCACGATGTGTCGCAATTCGCTTAACGGTAAATTTCTGGCAGAACTGTAGCGCAGACATGTTTTTCCAGAGCGGATGAGTTTAAGCTTGGCTTCGTATTGATTAAGCAGTTCCGGCTCAACGATATACAATATAGGACCCTGGGGGCGATAAGCGAAACCGGCTTTCCATTGCTTGCCAATGTTATATACCGGAAACCCTGATGGACCGATGCTGCCGTCTGCATTGCTCAGGTTTTTTTCAATAAGTTGGCGGATTTCAACCAGCTCAGCGCGCTGATCAAGTGGGGCCATATCCAAATATTTGTCGATGGTGCTGATTTTTTTCACTTTTTAAGCTCTGATCTAAAGTGTTTATGTAGGTTAATTAATGGGTGTATGTATAGTGTGTAGACAAGCTGCAGGCTGGTATATGCCTTAACGCCAGTTATCGATTGGTTGCGCCTGGATAGCTTGCTGGTCAGGCTATTCTATAGACGAATCATAGCCATGTTCAAGCTGCATGAATAATAGGTATATTTAATTAAATCAATAGTTTACATTGACATTGCAAGCGAATTGGCCAATCGAAATGCGATGACTGACGGGTTTGATAAGATGAAAAGCCGCCAAACTGTTTTGATATTTGTTGCGGTCGAGTGAGCTTTCAAAAAAATATATGCTGGCAGTGCTGAATACTTTTTTCGCTGCTGCTCTGGAGGTAAATACTGAGTGAGTTATGCCAGCGTACCTATAATTCCTGCAGGTTGGTTTTTTTATTCGACCATGGGTTCAATGAGTGCAGCGGAAGCCACTGCTCGTGCCCGAAGAGTATCCAGGTTTTCGCCTGCCAGTGCGTATGTCAGCGCCACACCCATGCGGCGATTGGCATATGCCAGCGGTTTACCGAACAGCCTGATATCTGTGCCGGGCATGGCCAAAGCTTGTTCAACATGTTTGAATTTAATGCCGGCGGCATCATGGCGTCCATAGATAACTGCACTGGCTCCTGGCATATTCAGATCAGTATTCACGGGCAAGCCTAGAATAGCCCGCGCATGCAAGGCAAATTCACTTTGGTGCTGAGTAACAAGTGTTACCAGGCCGGTATCGTGTGGTCTGGGGCTGACTTCAGAAAACCACACCTGGTCGCCTTTGATAAACAACTCAACACCAAACAAGCCAAGTCCTCCGAGTGAATCAGTCACTTTTTGGGCAATCTCCCAGGAGCGTTGCAATGCCAGTTCAGACATGGGCTGTGGTTGCCAGGATTGAACATAATCGCCATTTTGCTGTTGATGGCCAATAGGTTGGCAGAATGATGTTTCCACTTCTCCCGCAGTATTATTGGCTCGCACCGTCAATAAGGTAATTTCGTAATCAAAATCTACAAAACCTTCAACAATGACCCGGTTTTGACTAACCCGGCCGCCGCTTTGCGCAACTGCCCAGGCAGTTTCAATGTCATCAGTGCAACGCAATAGACTTTGACCTTTGCCGGAGGAGGACATAACCGGCTTTATCAGACAGGGAAAGCCGATACCTGCCTCAATTGCATTGCGTATTTCATCCTCAGATTCGGCGAATGCATAAGCTGAAGTCGGCAATTGCAACTGTTCGGCTGCCAGTCGACGGATACCTTCCCGGTTCATGGTCAGCTGCACTGCGCGTGCAGTTGGTACCACTCTGGCCAAACCTTCTGATTCAATATCTGCCAGCACTTCAGTAGCAATGGCTTCAATTTCGGGCACAATCAAAGCCGGTTGCTCGGTTTCAATGATCTGCCGCAATTCATCCGGATTGCTCATGTCAATGGCATGCCATCGATGTGCAACCTGGTGCCCGGGAGCATTAGGATAGCGATCGACTGCAATCACCTCCACGCCCAGGCGTTGCAATTCAATAATGACTTCTTTGCCCAACTCGCCGGCCCCGAGCAGCATAACCCGGGTTGCAGAAGGAGAAAGCGGAGTACCGATGGTGACCATTAAAATGCCTGCCTGTTTTCGAAATCTGTGTCTTCGGGAATCATACACGACTGTCCGGAAGCACCGCCCGGTTATCGTATAAATCAAATATCCCAGGCTGATGCTGTTGCACTTAAGCAGCGTAACCGTCTACAGTCTTAACCCCTTGTTGATCCGCAAAGGAAATTTGCATGCGTTATCTCATTTTGCTGTCTGTTTTGTTGCTGTGTGTAGCCTGCAATGAGCAGTCTCAACCGGAATCGAATAATGAATCTGAAACTTTTGTAGAGGCCGTTGATGGCTTGCGGCATATCCAGGGTTTTTTTGATCTGTACACTAGTGAAGCTGACGGTAAGATTTTGGCATTATTACCTGCGCCGGACGATGATGGGACCTCACTGAGATTGATTCACGCTACCCGGTTGAGTGCAGGTCTGGGTTCAAACCCGTTGGGTCTGGATCGCGGCTGGGGGAATTCCGGACAACTGATCCGGTTCCGGCAAATTGGCAATAAAGTACTGGCTGAAGTCGAAAATCATAAGTATCGAGCCATTACAGACAACCTGCTGGAACGCGAGGCGATTCGGGCATCATTTGCCAATTCATTTATATGGTCCAGCAAAGTTATTGCAACTGACTCTGATGGCCGCTTATTGATTAATCTGGCTGGCTTGCTGACGATGGACATCTTGGGCTTGGCTGATGCACTGGAAGAAGACGGTTCGAGTTTCAGTAAAGCGGCAGACAAATCAATGGCTGCGGTGGGATCAGCATTAGGCTTTCCAGATAATGTTGAAGTTGATGCTTTTCTGACATTCACTTCCAGTAATCCCGGTGATGAGGTTGAAGCGACAGCAGCTAATGCAAATGCAGTCACCCTGGTACAACACCATTCTTTTGCCAGATTACCCGATGCAGGATATCGCGTTCGCAAAGCTGATCCTCGTACCGGCACTTTTGCATTGGGTTTTTACAATTATTCAGCACCGTTATCGGAACCGGTGATTGACGGTTATGTCATGCGTCACCGATTACAGCGCCAGAATCGCAATGACCCGGATAGCCCGGTTCAGGAACCGATAGTGTTTTATATTGACTCCGGGGCTCCGGAACCTATCCGTTCAGCATTGTTAGAGGGTGCTTCCTGGTGGGCGGAGGCATTTGCCGAGGCTGGTTTTCCAGATGGTTACAGGGTGGAAATACTGCCTGCCGATGCGCACCCGCTGGATATTCGCTACAACGTCGTGCAGTGGGTACATCGGCAAACACGGGGTTGGTCATATGGCGGAGGCATCATTGATCCTCGTAGCGGAGAAATGATCAAAGGACACGTAATTCTGGGGTCGCAGCGGGTGCGCCAGGACCGAATGATTTTCGAAGGGCTTGCAGGTGTTGGACAGACCGATACCGGCAGTGCAGATGATCCGGTACAACTGGCATTAGCCAGAATTCGACAACTGGCAGCACATGAAATGGGCCATGCACTGGGTTTCGGTCATAATTTTGCAGCCTCAGTCAATGACCGTGCCTCGGTGATGGATTATCCGGCACCCTGGGTACGGGTTGGCAGCGATGGCCAATTGGATTTTTCACAGGCATATGCTGTTGGTGTTGGCGATTGGGATAAGCATACGGCCAAATGGCTATATGCTGAATTCTCTGAGAGCACCAATGAGACTGAGCAGTTAGAGGTGCTGATAGCTGAAGCAAGTCTCAGTGGTCTGCTGTATATCGCTGATTTGGATGCACGTTCTGTCGGCACCGCCCAACCACAGGCAGCAGTATGGGATAACGGTAACGATCCGATTGCCGAGTTAGACAACGTTATGCAGGTTCGCCAGCTTGCCTTGCAAAACTTCGGGATGGACAGAGTTGATTCCGGTAGCCGTATTTCGGATTTACGCGAAGTATTAACACCCATTTATCTCTATCACCGTTATCAAATTGATGCAGCTGCAAAAAGCCTGGGTGGTATGTATTTCAATTATGGATTGCGTGGTGATAACTCGCAGCCAGCTGTTCCGGCTGATGCAGTTGATCAACGCCGTGCTGTGCAGGCATTGCTGGCGACACTTGACTTGCAAGCATTGGATTTGCCGGAAGATACACTGAAGTTGTTGTTGCCTCCGCATGACAGCTATTGGTTTGATGTGGTTGATGAGTCAATCGAGAGCCGCAGTGGAGCACTGTTTGATTTATACGCGGCGGCGGAAACGGCAGCAGATTTAACCTTTGCAGCTATGCTTAATCCACAACGGGCTGAGCGGTTGGTGCAATTTCATAGCCGGGACAATAATCTGCCGGGTTTACAGGAAGTATTGGATAATATTGAGACCAGGGTGTTTGCAGCTGAGGTTAGTTCAACCCGGCAATCCGCTATCGCCCAATCGGTACAGTCTCGTTACGTATTTGCCTTGATGTCACTGGATCAAAGCACTGCATCAGCATTGGTTAAAGCCCGTACCAGCGCCCAACTGGATGCTTTGCGAAACAGACTCACTACTGTATCCGGTAATCCGGCTAATGCCTGGCTGGCAGCACGTATCAACCAGCATTTATCTCGGCCGGCTGAGTCGGAAGCGGCCAATGTCAGTGGCCCTGAGGCCCCACCCGGTAGTCCTATCGGCAGCGGTTATGCAGTCTACGAAAGTTGCTGGCATTGCCTGTAGAGGAGTTCTATGAAAACGCTGTTATCCATAATTGCCTTGAGTTTAGCACTGGTAACGCAATCACTTGGCGCACAAAAATATCTGCAGGGCGCGACCATTATCGACGGCACCGGAGGCCCGGCTATTGAAGATGGTGTTGTGGTTGTCGATAAAGGTGTACTGACCTGTGTCGGCAGCCGTGAGGACTGTGGTGTGCCGGATAATGCTGTAATCGTGGACTTGCGAGATCGCTATATTACGCCAGGTCTGGTTGATGCCCATGTGCATTTTGGCCAGACCGGTTGGCTGGATGGCCGGCCGGATGGTATTTCAGCACCGGATGTTTATCCATATGCCAAAACCGCTGCTGATGCCAAAGCCAATCCTGGTCGCTGGCAGCAAAGTTATCTGTGTTCCGGAATAACTGCTGTATTTGATGTCGGCGGACCGTTTTGGACCACACAATTGCGTGATTCTGCGACAAGTGATCCAAACTCTGTACATGTTAAAGCCGCTGGTCCACTGATCAGTTGGGCCGGACGGCAGCAATTGCAGTTGGATGATGAAATTTACTCATTTTTGCCTATGGGTAGCGTGGAGCAGGCTGTCGCTGGTGTTGCCAAGCTTAAAAGTATGGGTGCACAAGCGGTAAAGGTCTGGTATTTGGCGCCGGCTGAAGAGCAACGTACAGGTATGGATAAACGCATGCTTGCGGTTGGCGCAGCTGCAAGCAATGCAAACCTGCCACTGTTGGTACATGCCACGTCATTAAGGGAAGCCAAAGTTGCATTGCGCGCAGGTGCTCACATGCTGGTGCACAGCGTCTCGGACCAAGCAGTGGATCAGGAGTTTCTTGATCTGTTGCTGCAAAACAATACAGTGTATGCGCCAACACTGGTGGTCGGTAATGGCTGGACCAGGGCATTGGCAAGCGTTGTATTGAACGCATCAGCACCGGTTGATGATCCAAACGGCTGTGTTGATCAGGACACTATAGAAAAAATTCAGCAGCCGCAGTTATTACGTAGTTATCTGCCGGATGCACTTAACAATGCATGGGCTTATCAGCGCCTGGAAAATGATGGTCGTGAATTAGTGTTAATGGAACAAAACCTAATGGCGGTTCATGCAGTTGGTGGCCTGATTGCTACTGCCACTGACGCCGGAAATCCAATGACCTTGCATGGCCCTGCTATCCATAATGAAATGGAGGCCATGCAGCGTGCTGGATTAAGTGCTTCCCAAATCATCACAATGTCCACCCGTAACGGTGCGTTGGCAATGCAGGATGAAAACCTTTTCGGGACATTAAGAGCAGGTATGAGTGCCGATTTGCTGGTGCTCAAACAAGACCCTCGCGAAGATATTGCTGCATTCCGCAGCCTCACGCATGTGATGCGAGCGGGCCAATTACATGAACAGTCGGCACTGGCCTGGCGAACGCCCAAATAATACTGACCTGCGGCTCAATCAGCCGCAGGTATTAGTGTCTAGCGAACTATCGTTCTAATTCATGCAACCGATTTTGCAGTGCATCAATTTGTTGCTGCTGTTCAATGGTGTGCATGGTCAATTGTTGAATGGTTTGCAATAACTGCATTTGGAAGGCGACCACATCGTGAGCGCCAGCATTTTCTGCAAACCCTGGTAACTGTTGGTTAGCAGCAACAAACTGACTCAGATTCGCCAATGACATGCCTGCGTTCTTGTTCAGGGCACCGGCAGAAGATGCTTTGGGTAAGCTGGTATTGCGGGTGGTAATCAATGAACCGGCAATGGTCAGGTCACCATTGGCGCTGAGTGACAGTTCGGTAACGCCGGTGGCAGCATCATCAATAGTAAAATCACCAGCGCTGTCCAGCAGGCCGATATCCCATTCTCGGTTGTTAGGGCCTATATTATCCAGTTTAAAGGCGGGGCCCACAGTGGTTTCCTGCAGATGCAGAGATGCCGCCGGGTTCAATGTGCCCAGCCCCACTGCGCCTGTAGTGTCAATTGTTAGGCTGTCAGTCGGGGCGCCGGGTTCAATGCGAACAGGCAGGCGGAAATTGGTGTTGTCCCGAATAAAAAATTCTGTTTCGTTACCACCGATATCCCATGCCTGCGCAGCAAAGCCGCCGGAACCATCCTGTTCCAGGCGCAGCGTGGGTGTATTACCATTCAGCGTATGCATATCAACCAATGGAGTGCGGGTGCCGAAACCCAGTTTGCCGTCGCGGTTAATAAATAAGGCATTGTTGGGTGCGCCACCGGCTACGATAAAAGGTGAAGTGCCGGCATCAACGTCATCAATGGAAAATTGGTTGGCGCCGCCGTTGGTGAACTCGTTAGCAGTCAATTGCCAATCGGTACTGGGAAAACTGGCGCTATTGCTGGTATCAAGAAAGCGGATACGGGTATTGTTTTCTTTTACCCGCAGTGTATCTAGACCAAAAGATTCAGTATCCACGCAGTCCAGCCCAAAACAGCCGCTGGCACTGACAATCAAATTATCTGTAATAGTTGTTCGAGTATTCGGTTCATCCTGACTGGGTGAGACCAGTTGGGTATCTGCAATAGTGAACACACCGCTGTGTCTGGGCAGGGTGAATTTAGGGCGGTCATCAGGTGTGGCCGGGTCGGTTCGTTGTTGTACTGGCGATAGTAAACGGACTTCAAAATTATATTGTCCGTCAAATAGGCCCAAGGTGTTGAACTCGACAAGTTGAGTTGATGAAAATGTTTGGTCATAACTGAAATCGTTGGGGCCGGTAACAGATAGGCTGGTGCTGAAATCAGAAGCGCGTACGCTATTTTGCGAAAACAAAATAGTATCGCCAACATAATTCAACTGATAATCAGGGGTTTGCGCTGACAGGCTGCCTGCAGTCAACAGTAAAACCGCAATCAATAAAGTTCGATATAGGGGGAGATGTGCGTACATGGATTAGCTCTCAGAGGCAACGTGATTATTATTATGCGCTAGTGTAGTCGTAAAATGCTGAGTTTGCATGTATACAGCATAAGATATTGTCAAATATAGGAATTTTTTACTAAAACACAGATGCAATATCGATGATGGCCGGTTATGATAGCGGCATAAAATGCCGTGATTGCAGAAAAGACTTGTATAAAACTCTGTTGATCAACAGCTAAAACCAGCCTCTCCGGGATACAAAAAATATGCATCGTCATTCATTACGTCTTATGGTAAGTATTGTCCGCTATTGTTTGATGGTAACCGCACTG
Source organism: Gammaproteobacteria bacterium (assembly GCA_021772985.1). Taxonomy (GTDB): domain Bacteria; phylum Pseudomonadota; class Gammaproteobacteria; order Xanthomonadales; family Wenzhouxiangellaceae; genus JAJFKX01. The sequence continues at coordinate 151,487 of JAJFKX010000008.1, forward strand.
TGTTTGATGGGGGCAACCGCGTATGCACAGCCCAGTTTCAGCAAAAGTTTTGTACTGGATACCATTGGACCGGGTAGCCAAAGCATATTAACTTTCCAGATAACCAATGGTGACCCGGTTAATCCGGTGACGGATTTGGCTTTTACAGACAATCTACCTGCTGGAATGACCATTGCGACGCCACCGGCTATTTTCACCAATTGTGTCAATGGTTTGGTCAGCGCGTCGGCCGGTGGTAGCACCATCAGCTTTTCAGAAGGGCGATTGTCCACCTCGACCAGTTGTGTGGTGCAGGTCAATGTGACCAGCAGCAATCCGGGAACCATGACCAACGTGTCAGGTGATTTGACTTCCAGTGCCGGTAATAGTGGCACCGCTACCGCCGATTTGACCGTGGTTACAAATCGACCTGGTTTCAGCAAAAGCTTTGCTCCGTCAACGGTTAATTTCAGGGAGCGTTCCACGCTGACATTCACAGTTGATAACACCGCAAATGCCAGTAATATTTTTAATATTGCCTTTACCGATGTGTTCCCTATTGGAATCGAGGTGGCCGGGCCAGCCAATGCTTCCACCACCTGTACAGGTGGGGTTATCAATGCACAACCCGGTGCGGGCAGTATCAGCTATGCAGCTGCGTTTACCGGTGATGCAAGCCTGGCTGCAGCTGCAAGTTGTACCCTGAGCGTTGATGTGCTGGCGACGGCTGTAGGTCTATTGGGCAACGTCACTGGCGAGTTAAATAGCATTGTTTTACCTTCACCCTTCACGGTCAGCAGCGGGAGAGCGGGTGCACAACTGCAGGTCAATGCTGATGATGAATTGATCTTCAGCAAAGCGTTTACCGATGACCCGGCGATCCCGGGCGGGATGGTGATGCTGGAGTTTCGTATTCAGAATCCCGATCGGAACTTCCCCGCCACCAATATCGCTTTCACTGATGACCTTGATGCCACATTAACCGGTCTGACAGCGATTGGTTTGCCGATAAATGATATTTGTGGGGCTGGTTCACAGATCAATGGTGGTTCGCTGTTGACTTTTACCGGTGGCAGTTTACCACCGGACAGTTTGTGTGTTTTCAGTGTGCCGTTGCAGGTCCCAGCCGGTGCGGTCGTCGGAGGGTTTCCTAACATCACCAGTCAGATTACCGCAGATGTAGCCGGCAATATGATTACCGGTAACCCGGCGGCTGAGACTTTGTTTATCAACGAAGCCCCGCTGTTGACCAAGACCTTCCTGAGCAATCCGGTTGGTGCCGGCGAGTCGGTAACCATGGAATTTTCCATTACCAATATCAGCACCACCTCGGCTGCGACAGATATTGCATTTATGGATGAAGTTGAGACATTCTTGCCCGGATTTATTCTGGAAGCATTGCCCGCAGCTGGGTTTTGCGGCGCAGGTTCATTTATCTTTATAACCGACATATTCGGTATTGATACTTTGACATTAATTGGTGCCAACCTGGCCGCAGGTGACAGTTGTACCTTTACATTGGATTTTATGGTTCCTGCAGGTACCAGCAACGGAACATTTACCAACACCACCACACCGATCACGGCCACGGTAGATGGCATAACCCAGGTGGGTAATCCGGCCAGTGATACTTTACAGGTGTTACAAGCGCCTAGATTGGAAAAAGAGTTTACTGATGATCCGGTTTTCCCAGGTGATACCGTGACACTGGAATTTACCATTGTCCATGCAGCGGATGCTCCGACCGATGCCACCAATATCAGCTTTACTGATGATTTGAATGCAACCCTGGCCGGGTTGGCTGCCACCGGTTTGCCAATGAATGATGTGTGCGGCATCGGTTCGCAGATTTCCGGCACCACCAATCTATCATTTACCGGTGGTACCCTGGTGCCCGGTGGCAGTTGTACATTCAATGTGACCTTGCAAGTGCCGGTTGCAGCATTGCCCGGGGTATTTACCAATAGCACTTCAAATTTGACTGCTACAGTATCTGGTGTGGCGGTCACCGGTCTGCCTGACAGTGATGAACTGGTGATCACCGGTTTGGAACTAACCAAGGAGTTCATTGATGACCCGGTGATTGCCGGTGATACCGTTACCCTGAGATTCAGCATTGATAACAGCAGCCCCAGCAATGATGCTACAGGTATCTTCTTCACCGATAATTTAAGCAGTGTAGTGCCGGGGCTGGTGGCGATAGCGCCATTGCCTGTCAACCCCTGTGGCGCCGGTTCAGTAATTACCGGGACCAGCTTCTTGATTTTAGTCGGGGGAAATCTGACCGCCAATACCTCATGCAGCTTTGATCTAACCCTGCAAGTACCTGCTGGAGCTGCCGATGATAGTTATGTAAATAACACATCCAGTATGACCGCAACCGTCGCCGGTTCGGTGATTGTATTGCCACCGGCAAGTGACAGTTTGACGGTCAATTCCAGTGTGTTGCAGTTGAGCAAAACATTCACTGATGATCCAGTCACCTCTGGTGATACGGTTTCACTGGAATTTACCCTCACCAATCAAAGTGCTGTGAACTCCATTACCGGCATCAGTTTTACCGATGACCTGGGTGCGGTTTTAGCTGGTTTGGCTGCTGTTGGCTTGCCGTCCAATGATGTTTGTGGCGCCGGGTCACAAATCAGCGGGGCTGGTTTAGTGACTTTGACAGGTGGTTCTCTGTCTGCAGGTGGCTCGTGTACTTTCTCACTTACATTACAGGTGCCTGCAAACAGTCCTCCAGGTTCTTTTTTGAATACCACCGGCCAGGTCACGGGAACAGCATCGGGTTTACCGGTAACCGGTGCCCCGGCCAGTGATACGCTGACGGTGCTGAATGTAGATTTCACCAAATCCTTTAGCAATCCGGTGGTCACGGGAAACCAGACCACCCTGTCATTTACCATTCAAAATAATGGCACAAGCACTATTCAATCCTTGAGTTTCAGCGATGATCTGGATGCAGTGGTGTCCGGTATGATCGTGACCGGGTTGCCGGCTGGTCCGGTGTGTGGAGAAAACTCCACGCTAACCGGCAGCAGTATTATCGTGTTAACCGCAGGCAGTCTGGCGGGTGGCGCCAGCTGTAGTTTTGATCTGACCGTGCTGGTGCCGTTGGCAGCGATGCCTGGTACATTCATCAACACCACATCGGAATTGTTTGCTGCTGGACTCACGGTGGCTGAACCTGCGGTGGCGGATATTGTGGTGATGGGGATACCTGCGCTGACTGTTATGCCGGTGCTGACAGATTTTGGTGATCAAGTGCTGGGTACTACCAGCGGAAACATGCAAGTCACATTGGAAAACACCGGTACCGATGTATTGGATGTCTCCACCATTACATTTGCTGCAGCACCGTTTAACTTTATCAGTACTACCTGTGGAAACCTGCCTTTCTCTCTGGCAGTTAATACCAGCTGCACAGTGACTTACAGCTTTTCGCCGACAACACTGGGTCCGGCTACTCAAATGTTCACCGTCGAAAGCAATGGCGTGACTTCGCCGGATAACTTCACATTGCAGGGTAATGGCGTGCAGCCGGCAATCAGCATTTCCCCGACACTGGTGGATTTTGGTGATCAATTAATCAACACCAGCAGCATTGTGATGTCATCAACCCTGCAAAATACCGGTACAGCCGATTTGAATGTATCCAGTATCACAGCTGCAGCTGCGCCCTTTGTACTTGTTGGCGGCAGCTGTGCCGGCGCACCGTTCAGCTTAGTGCCTAATGCCAGTTGCACCCTGAATTACACCTTCAGCCCGACAGTTGCTGGTGCTGCGATGCAAAATCTGACACTTGTCAGCGATGCTCCAACCAACCCGGATACGTTGACATTGCAGGGCAACGGCACCCAGGCAGGCCTGGGGCTCAGCGCTACGATGCTGGATTTTGGTGACATTAATCTTAACAACACGGTTACCATGCCGTTGATACTGACCAACACAGGTGATGGGCCATTAACAGTGACTGCCATCGGGGATCCACTGGCGCCGTTTACGATTGCCTCCGGTACTTGTGGTGGGGCGCCGTTTAGCCTGCAGCCAGCCGCTCAATGCCAGCTTGATATAAGTTTTATGCCGGTTGCCCTGGGCAATTTTGACGTGATGTTCGATATCACCAGTAACGCTCCAAGCAATCCGGATATGGTGCAATTGCTGGGCAATGGTGTACTCCCACAATTGGTTCTGGATGTGACCGATATTGATTTCGATATTGTTATTGTAGGTGCAACTGAAACACTGCCGTTAACGTTAACCAATGCCGGTGACGGCAATCTGGTGATCACTGATATCACCGATCCTTTACAACCGTTTGCAGTACTCCCCGGTAGTTGTGGGCCGTTGCCGATCAGCTTGATGTCCGGCCAGCAATGTCAGTTGGATATCAGTTTCCGGCCGCGAAGTAATGGTGAGTTTACCGCTGGCTTCGATATTATCAGCAATGCACCGGACAGCCCAGCCGTGGTTAACCTGCGAGGTATAGGGCTATTGGTTGAAGTGCCGGCCTTGAGCCTTTGGTCTTTGATGGTATTGATTATGACGGTATTGCTGGTCAGCGCGTATAGCCTGCATCGTAGTGGTATGCAACGTTCTTGATGATCAATTGGTTGCAGTGTGAGCCAGTCATGCTGTTGTATTTAGCCGGTCAAAGATAGCTTTGATCGGCTTATTAGCCCATCAGCAATACATATCCTGTTACTATCCATCGCGAAAACGATGGACCATGCCCCCTATGACGATCAAACGATATATGCAAAGTCTGCTGCTGATGCTAATGGTCAGTACCACCGCTGTCGGCGAAATACTGCCTGAAGAGGAAAGCTATCTGGCCGGTGTCCCCAAACCTGAGCAAGTGCTCGGTTGGCCGGTTGGTGAGTGGCATGCACGTCCTGAGCAGATTACCCGTTATTTTGAGCAACTGGCGGAAAACTCATCGCGGGCCTCGTTGGAGGTCATTGGCCAGACGCATGAACAACGGCCGTTGATTCACTTAATGATTACCAGCCCGGAAAATCAGGCTCGCCTGGAACAGTTGCGGCAAAACCATCTGGCTGGCGAAGGTCCATTGGTGGTGTGGCTGGGGTACAGTATTCATGGCAATGAAGCCAGTGGCAGCAATGCGGCAATGTTGACTGCTTATCATCTGATCGCCGGTGAAGCACAGTGGGTCAAAGACCTGTTGGACGAAGCGGTTATTATTATTGATCCAATGTTTAACCCGGATGGACTTGGTCGTTTCGCCAGCTGGGCAAATATGCACCGTGGACAACAACCGGCAGGGGATCGAATCCATCGTGCGCATTGGGAAGCATGGCCGGCGGGGCGTTTTAACCATTACTGGTTCGATATGAACCGTGATTGGTTACCGGCCACCCAACCGGAATCGGTCGCACGTTTGACCCAATTTCATCGTTGGTTACCCAATATCCTGGGTGATTTCCATGAACAGGGCTCAGATGCCGGGTATTTCTTTCAGCCCGGAGTGTCACAGCGCAAGAACCCATTGACCCCTGATGAAAATGTTGAATTGACCACCGAGCTGGCGAAATATCATGGGCGCGCCCTGGATGCGATCGGGCAACGTTATTACAGCCGGGAAACGTTTGATGATTTTTATTATGGTAAAGGTTCAACCTATCCGGATATAAACGGCAGTATCGGGATTCTTTATGAGCAACCATCGACCCGCGGTCACAAGGTTGATTCAATCAATGGTGAGTTCACTTTTACCGATGCAGTGCGTAACCATTACGCTACCAGTATTTCCACCTTGCAGGGTGCTTATGCGATCAAAGACAGGCTGGTCGATTATCAAAGCAGGTTTTATGCTGATTCATTGCAGCGTGCCAGCAGCAGTCGTGGGCAGGCCTGGGTATTCGCAGATGATGGTGATCCTGCAACTGCAGCCACGCTGGTCGAGTTGATGACTTTGCATCAAATTGATGTATATCCGCTTGGTGAAAATATGACCGCCAACGGCATCAATTTTTCAGCCGGCAATGCCTGGGTGGTGCCTATCCGGCAGCGGCAGGCAGCGTTAATAGAAGCAATGTTTGAGCAACGCACCGAATTTGCTGATAACACCTTTTATGATGTATCTGCATGGACCTTACCCAAGGCGTTCAATTTGCCGTTTGCACGGGTTAATTCAGTCCCTGATCGGGGTGATAATCCGGCTGAACCCAGCAATTTATTTACCCCGCAGGCTAATGCCAGCGCCTATATTTTTAATCGACATAATCTGGCCGGCGCAGCATTGGCGATGCAGTTACTTAATGAGGATGTCCGTGTTTACAGGGCTGGCAACTCGAATGTGAATAGCACCGCAAGCAGCTTGATTCATCCGGGTGATTTTGTGGTGCCGGTATTACGTGGCGAAGACCGTGGGAAAATTGAGCAGCAACTGGCGGCACAAGCACAGCGATGGCAGGTGCCTGTACAGCCGGTCATTAGTGGTTTTAACACTGCAGGTGTAGATTTGGGGTCGCCCAGCATTCAGGCACTAAGAGCGGTTAAACCCTTAATGATTGTGGGCCGTGGTGTGGTGCCGATGGAAGCCGGGCATATCTGGCATTTGGTGGACCGGCGCCTTGGATTGCCGTTACCGATGCTGGATGTAAATGCCCAGGCGGTATTCAACCTGGATGATTACACCCATTTACTCATTCCTGATGCAGACCCCAAAGCCATCCCGAAAGAATGGTACCCACTGATCAAAGGCTGGGTCAGCCGTGGTGGTGTGCTGGTAGTGCAAAAACGCTCTTCATTGTGGGCTCAAGCGATATTTTCCGAGCGCCCTGAAAAGCTTAAGGAATCAGTTTCAGAAGATGACCGGATAGCTGGATTGATTGAGAAAATCAGTAAAAATAAAGACACTTCATATAAAGACCTGGGACGTCAACCGTATGCCCAGTATCAAGCTGATGCTGCTGACCGGATATTGGGTGGGGCGATTTTCGCAGGTCAATTGGATCTGACCCATCCATTGGCACAAGGTTATAGCCGCGAAGATCTTCCGGTGTTTTTAAACAGTATCACCAGACTCGAGCCCAGTAAGAATGCATATAGTACCCCGTTGGTACTCGCCAGTTCCGAGCCTGTAGCCGGTTTTGCCAGTGAATATACAAATCAGGAACTGGATGGGCGGCCTGTAATGGTGGCCGATAGAGTGGGTGAGGGGCTGGTGATAAAGTTCGCTTTTAACCCGAACTTCCGGGCATTCTGGCGAGGCACTGAGAAGCTGTACGTCAATGCTTTGGTGAATGCTACGATAATTCAGGCGACCCAATTGCCCACGGATTAAACAGAAACGATCAAAGTTATCAATTCAGACAGGATATTATCCGGATTATGAACTGGCCGGGGCCGGGGCCGGAGGCGCAGCTCCGGCGCTGATCAAAATTATCTGTCGGTACCCAGATAGCGTTTGAAAATTTCCTGATCGCTGCCCGTCAGTTTGAGCTTGGCCAGTGTGTCATTGAAATTGCTGAGCTGTGTTTCAGAAACGCTTGCCCGGCTGAACATCAAGCTGACCGGCATGTTAGATAGCATTACCCCGGTAGCCCGAACCTGATCATGCCAGCCATGCCGGCGGATAATCGCGGCGGTAACGAATGGATCTTCCAAAAATCCATCGATCCTTCCATCAGCAAGGTTGGTGAAATTAACTTCTGCCAATGAAGCATAGGTAAACTGCTCTTCAAACGCATCATTATTTTGTGCGCTGCTTATCGGCTCACCATAAATATAGCCATCGGTAAGGCCCATTCGAAAGCCCTGCCCAAGCAAAGAGCCGAATTCCTGTGCAGGCAACTCTGCATCAGTGCCGGTGTAAAGCTCAAATTGTTCGGCCCGATAAGGAATCGAAAACCAGGCATAGCTTTCCCGTTCGGCAATTGGGGTAGCGCCCGCCAGTACATCGATGTCACCATTTTTCAGCATCGGTAACAGGTTAATCCATTGATCCTCTACAAAACCAACAGTGCAGCCAGACTCTGAGGCCATGGCCTGTACCAGCTCGACGTCGATACCCCGGATAATGTGATCAGAGGCTTCGAATTGATACGGTTCCCAGGAATCAAAGCCCATCGTCAAAGTGCACCCCTGTTCGGTGGCAGGTTCTGGTGTAATAGCCTCAGTTTCAGTGTTACTGGCGGTTTGATCAGTGGCTGGTGGATCGGTATCAGGTGTTTGTGCGTCCTGCTGGCATGCTGCAAGTAGCAATAAAAGGGCAATACTGAGGAATAGCGACTTAAGACTGGCTGGTTGCATAAACTCTGCCTCCCGTGCGTATATTTATATGCAGCACATATGCTTACATCGAAATATGCGCTGTGCTAGCTACAGCTTACGCCGTTTTTAGTGGCATGACAAACAGGATAACTCATGTAAAACCAACAACATGCCGGGTTTTTCTAATTCAGGCTTGCAAGAATCATTTACGAAAAATATCGTATTAATTTTGATTAATTGCTTTGGTTGTTATAACGGGCTTGCAGATACCACTGTCACTGGCTATTACCAATTGTTCAAGTAAATCGAATGGTAGTGGTCCGAGGGTCAGCAGGTAATCATGGAACCTGAGGATGCTGAATGAGGAAGGATTTTCAAGCAATAACCGGCTTTTCCAGTTTTCTATCTGGGCGGCGCCATATTTGTAAGTGATTACCTGAGCAGGCCAACGGCGCATGCGTTGAACTTCGCGAACACCGATATCATCGCGGTCAGTGATGTGCTGCTGCCAAAATAACAGGGCTTGCTGGTCTGGCCAGCCATAATAGTTAATGCCTACATCCAGTGCTACCCGGACCGAACGAACAATATCCCACTCCCATCTTCCCAACTGCTGGTAGGGGTTGTCGTAGAGTCCCAATTCCTGCCCCAGTGATTCAACATAGGCAGCCCAGCCTTCACTGAAGCCATAATAGCGAACCAATCGTCGCATAGCGGAATGGTCTTGAGATTGTTCGATAAAATTCTGGAAATGGTGTCCGGGGACTGCTTCATGCAGGTATAACCAATCACTTGCACGTTTGTTATAAGGAGTATCGAATAAGTTGAAATAAAAAGTCTGGCCATCGTAATAGCCGGGGACCTGGCTAAGTGCCTGGTTTTTCCCTCGTGCAATCTCAACCATGGGTATGTCCGGGTAGACAAAAAACTGCTGAGCTAAATTATCACTGACGATTTCGCGGATAGCTTCGAAATTGGCTTGTATTTCCGACTGATCAGAAGTAAAAAACTCGACATTTCGTAATTGTTGCTTAAAGTTTTCCGGGGATAAGCCGATAGATTGCCGTAGTTGCTCGATATTGAGCTTAGCCCGGTTAATCTGTTGCAGGCCAAATTCAAATATTTCATCAGGATCAACTTCTGCACCGAGCCAGCGGTTTAAAAAATAGGCATACCATTGTTTTCCTTCAGGAATATGAAAAATGCCTGCGGTATGATTGTTTTCAGGCCTGTTACCGACTAAATTTTTACTCAGTCTTAAACGCTCCAGGTTTTGTTTAATTTCAAAGGCTGCCAGCTGATAATCGATTTTGTCATTGTCAGATAAATTGTCATAGCTGGATTCTGCCAGACGGTCTTTTGCTGTTGAAAAAAATACCTGTTGCTCAAGCAATTCCCGAGCTTCCGGGATTTGCCCGAGGTTTTGATTATAAGAGAGTGCCAGTGCGGGGATATCCAGGCGGTTATATTCGGCAACAAACCAGCGGCTGAATACTGTAAAGCGAAGTTGCCCATCCGGTTGAGCATGGGCAGGAATCAGCAACCCGATTAACCAACAACAGACCACTGCCAGATAACGGGCTGAATGCTGCTTGTTTATCATATGTACTCGGGATTCATAAGTAGTTTAGCTCTTTAATCGATACCCGGTTTTAAATATCCGCCACACAGTTACCAGGCATAGAATCAAAAAAGCAAACGTCATGCCGGTGCTGATAACAATATTTACATCACTAATACCGTAAAAACTCCAGCGGAAACCGCTGATCAGGTAGACCACCGGGTTAAACAAGGTGATTTTTTGCCACAGTGGCGGCAACATGCTGATTGAATAAAAACTGCCCCCCAGGAAAGTCAACGGTGTGACGATCATCAGCGGCACAATTTGTAGTTTTTCAAAGCCGTCAGCCCATACGCCGATAATAAAACCAAACATACTGAAGGTCAGTGCAGTCAGAACCAGAAAACCAAACATCCAGAACGGATGTTCAATTGAATACGGAACAAAAAAACGGGCGGTCAACAGGATCAATAATCCCAGCACAATCGATTTGGTAGCGGCAGCACCGACGTAACCCAGTAAAACTTCAATGTATGACACCGGCGCTGATAGCAGTTCATAGATGGTGCCCGAAAATCTGGGCATGTAAATTCCAAACGAAGCATTCGAAATACTTTCATTTAACAAGGAAAGCATGATCAGTCCCGGAATGATGAACGCGCCATAGCCGATACCGTCGATCTCGCCCATCCGGGAACCGATCGCAGCTCCGAATACCACAAAATACAGTGAAGTCGATAATACCGGCGAAGCGATGCTTTGCATTAAGGTGCGCGCGGTACGGGCCATTTCAAATCGGTAAATGGCGCGAATGGCATAAATATTCATGCTTCAGCCCTCACTAGATTGACAAAGATATCTTCCAGGGAACTTTGACTGGAATGCAGGTCTTTGTAATCAATGCCGTGTGAGCTCAGCTGTTTTAACAGTCCGGCAATTCCGGTACGTTCAGCCTGTGTATCGAAGGTGTAAATCAATTGGTGACCATCATCTGACAGTTCCAGCGGGTGATTGGCCAATTCATCCGGTATCTGCTGCAGTGGAGTCTGCAGATACAACGTCAGTTGTTTCTTACCAAGTTTTTCCATCAATGCATGTTTGTCTTCAACCAGAATCAACTCACCTTTGTTGATCACGCCAATCCGGTCAGCCATTTCCTCAGCTTCTTCAATGTAATGGGTGGTCAGAATAATGGTGACACCGTGCTCACGCAAACCACGCACCATTTCCCACATATCACGGCGCAGCTCGACGTCAACACCTGCGGTAGGCTCGTCCAGAAACAGGATTTGAGGTTCATGCGAGAGCGCTTTGGCGATCATCACCCGACGCTTCATCCCACCTGACAGCATCATGATTTTATTGTCTTTTTTGTCCCACAGTGAAAGATCGCGCAAGATCTTTTCAATATATGCGGGGTTTGCCGGTTTACCGAACAATCCACGGCTGAAACATACCGTAGCCCAAACGCTCTCGAAAGCATCGGTAGACAATTCCTGAGGAACCAGGCCAATTTTAGATCTGGCTGCACGATAGTCATTGACAATATCATGACCATCTGCAAGAACCTCACCTTCGCCGGGGTTGACAATCCCGCAGATGATACTGATAAGGGTGGTTTTGCCTGCCCCATTAGGTCCCAGCAAGGCAAAAATTTCGCCTTGCTGGATTTCTAAATTAATGTTTTGCAGCGCTTTAAAACCTGAAGCATAAACTTTGCTGAGGTTTTTGACTGAGATAATCGGTTGCACGCTATCCTCCTGTTTGTATTGCGTTGCGGCACCGGATGTTGGACAAAATCCGATCGTGCAGTGTATAACATTACGCATTCTGGATGGATGTGTTTTGCTTTGTCCGCGGTGATCTCAGGTTCGATCAACGGCTCAAGAGGTAAAAATTTGGTGAAATTAAGCTTAAGCCATAACTTTGCATAAATATAAACCACATACAGGATAAAAAATATACAAAATATTCACTTTCAATAGTGAATACTGGTCTGAGTATCTGGGCAGGACGCCCGGTAAATCAACACATACACGGAGGTTGATCAAAATGAAAGCATCTGATCTCGATGTGATTCATACGCTAACGACTATTGCTTCTCGTACTATCCGGATTGGGCGGGAGCAAGACATCACCAGCAGTATCGTGAATAACAAAATTTTACTGGTACAGCAGCCAGCAAGGCTGGCATCTCAAAAGTCATATGCTTGTTCATGGCCACCTATTATCGGGCTGGTCAGTAATTCCAGGTTGTGATCCTGAGCGGGTTTAGCCGTAATGGTATATCCCAGCCTGATTAGCAATCATGGGTTTTATCGGCTTATACCTTTTACAGTCAATTCGTATTACTTTAACAGCGAAGGTGAATTGCAGGAGTTGTGAGGAACAATGTTAATGTCAGTGGCGATAGTGCCATTGTGTAATGGGCGGGCTTTGACATTAATTCAAGCAACAATGCAATTGACATCGGCGGTAAGTAAGATTCGCTGGATCTGGCTGAATCAATCAGATCGAACAGCAATACTGGAATGGCTAAACCCGCTCAGGTGACACATTTTTTGCATCGGTTTTACCGATGCGATTGGAAGCTGGCTTGCCTGGACAGCAAGCTGCTACAGGTATTATTCATCCCGTCACTGGGGGCGGGATGAACGGTGAAATGCTTTTATTCAGCGCCTTCAGGAACTGGGAATCCACGGTCTCGCATCAAGGCGCTAACGCCTGCATCACGGCCACGGAACGCACGATAGGCATCTGCCGGATCTACCGCATTCCTGATTGCAAACAAGTGTTTAACCAACCTGTCAGCAACTTCGGTATCATAAAATCCACCCGGTGCTTCAGCAAAAGCCTCAGCGGCATCGGAGGTTAAAACTTCAGCCCAAAGATACCCGTAATAGCCGGATGAGTAGCCTTCACCTGAGAAGATATGCCCAAAATGCGGAGTGCGGTGGCGCATCACGACTTCTTTTGGCATATTCAGCTTGGTCAAAGTTTCGCGTTCAAACTGATCTGGGTCTATATTGCTGACATCCTCAGCAGTGTGCAGGTACATGTCAACCAAAGCGGATGCTAAATACTCAGTGGTAGCGAAGCCTTCGTTAAAAGTTGCAGCCGCTTTGATTTTGGTAACCAGCTCAGCCGGGATTGGCTCGCCGGTTTCGTGATGTACCAGATAGTTGTCGATAACCGCATCGGTGGTTAACCAGCGTTCCAGCAATTGAGATTGAAATTCAGTGTAGTCACGCACGCCACCATTCAAAGTTGGATATTTCACATTCGATGATAATGAATGCAATGCGTGTCCAAATTCATGGAAATAGGTTTCCGCGTCATTCCACGAGATCAACACCGGTTCACCTGGCGGGCCTTTAATGAAGTTAGAGTTATTCGATGATAGTACCGTCTGTTTGCCGTCAAACGTCGTATGGCTGCGGTAACTGCTGGCCCAAGCACCAGAACGTTTACCGGTGCGTGCGAATGGGTCAAGGTACCACAGGCCGATGTGATCACCAGTGTCTTTATTGGTTACTTCCCAGACTTTTACATCAGGATGGAATACAGGTACCGAACCTTCCGGAACAGGAGCGAAGTTGAATTTGAACAACTCGCCTGCAACATAAAACATTGCTTCACGCAGTTTGTCGAGTTGCAGGTATTGTTTGACTTCGTCAGAATCCAGATCATATTTGGATTGACGGACTTTTTCAGCATAAAAGCGATAATCCCATGGGGCAATGGAGATATCAGCGTCTTCCGCATCAGCCATAGCCTGCATATCGGCAACTTCTTCCGCTACCCTGGCAATTGCCGCTGGCCATACGGCCTCCATCAATTCCAATGCGTTTTCCGGGTTTTTTGCCATCCGATCTTCTAAACGCCATTGCGCATAATTGTCGTATCCCAACAGGCCGACACGCTCATCACGCAGTTTCAGGATTTCCGAAATGATCGCATTATTATCGTGTTCATCACCATTGTCACCACGCCCGTAGTAAGTGTTCCATACCTGCTCACGTAAATCGCGTTCGGTAGAATAAGTTAGAAACGGGTCCATGGATGAACGGGTATTGGTGATCGCATATTGGCCTTCCTGGCCACGCTCGGTCGCTGCAGAAGCGGCTGCCGATTTGACTGAGCCAGGCAAACCACCGGTCTGTTCTTCAGTCAGAAAGGTAACGTAACCTTCTTCGTCAGACAGCACATTATTGCCGAACTCGGTATACAGCTCAGCCAGCCGTTGATCAATTGCAGCATAACGGGCTTTGTCGGTATCATTCAAAGTAGCACCGTCACGGGCAAACTGATCATATACAAGCCGGACCAACCGCTGCTCATCGGCAGGGCGATTTTTCATATCCGGGTTTTCATAGACTGCTTTGACGCGATCAAACAGCTTCTGGTTTTGTGTAATCTTAGAATTGAATTCCGACAGGATGGGTGACATTTCGCGTTGGATTTCGCGGAACTCGGTGGTCGACAGGTTGCCAGACCAGATGCTCCAGTAAGTAAATACCCGGTTCAGGTCATCACCCGAGCGCTCCAAAGCCATGATGGTGTTTTCACAGCTGGGTGGCTCAGGGTTGTTGGCAATGGCATCTATCTCTTCCAGATTTTTAGCCATGCCGATTTCCAGTGCTTCACGCAAATCACCCAGGTCCATTTTGTCAAACGCCGGGACACCACTGTATGGGCCGGTCCACTCTGCCAGTAAGATATTGGATTGACTTTCCGGGTCGTTGCCAGGGCTTTCAAAAGAAGAACTGGTGGTTACTTGTACTTCAGGAGTGCCTGCTGCCTGCGAACCGGCAGTAGGTTCATGATTGTTTGTATCGCATGCAGCCAGGAATGCCAACATTATGATGGTGACGATCATGGTGGTTATCTGACGCATAATTTTGATCCTCAATGAATATGAATAACGTTATTTTACAAGAACTGAGTGCTTGGCATGCAGCAACATGCCATGTAATGGATGCCGCGCAAGCTGAAATGGTGTAAAAACGGGCCAGCATTCCCTCAAATTGTGTCAATCGTGCACAGTCGTCAAACCTTTCCAGTTGTTTGAACCTGTAATGTTTAATGACCCGGAGGGCTTGAGTTTTACCTTGCGTAAGGCTTTATGCTGGATGGGTCTATAACTATAGCAAGTTTATGAAAAAAGTTGAATTACAAATTGGTGAATTAGCTAAGCGTACCGGTGTTACTGCAAGGACATTGCGTTATTACGACCAAATTGGGTTGCTCACACCAGCGACAAGTACAGCAGCCGGTTATCGGATTTACCGACAGCCGGAAATTATTCGCTTACAACAAATCCGATCATTGCAACAATTGGGGTTTTCATTGCAAGCGATTCAACAATGTCTGGATTCTCAGAACATATCAATTGTAGATGTGCTGCAAATGCATTCCAGGCAAATGCAGCAACAACTTCAACAGCTTACCAACCTGTGTGATCGGCTGGATAAAATGCTGCAAGATCTGGAAATGGAATCATCGGTTTCCGTTGATGTATTTTTGAACCTGATTCAGGAAACAACCATGTTTGATCAATACTATACGTCGGAACAGCTAGAGCAACTGCAGCAACGCGGCTCGCAAATTGGCCAGGATCGAATTAACCAGGTTGAGCAGGAATGGCGTGACCTGATAGCAGCGGTTGAATATGAGCAACAGCAGAAAACCGACCCTGCATCCACCCGGATGCAGGAACTGGCTGCGCAATGGCAAAGCCTGATCAATGAGTTTACCGGCGGTGATCCGGAAATTGCAGCAGCATTGAGCCAAATGAATCGCACCAATCCTGAGCTTGCACAACAACGTGGTTATGGGTTGGATTCGGGTTTGATGGATTATGTTGGGCAGGCGTTGCAGGCAGCCAGCAAAACATAATGCTCAGGGTGCAATAAGCATAACTCATTGCACCCTATGCGCTATTCAAGCTAGCCAGGGCAGTAACCGGAGTCAGCTGTGAATTAATCCATCAATTGTCTGCCAGCAAGGCTGCTAGTCACACTCAACACCTTGAATGGCCACCAATCGATCCATTTCCAATACGCCTGAACCCAGCCCTGGGAAATCATAGTTAACTTCAATCTTGTTGCATTCTCGAGCCTGCAACATGAAACTGCCTACCTCGGTTCGGGTTGCGGTATCGCCATTTGGATTCAAAAATTCCAATCCTGCTGCTCTGCGCATTGGGAAGCTGATGCTGCTGGCGCCATACTCGAAAAAAGCATTACCGGTTATCCAGAATGGTTGGCCATCAAGGAATAAAAACCAGGCAGCACCTAAAAAGGCCTGACCACTGGCGTTTTCACCCACGTTGATGAGCAGCCCCTGATTATTCAGACCGGGAGCGATCCATGATCCACTTATGCGGCCGGATAATGGAAAGCTGGGTTGAGCCGGTGGGCCATCGGTCAACACATAGGTGCCACCGAAAGTGCCAACATAGATATTGCCAACTTCGTCCTGTCCAAAAGTGATGATCTGCAAAGGTGTGTCAACAGTTTCGGTAACCGTGAAAGTGCCGTTTTGCTGTTGAATGCCCCAAATAGTACCAAAACAAAAATCAGCAAAAAAATAAACGCCATCAAAACTCGGATAGTCCTGGCCGCGATAGACTTCACCTCCGGTTATCGAACAGCCTTCGTTATGAGCGTATTCAAAGACAGGTAATGTCAGGCCGGTGCAAGTGCCGGAAATACAGGTTGTTCCTTCCGCCAGGTTCCAACCATAGTTTTGGCCACCGGGGGAACCGGCTGCTTGAAAATTCACTTCTTCCAGACTGGCCTGGCCAACATCGGCAATGTATAAATCGCCTGTCTGTGTATCGAAAGCGATCCGAAAAGGATTACGTAAGCCCAGTGCCCAGATTTCATCTCGTGCTCCACTGGTGCCGACAAATGGATTGTCATCGGGAATACCGTAAGGTTGTTCACCAGATTCCACATCGATGCGGATCAGCTTACCGAGCAAAGTGGTGAGGTCCTGAGCATTTTCCTGGGGATCATTGGCATCGCCGCCATCACCAAATCCAAAATACAACATACCATCCGGCCCAAATTGCAGGCGTCCACCATTGTGGTTGGAAAAGGGCTGCAGGGCGCCCAGTATTAACTCCTCACTATCGGGCAAGGCAACATTCGGATCTGCTGATATGGAAAATCTCGATATCACCGAGTTGCCATTCTGGTTGGTGTAATACACATAGAAATGATCCTTGTTACCGAAGCCCGGTGGAAAAACCATGCTGAGTAAACCCTGCTCATCAAAGAGCAAACCCACCCGGTCACGAATATCCAGAAACGGTTGCTCCAGCAGCACGCCGTTTTCGGCGATCAAAATCAAGCCGGGCAATTGCACAAAAAACATCCGATTGCTGCCATCCTGGGCATTGGTCAGGTCTACTGCGGATAAGTCATTGATTTGGGTAAGGGTGATTTCTGACTGCGCACTAGAGAAAAAACAAAGGCATAAAAGTAGTAAGGCGATAATAGGTATGTGTTTTAATTTATTCATATTTACACCGTGACTGATCAGGTTGGACCACCATCGAGAATGGTACGAAATCTGACGTAGTCACGCAAGCTGAATGGGCAATGAAAAGATGATTGTAATGGATCAATGTATGGACTCGGGAAGTGTGATGTTATCGATAGGTTTGAATGTACCAGGTCAGCGGTTTATGCTCCGCATTTGTTAGCGGTCGGAATAAATCATGCGTAATCTCACCACCGGCTCGATCTCAACCCACCTGTTGCTGATGGCGTTGCCGATGGCAGTCGGGATGATTGTCCAGACACTCTATTACCTGGTTGATTTATATTTTGTTGCCCGGCTGGGTGATGCTGCCCTTGCCGGGGTAAGTGCAGCCGGGAATATATATTTTCTGGTCATGGCTTTTACCCAGATACTGAATGTAGGAACAGTAGCGTTGGTTGCCCATGCGGTTGGCCGCGATGACAGAGTAAGTGCTAATCAAATATTTAATCAATCGGTCGGACTTGCCTTACTGCTGACGGTAGTGACCTTGGTGGGTAGTTATACCCTGGCAGGAGGGTATATAGAAACGTTGGGTGCTGATGCAGCTACCATCAAAGCAGGGAAAACCTACCTTAATTGGTTCACTCCCTGTCTGGCCTTGATGTTCGTACCGACGGCAATGGCTGCCGCTTTGCGTGGAACCGGCATTGTCAAACCGGTGATGATTATTCAGTTATTGACGGTGCTGATAAATATTGTATTGGCGCCGGTGTTGATTGCAGGTTGGGGAACCGGTCAGCCAATGGGGGTTGCAGGTGCAGGGCTTGCCAGTTCACTCGCCACAGGCGCGGGGGTGGTTGCCTTGATGGTGTATTTTGTCAAATTAGAAAAATATGTGGTGTTCGATCGCTCGCTGGCCAAACCCAGCCTGGCCATCTGGAAACGGGTGCTGGCTATCGGCTTTCCAGCTGGTGCCGAGTTTTTATTGTTGTTTTTGTTTATGGCAGTGATTTTCTGGGTGATCCGGGATTTTGGAGCTGCTGCTCAGGCAGGATATGGTATGGGTAGCCGATTGATGCAGGCTATCTTTTTGCCGGCGATGGCGATTGCATTTTCAGCACCGGCAGTTGCTGGTCAAAATTTTGGTGCCGGCTTACATGGTCGAGTGCGAGAAACGTTTCGGGTTTCTGTCATCATGAGCAGTGCCATCATGTTGGTATTAACGCTGATTTGCCAATGGCGGCCGGAATGGTTTGTGGCGCCTTTTACGCAACAAACAGATGTCATCGCTGTTAGTGCTGAGTTCCTGCGGATAATGTCATTGAACTTTGTGGCTACCGGGGTCATTTTCAGTTGTTCCGGCCTGTTCCAGGCTTTAGGTAATACCTGGCCATCATTGATCAGTTCGGCAACCCGGATTATCACCTTCGTTTTGCCGGCTGTCTGGTTATCTCAACAGGCCGGCTTCCAGTTAAAGCATGTTTGGTATTTGTCGGTTGCTACGGTCACTTTGCAAGCGGTATTCAGTGTGTGGTTGCTTCGTGGTGAATTCCGCCGCCGTTTAGGTGTGGAAACTGCACCTGGATGATGATTTTACTGATGCTAATAAGTAGGAATGCAGGCATGCATTAAAGCCATTCAATCCCATGCTTTAGCATATGTGTGCATACATAATCATGCAATAAGCAAATGATGCATTTATTGATGGTTAACTGAGCGTGCACAGCGGAACCCAACCATTTCACGTGCATCGAAAGCCCGGTGGCTGTCCCGGTAACGCTGTGTTTTTTATTTGAAATCGACACATCAATCGTTTGATTAATTTAATAGGTAATAAATACCAGCGCCGATTAGCCAAATTGATGCAACCACCATCAACCCTTTAGCCAACCAATTCAGTAAACTGGGGGTGGTCTTGGAGAGCAATTCTTGTTCTTGTGCGTCCATTAGCTGCATTTGTTCTTCAGTAAGTTTATGACTGACTTCATGGTCTGGATTACTTAGTAATAATCTGGCGTCATTTAATTGGTCGTCTAAGACGACCCATAAGCCGACTTTAATTACGCTTGGCATGTAATTATGATCCGCTGAAAAAAGGCGCGTGAGAACCCCTTTTTCTCTTAACATGGCAGCGCATTCGTGAGCGCCGGCTTCAGAATCAAATTTAGTAAGTAACTTCATCTTAAATTTTCTTTTTAGACAGTATATTTTAAAATAAAAACCACTACGCCAACAGGCAAGTAATTGGCTTGGATACAGCTGGCGTGAAAACATCAAGAATGATTCCCATTTTGCCTTGCTGCTCATACTTTATGTTTTACTAAAGTTTAAGTGACTGAGTACTTTGTGACAAGGTTATTAAAAAGTCTCGTATCCACCTGGATTTAGCCCAATACTTGCAATTGACGTCTATCCAGCATACTGATATGGTAATCAGAAGGGTGGGTTCAAACGATCAATATCCATTGATCCAGCAAAATCACGATATGGATATTATGTGAATTCCTATAGTTTGTATCGCATGTCTTAACTGGTCCGCTGATCTGGCTTACAAGCCATTTTTACGTCAGCACAGCGTTCAAACGCTGCCGGTTATGCAAAAGATAATACACAAATTGTTTATGCTCATGCTTATTGCAGGCATAAACAGAAGGTTAATTTCACAGCTTTTTCAACTGTGCTTTTTAGGCCTTGATCGGCGATAAAAAGGGAGGGTAGCCAACATATTATCAGACGTATAAACAGTAGCATTAATGAGTGCATAGATAAGCACGCGCAATAGTTGTGCATGCTTATTTGGATTAGTGAAACACTCAATCAATAAAAAGGGAATATTATGAACTTAAAAGATCTTGAAGTTGAAGTAACCCAGCTTAGTTCAAAAGTTGAAGAGCTGGAAGAGCGGACCACAAGACTGGAGGGAGGGCATGGGCCGGTCATCAAATGTGCGGTTTGTTGCCCATGTGCATATTGCTGGCCATGCATTGTTAATTTTTGTGTGACTTGTGCATCAGGTCCTGTTACCGATTGTGCTGAATGTAAGCAGTGTGAAACAGGTGAGTCGGATGATGCAGCACAAGCAGCACCACAATGCGTGCCATGTCAGCCATGCGTGCCATGCCAGCCTTGTGTGGTGAGCTTTTGCACGCCTTGCCAGAATTGCATGCCGTGTCAGCCATGCATGCCATGTCAGCCTTGCACACCATGCCAACCCTGTGTGGTGAACTTCTGTGCCGCACCGCAATGTGCCAGTCCGGCATATCATTGTGTTCAATGTGGTCCTGCACCGCAGTGTGTTCAGTGTGTTCAGTGTGGCCCTGCACCGCAGTGTGTTCAGTGTGGTCCTACATCGTTCTGTGCCCAGTGTTATCCACCAGTGACAACACTATGTGCCCAGTGTTGCCCGCCGGTCACTACATTATGCGCCCAGTGTTGTTCGCCAGTGACAACACTATGTGCGCAGTGTTGCCCACCGGTGATTTTTTGTGCACTAAGCCAGGCGGGGGCTGCCGCAGAAGGCGATGATGGGGATAGTGAAGAGTAACTTCACTTTAACTTAGCCGAATGCGATCCAGCTATGCTGGATCGCAGTTTCAAGGTACGGTGATACAAAATTGACGGCTGATTACTGTTTTAAAGTTTAGTTTAAGAATAACTTGGGTGGACTTGGCATGAGCAAACTAAAATTAACGCCTGCAGCATCTCTAACAAGAAATGAGCATGGCATATTATTGCAGTCAGATTTAGGTACTTTCCAATTACATGGAAATGATGTCAGTGCTTTTATAGATAAGGTATTGCCTCTTTTACAGGGGGGCTATGATCAGCGACAAATATGTGAACAGTTATCAGAGTATGACAATAATAGTGTTGGTAAATTATTGGATTTATTAATCAGCAAAGGGTTAGTTGACGAAGCGGTTGATGATGTTACCGAACTGCTTGATATTCCACGTTGGCAAACACAAACTCGGTTTCTTAAAGCTTTTGGTACCCAAACTGATGCAGCCGATAGCTTGATTGGTAAAAAAATATTGCTGATAGGTTTAGAGCCTTGGGCAATGAGTACTGCCGGGGAATTGGCAAGATCTGGGCTTAGTCATATCCACATGTTGGATAGCGGTCAAATTAGTGAAGAAGATTTGCTCTGCATTCGCAGCCTGACATCAGAACATCTCGGTCGATCACGTGCGCAAGTGTATCAGCAGGTATTAAACGCAGAATCACCCTGGTGCAATCTCAGCAGTGCAGTTCTGGAGGTGAATGGGCAAGGTTTTTTGAAGGTACCCAATACGGATCAGTGGGATTTGGTGATAGTCACCTTGCCGAACGAAGAACAGTATTGGTTAAAAGCTACAGCCGATTACATCCAGCAGTCGGGATACCCAGCTTTATATGGTTCATTAGATGGTGTTGAAAGTTGGCTTGGCCCTATGGTTAAGCAAGGTGAGTCTGCATGCTGGAATTGTTTACGGCTGCGTCAATTGGGAAATGCAGATGTGCCCACTGCAGCACATGACATCGATAAAGATTATCTGAAAGCAGATCGTGCGCGCAGAGCCCGTTCACTGGTTGCGCCCTTGGCTTCAGTGACTGGTAGCAATCTGGCAATGGAAGCCATCAAGGTGTTGACTGGTTTTACCCAATCAACATTACACAGCACTGTGCAGGTTCACCACTTGATCAAAGGCAAAAGCAAACAGCACAGGATAATACCTATGCCCTGGTGTGAAATTTGCGGTGGGCCGGATAATTTACAAAACAAAGAGTTGCTTATGCCGGGATGGGCAAGAACACCACAGCAGCCAGTAGGACAATACGCAGCGATGAGTGCAGTGGCTGATGTTGCAGGCGCCCAGGCTGCCAATCCGCTTAACCGGATCACCTCTGTGAAAATGGTACGCGAGCTGTTTACCGGTTGGGTTGATGACAAATTTGGCGTTATCAAAACCCTGAAAGGCCATAACGACCAGTTGCCATCGTTACCAGTGACTGCCTCTGCTTATGTATCAGCCTTTTCTGAAGGTAAGTTTGATATGCGGACTATGGGGCAGGTGGGTGCAGGCAAGGGGCTGGATGAAATATCAGCGCATATTGGTGCAGTGGGTGAAGCATTGGAACGCTATTCTGCGGCACGTTATCGCAAACATAAAATGCTTTATGCAAGCATTGATAGGTTAGAGGGTGATTTTATTAACCCCGATGATCTGGTGTTGTATTCCAAGGCTCAATACCGCAACCCCAATTTTATTTTTACAGCATGGGATAAAAAACAGAAAATTCATTGGGCCAAAGGGGTCTGGCTCGGAACCGATAAACCTGTATGGGTGCCTTCACTGGTTACCTATTTCAATTTTGATTGCTCCAAAAAAGAGCTGTTCAGCCAGGCATCTTCTAACGGTCTGGCTGCCGGTCAGGATTTTAATGATGCGGCTATGCGCGCGACTTATGAACTCATTGAACGTGATGCAATGATGTTGACCTGGTATGCACAGGTTGCGCCTCAACGGTTGAGCATGGATTCTGTAACAGAGCCTAAATTACATGAAGTGATCGATAACATCACCCGGCATGGCGTATCACTGGAATTGTATCTGTTAGATATGGGAACCAGGATTCCGACAGTGGTGTGTTTGGGGTTTGGTGATGGAGTCCATAATCCGGCCACTTCAGTTTCGTTGGCAACGCATGCTGATATCGAGATGGCGCTGCGCAAAGCCATTCTGGAGCAAGGCCATGTTTTGCCATATTTGCGTAGTTTGATGGCAAATCAGCATGCCTGGCCACGGCAGGTGCAACAAGTGCAAAGCCTGGAAGATCACGCCAAGTACTATTTTGCCAAAGATAAACAACATCATTTTGACTTTATGCGGCAACCTGAAAGCCAGGCGATTCTGAGCAGTGATTGGCAGGGTGCGGATATCAGCAATATTGAAGATTTGAGAAGATGCCTTGAGCAAGCCGGATTAGAGGTAGCTGTTGTTGATGTCACTTCACCGGATATGGCGTTAAGCCCATTCAGTGTTGTCAGGGCGGTTGGTCCAAATATACAACCTATTCATTTTGGCGAGCAATACAAGCGGGTTGATAACCCCCGTTTAAGAAAACTTTTGCAAGGCCGCGCGCCTAATATGCAACCGCATCCGATTGCCTAGGTAGTTATTACAGGTGACGCATAGTTTGCAGTGATAGTCATTGAAGGGGGAGTTGATGAAGGTATTAGTATGCGGAACCAATTACGGTTCCACTTATCTCAGGGCACTGCTACCAGCCAATGACAGTGTGAGTTTGAATGGCATTTTGTCGAAGGGCAGTCAGCGTTCCCGGCAATATGCTGAAAGCCTATCGGTGGCACATTTCACCGCAGCCGCTCAGCTAGACCCGAATCAATTTGACATTGCCTGCGTTGCTGTTGCAGGAGAAGCCGGACAGCAGCTGGCAGCTGAGCTATTGCAAATGGGCTTGCACGTTATTATTGAGCACCCGGTCAGTGAAGCCCAGAGCACGCGACTTTTAGCGCTTGCTCAACAGCAAGACAGGCCGCGGCAGCTATTTGTCAATGCACATTTTGCTGATTTGCAGGCGCCCAGCTTATTCTTGCAATCACTACAGCAGGCAGCCAGCCAATATCCATTAGTGCATTTATCCATCGATGTGAATCTACGTACAATTTATTCTGCATTGGATATTATCGGTCGTATTTGGGGCAGCTTAGATCATTTTGAAGTGTTACCTCTCAGGCCTGCTGATCAGGCTAACCCCGCTGCATTTGAAGTGCTTGGTTTAAGAGCTGGTCCATTTATGGCGCATTTGCTGGTGCAGAATTATTCATCTCCTCAGGATGATGGTTCAGCAACATTGCTCAACCACAGAATTTCCGCATGCTTCCAGCATGGGAATTTATTACTGGCGGAAACCACCGGGCCAGTCGTCTGGTATCCGACCATCACCAGCATGCCCCAAGATGCCTGGAGCAGTTATCTGCCAATTGATATGAGCAACAACAATTTGGCCAGTTTGCAAACTCAACGTGACACAGCTAATTTGAATGTAATTTACCGCATGGTGAAGGCAATCAAGAAAAAGCAGCCGCCAGCTGAACAACAGCCTGATTATTTGAAATCATTAGCTAAAGTATGGGATAAGGTCCTAGTTGGTTTGCAGCAGTAATCATACGGCAAAACATAGTGACTGATAGCAAGCCCTATTTATTGTTAATTAACTGAGCGTGCGCAACGAAATCCAACCATTTCACGAGCATCAAAAGCCCGGTGGCTGTCCCGGTAACGGATTCTCAAATTTGCTGCATTCGCTCCCCAGCTGCCGCCTTTTACGACTTTGCGTGCTTGCGGTTCGGTAAAATCTGCTGAAGCGGTCTTCGAAATACTGATGGTCTCTGAATGAGACCCAATCCAGGGGTCGGCAGTGAAATGCCAGACGTTGCCGGACATGTCGAACAGACCTCTTGAGTTTGCAGGGTAACTACCGACAGGAACAGTGTTATCGATTCCATTGCCACCCCAACTCACCAGACTATTGTCGGGAAGTTGATCTCCCCAAGAGTATTTGGCTCGTTGTTCAGGGTTTTGTGCAGCCCATTCAAACTCGGCTTCAGATGGCAGGCGTTTGCCACGCCAGCTGCAGTAAGCTTTTGCAGCAAACCAGCTTACGAAGGTTACCGGGTGATGCAATAATTCTTCAGGCGGGCCGCTAACAGACCAGTGTTCAAGGTACCGGCCATTGTGCAAATCCGGGTTGGTAGTGGACTTGCTCCAATCAGGGTTTGCGCTGACAAACTGTGCAAATTGGGCATTGGTTACATCCAACATATCAATGAAAAAGTCTTCAACTGCGACTTGGTAACTCTCAACTTCCATCAAAAGCGGTTCAATGGTGCTAAGCCCCGTCGTTGCCCGGATTTCTTCCAGATCTATGCTGTCTGTGCCTATACGGAATGTGCCACCGGCGATAAATTGCATATCCTCATGTGCTTGAGTGCTTGTTTCCGACACGCAGCTGACTAGTGGAAAAGCCAAGATCAAAAGTTTGCAGATATCAAGAACCATCAGAGCCTTGATCATGGCTATGCCTCTTTTTATTGAAATACATCGGGTAACAGTTGGT
Organism: Gammaproteobacteria bacterium; assembly: GCA_021772985.1. GTDB lineage: Bacteria > Pseudomonadota > Gammaproteobacteria > Xanthomonadales > Wenzhouxiangellaceae > JAJFKX01. The sequence continues at coordinate 176,883 of JAJFKX010000008.1, forward strand.
TAAAAAAAGCCTGGGCAAAAGGTGAGCCTTCAACAGCAGCCTTATCAAGCGGGTTTCCCCACCACAGGCCTTCTCCGTTTGCCAGCATAATCAGGGTCATGTTGTGCTCTGGTATCTTCAGGTGTAATGCTGAAAAGCCAGCTTCCTCATCCCAGCCAGAATGCCAGATAAGTTCGGTCCCCTGATAGTCCTGAACATACCATCCGTAAGCGTAAGCAGCAGTCGAACCGTCTTTCAGTTGACCGGGGGTAAACAATTTTTTCCTGATTTTTGGAGAGGCTATCTTGCCGTTATCGATGGCGATATCGAATTTGGCCAGGTCCAATACAGTCGAAACCACCCCTGCACCACCGGCAATATGCCGTCCCGGACTGCGGCGAGGTATTAATTGGCCATCTTCCGTGACTCCAAACCCCTGAGCCATGTCGAAATAAACCAAGGGTTTTGAGCGGTCCCATTGGCTGGACATCGTCCGTGTCATTCCGGCAGGAGCAAGAATGAGACGATCTATGCTCTGCCCAAGATAGTTGTGCCGTCCTTCCACCGCATCGACACCTGCGCCAAATTTGTGCTCCAGATAACGTGAAAGACGTGAGTACATAATCGGGTTATACGCAAATGCTGATCCCGGTTCGCCTTGCACCTGATGTTGCAGGATGTGGCGAATGGTAATGGGCGCATCGCAATGCAGGTCACGACCAAATGGCAAAGCAGTGCTTGCCAGCCATTGGCAAAGGCCATCGAAGTTTGGTGTGTCCGCAGCATGCTCGTCGAGATCAATCAGGCCTTCTGCTTCCAGATGCAAAAAAGCCAGCCCCACGAATGGTTTAGTCACCGAGGCGATCCAAAAAGGAGTATCTGGCGTGATAGGGACTTCATGGTCAGCATCCGCATAACCATAACCCTGTGACCATAACAATCGGCGATCTTTGACTATGGCTACCGCAAGCCCTGGAAGCTGATGTGTTTTCCTAAGCGAGACTAATTCGGTCTCGAAAGCACGAATTTTATTATTAATTTCTAGCGTGCCATCGTAGATCTGGGCATCTGCAGCCTTGCCGGAGCCGATTAGTATTATGGCCAATATTACCCCATAAATATGCAATATTGGTGTGTTGTTAAAGCTGATGAAATTCACGCAGAAACTCCTTCTTGGTTTGTTTGAATTTTCTATGCTCTTCATGGTTTAATGGGCGTTTGTTTTGGGTAAAGGCCGGAGTAATCACGCCCCAGTTGGAGTTTCGGGCAAAGTAGATCACCACATCAACATTGCTGCCTTCCCAGCAATTGTGAACCACATGCTCGTCACCTGTTGCTTCAACCGTTTTGACCTGGATGCGATAATAATTGGGGCCATCGGAGATCAATATGTCGGTTTGATGGCCATGATCCAGTATTGGAAAGAATACTTGCCAGCCATCTTGCATTAACCAGCTCACCACTTTGCTCTCGTAAGAGGTATTAATTAATGCCTGGCGTGTACCGGATTTAGTTTCTGTGAGTCTTCTTGGCACTGGTTACTCCTAGTAGTCACTAAATTCAATCAAAATTTCACATGCTGGACGTGCCAATTGTAGTGGTTTGTACAATGTGTTTATTCTGATGGAGTCGCATATTTAGCAAATATCTCAGCACCGGTCATATTTGTTGTTTTATTCGAGAAACTGTAAAACGAAGGTTTTTCATCGATAAATACTTGGTGGTCGAGCACAAGGTTTGTGTCATCATCAAATAACCCAGCCGGCAACATGTATTGTTTATTCCCTTTCAACCGGTAAAACAGATGACTTCCACATTTATTGCAAAATCCACGGTCTGCCCAGGCAGATGAATCAAATATTGAAATACTTTGCTGTCCTTCAAATTCGACATCGGAGCCACAATCAATGGAGATAAATGGACCGCCACCCCATTGTCTGCATTGGCGGCAATGGCAAGCGCCGGCATTTTTGCTCATGTTCTTTGCCGTGAAACGAACTGCACCACATAAGCAGCTGCCTGTTCCTTCTGAAGTACTGGACATCTTTTGTTACCTATTTTAATTTGATATAGATTGAATACTAACCTAATTGTTAATGTTTGCCGGCCATATTTGCCGATTAATACGAGTGTATTCATGTGGAGTTTGTTATGTCGGCAAACAGGGCTACAAGCCGGTCCGCCACTGCCCGTACATGCGGCCGCCTGCCAACATCATCCGGCAGCACCATCCAGATTTGCCCGTGATCGGGAATAAATGGACTACTGACTCGTTTAAGTATGTGCTCATTGTCACCAATAAATGCCGGCAGGATAGCAAGCACATGTCCACTTTTTACTGCATCGAGCAGGTTGATGGAAGTTGAGCACCTTAGCAGCGGTGCTTTATTGCAGTGTGCTTTAAGCCATTTTGACGTTGGAAAGTGATCCAGTTCGGGTAACAGCATGGCCCATTCAAACCTGGAAAAACGCCGATCATCAAAAGCACTCTCCCGGCCGGCCACCAGTGATTCTGCAGCATAAACAGCGTAATTGAAATGTGGCAGCCGTCTGACTTTCATACGGCCTTTTTCCGGTTTTTTTGTGCGGATGGCAATATCGGCTTCACGTCGCGGTATATCGGCAAACAGAATGCTTGAGACAATTTCCAACTGACAGGTGGCTGGTGATTCGGTCATTTCAATAACATGGCGGGCTATCAGGCTGGCTACCCATGGGCCACATGCAATCCGCACAACCGGTGTGCTCACGGTGTCGACAGCATCACTGACTATTTGCAATGCACTGCGCATCATGTCCTCAACCAGTGGGGCCAGGCGTAAGCCTTGCTTAGTTATTTCAACACCATCCGGCGTGGTATTAATCAATACCTCACCCAGCTCTTTTTCCAGCGTACGGATTTGTCTGCTGATAGTTGGCTGGCTTACGCCTAGCTGGCGAGCTGCGCCGGACAGGCTATTGCTTTCCAGCACAGCTTTGAAAATCCGCAGGCGTTCCCAATTAGGGGTATTCATAAGTGTTTATCAAGGTTCAAAAATGATGATTGTTATTCAATATTATGCAGCATTATACTGAATAAAATTAGCTGGAGACCATCCATGAAAGCATCTTTGAAAGGCATGTTTTTTACTATTTTCTGCCTGTTTGCAAGCTCAGATTCATTCGCTGATCAATGGACGCGCCACTTTGTAGAAAGTAATGATGGAACCCGGATTGCTTATTACCTGTATGGTGATGCCGCTGCGAAACAGCCACCGCTGCTTATGATTTCCGGTGGGCCCGGCAGTGACCATCGTTATATGCGGGTCGGTGGCAGTTTTGAGCGTTTGGCGGAAAACCGGATGGTGATCAGCTTTGACCAGCGCGGGACTTCACATTCCGGTGAAGTTCAAGGCAAACCGCATTTGGCACAATGGGCGGAAGATGTGGAAGCTGTACGCATTGCAGTTGGTGCAGACAAACTTGATCTTTTAGGACATTCATTCGGCGGTATCGTGGCGATGGCTTATGCGCAAACATACAGGCCACATGTCCGGACAATAACATTTGTTAATTCTACCGCAGCAACAATTGCCGGTACCAAAAATATCATGGCCGAGGTATTCCCGGATCGTATTGAGGTATGGCGGGAGGCAAGGAAAAACCTGAAACCCAGGTTCCCGGCACGTGACATCAATGTTTTCACATCAATGGAATTTGTAGATATCGAAAAAGGCACCGAGTTTATGCGGATGATTGAAAACTACATCTACAACATTGAGGTTAACAATGAGTTGCGTACGGATATGGCACCGCTGGACTATTCAGCCATGCTGGCAGAAGTGAAATTTCCGGTACTGGTGGTACATGGTCGCTACGATCCGGTGATCACACCGCAAACTGCCTGGGAATTGCATCAGCTGATCCCCGGTTCTGAAATCAGGATTATCGAGGCTTGTGGGCATTTGCCGTTTGTTGAAAAGCCGGGTGAGTTTGTGAAAGTGGTTGATGATTTTCTATTAAAGCAATGAGTTGGTCAAAGGGCGCTGCAAGTCGGAAACAGATCGACGCACCATGCTTTTAATAAAGCTTGGTGTTTTTAAAGAACAAGAAAATATAGGCATCCATCATGACCATATAAATTTGCACACCTGATTTGTTGTGCTGTTGTGGCTATATAATTGATAGTACGATTTATGTTATCGGGATAGAAGTTCCCATGCTCCTGATTGTTCAAACTTATATTTTAATATGCCTTAATTATGGACCCTCTATTTTTTCAAACACCGGCTGATTTTCGAAAATGGCTACAAGACAACCATGATAAGTTGGAGGAATTATGGGTAGGCTTTTATAAGAAGGGAACTGGAAGACCAAGTATCACCTGGCCGGAATCCGTTGATCAGGCTTTGTGTTATGGCTGGATAGATGGTTTGAGGAAGTCCATTGATGAGCAGAGCTACAAAATCCGCTTCACTCCGAGAAAAACTGACAGTCACTGGAGCGCAGTTAATATCAGAAAAGTAGGCGAGCTGAAAAAGCTGAATCTGATGCAAAAGCCAGGCTTGGTTGCTTTTAAAAAAAGAAACCCGGAAAAATCTGCAAAGGCAGCTTATGAGCAGCGTGAGGCGGTAATGGATCCAGGCTATGAAGCTCAATTCAAGAAAAATCATTCGGCATGGAGCTATTGGGATGGAAAAGCGCCTTCTTACCGTAAGCAATGTACCTGGTGGGTGATGAGTGCCAAGAAAGTGGAAACACAGGTGAATAGATTGCAGATTTTGATTAAAAGCTCTGAAAAAGGTGAGGTAATTCCACAATTGAAGTGGGGAGTGAAGAAATAAGCACCTGGATTGATGAATAAGAGATAATGGGCCATATCTGAAGTGGAAAAAGGTCGCCGATCAAAAATGCAAAGCAAGGGATTTAGTTGGTTTTCAAGATCTGCAGCGTTACTGCTGCTGCAGTTGATATCAGTTACGGTGCTGGCTGATACGGGTTCTTCAGGTTTTTTGATCAATCAGGATATTACCGGTGGTTGGTACGATCCTGCCCAGGATGGGGCAGGATTGACGCTGGAAATCCTTGATGGGGATCGAGCGGTTGTGATCTGGTACACCTACGACATCAATGGAAACCAGGTCTGGATACTGGGTGTCGGCATGTTGGATGGCCACCGGATTGTGATCGAGCAGGCACGGATCACCAGCGGTGGTACATTTGGTGTGGATTTTGACCCTGCGGCAGTACAGCGCAATGTCTGGGGGCGGTTGGAATTGATGTTTTCCGATTGCAACAACGCAACCCTGGCATACGAGGGTCCACCGGCATTCGGTGCTGGTACTCAGCAGTTACAGCGTCTGACTACAGTCAACGGCCTTCCCTGTGATGACAAGCGTCGGGTGAGGCTTGGCTTTACACCTTTTCCAGCTGAACTGCCAGGGCCGAATGGCGAGATGCTGTTGTCTACTTATGCCAAGATAAATGCCGATGCAGATATCATCGCGCATCATCTTGATGACGGCATACCCTGGCCAGAAGCTGCTGCGGGTCTGGGTGTGGAAAATTACCCAGGTGGATTGCAGGCAGATTGGATTTTCCGTCGGATCATGACCCCTGCAAGCCACCAGGTTTATGTTGCTATTACCCCCATCAGTATCGGTCGAAATTCACTTGCGCCTTACCGTGGCGAACAACCTGATACCCCGTTGGATGTGTTAGGTGAGCCATGGGTTTCTGCGGACTTCAATGATGAGATGGTCAAACAGGCGTTTTTAAACCATGCGGTCAATGCCGTAGAGTATTTTCGCCCGGACTATCTGTCCATCGGTATCGAGGTGAACCTGTTCCGGCAACTTGCGCCTTCAGCATTATGGCCGGATTATTTTGAATTGCATCGGGAAACCTATCAGGCGCTGAAACAACGGTACCCCAGTTTACCTATATTTGTGACCATGACAGGTAATGAACTGCTTGAGGGTTTTACCGCGGCCGATCCCGCCGATCAGGCTCAGGTGCTTGCCGATATGCAAGCATTTACCGATATTTTGGGTATCTCCTGGTATCCGTTTCTTTCGACCTTCGGCACCGGTGATCTCCCGGCAGACACTTACCGGCGTATAGATGCATTGACTGATAAACCTATTGTCATCACTGAGACCGGATACCCGGCACAATTCCAGCGCCTGGAAGTCAGTGAAGGGGTGACAGTTGATTTGAATGGGACGCTGGAGAAACAGGACACATTTATGCGTGACTTGCTGGCGGCTGCGAATGCCCGGCGTTTTCGTTTTGTTATTCAGTTTGTAACACGAGATTATGATGCGCTCTGCAATGCACTTCAATGCAGTGATTTTAGCCGGATATGGCAGGATACGGGCCTTTGGGACCAGGATGACGTGGAGCGTCCTGCATTGAGCCGGTGGCGTGACTTATTGCAACGCCCGTTGGTTAATTAATTGTTTCAGCATTTATGAAAGGTAATCATACTTATCACAATAGTGTAAGTAATATTGAAGAGATCTTATCGTTGATTTACTCTGGTTACTAGCAGCCAACTGGAAGAGTTTTTATGCATTTCTAGCTTAATTACTTGATGGTTTTAACAGCAATTTATTTTCGATTGGAATGTATTTTGATGCCGCTTCTATTAGCGATGCTGCAGTCAGTTCGCGAACACCATAAACCTCAACAGACACCTTATGGTTTTTCTGTAACCGGCTGGCCAGCAGGTCGAAATCCCCATCTCCCGACGCCAACACAACTGTATCTGTCAGTTTTGCAAATTCAATTGCATCAAGAGTAATACCAACATCCCAGTCACCTTTTGCTGAACCATCAGATCTTTGGATAAAAGGTTTCAGTTTTACTTCAAAACCAATCGCCCTAAGGATGTTTTGAAACTGCCTTTGTTTTTCATCACCGCGGTCTATCGCATATGCAATGGCTTTAACCACCTGCCTGTTTGCCGTGGCCTGCGCCCAGAATTCGTTGTAGTTAAAATTGCAATGATGAATATGCCTGGTGGTGTAATAAATATTCTGAACATCGACCAGTAAGATAACTTTTTTCATAAGTATTGCCTGTTTGGCCGAAATTGGAATGCAGTAAGCTGCATTTATTTAATCCCAGGCAATTCGAATTTTTCTATACAGGCAGTTTCTTTCAAACCAAGTTCAAACCACTCGACCACAAGAGGATGCGCCAATAGTTTTTGTTGATATTCGTATGCAACCCCTGTGAGGGTGACATCGTAGGTCAGGAACCTGCTTGCCAGTGGTGCAAATATTATGTCGGCACCACAAAACTCTCCAAACATCCACGGCCCATCATAATTCTCAGCACAGTAGGTCCAAATGTCGCTGACACGCTGAACCTCGTTGGTCACGTCCGGTGTAATCGGTGCCTGACGATGACGCCCACGGGTGTTCATCGGCATGGCATCCCGCAGATGGCTCAGGGAAGAATGCACTTCCCCACAGAAGCTTCGAGCCCTTGCTCTGGCTTGTGATGATGCTGGCCAGATTTTAGGAAAGGATTCATAAAGAAACTCGGTAATCGCAAGCGTATCCCACACAGTAGTATCACCGGACTTAAGCACCGGCACCAAACCTGTTTGACCACCAAGTGCTTTGACCTTGCTCTGGGAATCACCGCTGTAGAGATTAATGGATATTTCTTCAAACGGAGTGCCTGCAAACTTAAGCAGCAACCATGCCCGCATTGACCATGAAGAGTAGTTTTTATTACCAATTATCAGGGTATAGGGCATCAGTCCGGTTCTCGCTGTTCACTGGTGTGTGTATTGTATTGATTAATCAATCCACTGCTTGTGTTTGACCACATTTGCATACCATAGCAAAGCCAGCGCAACGATTACCGGCAGCAAAATCATTACAAAAATTTCAGCAAAACTAAACCGGATAATTGAACTGGCGACATGGATGGTATGCACCATTGTGATGAAGATGCCTAGCAGCGACGCGATAAATACATAGGTGGCTACTGATTTTCTAAACAGAAGCAGAAGGCAGCCAAGCGCACCGCCAAAAACACCCAATGCAAAACCGCCGGTGGCCCAAACGGGGCGGCCTTCGATAATTGCACGGTGTGTTTCAGGCAGGGTGCTGACAAATTCCAGGTTTGTTTGCATCAGGTAATTGATGCAACCACCAATATTCCAAAGTAAACCAGCAATACTTATTACCCAAAAACTCCAGTGGATGCGTTTGCTGAGTTCATTGGTCATCATATTCTCGTTTTGTTGTGCAAAAGGTTGTGCTTTAGCTGTAAGCGTAGCTGGCGGTACAGTATAACCATAGTGCTCTCATCCCGGCGATACGCAACTAGAGCTGCCAGAGGCCGTGATGGATGCCACCCTGGATATATATGGCAAAGGTTCCGTATTCGGGAATTTCGAGTGGCGGATGCGCCAGTTCAGCGCCCGCTTTGACTGCCGCTGCAAGCGCCGATTCGATGTTATCCACCAGCCAGTATGGTCTAACAACCGGTAGTTCCGTTTCGTGCATGGGTGACCGCACACCTACCAGCCCGCCTCCCTGCATTTTGGCTGTCCGGGCGTTGCCGAGCTCGGTGATTGGCTCGCTCCACTCAATATTGTTGGCTGCGTTATAGGCAGAGCACACTGAATCAACCTGATCTGTCACAATTTCGAGATAGTAGACTTGCAAGACTATTCTCCTTTATTTACTGTTGCTGCCCTTGCTGGGCCTGTTGTTCACTTATACGACATTTTTATTTGATAGTGAAATTTGCAACATAGGCAGGAACCTGCCTGGAATACTGCCTGACTCTTTTTTCCCTATTGGAACCCCCCCAGCTGCCAGATAAAAATCCTCCGCGTTTGGGTCAGCCTGGATACTCATGATGCTGGCGCCCAAATGCATAGCATGTTGTTTCGCTTTGTCCATGAGTGCTTTGCCTACACCTGTTCCAATGTGAGCTGGATCGACAAACATTCCACCAAGTTCGATGGCATCACCGAACTGACCTTCAAGCATGTAGAACCCTAAAATTTCTTCATCAGTAATTGCTACCACACAGTGATATTGATTACTTTCAATATGGGTGGCTGTAACCGATAGTTCGTCAATACATGCTTGCATAAATTCTTTTGAGTATCCCCAGTGCGCTTTTGAGCGCAATGCCAGACTGCTCAGGTACGCTGTTTCATTCGCGATTGCGTCACGAAAAATCATAGAACCCGTCATGTTATCTAACGCTGTAAGAATAGAGAAAAACACACAACGGTTTGTTTTTATTGATTGGATTGTTATATGTGATTACCATCTCGCCAAAATCCGATATCACTCAGAACAGGCTGTTCTATTGAGCGCTATTCCTGATGTTCTGCTGTCATGTCCTACAGCTACCCGACTGCCTCAGTTCACTTTCGATGGTCCTTAGAATGTTTCAAGCTGTCTTTCCTTATGTTCATTAGGAACTTAATAGACAGAATGAGCACCGCAACTAAGCCAATTAGAAACAACCCATAAACCCACAGATAACCTACCGAGTCGATGCCAGTGGTTGCATAGCTGCGTATGCAGCATAGTAAAGAAAACGCGAAAACCAGTATGGTTGTGAATTGTTTCATGCTATTGATTCATAATGCCTGGTCATGTGCCGTCCGATATCTTCTAGAGATAGTCAGGACAGGCACATTGCATGGATTATACTCTACACGATAGCTGATGATTTTTTGATGTCCGATTGATTAACCTGAATTTATTGGGTTTTGAGTGGTTTTATTGTTTTGAATCAAGCCTGTCCTATATCTTTGCCTTTTATTGATTGATAAACCTATCGTATCGCATTACGTACCAAGTTAACCGGTGCTGTACAGCGTTCGGTTTGTGGGTTTGCTGACTGCCACCTAGGGTAGTTTGTGGGTGTCTACACTTTTTCTCTTTTTCTTTTCTTGCTCAGTTAGTCTGCGCGCTGTTCTACCGGAACAACAAAGGGGGCATTCGGTTTGCCCACTTGAAAGACCGCAAGCTTTAAGGAGCTTGTAAGAGAAGGATTCCGTGCATCCATTTTAATTCGAGCTTTCATCTGTAGTGCGTCACCGGCTCCATAAACTTTGGTTTCCTCACCCTCCAAAGTTACTTCGAATTCTCCTTCGATAACGTATATGAAAAGGTTTCCATTGTGATAGTGATAAGGTGCTTTCCAACCCGCAGGGAAAAAGGCTTCACGAATTAAGACCTCGGAACCATCCGTCTCCGTGATACTGCTTTGGAAAAGGATGTCGTTGTACTGCGTTTCACTGTTGTCAGCATTCGTGAATATTGATGTCCCTAGCAAAAGCATCAAAAATAGCGCCTTGAAAAAGTCTACTGCCATTTCGGTCTCCTTATAATTTTTATTTCTAAACTTACCTATTGCACGAATCAATCCAGACACCCATTACTCGTAGCCAAAATCTTACAATATTTTCAGAACTAGCTGATTGTTATACAGCATTGTAAATCACAGGCATCTTGCCTTTCCACACATCCCACAATTCAGAGTCAATGGCTAAATTCGCCATAAAATTCGCAACGTTAATGCGACTGGATGAACCGGCGTTAAAAATTACATTTCTTGTTGGAGATTGATGGATTTCATATTCAGATACTGCCATTTCATCCGTAAGACTGTCCGGTCTGACTGCAATCCATTCAATAAATAAGTGACTTTGACCAATGCAAGTTCTAAGGAAATCAGCCGCTTGTTCGTTATCTACATGTGGTGGGAGTAGCAATCGTAAAATTGCAATTACAAATCTTTGCGATAGCGGTGGCTTTTCCGGAATATCACGATTACAGTTTCCGGTGGTATTCATCAGAATCACTTTTACTTTCTTATCCGGCTTCAATGATTCTATTACTCGAGACATTTTTTCAATTGTATCCGTGACCAGTCGCTTGGGTTGCCCAAATATTCCCCGAAAGTTTAAATTATGTCCCAAGCACGAGAACACAACATCACAGTCTTTAAGAAGTGGTAACAATTCATTATCAGACATCTCTGTAATGCTGGCTGAAACTTCATGATAGTTCGGATGATTTTCGAATGTGCTTTTTAGGGAACTAGTGGTTCTTACAATAGCGGTTACCTCAGTATCTCGTTTAAGCAAATCCGCAACAAGAAGTTTGCCTGTTGCACCACTTGCTCCAACTATTAATGTTTTCTTCATACTGCTTCCGAATCGATCCAGACACCCATTACTCGTAGCCACAATCTTATAATATTTTCAGAACCAGCTGATGGTTCAGCTGTTTGGTATTGCATATAAGATAACTTTACCTTTTATCAAATGACTACTATGCTAACGCCACGCACAACACCCCAAATACCATTAGAGATAATACCCAGATGATTGTTGTGACTAGTTTTTGCATGTTGCAGCTAACCATTGATTAAATTGCCGGTTTGCAATGACGTCGTCGTAAACCGCCAATATCATTGCAAGCACTCTTCATAGCATTAATCATCTATATCAGCTATTTTGAAACCCTTGCTAAGCAATAACCGGCTTAGAGCCAGAGGCTCATAAGCCGGCATTTTACTATCTTATATTATTCTTCGATAAAGTCCGGCACCACCACCCCAGCCTGCTCACCTTCAGCAAACGCTGTATTAAACGCCGCTATCTCATTGCTGACTACTGCATCACGCGCTTCCATCGCTTCCCGCCATTCTGCCATCAAATCATTGGCCCGGTCTCGAATACCTTGTGTCACCGGTGGCAAGGTGTTTTCGACGGTGACGGCAAACAGCCATTGCAGGCTGAAGTCCAGTTTGCTGGGCCAGTTTAATGCATCCTGGAATGATTCCCATTCGGAGGTGAATACGGTTTTTTCCCAGTTCTCGGTAGCTTCGACGACAGCATCGGCGGCTTCGATCAGCGCCTCATTTTCGTCTTCGTCGAGCAGTTTTTTACGTGCCTTGGTTTGCTGGCTTACATTGCGGAATGCTTTGATGCTTCCGTGTAATTCATCCAGGGCATTGGCCAATTCGGTCTTAAGTGCCTCATATTCATCAATGTCAGCTTGAGCCAGTTGCAGACGCGGATCCAGCAGGACGGTCAGCGGTTGTTCCATGCTGGTGTCTTCATCTTCACCCAGTGATAATCTGACCGTATAGTTGCCCGCAGCCACGCGCGGCCCGCCAATATTTTTGCCGCCACCGGCAGCCAGTACAAACTCGTCTTGTACAGTATTTAGATGGTCGCTGGTTAAATCCCATACTGCGCGATTCAAACCGGCATCGGCAGATAATTTATCGCCGCCTTTCTGGTCGCTGGCCAGGGTGCGGACGATATCACCGCCGGCATTGATCAGTTCTAGTTTCAAGGTGCTGTCTTCTTCAGGTTTTTCCTCCAGGCGATAGTAAATCACGGCACCATTGGGCGGGTTGGCGCCGACGTTATCGCCTCCGCCACCACTGCGCACAATGTAGGCTTGCTCAGGTGCAAACAGGTGCGTATCGCTGTTGGTTAGGTCTTGGTTGATCTGCCGCAATGGCGAAATGTCATCCAGAATCCAGAACGCCCGACCTTGGGTGGAAAGCACCAGATCACGGCCATGCACTTTGATATCGGTCACTGGTACCGCCGGCAGGTTGCTTTTCAGCGGTTGCCAGTCATCGCCGTCATTAAAGGAAACAAACACGCCGGTTTCAGTGCCGGCAAACAGCAATCCCTGCCTTTCGGTATCTTCCCGCACTACCCGCACAAAAGTATCCTCCGGTATACCGTCGGCAATCTGCGACCAGCGCTGACCATAGTTGGTAGTTTTGTAAATGTGCGGCTGGTGGTCGTTGTACTTGTAGCGGGTATAGGCCACGTATGCCGTGGCTGGATCATGCGGTGATACATCGATAGCGTTGACCATGCCATCGTCGATACCACGTGGTGTCACTTCATCCCAGGTTTGGCCGCCGTCTCTGGTCAGTTGTACCAGGCCATCGTCGGTGCCGACCCATAATACATTGGCATCGTGCGGGCTTTCTTCCAGGTACATGATGGTGTTGTAGTTTTCCGATACCTCGTTGGTGATCGGCTGACCGCCGGCTCCCTGGGTGGCCTCGTCATCACGGGTCAGGTCCGGACTGATAGCCGTCCAGGAGTTGCCCCGGTCGGTGGATTTAAACACCATATTACCGGCGTGATAGATAACCTCGGGGTTGTGGCTTGAGACAACAATCGGGGCGTTCCAGTTAAACCGGTATTTACGTTCTTTGGGTGGTACGCCAGGTAACAATTCCGGATAAACCCGGATATCACGTTGGGCATTGTTTTGATTATCAAATTCGCTGATCAGACCCAAATAGCAACCGGCATACACCAGTTGTGGGTTATCAGGGTCAAAGCCTATATGGCCGCTTTCGCAACCGCCTACGGATTTGAAATCTTCACGTCCGATAAAGCCATCGTCCGCACGGCTTAAGATGGCAACAGTGGAATTATCCTGCTGCCCACCGTAAACCCGGTAGTTGAACAAATTGTCTGCATTGACCCGGTAGAACTGCGCGGTTGGCTGGTTATCTTCTCTTGACCAGGTTTTGCCGCCATCAAAAGTGATGGTAGCGCCGCCGTCGTTGCCGTTGATCATATTGGCAGAGTTATCGGGGTTGATCCACAACTCATGGTGATCACCGTGCGGGGTGCGAATGCCACTGAAACTTTTGCCTCCATCGATGGATTTTACAAACGGCGCATTCAAAACATACACAGTATTTTCGTTTTGCGGATCGGCAAACACATGCATGTAATACCAGGAACGCGCATGTAAACGACGGTCACCATTAACGTGGCTCCAGCTTTTACCGCTGTCGCTGGAGCGGTACAGGCCACCTTTTTCTTTAGCCTCAACCACAGCCCAAACCAGATCCGGATTGGCGCCTGAAGGTGCAATGCCGATTTTGCCCATCAGCTCAGGTAAACCCTTTGTCATTTTCTCCCAGGTTTGCCCGCCATCGGTAGATTTATGGATGCCCGAGCCGGGACCGCCGGAACGGATTTCCCACGGTTCACGGTCATGGTCCCACATCGCAGCAAACAAAATACGTGGATTGGTGGGATGAATGGTGAGATCGACAGCGCCGGTATTTTCATCAACAAACAATACTTGATCCCAGGTTTTACCGCCGTCGGTGGACTGATAGACACCGCGGTCATCGGTCGGCGCCCATGGGCTGCCCTGTGCCGCCACCCAGATAATGTCAGGATTGTTGGGGTGAATAACCACTTCGGAAATTTGACGGGTGTTTTCCAGTCCGGCGTGCGTCCAGTTACGACCGGCGTCGGTGGAAATGTAAACCCCGTCACCATGTGAAGAAGCTACGCCCCGAAACGGTGACTCACCCATACCTACCACAACCATATTCGGGTCAGATGGGGCTACTGCAATCGCACCTACCGAACCAGTATTAAAGAACTTGTCGGAAATATTGGTCCAGGTATTGCCCGCATTGGTGGTTTTCCACACCCCGCCACCGGTGCTGCCCATGTAATACACCAAAGGGTCTTGTAATACGCCGGCTACTGCTACTGAGCGTCCGCCGCGGGTAGGGCCTATATTCCGGTACTTCAGCCCAGCCAGCGCCGATTCGTCAGAAGAGTCGGCATAAGTGACGCTAGTCAACAGACCGGTTAATAGCACACTGATCAGTACGGTGGTCAGCCATCGTTGCATGTTGTTCTCCAACTTGGGGTAGTAAGAAATGTTTGCGTGTTGCGTTATCGAATACTATCTTAGCGTTTGCCGGATACCATAGCACGGCTACCAACGGCGGTTGAACGGTTGTTGGATACATTTAAGCGTATTAATAAAAAGTAGAAGCTAATTATTATGAAGTCAATCAGCGGTCAAATGACAAACCGGATTATGGCCATCAGCGCCATCCTGATTTCTGCAGCATCGTTTTATGTTGCGGTATTGCAAACCAGGGCAACCCAGCAGCAGGTCAAGGCAGAAACCTGGCCGTATCTGCAGATCGATACCGGCAATTATGATGAAGATTCGGGTAATACACTGATCAATTACACGCTGGTAAATGCCGGTGTTGGGCCTGCGCGGGTGGAGAGCATGCAGATTTTTTATCAGGATCAACCAATGGGCGGATTTTACGAATTGGCACGTGAGTGTTGCCTGGAGGATTTAGCCATACCAGCAGAAGAAAGCATTATTGGTAGCGCGTTGATTGGCACGCCGACTACCAGCAGTGCTTCACCAAAGATTTTACCCAGTGAAAATGAAGTCAATTTATTTCGGTTACTGCGCACGGAAACCAACGAAGTATTTTGGAATAGGATTGATAAGCTGCGTTTTCAATTAAGAGCAGAAGCCTGCTATTGCTCAGTGTTGGATGAATGCTGGATCACCAATTTCAGCGATCAGCCGCAACCAGTGAACAGTTGCCGTGCTGACCGAGAACAGGATTACCGGGGTTAGGTTGTTTCCTAATAATCATGCAGGGTAGGTTGTAATAAGCGCAGCGCATTGCACCAAAAACCAGTAGAGCCTGCTCCACCCTAGACCAACCGGTGCCGTCATTGCAGTGTAAGCTGAAGTCATTTTCAATAATTCGATTGTCTGCTTGATTGGCGTAATGCATCGCGCTTCATACCCGACGAATTGGCTACCTGTGACATTGGGTCGCAGCCAAGGCAGCTCCTACATTCTCATTATGATTTAGATTTTGATCCAGTAGCCTGAACCACGGGCAGTTTTTAAAAACTTTGGCTGGGTCGGATCTGTTTCCAGTTTGCGGCGCAATTCGGCCATGTGGGTATCCACGGTGCGGGTGGCGATATCAGCCTGGTGTCCCCAGACTTTACGCAACAGTTGCTGGCGGGTCTGGACTTTGTTGGGTCGCTCAACCAGCGCCAGCAACAGTTCATATTCCTTGGGCGTCAGCGGTACCGGGTTGTCATGCAAGCGCACCTGATGGATATCACGGTTCAGGGTAACCCCTGGAAATAACAGTACAGGTTCATCTAATGCCGGTTGCATGCCTGCCGCACGGCGCAGCAGTGCTTCAACCCGTGCCAGTAATTCCATTAAGCCAAATGGTTTGGTCAGATAATCATCAGCGCCACCACGTAAAGCCCGAACTTTATCGGTTTCTTCACCACGCGCGGTAAGCATCAGAATAGGTAGCCTGGTGCGGTGTTGGCGGATTTCTTTGAGCAATTGAAAGCCATCTTTATTGGGCAGCATGATATCCAGAACAACCAGGTCGGGCTGCCATTTCAACATAACATCCAGGGCTTTATTGCCGTCTGCACATATCTGGATATCATGGCCCTCTAATTTCAGATTGGCGCCCAGACCGGCTGCCAGATCCGGGTTATCTTCGACAATTAATATCAGTGCCATCAGCGGATTATTATTCAGTTAAGGTTAAACAAAAACGGCTGCCACCGGCAGCTACGATTTCGATCTGCAAGGCGCCACCCAGCTGACCGGCTAATTCTGATGCTACCGACAGACCTATGCCGGTACCGGCGATGGCGCGCTCTGTTTCCCGTTCCAGCCGAAAGTATGGTTGAAATATCTGCTTGTGAAATCGGGCCGGAATACCGGGGCCCTGGTCGGTTATGCAAATACGGATTTTGGTGTCTGTTGCACTGGCCTGTAGCGAAATGATCTGGCCAACAGGCCCATACTTGAGTGCATTATCGGTCAGGTTGCCGAGTATTTGCTGCAGGCTTTCACGGTGACAACGGGTAGTAATGCTTGGCTCGCAGTCAATATCCAGGGTGGCATTACGGGCGGTCAGCATGGGCAGGAAATCTTCATGCAGGTGCTCCAGCATTTCCAGAAGCCTATAGGGTGAGTTTTCCGGAAGATGTTGTTGCCCATTACCACCGGAAAAACGCAATACGTTTTCTACCAGATGGCTCAAGCGCTGGGTTTCCCGATGGATAACCTGTAAAGCCTTTGTCTGCTGTGCTTTTTCCGGCAATCTATCCAGCAATATAGATTCCGCATACATACGAATCTGGGTCAGCGGGGTGCGCAATTCATGCGAAACCCTGGCGACAAAATCTTTTCGCATGGCGATCAGCCTGCGTTCCCTGCGTAACAACAAAAGCGCTGAACAGCCCATAATTAAAGTCATGCCCATCAGGATCACAATACTGTTTAAATCGGTACGTGCATGTTGACCGATGGCCAACAGGCTGGCGGCCTGTCGTTCAACGCTGGCGGTAATGCTGTAGCCGGCAAACAATCCTGCATAGTCATCATGGATGACACTGCTGGCGGTATTGTAGCGATCACGATAGCCGGAAGTGCTGAATAAAACATACTGATCGGGGTCTTCTACCTGAATGTGAACAAAGGGTCGGATGGCATCGGAATCGGCCAGCGCTTCCGGTAACAACTGATAGGTGCTCATATCGATACCAATCAGCTGGTTGAGCGTTGCCGGATTTAATAACAGCCCAAAAATATCACTGCCGCTGGTGGCGGGAATCAACACCAGGCTTTGTGATACGTCATTCATATTCCAATGCAGGATTTGAAAAGGCTGGGAAAACCCTTCTTCACGAGTATTCCACCATAGCCGGCTTCGGGTGTCTGCGTCACTGCCACTTGCATCACCGGGCCCACCGGACAACCAAACACTTGGCCCGTCGTCATCGGGAAAGCGAAACACCGCCAGTAGTGGATAGTTGATATTTTTCATAGCAATGTTATTGGCTTGATCATCCGGCCATTGCTGCGTACCGCTTTGTAACAAGCCAGCCTGGCCCAGGTCTCGAACCAATGGGTAAACATGTTCGAAGCCGACTCGGGAGATCAGTGAACGGCCATAGTTGTCTGATATCAGTTGCGCATAATCACTCAGCAGATGATTAATGCCCTGTTCCTGACTGCTGGCAATGTCATAACCCTGTCTGGCCAGGGCGATGCTGAGCAGCATCAAACCTGCCAGCAGCAGCATGATCCATCTATTCAGATAAGTGTGTGGGCGACTATTGATACGCATAATGTCAGCCCATTTTGTCGATGGGCAATTCAGCCTGCAAGTTAAATAGCCTGGATATTGTAGATATCCAGGCATAAACCTGCATTTTTGACATAACCCGGACATATCCCAGACCGAACAGGAACCTTTACGCCGCTATTCATTGTTAGTTTGATACCTGGCTATTTTGAGGAGAATGATGTGCGAGTTTTGTTGCTGCTGATTTTTAGCGTTGTCTGGCTGCCATCGCTGCAGGCTGCAGATATTTTTGAGAACCCCCAAAACCTGAAAGTGTTACCGGAAGATATTTCACCACGCGAGTTGGGTAACACCATGAAGGGTTTTGCGCTGGCAACAGGATCGCGCTGTTCTACATGCCATGTGGGTGAAGAGCGTCAGCCGTTGGATACTTATGATTTTGCCAGTGATGACAAAGAGTTGAAAGGCAAGGCCCGGGTGATGCTGAAAATGGTCAGCAACATTAATGCCACACTCAGCAAAGAACTTGGTGAGGCACATGTTCAAGTGACATGTGTCACTTGCCATCATGGCATTTCCAAACCAAAAACACTGGGTATGGCGTTGGCTGAAGCAGCTGATAAAGACGGAATTAAAGGGATGCAGGATGAGTATGCAAAATTGCGTGACAGGTATTATGGCACTCACAGTTATGATTTCAGCGAATTTACCCTGACCGAATTTGCTCAGACACAAGCATTGGGAGGTCATCCAGATCAGGCCTATGCGATTCTGGATATAGTACTGGCGGAAAATTCTGAATCATTCCAGGGGCATTTCCTGTATGGCGAGTTAGCTTTGATGCAAGGCAAAAAAGAGCTGGCCCAGGGTCATTTTGAAAAAGCCATAAAGATCAATCCACAGGCTGCTGGTTTCGTGCAACCGAGACTGGATCAGGCGAAACAATAAACATTGTCTAATAAATCGCTGAAGTTGTGTAATAGCGATTGATCAGAGATGAGTGATTCTCAAATCCCGTGGTGGGGGTGGTAGTGGCTTATCTCGTTGCAGGAGTGGGTTTTAAAAGTAGTGAATCTATATGCTGGTTTTCTCAGTTGGCTTATCACGCTGACTCCAGTTAAGGAGCCTCTAATTTAATCAGCGGTTCCCTGAGTTGAAATTCACTCCTGCAGATCTTTTTTAATTAGGACATTGTATTAAAAGTGAGTGCTTAAAAGATAGCAAACCTGTCTTAGAATGTTTGCCGATGATGCACAATTCCTCCAGGAGCTTGTGTATCGCAAAATGCGGGAGCCAGTCGATCCGGCTCCCGCGACCTCTCCCTAATCAGTGCGATATTCAAGCACTGCAATCTACCGGGGAATGGCCCCTGCCTGCTGCGCCGGAACGACGTGCCGGACGTTCATGCGGTTTAGGCATGGCTTCAAAAGCTGCCAGTTGTTGATCATTTAAAATCCCGGCCAGCTGAGTGTGGGTGTCTGCACGGATGGCGCAGACATCATCTTTACTGGCTTCACGTTGTTGCTGATGCAGAGCCCGAATTTGTTGATGCTGGCTGTGTAGAATTTCGTGTACCTGTTCGGCTTGCAGCTGATCCAGGCCGAGTTCATTCATTAAGTGGTTAAGCCTAGCCTGTGGGTTATGTTTATCAGCCTGACCGGGGGCGGCCAGGGCCGACATGGATAGCAGGCACAATGCCAGGGTGGTGTTGGTTAAATATGACTTCATGGAAATCTCCTGTTCAGATATCAGTGTTGTTTTCGATGCTGCCTACTCTGAACCGTTAATTTGATGAAAATATGAAGAGAATAAGAAGATTGATTGTGAAGTCTTGTCTGCCTGTGGGTGATAGTGCAGGATGAGCGTCAACAGTTTTGTATGAAACCCAATGAAGGTTCGCCTTTTTCACAAAATTCTGCTGTCAATATTCACTGCCAGCCTGGTAGCGATGCTGAGTATCATGCTGTTTACCCATATCAGCTTCAAATGGGAATTTCTGGATTATCTGGCGGAACGGGAACAGGAGCAGCTGCAGCAATTAATGCCGATGCTGGTTTCACATTACCAGGAATATGGTCATTGGAATGTGTTTGTTCGTGATCGTCGGGAGTGGCATGAGTTGTTAAGGCGCAGCCGGGTTGATCGGCCGGGGGGGCGCCCTCGACCAGCCGGACCTGACAGCAGGCCGCGCCCGGGACCTCCCGGCTTCAATAACCGCCCGCCAAGAAGGCCACCACCACCGGGTAATGACCCAATGCAGCTTGGAGCAAGAATATATCTACTGGACCAGCAACGGCAAATCGTCGCCGGTGGCCGAAATCTGGATTTATCTGATGCGCAGAGTGAGTTACCGATCCTGGTGAATGATCAGCCGGTTGGCTGGTTGGGGGTGTTGCCGTTAACGGAAATTACCACCCCGGAAGAGCAGGCACTGTTGCGCAGCCGGCTCCGGACGTTGCTGATTGCCGGTTCGGTCAGCCTGGTAATCATTGTCGCACTGGCGCTGCTGTTGGCTCGTCATTTGAGTTTGCCGATCAGGCAATTGGCGGAGGCGACCAGACGAATTACCCGAGGTCAGTTACAGACCCGGGTGCCGGCACTGGGTGCAGATGAACTGGGTGAGCTGGCCACTGGTTTTAATGAGATGGCAGCAGCCTTGCAATACCACGATGAAGAACGCCAGCGCTGGGTTAGTGATATTGCCCATGAGTTGCGCACCCCGTTGGCGGTGTTGCGTGGTGAAATCGAAGCGATGCAGGATAACGTCCGTAGTTTGGATCAGGATGCGTTGGGATCATTGCATGCAGAAGTCCAGCAATTGTCGGCATTGGTGATGGATCTGAGCACCCTGGCGCAAAGTGACAGTGGCAGTTTGTCATATCGGATGCAGCCTTTATCTTTGCAAGCACTGTTACACGGCGTGGTAGAAGGGTTTCAGGCCAGGTTTGCTGAGCAGCAGATAAGTTTACAGCTCAATTATTGTTCCGATTCTGAGGCTTACCGTATACAAGGCGACGAAATACGCTTGCGTCAGTTAATCCATAATCTGCTGGAGAACACGCTGCGTTATACAGATGCAGGTGGCTGTGCTGAAATTCATCTGCAACGGGTACAGGATCAGGTGAAGTTGAGTATTAATGACTCTGCACCGGGTGTGCCTGCCGCCAGTTTGCCGAAACTGTTTGAGCGGTTATATCGCGCCGAGAACAGTCGTAATCGTGAAACGGGTGGTTCTGGATTAGGCTTAGCTATAGCCCGAAGTATTGTGCAAGCGCATCAGGGTGAAATCAGTGCGCAAGCCAGTCAGTTGGGTGGTTTGAGGATAGTGGTGAGTTTTCCGTCAGTTCGGGAGAATAACGATGAATGACTCCGCAAAATTGGTTCTGGTGGTCGAAGATGAGCATAAGATTGCCAATCTGATCTGTGATTATCTGCGTTCGATAGGTGGGTATCGCAGCCATCATCTTGATCGGGGAGATGTGGTGGTTGACTGGGTGCGCAGCAGTGCACCGGATTTGATTCTGCTGGATTGGATGTTGCCGGGTACCGATGGCATTGAATTATGTAAACAAATCCGCGCATTCAGCCAGGTGCCTATCATTATGGTAACAGCCAGGGTTGAAGAGATTGACCGCTTGCTTGGTTTGGAGCTGGGTGCAGATGATTACATCTGCAAACCCTTTAGTCCACGGGAGGTGGTTGCCAGGGTCAAAGCCCAATTGCGGCGCAGCGAAATGCACCTGAAGCCACCTGAAAACCATCAATTGCAGATTGACCCGGTTAAATTCCAGGCCAGCATTCACGGCGAAGTATTAAAATTAACGCCAGTGGAATTCAGCTTGTTGCACTGTTTATCTGAGCATCCAGGCCGGGTATTTTCCCGTGAGCAATTGATGAATGAAATTTACAATGATTACCGCATTGTCAGTGATCGGACGGTTGACACGCACATCAAAAATCTGCGTAAAAAACTGGCTGATGCGGCACGGGGCAATGAATTTATCGAATCGGTTTATGGTGTGGGTTATCGTTTTACATATTAATAATGGCTTATTAACCTGTCTTTAACCGACCTTCACAATATCTTCTATTTCCAACCATAACTGCTCCACAGTACTGCTCTAGTCTGGGTTTGAAATAACCAGCACCACCATAAATGAGAGCAGAGAATGATGACTAAGCGATTATTAATTTCTTCACTGCTGGTTGCTTTGACCAGCCAGTATTCAACCACTTGGGCCCAGGATGGCGAACAGCCGAATACTACAGCTGAGTCCATTCTGGAACAAGCCGATGCCAGTGCAGTTGATCCAGATGTTTCCCCGGTCAGGCGCATTCAGCGACCGCCGTTTGATGGGAACAATACTAGACCCGGTAACCGGCCGCCTTCACCTATTGATGAAATCCGAAGTATCGACGGTAGTGGCAATAATCCCAATATTCCGGAATTAAATGCTGCTGAAACCAACCTGGCACGGCTTACTGATAGTGATTACCAGGATGGTATTTCATCATTGGCAGGCGCTGACCGACCATCAGCCAGGGCGATCAGTAACCTGGTGAATGCCCAGGAAGAATCCCACCCCAACAGCCGTGGTACTACCGATTACCTTTGGCAGTGGGGGCAGTTTCTGGATCATGACGTGGATTTAACCGATGGTGCTGATCCGGCCGAACCGATGGAGATTGCAGTGCCGGCAGGTGATGCATTTTTTGACCCTGATAATAACGGCGATGCAGTCATTGGTTTCAACCGATCTATCTGGAACCCGGATAGCGGCACCGACACTGATAATCCCCGCCAGCAATTAAATGAAATCAGCGGTTGGGTGGATGCTTCCAATGTGTATGGCTCTGATGAGGTACGTGCTGAGGAACTGCGCACCTTGGATGGAACCGGCAAACTCAAGACCAGCGACGGCAACTTGCTGCCTTTCAATGAGGCCGGTCTGCCCAATGCCGGTGGCTCCAGTAATGAATTATTTCTGGGTGGTGATGTACGCGCCAACGAGCAATTGGGCTTAACTGCCATGCATACCCTGTTTATGCGTGAGCACAATCGGCTGGCCGAAGCATTGGCGGTAGAACACCCGAACTGGGATGGTGAGCAGATTTACCAGCAGGCTAGAGTGATTGTGGCCGGGCAGATACAGGTGATTACCTACAACGAGTTCCTGCCTGCTCTACTGGGTAACAATGCCTTATCCCGTTACCGTGGATATCGGTTGGATGTTGATGCGCGCCTGGTTAATGAGTTTTCCACTGCAGCTTACCGTCTGGGCCACAGCATGCTGAATGGGCAGATATTGCGCCTGGATGCTGATGGCAACGAAATTGAAGCTGGCCATCTGGCTTTGCGGGATGCATTTTTCAGACCTGATCGTTTAATAACAGAAGGTGGAATCGATCCAATGCTGCGCGGTTTAGCGAAACAGCGCAGCCAGGACATTGATGTGCGGATAATTGACGATGTGAGAAATTTCCTGTTTGGTGAGCCAGGTGAGGGTGGTTTCGATCTTGCCTCTTTGAATATCCAGCGTGGACGTGACCATGGTCTGCCGGGTTATAACGATGTGCGAGAAGCTCTGGGATTACCCCGGGTCAATAACTTTAACCAGATCAGTGATTCACCGGAAGTCCGCCAACGGCTACGAGCCGCGTATGACAATGTGGATCAGATTGACTTATGGGTTGGCGGTCTGGCTGAAGATCATGTTCGTGGGGCCATGGTTGGCCGGACATTTTTCAGTATATTGAAGCATCAATTTGAAGTGTTAAGAGATGGTGACCGGTTCTGGTACACCCGCACCCTCAGCCGCCAACAAGCCAGAGCACTGGAGCGCACCCGGCTGTCGGACATCATCCGTCGTAATACCGATATTGGCAATGAGTTACAAAATAACGTGTTCTTCATGCGAGGAAATCCGAATTCAGATAACCAATAACAGTAAACAATAACGTGAAAGCCACACGTTAGCTAAAAAACTTCAGAGTTAAACAACAATCGCACTGCGGGTACGGCATGAGCTGTACCCGCTTTTTTTATGCGGCGTCTATATAAATAGCATTAAGGCACCCGTGATATCCCCCGCATCGTAGGAGCGGATTGTATCCGCGATATCCCGCGCATTGTAGGAGCGGATTGTATCCGCGATTCCCTGATTCGAAGTTAGTTTTTCGCGGATACAATCCGCTCCTACAGGGGGTGGTTGTATCCACGATCATCCTCAGGCAACCAATAAGCATCCCAATAGGGGTAAGCGCTTATTGACTCAACAATTCCTGCTCTAACCGGGTTATGAATAATATAAGCAGCAAGTTGATGCAAACCTTCATCGTTACGAACAGCATGATCATGGAAACATGCTTGCCAACGTAATTCATCAATGGATTTAGAAGAATGACGCTTAATTGAAGCAATGACCTGGCTGAGGCTTTTACGCTTTCCTAACAGGAAAAGCCAATGCAAATGATCGGGCATAATGACAAAACATATACTCTCTACCCAGTTATGTTGATGTGCGTAAAATAATGTTTTCGTTAATGCACGTGCAAAATACATCTGTTTGAACACACTTTTTCGGTAAGCGGTGACTGTGGTTATATGATAGATATTACCCGCTATAGACCGGCGACCTTTTCTGAGTGCATATCCATGATGTTTCACTACTGAACATTTGTTTGAACAGGTATTTAATGCTGGCACAAATATTGATGCGTGTGCATCAGCTAATAGCTGTTGAAATAGGTAAGAATATAATTCTAATTATTGTAGGAGCGGATTGCATCCGCGATCAATTGGAGCGGATTGAAGCAAAAATCAGATCCAGCTGCCGGTCCTCACCCAGATAAAAGGCGTGATCACCCACCTTTTTAAATCCCCACTTCCGGTAGAACGAGATCGCCCGTGGATTGTGCTCCCAGACACCAAGCCAGGCTACCTCACTTCCCCGTGAATCGACGCGATGGAGAACTTCGGTCATCAATTCCCGGGCAACATTCTTTCCATGCCATGGAGTATCTACATAGAATCGGCGGATTTCAGCAGGGTTTGTTGATTGCACACAGTCAGATGCAGAGCCCCAGTGGAGTTGCACATAAGCTATCAACTCATCTGCATCCTGGACAACCAGCGTTTCAATCTTCGGGTCGGTGATTTCAGCATGTTGCAACTCTTCACTATATGAAGCAGCACAATGTAAATTCATATTCTCAGCGGTGTTCAGGGTTTTGAAGGCAGCGCGAAAAGTCCGCTCGGCGAGTTGGGCCAGTATTGCTGCATCATCAGCGGTGGCATTTCGGATGGTGTATAGGCTATTCATGTTGGCGTTTGAGCGGATTGACATAAGCCGGTATTTTGAAAGTTCGATTTGTGGGTATCTATACCCAAAAATACCCAGATCATCAACTTATACCTTTAGCTTTAACGATTGCGGAATGATGCTGAAGGTTGCTGGTAGTCGGCCGGGGTTTTCACCGTCAACATCCAATAAGACGATGTCATCACTGGTGGCAAATAAATGCCGGGTGCTCCCGGTTTGGGTGCGTTTGTTTTTAATGTGGCTGCCCTTGTAGAGCTGGTGTTGCAAAAAAATAAAGTCCTTTAAATCAAAACCTGACCAAATGGTTGTTTCCAGTCGGCCGTCATCTATTTTGGCCGAGGGTGCCACTTGCATGCCGCCACCAAAATATTTGGCATTGCAGACCGCATAGTTGGTAATGGCAAGGGTTTGCGTTTCCTGTCCATCTGCGGTTACTTCCACAGCCTGATCCTGATACTTAATCAATGTCTTGAAAGTGGCCAGGGCAAAAGACAATCGGGGCCCCAGCTTCTTATTGGATAATTTCACTGCTTTTGCAACGGCGCCACCGCAGCCGAAAGAGGCTACATTGATAAAAACCCGCTGCGCGTCATTGCCCTGATGGTCCACAAAGGTAACATGCCCGACATCAATGGTTTTATAGCTGTCATCGGCAAGCCGTTCACAGGCCTGAGCCCAGTTATTATCCATCCCCAGGGTTCGTCCGAAATCCGACCCAGTTCCCTGTGGAATCAAACCCAGACAGGCATGCGGGAATAAGGCTGTTTTGCCCTCAAAAAAGCCACCCGCGACTTCTCCAAAAGTACCATCGCCGCCAACTGCAACAACCATGCTATAACCATTTTGCAAGGCATCGCGGGCCAGTGATGTTGCGTGGCCCGGATATTCGGTAAACACTGCATCACAAACACCTAATGACTTATGCAGTGCCTGTTGAATACGCTCCCAGCATTGCTTTGTCCTGCCGGCCGCTGAAGCGGGATTGACAATGGCCATGGTTTTAACTTTGCGGGTATCCATATGCCTTCAAATTATGGATTAGTAGGCGTGCCCTGGTGAAAGCGCAGTTGCCAGCCGGCTTTGTTTTGCACCCATAAGGAAGATCTTAATGTGTGCCTGTATGGTTCTCCAACACTGTCTATATGGGCAGATTGGTAGGTGAGTAAAGCGACATCGTGAGTGATGACAGTTATGGAGTAGTTGGTTGCTCGAACAGGCGGCAGTTCCTCTTCTTCTGAGATTTCCGACATTATCGCAGTCCTGTCATAGTGGCGACCGGACCGGCCAATTTCTTCAAATTCCGGATGAAATAATTCGTTTAGCCGCTGTGGGTTGCAACGTGTTTCATTGCGGTGCAGTTGTTCTTCTAATGCTCGAAGCTTGTTTAAGAGTTTGTCAGTCATTTGGGAAGGTAAGTTGTTAATAGCAATCGTTATTGTTTATGCATCATCTCGGTTGTCTTTGTTCGCTTTTTCCAAATACAGCAGCATTGTGTCGAAAATATCATTGGTCGAGCCTTTGATGCCAGACAGGTTTAAATTAACAGGCGCAAAGCCAAGGGCTACATTTGCCGTAACCAACTTGCGTTTGACAGGTGAAAGGTTTGAGAGATACTTTTCATTAGCATCTTCATCCATTTCAAGGCAAATAAAATCGTTTTTATGTACAGATTGAATGCTTAAGCCGTGAATATCTTTCCAATCGATCATTCCAATGCCAAGGGTGCTATCGATAACGCCATCATCACTTAAGATCAGGCGTGGTTTAAGGTCGAAAATCTGCCGTAAAAATATCGGGATACCCAGAGCGAAAAATCCACCGCAAAGCCATCCCATTAAAACCTCTTCGCCACTGATAACCATCAATGCGCCGATGGCAACAAAAGTAGTGGATATCAGTAAAAGCCCTATGAATTTTAGCTTTGAATTGTAGTATTTGGTTTGCTTCATAAAATATCGATACTTAAGTCCTTTCTTCGACGAAACACATAGCGATCCATAATGCTCGTCTATAGAGTAGCTGCGAAATTGCTCATTTACTTACAACATAAACTATAGGATTCTTTGAGCCACTTTTCCCATACTGTCTTTGGAATAGGGTTTTCTGCAGTAAAGCGAACGGTAGCCCAACCCGCTGAAGAACCCATCTGATAACGATCAGGCTCTTTTGTGGCTAACTCCCGGGCTTGTGGTGCAGATTTATCTAATTTGAACATGGCCTTGTAGCCTTGTCCTTTTGCGCCAGGACCAATAAATAGAAAACTACTTTTTGCTATTTTGAAAGAGGCTTGATTGCATGACATTCCCTCAACTACGTCAGGGAATGTCATTGCTTTCTCGCGAATCGGTTCGGTTGGGTCATTCATGCTCTTCGCCTCTAGTAACTGACAGGTAGTTGGGATACCCAATAATCTTAAATGAATAACAGGCTGGATGAAATATAATGGATATCCTGGCTGTTTGCTCTATATGTCTTAAACGTCTTGATCACAAACTACCAGCCATACACTCGAGCAATGTAAATTCCCATGCGATTAACCGGCCTGTTGCATCCGATAGTTTAGTATAAGATTGACCGGGTCAATGCCTGAAATAACCCATCAGCGAGGTGCTAAAATGTTTAATCATCGCAATCTATTTGCATTCGTTACGGTATTGTTTTGCTTATCTTCCAGCGTATTTGCACAACAAAACGTGACACTGCTTTTCGACAACACCGGAGCCGAAATAGGCGTTACCACGCCCGGTACCACCAGCTTTAGTTTTATGGGTTCCAGCTGGTCAGGCGGTATTGTGGAAACCGTAGGTTCACCCCCGTTGTACGCTTCCGGCGCGTATTCTTATGAAGTGCAGGGTGGATCGGCAATGGTGGTTTTTGACCCACCGGTTACCAACGTCAACTTTTTCTATGTGCATGGTAATGGTTTTCCGCCTGGCACAGCGACTGCCAGAGCAACCAATGGAACCATTGTGGACACAGGTGACAGTGATCAGGTAACAACCTTTGGCGATCCTGATCATTTTCTGGATTTTGACGAAGATTTGCCGATCGCATCCATTACTTTTACCGGTGGGGTCATCGATAACTTTAGCTACACCACCACTGCAGGCCCGGCGGAATTTAATTTCAATATGGCTGAGGGTGCGTGGCTGAATCGGGATACTGATGGCGAAGGCATTTTGTTTGATTTCGGGCCCAGTCTAAACCTGCTGTTTGGCGCCTGGTTTACCTTTACCCTGCAACCAGCCGACCCCGGTAACCCGCCACCGATGGACATTGGTTTTAATGGTCAACGCTGGATGACTTCATTGATGGCCATCAATGGCAATACCGCTTCCGGCCCGCTGCGTGCACGCCAGGGTGGCGAATTTGATTCACCTCCTACTGCATCTGAAACTGGTGTGGTGGTCGGCCAAATCAGCGTCGAGTTTTTGCTATGCGATCTGGCACAGGTTGACTATATGATCGATTCAGCCGGTGTCAGCGGAAGCTTCCAGATTGAGCCATTGGAAAAAGTTGTCAACCCCAATGGCTTCAGCTGCATCTGAAACAGGCTTTAATCGCTGCCAACAATCGAAATGAAGTATTCAGGTGAAACCAAAGATGGTAGCAGCATCCAAAATCTTAGTTGAATAACAGACAGGACGGGATATAGGTTGAGGCATACTTAGTATGCCTATCCTATTTATTACTTATGTTTGGTCGTTCTAACAAGGCGAATTAGCCAGACAAGTACTGATTTCATCCTGAGTGCAAGCATTATTAAGAATGCCTCTTGCTTCGGATTCAGCTGTTTCAGCAGCACTGGTATCCTGTTGTTTCCCATTCCAAATGAGAGTTGCTGTTAACAGTGCTGCAGCAAGTGCTAAAGTTACTGTGCCACCGAGAATAGCAACGGCAACTCCACCCGCTAACAAGGCAGCCGCAACGGCAGCAGGGATACCAAATTCAGCGAACAAAGCAGCCAGTGCTGCAGCGCCAATTAGTGCGACTACAATTGAAACAGTACCTGCACCAACCGCTGTAACTAATTGAGTAAACAGATCGACACGCTCTTTAGCATCTGCTTCTGCACGCTCAGCATCACATAGCTCTGACTTTCTTGCCTGCCACTGAATGCAAGCCTGATCACACTCGTCTGATCCTCTATTGTCTCCAGGCCTTACAGGGTCCGAGTTGCCGGAATTTCCAAGGTAGATACCTATCCCTATTGCAATAATTACTACAGCTAATACGATTAATTCAATCATGGTAAATATTCTCCTTTTTATGGTTTACTAACACCAATCTCGATGATCGAGTCCATGATCAAATATATCTGCAAGGCAAGATATTCCTTCAAATTTCAAAACAACTGTTGGTTTTTATTTCATTTTTTTGGATTGGCAAGATTTTTTATTATTATCTCAAGCTCGTAAGTGTTTCCATTGCATAGACGAGCACCTATGCCAGCGATAATCGCTGTTCGTTGCGTGGCAGTTATAGTTATTTTTGTCGCATCGATACTAGATAGGCGACATAGACGACCAGTTTTCAACAAGGGGTAATTGTGCGCCCCTTAATCTTGCCTTGACTGTGCGTAGTATGAATAACTGGGCTGAGAGTTCTACTTGCTAGCTGGCGGATGTTAATCCCATGAGTCCAGACATCCAAAATTTATTAATCTGCAATATGCTTGTCATCTGTGCTAATCATGTGTTTCCATCGGGCTTTTCTGCGAAGTGCAGCAAAACACCAGCTGGATCCCAAACATGGGTAATCAACAAGCCCCATGGCATCAGCTCGGGTGGCGCGACCTTAGTGCCTTTAAATTTTTCCACTAGCTGTACGTGTTTGAAGTGGTCATACCATTCTTGCGCAGAGTTAACCATGAAATGAAGCATTAGACTGTGAGCGTAATTATTGTGGTTTTTTGGTAATAGTAAAAATCGATAGCCAAAGTTAGTATCAATTTCGCAGACCTCTTCACTATCCCAGTTTAGCGTGAAACCCATACATTCATAGAATGCCTTCGAAACAGCGTAATCATTAGATGGAACAAATGGCTTGAAATCATTTATTTTGCGCATGCGAGATGACTCCTTTACACATAAAGATGGAGCTGACTTATTGTAAATCCAGGTGCCCATTATTCATAGGCCACAATCTTACAATATTTTCAGAATCTGCTGATGGTTAAAGAGAATAATGGGCGTCTATATCCGGGTCTATGATCATTTAACCCTTAAATCTGATACCGGATTTTTAGCAGTTAGTTCTGAAAATTTAATGGGTGTCTAGGTTCTTTCTTTTTTGTTAGCCAGTTTTTCGCCAAGCAGATGCGGACCCTTTTCTTTCAGGTATTGGCTCGAGTAACTTCTTACCCTTGAGACGTAGAAAGACATTTTTCATAGTATTCTCGCTTTTGATTCCGGTGAGATCGCGCGCTACTCGATTTGTTATCTCATCATGGGTATTGAGGTAGTCCATAACCAATTCTTCAGGAGAAGCTAAGGGTTCGTGTGGAATTACAACCAATACTGACGTTTCGCGTTCACTGATGCGAGGCGGCTTGAGCCGCAAAGCCTCCATTGCGCCGAAGGCTGTATTGAGACCCTCGCCAACATCTTGGTTCGGTGGGTTCGGGAATTTGTTTATAAGTCGCACCAACGCTGGATTGCGAGCACTTTGGGTATCGAGAATGTTAGCGGCAGTTACATGTCCGGGTAGTCGACCTGGGCTTTCCACTTCTACTCGATTATCGAAAACTCTAACTTGAACATCCGCTGCGACACTATAGTCACGGTGGAGTACGGCATTAGTGATTATCTCGTGTAAGGTTTCATCTGGATAGCTAATACCTTCCAGGCCTTTTTCTCCCAACCTTTGAATACCCTCAATCACCTGTTTTGTTTTAGCGACAGCAGAATAGATTGTTGTGTACGAATCCCCCTCTATTGTGTCTGGAACTCCGTCTAAGAATTCCCGTCCAATATCTTCGTCTTTGGTCTTGTACCGCATAACTTTTACACTACATCTTTTCGGTAGATATATTGCAGGCTCATCGCAGAAAAGCAGCACACCTGTGACTTTGCATCGATTTTCCTCGAGCAATTCTTGATTATTTAGGTATGTGAGGGGTTCAGTGTTTGGAATCACGTTAATAAGAAAGTTCAGGATCGCAAGACTGTTTTCAACTTTTGTGACATCAACTTCAACCCATTCGTCTTCGAATGTGACAACGCCTTTATCAAACTCTAGTTGCTTTAACCTATCACCTTCTATTCTAGCTTTACCCGCATTGATGCGAACGAAAACGTCTCCATTAGAAGAATGAACCAGTTCCTTAACTTTTTTGATTGTTATGTGAAGAATAAGACCTTCAAAAGACTCGCAGCTCAGGAACTCAAAGTTGACATGGTTACCAAATGGGTGCGCGTTAAAAAGTGTTTGGGTTACTCCATTTGCTTCTTCTTGGTCTTCGAAACCCCTCCAAGACCTGATTTTCGACTTTCCTTTTTCATCAATTCCTATGTATATGTCACCTCCCCCTGAATTCGCAAATGCAGACACAGTTTCAGAGAGCTTTGCAGGTTTGATTTCTTTCGCTTTGACATCAATAAGAAAATTCTCAGGCACATTTACTATTCTGCTAGCTTGCTCGTCATCAATTTTGTATGTGGGGTACACGGCTATTTCCTCGCGGTGGTGACTAACGTCGCAATAACCGGTGTGAGGCACAAGCGTACGGCACCAAAGGCGCGAAGTTAATTGCCTTGTTAGAAGCGGAAAAAAGGAATAACTCCATTTGCTACCTCCTTAATAATATTCAGTCCTAGCTCTGCTAATGACTTACGAAGCTGTTCATTATTATATATAACTATTCCAATAGCCCACAGAATGACTAAACCTAAACCAATACCTAAAATTATTAGCGGTGTTTGGAACACTTGAAATCGAGACCATGGTTCTACCTGATAAATATTACTCACTGAAGTTGCCGCTCTTCCATTTGAGAATACTTGAATATCAGGGGTACCTTGCGCATTTCTTTCGTAAGCAACCTCGAAATCGAGAACCTGGCTTATAGCGAGGTCTACTACCGAGAATTGTAATAGCTCAGGGTTGCTGCTTATATCTAAGTCAGGGAGGTTCACCCATATTGGCTTACTTTTATAGCTTGGCTGAAATTCGGCTGAAAGCATTTTTCCATCTACTTCAAATGAAACTTTCACTTCCTTTGCTTCCGCATTACCTTGATTAATTAGTTGAAACTTCACGGTATCAGTTGGAATTTTGTTATCAGACAATATTTTTCTAACCTTATTTTTGTCCATAGAATCGGGTATCTGGATACCCGATTCGACTTGTGAAAAATAAACGTCAGCCGCGCTTTTATTTAATGAGAGGAAAGGAGGAATAGAAGACACAACCGATACGATCAGCGCAAGAATCGCCACAAAAGACGTTGAAGTATGCTTCATCGTTTCTCCATCTGTATTGTTACTATCGCTCATAGAGCGTTCTAACACCGAGTTGAGTGGAGTTTAACGAGCAGGTGAGCGCGTGACAGCACGAACGGCTGACTGTCAATATGTCGTCCACTCCAACTATTGGTTAGACGGGATCTTGTCTTGAGTCTTGATGATCTCTCCAATCTTAGCTCCGATATTGGCAAGTTCTTTCTGGATACTTTGAAGTGTGGTGGTGTTTGAGCCCATCAGTGCTTCAACAATAGCTTGCTCAGCACTGTACCTTGTGGGCATGTGTTTTATATGCGAGATGTCTAGAACACAAATTTCTTTTCTCTTGCGCTTGATACCAATGGGGTTTTTGTAGCTGTAAGTGACTAGAATTTCTAGCGGCTCTTCAATTTTTTCAGTAAGCCCACCAAACTGCCCTCCATCAAACACAAAGCGTTGCCCAACCGCAATGGCCGGTAGGCCGTCACTTAGTATGTCCTTACCACTCCCATCAGATTTCTCAATGCCAAAGTACTTGACCGGTAATGGTTTGGAAAATTTGACGTCTCTCGCCAATCCGTTCCCGAGATTTTCGATTACTAGGTCGATCATAGTCTGAATATCTGGATTGGGTCGATATTGGATGAGAATCTGGGGACGAGATTGTTTTACTAGCGCTATATACGCTACAGATACAGCCAATAACGTTACTAGAGGACTGACTACGTAGAAAGCTGTTTGAAAAAGATATAAGAGACTTTGGTCGATACTGAATTCCATCGTCTAGCCGTCTAACTATAAATTTACAGACAAACGACTATTATCGCAGGAACCTACCAATCCCCACCATCTAAACGCGCTTATATTGCTGATATACATAATAATTATCATTAGTCTTAACATCTGATAACAGCGATTATTCTTTGTTAATTGTGTTAACAGAGATTGATCCGTATATGTATGATAAGGATTCGAATTCAACGAAATACCTCCCTTAGCCCTCTGGTCTTTAATGGCATGCAAACCATTACACCCTATTGTTAACATGGATTTTCTGTATTAACTAAGCAATATCATACAACCATCCTCAATAAAATTTCTAGTGAGTAGCAGTTCAATCTTCACAGCACTGTTATAGCCACATGACAATTGTCACCCCAAATTCCTTATATCCCACACTAACAACTCCACAGACATCCTGGCAAATTAGTACACAAGCAAAAACGTGCAGGCAGTTATGTCGCAACAACAACATTTACAACAAGTATCCACGCCGGCAACCGGCAGCTTATTGGCTGAAGTAACCGGGGTTAGTCATGCCTTTGACAAGTTAAAGGCGCTGAACGGAGTAGATTTGCAGGTCAAAGCCGGGCAGGTACTGGCCATCCTCGGTCCAAATGGAGCAGGCAAGACCACTTTGATCAATATGCTGCTGGGTATTTATACGCCGGATGCAGGTCAGATTCATCTGTTTGGTCAGACTCCGGGTGATTTATCTGTTCGACAGCGTATTGGTGTGATGCTGCAACAGGCGGAGCTGGCGGAAACCTTGAAAGTGCGTGAACTGATCCGTCAATTCGCTACTTATTATCAAAACCCGCTGTCACAGCAGCAACTGTTGCAGATGGCCGGCCTGGAAGACAAGGCAGACACCCGTTATGGAAAATTATCCGGTGGTGAAAAGCGCCGGGTGCAGTTTGCTATTGCACTGGCCGGTGAGCCGGATATTTTGTTTCTGGATGAACCCACCACCGGTCTGGATGTGCAGGCACGACGGAGCTTGTGGGCCAATATCAAAAATTATGCAGAACGGGGTGCGGGCATCATTCTGACCACCCATTATCTGGAAGAAGCCGATGCACTGGCCGATCAGATTATGGTGCTTGATCACGGGCGGATTGTTGCTGCCGGAACACCTTCGCAAATCAAACAGCGGGTCAGTTTGAAGCAGGTGCATTGTCGTACCGGCATCCCGGTAGAACAGCTGCATCTGCATCCGTTGATCGAAAAAGTGGAGGTTGAAAAGCACGCCAGTCACAGCGATGACAAACTGACCCAATGCACACTATTAACCCATCAGGCAGAAGGCTTATTGCGGGATTTGCTGCAGACTGATTCGGATTTGACCGATCTACAGGTCACTGGTGCCGGGCTGGAAGAGGCATTTCTGGCACTGACCGAAAACAATCCAACCACCGATAACAGGGAGCAGGCCGCATGAGCAGTTTAAGTCTTTCACATGCATGGAAAATCCACCTCCAGGAAACCTGGAGCGAATGGCTGAAGTTAACCCGGATGCCGATGTTTGTTTTACCGACCTTATTGTTTCCCTGGATGTTTTATTTGTTTTTCGGGGTGATGTTTGGCCGCGGTGCCGGCAATGCTGAATACCTGATGGTCAGTTATGGCACCTTTGGTGTGATCGGCCCGGCATTGTTTGGTTTTGGCGTTGGTGTGGCCAGTGACCGGCAGCAGGGTTTATTACAACTGAAACGGGTACTGCCGATGCCGATGAGTGCTTACTTTATCGCCAAAATTGGTATCAGTTTGATGTTTTCAATCGTGATATTGCTTGGGCTGGCGACTATAGCCGTATTGTTCGGTGGAGTACGGCTGGGATTGACGCAGTGGATATCATTGTTTGCGATATTGCTGGTAGGGACTTTACCGTTTTGTGCGATGGGTGTGTTTATCGGTATCCGCAGCAATGCGCAAAGCGCACCAGCGGTTATCAATCTGTTGTATTTACCAATGGCGTTTTTATCCGGCTTGTGGATTCCAATTTTTATACTGCCGGCAATACTGCAGAAAATAGCGGTGATTTTTCCGGCTTATCATCTGGCCCAACTGGCGTTTTCGGTGCTTGACAAGCACCAGGGTCAATCGTTGATGGGGCACTTGTTGGTGCTGTTGCTGTTCACTGCAGTGTTTCTGATGCTTGCCGGATTTGGCTGGCGTGCACTGCGTGATCGTTAGGCATTACTTACTGTTGGGAGACTAATGATGAAAAGCGAATGGAATAAACAGCAGGGCAAAACATTTACTGCGGTACTGACGGGGTTGCTGATGCTTGCATTGGCGGCAAGCATTTATTGGATGATGCCTGAAGAGTCAACTGAAACGGCAAGCAACAATAATGCTTCCGCAGAAGTGGTTCCGGAGAACAGTTTTGCGATTGAAAACGTGCGTATTTTTGACGGCGAACAGGTGCACCAGAAGCAAACAGTATTGGTGACCGATGGGTTGATTACTGAGGTGCTTGAAAACCTGCAGGTTCCAGAGGGAATCGAAAGCATTGATGGTAGCGGCAAAACTTTATTGCCCGGATTGATTGATGCGCATGTACACACTTTTGAGATGGCACAGCAGGATGCCCTGCGGTTTGGGGTGACCACTGCCATCGATTTATTCAGTGATCACAATCTATTGGCGGGTAACCGGACATTGCGTGAGCAGATCGGCCAGCAGGATCAGGCAGATGTGTACTCGGCCGGTACCCTGATTACCGCACCCGGTGGCCATGGCACCCAGTTTGGTATGACAATTCCGACCCTCAGCAATGCAGCCGATGCTGATGAATTTGTAGCAGCCAGACAAGCCGAAGGATCAGATTTCATCAAAGTGGTGTATGAAAACGGCAGCGAATACAACGGAAATATCCCCACCCTGGATCAGCAAACCCTGAAAGCGGTTATTGATGCGGCCAAGACCAGAGGCATGTTAACCATTGTGCATGTATCAACCTTGGAATTTGCCAAACATGCATTACAGGTGGGTGCTGATGGCCTGGCGCATATGTTTTCAGATAGCCCGGCAGATCAGGAATTGATCGAATTGGCACAGCAAAATAATGCCTTCATAGTGGCCACACTGGCGGTGCAGGCCAGTATCAGTGGGCAGTCACAAATCGATCGCTGGATGGAATTGCCGGAGGTTGCCGGTCGGCTGAGCCAAATGCAGCAGAATAATCTCAGCAATGCTTTTTTCAGCATCCAAAGCGGGGCGCTCAATAATGCCCAGCAAAGCCTGGCAAGCCTGCATGCTGCCGGTGTTAGGATTCTGGCAGGCAGCGATGCACCTAATCCGGGTACTGCACATGGTATCGGCTTGCATCAGGAACTCTGGTGGCTGACTGAGGCAGGTTTAACACCCTTGCAGGCTTTGCAGGCAGCCACAGCACATACAGCCGATGTTTTTGGGCTGACTGATCGAGGCCGCATAGCCAAAGGTTTGCGGGCTGATCTGCTATTGGTGGAGGGCAACCCATTAACAGATATCGATGCAACGCTGAATACTGTCCGGGTGTGGAAAGATGGTTTTCCGGTAAACCGGGAACTGGTCAGTCTGCCGGATGAAGTGCCGACTGAAGTACTGGCTGGAATTACTGCTGGAATGTTGTCAGATTTTGAAGGTCCTGCAGCTGATGTTGTTGAGACCCGTTGGCAGGTGACCACCGACAGTATGCTGGGTGGGCAATCCAGCGCGGAGATCGAACAACACAGTGATACTCAACAGCAAGCGAATCAGTATTTGCATATTAGCGGGGAAGTTAAAACCGGGAGTATGTTTCCGTGGGCCGGGGTAAGCACATTTGTCAGTGATCAACCAATGGCGCCCGCTGATGCCGGCAGCATTCAGCATTTACGGTTTCGTGCTCGTGGTATGCCGGGTGAGTATCAGCTGATGGTGTTCAGTGGTAGCCAAAACAACGCCATGCCGGCCATTCAGCCAATAACGCTGAGCACTGACTGGCAACAGTATGAATTTGAACTGGCAGCTATTGCCGGGGTTGATTTAAGTTTGCTGCGCGGTTTTGCCTGGACCGCCGGAAATGGGCATAGCCGGTTTGAATTTGACCTGGATGATGTGGAATTGCAGTAAGCTATCAGCATGAGCACCACCAGCAAGCTTCGGCAATTACATCGCCGCTTATTACCGATTAACGCTGATATCGGGTATGCACCCTATTTATGGCTGTTTTATTTGTTTTTTCTACTGCCCGGTTTGTATTTTGAACAATGGTCAGCGTTGAGTATCTGGGCAACCCTGGTTAGCGTGGTGGTTTTTTTGCCGTTGTACTTTTATGGCTTCAGGCTGAGTAACAGTGGTGAGCAGATACGTAATAACCTGCTTATTGGCTTGCTTGGAATATTGTTGTTGCCGATTAACTCCAGCGCCGGTGTGTATTTTATTTATGCTGCGGCAGGTTGCGGATTTATTCGAAACATTCGGGTTGCATTGGCCATTATCATCGGTTTGGCCGTAGTGCTGGTGCTGCAATCCTGGTTGCTTGGTTATCCAATTTTCGCGATCATCATGCCGGCCGCGATTTTGCTGATAGTTGCCTGTGCCAATTTATTTCAGGCTGAGATCATGCGCAAAAACCGCACCCTGCGGCGTAGCCAGGCGGAAGTCTCACACCTGGCCACCGTTGCCGAGCGCGAACGTATCAGCCGGGATTTGCATGATTTGCTTGGTCATAGCTTATCGCTGATCACCCTAAAAGCTGAGCTGGCCGGCAAGCTGCTGGCACGCGATGATAGCGACCGTGCCCGGCAGGAAGTTGCCGATTTGGAGCGGATATCCCGGGCTGCATTGAGTGAGGTGCGTGAGGCGGTGACCGGTTATCGCCAGGCTGGACTGGAGGATGAATTGCGGCATGCCGCCGAGGCGCTGCAATCAGCCGATATTAAACTGGAATTACAAACAGAATTGCAAACATTGCCGGCTGCTTATGACAACACCCTGGCGATGTGCGTACGCGAAGCGGTGACCAATGTGATCCGGCATGCTGATGCGGGCTTGTGCCGGATCGAGTTGAGTCAACACGATAACCAGATACGCTTGACCATCAGTGATGATGGTAAGCCAAATCAACACCAACGGTCCGGTGATATTGTCATGGGCAGTGGTTTGCAGGGCATGCGAGACCGGCTTGCCGGATTGGATGGGCGCTTGCGGATTGTGCAGGAAAACGGTTTACGTCTGGAAATTGAATTGCCGCTGACAACCGATTCCCGGCCGCAAAGCTGTGAACAGCCAGATACGGATCATCCAGGCTGGAAGCCGTTGGTCACTCGGCCAAGCTCATGATCAGGGTTTTGCTGGTTGAGGATCAAAGTATGCTGTGTGGTGCACTGGCGGCATTGCTGGAGCTGGAAGATGACCTGCAGATTGTAGCCAGTGCAGCTGATGGCCGGCAGGCATTGGGGTTGCTGAGTCAGCACAGTATCGATGTGGTGGTCACCGACATTGAAATGCCGCATATGACCGGTCTGGAACTGGCGCAGGCCATTCATCAGCAAACAGATACTAACCAGCCAAAACCAAAGGTTATCATATTGACCACATTCGCCCGCACCGGTTATCTGCGTCGGGCGATGGATGCCGGAGTGCGTGGTTACCTGTTGAAAGATTCACCGGCGGAGCAGCTGGCAGGTGCGATTCGCCAGATTCATTCCGGGGGCAAGGTGATCGCGCCCGAACTGGCTGCGGCAGCCTGGGGTGAGCAGGATTTGCTTAGTGACCGGGAACGACAGATCCTGCGATTGGCAGGTGAGGGGTTGAGCACCAGTGCGATTGCGGGGCAAGTGCACCTGGCGGATGGCACGGTACGCAATTACTTATCCGAAGCGATCAGCAAGCTGGGTGCCGCCAACCGGGTTGAAGCGGCCCGGTTAGCGCGTCAGAAAGGCTGGTTGTAAGTTTAATCGGGTTGATCACCCATCCAGCCAGTTAAAAAACAGCTTTAAGGCCGGGCAGGCCTGGTAATAATCAAACAGCCTTGATTGGCAGGCAGTTTATCTATGCCGGTGGAAAATTGCCGGTGTCCTGTAATCCATGTTTTCTACGTAATAACAACTATAAAACGTAGAGGTGAGACTATGCCGCGAATACTCCTGTTGCTGACCCTGGCCGTGGGTGCTGTATGTTGCCCGATGCTGTGGGCCGCCACGTTTACTGTGGAAAACCTGTTTGATGATGCCAATGCTGAAGATGCCACGCCTGGTGATGGCGTATGCGCTGATGGTTTTGGCACTTGCACCCTGCGTGCAGCAATGATGGAGGCCAACGCACTGGGTAGTGATGATGCGATTGAATTCAGCATTAGCGGAACCATTACCATCAGTTCCGTTCTGGGGCCATTGCCGGCGATCACCGACTTCCTGATTCTGGATGGACAGACGGCACCGGGTTTTAACAGCGGCACCACGGTATTGCTGGATGCGCCGCCGGTTATTATTATCAACGGGAATCAGCTTTCAAGTGCGCTTCATGATGGCTTACGACTGAGTGGCGCAGCTGCGGCTGATACACAAATACTGTCAGTTGGGATTATCAATTTCCCAGATAACGGCATTGAAATTCTTACCGATACCGATGGTGTGGTGATACAGGGGTGTATCTTGAGTGGCAATGGTGGCTCGGGTCTGTTCGCGGTGAATCCCGATTTTATGGTGATTGGCCAGTTGTATGGAATATTCACCCAGGAGTTTCTTGGCCTGGGGAACCTGATCAGCAGCAATGGCGAGGCGGGCTTATCACTGGTTTCCAGTGACAGCAATACCATTTTCAGTAATTTTATCGGGATGTTGGCCGATGGTGTGACATCAGCGGGTAATTCAGGTGCCGGGATCAGCCTGCTCGGCAGCAATAGCCTGATCGGATTGTCTGATGCGGATGAACGCGGCGGCAATATTATTGCCAATAATGGCGGCAATGGCATCAATTTGTTGGGTAATAACAACTTGATAGCCGCCAACCGTATCGGCCTGGGCACGATCGACGGTTTTTTCGGAAATGTCGGCAACGGTATTGATGTTTCTGGTTCTAATAACCGTATTGGTGGAACCGGCTCGAATGCACACAACGATATCGCCAACAATCTGGTCGGTATTCGGGTAGGCAACACCGGTGGTGCAGCTGGAGCAGGAACCATTATTGAAAATAATTGGATCGGCGTGGTAACCGGTGCTTTGGGCAATGCCGACGATGGCATTCGGGTTGAAGTCGGTGACAATGTTCAGATACTCGATAACCGTGTTATCAACAATATCGGTCATGGCATTTTATCGATGGGCGACGATACGGTTATCCGGGGAAACTCGGTCGGTGTGGTCGGTTCCAGTCGTTTCGGCAATGCTGAACATGGCATTTTTCTGTTTGATGCAGAACGCGCACTGATCGGCGGCGCCAATGCTGGAGAGGGCAACATTATTGGCGATAACGGTGCAAATAGCCCGCCGTTTTTTCATGGTTTGCAGCTGCAGGGCGCCGATCATCAAATTATTGGTAATTACATTGGTGTTACGCCGAATAGAACGGATGTTGGCCAACCGGCTACCGGGCTGAATATAGCGGGGACGGGATATATTGTCGAAGACAATGTGATTGGTTTTAACAGCTCGGGTATTTCCCTGGGTGGCCATTCACACAATGTGAGGGAAAATTTCATCGGTACCAATCGCTCGGGTGCCAACATCGGTAATGCATTTGATGGCTTGCGTTTGCCCGGGAATACATCCGGATTTAATAACTTTATCGGTTTCAACAATGTGATTGCCTATAACGGCCGGTTTGGTATTTTCGGCAATGCCGTGGCCGGGCAGACGGCACGCTACAACATAATCGGCAACGATATTATTCAAAATGAGAATGCCGGCATGGCATTGCCCTTTACCGGTGAAAATGGCAGTTACCTGGTGCAGTTTAATCAGGTCGCATTCAACGGTAATAACGGTATTTTTGTGTTCGGTGGTGATACCGCAACCACCATGATCGCCAACACCATCTATGGCAACAACGGCATTGCCATTGATGTAGGCGGCGGTGGACAGGATGCCAATGATCCGGGTGATCCGGACAGTGGCCCGAATCGGCGAATGAACTGGCCGGAAATTCTGACTGCGGTATTTATACCCGGCAGCCCGGCTATGGTCAGTGTTGATTTCACTGTGGATGCAACCGCTGCCAATGCTGCTTATCCGTTGACGGTGCAGGCATTCTGGACCGACCGGGAAGAACCGATGCAGGGTCGGTTTTTTCTGACCAGCGTGGAATACCCTACGCCACAAGCTGTTCAAAATGCAGTCTACAATTTGCCTGCATTTGCTCGGACCGGCGGTAAAATTTCATTGATGGTTACCGATGACGACGGCAACAGCTCAGAGTTATCACCAGCGGTTACTTTTGGACAGATCGAGTTGTTGCTCAGAGACGGTTTCGAAACCTTCAATGCTGACTTTTAGATAGCTGCTGGCCGGATCAGCAGGCTGTCGCTGGCAGCCTGCCGGTATTAATTAAGCTTATTCAGTCACCGAAACTGCCGGCCGGCCCGGGAAATACGACCGGGCTTTCCGCCCCATTTTCAGCCACCGAAGCAACTCCAAAGTAATAATTATCAATCACCACGTTGTCCAGTGTAAAAGAGCCAACATCGCCTACCCAGCGGCTGTAAGTCCATTGTGGTGCATCGGTTAATCGCCAGTAAATCCGGTAACCAGCCAGGTTCTCAGCGGCACTACCAGTGGGGCGATCCCAGGATAACGTGGTGCTGGGTTGTACCGCGCCCTGGATTTGCACATTCGCCGGAAACGCCGGTGCGGCCGCCATGCTGGCCAGGCTGACGGCATTCAGGGCGGTCAGTTTGGCTGCATAATCAAAATCCACCGCTTCCAGCACGTCGCCGTATTCAATTCCGTCTTCGCTGCGCAGGTCCTGATGCTGCTGAGTATAGTTTTCATGGGTTTCCATGATGCGTATACCGGGCATGCCTTTGTCATTAAACGGGCGGTGGTGGCCGCCGCGGCCGAATCGGTCCAGACGGTAAATCATCATCACGTCCAGGTTGGTGATGTACTGATCTGCCATCCGGTCGACATAACGTGCAAGATTGCGTGAAGGGCTATCCACTTCACCACCGGTAAAGCGCCGGATACGTGCTTCTTCCGGTGTTTCGGTGGCGCGTGTACCTTCCGAGAATACCCGTGCGGTGCTGTTGTCGATGACCCCATCCACACCTTTGATATTGCCGATCATGTCATTGTTCAATACCGCTTTGATCCGCCAGCCTTGCGCCAGCGCATGATCAGCCAGAATAGCGCCGCCGAACAGGCCTTGTTCTTCCCCTGATAAGGCTGCGTAGACAATACTGCCGGCAAATTGGTATTTCGATAAAACCCGTGCAGCTTCCAGGGTACCGGCTACACCGGAGGCATTATCATTGGCGCCGGGAGAGTCAGACGTACCATTCAGTGGATCGCTGACCCGGCTGTCGATATCTCCACTCATCAAGACCATCCGGTGCGGGTCCTGGAGGCCACGCTGGATGGCAATCACATTAACAATTTCAGTCCGATTGGGGATGCGTGTTTGACCTTCAACAAAATCTGCAACGGTGAATACTTCCAGGCAATTTCCGCAGTCTGCAGAAATTCGATTGAACTCTGCTTCAATCCAACGCCGCGCTGCACCGATGCCGCGGGTATCACTTTGTGTTTCAGAAAGGGTGTGACGTGTTCCGAAGCTAACCAGCCTGGCAATGTCAGCCTCAATCCGGTCAGCGGAAACAGCGGCTGCTATTTGATGGGGTGGGGTATAAGTTCCAGGGCTGCCATCAGCAGTTTGTGCGGTGGCTGCAAAGCTTAGTGCAGATAGTAATATTAATATCAGGTAACAGCGCATCAAGTTCTCCAGGTGATCAACCAGATAGACAATAAAAACGGCGATACAGCATATACTTTAGTACTCTATTATTCTAACAATGACAGGTGCAGCGTTGTTGTGCTGTTTCACAACAGCAGCGCCCTTCGGGTGGATTTGTCAGCACTCATGGACTGCGTTGTGATGCTTGGTAAGGGCTTACCATTACCGGCGAATCGCGCCTTGCCATGAGCACTGACAAACCCACTGCATCAGCCAGTATTAGAATAATAGAGTACAAGTAGTTTGTATTGGCAAAAAGATATCGAGGAAATCATGCGATATACAGCATTATGGGTTTTGCTTAGCAGTCTGATAACAGCTGGGCTTGCTGCAGCACAGGTTGATGATCAACAGCAAGCCAGTTGTGAGGTTAGTGTGCTGGTCCTGGGGGTGGCGCAGGATGGAGGCAAGCCACAGCTTGGCAACTCCAATGATCCGGCGTGGCAGAATCAGGCATTGCAGCGATTGGCCAGTTCCATCGCGCTGATTGATCAACGCAGTAATCAAACCCAACGCTGGTTGTTCGATGCCACCCCGGACCTTAAACAGCAATTACAACGTCTGGATCGATTTGCACCGGTACGCAGGTCAATCGGACTGGATGGAATATTCCTGACCCATGCGCATATCGGACATTACACCGGACTGATGCTGCTGGGACATGAGTCAGTTGGTGCCAATGGCATTCCGGTGTATGCGATGCCCAAGATGCAGAACTTTTTGTCCAGCAATGGGCCATGGGATCAGTTGATTCGTTATCAAAATATTTCGTTGCAAAACCTGCAAGCGGGGCAACCCGTCAGGTTGGCTGGAAGTTTATCGGTAACCGCCTTTCTGGTGCCGCACCGTCAGGAGTATTCAGAGGTGGTTGGTTTTCAGATTCAGGGGCCTGACCGGTCGCTGGTTTATTTGCCGGATATTGACAGTTGGGAGCAGTGGGACGATTGGGGTATCCGAATCGAACAACTGATCGCCGCCAACGAGATTGTTTTATTGGATGGCTCTTTTTATGCCAATGGAGAAATTCCGGGCAGGGATATGAGCGGCTTCCCACATCCATTTGTTACCCATTCGATGCAACGCTTTGCAGGTTTGTCGATTGCTGAAAAAGCCAAAATTCATTTTATTCATATGAACCATACCAATCCATTACATGATCCCGACAGTGTTGAATTGAAACAGGTGATTGCCCAGGGTTTTGCCGTTAGCAATGAAGGCCAACAGCACTGTTTATGAGCTG
Source organism: Gammaproteobacteria bacterium (assembly GCA_021772985.1). GTDB lineage: Bacteria > Pseudomonadota > Gammaproteobacteria > Xanthomonadales > Wenzhouxiangellaceae > JAJFKX01. The sequence continues at coordinate 221,513 of JAJFKX010000008.1, forward strand.
ATATCAGAATAATCGTTGTTTAAGGTCGGCCTGGCGCTATCGGGACATGATTATGCCAAGTTGCCTAAATGGTTGTATTATCATGGGAAGTCTCGACAAAACGGAGGCACTATGCGCAGCGTCAGGCAGATTTTGGCAAGTAAGCAACAGCGTATCATCAGCGTACAACCGGAACTGCCGGTATTGGAGGTGATACGAAAAATGGCAGAACATGCCATCGGATCAGTATTGGTTATGCAAGGTGATGATCTGATTGGCATTGCCACCGAACGGGATTATGCCCGCAAGGTTATTCTCAAGCAGCGTTCATCCTCGGATACGCCGGTCAGTACCATTATGTCCGCGCCGGTGTTTACCGTAGCTTCCGATCAGCGTGCCAATCACTGTATGCAGATCATGACTGATAAGCATATCCGGCATTTGCCGGTGAAAGATGGCAATACCGTGATCGGTGTATTGTCTATCGGTGACCTGCTCAAGGTTGTGATTGAAGAACAACAACACGAAATCGAACAGCTGCAGCAGTATATTGCCAGCTGATTCAGACTTTTAGTTTGACCTCAATTTGTGTGTGATCAAAGATTACCGTCTTCTTCGTCGTCGTCGGTCGTTTCAGCATCATCCTGTTTGGGTCGATTAAACAGGCTGTTCAAAAGTGCGCCGCCGATCTGTTCTTCAACACTGGGTTCGTCCGCTGAGGTTTGTTCAGCCGGGTTTGCTGTCTGTTGGTCAGATGATGAATCGTCAGTGGAATCAGCATTTTCAGTGCTTGCCTGATTTTCCTCCCGGGTTTTACTGCCAAGTGCGTTACTGAGGACATTGTCCAGCAGGCCTGTAGCAGCACTGTCATCACCACCCAGTTTTTCACCGATACGTTCCAGCAGCTGATCTTTTTGTTGTTGCACCCGTTCACCGGCCAGAATTTGCAGTATCGCACGTGGATCGACACTGTAAGCAGGTGCATCCAGTGTGCCGGTGATATGGATAGGAATTTGTTTGCCGGTCAGTTGTTCCAATCCGGCGCCGCCCTGGCCTTGCAATGATTGCACCAGCGCAGCAGTGATGCGGTAATCGATGGTGTTATTGGGCAGGTCCAGCATGCCTTCTCCCTGGACCCGCAGCAGTGGTGATAATAATCGCAGATCATTGTTTCTGATAATCCCATTATCGGCCACAAACCGACCTGAGAGGCTGGCAAAATCAGTTTGACCACCACCTTGTAAAAATTCCTCGCTGGCAGCCGCTCCGGCGGACAGGTTGTTGGCTACGCTGAAACCTTTGCGCAACAGCTCGGCAACATTAATACCTTTGATAGCGCCATCGCGGATGTCGAAACTGACTTCACCGGTAAGGGTTTCAGTAGGGCGGTTCAGATCAGCATTCAAATTGGTATCAAGCAATGCCAGTCCGTCCAGGAATTCGGTGCCCAGCATATCCGAAAGCATTGCCTGAGCAACCACCTGATTCAGGTTATCATCAGCTCGCAATACCGGTGAGTCACCAGTGGCATCAATAGCGATACTGCCGTTGAAGCGGCCCTCATAAAAATCAGCAGTTAATGGATCAAACCGCCAGCCATTACGATCAGCCTGCATTTGTATCGAGATATTACGGGCATTCAGTTTATTAACAGTGATACTGCCGACACTAAAGCTGCCGTTGGCATCAATTGCCCGAAAGGTTTCCACTGGAATACCGCCGACGGTGGTATCACTGGTTGTGGTGGTACCGGTTGTCACCACCGGCCGAGGCATATACCGATCCAGGTTAATCTGGTCAATGTTAAGCGCAAACCGATAGTCAGGACGATCACCCAGGGTGATACTGAAGTCACCCGCTAAAGTGCTATCATCTAAACTGGCTTGCAACTCTGAAATCTGAATACGTTGAGGGGTTGCGGTCAGTTGCAAGTGACCGGAGAAACGTTGCATCACATCACTATCGGCCAGCGCCGGCAGCTCAGCACCAAATGCAGTTGCAACCGAACCGGGGTTAAACGGCGCCAGCTCAAATGCACCAATTAACTCGGCGTCACTTAAAACTTTTCGGCCTGTAATGTTACCGGCAAGGTTTAAATCATCAACGGTAAGTGTCAGCTCAGGCAGGTTCAATACTTCTGTTTGGCTATTAAATTCGCCGTTGAGCGACAGTTTGAGCGAAGGCAAAGGATCAGCAGACTGATCCACGATTGTCAGTTGTGTATCTTCCAGATTCAATTGGCCGGTTGCCTGATTGAAAAGGACCTCACCAGCCATAGCCAGCTGATAACGGCTGGCCGTGTTGGGCATGGCCAGCAATAATCCGCCATCAATCGAAAATGGTTTTCCGGAACTGATGCCTCGCGCGCTCAAATTAAAATCAGACACTTCAAGCCGCTGCCCGGATTGAGCATTATCCATGGTCAGCGCTCCATTGCTGATATCAATGGTGGCAATGCTGAGCGAGCGCACACCAGCAGTATCAGCGGTGTCCGGTGCAGATGAATTACCCAAATCTGACCAGTTGTTGGTGCCATCAGTATTAACCTTCAGGGTGGCATTCAACCCATCCAGTAGAATTCGGTCTATCTCAATATTCTTACCGATCAAGGGTAACAATTTTACTGCAGCGCCGGCATTGTTGATGCTGGCAAACTCGCCTGAAAACCCGGGCGGGTTGCCGATAGTGACACGGCCCAGCTCTATACCCAGCCAGGGGAAAACAGACAGTGATAAATCTCCATCAATGGTAATCTCGCGACCGGCCGATTTACTGGCCTGGGCGGCTATTTGTTCGCGATAGTCATTCGGGTCAATAAAAAACTTTAATGCCACCACAGTCAATACCAGTAAACCGATGACACCAACGACGAGGTAGATTAGAAATTTGAGTAACTTTTTCATGCACTGTGGAGGTCTGGGGAAACAGCATTAGTATCGCAGAATAATCGCTAGTGAAGGGTTAAAAATGGTTAAACCTGAGAAAACCCAAAAACAACGGCAGTTACCAACAGTGCTTATGTTCGGCTAGAGGTCCTCAAACCGTAATGGCTTGGGAAGCAGACAATCAAAATCAAAATTGAGAAGTCTGTCAGTATGGTTTATGCAAAACCTGTAAAAGTGTAAAAATCAGCTTGCTCAACTGTTCTGATCGGCAGGCTGACGCATAATCTGTTTTCGAATAGCGGCCAATTCAGCCTGGTTATTCAAACGTACCCGGCCCGAGCGTTGCCTAACACCCAGGTCGGTCAAGACTTGTTCAACCGCAGGGAATTCGCTGGAACGGGTATGCTGTTGATATACCCGCATAAAAATATCTGTACCGGTTATGGCATCCATTCGGCGCATCATGTCGCGCGCGCGCCAGACCTTACTGACATCCATACAGCAATCAGCAATGCCGGCTAACGCAGTGTCCAGTGTATGTTGGCCATCAGTACGTTTGCGCAATTCCACATCTGCGAGAAATAACATCGCAGCACCACTCCAGTAGACTCGTTTATAAGAGCCATTACGGCTCATGCCACTGGCCTCTTCGGCCAGCGTTCGGTTGGAAGTGACATCACGACGACCACGCTCAAAGCCGGCCAGCAATTTATCCCAGGCTTCACGCTCACTCAGACGGCCGTCGCGGGCACGCATAATATTTTGATAATAGGAGGCCAGACCTTCAGATAGCCAGGCATCCTGTCGATTGATATACGGCAGTAATAAATGACTGAACTCATGGGTTGGTACCCAGTCATCACTGTATTCGCTTAAGCGCCGTTTAGGGTCGATAAAAAACTGCAGCCCAATCCCTCCGCCACGTAAAACGCGACCAAACGGGATCGCATTATTCTGGCTTCCGACCGGCATGACCAATACCTGTGGATGTGTTTGGGGCAAATTTCCGTGGGCGTTTAGTACAGCCTGTGCAGATTCTTGTACCCACTTACGGGTGGTGGACATGTTGGGCGCCGGGCTTGCAGGCAGCACTGCCAGTCTTAAATAGGTATCGTCAATGGGCAGGGTCTGGATTTTGAAATAACCAAAGGCCACATTGGAATTCCAGTGCGGATTGGTCACACTCAACCGAAACCATTGTTGTTGATTGTCGCTGACATTATCCACCAGCGGCCAGGGGTGTGACACTGAGACCCCGCTGGGTACAACAAAACGGGCAATGGCGTTGCTGCCTTCAGGTGGGGCCAACAGCCAGTGCTTGGGGTCGGTCAGGGTGTATTTTTTAGAGGTATAACCCCAGCGTTCACCACTATCCGACAGGCCGGCCTGATAATTCAGACAACCTTGTCGTTGTTGGCGGCCGACTGCAACAGGTCCCCAGTTTTTGAGCTTGGGTAACGCCAGATTATCCCACTTTAACTGTTTAACAGCAGCACGTGCCTTGCTGTTGATATACAACTCTCGTGGGTGTGGATCATCCGGATCGCCTGAAAAGCAGGCAGTGACATCAACCGATTTTAAGTCATCAGCGATTTTGATTGTGTACTCAATGGCAGCGGATGCAGATTGAACCACAGCATAAGTAATCAGCAGACAACAGATATAACGCATAACGGTAACTACCATAACATCCAACTGACCATTTCGATGGTGGATGCCTGCGCTGGTTCAATGAATGAGATGAACGCACTAGCTGACGCGGGCAAACGCTATAACCACTCCATCAATGCAGGGTAATCACGGGAACATTGGTGTAACAAAGTTTGCACCCATTCGTGGGTTATCTTGATTTGAGCTGCATGCTGTTGTCTGGATTGCTGCAGACTACGTTGGCGATGCTGGGGTGAATAAGGCTGTTCCGGTGCTTTGGAATAACGTTTGAGCCATTGGTCGAGGGTCGATGAGGTGACTGGTTGGCTACCAAGCTTGTTGGTAATTTCGGCCGTCTGTTCAAGCGGATTATCCAGCCAGGTTTCAAAATCCATTAACAGGATTTGCGACGGAAAACGCTCGGCAGCATCCAGAAAAGCCAGCATGTGAGTTAACCAGGTAACCGCTATTTTTTTAGGTCGGTCAAGATCAGGGATACGGATTGGCAGATCTGGAATACGTTCCAGCAAATCCTGCATATGCGCCTGAATCAAGCCATCAATGTCGAGCATGTGCTGATCACTGCGCAGCATGGTGGCCAGGTATACCGGCAATTTGACGCTCAACAGCAATAGCCGTTGTTGTCCAGGCAATGTCAGCACCGACTTGATCAGATTATTGCAGTGGCTGGTAGCCTTCAGTACTACCTGATTTTGTTGGGGTTCTGCCGGTCGCCCGAGGTAAGTTATGCAGGTGGTAAACCATTGTTGCCACTGGTCATTGTTAATACGATGCCAGCGCAGATCGGTCTGCCGCTTTAAATCTGCCAGGGTGCGCAATACCTGTGGTTCCCGCAGAGCGTTGGTTTGTGGGTTATCGCCTAGAATTTGGGCCAGCAAAGTTGAACCGCAGTGCCCGGCATGAAAAATCCATTGGCAATCAGGCACCTGGGAAGTTTGTTCAGCCAGTGAAGTAAGCGGTGTTCCCAGCCTTTTGAAATCACCAGCGAGTAAACGCTGGTCCATAAATGGCAACTGTCTGCGCTGCTGTGAGGGAATATGCAACCATTGACTCTGTGATCTGAGCAGGTTGATATCAAACAATAACCAATCAGGATTGGTCAAAGGGTTATCGCTTGCTGTTATTGATCTCACTGTAACCATCGGTCATTAAACTCTTTATCCACGCAATAAATGCGGCTTATTTATTCATTTCTCAGGTCAGCGTAACTGATCCATTAATGCGGTTACACTGCCAAAAGTTGGGTTGCAAAAACTATTTTTATCAGGGCCTGCACACAGCTAGCGCATGATCAGGCTCTAACTACTGAGATGCCGGAATGATGGAAAAAGTTGCGTATCTACGATGAACGGTGTAATCGGTAAGATTAATCCAGGTGGTACAGTCAGCGGGTTGTCAAAAAAGCAACTACAGCGCCCAGCCAGGATGCCAGACTGAGGATGGGTAAGTCGAAAATATCTGGTCCAACGGGGTGCACCAGCAATACGGTTCCGCAGATCAACAGGCTGCCTGCCAATACTCCACCAGTAATACTGCGGCGCAGTTGACGCAGGTTTTCCGGCAGTTGCTCGAGCGCCGGGTGCTGCAGCTGTGTAGTAAGTTCTCCAGCAGCAGCTTTTTTAAGTGTGCGATGAATCAGTTCCGGCATATCGGGCGTGCGTTCCAGCAGCAACGGCAGGCGTTTGCGAATGGCTTTGAAGGTTGCAACCGGGCTGCGTTTGCTACGAACGATGCTTTCCAGTTCTGGTTTAGCAACGGCCCAAAGATCCAAATCAGGGTATAAATCCCGGCCCAGTCCTTCAATATTCAGCAATGTTTTTTGCAGCATAATCAGCTGAGGCTGAATGGTGAGCTTGAACCGCCTTGCAGCCTGGAACAGTTTCATCAACATTTCACCAAATGAAATTTCACTCAGTGGACGGGTAAAACTGGATTCACAGACAGTGCGAATACTGGCTTCCATTTCATCCAGGCGTGTGTCAGCGGGGACCCAGCCGGCTTCAACGTGCAGTTCGGCGACACGGCGATATTGCTGGCTGAAAATAGCCAGAAAGTTTTCACCAATATAATATAAATCCTTATTAGATAGCGAAGCGACAATACCGAAGTCCAAAGCGATGACCTGTGGGTCGTCAGGATTGTCTTTTGCTACCAGAATATTGCCTGGATGCATGTCTGCATGAAACAGGTTATCGCGGAAAACCTGGGTATAGAACAAACGAACGCAGCGTATCGCCAGTCGCTCCAGATTGACACCATGTTTGACCAGAGCGGGCTTGTCCTTGATCGGGATACCATAAACGCGCTCCATCACCAACACCCGTTGCTTGCAATAGCTCCAGTACACTTCCGGAATATATACATCACGTGAGTTTTGGTGGTAACGACGCAGCAGGCTTGCATTGGCAGCTTCACGCTGCATATCCAACTCATCAAAAATATAGGTTTCAAACTCCTGCACCACATCCACTGGACGGATACGCCGGCCTTCCGGGTGATAACGTTGTGCCAGTCTGGCCAGCGTTTTCAAAAGAGCAACATCACGGCTGATGCTCTGCTCAATGGCCGGACGTACAACTTTGACAACAACCGATTTGCCATCTTTGAGTTCGGCTGCATGGACTTGTGCAATTGAGGCTGATGCCAGTGGCTGTTCTTCAAAATTCAAAAAAACATCGTCAATGTCTTGCTGTAGTTCGGCCTCAATAATTGCTCTGGCTTGAGTGCCTGGAAAGGGTGCTACCGCATCTTGTAATTTGGCCAGTTCATCAGCAATGTCGGATGGCAGCAAATCCCGTCGAGTAGAAAGGACCTGACCAAATTTAACAAACACCGGCCCCAATTCCTGCAGTGCCAGGCGCAGGCGCTGTCCACGCGCTAAGGAACGGTTGTCACGGCGTCCGGGTATCAGCCAGATCAGCGGTCTGAACCAGGAAGAAATGTTGACCAGTTGATCCAGCCGATAGCGTCTGAGCGTAGTGCTGATGGTCAGCAATCGCCAACCGTGGCGTAGCGGGTTATTCATTTTGCTGCCTGGGTGGCGATCAGTCGATCGACCCGCTCGGCGAGATCATCGACGGCATCCAGAAAATGTTGCATTTCTGCATGTGGTATCAGTAGTCGTGACTCCTCCTGCAGATATTCACTGATCATTTCGGCGGTATGCAGATAATTGGTTTGCACAGTGCCCAGCAGTTGTTGCAGCCCATTGGCTATTTGATAGCCTAACACCGGACCCAAACGTTGGCTTAAACCTTGTTCCCAATCCGGCTTGAAAGCGGCGAAATATTGCTGCCAGCGTTGCGCCAGGCTGGCATCACCGCTGATTTCTATACGCCCGCCAGGATTACCGTTTGCTGCTTGTAATGCCAGGCTTGCGGGAGTAGCACAAATAACAGTTACAGCCTGTGGTTCCGGCAAACTGGTGACCGAAACATCAGTATTGTTATCGGCTGCAAATTCCAGGCTGAAACCCAGACCCTGCAACTTAACGGCAAATGGTTCAGCTGGGATGCGAGGTAATTTGCCGGTGTGCAACTGCCGGGCGCGACCAAGGGTGGACTGAATCAGCCTGGCTGCCAGACGTGGTATAGGGGTTACAAAGCTGCGGCTGGTCATTAAGCAGTAACGCCACGATGAATAGCAACCATGCCGCCACTGAGATTGCGGTAATCGGCTGCTGCAAAGCCAGCGCCCATAAACATGCTTTTAAGTGCTTCCTGTGGCGGGTGTTTGCGGATGGATTCGGCCAGGTATTGATAACTGTCGGCATCATCCGCTATTGCAGCGCCCAACTTGGGCAAAACATTAAATGAATACCAGTCGTAAAATTTACGAGGCAATTCATCCCTGACTTGAGAGAACTCCAACACCAATGCTTTGCCGCCGGGTTTTAAAACGCGTTGCATTTCCCGTAGTGCAGCAGGTTTATCGGTAACATTGCGTAACCCGAAAGCAATAGTTACCGCATCAAAATAGCGGTCTGGAAAAGGTAATTGTTCAGCATTAACCTGGGCATATTCAATGCCGCCGACCAGCCCCCGGTTGTGCAGACGGTTACGGCCTACACCCAGCATGTCGGCATTGATGTCGGCCAGTATTATTTGCCCACGGCCACGCATACGGCGATGCAGCAGAGTCGCGATATCGCCAGTGCCGCCGGCAAGATCCAGTACCTTTGCTTCAGGGCGAATACCACTGGTCATTACAAAATGCCGCTTCCATAGGCGATGTACTCCCAGTGACATCATGTCATTCATCACATCATAGCGTTGTGCAACGGAGCTGAATACCTGGTCAACCATGAGTCGCTTTTGGGTGACAGGCACATCTTTAAATCCAAAATGTGTTGTTGCTTGTTGTTTAGGTGCGGTCATAAATGAATGCAGTGTTGGGGTCACATCAGTTAATGGGTGATATTTTCGCATGCCTGAGAGAAAAAACATAACCGTGCATTCCTTTGGCAGGCAATTTTAGGCGTCGAAGTTATGCTGGTAAGTTGTGTTTACAGGCACAATAATTGGGTCACTGTTTGTTGACAGGCATTTGACACAATTTGTATCAATTTAGGCTATTGCTTTTTTACAGGTATAAGCCTATCGCCGTAACTGCGCATCCCGAAGGAATGCGCTAGGCGCTGGTGTTGATCTGGGAGATGCCGGTAGAGACAACCGGTATGGGCGAACAACTCCAGTTGCTCTGCTGATAAAGGATTATCTGGCAGGTTAACGCCATGTCACATGTGACAATCAAGTCACCTGGCTCTAGATGTAAAGGAGTACATTATGAGAGCATTTAAATACTCAAAAGTTGTAATTTCTTGTTGTGCCAAGCGTTTATCACGGCACAGTATTTTCTATTCAGTCTTGACTGCTTTGTATTGCTGTTCAGCGACTCTGCACATGGGTTGTCAGAGGATGCTGAGCATCGGCACTTCACCCCAACTCCATCGATTTCCGTGCGAGGTGATTCCAGTTTCGGGCCATTTGCAAACAACGCCAATGGTGTTGGTTTGAATTTATCCGGGACGGTCAAAGTTGAATCTGGAATATTGAGCAGTATGGCAAATTTTGATCAGCCAACATTTACGGTAACAGGCGTTGGTGAAGCCGAAAATACCTATTTACAGCTAGTGCTTTTCGATAGCCCGGGAGCTGGCACGTTCACTCAGGCTGACTGGGTAGCCTCTGAATCGGTTAACTGTGGTGCTTTGGAAGTTAACGCTGTCACCACCATTATCAATGGTGAAGTAATCATTGATAATAATATTATCGTGCTGCCACAAAACCCTTTACCCAATACCATTATTGACCTCGCACCTATGGGTTGGCCGGGGACTGTTATTATTCTTAATGAGCAAATCATTACCGGTGATTATCAGAGCAAGTTGAATGTGCTCACCAATGCGATGCATGTGGTGTTTGATATATTCGATTTTAATGTCGAGTTGACTGGAGGGGTTATTTTTGGCAGAAGCCAGGCTGCAATTACTGGTTGCAGGAACCCGGTCAGCGAAAATTTATAGCTAAACCAAAGTGTAACAACTACCCAGGTTAGGCCTGGGAACCGCTAGTTTACACTTTCGAGGTGAACAAGAATGATCCTGAAAGCGTACTCTGGTGATTACCGGCGCAATACCTGCAATGTTGGACATCAGTGCGGTCGCAGATCAGCATTACTCAGATTTTGCAGCAAATCTTGGTATTGTTGAGTTGCTGGTCATCAATCTGGATGGTCGTGAGCGTGCTCCACAGTTGATCTTCAGCAGTTAAAGAGGAAGATGCCCGGATTCTAGCCGGGCATCTAATAACGACATGCTGTCCATCACTGTTGATACTAGTAATAACAGCGCCCTGAAAAGCGATAGTTCAGCGAGCCGTCGCTACCTGAATTCGATCGATTCAATTAGCGCGAGATAAACCCCGGTTTATAGAATATACCGGCTTAAATCCTGATCCTCAGCAACATCACTCAAACGTTGATTGACGTACTCGGCATCCACATTAATAACGTCATCTTGTTGATCCGGCGCAGAATAGGATAATTCATCCAGTAACCGCTCCATCACCGTATGCAGGCGTCGTGCACCAATATTCTCGGTGTTTTCATTAACCTGTGCGGCAATTTCCGCCAGCCGGGTTACTGCATCATCTGTGAAGCTCAAGGTAACGCCTTCAGTAGCCATCAAGGCAGTGTACTGACGGGTCAGTGATGCTTCCGGCTCGGTCAGGATACGGGCAAACTCATGTGCACCCAGCGCGGATAATTCCACCCGGATGGGTAATCGGCCCTGCAGTTCCGGAATCAGGTCGGATGGTCTGGACATGTGAAATGCACCGGACGCGATAAACAATATGTGGTCGGTGCGAATCATGCCGTGCCGAGTGGAAACAGTGCTGCCTTCAACCAATGGCAGCAGATCACGTTGTACGCCTTCGCGGGAGACATCCGAACCACTGTATTCGGTGCGGCGCACCACTTTATCCATCTCATCGATAAACACAATGCCATTTTGCTCGGCATTGTTCATCGCCTGCTGTTTTACTTCCTCCTCGTTAATCATTTCACCGGCGGCTTCTTCTGTAAGTACCGGAATAGCGTCCTTGATCCGCATGCGTCGTTTGTGTTTGCGGTCACCGCTAAACTGTTTGAACATGCTTTGTAATTGCCCAGCCATTTCTTCCATGCCGGGCGGAGTCATGATTTCCACGCCGATGTTGCTTGAAACCTCCAGTTCAATCTCACGGTCATCCAATTCGCCATCCAGCAGTTTACGGCGCATTTTTTGCCGGGTGCTTTGTTCAGATGGCGCTGGTTCCTGCGGTTCATTTTCGAATGCAGGCGTTTGCCGCTGAGGCAACAGAATATCCAGAACCCGATCCAGTGCTGCATCATGGGCACGTGGTTCTACCTTGGTAATCGCCTGTTCACGGGTCATTTTCAAGGATACATCAGCCAAATCACGGACAATGGATTCGACATCTTTGCCCACATAACCCACTTCAGTGAATTTGGTGGCCTCAATTTTAATAAACGGGGCATTGGCCAGTTGTGCCAGGCGACGTGCAATTTCCGTTTTACCTACACCGGTTGGGCCAATCATCAAAATATTTTTAGGTGTGATTTCATTGCGCAGAGGTTCAGCTGTCTGCATCCTTCGCCAGCGATTTCGCAGCGCAATGGCCACGGCTCTTTTCGCGTCTTTCTGTCCGATGATGTATTTATCCAGTTCCTGAACTATTTCGCGGGGTGTCATGTTTGACATGGGCATTAAGCTATAACCATTGAAGTTCCTGTTATGGTGCTTGTAATTGACCGATGCAAGGCCGTATAAGCTATACAAAGCGTATTATCTTGCTTGCTATATAATGTGTCATGTTTTCATGGGAGGCTGACCTTGGATGCATTATCTGCATATTTGTGGGCAGCAATTTGAAAGCAAAATTTGATAATGCCGGTTGTATGCATGAGATCAAATTTGATCAATCCAGATTGATGCGTTATCAATCTATAAGCTGAAACATCTAGGAGATATGTGTTATGAAACAAGCCATCGTACCTGTACTATCAGGCGTTGCTCTGGCAATGGCTGCAGCTGGCTGTGCCAGTAATGGTGCCGATGCTGTCGGTTCGACTGCGAGTAACGTTGACAGCACCGACTTAGTCCATTGTTATGGCGTCAATGTTTGTGGTGGTCACAACGATTGTGCAACTGCCGACCATGCATGCGCTGGCCAGGGTTCCTGCAAAGCTACCGGTTTTGTTGGGATGCCATCTAAAGCTTGCGCGGATGTTGGTGGAGAAATCAGTGATGAATGGCGCGGTACTATCGCCAAGGCTGATCTGGTTCACTGTTATGGCGTCAATGTTTGTGGTGGTCATAACGATTGCAGCACAGCTGAACACGCTTGCGCCGGTCAAGGTTCATGTAAAGGTACCGGTTTTGTCGGCATGCCTGAGAAAGCCTGCGGTGATATCGGCGGTAAAGTCGGCCCATAATAATACTGGTTGATAGCGGACGCTTGTGGCTGCAACAGCAGGTTCTTCAATTAAGCGCCCGTGTCTCGGTTTTGGATTGGGATTGCGGACGGTACATTTCCAGCACGTACTGGAACACCACCCGAAAGTTGACTGGTTTGAAGTAATTTCCGAGAACTTTATGGTGGCGGGCGGCAAGCCTCGCCACTATCTCAGTGCAATACGCGAACATTACCCAATGGTGATGCATGGCGTTTCCTTATCCGTAGGTAGTACCGATCCACTGGATTGGGATTATCTGAAACAACTTAAAACCCTGGCCAACGAAGTCCAGCCCGAATGGATTTCCGATCACCTGTGCTTCACCATGGCAGGTGGTGTAAACAGTCATGATCTGCTGCCGTTGCCATATGACGAGCAAACCATTCGGCATGTGGTGGATCGGGTGAATCAGGTACAGGACTTCCTGGGCCGCCGGCTGCTGCTGGAGAATGTCTCCAGTTATTTGACCTACCAGCAATCGGTATTAAGCGAATGGGCGTTTTACCGTGAAGTAGTCGAGCGTGCTGATGCATTGATGCTATTTGACATTAATAACGTTTATGTCAGTGCCCGCAATCATGATTTTGAGCCGCTTGAATACCTGGATGGTATCGATCCCGGTCGGGTTCAACAGTTTCATCTGGCCGGGCATACCGATCATGGCGACTATGTGGTGGATACCCATGACCATGATGTGCCTGATCCGGTCTGGGATTTGTATGTGCAGGCGCTGCGCCGATTCGGTCCTGTCAGCACCATGATTGAGCGCGATGATGACATTCCCGAATTTGATGATCTATACGCTGAACTGCAGCATGCCAAGCAACTGGCGGTAGCGGTTTTTCCAGATATGAATGATCGCTCAACTGCTACGCGGGCAGCATGACCGGCGTGAATTAGCCATGGCAGAACCTTTGCCCTTAAAGGAATTGCAGCACCGGTTCCTGGATTATTTGCAACAACAGCAATTGGACCAGCCGCATTCGTTGGCTCAGCAGGTTGTTGAGCAGGGCAAAATCAATGCCGCACAAAGGCTGGGAATTTACGGCAATGCTTATCGTGTCAGGCTGCAAAAAGTTATCGAAACCGATCATCCCGTTTTGTGTGCTTATCTGGGGGATGATTTATTTGCTGAATTATTAACAGGCTATCTGCAGGCACATCCGTCACAGGTTAGATCTCTGCGTTATTTTTGCCAGCGTTTACCGGAATATCTGCAAGTCACAAAACCGTTTTCACAACATCCGGTATTAGCCGAGATTGCGATGTTTGAAAATTTGCTGCTGGATAGTTTTGATGCGCCTGACCGGCAACGCAAAGATTTCGCAGAAGTTCAGGCATTACCTCCGGAACAATGGCCTGCTATGCATTTGCGCTTGCATCCCAGTGTGCAGTTTTTTATTGCCCGCTGGAATAGTGTAGAAAGCTGGCAGGCGATTAAGGCGGAAAATAAGCCACCTGTCGCTGAAAAAATACCCTCAGATTCAAATCACCAGGCGATGTTGCCATGGTTGGTATGGCGAAACGAACAGCAATTGACACAATTCCGTTCGCTTGACGGTGCAGAATATGAATTGCTGACCGAAATAGTCAAAGGTCAGGGTTTTGCCAGTTTATGTGAATTGTTGATAGCCTGGTATTCAGAGGAAGAAATTGGACAGCGGGTGGTGAGCTATATGCAACGATGGTTTACCGACGCGATTATCGTTGGGATACATTGATTACAAGCTGCTTAATTCTGAAGCCCATTTTACTAACTTATTTAATAATTCCGGCGCATTGCTGATTTGTGGCTCGGAGGCGGGATAACCCTGTTCGTTTTCCCATTCACTGAGATGCTGTTTGGCGATTTCAAACGCATCGGTAAAAGACTTTGTTTCAGCTAAGCCAATTTGAAAAAAAGCCCGGCCAAAATAGGTCATGTCGGTATCATCACTGCAACCGAAAGAGTGCCGGTCATCCCGTGCAGCAGTGATAATCAGGCTGTTATTGTCCTGCAAAGGTTCTATAAAACCACCGGAAAAGCACGCCGAGACCACCACTACTTTTGAGCGTATGCCAGATTCCTTAATCAAAGTAGCCAGGTAATCTGCTGATAAATTATTTAGCGGCAGGTTATAAAGTGAGAACGATAGCCAATGGTTTTTCGAACCATGACTGGTAATGAACAAAAATAAAATATCCTCTTCCAAGTCCATCACACCAGCCAAGCCGTTCAGTGCAGTTTTGAGATTGCTGACGGTGGCCAACGGATGGCTGTCGATAACTTCCGGGTTATTGATTAATGTGATTTGTCTGCCCTCGGCAGCGAAAGTGTCAGCAAACAACTGTTCGGTGAAAAGCGCTTCTTTCATGAACACATCCTGTTCGCCGTAGCCGGCGACGTGAACCGTATACATATCGGTAACTTCAGGACGTTGCGGTGATAATCCAGCGATTATGTTGTCCAGCATAGCCGCCTGCCGGAACAAAACTCTTTCGGTATTGAAGTTGGGCGTTGATTCAGCAGTTTCAGCATTTTTGTAATATTCTGAATAGTCGGTTTGCCAGAAATCCGCCAACAGCAGCTGGCTGGCCAGCAGGTAAACGATGATCGGGTGACTGATGGCGGGTAATATCTGTCGGCGCCGGTATTGCCATGGCTGCAAGCTGCGCAAGGCTGTAATGACCGGGATCGCGAGCCAGATGATGGAACCATACCAAAGCCATTGATACACCTGCCAGGGTGTTTCAGGGGCGTGGATCAGCCAGTTATATACCGGTAGCAGCAGCAGGTTGCGGACAATGTCTGCACTCAGCAGCAATACCGGCAGTTGCCATATTAATGATGGTTGTCTGCACCAACGGGCGGCCAGCATGCCGATCGACAGCAATACCAGCAAAAATACCGCCCAGGTTTGCAAGGCATTAAGATCAAACAAACGTGGTGGTAACACTGCAGCGAAATCAAAAGCTAATTCGGTCAGCAGGCTGAGCATGGCCAGCGCCCAAAACCAGCCGGCAGTCAACTGCAATCTGTTAACTTTGGGATGCCAGCCAAGCAACAATTGACAGCCGGCCAGTAATAGTTTGATCAAATGCATGGGGTATAAGCTGCACTGCAAGTTGGCATCATAGTAGCAGTCTGGTTATGGATATATGCTGGATGCAGATTCGCACTCAAGCATAGGCGTCCTCAATCCAGTCCGATACATTACTGATCACGGTCACAGCTATTGACGACCAGATTACGCTCAGCGATTTCTTGCTGGGTTTGACCGTCTTTAATCACCAACGTGGCAAATACATTGTAGTGCGGCTGAGCTGTTGGCTAAGTACGCGTAATCAACTGATATTACATTGGCTTTTTTTGACCGGTTGATCCCTGCATGATGGAGGTGTTTAATGCTGTCATGGCTACACCAGAACCACTGCGCGAACTGTTTATCGATTTCGATGCCTGGTTTGCCTCGGTAGAGCAAGCCCTGGAGCCGAGCCTGAGAGGCAAACCAGTGGGGGTAGTGCCGGTGATGACCGATCGTACCTGTTGTATCGCTACCAGCTACGAAGCCAAACGCCTGGGTATTAAAACCGGCATGGCTGTTTGGGATGCTAAAAAGATATGCCCGGATGTCCGGCTGGTGTTGTCGGATACGGCTCGTTATGTGCATTACCACCAGCAAATGGTAAAAGCCGTAGAAAGTTGTATCCCGGTAGACAAAGTGGTGTCTATTGATGAAATGGCATGCACACTGACCGGACGCTGGCGGCAACCGGATGTTGCCGTGAAGATTGCCCGGCAAATAAAACAGGCGACCAGTGACGTATTGCCGGTTACCTGTTCAATTGGCATAGCACCCAATCGATTTTTGGCCAAAATGGCCTCCAAACTGGATAAGCCGGATGCTATCAGGGTGTTGGCGGCAACTGATTTGCCTGCAGCATTTGAGTATTTGGAATTGGAGGATTTAACTGGAATCGGGCGGGGTATGTGGCGACGATTGAAACACGCCGGGATTCACTCAATCACCCAGCTATATGCAGCCAGAAGTGATGTTTTGCGCAGTATCTGGGGAGGTATCGAGGGCCAGCGTGTGTATGCTGAATTGCGCGGATGCTCAACCTATCGCCCACCATCAAAGCGGCGCAGTGTGGGGCATTCACATGTGTTGCCGCCGGAGATGCGCAGGCCCGATAAAGCATTGGCGATATTGCACAAAATGCTGCAGAAGGCAGCCTTCCGGATGCGGGAGATGAACTATCATGCCAGTGGCATGAGTTTGAGCTTGTGGCTGGCGACTGACAGCCAAACCGGAAAACGTGGGAGCTGGGGAGAGTATGCTCAATTCGCGCCGCTGAACGACACCCGGGATTTAAGCTGGGTACTTAAAGAATTGTGGGAGCGTCGACCCAAAGGCAAAAAGATACAGTCGCTAGGCGTGCAGCTGTATGATTTAATTCCCGACACAGATGTCAGTGGTGAATTATTCCCGCGCCGCGATCATCACCCGGATCTGGCGGAAGGCAATTTAAGTCTGGTTGCAGATAAGATCAACAAACGATTTGGATCCCAGATGGCGTTTTTTGGTGGTGCCAAGGAAGGTCTTGAAGGCGCGCCCATGCGGATCGCTTTTACCCAGATTCCGAACCCGGCACTGGAAAGTGATCGACCAGAGCAAAGCAGGCGCATACATAAATGAATTATTTCCGAGCTATCGCAATCAATCGTTCAGCCTCAATATCATAATCCCCTGCATCCCAATCTCCATATAACACCACTTCGGAAAAACCGGCGTCATGTAATCGATCAGCCAATTCCACCCCGGAATAAATGGCGTGGCTGAATTCTGTGCGTTTAACCTGCTCTCCGTCGATCAGTAACCATTCAATACTTACGCGTGTCATATTGTCGTTCAGTAACGGCCGCTCAATCAGGATTCTGCCGTCTGGATAGTCACGGGCATGTACAGGCTGGATGTTGCGCGCCAGGTATTCCTTGCCAACCGTATCGATCAGCAAGGTGCCGGCCTGGTTAAGATTTTTATAGCATTGTTCCAATAATGCCAGATTGTCCTGTTCATCCTCAAAATAACCAAAAGAAGTCCACATCGATGTAATCAAATCAAAATGGCCGGGTTTGGAATACTCACGCATATCGGATTGCTGGATGTTGAGTTTAATCGAAGACCTGGCAGCCTCAGCGCGCAATTTATCCAATAAATAGCTGCTGCTGTCCAAAGCGGTAACCCGGCAACCACGTTGTGCCAAGGGGATGGCATGCCGGCCCGGACCACAGCCCAGGTCTAATATTCTGTCTGGAATACAACCGATATAGGCAAATAAAGGATCAACTTGTTGTGCGGCACGCTGAAAGTCTTCGGCGGAGAACATACAATCATAAAAGTCCTGCCATAGTTGATCATCGAAAAACCAGTTGTCATTCATGCGCCGCCTACCAATTCTGAAAAGTGCCCTATTGTTAGTCATTGCAATAACGATGGCTACTGCATTGTGTTTCGTGATACCCGGATGTACTTCAGTGCGCTGGACATTTCAGGCGGTAGAAGGGCATTTTGATTTGCTCTCCCGGCGGGAACCAATCATTGAGCTGGTCAATGATCCGTCGACCTCACCAGTGCTGCGACACAAGCTGGAGTTAGCGCTGAATTTACGCAATTATGCAAGCGCTGAGCTGGGCCTGCCGGACAATCAGAGTTATCGCCATTATGCAGATTTACAGCGCAGTGCAGTTGTTTGGAATGTGATTGCAACACCTGAGAATTCATTGGAAGCTCAAACCTGGTGTTATCCATTTGCCGGTTGTTTAGCGTATCGAGGTTGGTATCAGCGCAGTGCTGCTGTTACCGAGGCACAACGTTTACATGCGAAACAGCGAGATGTGATGGTCAGTCCGGCAACCGCTTATTCGACACTTGGCTGGTTTGATGACCCGGTGTTGAATACCATGCTGGCATATTCGGATGCTTATCAGGAACCAGTGTTGGCCAGCCTGATTTTTCACGAGTTGGCGCATCAGCAATTGTTTGTCGCGGGCGCTACCGGTTTTAATGAATCGTTTGCTGAAACAGTTGCCAATGAGGGAGTACGGCGGTGGTTAGCGCTGAAAGGTGATCCACAGTTAAGCCGTCGCTGGGGTGCCTGGCAGCAAGCCAATACTGAAGTTAATGCCTTGCTTGCCGCTGCCCGGCAACAGTTACAAACTACTTATACAAACATACTGGATGAAGAAATAGTGCTGCGCAAAAAACAACAGGTATTTATTGATTTACGTAAGAACTATTTGGCTAAGCTTGATGCAACAGTGGCTGATAATGAGCTGCATAGCGCATTGCTGGCCTGGCGCGAGTGGTTTGCACAACCGTTGAATAATGCTCACCTGGCATTGCATGCAACCTATCAACAGGGTGTGCAGGTGCTGCAAAAGTTGTTGGCTTGCAATCAGTACGATCTGGTCAGATTTTATCAAGTTGCTGCGATAATTGGTGAGTGGCCGGCCGAACAGCGCCGCTCCTGGTTGGAGGGAACATTTGCAACACCTGCGAATGTATGTGCAGGTAGCTGAAACTGAGCTTACAATACACATTGTTTGTAATGGAAATGAAAGTTGCCCGTTAGCTGTCGCTCATCCAAAGTCAGCCTGATGTTCTTGTGCCTGGCCTGTGCTGGTGCTCATGCGCAGTTCAGTGGTATTAATCAAGGCAACGGTGATAGTTCCGCGGTAGCGGAGATGTGTACTGCAGATGTGCGCACCACTCGCCAGGGACCAACGCCGAATCGTACATTGGCACCGGTTTATGTGAATGCCGAGCAAATTGACCTGGAACGATTCGGGCAATCTGAGTTTGTTGGTAGAGTGTTGCTGGAGCGTGCTGATCAACAGGTAGAGACTGGTCGTTTGTTGTACGATCGCAGTATTGGTGAAGTGGTATTGCCTGAAGCACTGCGTTACAGCGACCAGGATTATGAAGTACAGGCACAAAGTGCTTCGTATTTGATTACAGACGGCAGCGCCAATTTTGATCAGGTTGAATTTCAGGTGGTTGGTAGTACTGCAAACGGCCGTGCGCAAAGTGTGTTCCTGGAAAACGACGGTATTGCCCGATTAACCAGTATAGATTTCACCACCTGTCCTGGCGACGAGCCGGCATGGGAATTGTCTGCAGCTCGCCTCAAACTGGATCGCGATGCCGGAGTGGGTACCGCACGAAATGCAACCCTGCGTTTTCAGGGAGTGCCATTATTGTATTTGCCCTGGATCAGTTTTCCGATAGACGATCGGCGTAAAACCGGTTTTCTATATCCTACCTTCAGTACAACTTCTGATAACGGTGTGGCTTTTTCCTGGCCGTTTTATTGGAATATTGCGCCGAATATGGATGCTACTGTAATTCCAAGGTTTTTTTCCGGCCGCGGGCCTGCCCTGGGTGCTGAATATAGATTCTTGTCAGAGCGTGCCAGTGCTGTACTGGATGGTGATTATTTACCCGGGGATGATGAATTTGCCGGGCTTGATCGTTACCGTTACCGGGCCAGAGCAAATTATCAGTTTGGCCGTGGCATTTCGTCACGACTGAATATCCACCGGGTTAGTGATGAGGATTACTTTTTGAGTTTCGGTGGAGATATCAACGAAACCACCATCTCATTTTTGCGCAGCGATTTTGGTTTTTATGCCAGCGGACGAGGTTGGAATACAGCCTTGGTATTCGACGATTTTCAGGAATTGGACAGGAGTATTCCTGATACCAGTGAACCTTATTCCAGGCTGCCTCGTTTAACAGCCGATTGGCGTTATCCAATTCATGGGAATCTGGATTTTGTTGTGGATACGGAAGCCGTTTATTTTGAACGCGATGTAGGTCCCAATGGTGGCCGGTTGGATATATATCCAGCTATCGAGTGGCGTTACCAGCGTCCCGGGTGGTATATCGCGCCGCGAGCAGGGTTTCGTTATACCGCGTATACATTGAATAGTTTGGATGAGTCGGTGGTGCCCCTGGTCGACCAAAGCCCTTCCAGAGCACTGCCTATTATCAGTGTAGACGGGGGTTTGATTTTTGAACGTGATCTGCTCAGTGGCGATCGAGTCACATTGGAGCCACGATTTTTTTATGCCTATGTCCCGTTTGAACAACAAGATGATCTGCCTGACTTTGATACTGCAGAGTTGACCTTCGGTGTCAGCCAGCTCTTTAATACCAACCGGTTTACGGGCGCTGACCGACAAGCCGAGGCAAATCAATTGTCCTGGGCGGTGACCTCCCGGTTGATTGATGGTAATAGTGGCCGGCAATATCTGGATGTGACCGTTGGACAAACGCTCTATTTTCGTGATCAGAATGTCCAGTTGCCCAATAGCGCAGCAACCAGCTTTGAAAGCTCAGCAATTTTGGCCGAAGTTAACTATCGACCATTTTCCAACTGGGCGATAACTGCTGGTGTCCAATATGATCCGGAGGATACCCAGCTTGATGTTGGCCTGTTAGGACTTAGTTATATTGGTGATGATGGGCTGAGGGTGCAGACGGGATACCGCTTCCGGGAC
Organism: Gammaproteobacteria bacterium; assembly: GCA_021772985.1. GTDB lineage: Bacteria > Pseudomonadota > Gammaproteobacteria > Xanthomonadales > Wenzhouxiangellaceae > JAJFKX01. The sequence goes on from JAJFKX010000008.1 coordinate 242,612, forward strand.
CAACAGGTGGACCAGGTTGATTTGCGGGTACGTTATCCGATTTCCGATTCGTGGAATTTACTGGGACGATGGAATTACTCGTTCCTGGAAGATACCAGCCTGGAAGCTGTGCTTGGATTTGAGTACGAAAGTTGTTGCTGGGCATTGCAACTCATCGCAAGAGAATTTGTCAATGGACGTGATGGCAGCGATCAAATCGGTGTGTTCATAGAATTACACTTGAAAGGCCTGGGTAGTCTGGGGCGCCAACCCTACGATTTGTTTGGAATTAATCAACGCAACTACTAGATCTGCGTTGCGCACTGTTAACAGTGATCAACAGGGTACGGGTCTATACTGACTAACTGAATTTTTGGAGTTTAGTGATGATGAGATTATTAGCTGGTTTGATAACGATGTTGCCGGCCTTGGTGGTATTGGCTCAGTCCAACAGCGGAGAGCCTGCAAGCGATTTCATTCGTGCCCGTGACAATGGCGCCCCCGCCGCGCCAGTGATTGCACCAGCAACTGCTGAAAATCAGGTCAGCCTACAAGAAATCGCGGCAGGTGCCGCTGGTGAAGAACCGGCTGAAGATAATACCAAGCGCGCTATATTACCGGTATCTGCCACAAGCTTTGATCGGATTGTGGCGGTGGCTGAGGAGGATGTAATTCTGGAAACCGAGTTGCAGTTAAGCATTCAGGGTGTGCGTGATCAGGTGCAGGCCCGGGGCGGTTCTATGCCGCCGATGAATTTATTACAGCAGCAGGTGCTGGAACGGATGGTACTTAACAAGCTGCAGGTGCAACGTGCCACCGGCACCGGAATCCGGGTAAGCGATACTGATGTGGATCAGGCGTTGGGTAGAGTCGCCCAGCAAAACAACATCACGATTTTGCAATTACGCCAAACATTGGAAGCCGATGGTTTTAACTTCGCAGATTTTCGTGATGAGCTGCGCGATGAGTTATTAATCAGCCGGTTGCGGGACCGGGTTGGTGATTCAATTCCAGAAATCACTGATACTGAAATTGAAATTCTGCTGGCATCAGAGCGATTTGGCGGAAGCCAATACAGTCTTTCGCATATATTGATCAGCGTGAATGATGGTGCTACGCCAGCGCAAGTACAAGCAGCGCAAGATGAGGTGAGTGATGTCTATCAGCGCTTGCAAAATGGTCTGGAGTTTACCGCAGCAGCAATCAGTTATTCCGATGCGCAGGATGCATTGGATGGTGGTGTACTTGGCTGGCGTGAATTGAACAGCATGCCAACTGTATTTGCGAGTGCCGTTGAAGACCTTAGTGCGGGTGAGTTCAGTCAGCCTATTCGCAGCCCTGCCGGCTATCACATTTTACGCTTGAATGAAGTGCGAAATGATGCCGTAGTGATGATCGAGGAAGCCAGAGTCCTGCATTTGATGGTTGCAGCCAATGAGTTGGTCAGCTCGGATGAGGCGCATGCACACATTATGCAGATGAAAGGAGAATTGGAGCAAGGTGCTGATTTCGGTGAGATGGCTAAAGAACATTCAGATGATAATGTTACAGCCAATCTAGGTGGTGAAATGGGTTGGATTCAGCCGGAGCAATATGGGCCACGTTTCAAACAGATCATTGATAGTCTTGATAACGGACAGATCAGTGAGCCTTTTCAAGACCAGGCTGGCTGGCACCTGGTGTTATTGGAAGACGAGCGTGAGTCTGATGTAACCGAGTTGGCTATACGGACCCGGGCGAGAGATACAATTCGTTCACAAAAGGCGGAAGAAGAATATGATCGATTCTTGCGTCAATTGCGAGACGAATCTTATGTAGATATTCGCCTGTAGGCAAGGTTTTCAGGCCGGGAACGCTGTCGTCGGGGGCTGTAATGGACAGCAGTCTGCCGCATTTACTGTTGACCCCAGGTGAACCGGCAGGGGTGGGGCCGGAGTTGGTGCTGCGGATGGCTTGTCGGCCATTGGCTGCACGAATAACAGCTGTGGCCGACCGGGAATGGCTGCAACAATTGGCCGAGCATTTGCAGATTCCAGTCACTCTGACTGAAGCACAGTCAAATCAACCGATCAGTCACCAGCCAGGTGTATTACCGGTGCAACATGTGCCTTTGGCGCAACTGCCTGTTCCTGGCGAGCTCAATACCGCGAATGCCCGATATGTGCTCAGTTGTCTGGATGTTGCAATCGACTGGTGTGCTACGCATGCCAACTGCGCTTTAGTCACAGCACCGGTGCATAAAGGTGTGATTAATGATGCCGGTATCGTTTTTACTGGTCATACAGAATATCTGGCCCGGCGTTTGGGTATTAAACAGGTGGTAATGATGCTTGCTGATCAGAACCTGCGAGTGGCGCTGGTAACCACGCATCTACCACTTAAAGAAGTAGCAGATGCAGTGACCCGGGAGCGATTACGGGGTTGCATTGAAATTATTCACCGGGATTTGCAAAAGCGGTTTGGTTTGGCACAGCCCAGAATTATGGTGCTGGGTTTGAATCCACATGCGGGTGAACAGGGTCATATGGGCCTGGAAGAGCAAACTATCATCGAGCCGCTGTTAACCGAGCTGAGAGCAACGGGAATGCAGATTGCCGGCCCGGTACCTGCAGATACGGCATTTGTTGATAGCCGATTGGATAATTGTGATGTGGTGCTGGCGATGTATCACGATCAGGGCCTGGGTCCATTGAAGGCCCGCAGTTTTGGGCAGATCGCAAATATTACCCTGGGTTTGCCGATAATCCGTACTTCAGTTGATCATGGTACTGCTCTGGATCTGGCTGGCTTGCCGGTTGCAGCAGCCAGCCAGGATCGCGCACGAATAGATAGCCTGGTTTTTGCTTGTCAGCAGGCAATAGAAATGTCCGAAAAAGCCTCAGTGGGTTCATCGGTGCTTTGATGGCTGGTCAGCATCAAGCACGCCGGCGTTTTGGTCAGAACTTTCTGCAGGATGATCGTGTTATTCAACAAATTATTGCTGTAACAGGGGTTTTGCCAAACGATACGGTAGTAGAGATTGGCCCAGGGCAAGGTGCGCTTACCAGAGAATTGATCCCGTTGTGTCAGCGCTTGATTGTGATCGAACTGGACCGCGATCTGGCAGCGACACTTCGCACTGAGTTGGGTAATCAATTGCAGCTGATTGAGGACGATGCGTTGCGAGTTGATTTGAGCGACCTTGCGGATCAGGGTTATCGATTGTTGGGGAATTTGCCTTATAACATCTCCACTCCGTTGCTGTTTCATTTTTTTGCGCACCTGTCGGCCTGGCGGGATGCGCATGTGATGTTGCAAAAAGAAGTTGCGCAACGCATCACTGCCCCTGTCGGCAGCAGCAATTACAGTCGTTTAACAGTAATGACGCAGTTCTATGTCAATGCAGAGCTGTTGTTAGAGGTGCCGCCAGAGTCATTTTATCCGGCACCTAAGGTCACTTCCGCTGTCGTTCGTTTGACGCCAAGGCAATTGCTTTTGGAGCAACCTTTGCAACAGCAGGAATTTGCTGCATTAGTTAAAACAGCGTTTGCACAACGCCGTAAAACGCTGGCAAATAATTTACGAGGAGTGTTAACGCGCGCAGCCATTGAGCAAGCGGGTATTGACCCTGGTAGGCGCCCTCAGACATTAAGCGTGGAAGATTTTGTAAGTCTGTTGAACGTGAAACATGCCGGCTGCAGTGAGTAATGAAACACAGTATGCTAGGCGGCTGATCAGCAAGGACAAAAGTGGCTGTGGTTCAGGAATGTGGTAACCACTGCATTAATAGCAAAAAAACCGTCAGCGCCAGCTAAAAACACAACATGAGTACTTATGCCATCGGTGATATTCAAGGCTGTTACAGCTCGTTTTGCCGATTATTGGAAAAGATCAAATTCGATCCGGGTGCCGACCGCTTATGGCTGGTGGGTGATTTGGTCAATCGTGGCGGAAAGTCATTGCAGGTACTGCGCATGGTTTATGAGTTGCGTGACTCGGTTACTTGCGTACTGGGTAATCATGATTTGCACCTGCTTGCCGCCAGGGAGGTTCAAAATGGTAAACATAAGAATGCCGAATTTGTCAAAATTTTCCGTGCTGTGGACAGTGATGAATTACTGGAGTGGTTAAGATCGCGGCCCTTGATAGCCGTGGATGAGGTAACACGTTTAATTATGGTGCATGCCGGCATTGCGCCTGGCTGGACCTTTAAAAAGACGCTTCAGTTGGCCGGCAAGGTAAGCAAAAGGCTGGTTGGGAAAGCCAAACCATGTAGACGATTTTTCACCAATATGTATGGCAACAGGCCTGTGGTGTGGCGACCAGGACTAGGCCCAGACGAAGAATTGCGGGTGATTGCCAATACCTTTACCCGGATGCGCTATTGCCAAGCTGATGGTGTTATGTCGTTTGCCGAGAGCGGTCAGCCAGGCACTCAGGAAAAAAAGTATCAGCCTTGGTTTATGCATCCCAGGCGGGTTAATGGGTATACCATCTTATTCGGTCACTGGTCTACGCTGGGATTGTATTTTGGCCATCAGGTGATGTGTTTAGACAGCGGTTGTGTATGGGGCGGTAAGTTGACTGCTGTGCGGTTGGCTCAGGAGTTCGATGTGATTCAAGTGAAGGGTCAAACCGGCTGACCGCGTTCAGCGGTGTAGCTGAAGTATTTGTCGTTGCCGGGTGTCGGTTATTCACTCGCCACCAGCACTGTCCATATTTTACCGTCTACTCGCTTTTTAGCCAGGTAAAATACGTTGAATACAAAAAACAGCAGCCATAACAGAAACATTGTCATTAATTTAGTAGCAGGAAAGCCCATTGAAAACACCAGAATAATCAGCATGAAGCTGGTGCTGTCTTGACGTCCCAGGTTAAACGCAGCCCCGATAATTGAGAAAGATTGCATATCCTGGGTCAACTGATAATTGGTGAAGGCCGGCACCAGCAGTTCGGCCAGCAACCGAGCACCGGCGAACATCAGTGTGCCGAGGACCAATAATCGATATTTCTAAGCTGCCTATAATCATGCGCAGATGCATAACCCGGGTTTATTCAGCCCTGTAATGCAGTACGCATGGCATTAATGGTGTCGGTATAATTTTCAGTATTGAAAATGGCTGAACCGGCGACGAAGGTGTCAGCGCCCGCTGCGGCTATTTCGGCGATATTATTGATTTTGACACCGCCATCAACTTCCAGTCGAATTTTCCTGCCGCTGGCATCAATCCGTTGACGTACACGTTGAATCCGGTCGAGTACTTGTGCAATAAAAGTCTGGCCGCCAAAACCAGGGTTGACTGACATCATAAGCACCAGGTCCAGTTGATCCAGGGTGTCGTCCAACCAATTCAAGGGAGTAGCCGGATTCAACACCAGGCCTGCCTGACAACCACTTGCATGAATCTGTTGAATGCTGCGATTTACATGCTTGCTGGCCTCCGGGTGGAAGCTGATGAGGCTGGCTCCCGCATCCGCAAAATCAGGAATCAAAGCATCCACGGGTTCAACCATTAAATGCACATCAATGGGCGCAGTGATACCAAAATCCCGCAATGCCCGGCAAACCATGGGGCCGATCGTCAGGTTGGGGACATAATGGTTATCCATTACATCAAAGTGAACCCAGTCTGCACCGGCATCCAGAACCGCCCGGGTATCTTCCCCCAGCCGGGCAAAATCTGCAGACAGTATGGACGGAGCAATGACATAGGATTGTTTCATGGTGTTGTTCTCAGTATTAGCGGAAATTTCGCTGTTGGCGGATTTGATCGTATGCGGCACGTACTTCCCGAACCTTATCATGTGCGTATTCGCGCATTTTGACAGGTACCTGCTGGCCTGCCATTTTGTCCGGATGATAACGCGACATCAAACGCCGATAGGCTTTTTTGATTTCAGATTCACTGGCATCAGCAGCAATGCCCAGAACTCGGTAAGGGTCTGGTTGTGAACCTGTGGTTGGTGTCTGCCGGTATCTGTTGCGTTGACGAATCAATTGGTCCAGCTGATCGGCTGACATGCCCAATGTTAGCGCGACCCGTTCAAGAATCTGACGTTCAGAATGACTGATCATGCCATCAGCGAGTGCGCCATTGAGCAGTATTTCAACAAACATTCGGCGTAAATGAGGCTGGTTACGGGTTAATACCTTGAATGAATTGAGCTCGTTTTCCAACGGGTATTTACTGCTTTTACCCAATCGAAAATTACTGATTGCTTCTTCGCGCTGGCGTTTATTCAGGTGCAATTGCGCCATCACCTGTTCCGCTACGGCAATTTCGTGTTGGGTAACGCGCCCATCCGCTTTTGCCAGATGACCGAGGGTACCAAACAGCGCGCGCTGAAATATAACCTGGGCCTGGCCACCACCGCTGAAGATGTTGAAACCTTCACCAGCCATTATCCGGCTGATGTTCCGGTCCAGCCACCAACCAGCCCACATACCTAACGCAGCGCCCAGAGGGCCTTTAAACAGCAGGCCGACTGCCAGCCCAATCCATTTCCACACAGTGATCAGTTAATAGCCAAAGAAAAGCCATTGTCGCAGATTCTATTGCTTGCGGCAGCCCAGAACCCAGGTAAAATTAAAACCTGGTTCATATCTGAAGCGATCATCTTGGACTCGCAACGTTCTATTCAAGCCTTATCACTTGTTCATCGTGGCAAAGTACGCGATGTCTATGCGATTGATGATCACCGTTTATTGATGGTGGCCAGTGATCGATTATCAGCATTTGACGTGATTTTGCCGGATGCTATTCCCGGCAAAGGCGAAATTCTGACCCAGCTTTCCAATTACTGGTTTGAGCAAACTGCCGGTATTGTGGCCAATCATTTAACAGGTGTGCCATTACACGATGTTCTAACGGCAGCTGATGCAGCGCTGTTACAGCGTCGTGCGATTGTGGTCAAACGGCTTAAACCTGTTCCAGCGGAAGCCATAGTACGAGGTTATATCATCGGTTCAGGGTGGAAGGATTATCAGGCGACCGGCAGCCTGTGTAATATCAAATTGCCGGCTGGTTTGCGCCAAGCGGAACAATTGCCAGAGCCGATTTTTACACCTTCCAGTAAAGCTGTCGTGGGCGATCACGATGAGAACATAAGCTTTGCTGCGCTGGTGGGTATGATCGGCATCGAGTTGGCTGAACAAATTCGGACGATAAGCCTCAAGCTTTATCAATACGCAGCAGCACATGCCTCAAAATGTGGCATCATCATTGCAGATACCAAATTCGAGTTTGGTTTGGATGTTGATAATAACCTGGTGCTGATGGATGAAATATTTACACCGGATTCGTCACGTTTTTGGCCTACGTCTGAATATTTACCCGGGACCAGCCCTGTCAGCTATGACAAGCAGTTTGTACGTGATTACCTGGAAACCCTGGACTGGGACAAAACCAGCCCCGGGCCGAATTTGCCGAAGGGAATTATTAATGCCACCGTGGAACGTTATCAAAGTGCTTATACGGCACTAACTGGAGCCACTTGGAGTTGAATATGAAAAGTATCCAAACCTGGTTGGATGAATATGCTGTTTGTCATCAAAATTCAGTCAATAAGATTATTCACTGGATTTGCGTGCCATTGATTGTATGGAGCCTGCTGGCGCTATTGTGGTCGGTTCCAGTGCCTTTTTTGTCAATTCTGCAGATTCCATCCAACGCAACTGTGCTGATGGTAGTAATGATAACGATTTATTACTTGATATTATCCTGGCAGCTGGCGATCGGGTTGTTATTGTTGGGTATAGGTATGCTGTGGTTAGGGTTGCAGTTATCCATGGTATCGGGGATGCCCATGTGGCTACTGGCATTAATCGTATTTACATTAGCCTGGGTGGGTCAGTTTATCGGGCACTACTACGAGGGAAAGCGGCCGGCATTGTTTGAAGATTTACGGTTTTTATTGATTGGGCCACTTTGGTGTCTGGCGCATTTATATCAAAAATTTGGCTGGAGATATTGATATGGCTATGCCCAGAACAATCGCATTAGGAATTTTGGCAGTATTTATTCTGACGGGTTGCGGGCGGCAATTAAAACCAGATCTGTCGCGGCTATACACATTGTCCAATGCTACCGAACAACCACCGGTCATTATTATCCCTGGGATATTAGGTAGCAAAATCGCTCAAAAGAGTGATGACAAAGAAGTCTGGATCGGTGCGATAACCCGTGTGATATTTTCCGATTTTGACGAGCTGCGGTTGGATATTGACCCTGAAACTCTGGAGCCACTTGATTCTGATCTGTATGTAACCGGTATTACCGACAAGGTTGCCGGGCAGGATTTTTATGGGTCAATAATTGATACGTTGCATGCTGCGGGTGGTTACCAGCAAGGAAGACCTGGTGAACCGGCGGTCAAAGGTGAGCGGCGCTATTACATATTTGCTTATGACTGGCGCCAGGATAATAGCCGCAGCGCACGTAAATTAAGTCGGCTGGTTAAGCAAATCCAGCAGGATTACAACGACCCCGAATTAAAAGTAGATATTATTGCCCATAGCATGGGCGGGCTGGTTACCCGATATTATCTTCGTTATGGTGAGTTGGATGTATTGGACCGGGATGATTTCCCAGTAACCCTGGAGGGCGGAAGATCGGTGCGCCGGGTGGTTTTGCTGGGTACCCCAAGTTTGGGAGCTGTTGATTCGGTGCGCAGCTTTATTAGAGGATTTGAAATTGGTTTTACCCGGATTCCCACAGAAACGGTCGCCACCTTCCCGAGTGTTTATCAATTATTCCCACATGCGCTTAATGACTGGATTGTGAATGAAAACGGTCAACCATTAAAACGTGATTTATTCAGTCGTCGAATTTGGGAGCGATTTGCCTGGTCAGTATTCGATCCAAAAGTAGAGCAGCGGATAATTGACGGTTTTGACGACGAAACGGAAGGCAGGGAATATGTCATAGTGCTACGGGATTATTTTCACAAGCAACTGGAGCGCGCCCGGCGGTTTGGTTGGTCGTTGACAGTACCATTGCCCGAAACTCCCTACAAGATGGTTGTTTTTGGAGGTGATTGCTCTTTAACACCGGCAAGGTTAATTGCCGAAAAGGTAGAGGATGATTTTGAGATACGATTGTGGCCTAAGGAAATTGCCAACCCGGTTGCGGGTGTTGACTACGATAATATTATGCTGGAACCAGGAGATGGCACGGTTACCAAAGCCTCACTGTTGGCACGTGAATCATTAGATCCATCGGTCCCCAGGCATAAATATAGTTTTTTCCCTGCTGAATATCCGGTATTTGTCTGCGAAGGTCACCAAAAGCTGACCCAAAACCCCACTTTTCAGGATAACCTATTGCATTTTATCCTAAGTCAGGATGTGGAAGATTAAGATTATTCTGAAATTCACTCGTTCCCATGTTCCCAGCTGGGAACACCTATGGGCATGCCTCACACTGACGTTATTATTGCTGTTTAGCACAGCGGCCGTGGCTCAAACCAACCGGGTATTATTGATCGGTGATAGCTGGGCGGAACAGCAATGGAATGATCAGACGCATGCCAATGTGTTATTGGCCAACGGATTTGACCAATATGCCGTGGTTGGTGGGGCAACAACCATCAGCGGTTCTACCGCAGCTGAATGGACCGCGCCGGATCGCCTGCAGTTGATTCAAGATGTACTACTGAACAACCCTGATATCGATACGGTGCAATTAACGGTTGGCGGTAATGATTTTCTGGACGACTGGAGAGCAGACCTGACGGCTCAACAGCAATTGGATTTGCAACAGCAGATCAGTAGCGATCTGCAACTCATTATTGATTTTATCCTGCAGCAGGATGCCAATATCGAAATCATTCTGAGTTTTTATGATTATCCTAACTTTGTCGATACTCTGAGTGGGATACCGGCTATATTCTGTTTTCCGTTATGGCTTTCCATGTCACAGCCCAGTGCAATGGAATTAAATGCTGCTGCGGTTGCATTTGAAAATTTTTATGCTGGTGTGGCGATGACCAACCACCGTGTAGAACACGTCAGCCATTTTGGCTTGATGCAATTTAATTTTGGCTTTCCGGATGAAAATATCCAACCAGGTGATATACCGTTGCCGGGCGATTTGAGCAGACCGAGCCCAATCGAAGCAATGCGTAACGAATTGGACTGTTTTCATCTGCAGCCGGAAGGCTATGACATTCTTATTCAGAACCTGTTCGACCAATACCTGATGAATCGACTGGATACTGTTTTTAAAGCAACCTTTGAACAATAGCGATGCGCATTGCTTATCCGCGTGTCAAGCTGCAACAACTGATCAGGCGCCAAAATGAGCTGGCTGCAAGGGTTATACTTCACGATCAGCTTCCACAGGATATTCAGTATATTGCCGGGATCGATGTGGCTTTTCCAAATCGAGGGGAAACCACCCGGGCGGCGGTTGTGGTTATGGATTACCCAGCTCTGAATATGGTTGAGCAGGCAATAACAGAGCAACCAACAGAATTTCCTTATATCCCCGGCTTTTTATCATTCCGGGAAGTGCCGGCTTTATTAAACGCGTTTAAGCAAATACAACAGACGCCCGATCTGGTGTTATGTGATGGTCAGGGAATAGCCCATCCGAGGCGTTTTGGATTGGCTTGTCACTTTGGTATCGAAACTGGTTTGCCGGCAGTTGGTGTGGCCAAGTCTAAACTGGTTGGCAGGTATCAGGAACCAGGTACTTTGAGTGGTTCTCAATCCAAACTGATTGATAATGGAGCCTTGCTAGGTACGGTGTTGCGGACACGTGACAAAGTGAAACCGGTATTCATATCATCAGGGCACAGGATTAGTCTGGATACATCTGTTAAACATGTACTCGCCTGTGCCCGGGGTTATCGTTTGCCGGAACCTACCCGGATGGCGGACAAACTGGCAGGCTGTTATCAACGGCGGCGTTTGATTTAATTAAAGCGTCAATCATTCAGAGCGGTAACACCAGCAGCTAACCAGGTGATCATCGACCAGACCAACCGCCTGCATATAAGCATACATGATGGTTGAGCCGACAAATGTCATGCCCCGTTTTTTAAGGTCTTTTGATAATGCATCACTGATGTCTGTTGATACAGGGACATCTTTAAAAGATTGCCAGTGGTTTTTAATCGGCTTGCCGCCTACATAGCGCCACAGGTAATCGTCAAAACTTTTGAACTCTCGCTGGATATTGATGAATGCCAATGCATTTTTGCGGGCAGAAAACACTTTCAAACGGTTGCGAACAATGTCTGGATTATCCAGTAGACATTCCAATTCAGCATCACTCATGTTTGCGACTTTATTGATGTCGAACTGATGAAATGACTGACGGTAGCCTTCACGTTTATTCAAGATGGTCTCCCAGGACAGTCCGGCCTGGGCACCTTCCAGAATTAAAAATTCGAAATGGATACAATCATCGTGCACGGGAATACCCCATTCCAGATCATGGTATTTGGCATACAAAGGTTTGCCTTGACCAAAACAACGGTTTTTTCCATCCAGTGAGTTTGCTGAAACCATTAGTGATATCCAAGACGGGTTAATAGAGGGTTAATGATTTTTGCGCATTTGCGTTTATCTGAACGGCTCCAGTTATGCCAGCGCGGTGCTAACTTGTCCTGTCTTGATTGATTTTCAGTACCCGGCGCAACGTTGATAGGTTTGCTGCGGGTAAATTCTGCGGCAGCCTTGGAATGCTCAAGTCCTAAGAAATCAAATATCAGTTGGAAACACTGATCAGGTTGTCTTACCAAAGTTTCATAGCGAATTTCGAGAACCCGCTCTGGACAATGTGCTTGCAGAGACAATCCCGCCATTACATGATTTTGCCATGTGGTCACCGCTGTTGAAATATTCCATTGCCACATGCGCTGCATGGAATCAGCTACCTGGCGGCCATCTCTAATGATGAAAAGAAATTGCGCAGCTGGAAACATCAGTGCCAATTGTTCGGCAATCAATGTATAACTGGGCGTTTGTTCCACCCAGCGCTTACCATCAGCCCGTGACGCATATAATGCAGCAAGCCCATTTCCAAGGTATTGTGCAAATTCGGCAAGTTCGACCTGTTGTTCCAGTAACCAGCTGTGCGGCGCATATTTCAGGCCGAGTTGATAAGCAGGTTGTAATGCCTTGGCAATGGGTGTTAAAAATTCAGATTCCTCACTGCCCCATAACTTTTCATGTTGAAGCAATGACCAGTGTAAAATCGAAGTACCTGACCTTGGGCTGCCGATAATAAATATCGGCGCATTATTTATTGGACTGGTGATAATTCAGTCTGCGATTAAGTCCGCATATTGTTCAGCATCCATCAGCTCATCCAATTGCGCATCATCAGTCGAGGAGGTTTCGAACAACCAGCCATCACCATAACAATCGGTATTGATCAAATCAGGCTCATCTTCGAGACTGTCGTTGATAGCGGTTATGCTGCCGGTAATGGGCGCATAAATATCAGAGGCGGCCTTGACTGACTCAACCACGCCGCAGGCATCACCACTGCCCACATCTGTTTCAACTTCAGGCAGTTCTACGAACACCAACTCGCCCAGTTGGCTTTGTGCATGATCAGTGATTCCGACGCGCCAGTTGCCATCGTCCTGCAGTTCCAGCCATTCGTGGCTTTCGGTATAGCGTAAGTCCTTGGGTATATCGCTCATTACTCGGTTTCGCTGTTGTTTTCAGGTAGCAAAATAGTGCCGCAAGTTGCGGTTATCTGCAATGCCTAATGTGGATATTATTTTGTTCCAGAAGCTATCCTTCCGGTAGAGGCTGGAGTTCATCTGTTACAGCTGCCGTTGATCTGAATCATTGCCGGCATGGGGATAACACAGATCATAGCTGTGTGAAGCATTAAGCGACACCATCCAAAGCCTGTCCCTTTCGTACAAACATGGGCTTAACAACCCGCGCATTATATCGCTTGCCTCGTATCTCCACTTCGCAATGATCCTGGACTTCACGACTGACCCTGGCCATGCCAATCGGTTTTTCGATGGTGGGAGAAAAGGTGCCACTGGTGACAATGCCAACCTGCCGATCATCCAGGAAGACCTTATAACCGCTGCGCATCACAGTGCGTTGGTCGATCACCAACCCAACAAGTTTATGCTTTACACCCTGCTGCTTTTGTTCCGATAGGGCTTGCCTGCCGATAAAATCGCGAGTATCCGGTTCCCAGGCGACTGTCCAGGATAGGCCACACTCCAAAGGTGAAACCGAAGCATCCATATCCTGCCCGTATAGACACATGCCCGCTTCCAGCCGCAGGGTATCTCTGGCACCTAACCCACAGGGTGTTACGCCTGCCTGAATCAGTGCCTGCCACAATCTCACCGCCTGTGCGGCAGGCAGCATGATTTCGAAACCATCCTCACCGGTATATCCGGTCCTGGCAATGATGGTATCCCCTTCGCGTAAGGTGTTAAATGGTTTAAGTGCTTGAATGGTGTCTGCATGAGCAGCCAGTTGTTGAGTTAAGTGAGTTTCAGCCTGTGGTCCCTGCAATGCCAGCAAAGCCAATTCAGGTCGTTCTGTGATATTGACCGAAAAACTGCCTGCCTGTTGGTTGATCCAGTCCAGGTCCTGAGCCCGGGTAGCAGCATTGACCACGATACGATAGTCATCATCGGCAAAGAAGTACACAATCAAATCATCCAGAATGCCGCCCTGTTCATTTAACATGCAGGTATACAGTGCTTTACCGGGTATGGTCAGCTTATCGATATTATTAGCGACCAACTTACGTAGCAGGACAGCTGCTTCAGCGCCGGTAATATCAACAATGGTCATATGTGAGACATCAAACAAACCGGCTTGTCGCCGAACAGCGTGATGTTCTTCCATTACACCCTGATAGCGGGCGGGTAATTGCCAGCCGGCAAAGTCCACTATTTGCCCATTGAGGTCTAAGTGTTGTTGATATAAAGGTGTGTGTTGGGCGGCAGATGTCATGCGTATTCCAATTGATCAGCTTGTTGAGTAACGATTTAAAATACAGCCGACAGCTCACCTGGCCAGCTAATGCAGTAGCTCAGATGCAGCTTAAGCTGCTTGAGTGGCTCTGGTGATCGTCAAGCGCGGATATTTTACGATAACTCCGCCGGCATTGTTGTTTTGATAAGTTTACTGTACCAGGCTGGTATCAACCTTTATCTCATTTTCGAGGGTGCGGTGTACCGGGCAGCGATCAGCAATTTCCAGCATGCGTTGGCGTTGCTGATCAGTTAAATCGCCGGTAATTGTGATCTGGCGGTGCAGCAGGTCAATTTTGCCTTCTGTTTTTTGGCAGTCCTCACAGTCTTTGGCATGGATTCGATCATGTCTGACATGGGTGATGACTTGTTCAACAGGTAGTTTTTTATGCCGGGCATACATGTTGAGAGTCATCACGGTGCAGGTGCCCAGTGCTGCACACAAATGTGCATATGGGTCCGGACCGGTATCCAGCCCACCAACACCTGGTGGTTCATCTGCTATCCATTGGTGGCTGCCGGATTGTACTTTACAGGCAAACCCATCTGCAGTTCGGCCGGTTACCCTGACCCCATCTGCAACGAGGACATCTGCAGCGTCGGCGGTTTTGTGGGTTTGCTCAATGGGGTCCAGATATCGGCTGGCCCAATGAGCAATAAGTATGCCGGCATATTGTGAATCCTCGGGATTACTGAGCAAGTGATCGGCTTTATCCAGGCTGACAAAGCTTTTCGGGTGCAATGCGGCGGCAAAGATATTTTGAGCATTGCTGACATCTACGGTTTGATCCAGTGGGGCATGCAGGACCAGCAGCGCGCGTTTTAAATTTCGCAAGCGGTTGGCGACATCCTGGTTGCGCACGTCATCAACAAACTCCTGGCGAATCCGAAATGGTCTGCCGCCCAGGTTGACTACTGCTGAGCCTGATTTCTGGATGGTGTCCAGGTCGCCTTCCATATGATGCAGAACATGTCTGGGCTCAGCCGGCGCATTAATCGAAGCGACGGCACGACAACTGTCGATATGCGGTGCGGCTGCCAGAACTGCGGTGCCACCCAGCGAATGGCCAACCAGGACCTGTATCGGTTGATGGTTTTGCGCCAGCCAGTCGGCGGCTGCCAATAAGTCATCGACATTGGCGGAAAAGCTGCTGTCTGCAAAGTCGCCTTCACTTTGGCCCAGGCCGGTAAAGTCAAAGCGCAAAACAGCAATACCCTGATCGGCCATCGCCCGGGTGATGTGCACTGCTGCCCGAATTTTTCGGGTACAGGAGAAACAATGGGCAAACAAGGCGAACGCACGTGGCTCACCAGTTGCCGGCATTTCCAGGTCGCCAGTCAGTGTTAAACCTTCCTGATTTTTAAATTGAACACGGGCCATATTGATACTCTATGAACTATCTATAAGGAATCCTTGATACCATCATTCTACGTTTATTAAACATAGAAATCTCATGGGCAATCGCTTATCCAAAATATATACGCGTACCGGCGATGATGGCACTACCGGTTTGGGCGATGGCAGCCGTACCAGCAAAGACAGCTTGCGGGTGGAAGCTTTCGGTACGGTTGATGAATTAAACAGTGCAATTGGCTTGGTGCGTAGTTTTGCAACGGACAAATCAGTGGATGAATGTCTGGAGCAGGTCCAGCAGCAACTGTTCAATATTGGTGGTGAGTTGTGCATGCCTGGTATGACCCTGTTGGAAAAAAAGCAGGTGGGTGTTCTGGAAAGCCAATTGGACAACTTCAACGATACGCTGCCGCCTTTACAGGAATTTATTTTGCCCGGCGGCGGGTATGCAGCTGCACACACACATTTGGCACGTACCATCTGTCGTCGTGCCGAACGCAGAGTGCTGTCGTTGTCACGGGAAGCCGAATTGAATGAGCCTGTGTTGCGTTATCTGAATCGCTTATCAGATTTGCTGTTTGTTATTGCACGGGTTTTGAGCAGAGTGGATGCCCAGCCGGAAGTGCAATGGGATCACGATCGCCGGAAATGACATTGATTCTCAGCCATCCTGATTGTCTGGCGCATCAACCGCCTGGCGATCATCCGGAATCACCGGCAAGGCTGGAGGCTGTGATCGAGGCATTGCAGGGTATGCCCGGGCAGGAATGGAGGTCAGCGCCCTTGGCCAGCGGTGAGCAATTGCTGTTAGCTCATCCAGCCGGTTATCTGGATAGTTTGGAAAAAAGGCATGCCGGCATGACCGATGAGCCACTTGCACTTGATCCGGATACCTGGATAAGCAAGACCAGTTTGCTGGCCGGGCAACGGGCAGCAGGTGCAATATGCGCTGGAATTGATGCGGTGATGCAGCAGCACACCAAAAGGGTTTTTTGTGCCGTCAGGCCGCCGGGTCATCATGCAGAGCGCGCTACTGCAATGGGATTTTGTTTGTACTCAAGCGTTGCCATCGGGGCGCTGCATGCAGTTGCTGAGTATGGTTTACAGCGGGTTGCGATTGTGGACTTTGATGTGCACCAGGGTAACGGTACGGAAGACGTGGTTGCCGGACACTCACTCATTCATTACTTTGCTTCACATCAAGTGCCGTTATATCCGTTTTGCGATCAGGATATAGAGCGACCGGAGAATTTGAATTATTGTGCATTGCCCGGCGGTTGCGACAGTGCCATATTCAGGCAAACATGGAATGAACAGTTATTACCCGGGTTGATTAATTTCCAACCTGAATTAATGCTTATTTCTGCAGGCTTTGATGGCCATCAGCAAGACCCATTGGCGCAATGTGAATTGCAAACTGAAGATTATGGCTGGATTACTGAGCAGTTGGTCGGTATTGCAGACAGGTTTGCACAGGGCAGGATAGTATCAAGTATGGAAGGTGGATACGCTTTGTCTGCGCTGGCAGATAGCGCGGTATCTCATGTGCAAGCGTTAGGCTGATCGCCGGTCTTTGTTGTATACACATCGTAGTACAACCAATGGCTATACTACACGCCAAAAACCCAAATGGATCTGCTCGCATGGCTTCTCGTATTGTTGTAACGATTTTGTCTTTTTTAGTAAGCACGCCGATATTTGCTACCTGGTCGGTGGTTGTTTTTGATACCCAAACCCAGGAAGTAGGTGTGGCATCCGCCACCTGTATTTCCAGAGAGCAATTTCCCGGTATTGATTTACGCGCCTTGTCTCCGGTGGTAGTAGTCGGTGAAGGGGCTGCAGCGGTTCAGTCTTTGATTGATGGTTCAGGTGAGCGGAGGGGGATTATAGAAAGTGGTATCCGGGCCGGTTTGGATAGCGACACTATCATCGCGCAGTTGGTTGCTCTGCCGAATACTGCTTCACACCAACACGGTGTCGTAGGTGCTGATGACAGCTCCGGGACTCAAACCGGAGCAAGCAACGGACCGCATGCCTCCGGGTTGGCCAGTAATGACGGGAGTTTGTATTACGCCATCCAGGGCAATGTACTGGCAGGCCCGGAAGTGGTCACTATGGCTGAACAGACATTGTTGAATACGGCTGGGGATCTTTCTGACCGGTTGATGGCGGCTATGGAGACAGCCCGTGATTTTGGTGGTGATGGACGTTGTTCATGCCCAGGCGGGCCGGATGCAGATTCCTGTGGTTCACCTCCGCCGGCATTTGATAAGTCTGCACATGTAGGTTTTTTTGCGCTTTCCCGTTTTGGTGATCCGGATGACCCTGCCTGTGATGCAAATGGTTGCGCTGATGGTGATTACTACCTGAATATCAATATTGCTGATCAACCTGCGGCGGCTGATGATCCGGTCAATCAGTTGCGTGATCAATTCGATACAATCCGAACTGGTTTGCTCAACCGGCCGGATGCTGTTCAGTCACAGGTCGAGTTTATTGAGGTAAGTGAAGGCTATTTATTGAGTCTTGAATTGCGAGATCATACCGGTCAACCACTGCTTGGCAGTGTAGATGATGTGACAATAGTACACGCACCGGAAAGCTCCAACAGTACAACTATCGGGCCGGTACAGGATAACGGTGATGGCAGTTACAGTGCTTTACTGACTTTGGTTGGTGGTGCCGGCGATGATGTTTTCCTGATAACTATCCAGGATATGGCGAGAGTGTTGGTTATACCCCCTAAAACTGCAACTTTGCGTCAGGAAACTTTTTTCCAAAGCGGATTTGAAGCAAGCGGTTAATGTGCGCCAGCCATTATTGATAGCGTTCGATGGGCTCCATAAGAAATTTTCCCATGTACAAGGAAACTGGATGTATTTAATATGATCAACCGTATTATTTCAGCAATTCTGCTTTATTTTTTCACTATTCCGGTTTTTGCTACCTGGTCTATTGTCGTTTTTGATACCCAGACCCAGGAAGTGGGTGTGGCTTCAGCTACTTGCTTGTCCAATGAGCAAGTGCCTGGCATCGATTTATTGTCTGAGCTGGCTGTGATTGTAGTTGGTCAGGGCGGTGGTTCGGCACAATCAGCGCTGGATGCTTCAGGTGAGCGGCGGGGGATTATTGATAGTGGTATCCGGGCGGGGATGAGTAGCCAGGAGATTGTTGCACAGCTGGTAACTTTACCGAATACCGGTATCAATCAACATGGTGTAGTCGGCGCCAATGAAAGCTCAGAAACCCATACTGGAGCAGCAACCTTTCCACATGCTGCTGGCGTAGCTAACAATGCCGGTGATTTGTATTACGCCATCCAGGGGAATGTGCTGGCAGGTGTGCAAGTGGTTACCATGACTGAACAGACACTGCTGAATACCGCTGGGGATTTGGCTGACAAAATGATGGCATCGATGGAAACAGCGCGCGATTTTGGCGGTGATGGGCGTTGTTCTTGTCCAGGTGGTCCGGATGCGGATTCCTGCGGCTCACCACCACCGCCATTTGATAAGTCCGCCCATGTGGGTTTTTTGACGTTGTCGCGGTTTGGGGATGTGGATGATACCGTTTGTGACAGTACTGGTTGTGCTGATGGCGAGTATTATCTGAATATCAATATTGCTGCTCAACCGGCTGCAGCCGATGACCCGGTCAACCAGATGCGTGAACAGTTTGACGTGTTTCGGACCGGTTTGCTTAATCGCCCGGATGCAATCCAGTCGCAGGTAAGTTTTATTGAAGTCAGCGAAGGTGTTCTGTTAACCCTGGAGCTTCGGGATCATACTGGCCAACCGTTATTGAACGGAGTGGACAATGTAAATATTGAACATGCCCCGGGAAGTGCTGGTAACTTCACAATTGGTCTGGTTCAAGACAATAATGATGGAAGTTACAGCAGCGTACTGTCAGCAACTGCCGCCAATAATGGTGACGATATTTTTTTGATAACTATTCAGGATATGGCAAGGGTCATTGTGATCCCGCCTGGGCGAGCAACGTTGAGAATAGAAACTTTTTTCCGTAATGGCTTCGAATCACTGGATTGAACTGCTTGTCTAATTCAAGGCATTAGGCTTATTGAATTGTCAGTCATTGATGGAGTATATAAAAATGCGGGGCAGGTACCTCACCGCCCCGCACAATCGCTTAAACCAACTTTCGTTGGATACGTACCAAAGCGATTCCAAACCTCCTGTTTGAATATTTGTTTGCAAGCTATGACTGTGACCGGATAGTGCCATATGTCTGGTTGAGAAATAGTTAACAATGGCAAAAAAAATTAATAAACCAAAATTGTTACTAATCACCAACAAAGTTAACTTTGTTGGTGTGTGATTAAGCATGCTGTTTAAGCATATATTGATCCGCTAATCCGCTTTTGCTCATATCGATTTTTTGGCATCAATATCAATTAACCTGTCAATGCCTTTCCTTTTTTTTGGTTACAACGGTATGCATCTGCAAAGCGGTTGTAGCTAGGTGATAACGCACTATAGCCACTCGTAATATTCCGGTCAATTGATGGATCAAGTACGTTGATATGCCCAATTGCCCAGCTTGCTGTGGCCAGTGGCTGGCGGTGTTATTTTTTTCAATCAATTCAGCTTGGGTACAACAGCAAACCTTGAGTGATTCGGGGCATTAGCTATCTGGCCGAATTGTCCGAGTATAGGAGGCTGGCTGTCGTTTGATCGTTGCATTCCCATGCCAGTCGAGCTACCTTGGCAACCATTGTTTTACAGGGAACTGATATGTTGTCGATTAATCGCGCCATACTGACTTTATTGGCAATTGCATTAACATTATCTGCTCATGCACGTCGTCCAGAAGGTGCTGATCCAGCTGATTATGAAGCTAAACAAGCCAGTTGGATGCAACATCAGTCGTTGCAGCAGGATTCGTTGTTGACAGGGTTGGAGTGGCGTGACGTTGGCCCAGTCGTACAAGGTGGAAGGATTGTTGATATTGAAGTAGTACCTGGGCAACCGTATACGTTTTATGCAGCTTACGCTTCCGGTGGGCTGTGGAAAACCACCAATAACGGGGTGACCTTCGAGCCGGTTTTTGATGATATGCCGACCATGATCATGGGAGATATTGCGATTGATCCCAACAACCCTGAAACCATCTGGGTCGGCACTGGAGAGCCCAACTCATCCCGGTCATCCTATGGTGGTTTGGGTATGTACCGATCCAGCGACGGAGGTGCCAGCTGGCAGCATATGGGACTGGAAGAAACCGATCGCATTGGGCGAGTGCTAATTGATCCGCGCAACAGCAATCGAATTTTGGTTGCGGCATTAGGGAAATTATATTCAACCGGTGGTCAACGTGGCGTATATGTCAGCAATGATGGTGGGCAAAGTTGGCGCAATACATTGCCTGGAGGCGATTGGGTAGGCGCCGTTGATCTGGTCATGGCACCGGACAATCCGGATGTGATTTATGCCGCTACCTGGGATCGCAAACGTACTGCTTGGGAGTTCACAGAAGGTGGAGACGGTTCCGGTATTTGGCGATCAGATGATGGCGGTAATACCTGGGCAAGGTTAAATACCAGAAATGGCAGCGGTCTGCCATCGGGAGGCTACGTGGGCCGGATCGGCCTGGCTATTTCTCCCAGTCAGCCGCAAACACTGTATGCAGCGATTGATAATCAGGAGCCGTTGCCTGAGTCGGATTGGGATTTGGGTGATCGACCTCTGGGTGTTAAGCGCTTGAAGCATATGACCGAGTCGCAGTTTCTAAGTCAAAGTAAAGATGAGATTGAAGCGTTTATCCGCAGAAACGACCTGGCGGTTGATATAGATGCTGATAGCCTGATCGAATTGATGCAGAACGATGAGCTGACCGTCCAGGACCTGCTTGCTGAATTGGGTAATGCCAATGCCAATTTATTCAATACCGATATCAAAGGACTGGAAATTTACCGTAGCGATGATGGTGGTGATAGTTGGGTAAAAACCCACGACCAGCCAATTGATCAAGTGGTTTACAGTTATGGGTATTACTTTGGGCAAATACGGGTAGCACCAGATGATCCCGACCGCATATATGTGGTCGGTGTACCAATTATTACCTCCGGCGATGGCGGCAAAACTTTTGATGGTGAAATTAATGATCCAAGTGTGCATGTTGATTATCATGCCTGGTGGATTAATCCCGACAATGCCAGTCACATGATTCTGGGCAATGATGGCGGTATTGATATGACCTATGATGGTGGTAAAAGCTGGATCAAGTTAGATGCTCAGCCGGTTGGGCAGTTTTATGCCATCGCAGTGGATATGGCCAAGCCATACAATGTTTATGGAGGGTTGCAGGACAATGGAACATTAAAAGGCTCCAGCAAAAATAACTGGCAGGAGGGTGCAAGTTGGACCCGTATATTCGGTGGTGATGGGTTTTATGCCGCCATTGATGACGAAGACCAACAGACTTATGTCGGATTTCAGTTCGGCAATTATGCGCGATTGGGCGATGGGGCACCCGCTGATGTAAGGCCGCGTGACGGACTGGGTGAAAAGGCATTGCGATATAACTGGATGTCACCGGTAATATTGTCCCCACATAACCCTGATGTGGTTTATTTTGGAACCAATAAATTATTCCGGTCAATGGACGAAGGCGATTCATGGACAGCTATCAGTGGTGATTTAAGTGTTAGCGAACAGCGCGGAGATGTACCGTTTGCGACGATTACCACTATCTCCGAATCTGCACAGCAGTTCGGTTTGATCTGGGCGGGTACTGATGATGGTCAGGTATGGACGACGGCCAGTGGGGGTAATGATTGGCATAATGTTTCAGATGGGTTGCCGGAACACCGCTGGGTTACCCGGGTGGAAGCCTCACGTTTCAATAAGGAGCGCGCATACCTTAGCCTGAACGGTTACCGTAATGATGATATCAGCGCTTATCTGTACCGGACCGATAACAGTGGTGAAGCCTGGCAGGATATCAGCAATAACCTGCCGGCTGAGGCAGTCAATGTCATCAAGGAAGATCCAGTTAACGAAAACGTGCTGTATGTTGGTACAGATCGCGGTGTTTATGTCAGCCTGGATGGTGGTGATCAATGGAGCACCATGGGTAGTGGATTGCCGAATGTACCAGTGCATGACTTGGTGATTCATCCACGTGATCGTGAATTGGTAGCGGGAACCCATGGTCGTAGTATCTGGATTATCGATGCGCTGCCGGTTCAGGAATTAACTGCAGATGTTCTTGATTCACCGGTGCATGTATTTTACATAGATGATGTGCAGGCCAGTCGTAATTGGCGCAGTCGCCGTTCGCGTTGGTTTTTCAGAGAAGAGCAGGCAGATGAGGTGATCATCAAGTTCTGGTCACAAGTTGATGGTGATGGCCAGTTTGAGGTTTTGGATGATGCTGAGCGGATATTGCAAAGCGGCTCATTACCGGTACAACAAGGCATTAATACTTTTAACTGGAATTTGATTCTGGATCAGGACAGTGCGCTGGCTGCTGAGCAGGCGGGTAATTCAGACAACGATCAAGTGTTGGCCAAAGATGCTCCATTGCAGCAGTCGATGGAGCTGGGTCACCCATTGTATATTTTGCCGGGGACCTATCAGGTGCGGGTAACCGTAGGCAGTAACAGTGCCGGCAGCGATTTAAAAATCACCCCCCCCAGGGCATTTGAATCTCGTGGTAAGCAGGAGCCTGATTTGCGGGGTAAGAAATAGACCGGGATGGTATTTCGCTAAACTATTAGCTTGACATAGTATTGCGTTGTATTTTGAGTCTTATTGAAATAATTATCAGCATTTACTGGGATTGCACTGCATCCCAGCCTGCCGGTCGATAGAATGGATGTTGAAGGAATTGGCCGGTTCCGGTAGTGCATTATTTGATCAGCTGCTTACCGAGTAAAAAACGCCGTGCGACAGCATGCGCTGACTGACCATCATGATCGACACCATAGTTAAGCTCTTGCATCTGTTGCTCATCAATAACGCCTGCCAGCTTAGCGAGTACTTCAGATACTTGAGGGTATTGCTCGAGTAGCTCATGGCGCACCAATGGCGCGGCATAGTAAGGCGGGAAAAAGTTTTTATCATCCTCCAATACCAATAACCCCAAAGCGGGTATCCTGCCATCAGTGGAATTGCCGCTGACTACATCGACATCGCCGTTATGGGCTGCCTGATAGAGCAAACTGATATCCATTTCAACGGTAGCGCCGAATTTAAAACCATAAGTATTAATCAATCCCGGGTAGCCATCGGCACGTTCGAAAAATTCCGAAGCAAAGCCGATGGAAAGTTGATCAGCGAACGGAGCTAATTGACTGATGGTTGAGATATTATGCTCATCTGCAAATGCCTGACGCACAGCTATGGCATAGGTATCGTCAAAACCAAACGGTTTTAACCAATCAATATTGAACTGTTCTCGATAGGCTTTTTTTACCTGAGCATAGGTGTCACTGGCGGATAATGTCTCCTGCCGGTTTAAGATAACGCGGTATCCAGTCCCAGTGTATTCAGGGTATATATCCAATTCATTGTTGAGCATGGCTTGATGACATATCACGATACTGCCCAAATTGAATTTGCGCTCAACCTTTAAATCGGTGTGTGTTTCAAGCATTTGTGCGATTAACTCGCCAAGGATGAACTGTTCTGTAAAATTTTTGCTACCGATTCGAATCGTGTCAGTCGTCTGCCGGTCGTTGAGACCAAATACCATTGCCAGTAATACAACAGCAGCGCCACCCGGTAACCATTTCCAGTTGCGAACGGTTGGTTTGTGTTTAGACGATGATCGTCGCGACTGTAACTGGTTTTCAATGCGTTGAATTAAAAAATCCAGCAACAATGCCAATAAAGCCGCTGGAATAGCGCCCAATAATATTAGCCTGGTATTGTTGACCGCTAAGCCTCTGATAATAAAATCACCCAGCCCACCGGCTCCGATAAACGCTGCCAAGGTTGCAATACCTACACCGATAACAGCAGCCGTGCGAATCCCGGCAATGATGACCGGCATGCCCAGTGGTATCTCGACTTTCCACAAGCGTTGACCGTTGGTAAATCCCAACGCATCAGTAGCCTCGATAATATCAGCCGGAACCCCCTCTAATGCAGTAATGGTATTACGAACAATCGGCAGGAAAGCATACAAGGTCAAAGCAACCAATGCCGGTAACACGCCAATACCTAAAAAAGGCAGCAAAAATGCCAGCATGGCAAGACTGGGAATGGTTTGCAGAATACTGATCAAGGCCATCATAGTGCGCCGAAAGTGTGCTTGACGAGTCAGCCAGATACCTAATGGGACACCAATCAGGACAGCAGCCGTGGTAGATACCCCGGTCAATAGCAGGTGCTGCAAAATTTTGCTAACCAGTTCCTGCCAGCGTTCAATAATAAAACCCATCAATTCAGCCATGGCTGGAATCAGCGGCTATGTTGGCCAATTGCTGCAAAGGTTTTTTAAACAGATCACGAACAAAATCGGTGGCAGGTTGATTGACGAGTTCGTATTTGGTGCCAAGCTGATGCAATCGTCCCTGATGTAACACGGCAATTCGATCAGCCAGAGTCAAGGCTTCGAAAATATCATGGGTGACAAATATGATGGTCTTGCCCAGTTGTTGCTTTAAGCTGAGTAATTCCTGTTGCAGTTGATCGCGTGTAATTGAATCCAGGGCTCCGAACGGTTCATCCATCAACAGCAAATCTGCTTCAGTGGCCAATGCCCGTGCAACACCAACTCGTTGCTGCTGGCCACCGGATAACTCGTGTGGCAGGCGTTGCGCATATATTTTTGGATCAAGGTTTACCAGCGCAAGGTATTTTGTTGCGATGCTTTGGCACTGCTGCTTATTTTTACCTTGCAGATGCGGCACAGTGCTGACATTTTCGGCGACCGTCAAGTGTGGGAATAAGCCGATGCTTTGAAAAACATAGCCAATAGAACGCTTCAGCAAAACCGGGTCGTAACTGCTGATTGGCTGCCGTTTAAAAAAAATCTCGCCGGCTGTCGGTATCAGCAGGCGATTGATGAGTTTCAATAAGGTGCTTTTACCAGAGCCTGAAGAGCCCAGCAAAACCAGCACTTCATTGGTCGCGATATTAAATGAGGTTGGATGCAATGCGTAATCATTGCTACCTGCAAATAATTTGCTGACATCACGCAGCTGCAACATTGGCATTCGGTCAGTACGACTTTGGCCAGTACTGGAATGTAATGCAGCGCCGGTATTCATCAGGACTGATCATTGACCTCAGCTTCGACACTATCGTGCAACGCCTGCACTTGCTGTTGCAAATAAGTGCTATTGGCCAACTCAGGGGCAACCGGTTCACCTATGACCAGATGGATCTTTTTGAGCAGCTTTCTTGGCCGCTTTTTCAAGCCTTGATCTTGCCGGCTAAACAAACTGCCCCATAAACCACAGATGGCGATGGGCACTACCGGTACCTGGCGTCTGGCCAGAATACGTTCGACACCAGGGCGGAAGGGTTGGATGGAACCATCCGGGGTTAATCTGCCTTCCGGAAAAATCCCAACCACTTCACCTTTCTCCAGCATCTCATCAATGCGCTCAAATGCGCGTTCCAATAGTTCTGGATCTTCTTTGCTGGAGGCAATAGGTATTGCGCGCGCCGACCGAAACATCCAGCTTAACAGTGGGTTTTTGAATATTCGGTGATACATCACAAATACTACCGGTCGTGGCACTGCTCCACCCAGAATGGGTGGGTCCATATAGCTGATGTGATTACATACCAGTAAAGCAGGGCCTTCGGCGGGGATATTTTCCAAACCGCGAACCCTTAATTTATATATGAGGTTGGTGCCTATCCAGGCCATGAACCGCAAGGTAAATTCGGGCACTAGACAGAAGATGTATATAGATACCAGTGCATTCAATATGGCGGTGATCAGAAACAGGTGTGGAATGGTGAAACCATTGCCCAGTAACACCAGTGCTGTAATCGCAGCAATTACCATAAATAAAGCATTCACAATGCTGTTGGCTGCAATTATTCGGGCACGGCGTTCCGGTGGGCTGCGGTCTTGCACCAGTGCAAATAACGGCACAATAAAAAAGCCGCCAAAAACACCCAGCATGATCATATCGAACAAAATGCGCCAAACTGATGGGATACTCAAAAAAGCATTCAGTGCAAGATTGACACCCAAAGGCGCGGCGGGACTGGCAAAAAATAAATCCACACCAAACAAAGTCATGCCAATTGCACCCATCGGCACTAGGCCAATTTCGACTCTGCCACCGGATAACTTGTGGCATAGCAAAGAGCCGGTGCTAATGCCGATAATGAACATCGTCAAAATACCCGCTGTTACCGAAGATGCGCCACCAAGGATATTGATTGTGTAACTGGGGATCTGCACCAATACCGTTGCCCCAAAGAACCAAAACCAGGACATACCCAGCACGCTGTTCAGCAGTGTACGGTTTTCTGCAAGTTTGACGAGGATGCGCCAGGTTTCAGAAACGGGATTCCAATTGATTTTTAGCTCAGGTGCAGTTGCCGGAAGATGTGGGATAAACCGGCTGGCCAGATAACCCGCCACCGCAATGATCAAACAAAAGGCGGTAATGATCCAGGTGCCAATCTCAGGCAAACCGATAAAATAGGCCCCCAGGGCGGTGCCCAGCAGAATGGATACAAATGTTCCGGTTTCCACCAGGCCATTGCCGCCAACCAGTTCTTCGGTTTTCAGTACTTGTGGCATCAAGCTGAACTTGATCGGCGAAAACAAGGTGCTTTGTAGGCCCAGCATAAACAATACGATCAGTAATAGCGCTGTATTTTCAAGGTAAAAACCCAATGCAGCAATCAGCATTATGATGATTTCCAGCATTTTAATGCGGCGAATTTGAAGCGATTTTTCAAGCTTGTCTGCGAACTGCCCGACCATAGCTGAGAACAGAAAAAATGGCAGGATAAACAGGCCGGCACTCAAGTTGATAACCTGGTCGGTATTAAGCCCAGCCAGTTGACTGCCTTGGAATGCGATCAGGACCGCCAGCGCATTTTTGAATATATTATCGTTCAGCGCACCACTGGCCTGGGTTAAAAAGAAAGGTAGAAAACGTCGGGTTTTCAATAAGCTGAATTGAGAATGCTGTGCCATTCACAAGCTCCATCAGGTGTTGTCCTATAGTAGCCTAGTACTCCTGCAATGTGATAATACTGGGCTCGGTGAGCACTTCAGTGTTGCTGGAAAGGGGGCCGCACGGACAATGCTGATTTTTGACATTATCACATTGGAACAGCATGCAAGCACATAAAAAAACCGTCTGTGGCTAGCCACAGACGGTTTTCTCTACATTGCTAAGTATAGTTTTATCAGATTAAATGACTGTATCCAGATTTAATTTTTACGGAGACTTGTCATATTGATCTTGGCAGTATCTTCAACTCTGGAAGCTGATCGGTTGTTGTGCATTGGTTTCCAACAAATCAGTTTTAACTAGCTGCCTGTCAGATAAGACCGCTTATGCCGGAATAAATTTCAATGCAACGCCATTATTACACCAGCGTTGTCCGGTTGGTTCCGGGCCATCCTTGAATAAATGGCCTTGATGACCGCCACAACGCTTGCAGTGATATTCAGTGCGCGGCAGGATCAGTTTGAAGTCACGTTTTGTGTCTACATGAGTGGTAATGCGATCGGTAAAACTTGGCCAGCCGGTGCCGCTATCGTATTTCATGGCAGAGGTAAATAACGGCAGCTCACAGCCACTGCAAACATACAGGCCTTGACGGTGTTCATTGTTAAATGGGCTGGTAAATGGCCGTTCTGTTCCTTCTTTGCGTAAAACCTGAAAAGCAATCGGGTCCAGACGTTCCTGCCATTCTTGCTTGCTCAATTTGATGACATCGCTCACGGCAGGGAAAGAAGCGCCTTCCGCAGCGAATTGACGCCAGTCAAGCTCAGCTGTAATTGTGTTATCCACGGCTGATGTTCCTGAATTTGTTGGCGAAGCAATCTGTTCTTCGGCAGATTCGCCAGTTAAGGTAAAACGAGCAGCCAATAAGACCCCCGCCCCGCTAATTGCGCCTAAAAGTATGTTTCTTCTATTCATGTCAAAATTTGACCGGTGCAAGCCCAGACTGCTTACAGAATATGCTGTAAAGCAAAAATCGCAACATCGGCCGCAAGCAAACTGTCTGTACAATGGTCATTATTGCACTTATCAAAACATATAAGAATATGAAAAATACACTAATTTTGGTTGCGGCACTGGTATTAGTAATGGTTGTGTATTGGTTAGCTGGACCAGTTGGTGGCTTTGACGAGGGCCAGGAACGAGTCCAATTACAAGGGAAAACCATGGCGGCGGCTACTGATGAATCCACTGAGATGACTGCGGCCAATCAGCAATACGCCATGGCAACATTTGCGGGTGGTTGTTTCTGGTGTATGGAACCACCCTATGACAAACTCGACGGAGTAATCTCTACGGTTTCCGGTTACGCTGGCGGGCATGTTGAAAACCCTGGTTACAGAGCAGTCACAACTGGCCGTACAGGGCACACGGAAGTTGTTCAGGTCACCTATGATCCGGCTATTGTCTCGTATCAGAAATTACTCGAAGTTTTCTGGGAAAATATCGATCCGACTACACTTAATCGGCAGTTTTGTGATACCGGCAACCAATATCGTACGGAAATATTCACCCATAATCCGGAGCAACAGCAACTGGCCGAAGCATCCAAACAGCAACTGCAAGCCTCAGCTATTCTGCCGGGCCCGGTAGTCACCGAAGTCACCTCTTTACAGGCGTTTTATCCGGCAGAGGATTACCACCAGGATTATTATCGAAAAAACCCATTACGTTATAACTTTTATCGAACCAGTTGCGGCCGGGATGCAAGGCTTGATGAATTGTGGAATAAGAATTCCAAATAAGACCAGGCAATGGTGTTTGCACTGAGGTGACAAAAATGCTGAAACAGCATGATTGTTCACTGGTGGTGTTTTGCAAACGTCCGGCCTTGGGACAGGGTAAGCAAAGATTGGCGCACACTATCGGGGGACAACAAGCACTGATAATTGCTGAATGTTTGTTGGACTGTGCATTGGAAGATGCACTTTTCTGGCAAAAGCAGACCCTCGGCAAGGTCGTTTTATCTCCATCCTGTGAACAGGATAGAGCGTGGGCGCAGGCTTTGCATAAAAATGCCATGGTAATACCCCAGCCAGATGGCAATCTGGGCCAGCGATTAAACCAGGTCGACAAACAGTTGCGCTCGGCGGGTCATCAACGGCTCATATTTATCGGAAGCGATGCGCCATTGTTGACGATTGATGATTTACTGTCTGCTGAACAGCAATTGCATAACAACGATGTGGTACTGCAGCCGGCTGATGATGGCGGTGTCACCATGATGTCAGCATCCGTGACCTGGCCTGATTTGGAAACATTGCCCTGGTCATCACACAAATTACAGCAGGCTTTGTGCGCTGCCTGTCTGGTTAATGCCCGCACGGTTTGGTTATTGTCCGGCAGTGAAGATGTTGATGATTGGGATCAACTGCTTGCGTTACAGACTAGACTGGAGCATGACCTGCGACCTGCGCGTCAACGGTTGGCGAAATCTGTGGCTGCAGTTGTTGCATAAGCGCCGCGCGTTAACTGCGCGAATATTTAATTGATCAAGTAATGGCTTCAACAGGCTGAGTTTGGATAGTGTTTATGAAGAATAGAAAGTTGCTGATTTTTGCTCTGGTTCTGGTTGGTTTGCTGGCAGCTGCATTGTTACTGCCGGTAAAAGACTGGTTGCAAGCTGCGATCAGTTGGATTCAGGTTAATCCCGGCATTTCCTGGCTGATTTTTATCCTGTTATACGTGGCAGCGACTGTATTGTTGTTTCCGGCGGTGCTGTTGACCTTGGCGGCTGGTGCTTTGTTCGGTGTGGTCAAAGGCAGCATCCTGGTTTCGATTGCCAGTATTATCGGAGCAGCGTTGGCATTTATTGTCGGCAAAACAGTGGCGCGTGAACAGGCACAGCGTTTCGTCAAAAAAATGCCCAAGTTCATGGCTTTGAATAAAGCGATTGAGAAGAAAGGTTTTGTTGTGGTGTTACTGACCAGGCTGTCGCCGGTGTTTCCTTTTGTGCTGCAAAATTATGCTTATAGCCTCACCAGTATCAACTTTCGCAACTACTTTATCGCTTCCTGGATAGGTATGCTGCCCGGGACCGTTATGTATGTATATTTTGGATCAATTGCCAAAAATCTTGCAGCAATTTTCAGCGGTGACTTTGAAGCTGGCAGTGCCGGCAAGCTCTTATTGTTTGTGGGACTGATTGCTACGGTCGCCGTCACGATTTTGGTTACGCGGGTAGCCAGCAAAGTGTTGAAAGAGGAGATTGCCGATGGGCAGCAAGCCTGATTCCAGTATCCAAGAACAGTTGTCCGGTGTGTATCCGGGTGCAGCATTTGATGCGAAATGGCAGCAATTGGTGTACCCGGTCGATTACATCAACCCGACCCCCGATGGTCGCTACAATTTGATTGTTATCGGTGCTGGTCCGGCGGGGCTGATTACCGCTATTGGTTCCGCAGGCTTAGGCGCCAAGGTGGCGTTGGTGGAACGCAAGGCGATGGGCGGTGATTGTTTGAATGTAGGGTGTGTGCCGTCTAAAGCGATTTTGTCTGCTGCGATAAGGTTCGCCGGGCAAACGGATGCGTTTACCAGGGCAATGGCCTGGCTACGTGAAGTTAGAGCCGGTATTGCTCATCATGATTCTGTCGAACGGTACCGTGAGCAGGGGGTTGAAGTGTATCTTGGAGGTGCAAGTTTGACCGCAGATGGCTGCGTTGAGGTGCATAGCGGCAGTGGCATGCAGAAACTGGAGGCGACCAGGATTGTGCTAACCACCGGTTCACGTGCAGCAATGCCGCCAATTGCCGGTTTATTGGAAGCAGCGCCGCTGACCAATGAGACCGTATTCGATATGACCGAGCAGCCGGCCAGTATGGTCATCATAGGTGCTGGTGCGATTGGCTGTGAGTTATCCCAGGCTTTTGCTCGCTTGGGTATCAAGGTTTACCTGTTGGATGTTGCTGCTCGAATTCTTGCCGGTGAAGAACCCGAAGCCAGTGAAATCCTGCAGGCTTCCAGTGAAGCATTGGGTATCGATATTCGCGTATCAGTTCAAATTGAAAAAATCACTACTACAGGAACGATAAAAACAGTCCACCTCCAAGATGGTGGCAGCATCGATGCGGAGCAGATTCTGGTGGCCGCCGGACGTGCGCCCAATCTTGAGCGGTTGAATCTGGAAGCAGCCGGTGTGAATTACACCAGCGCCGGTGTTGAAGTTGATCATAAGTTGCGAACCAGCAACAAAAAAATCCTGGCTGCCGGGGATATTTGTTCCGCTCAAAAATTGACCCACTACGCAGATGCCCAGGCCCGCATTGCAATTGCCAATGCACTGTTCTTACCAACTGCCAGCCGCAAAGGCATGCAGGTACCACGCTGTACATATACAACGCCAGAGGTGGCACACTTAGGAATGACCAAATCACAGGCTGAACGACAGGGGCTTAAGTTCCAGGCCTGGCGGGTTGAATGGGCGGATATGGATCGAGCCAAGGCGGAAAATGAAACCGTTGGCTTTGTTGAAGTATTGACCAAAACCGGTAAAGATAAAATTATCGGTGCAACTATCGTTGGGAAACAGGCAGGTGACTTATTGGCTCCTCTGGCTGTAATGCAGGCGAATAACCTGGGACTGGCTTCAGCGGGTAAGGCTTTGCTGCCCTATCCTACACGCGGTGAATATTTGCGCCGTTTAGCAGATCAATACAACCGCACCCGGTTGACACCGCTGGTTGCCAATTTGATGCGGCGCTGGCTAAGCTGGCGGCGATAGGCTGACAGGTTCTAAATGACATCATGATAGTCAGTATTATTATTCCGGTCTGGCAGGATAATCACGCTCTTGCCCGGTTACTGGCTGACCTTCAGCAAGCTGGTTGCGCAGCAAATGAGATAATTGTCGTGGATGGTAATGTTGATCCGGATTGCCGGATACTGTGTCAGAAATATCAGGCGCGATGGATACCGAGTAAAGCTTGTCGGGGATTGCAATTAGACACCGGCGCATGCGCAGCCAGTGGAGATGTACTGTGGTTTGTACATGCTGATACTGTGATTCATGCAAATGCCTTGAGCGAAATTTCAGCCTGCATGGTGACTGATGCTGTTGGTGGCTATTTTCGTTTTTGTTTGGATGGGTTGGATAATTGGTGTTCGCGGTTTTTTGCAATGGTGACCAACTGGCGGACCCGAATTGGCATTCCTTACGGCGATCAGGGTTTGTTTATGAGCGCTGCAGCATACCGGCAAAGTGGTGGGTTTCCACATCAGCCTTTGTTTGAAGAGGTGCGCCTGGTCAAACGATTAAGGCAACTGGGCAAATTCACCATGCTGCCACAGTTTTTGGCGACTTCACCACGCAGATGGCAACGTGATGGCTGGTGGCGACGGACACTAATTAACCGGGGACTGGCGTTGGCGTATCGTTTTGGTGTTCCGGCCGGCTGTTTGCACAGCTGGTACATTCGCCACCAACGATTTCAAAATCCCAGTGACCAGACTGCAACACTCAAGGCTTCTCAGGGTTCCTGAAGTATTTTCAGACAGTGTCGATAAAACCTTGGTTACGGCATCTGGTATTTCCCTTTTGGTTACTCGATGCAGGCAAAAAATATCGCTGGATAGCGACCAGCCTTGAAACTGACGATACCATTTTGGAACTGGGTTCAGGCCTCGGCAGTGTGTTGCAGGTTTTACGCCGGAACAACCATCAGGCAGTTGGGGTTGATGTACAAAATACCAGTGCTCGTGTTGATTTAGCCCCGACAATATACGATGGCAGGCATTTGCCGTATGCGGATCAATCATTTGATGTCTGTCTGCTGCTGACTGTCTTACACCACTGCCATGACCCGGAACAGGTATTGGCAGAAGCCATCAGAGTGGCCAGGCGTGTGATTGTTATCGAAGACATTTATTACAACAGCTGGCAACGCAAGTGCACACACTGGCTGGATAGTCTGCTCAATTGGGAGTTCAGTGGTCATCCACACAGCAATCGTAACGATAAAACCTGGAGAAATACCTTTCAGGTATTGGGAATGCGAGTTATCGATGCAAGCAAACACCGGGTTGCACTGGTCTTCTGCCAGGCTAGTTACGTGTTAACCCGTTATAAACAAGGAGATCAATGATGAGTTTGAGCAAATCTACAGGTGTTTTGCTGGCATTCACTATGATGTTTCTTGCAAACACGGCAGTAACGAAAACCAGCCTCGGTTTTGATCATCAACACCGAATATTCGATCAATTACTGAAGCAGTATGTTGATGATAAGGGATTTGTGGACTATCGGGGGTTGCAGCAAAATGATCAACAACTGGTTGTCTACCAGCAGCTATTATCTGAATTGGCTGCGGATGAATTTTCCAACTGGAACGAAGCTCAGCGTTTGGCGTTCTGGATCAATGCTTACAATGCTTTTACATTACGCGCCATTGTCGATCATTACCCAATCAAACGCCGCGGCAGCTTGAAAGGCCTGTTTGGCCCAAGCAACAGTATTTTACAAATTCCGGGTGTTTGGAAAAAGCTGGAATGGCAGGCGGCAGGGCAGACGGTAACCCTGGATCAAATCGAACATGAAATTCTACGGGTTAAATTTGAGGAACCGCGGATACATTTTGCCATTGTTTGTGCTTCCATCAGCTGCCCAAATTTGCGCAATGAGGCTTTTGTTGCCGATAGAATTGATGCCCAGCTGGATGAGCAGTTACACAACTTTATTGCCAACAAAGACAAAGGTGTGAATATTGACACTCACCGCAAACGCGTGAAACTGTCGAAAATTTTTTCCTGGTTCGGGGAAGATTTTGATGTTCCTGAAAATGACAGTGAATTATTTAACCGGTATTCCGGTGATAAAGCGGCGGTGTTGGGCTATCTGGCTCGATATCTTCCCGCTGGTGATGAATTGCGGCTGTTGCGTAGTGGTGATCTGCGGGTAAGTTATCTGGATTATGATTGGAATCTCAATGAACAAACACCGGGTAGTTAAGCCAATGACAACTTGCTCGGTGTTACGTTTATTTGCAGCTTGTGGATGCTTGTTATCTGCAGCAGCGTGTGCACTGGAGTTAACTGACTCCGATTGGGAACAGTTGGGTGCCGGAGAGGTTGTGGTGCAATCCGATAAAGTTGAGGGTAAACGACGTGTTGAGGCAGCCATTGTTATTCAACAGACCACTGAAGATATCTGGCAAGTGATGCTGGACTGCGATAAGGCACCGGAATTTGTGCCCAATATGCAACGTTGTGAGATTCTTGAGCAGGCGGATGATAACAGCTGGGAAATAATTGAACATCAGGTGAAATATGGCTGGCTGGCACCGAAGACGGTTTATCAGTTCCGTGCCGACTACGTTCCGCAGCAGAAGATTCATTTTGAACGCATCAGCGGGGATTTGAAGCAT
Organism: Gammaproteobacteria bacterium; assembly: GCA_021772985.1. Classification (GTDB taxonomy): domain Bacteria; phylum Pseudomonadota; class Gammaproteobacteria; order Xanthomonadales; family Wenzhouxiangellaceae; genus JAJFKX01. The sequence goes on from JAJFKX010000008.1 coordinate 277,431, forward strand.
CTGGAAGGCGATTGGATGCTGCAGCCGATTGCAGACCTTAAAGGCCATGTGCTGGTGACGTATTCGGTGTTTATTGACCCGGGCTTTTTAGTCCCGGGTTTTATCTCGCGTAGCGCGTTGCGGGATGATTTACCTAAAGTGATGCTTTCATTACGTGACCGAATAGCAGACGTGCGTAACGACAATGGTAATAACGGCAGTTGAGTAAGGCATCAACAGCTATTGTTAGTGTCATCATTCCCACTTTGAATGAGGCAGATTATCTTGATCGGGCATTGCTCAGCATTGGAGAGCTTGATCAGCATACCGAGTGTATTGTTGTTGATGGCGGCAGTGATGATCAAACACCTGATATAGCAAGGCAATGGCAGGGTGTTAAATGGATTGCTGCAGATGCTCCGGGCAGGGGGCGACAAATGAACATCGGTGCAGCTTCGGCCAAAGGCGATATCCTATTGTTTCTGCATGCCGATTGCCGGTTACCAATCAATGCGATTGAAAATGTGCGCAAGGCGTGTACCCGGCATCAAATCGCAGGTGGTAGCTTTTATCTGGGTTTCACGCGGCGGCATTGGGTATTGAATTTGTGCAGCTTGCTTAGTCGGATTAACCACCCGTTGACCACTTACGGTGATCAGGCTCAATTTATCCGGCGTGATGTATTTAATTTGGTTGGTGGATTTAAGCAATCCCCGCTGATGGAAGATCTCGAGATTCAGTACCGTTTAAAACTGCATGGACGATTGGTAAAAATACAGCAACCGGTAATCAGTTCAGATCGTCGTTATCGTCGCCGGGGGCCGCTGTTTCATCAATTATTCAATGTTCTACTGGTGATTTTATACCTGGCTGGGGTATCGCCAGATCAGTTGGCAAAATGGTATCGGCCTGACATGCATGTTGTCTGAGTTGATTTAAAGTGTATTCGTATTGCACCAGCGTTGGAGATGGTTGTTGCTTAAGCACTTTCCCGTTGGGTGTTGATTGCATGCAGGATGCGTTCAGGGGTTGCTGGTGCATCCAGTTTTGGCATGGTATGGGAGTCACCACAAGCCGCAATGGCATCGCTTATTGCCCGAAATACCGAGATAGCCAACATCAGCGGCGGCTCTCCGACCGCCTTGGAACGGAAAATCGCCTGCTCACGATTAGGGCTGTCAGCCAGTAATTCCATATTGAAATGCAGTGGTCGATCACCTGCGGTTGGTATTTTGTAGGTGGATGGCGCGTGGGTCATCAGTTTGCCGCTATCGTTCCAGAATAATTCTTCGCAAGTCAGCCAGCCCATACCCTGGATAAATCCACCTTCAATCTGCCCCAGGTCAATCGCCGGGTTTAGGGAGTGACCAACATCGTGCAAAATATCGACTCGCTCAACCCGGCTTTCACCGGTTAAGGTATCAATGACAACTTCCGATAATGCAGCACCATAGGAAAAATAGTAAAACGGCCGGCCTTGGCCGGTTTCTGCATCATAGTTGATTTTAGGTGTGCGGTAATAGCCGCTGGCTGATAGTGATATGCGTGCCAGATAGGCTTCTTTCACCAGCGCATCAAAACTTAATTGATGTTCGCCGATAAAGACTTTGTTGTTTTCAAAAACAATCTTGTCAGCAGTGACTGCATATTGTTTTGCAGCAAACTCAATTAGCCTCTGTTTGATGGTCAGCGCGGCATTTTGCGCTGCTTTGCCATTTAAGTCGCTACCGGAAGAAGCAGCGGTAGCAGAGGTATTAGGCACTTTATCGGTTGATGTGGCGGAAATTTTGATTCGATCGATATCAACCTGTAAGGTCTCCGCAACAACCTGGGCCACTTTGATAAACAGGCCTTGTCCCATTTCTGTTCCACCATGGTTAAGGTGGATGGAACCATCTGTATAGATATGTACCAATGCGCCAGCTTGATTTAGAAAGGTAGTGGTAAAAGAAATACCAAACTTAACAGGTGTTAATGCCAGGCCTTTCTTAAGATAGCGGTTTACTGAATTGAATTTTTTCAGCTCATCCCGTCGTTGGTGATAACCGCTTGTTTCAGTCAACGCAGTCACAATTTCCGGTGCAATATTGTCTTCGACTGTCATGCCGTAAGGTGTGGTGCTGCGATTATCTTTGCCGTCACCATAGAAATTGCATTGCCTTACCTGCAAAGGATCTAATCCTGTTGCAAGCGCTATATGGTCAAGTACGTGCTCAATAACCATCATGCCCTGGGGGCCACCAAAACCACGAAATGCGGTGTTCGAAACCGTGTGAGTTTTACAGCGATAATTACGAATGTGCACATGTTCCAGAAAGTAGGCATTATCAACATGAAACACGGCACGATCGTTGACAGCATGTGATAAATCGACTGAACGGCCACAACGTGATGCCAGCATCACATCCAGGCCCAGTATTCTGCCGTCCTGATTGAAACCAACATCATATTCAACCAGGAAATCATGCCGTTTGCCGGTGGTTTGCATATCATCGTCGCGATCCGGGATTGCCTTGACAGCCCGACCGGTTTTTACCGCCATTAAGGCGGCAATGGCGGCGTAGCCTGCAGCCTGGGTTTCTTTACCACCGAAAGCACCCCCCATACGTCGGACCTTCACGGTGACCGCATTGTCTGCGCGGCCCAATATTTTTGCGACCAGATGTTGCACTTCACTGGGGTGTTGCGATGATGAGTGAACCAACACATCACCATCTTCCCGGGGTAGTGCCAATGCGGCCTGGCTTTCCAGGTAAAAATGTTCCTGACCACCCATATAAAAGCTATCACTTATTCTGTATGGAGCATCGGATAAGGCTGGTCGAACATTCCCTCGCTTCAGGATACGCGGTTTAACGACGTAGGATTCAGCAGCCAGCGCAGCTTTGATATTTAGGATAGCAGGTAATTCGGTGTATTTAATAATGGCATTGTCTGCCGCTCTTTGGGCAGCATCACGGTTGCCGGCGGCAACTGCAAATACTGGCTGACCGACATATTCCACTAACTTATCGGCCAGCATCGGGTCATCACCGAAAACAGGGCTGATGTCATTGGTCCCCGGTATATCTGCGGCGCTAATCACAGCGGTGACATCCGGGTCGGCCAATACCGCGCTTAAATCCATGCTGTCGATACGTGCATGCGCATACGGGCTAACGGCGATATAGACTTCCAAAGCGTCTGCTGGAATAGCGATATCATCCACATACAGCGCTTCACCGCTGACATGTTTGTGGGCACTGTCGTGCCTTAGCGGCCGCCTGACACCGCCGGAAATATTACTGGGTAAATCAGCGCTTGCCATAACTGTGCCGGGAACTGCCGAACAAACGGGTATTGCCCACTTCGCCGGTGGATTCCAGATAGCATTTGGTTAATAAATTGCCTGCTACCTGTAACCTGTATTCAGCACTGGCCCGCAAGTCTGACAGCGGATTGAAATCAAGCTTCAGCTGGGTTGCTGCGGAGGAGATTGTTTGCTCGTTCCATGGCTGGCCCAATAGGGCTTGTTCCAGATGCTTGGCTCGTGCTGGAATACCTGCCATTCCGCCAAATGCTGCTTTAAATGATCGTGCCACGCCTTGATTGTCCAGCTCTATCAGAAAAGCCGCACAGACCGCGCTGATATCCTGGTCAAACCGCTTGGAAATTTTGTAGCAGAACAATTGCGAACCGACTGCAGGCTTTGGTATAACAATCTGCGCTACCACTTCGTCACTGCGTAAGTCCTGTTTGCCATAATCGATAAAAAAGTCTTCCAGGGCGATTTCACGGTTACCATTACAGCTGGATAAAATCAGACGCGCACCCAAAGCGATTAATACAGGAGGTGTATCTCCGATCGGCGATCCATTGGCAATATTACCGCCAATGGTGCCTGCATTTCTGACCTGTTCAGCACCGATTCGGCGCGTCATTTCAGCAAAGTCAGGAAAATGTTCGCTTAGAACCTCCAACGCATCTGTGTAGGTTACGCCAGCACCCAGGCTAAACTGTTCCGAGCTGACCTCAATCTGTTGCAGCTCTGCTACATTGGCTATATAAATAACGGTGTCGAGTTGACGTTTAAATTTGGTCACCCATAAACCGGCATCAGTGCCGCCGGCTAAAATGCTGGCATCGGGATATTGTGCAGTGAGTTTATTTAACTCCGCCAGACTGTGCGGTGCAAAAAATCGCTGCCCAGCATGTTCGTACAATAGGCTTTGGTCACTGTCCAACGCTGATAGCGCTTCGATCAATTGTGCCTCACTGCTGGTAAACCAATCATCAGGTTGTTCACTGCAACTCGATTGGGCTGCCTCTATGATCGGTCCATATCCAGTGCAACGGCATAAATTGCCGGCAATGGCGTCATTCACAGTTAACCGATCAATGTTTGAGTGATCACCGGCCCGGTGATACAGCGTAAATAAAGACATCACAAAACCGGGTGTGCAAAAGCCACACTGTGAGCCGTGCTTGTCGACCATCGCCTGTTGTACCGGGTGCAATGAACCATCAGTATTCTTGAGCGCTTCGACGGTGACAATCGATTTTCCATCCAGAGTGGGTAAGAATTGAATACAACTATTGATTGCGCGGTAACGCATACGGCCATTATGAATCTCGCCTTGAGCAATCGTGCAGGCTCCACAATCGCCTTCCGCACAACCTTCTTTGCTGCCACACAGGCCTAAATTTTCACGCAAATAGCGAAGCACTGTTAGTGTTGGTGATGCATCGCGGACCGTATGCATTTCACCGTTAAGCAAAAATCTGACCTGTCCTCGCATTAACTGCCTCGATAGGTGGAATAACCAAAGGGGGACAGTAATAAGGGCACGTGATAATGTTGATCGGTTGCTGCGATACCAAATTGTATTGGTATGTCATCTAAAAATAACGGCTCTGGCAGGTCGATGTGGTGACGATGGAAGTACTCACCAGCATGGAATACCAGCTCGTATTTTCCTGGCTGTAATGAACCTGCTTCGATCAGTGGAGCGTCACAACGGCCATCCATATTGGTTGTTGTGCGGATGATTTCATGCCGCTGCCCATCCAGTCGGTAAAGTGTGATACTTAATCCAGCAGCAGGACAGCCACGGGCGGTATCCAGTATATGTGTTGTTAATCCAGCCATCAGAATCGAGCGTATTTGTACTGCTACAAGCATACCTGAGGACTTAAAAGAAAACATTGCATAGAGATTTGAACTACCAGCAAGCTGATCAATTACCGGTTATTTTCAATCCAGGCAGCCAACAGCATACGTTCCTCATCAGTCATGTTGGTTATATTAGCCAGCGGCATACTTTGAGTGGTTACCGTGCGGGTATAAATTTTATCTTTGGTCTGACTGATTTGCTGATCAGTATCAAGGATATAACCCAATGGCGCCACCGTGAAAGTCGTGTCGGTAGGATTAGCTGAGTGGCAACTGACACAACGGTTTTTGATAATTGTGCGGACCTGATCAAAGCCAACAACGTCGCTGCCCGCAGTTGCTGCTTGAGGATTATCGGTTGCTTGATCAAGCATAACCACAGTGCGGGTTGGGGGCTTGCTGATAAATGCCAGGGCAAACAAGGCCACTAACGCCAGAGGCAGAATCCACAGTTTCTTATGGCCTTGATTTTTCAGGTTGAAATAATGCCTGACAACAGCAGAGATAACCGCCAGGGCCACAAGTATCGCCCAATTGTAATGATGGCCGAAGGTACTGGGGAAATGGTTGCTGATCATGATGAACAGCATTGGCAATGTCAGGTAATTATTGTGCAGTGAACGGCGTAAAGCATCCTTGCCGGGAGCAGCATCGGGCATCTGGCCAAGTGTCATAGCAGTGACCATGGTTTTTTGTGCCGGGATGATGACATAAAACACATTGGCTACCATGATGGTGCCAATGATCGCACCAAGTTGCAGATAAGCTGCGCGGCCATCAAAAATATGTGTATAACCATAGGCAGCAGCTGTTGCCAGTAGTCCGAAGATAGCAGCAAACAATATCGGTTTATCAACCAATCGGGTACTTGAAAGACCGTGATACACCACCCAGCCGACTATTAAACCGGCAATGCTCAGTGCAACAGCTGCCGGGCCGCTTAATCCTGTCGGGTTACTGCCAAGCAGGTAAACCGGGTTCAGGTAATACACGATGATCAGTAACGCAAATCCGCTGATCCAGGTGAAATAAGCTTCCCATTTGAACCAATGCAACTGCTCAGGTAGTTTTTTCGGTGCGACTTCATATTTTCGAACATGATAAAAACCACCGCCATGCACAGCCCATAAATCACCGGCCAGTCCATTGGGTTTATTGTTGCGCTCGAGGTTACCTTCCAGCCAGTTAAAGTAAAACGAGGCCCCTATCCATGCGATTCCGGTAATGACATGAATCCAGCGGATTAATAAGTTAAGCCATTCGTGCCAATAAGGGTCCATTTGATTGATACCTGATTATGTAATTTCAACCATGATGTTTTGCTCGGATAAGTCTATCTCATCACAATTACGGCCAGGGCCCAACCGGTCAATGACAATGAACTCACCGGCTTGATCCAATGTGATCAGAGGATGGTGCCACACCCCGGGCGCATAATTGACACCCTGGCGACCGTTACTGACAAATGCGGACAAAGAACTTGCTGAGGGCGTTAGTTCAGCGGGGGCAACAACAATTAAAAACCGCTGTCCGGCGATTGGAAAAAATGCCTGACTGGATAATGGGTGACGTTCTATTATCGACACCTTATGCGGCAAAGTGTGTGGCTGAGCACAGAAAATAGCCAGTCCGGCGCGGCCATTGTTTTTGCTGACATCAATATTAGCCAGGTCATTGAATCGATCACAGCTGCCGGCGTTAATGGGTAATGGATTACCGGTAGATTCAATGACCTCGCCGAATGGTTGGAAATCATCTGCCGTCAGTGCTTTGGCAACCAGCGTTACATTGTTCATGTTTCATGCAAGCGCCCGAATAGACGTACGCGGCTTATCCCGCCATCAGGGAATATGTTCAAGCGGACCCGGTTGACCGGTATATGGTGGGTAATTTCGCGACTGAAGGTGTGTACCTGGTCGGGACCCAAATTGGCTTTCGGCATCAGGGTTTGCCAGGGCAATCCATGTATATCGCCGCAGTCCGGGTTATCGTCAACGGCCAGCACACCTTCCAGTGAGCAGCTTTCCGGGTAGTTGCCTTTGAAATGGGCTGTATCAATTTCGATGCGCTCAATGACACCAGTGTGTCCCAGTGCCAGTACCACCCAGTCGTTGCCAGGCTCACGGCGGCGGCGGGTTTCCCAGCCGTCACCCATATTGATGCCGCGCCCTGGAGCGAGCAAATTACTCATGTGGCCATAATGCATGTCGTTGCAGCATATTGCCCGGCCACCATTTTCAATCGCCACCAGGTCATGCTCGGTTTGGAAGTCACTGCTGCACCATTGCCGCGCGACCTGCCCAAATACCCGCAGGCGCGCCACACCGCCGTCCGGGTATAAATGCAAGCGTAGATAGTTCCATGGTGTTTCATCAAAAACAGCGAAACAATGTTGTTGATCACCTTGTACTGCCTGTTTGGCAACCAGTTCGGTCCAGTCATCTTCATTTGAAGGCGGTGATTCAGTCAAGCTGCCATCGATGGATATTGATGGTGGGTAGTTGCCGGTGAAATGACTGTTGTCCACTTCAAAACCTTTGATGATGCCTGGCGTGCCCAATTGCAGAATGCAGTAATCATGCCCAGGGCCACGTTTACGGCGTGATTCCCATCCATCCATCCATTTACCGTGGTGATCATATTTATCCGGAATGAACAGGGGGGCTTCTGGCTTGATTAAACGCTCTTTGGCGGCAAAAAACTCATCGGTTGCATAGACCACTGAGGCGCCGAGCCTTGGCTGGGCCAGATTAATCCACTCGGCGAATGGGTGGTCGTGCATCATAAACTTTGAAGTCTTAACCAGGCAATTTTGTTGATCTGTTCCAGCGCTGTGGCAAACTCAGTCTCTGCTGAATTGTTCAAGCGTTGCTCAAAGTTGGCAAGAATATCGATTCGATTCAGACCTTTTACCGCCAGTATAAAGGGGAAACCAAATTTAGCCTGGTAACGCGTGTTCAACAGTTGGAAGCGATTAAGCTCATCTGGCGTGCACTGGTCCAGCCCGGCAGAGGCCTGCTCGGTTGTTGATGCAGGCGTCAGATTGCTTGCCATTGCAGCTTGCCCGGCCAAATCGGGATGGGCATTGATCAGCGCCAGTTGTTTTGTTTTGCTTGCAGCCAGCAGCGTTTGGGACATCAATGTATGCAAGCCTTCTGGATGATTTTGAGTATTGCTCAGACCACTGTCAAAAGCCATGCTGGCGACCCACGGTGAATGCTCGTATAAGTGTGCAAAGCGCTCAATAAATTCAGCTTTGCTCAAACTGGTAGGCACAGGTTCCAGTGCCTGCTTCATGAGATCTGAGCCGAATATGGATGATGCTGATGCCAGTGCCGGGCAATATCGACTCGTCGTGCAAACCAGACTTGATCAAAGCCTCGCACATATTCAATAAACCGCTTTAATGCCGCAAAACGGCCGGGACGACCAGCCAGCCTGCAGTGTAATCCAACCGACAACATACGCGGGGTATCAGCGCCTTCAACGTACAAAGTATCAAAACTGTCTTTTAAATAGTTGAAAAATTGATCACCATGGTTAAACCCTTGCGGGGTAACAAACCGCATATCATTGACATCCAGCGTATAGGGCACCACCAGGTGTGGCTGATTATTGACCTGGGTCCAGAACGGTAAGTCGTCGCTGTAAGCATCAGCATCGTATAAGAACCCGCCGGTTTCGACGATCAATCGCCGGGTATTGGGGCTGGTGCGGCCGGTATACCAACCCAGCGGACGCTCGCCTGTGAGCCGTGCAATTATTTCTATAGCTTGATGGATATGTTCACGTTCGGTGGCTTCATCAATGTTCTGATAATTAATCCAACGATAACCGTGGCTGCAAAGTTCATGGCCGGCTTTGACAAAGGCTTCAGTTACCCCGGGGTTACGTTCCAGGGCCATGGCGACCGCAAATATTGTAAGTGGAATGTCGAACTGCTCAAATAATCGCAACAAACGCCAAACACCAACACGGCTGCCATATTCATAGATGGATTCCATGCTCATATGACGGGCACCGGTAAGCGCTTGGGCGCCGATAATTTCAGACAGGAAGGTTTCTGAGGCTGGGTCGCCATGCAATATGCAGTTTTCGCCTCCTTCTTCGTAATTCAACACAAACTGGACGGCAATCCGGGCCTTGTCCGGCCAGCCGGCATGCGGAGGTGTTGTGCCGTAGCCAATCAGGTCGCGTGGATAGTCAGGCATATCAAATTACGTCTGATGAATTTCAACAGCATCAACTTTGGCGATCATGGCCTGTTTCAACTGATCAGGTAAAAAAGATGCCTTAAATGAATTACGAGCCAGCCCGGCAAGTTCTTCCCGGCTTAAATTAAGTGCCACCTGTACCGCGAGATAGTTTTCATTAATATAACCGCCAAAATAAGCGGGATCATCGGAATTCAAGGTCACCAGCAAGCCTTTGTCCAACATTTGCCGTAGTGGGTGTTGCTGCATATTCTTGACCACACACAGCTTTAAATTGGAAAGCGGGCAAACTGTCAGTGGGATTTGCGCTGCGGCAATCCGAGCGGTCAGCTCAGCATCATCCAGGCAACGGTTACCGTGATCAATTCTGACGATATGTAAATCGTCGAGTGCACTGGCAACATAATCTGCCGGACCTTCTTCACCGGCATGCGCAACCGGCAAAAACCCTGCTTCCCGGGCACGCGCAAACACATTTTTAAACTTGCCTGGCGGGTGACCGAGTTCGGAAGAGTCGAGCCCGACACCGATAATATGGTCCTTATACGGTAAGGCTTGCTGCAAGGTTGAAAAGGCATCTGCTTCATCCAGGTGACGCAAAAAACACATGATCAGTTCGCTGCTGATGTTCAGCTTGCGCTGACCGTCTGTCAGTGCCTGGTGGATGCCGTTAAAAACGGTTGAGAATTCGATACCGCGTTCGGTATGACCCTGAGGGTCAAAGAAAATCTCGGTATGCAATAAGTTTTGGGCGCGTGATTTTTCTAAATAGGACCAGGTGAGATCATAGTAGTCTTGCTCGGTTTGCAGCACGCTCATACCTTGATAGTAAAGATCAAGAAAGTCTTGCAGATTACCGAAATCGTAGGCGGCACGGAGGGCATCGATAGAGCTGTAGGGTAAATTGACTTTATTGCGCTGTGCCAGTGCAAACATCAGTTCCGGCTCTAATGTGCCTTCTATATGTAAATGTAATTCGGCTTTGGGCAGTGCTTGGATAAAGTCACGTATCGACATGGCAATCCTTTTGGGTACTAGTCTTTGCGACCGTTATAAATTATGCCGCCGCTGGATGCGTAGGCCTGCAATACCTCGCTGGCTTCAGTACGAAGTATATCCTGAACCACTTCAATGCCTCTGGATTCCAACGCCTGCACCCATTGTTCCAGTTTCGGTCCTTCATCAAAACCGATCGCTCGTGCATCGGAATCACGTGCACCACAGACCAGACGACGAATACCTGACCAGGGTGTTGCACCAAAGCACATTGAGCAGGGTTCTGTACTGGTGACCAGTTCCAGACGCGGCATTCCAGTTCCGCCTAAATCATGGCTTTGCAATATTTGCTGGGCAATCGCATAAGCGACCATTTCACCATGACCACCAGACCAGCGGGTGGGCACCACAAGGTTGACCCCGGGGGCGATTAATTTATGGGTGTCCATATCAAATATGGCTGCGCCAAACGGGCCCCCGGTGCCGTTTTTGACATTGTGCCGTGCAAGACCAATGGCGATATTCATTCGATCTTGAACTGTTGGATAAACAGTATCCGGATCAGCTAAAAACGAATCAACCCAGGCGGGCAGCCATATGGTTAATTGGGGGAAACGGGAGGATGCTTGGTTAGACATATGGACTCTGGTCAGCACTCGATAACATTCACCGCTAACCCGCCTCGAGAAGTTTCCTTGTATTTTGTTTTCATATCCGCCCCGGTATCGCGCATGGTTTTGATGACCCGGTCCAGTGTTACCTGGTGCTTACCGTCGCCACGCAAGGCCATGCGGCTGGCGTTGATGGCTTTCACGGCACCCATGGCGTTACGCTCAATACACGGAATTTGCACCAGCCCGCCGACCGGGTCGCAAGTCAAACCAAGGTTGTGTTCCATGCCGATTTCCGCAGCATTTTCAATTTGCGATAAGGAACCACCCATGGCAGCCGTTAAGCCACCGGCAGCCATCGAACAAGCAACACCAACTTCACCCTGACAACCAACTTCGGCACCGGAAATGGAGGCGTTTTCCTTGTACAAAATGCCGATAGCGGCGGCGGTTAGTAAAAACTCAAGGATACCGTCTTCGGTAGAATTCGGTACAAAGTGTTTGTAATACAAAATTACCGCCGGAATAATACCGGCTGCACCATTGGTGGGCGCGGTGACCACGCGTCCACCAGCGGCGTTTTCTTCATTAACCGCCAAAGCAAATAAATTAACCCAATCGAGAATTTCGAGTGGGTCAGACCGTGAAGTTTGTGGATCACAACCAAGTTGCTTGAACAATGTGGGTGCCCGGCGAACCACTTTTAAGGGACCCGGTAATTCACCAGGTGAGTGACAGCCGCGGTCTACGCAAGCGCGCATTGTTTCCCAGATAACCAACAATTCCCGTCGGATGGTTTGTTGATCACGCCAGGCAGTTTCATTGGCCAGCATAAGCTCGGCAATGCGCAAATTGTGTTCGGCACAGGTTCGTAATAAATCATCGCCGGTTTTAAAAGGGTAAGCAACTGAGGTGGTATCAGCAACGATGCGATCTTCTTCAGCTTCGTCTTTATTAACCACAAAACCACCACCGACAGAGTAATAGTCCCTGCTCAGCAGTTCTTGACCAGCGGTGTCGTATGCGGTGAAGCGCATGCCATTTGGGTGATGCGGTAAAGTTTGACGTTTATGGAAAATAAGATCCTTACGATGCTGAAAAGCAATTGAGTGCTTGTCCAGCAAGTTCAGGTTTTGTTGAGCAAGAATATCGGCAACACGCCGCGGTACGTAATCAGGATCAACAGCATCCGGCAAGTGGCCTTCCAGCCCCAATAACACCGCTTTATCCGTGCCATGACCGCGCCCGGTATGGCCCAACGAGCCATACAACTCTGCCAGGATTCGGGTGGTGGACTGGATCAGGTTGGCTTGTTCCAGGCGCTTGGCAAATAACACTGCAGCACGCATCGGCCCGACAGTATGGGAACTGGAAGGTCCGATACCTATTTTGAATAAATCAAAAATACTAATCGACATAGGGTTAGTGTAATCCAAAGGCCGGGGTTTATCAGGGTGAATTATCAACCTCTGATACATTTAGGTAAAGCTTGGTTAAATTGGTCACCATGGCCATTGAGGTGTACAGGGTTTTGATCACAAAATACTTTTATGGTTATTTAAATTGCAACTGGATAGTAATGTGCAACTGTTTCATATCTTCAGTAAATTAATACAAGATGGAATGAATTGTTTTAATTTGGTTAAAACATCACTATACTAAGGCACGACTAACATCTAGGGAAAGTCTCCATGCTTAAGAAAGCGTATCTGCTTGTTTTAGTTTTATTTTCGGTAACTGCTTTTGGCCAGAAAGTTGATGATCCACCTACACTGGGTGGTATCACCGGCAGCGTGTCTGATGGTGCGGTTACTTATGGGTATAATGGGTTTGGTGGCACCGACGC
>JAJFKX010000009.1 GCA_021772985.1 Gammaproteobacteria bacterium
TGAGCCCTGCACAGCCGGTGGAGTTGAGTTTTAACTACCTGGGACAGTTCCAGGGACTGGAAGTAGATGAACTGTTCGCACTGGGTAATGAGGGGGTGGGCGAGAGTGTATCTCGTGATCAGCAGCGCAGCGACAAACTGAATCTGGTAGTGCGTATTGATCAAGGTTGTTTGCAGCTGAGCTGCAATTACAGTGGCGAATGCTATAGCGACAAGGTGATAGAGGCGTTTTTAAGCGCGTATGTAAACCAGCTGGAAGCGCTGATAGATCATTGTATTGAACCGGGTGTGGTTGGTCGGACACCCTCGGATTACCCGTTGTGTCAGTTAAATCAAAGTCAGTTGGATGATCTGCGTGCCTGGCAGGGTGATGAGAACGGCGAAGGCATTAAATCGATCTATCCATTGTCATCGGTACAACAGGGGATGCTGTTCCACTCTGAGACGGATTCAGGCGCGGGTCACTATGTGGTGCAGATGGGGATGGATCTAGGCGAGCTGGATGCACCCGCCTACCGTCGAGCATGGGAGCGATTGCTGGCCAGTCATGGTGTATTGCGCACAGTGTTCTGGGGTTTGGAAGGCGAGCAGCCGCAGCAGGTGATTCCGGCGACCAGTGAGTTACCGTGGCAGGAGTATGACTGGTCTGGTTTGAGTGATGAACAACGGGCTGAGCGTTGGTGCCAGCTGATGAGCAGCGATCGTGAGCGTGGCTATGCAGCGGCCAGTGGTCCGTTGATGCGTTGTTACCTGGTGGCTGAAGGGCAAGGCTCATACCGGTTCTTATGGAGTTGTCATCATGCGTTGCTGGATGGTTGGTCGATGCCGCTGGTATACCGTGATCTGGCCAGGTTGTATCGGGGTGAAGTATCGGGACAGCCAGAGGTGCTTGAACCTGAAGCACAGTTTGCCGATTACATCGGCTGGTTGCTCAATCAGGATGAACAGCAAGCAGAAAGTTTCTGGCGTGATCATTTATCAGGGATCCAGGCGCCAACAGCATTATCCTTTGGTGCAGCAAAGGTGGGTCAGGCGATTGTTGAGCAAACAGAGCTGTCGGCCAGGTTGACGGTAGAGCGAAGTGAGCAGTTACAGAGTTTTGCCCGAAAACATCATCTAACACTAAATACCTTGTTGCAGTCGATGTGGGGCTTGTTGTTGAGCCGCTACAGTGGTGATTCTGAAGTGGTGTTTGGTACCACGGTGTCGGGTCGACCGGCTGAACTGGAGGGGGTCGGCGAGATAATAGGTCCGTTTATCAGTACCTTGCCGGTGCGGGTGAGCATGGACGAGAGTCAGAGCGTGTTGGCTTATTTGCAGAGGTTCCAGCAATTACACCTGCAGCGTGAGCGTTATGGGTATTTGCCGCTGGTGGATATCCAGCAATCCAGCGAAGTGCAGGCAGGTGTACCGCTGTTTGAAACGCTGGCGGTGTATGAGAACTATCCGACTGCACAGCTGGCCGAGCAGGAAAGCTTCGATGGTGATGCAGGGTTACAGGTGAATGGCCGCAACAGCCAGGAACAGACACATTATCCGATATCGTTGATTATGGCGATCTTCCAGGGCCGACTGCAGATAGCGGTTTATTACGATGCGGACCGTTTTAGTGAAGCAGTAATAGAGCGGTTACTGGGGCATTACCAGCAGTTGCTGGTTGAGTTGACGGCTGATCTGGGTCAACCATTGTCACAGTTAAATCTGCTGACGAGTCAGGAACAACAACAGTTACAGCAATGGAGTGCTGCAACGGCAGAGCATCCTGCAGTTGAATATATCCATGAACTGTTTGAAGTGCATGCTGCACAGCAACCGGATGCAATAGCCTTGGTGTTTGAGCAAGAATGGCTAACCTATGGACAGTTAAATATATTGTCCAATCAGCTAGCGCATAACCTGATCAATCACGGTGTTAGATCCAATACCCTGGTAGGACTTTGTGTAGAGCGCTCCATGGAGATGGTCATTGGTGTGCTTGGGATTCTGAAAGCAGGTGGTGCATACGTCCCGATTGATCCTCAAAACCCGCACGATCGTATTGGTTACATATTGTCAGATTCAGGCGTGGAATTAGTTCTGAGTCAAAGCCATTTGATTGAGGAACTGCCATTCGAAACGCTCAAAGTAATTCCAATTGAAAATATCCTGGCTTCAGGAGAGTTGCCAGCGGGCGTAACTGACAATCCGGATAAGTCAGCATTAGGGTTTACCGCTTCGCAATTGGCTTATGTGATTTACACATCAGGCTCGACCGGTAAACCAAAAGGGGTTTTGGTAGAGCATCAGAATGTAGTGCGTTTGTTTAAGGCCACCGAACGGCAATTTGATTTTGATCAGTCTGATGTGTGGACATTGTTTCATTCTTATACTTTTGATTTTACGGTGTGGGAGTTATGGGGTGCGTTGGCTTATGGCGGACGTCTGCTGGTGGTATCGCATTGGGAAACACGTTCACAGGAAGAGTTTTATTGCTTGCTTGCTGAGCATCAGGTAACGGTGCTGAATCAAACGCCCAGTGCATTTACTCAACTGATCGATATTGACCAGGAACTGAACCGAAGGCTGAGGTTGCGATATGTAATATTCGGTGGTGAAGCATTAAATGTTGCTGCACTGAGACCTTGGCTGGATAAACATGGTGATGACTCGCCCGTTTTGGTGAATATGTATGGGATCACTGAAACAACGGTTCATGTGACTTATTACAGACTGGAAAGGGAAGTGTTAGATGCTGGAATCAGCAATAGCCCGATTGGCCAGCCGTTAAGCGATTTATCAGGTTATGTTTTAACATCTCAAATGCAGCTGTGTCCGGTTGGGATAACCGGAGAGCTGTATGTGGGTGGTGCCGGTGTAACACGGGGTTATTTAAATCGAGAAGCATTGACTGACGAAAGATTCATCGAAAATCCATTCGCGGCAGAGCCGGGCTCGCGGTTATATCGCACGGGGGATTTGGTGCGCTGGCTGTCGGATGGAAATTTAGAGTTCATGGGTCGTATCGATCACCAGGTGAAGATACGTGGATTCCGGATTGAGCTGGGTGAGATAGAGACCCGTTTAGTAGAACAGCCTGATGTGCAAGAGGCCCTGGTGCAAGTGCTGGATGGTGATCTGGGCCAGCAACTGGTGGGTTATGTGGCCACAACACAGCAGCTTGATGAGGCTGAGTTGAAGAGTGCCTTACAGGCATTGCTGCCTGGTTACATGGTACCGCTGGTGATCATGCAGCTGGAGTCATTCCCGTTAACGGCCAACGGCAAGGTGGATCGCAAGGCCTTGCCGATGCCGGACTGGGAAGCTTACCGGCAGCAATATGTAGCGCCGCGGACCAAATTGGAACGGCAGTTGTGTGAAATTTGGCAGGTAGTTTTAGGACTTGACCAGATTGGCATTAATGACAAGTTTTTCCGCATTGGCGGAAATTCACTTGCAGCGGTTCGGTTAACAGCAGCCAGCCGAGGTGAATTGGGAATGGATATTCCTTTGAGGCTGTTATTTGAGCACAGCACTGTTGCAGGCCTGGCCACTCATTTGAATACGCAAGAATTGGTGACGATTCCTGTGGCAGAACTGGATCAATATCCTTTGTCATTTGGCCAGCAGCGCATGCTGTTTATTGAGCGCTATGAACAAGGTTCCAGCATCTACCATATTCCATTGCTTATGCAGTTGGAAAATGATGTGGACATGATCGCATTGCGATCAGCATTCAATCTGGTAATTGATCGCCATCCTGTGTTGAAAACAATTTACCTTACTGATGAGCAGGGAAATGATTATCAGAATATTCTGGATGCGCAAGTCGATTTACAAACGCACACAGTAGTTGCTGAAAGCGATTTATTGCCAAGCATTCAGGCAGACGTAACTGTTCCATTTGATTTGAGCCGTGAACCCAGCATCCGGTTACACCACTACGTTCTGGCAGGAAACCAATACCTGTTGGTTTTATGTCATCACATTGGTTTTGATGGATGGTCAACGCAGCTGCTTATGCAGGAGTTTTCCGCGGCTTATCAGGCATTCATCCAGGGATCTGAGCCAATCTTGACTGAGCTGGAGCTTGGTTATGCAGATTATGCAGTATGGCAACGCAACTATTTGCAGGGTGAAACCCTTGAGCACCTGCTTGATTATTGGGAATGCCAGTTATCAGATTATGAAGCATTAAGACTTCCAACAAGCCATTTGCGTCCACCTCAAATTGACTATCGTGGTGAGAATTATCTGTTTGAGTTAAATGAAGATTTATCCAAACAATTAAGAGCACTCGCCAGGAACCAGGAAACGACGTTATACACTGTATTATTAAGTGCTTTCTACCTTGCCTTGATGAACCTATCAGGGCAGCAGGACCTGGTGATAGGTACGCCGTCAGACAATCGCCAACATGCACAAACTCAATCGCTGATTGGATTTTTTGTTAACTCTTTGGCATTAAGATTGCAGATTGGCTCCGAGTGGAATGTGGCTGATCTGATAGCCGCTGTTCATACAGTGGTTACCCAGGCAAAAGTACATCAGGAACTGCCGTTCGAATACCTGGTAGATAAATTAGCTGTGGAACGTGATCCTTCGCGTCATCCCATATATCAAGTGATGTTCAGTTTGCAAGATGGGCAGGCAGAATTATCCGCTAATAATCAGTCGCCATTTGTAACTGCAAACTTTGCTCAACAGCAAACAATTTATAGCCCGGCAAAATTTGATTTAAGTTTATTTTTAAACGACGGGCCTCAAAAAATCACTGCAGAGCTTAATTATGCGCTAAGTCTGTTCGATGAGGCGGCCGTATCGCGGATGGCTGATATTTATCAAATGGTGTTACAGGCGCTGGTGCTGGATCAGCAAAGCGTGGTTACCCAGCTTGATGTGCTCACTGAAAAAGACCGTCAGAATCTGCTGCAGTGGAACCAGACCAGCGAAAGCTATCCTGAAGACAAATGCATTCATGAACTGTTTGAGTGGCAGGTAACTCAGCAACCTGATGAAGCCGCGGTAATTTTTGGTGCTCAGCAGCTTAGTTATGTAGAACTAAACGCAAGAGCAGACAATCTGGCGTGCTTCTTGATTGAACAAGGTGTGCGGCCAGACACATTGGTGGCGTTATGTCTGGAACGTTCGTTAGAGATGCTGGTTGCCATTTTAGCCATTACCAAAGCCGGTGGTGCCTATCTGCCATTGGATCCGACATCACCCAAAGCCAGATTATCGGTAATATTAACTGACAGCAGGGCACCAATTGTTTTCACCCAAAGCTCGTTGTTGCCGCAGTTACCAGATACGTCGGCGCAATATGTCAATCTGGATTGTCCTGAATTCAATCGTCAACTTGATCAATATGGTATTAAAGAATTACTGCCTGAGCCGGTTGGTTTAAGCTCAAACCATTTGGCCTATGTGATTTACACCTCAGGCTCTAGCGGAGAGCCCAAAGGAGTAAGCATCGAACATCAGGCATTGGTGAATCGGCTGGACTGGATGCAATTGCAGTATGGCTTGGAACCGGGTGAACGGGTTTTACAGAAAACCCCATATACCTTTGATGTGTCGGTGTGGGAATTTTTCTGGCCGGTCAGTGTGGGTGCAACGCTGGTACTTGCTGAACCGGAAGGCCATAAGGATCCCGCCTATCTGGTGGATACCATAAATCGCTATGAGATCAGCACCTTGCATTTTGTGCCCTCAATGTTGCAAGTCATGCTCGATACCGAGGACTGGTCAGCCTGCAGCAGCGTTCGTCGGGTTTTCTGCAGTGGCGAAGCGTTAAGTCACGAGCTGGTACAACGTTATTTCCGGACAGGCACCAAAGCACAATTACATAATCTATATGGGCCGACGGAAGCAGCGATTGATGTCAGCTATTGGGATTGCGCGGGATACGGTGAAGTCGCAACAATTCCCATCGGTAAACCGATTCACAACACCCAACTGTATTGTTTGGATTCGCAGATGCAAATAGTACCGGTGGGAACGCCTGGTGAATTGCATATAGGTGGGGTGGGATTGGCCCGTGGTTATTTGAACAAACCAGAATTAACCGAAGAAAAGTTTGTTGATAACCCATTCAACCAGGACTCTGGATCGCGTTTGTATAAGACGGGTGATTTGGCACGCTGGAAGCCGGATGGAAATGTGGAGTTTCTCGGTCGAATCGATCATCAGGTTAAACTGCGCGGGTTCCGGATTGAGCCGGGTGAAGTAGAGAGCCGGCTGGAACAGCAGCCGGGCGTGGATGCTGCATTGGTGCGGGTGCTGGATGGTGATCTGGGCCAACAGCTGGTGGGATATGTAGCAAGTACAGAGGCAGTTGTTGAGTCTGATTTGAAGCAGGCCCTGCAGCAGGTATTACCAGCTTACATGGTACCGCTGGTGATCATGCAATTGGAATCGTTCCCACTAACGTCCAACGGCAAGGTGGATCGCAAGGCTTTGCCGATGCCTGACTGGGAAGCTTACCGGCAGCAGTATGTAGCGCCGCGCAATGCAGTGGAATCCCAACTGGTAGGGATCTACCAGTCATTATTACCGGTTGATCAGGTTGGCATCGACGATAACTTCTTTGAACTGGGCGGTGATTCGATCATCAGTATCCAACTGGTCTCGCGTGCTCGCCAGTTGGGTTTGAGTCTAACGGTACGCGATGTATTCACGCACCAGTCGGTACGCTCGCTCTCGGGTGTGGTAGAGCACAGTCAAAGCAGTGATGCCGAGCAGGGATTGGTAACCGGTGAGGTGGGTTTAACGCCGGCGCAAAGCTGGTTTGTCGAAGCTGATTATGTCAGTGCCCATCACTGGAATCAGGCGATGCTGTTCAAGTTGCCTGCACAAGCGAATAAAGAACTGCTGGAGCAGTTACTGACAGCACTGGTCAATCATCATGATGCGCTGCGGTTGTATTACCGCGAAGGTGACTGGGACAGTCAATCATTGGCGGGAGCCGTTGAAAGGTTTGTTTTGCGTTATGAGGATCTGAGCGGAATAGGTGATGCATCGGCGGAGATTCATCGGATAGGTAATGAGATTCAGGGTAGTCTGGATCTGGAATCAGGTTGTTTGCTGGCGGGCTGTTTGTTTGTGCTGCCTGATGGCAGTCACAGATTATTACTGGTGGTTCACCACCTGGGTGTGGATGGTGTGTCGTGGCGGATCTTGCAGGAAGATTTACGTATAGGTTATGAGCAGCTGCAACGGTCTGAAGCATTGCAACTGCCGACCAAGAGTTACTCATACCAGGCGTGGTCTGCACATTTGCATGAACAGGTGTTGTCCGAGGAATTAGCTGGAGAGCTGGAATACTGGCAAGATCAGGTTTCCCTGGTTGAGGAGCTATATGTAGCGCAGGAAGCCAGCAATTGCATAGCAGATAGCAATGGCCAGCATGTTAGTTTAAGTGAGGCTCAAACCGAGCAGTTGCTCAAACAGGTGAATGCAGCGTATCGGACACAGATCGATGATGTGTTGCTGACGGCGTTGTTGCTGGGCTACCGGGAATGGACGGGTCGTGAAAGCTTGAGTCTGCACCTGGAAGGTCATGGCCGTGAGCAGGTAGGCGAGGAACTGGATATCACCCGGACGGTGGGCTGGTTTACCTCGATTTATCCTGTGACACTATTGAGTGCGGCTGGTGGTCTGTGTGAGCAGTTGATGGGGGTGAAGGAGCAACTGCGATCAATTCCTAACAAGGGTATCGGCTATGGGATGCTGAGGTATTTACATCCGGACGCTGAGATCAGAACAAGTTTGCGTCCAGCCCAGCCGGTGGAGCTGAGTTTTAATTATCTGGGGCAGTTCCAAGCGCAGGAAGCCGATGACGTATTTGCCATAGCTAGAGAGAGCACCGGCAGTGGTTTTGCATCAGAACAGCAACGAATTGATAAGTTAAGCGTATCCGGGATGATCTGTGAAGGTCGTTTACAGCTGAGCTGCAACTACAGTGGCGAGTGCTACAGCGAGGCGGCGATAGAGGTATTTTTATCCTCGTATCTGAACCAGCTGAAAGTGTTGATAGCCCATTGTATAAAACCAGGTGTGGTGGGCCGAACGCCATCAGACTACCCGTTGTGTCAATTAAACCAGCCACAGTTGGATGATCTGCGAGTTTGGCAGGGTGATGAAAGTGGCGACGGCATTGTATCGATCTATCCATTGTCATCGGTACAGCAGGGGATGCTGTTTCATACAGAAACAGAGGCAGGTGCCGGTCATTATGTGGTTCAGATGGCGTTGCAGCTAAGGGAGCTGGATGCGTCAGCCTACCGCCGTGCATGGAAGTTATTGCTGGCCAGTCATGGTGTATTACGTACGGTCTTTTGGGGTTTGGAAGGTGAGTATCCGCATCAGGTGGTACCAAGTTCCAGTGAGCTACCCTGGGAAGAGCAGGATTGGTCTGGGCAGACTGATGAAGAACGAAGCGTACAATGGCAGGATTTATTAATAGCTGATCGTTTCCGTGGCTATGCAGCGGCCAGTGGTCCGTTGATGCGCTGTTATCTGGTGGCTGAGGGTGAAGGCTCGTATCGTTTCTTGTGGAGTCATCACCATGCATTGCTGGACGGCTGGTCGATGCCCTTGGTGATGCGTGATCTGGCTAGATTGTATCGAGGTGAAGTGACGGGCCAACCGGTGGTGTTAGAGCCTGAGGCACATTTTGCAGATTATATCGGTTGGTTGCTGAACCAGGATGAAATAGCGGCGAAGCATTTCTGGCGTTCACATTTGTCAGGTATTAAGGAGCCTACTGCGTTGCCGTTTGGTGCAGCGAAGCTGGGTCATGCGATTGCTGAACAAGCGAGTTTGTTCTCGACAATGGAAGAACAGCAAAGTGATCAATTAAAGCTCTTTGCTCAGGGCCATCGGTTGACGCTGAATACTTTGTTGCAGTCAGCCTGGGGATTGTTGTTGAGTCGCTACAGTGGTGAATCGGAAGTGGTGTTTGGCACCACGGTGTCGGGTCGCCCGGCGGAGCTGGAAGGGGTCGACGAGATCATAGGCCCGTTTATCAGTACCTTGCCGGTGCGGGTGAGCGTGGATGAGAGTCAGAGCGTGCAGAGTTACCTGGAGAGTTTCCAGCAACAGCATTTACACCGGGAACAGCATGGGTATCTGCCTTTGGTAGAGATTCAGCGTAGCAGTGAGGTGGTGTCTGGTGTGCCGCTGTTTGAGACCTTGATGGTGTATGAAAACTATCCGACAGCGCAGTTGACCGAGCAGGAACGATCCAGTACTGGTCCAGCTATGCAGGTAGCTGGTCTGACTGCCAAGGAACAGACACATTATCCAATGACATTGACGGTCTCGATACAACAGGGACGATTGTCTATTGGTCTGTACTACGATGCAGAACGCTTCAGTCAAGTGGCGATGCAGCAATTGCTGGGACATTATCAGCAGTTGCTGAGGGAGCTGGCAGATCATCCGGATCAGACAATAAACCAAGTCAGTTTGCTATCAGGCCAAGAGTTATCGGTTTTGCGAGATTGCGCAAGCCGGGATATATGGTTACCGGTATCAGAGCGGCAGAGTTCAACCTGTTTGCATCATTTGTTTGAAGCAATGGTTCAGTCTCAACCTGAACAGACAGCGCTGCGCAGTGAGGATCAGAAGCTGAGTTATGCGCAGTTGAACTCACGGGCCAATCAGTTGGCGCATGAGTTATTGGCACAAGGTCTGGAAATGGAAAGTCTGGTTGGTGTCTACCTGCCCGATGGGGTGGACCGGGTGATCAGCCAGTTGGCGATTCTGAAGGCAGGCGGGGCGTATTTGCTGCTGGATGATGCAGTGATCAGAGGTGAAGTTCAGGTGTTGTCA
>JAJFKX010000010.1 GCA_021772985.1 Gammaproteobacteria bacterium
CCAACCAATCCAGCGGTAGATCGTCATCGTTGATAATGTGATCTTATGATCCGATTCAATATCAAGACGATGGGCAATCATCTCCGGGCTGAGGTAATGTCGCAAACAACGCCGAATAATGGCCAGTAGTGCCGGTGTGTACTTGGTTGCTTTATAGGCCTGTTGGCGTCTGGCATCACTGGCCTGTTGCGCTAACTTGGATTGATAGTGCCGTCCAGGGCAGCGTGCCAGCTCTCTGCTGATGGTGGCTCGATGGCAACCCAGTTCACGAGCAATGTTGCTTTGATTATATCCGGCTGTCAGTAAGGCTTTAATCTGGTATCGTTGTTCCAGAGTCAGTTGTCGGTACGTTATAGTCATAACACTTGAATCCGTCGTGTGAGAGCTTCCGATTCTACCGGCACTGGCTCTGTTTGATTAACTTTCAAGTGTTGCGGTTATTCTGGGAATTCACCGTGTCCATATCCTTTCCTCTGCGGCAATTTTGGAGTGCAGTGGAAAAATTGCCCGACAGCAGCGCTTTGTTAGCGCCAACAGATATCACGCTATATTATTGCTTACCAATTACTGGTATCCACCAACGAACACACATCTCGTTCATTGGTCTAAAAGGTATTGGAAAGTAAGCCACAATGTCCGGCTTGTTCCCGTCCCTTTCATGCCCAGTTGAAGAAAACCATTCTCCATAAATATAGCGATTTGTTTTCATTGAGGCTTTATAAGTACAATTAAACTCGGCATAGATTGCTGATGGTACTGTATGAACTGCAAACCCGCTTGAATCTAATTCGCTTGTTGCTTCTAAACCTAGAACATCTATGAATTCATCTCGTTTACCATTTTCTTTAGGAAAATATGCCGAGAGCAATGGTGCATCAGTTTTTAGGCCTGGCCTTCCATCACTTAGACGAAATAACTTCTGATAGTCATTTGAGCCAACATATTCTTTCCAAAATTTGGGCCCCTCTTTGACGAATTTTTCGAATTCGAAACTTTTACTTTTACCAATCACTTTAAATTTCGGTATCTCTATTATTTTATAGTTCATCTTTTCTCCGCCTTTATTTTCCATGGGAAAGAAGACCCGGTTATATGAAGAAAGCGTAACTGCACTTGAACGAGCTGTGCTCGGGTTTATCCCATGTATATTCCGAAATGCGCGGGTAAAGGCATTGGGGGAGTCGTATCCATACATTAATGCAATATCGACAATTTTTTTGTCACTGTTCAATATTTCAACTGCCGCCAAAGTAAGCTTTCGCCTCCTTATATACTCAGCACAAGTAATTTTAAAACTGGAAAAGAACATACGATGGAAATGGTATTTAGAGCAACATGCAACTTTTGCAACATCCTCGAAACTAAGTACACCATCTAAATTTCCCTCAATATATTCGATTGCAGAATTCATCCGCTGTGACCAAGTCATATTTTGAAGTCTCTTAAAGAAGATCCATGGTAATTTGTCAGTCGAACTACTGTCTCACCTTTTATTGCTATTTTCAGCCTCACAAGGATATCGGTGTTTATGGTCTAACACCACTAACAACGGTGGAGTATGCTGGCGTGATTTTGCAAACAGCACGACAGTATACGGAATCTGATTTGGTTGGTTTTGTTATACAGCGGTTAACTCTTTAGCCCACTCTTCCCAGGTAATACTTCTCCCCGGAAACGCAATTTGTGAGAAAGGCCAATGCTCTTGAAGCCAATTCAAGACTGTTTGATAGAGCTCCTTATCCAAAGTGACACTATCATCTCTAACCCACAAATATACGTCACAATCATAGCTCGGTGATTGACTTGGATCTATATAAATAGAACCAAGACATTTGCCCTTTGAGCCACTGAATACTGAATAAGCAAATGCTTCTCGTGATTCAAATTCTTGTTTATGAACTTTCAAGCTTGCAATATTTTCTTCGATAGTCATGTTACTTTTGGGCCATTCTGTGCCTGGACCAAAAATGCCTTTTAGCCGTTTTTGGCTAGACATTACAGCTTCATAATCTAATTCAGCAACCGCATCTTCAAGAACTCTAAAGTGAAAGTCTGTAGTTTCAAAAAATCTTGGAACCTCGAAAGAATTAGGGATAAAGGATTTTTGCATACACTTGATTATCCGTAGTTGTATAACCTCTCGTTGAGAGGCGGCAGCGAAGAGGAGGTCACCTCGAACGACTTGTTAACTGTCAAGCCCCAGGTGGATAAACAGGATTGTTGAAAGCCTTTTCGCATGCAATTAACTCCTTCAATAAATCGCTGAGTTCGTTAACCAAGCTTTGGAACTCCTTCACAAGGTCTTCGAAGTCGTCAAGCGTCCAATTCTCAATCTGTGTTTTGTACCCATGCTTAATCTTAGCCGTTGTCTTGATTCTTGTAACTACGCGAGGTGCACCCGCCGAACGCCAAATCGAGTGAACTACCGCGTTTCTCTTCTGCTGCGCCGCGTCGGCCCGCTTTGTGAGCATTTGCAGTGCCTCGAAATGTGCATCCTCTTCATAGCGCGCACGATAGAGGCTAAGCAGAAGAGCTATTACACCAGAAAATGAAAGTTCGGCCGTCGTTATCCTAGTGAACTGTTGATAGTCGTCTATAAGCGATCCAGCAACAGCTTTGAGTGCAAGCTCGAGTTCAGTTGAACACGTGGCAATGTGTCCCATTGCCGCAAAGATTTTGTTGTGTTCATTAGGCATAGTGGTCTCTATAGCTTGAATCCAGACACCCATTACTCATATCCACAATCCTACAATATTTTCAGAACCTGCTGATGGTTCAGCTACCTGGTATTGCATAAGATATCTTTACCTTTTATCACAACTCTGCCATGCCAACACCTCGTTCTTCGCTGGTTGCACTGGATGCAACACCGTATTACCACTGTATCGGACGTTGTGTCCGTCGAGCTTTTCTTTGTGGTGAAGATGTACTCATCTAGGTGCTCATTTGAGCATCGGCGTGATTGGATTGTGGCGCTAGAAAATAATGGGTGCCTATTCTCTTTCGATTTCAGAGAATATTGATACCTATAATATCAATAGCAGGCTATTTTAACCGCCAAACAAACCTATACACCAATTGCTCATTTAAACCTTAGGAAAATAATGGCTGTCCATATCCTTTAATAGAACAAGCTTGAGCGCAAAGTTTGTAATCACTTGAGTGAGCCGTGCTGTTCTTCCGCTTTGCTATGCGCTTCATTCTCGCAGCATCTTACGCCACCTGCTGCTTGAACTTTGACACGATTTACTGGGACATAAATATTATTACCTGCAGGAGCTATAAATTGCGAATCAGTGCTGACGAGCCCGCCATAAAGCATGCTGAGAACTTTCTCCTTGCATAAAGAAGTTGCCCGTTCTTCAAATAGGCGAGGGAGTTCATCGAGATTCGTTTTCTTCTTAATCTCCCACATGATCATGTAGTTCGGTCCTAAATCTGCCCATCCCCATTTACCAGCTTTATCCTTCTCTTTTTCAAACGCGTTGGCTGTTGCGGATATAAACACCAGAATGACGAAAATAAACTTCTTCACTATCGGATTTTCCCTTTGATTGTTAACTAGAAATATACAGCGTAAGCACTATCAACACCAGAATTTTCTATTTTCGAGAATAGTTTCATTAATAACCTTCTGCTTTCATTGCTTAATGTTTTGGGGGTTAACAACTATTGCCTTTGCTAATAGTGACAATCCAGACGCCGAGTGACAATCCAGACACCCATTACTCATCGCCAAAATCTTACAATATTTTCAGAACTTGCTGATGGGATACGCTCTGCTTTCAAAAACTAATGGGCGTCTAATCTCTTTCTTGTGTGGTCTTCATGTCTGGTTACTCATCTTGTTTGTGTTACAAGCGAAGATGATTGTCCCGTGATCGGTGCGGATAACACTCAAAGCCTCGGTACTTTAGCTGTCCGACTGACTTTGCTTGTGAAGCGCCTTGGCCTTCATTGATGACCAAGACACTGTTGCTAATTTACCTTTACCCTTGCTCATTTCTTTTCGGTCAAGCATTCGAGCTTCGAACTCAAAGTCTTCGCTTATCTTTACAGCAAGCAACTTGTTGAAGTTGCCTTGCCTCTTAACTGTAACTTTATCGTACTTCTTTTCAGGGGTTATAGTTTTGATCTCAATGAAATCATTTCCTAAACGCCCATCTGAGCCTTGAGTTCTAGGTCTATGCCGCTTGATACCAAAAGTAATTTCTGCGAAAAGTTCGCCCAATTCTCCAAAGATAGGCAGATAGCGACCCGTCACATGCTTGTATTTTGCTGCGTCGAAAACGAGCTCTTCAAAAATTTCCACCAATGCCGGGTCTGCATTTGGATATCTAGCTCGAAGCTCCCGTTCGTGGGTCTGACGATTGATCCATTCCCAACTTATCCACTCTCCATCATCCCAGATGGCATCGGACGAGCCTTCAACAATTTTCCCTGTCATTGCACATCGGTTGACCACATACCTCTCCTTGGCACTTAACGCCTCAATAACTGGCGCCGTTGAATCCAGACGTTGAATCCCCGTTGAATCCAGACACCCATTACTCATATCCACAATCCTACAATATTTTCAGAACCTGCTGATGGTTCAGCTACCTGGTTTTGCATAAGATAACTTTACCTTTTATCACAACACTGCCATGCCAACACCACGTTCTTCGCTGGTTGCACTGGATGCAACACCGTATTACCACTGCATCGGACGTTGTGTCCGTCGAGCTTTTCTCTGTGGTGAAGATGTACTCACTGGGCGCTCTTTTGAACATCGGCGTGATTGGATTGTAACGCTGTTAGCCAAGCTGTCGCGCGTGTTTGCTTTGGATGTGTGTGCTTATGCTGTTATGAGTAATCACTACCACGTGATTCTAAAGGTCAATACCGCTTGTGCTCAGTCCTGGTCTTTGGATGAAGTTCTGGATCGTTGGTGTTTGATATTTTCGGGTCACATGTTGGTGCAACGCTATCGGGCTGGTGAGTCTATGAACTTGAGTGAAATAGCCGCGGTAGAGCAATTAGCAGCTAAATACCGTACCAGGTTGGCTGACCTATCGTGGTTTATGCGTTGTTTAAATGAACCCATCGCCCGGATGGCCAATGCTGAAGATAACTGTACCGGTCGTTTTTGGGAAGGTCGTTTTAAATCGCAGGCACTATTGGACGAAAAGGCATTGATTAGCTGCATGGCCTATGTGGACTTGAACCCAATTCGTGCTGGAATAGCTTCAACGCCTGAAGCATCAGATTTCACTTCAATCCAACAACGAATCAAACAAGTAGCTGAACCACCACAGGTTTCATTGGATGAAGAGATTCCCAGGCTATTGGGATTCAGTGGCAAGCGATATGACGATCTAGGTTTACCCTGCACATTGATAGACTATGTGGAACTGGTTGATTGGAGTGGCCGTGCGATTCGCTCTGACAAAATAGGAAGTATCCAACAAGATCTACCACCAATATTGGAAAGATTGAATATTGACCCAGTCCATTTACTTCGATATCTGAACCGTAAAGAAAAAGGTTTTGTTCATGCCATAGGCACCAAGCAGGCTATTCAGGCGGCAGCGTTTAAACTTGGCAAAGTATTTTTGAAGGGTATTTCAGCAGCTAATCGGTTGTTCCCAGAACCCGTTTAATCCAAACTTTCGGATTTCAATATATCGCTGACTGGCGAGATTTACCTATGTCTGAAATCAGCTGTTTTTACGTTTAACCGTTAATCTCGTTACGAAAAGCAACAATACGACCATTTAATCCAATAATCCGACGCTTTATTTTTTGGAAATATGTTCTCAGAAAATAATGGGTGTCCGTATCCTTCCACTTCGAGCAGCTCCAATGCAGTTTTTTCATTCAATGTTAGATTTCCTTTTAAGCATAACGCCTCAATAACTGGCGCAGCTTTGCTGCGTCCGGCACCGAAGGCGCGAAGTTGATTGACTTGTTAGGTGCTTCCACACCTCAAGCTACCCGCTTTAATGAAACTAATATTGCATCGGCCACCGTTTTAAACTGTTCCTTTATTTCGTCGGTTAGTTTATCTGGAACTTCAAAATCCGGGTCTTTAACCAAAGTAACTTCAAATACTGAATATTGAGGCATTTTCGTGACTTTAATCCACTTGGTTTTTTTTAATCTATCCCAGTACTCTTCCTGTATGTCTTTTGTCTGACCCAACAGCCATATTTCAAAATTCGCCTCAGAGTGGTTTAAAACCAGCCCCAGCTTTAGCTTCTTACCCTTTAGATAATCATTTGTCAGGTAAAAGTATGTGTAATCCATATACCCCTGGAGAACATTGCCAACAGAATAATCATTGCTAAAGTCTTTAGAAAAACCTGTTTTTAACTTCTGTACATATTTCACCAGCTCGGCATAAGCTATCTGAACATCTCCAACCTTCAACAACTCTTTGTAAACAGATACGTAGTGGTTTAAGTCCTTTGTTCTCATCGTAGGAAGCTATCTCCAATTGTTTTACACCTAACGTTGTAGTTAAGCGGCGTAGACCTGCGCAGCAGTTTTCTGTCCGGTGGCGGGTAACAAGCCCGCAACGGACTTGAGCGGTTTGTTATGTCACACATTCGGAAACACCTATTCCGAAACCGCTGTCATCGTATTTGCATCTCGAATTATCTGCCAGCGACCATCACGCTTTTCTAAAACCGAAAGGGAATGCCCGGCCATTCGTGTGGCCGGATCCCCATTTTTAGGAGAACATACGAGGGCCGATTCAATCCAAAGATAGGCTTGGTCACCAAACACTTTTAGTTCACGAAGCTTGCTATCGAGGTCAAAATCAATCGGGGAGTCTTCAGGTGATCCTCCCGCAGCTCCCTGAGCAAACGTTTCCTTGTCCATCTCGCCAACACCGGGCACAAAAAACACGGCGTCATCGGCAATGCATTGACGAGCCAATTCCAAATTTCCTTCAATCGTTGATTTTATCCAATTGTTGAATAAATCTCGTATCTCTTGTTCATCACTCACTATCCTACCTCCATAAATCTAAGCACACCCTTACCCACAAATACTGAATCCAGACACCCAGTACTCAGAACCACGATCTTACAATATTTTCAGAACCTGTTGATAAAAAATATAATGGGTGTCTAAGCTCTTCTCCATCAGATTCCGTATGAGAGAAAAACAGGTAATAAAAATAACGCTAAGATTAAGAAAATAAAAACACGATTAAGCGGCTTAATGATCTTTTTTAATTTACGTTTATTACAATATATTTTTGCTATGACAAATACGATTGATAAGCCTATTGCTGGGAATACGAAAAAAAATAAAAATATAAGAATTACACGCCCTGAGTCATCGTAACCTGCTGTGATCCCTGTACTAAACGCCGCTTTACTGTAAAACGCGAAATTCAGGAGTAGCAATCTTGAATTAGTAATGTTGGTTCCGTTTCTCATAAAATTACTTTCCAAACTTTATAACGCCTCAATAACCGGCTGGCGGTAAGCCAGTCCGGCGCCGAAGGCGCGAAGTTGATTGACTTGTTATGTGCATATACATAGCACCGAAGTATTTCTTGAACCAGTAGTTCGCTTATTTGGATCATGGAAGGTTTCTACCAACTCGAACCCTGCCTTTCTCATCATACCTGCTGAGGCTAGATTTTCTTCGTGACGCTCGATATAGACATTTGTACATTTTTCATTGCCAGCCAATTTAATAGACTCCTTCAGGAGCTGACTGCCTAAACCTTTGCCGCTTTGGCTTGAGGCAACAACTACATCATTTATGTATGCGATATCTAATAAAACAGAATACTTACTCAACTTTGAAGGAGATGCCTCTTTTATAATGAGAACAGCGAAGCCAACAATGCTAGTTTCTTCTGCTATTACAGCTAAAGCTTTTCCTTGCTTTATAAGTTGAAATTGATGATCAATACTTTCATCTGTAATGTAATTCCATTCGTTCGGACCCTCCTTTAGCAGAAGTTCCCGCATTGCTTGAAGATCAGTTTCGTCTAGCTGACGAGAATGTATTTTCATGTGGCGATCTCTTGCACATAACGCCCAAAGCAGCGGCGCGTTAGCGCGTCCAGCCCGAAGGGCGTTGCTGCCTTTGCTTGTTATGTTTCTTGTAACTTCTTTGCTACTACAAAATAGCTAGAAGCTCCTTTATATATTTCTTCTGATTCTACAACCTGAAAGCCGTTAGCAATTAATAGATCGTCTACTTCAGAGCTCGTTATCCTTCTTATAGGAATGGGAATTAATCCAATTTTACACAAGACCCTAACTAACTGAATTTGTAGATTAACTAAAAACGACATCTTTTGTCGCAAGCAAGGTGTTACAGAAATAAATAAACCATCCGGGTTTAATATTTCATTGATTCGTTGCGTAACATCCTGAGGACTAGGAACTGTGTGCAACATATTAAAAGCCAGAATCACATCATAAGATTCGCTGGAATACTTTTTATCAAAAATATCCGATTGCTCGAAATTTACGTTTTCAATTTTACCAAGAGCGGCTTTCTCTTTTGATATTGCAATCATCTTAGATGAAATATCAATTGCATGAATATCTTTTACCAGACTAGAAAATTGACAGGATGCAGTGCCTGTCCCACACCCATAATCCAGAACAGTGTCGCTATCTTTCAAGAACCTTTTAGTATTTTCTCTAGATTTTTTATGAATGTACTCAAACCGCGCTTCAGTCTTGTCATAGTTTTCTGAAGCGTTATCCCAAAAATTTTCCGATTTATTCATTCTCTATACCTTAGGGTAAAACATAACTATAAATATACAGACTCACGGCTGTTATCACTGAAATTCATCATTTTTTACCTCTTGAGCGCTTCTATATCTTTGATATCTAAGAAAATAATAGTCAACCTTAACATTTGTTAACAACGATTATTATCTATTAATTGTAATAACAACGCTTTGTCTGTATATGTATGATAATGATTTCTATTCATTAGGATATCTATCTTAAGCTGTTCGCGAACTAATCCAGACACCCATTATTCATTTGCGTAATGCTACAGCTCAACCAATCTGATAGGGTCGTTTGCCTGCTAAATCTTTTGACTATTCCGCTTTGTTAGCAACACAAACCATCCTAACCGGCGCCGGCCCCCCCTCAACAGTCAGCTTGTTATCCTCCTTATCCAATGACTCCGCCAATGATTCAAACCGCATCCAGTCCGTACTCCGCTGCTCACTGACACTGGTCCGGCACAAATCAACCATGTGAATATCACGCCACCCGGCCTGCTCCATCCATTCCCGCAACAACCCAACAGATGGAATCTGGTAAACATTGCGCATCCGGGCATACCGATCAACTTCAATCGAGTCACCCATCCCCGGCGGTATCACAAAGGTTTCCACCACTACCCTGCCCCCTGGTTTTAGACACTGGCGTAATTTTTGCAGATGCTCAACAGGGTCTTTGCGGTGATATAAAACCCCCAGTGATAACACCACATCAAAACCACTCAGGTTTTCCGGTACCTGCTCTAATGTCATCGGCAGTACCCAGTTGGCTGGTTGGCCGGCACAGTGCTGCATTAACCGGGATTGCATTACCGATAATAAGGTCGGGTCAA
Organism: Gammaproteobacteria bacterium; assembly: GCA_021772985.1. GTDB lineage: Bacteria > Pseudomonadota > Gammaproteobacteria > Xanthomonadales > Wenzhouxiangellaceae > JAJFKX01. The sequence continues at coordinate 9,595 of JAJFKX010000010.1, forward strand.
CACCGATTACCGCCTCAGCACCGGCATTCAACATCCGGTAACCGTAATAGCCGTTACCTGCCCCAATATCCAAAATCCGCATACCCTGCCAGTCAAGATGCGGCAATAACCGTTGCCATTTCCAGTCACTGCGCCATTCTGTATCGATATTGACCGGGCCAATGCCCACCGGCCCTTTACGCCAGGGCATCAGTTGCCGCAGGGCTTGTTCCAGCTGTTGGTGGTTGCTTTCTGGAAATCCGTTGGGCGCCAGGCTGAGAAAATCATCTTCGACCTGCCAACCTGTCTGACTGTGATCACGCAAACCCAGGATTTCATCTATCGCTGCCTGCCAGCGTGGGAAATCCCCGTGTTTCAGGTTGTTCCAGTAGTCGGTGAGATATTGCTCAATGTCAGAGCAGGAAGCTGAAAACGAATCTGCTGATAGAAACTCCAGCAGTGCTTGATACTCGCTGGGCAAACTCACGATGGGCTTTTGATCGCTACCATTGCGGCGAAATTTAATGCCTGAAAACATGGGGTAACCTGGGTAAACCCAGCTTGCTGCAGGCGCTGATGATGGGCTTCCTGGGTATCGGGTAGCATGACCTTTTCCAATGCCTGACGTTTTTGGGCGATTTCCAGGTCCGAGTAACCCTGGCTGCGTTTGAATTCGTGGTGCCAATCGATCAACAGTTCATTATCAGCCGGATCATCAAACTGCAGTTTTTCCGCCAGCAACAAAGCCCCGCCTGGCAATAAACCCTGATAAATGCTTTGCAGCAACTGTAAGCGTTGCTCCGGCTGGATAAATTGCAAGGTGAAATTCAACATCACCAGGCTGGCATTGTTGATAGCAACATCCAGTACATCGGCGTTTACCAGTTCCACCGGTACCCGTGAGTTGTCTGCCGCCAGCACTTCACTGCAGCGCTTGATCATTGCCGATGAGTTATCCACGGCAATGATTTTGCAATTGCGATGCAGAATATTTCGCCTTACCGCCAGGGTGCTGGCACCCAGGGAACAGCCCAGGTCAAAAACATAACTGCCGGCAGTAACCCGCCGGCGAGCCAATAATCCAGCCAACTCCAGCACCAGGCCATAACCAGGTACCGAACGTTGAATCATATCCGGAAAAACCCGCACAACGCGGTCATCAAATCGAAAATCAGCTACCGCTGCATGTTGCTGATGATAAATGTCATCTTTGGGGGTGTTGCTCATTGGTTCGGTTAACCGTGCATACAGGCTGACTCGGCATTATATTGCCATGCCGTTTGGCTGACATCTTTATCCGGCTGTGCTTTGGTCAGGATCCGTCGCTGTCAATCACAATCCGCCCATTATCTATGGCCCGGGTGGTTTCTTGTTCGGTGTATGGCCGGCAGGAGACATCGGTGACGTGCTGGTATAGCTGGGCGCTTTTGTATAACCAGCGCAGACTGCGAAAATAGATACCATAACCGGCTACCCGGCAGGCCGCGTCCTGTTGTGGGATATTGGCAAAAACGTTTTCTTCTGGATAAAACAGTTTGGGAAAATAGAAGCTGCTTTCGATAAGGTAAAACTTGCCGTTGTCACTCTGGGTACTGCATGGCAATGATGTACAACCGCCAAACTGGTACAGTTCTCCGGTTTCGATTTCCTGCTTGCCGGTGACGTAGACGGTTTCTTCAAAATATGTACTGTAGTAATAAGCTGCTGAAAGCAGCATGTGCAGGGCAATTAACCCGGCTAAGGTTCCGGCAGTGGTTATCCCCAAACGCTTCAGGGAAAACACCCGCTCACCTTTGGCATTGCGGACAAACTCGCCTCCTTGATGCTGGAAAGCCGCCCAACGGAACCACTTTACCCATAACTTCCACAACCAGGCCAGTAACACGCCCAGCGGCCCCAGCCATTTTTTTAAGGTGCGGAAAGTTTTTGCAGTTTTGCTCAGCCAGTCATTGTTACGAACCATATCCGCCGCTTTGGATGATTGTTGCTGACCGGCGCTTTGCTGAATCCGATCGGCCTTTTCCTGCAGTTTACGGGCTCGGCGTAACAGATCGTCTTCGGGTGTTTTATTGGTCATGGCCTGCCCATATTCCTGTTTACCCAGTCGCCTGTTGGCCGGCCGTCACTTTAGGAGGATGCAAAACAACTGTTTGTTCAGCTTCATCATATTCAATCACAATGCTGCCTTTAGCTTGCTGATTAAACAGCACGGTATTGGCAATTTCCGGTTTGATCACCCCTTCGATGTAGCCGGTGATACCACGCGCACCGGTAATCGGTTTGTAATGATCGCGACACATCGCCGAGAGTGCTTCAGGTGTTATTTCGATGCTGATCTCCGGCACTGTGGCCTGCACCATTAGATTCAAATTGCCGATATCGCGTGCGGCAATTTTCTCGATCACGGCCAGGCCCAGGGTGTTAAAACAGACAATGTTCCGCTTGCCGTTAAAGCGGGCCAAAAACTCAGGCCGGTACTGGTCATCCAGGTTTTCCATGGCCAGGCTTTTGGCAACTTCAAAATTATCTTCAGATAGAAAATGCGTGGTGCCGATATTGGTGGTCATTAAAATAATGGCATCACGGAAAGACACCGTTAAGCCGCGATTATCGGTTAACCGGGCATCATCGAGGATTTGCAGGAATACATTAAAAATGTCCGGATGGGCTTTTTCAATTTCATCAAATAAAATTATCCGGCGCGGGTTTCGGCGCATTTCATTGGTCAAAATGCCGCCGGCTTCATAACCTTCATAACCAGGTGGTGCACCGATTAACTTGGCAACTGCGTGCTTTTCCATGTACTCGGACATATCAAAACGCAGCAATGCCCGTTCATCATCAAACAATTCCACGGTCAGGGCTTTGGCCAGTTCGGTTTTGCCGACGCCGGACGGACCCAAAAACATAAACGCTGCCTGTGGTTTGTTCGGGCTTTGTAACCCGGCACGCGCCACCCGAACCTGATTGGCCAGTTTGGTTACTGCCTCTTGCTGCCCAAATACCCGGTTGTTGAGGTTTTCATCCAGGTGCAGCAGTTTGGCGCGCTCGTCCTGGGTCAGTTTGCTGACCGGAATGCCGGAAATATTGCTGAATTCCTCCAGCACATGTTCTTTACTCAGTTCCAGATGGTCATTAATTTCTGCGGTCAGTGCATCAAACTTTTCACGGTTTTTATCCACTTCAGCCTGAAATTTGGCTATCTGTTTTTTGATCGCAGTGACCTCTTCCGAATCAAAACCAGCGCCGGCCGCCCTGGCCGCAAACGGGACAAAACCCTTTTTAACAGCAGGTTGCTCTTCACTGTCATCTGCTTGTTCCAGCAACCTGGCTTCTTCCTGCTGTTGCTGTTCCATGTCGGTTTCCAGGCCACGTATGGCTTCTTCGCCATCACGCAATTCTGCATAGATATCTTTGATTTTGGTTTGCCGGGCCGCCCAGGCATCAGTGATTTTCTGGATTTCGCTGGTTAGTTGTTGTTGCTCGCTTTTCTGTTCGGCATCCGCAGTTTGGCTATTGATCAACTCCAGCCGGCTGTTTAACTCATCCAGTCTTGGGTCTTTGGCGTGGGCATCCAGACGATACGAGGTTAATGCCCGATCCAATAACGTCAGCGTTCGCTCTGGTTGCGCTCGGCTGAGACCCATATCCCGTACCCGGTATTTACTGGTGACATCAATCGCGGTTTCGATGGCCGGATCGGAAATTTTGATTTTATGGTGTGCGTTAAGCCGGGTACGGGCAATAGTTTTTATGATCTGGTAGAGCAGCGTTTCATCCGGCTCGTTGATATCCAGCAGGGTATAGCCCTCTTTCATGTCCGAATGACAGGATAGTACTGCCTGCAGGTCTTCGTCACGGGCTTCCATGATCACCTGGAATTGCTTCTTTTTGATGGCATGCATTATCGCGTTGATTAAATTGGTACAGCCGTTGTTACGGGCGGCATCAATAAAATCGCGCATATCGTCCATCACCAATACAGCGTTGGGCGTTCTACCCAGGGTGCGCAGGGTTTTGTTGAAACCAGTGTTGATCTTGCTGTGTTCACCAGAGGCAAACAGCAAGTCGCTGTCCATCCAGAAAAACCGCTTGCTGACGATATCAAAAGGGGTATCGGGTTTATCTTTGCTGGCTTGCAAACCTATACATATTGCTGAGCAGCCAACGCCGCCGGCACCCACCAGCAACACACTATTCGCGTTTTTTCGCATTAAAATTGCGGTCAGCTTTTTGAGTACATCTTCTCTGCCGACCAATTCAAAACCACGGAAATTGACAAGATATTCCGAGCCTCGAATCAAATAGTCGTGGTTCAGTTCCTGCTTAGGGTTAGTCATGCTTTCGCTTTCTCCGGCCATAACACGATGTTGATAGTTTAATTTCCCGCTACAGAAGCTTGATTCTAGATATTTAATTTGCTGAACGGATTATCACCTTTATCATCATCTGCCGGTTCAGCTGCTGGTTCTGCTTGCTGTTGCTCAGGCGCATCGCCCTGCATTACATCCGCACCAACTGCCACCGCTTCTTTAACTGCTTCGCTAACGTCTTTGGCGGTTTTTTCCAGTTCTGCCAGGTTCAGACGCATTTCCTGATAGCCTTCGCGGCTGATATCGGTAGCTGCGCGAGCAACCTTGCCGTAGCTCTCCAGTTCTTCGATTGCTTTCACCAGGGCATCGTTTTCCTGACTGATACCCATGGCATTTTTCAGCGCTTCCTGCTGGGCCATGCGGTTGGTCTGGTCGTTCATTCTTTCCAGGGTCATTTGGGCAATTTCGGCAGATTCCGATAATGCCGCCATGGATACACCTTGCAACACCGTACTCAACCGGCTGGCCACCCCGGAAACCCCTTTGCTGTTGAGGCTGCGGGTTTTGGAGACCTGTCCGTCGTTGGAGTCTTTCATGGCTTTAATGCGATAACTTTCAGCGGTCAGATCACCGAAGGTACCCATGGTGTCGACCTTGGCAGCGGTTAATGCCGTCACGTGGTTTTCCACCGCCATTTTGTTGTTCTCGCGGCGCATTTTCGCGATATTGCTTTCCTCGGTCGGCTCTTCCGTCAAACTGTCACGAATGTTGGTGTTCACCGATTCTGCATCTTGAACCGCTTCACTGATGATGGCGTAAACATTGCGTAGTCCGCCATTGCTGTCGCCCAGCCGATCGATCTGATCGTTAATACCTTCCAGATGCTGCAAAACATTGCCGGTTCTTTCATCAGCCATATCTACAAAATTATTGGCACTTTCTACCAGTGCTTGCTGGCGTGCCTTGTGCTCATCCGAGCTGATATCCAGTAATTCACGCAATTTGGCTTTTTCCACGGCAAACTCAGCGTATTCCGAGACTCGATTGAATGAAGTCCTTTCAATTTTTTCAGTGAGTTGTTTGATCGAATCACGCTGCTGTTCAAGTGCAACCTCTTTTTGGGCAATTTCAGCCAATGCGCTTTTTTTAGTACCGCCCAGGCCAAACCAGGTCTTTTGATCTTGAAGGTGTTTAATTTCACCTTGTAGATTGCCTACCTCGCTGTTGAACGAATTAAGTTGTTGATCCTGTTGCTGGCGTAATAAGGCAATGCGTTCTTCTTCGAGCTTGTCGTCCTGGATTTCTCTAAACACATCAAACATGGCCCCATCACTGGCCATGCGCAGGCGGTAGACTGCGTCCAGGATGTCTGTTAATGGACTCATTTGCTTCTCGAAATCCAATAGTCCCTGATTCATGTCATCAAAAACATCTTTTAGCTCCGAAAATGCATCGGTATCGGTTAGGTTGATGATCCCCTGGGCCATGTCTTTGCGTTGTTCCATTAACCATTCTTTGAACAATTCAAATTCGGCCAACTTGTTTTTGTTATCGGCTTTTTCATCCGCAAGGTCGTATGCCAGCTGTTTGGCGATGGCTTCCTTTTTGGCTTCCGGGTCGCCTTCAGAAAAAATGATTTTATAAAAGCTGTTGGCTTCTATCTGGGCAAATTTCTTGCTGTCTGTGCGCTGTGTGACTTGTTCTTGTGTATCGTCGCTGGTTTTGGCTTTCCTGCCCCGGTTCAAGGCCGCGTCAAGTATGTCCTGGGTGGTTTCCTGCCGTTTTAACTTTGCGCCACTTTCATGCTCGTTTGACATAGTTTGTTCCTCGTCACTTACTCGCGATTATTTAACTGTTAACAATATAATCCTGAGATTATATTTCTGTAATGCCCTGTCACAGCATAGTTTGATAGCGGGTTACCTATGTTACTCAATCTGCGCGAATATGCATCTGCCACTGGTCATATCAGCTAAACAGCCAGCATTCTAGGCTTATCAGGCAAACATAGTACACATTCTGCGCTGTTTAGCGGTATTCAGTCAGCAAACGACAATCCTGCCGCTGCTGTAAATAGATATCAACATAGTTTAGGATCTTCATCCGTACCCGTTTTGACTGCGTGTGCCAGCTGGCACAGTCGTTTTTATCCTATCCATTGTATAGTAGACATCTTGTAAAAAGCCTTCGGGGATTATTCATATGGCCGACATTCTTGAACTGTTTAGTGTTTTATCGATTGTTTTGGCGGTACTCGGGATTATTATCGTTTACCGCGCTGTCACCATTGTGACGCAGGGTTATGAGTACACCATTGAACGTTTTGGCCGCTACCGGGATACATTTTCTCCGGGGTTTCATCTATTGGTTCCTTTTGTAGACCGCATCGGCCGCAAAATCAATATGATGGAACAGGTGCTGGATGTCCCCTCCCAGGAAGTGATTTCCAAAGACAATGCAGTGGTTACCGTGGATGGTGTGGTGTTTTTCCAGGTACTGGACGCTGCCAAAGCCGCTTATGAAGTAGCCCAGCTGGAGTATGCGGTTTTGAACCTGACCATGACCAATGTGCGTACCGTGCTGGGCGCCATGGATTTGGATGAATCCTTGTCCAAACGTGATGAAATCAATGCCCGCCTGCTGACAGTCGTGGATGAAGCCACTACTCCATGGGGAATTAAAGTTACCCGTATCGAAATCAAAGACATCAGCCCGCCAGCAGATTTGGTGCATTCCATGGCACGGCAAATGAAAGCTGAACGTAATAAACGCGCCGACATTCTGGAAGCGGAAGGTTTACGCCAGGCTGATATTTTGAAGGCAGAAGGCGAAAAACGGTCAGCGGTATTGGATGCTGAAGGCCGCCGGGAAGCCGCCTTTCGTGATGCTGAAGCCCGTGAGCGTCTGGCCGAAGCCGAAGCCAACGCCACCAGAATGGTTTCAACTGCTATTGCAGAGGGTGATGTACAGGCCATCAACTACTTTGTTGCACAGAAGTATGTTGAAGCATTGAAGGCTTTCGCCTATTCAGATCAACAGAAAACCTTACTGTTGCCTATGGAAGCCACCGGTATTCTGGGCAGCCTGGCTGGAATTACAGAGTTGGCTAAAGCGGTTAACAGCTCCAATAACGACGGCGGTAAACCCAAGCCGCCCAGTAAACCACGCCGTTCCGAATCAACCAACCCGGTTAATCCAAGGCAAGCCGTCGACACATCGCAGGATGCTGGCTTTTCCTTACCTATATCCGGTTCCCCCGAGGGCACTAACCCATGGAGCTGAACCTTTCTGATAGCCTGGTTTTCTGGCACTGGTTCATCGCTGCCGGTGTTCTGCTGATTATCGAAATGCTGATGCCAGTGTTCTTTTTTCTTTGGCTTGCAATAGCTGCTGCAGTTACCGGTCTAATTGTGTTGCTGGTTCCGGGTATGAATTCTGAATTGCAACTGATTATTTTCGGTGTTTTAAGTGTGGCCTCGATCCTGGCCTGGTGGAAGTTCCGCATACTTAGACCTAAATATCCAGAACGCTCTTTGCTAAATCGCCGTGGCCATCAATACATTGGGCGAACGTTTACTCTGGAAGCACCGATTGAAAACGGTATTGGCAAAATCCGCGTGGATGACTCCACCTGGAAAATTAACGGGACCGATTTACCCACCGGGCAGCAGATTAAGGTTGTTGATGTTGATGGTGTGGTGTTGCTTATCGAACCGATAGTCAAATAAGTCCAGATTTTATCAGCACAGGAACCTGTTGAATCAACCCGGAGTTGTTGGCGGATAATAATCCGCTGCTGCAAAGTTTCTACTGTAAATCTTAATACGCAGGTCTCATGACCTGCGTATTACCAGAAATATTAAGGTGCGACTGTTTCAAATGAATCGGAAAACGGCAGTGTTTCCCCACCCACATCAGGCCGGACCAGGAAAAAACCCCGGTTAGAGTCGCTGACCAACACCAATCCACTGCGAAAGAACGGATAGACATTCCAGGCACCGCTGAAGCCGGTCCCGTCACCGGAGGGAAAGGTATCAAAAAAGGCTACTTCATCTAATTGTGCGTTGTCCAGGTCCGTTAATTCTAAAATTCTCAGTCCGCGACGGTAATTTGCCTGATAGGTATGATTTCCCAGGATGTATTGATTGTGGTCAATCGCAGGGCCGGCTGCTTCGGTAAATCCGTTGAGCACCGGATTGTCCAAATCACTCATATCCCATACATAGGTGCGGGTGTTATGACCGAAGTTGCTTTCATCCCTTTCATCATCGACTACAAAAAATGCTTGATCTTCCGAGAACCAGCCTTGGTGGGTATAACCTGATCCCGCATAGCCCATGCGCCCGAGCTGCACTGGATTAGCTTTGTCAGTGACATCCACAACGGTTACCGTGTCTTCATTGCTTGCAACACAAATTTCACTGCCTTGATGGTCACTATCCGGACCATTGTAGGTAACGCATTGCACATCGTGGGTGTAACCATCACTGGAAAAACAACCGGCAAATGCTGGTTCGGCAGGTATGCTGATATCTATCATATGCAAGCCACCGTTGCAGGTATCACCGCCTATGGCATAGGCAAAACCCGTGTCTTCGTTGATGGCAATATTGTGCGACTCACCAAATCCGTCATAATCTGCAGTGGTGGTGAATGTGACCGGTGGATTGGTGACATCGCGTAAATTGGTTAAATCAAATACCTGCATACCATGTGGCCCGGCCAGATCAGCCACCATATAAGCATGATTCTGATAGGTTTTAATGTCGGACCAAACCCTATTGGCTACACCTGGCGGACGGGGCATATTACCCAGGTAAACCGGGTTAACCGGGTCTTCCAAACTGATAAACGAAACACCATTGGAACGACCGACAATGGCATATTCAATACCGGTTTCAGGATCTTCCCAGCCCCAGCTGTCACTGCCTGCGGAACCCGAGCCGCCAATTTCCGGTAACGGCAGATGCGAAACCAGACTGACATTTTGACACGGGAAAATATCGGCAAATCCATTCTCACATGGGATTTCACCAGCTGGTCCAAAATACGGAATGGGGTTCGGGTCATGTGCATGGAGGGCCATTTTGACAAAGGCCGGATCCGGATGAGTTAGCGCTAATTCCGCTGCACGATCCGGGGTAAAACAAGCCCATGCACCGGCACTGGCGGCCAATGCAAAAGCGCTGTAAATTAGTCTATTGTGCTTCGAATCCATCACTAAAAAACTCTTCTGTATCAATTAAATTGAAAAAAACTGCGGTAGGCGAACCCGGTTGGCCGCTGCTATCGGTGGCCACCAAAAACAACGTATGTTGTCCAGCATCTAAACCAGCTGTATTGATTTGTACAGTCAACGCCTCGGTGGTGGCATCAAAAGCGCCATCTTGTGCGTTAACCGGGAATGTTGCACCGCCAGCAAATGGTGGCACATCTATCGAATAAACCGCTGAAGCAATAGTCTGTACTGGTTCAGCCGGTTCCTGGTCGCCGGGCTGATTAATTTGCCTGCGCAGATCGCTGGCAGTTGCGGTAATATTCAACGGGTTGCCGCTACCGACTGGCGTTTCGGCACCTGATATATCGATAACTTCCGGCCCATTGGGCTCCTGATAAGGTCGCCTGGCGGATTTGGCTGCTGCCAATAGTGAGGCTAAATTATCCGGCAGGATGGTATTTTCAAATGTGCTGCAGGCTTGCGCAAACGAGGTCCCCAGCTCATAAGTCAGTGCTGCTACACCCAGCTCACCATAGGCATAATCCGGCGTGGTACCAGCTGCCGTTCCAAGGCAGTCCTGACAGGCGGTGTAATCATTAAAAAATGCCAGCTTGCGGGACAACCCACGTAAAGCTGCGTGATTACCTGAATTATCGGACACCGCTTCCCAGGGGAACAAAATTAATTCACTAAAGCTGTGTACTGAGATAAACAGTCCCGGGCTGTCTGCCGGTGCAGGCATGTTCAGATCATCGTTTGGACCAGGTCGGACATCAGGAAAAATACTATCAAGGTAATTTTGAATGTTCTGGGTTTCCGGTTCAGATGCGCCACTGGGGCCCCGAAAGATATCGTTGCATGGATCACCGCTGGAACCACCTAAACCAAACAACACCTCATTATTACGGTTTAAATCAACGCCGCGGGCTTCCAATCCATTTTGTGGGCAAAATAACTCGTCGTCATTTTTGCGCTTGAAACGTGTTGCCGGCTGTTCTGCAATATCCCGGCCATCCGGGTTAACCTGCGGGACTATGTGTATTTCATTGTGATCCAGCAACCAGGTGATCTCCGGGTCTATGCCATATTGGCCAACCAGCATTTCTGCAAAACGGGTGATCAGTTCAGCGGTCGTGTATTCACGTGCGTGCATCGCCGCCATTATCATAAAGCGGCTTTTGGGGAAACTGGAATTTCGATTGGTGATGACGATGACATTGACGTCAAATCCGGCACCGTTGTTGATCTTTTGCCAGCTATCGCCGATATCCATAAATTCGGCCAGATCAGGATTATTCGCCGCCAGGTCTGATAAATCCGCAAAGGTTTCTGCAACCGTGCGATAACAGGAAAAACCGGGAATACCACTACCACCACGGATAGCCAGGCTGTCTAATACCGTTTGTTGTGTCCGTGTATGGTTAATTTCCCAACGCAGCCCGGCAAGCTCCAGCAAGCGGGAATCACCGTCGGGTAGATATACTACAAAGCTGCCTTTTTCACGGTCCAGACCCCAGATATCCAGCTGTTCCCGAAACTTGCGAACCTGATCAGGATTGTCAAACCAAACATCCAGCACAGATCCTGCCGGTACTTGCGCGAGCGCAGTTATTGATGCACTTAACAGCATCAGCGCTACTAGTGCTTGCATAAATATTTGTCTCATGCTGGTCCGCTTTGTGGGTTCTTGACTGGTTGCGATGGTATTTTAAGGAACATCATCACCATCAGCGTCGTTATACTAACGCATCTATTGTCAAAACTGTAACTACACCGCTGTGCTTAACTTCCAACAATTTATTCATCACTTGCAGGATTTCTGGGCTGACCAGGGTTGTGTTTTGGTACAACCTTTGGATTTACCGGTTGGTGCCGGTACTTTTCACCCAGCTACCTTTCTACGTGCAATTGGACCGGAACCATGGTCTGCTGCTTACGTTCAGCCCTGTCGGCGCCCCACTGATGGACGCTATGGTGAAAACCCCAACCGCCTGCAGCATTACTATCAGTTTCAAGTGGTGATGAAACCTTCACCTGAGAATATTCAGGATCTGTACCTGAAATCTCTGGAGGCCATTGGCATCAACACAAAGGTACATGATATCCGGTTTGTGGAAGACAACTGGGAATCACCGACGCTGGGGGCCTGGGGTTTAGGCTGGGAAGTTTGGTTAAACGGTATGGAAGTTACCCAGTTCACCTACTTCCAGCAAGCAGGTGGTCTGGAGTGTAACCCGGTAATGGGTGAAATTACTTATGGCCTGGAACGCCTGGCCATGTATCTGCAAGACGTTGACAGTGTTTATGATCTGGTTTGGGCGGAAACCCCGCAGCGAACCGTTACTTATGGTGATGTATTTCACCAAAATGAGGTGGAGCAATCACGGTATAACTTTGAAATAGCCAATACCGAGGCTTTGTTTGCTGCTTTTGATGAGTGCGAACGTACCTGCCAGGAACTGATTACAAACGAACTGCCGTTACCGGCCTATGAACAGGTTTTGCTGGCCTCGCACAATTTCAATATGCTGGATGCACGGCACGCCATTTCTGTGACTGAACGACAACGTTTTATCCTGCGAGTTCGCAGTATGTCTAAAGCGGTGGCGGAAAAATATTACCAAAGCCGTGAAGCTCTGGGTTTTCCTGAGTTGCCGGATGGCTGTGACCAGGAGGCTGCAGCATGAGTGATTTGATTGCTCCCCTACTGATTGAAATAGGTTGTGAAGAGCTGCCCGCTTTATCAGTATCCAAAATGGCCCGCGTTCTAGAAGATAATCTTTATAGTTTGCTTAAGGCCCACGAGCTAATTTCAGCATCCTCAGCTAAATTCAACTTTTATACGCCTAGGCGTTTGGCAGTTCGGGTTGAAGCTGTCCTTGGAGAATCTCCTGCTCAAACCAGTTTAAGACAGGGCCCCGCCGTTCAGGCTGCTTTTGATTCGGATGGCCAGCCAACACCCGCCGCTATAGGCTTTGCGCGCTCGGTCAATACTGATGTAGATGCCTTACAGCGTATTGATACTCCAAAAGGTGAGCGACTGGCGTTTGAAGTAACTCAGCCTGGTCGGTCGCTGACAGATGTTTTACAGGAGCATTTACCCGATATCATCAAGCAATTACCGATGCCTAAAACCATGCGCTGGGGAAACCATGCACACCGTTTTTTGCGCCCAGTACATTGGTTGGTTGCCATGCACGGTGAACAAACCTTACCGTTGAAACTATTTGATTTGGAGGCCAGCAACATAACTTACGGCCACCGCACTCATACAAGTGAGCCACTGGTCTTGCAACACGCAGATAACTATCAAAAATGTTTGCAAGACGGTTTTGTCATGGTTGACCCTAAAGCACGCAGAGCAAAGATTAAATCCCAAGTGGATTCACTTGCTGAAACAAAAACCTTAACTACGCTTTCTCCGCTAAACCTTCTGCTTGAAGTTGCCAATTTAGTTGAGTGGCCGGTTGCTGTGATGTGCAGCTTTGATGACGCTTTCCTAGAAGTACCAAAGGAAGCCTTAACATTAAGCATGCGATCACATCAAAAGTTTTTCCCTTTGTACCATCAAGGCAATCATGGTTTGAGCAATCAATTCATTGCTATTGCTAATTTAGAAAGCCTGGATGTTGAGCAGGTTCGTATTGGTTACGAACGCGTTATCCGCCCGCGTCTGGCTGATGCCAAGTTTTTCTGGGACCAGGACCGGAAACAGTCTCTGGGATCTTTTTCAGATCGGTTAAGCTCAGTAACTTTTCAGCAAGATCTAGGCTCATTAGCCGATAAAGCGGGACGAACAAAGCTTTTAGCAACAAAAATTGCTGAGAAGTTAAATATCGACAGTTATGTAGTTGCTCGGGCTGCTGAGCTTTCACTGTGTGATTTAATGACTGAAATGGTTGGCGAATTTCCAGAGCTACAAGGAATAATGGGACGATATTATGCTTTGGAATATGGTGAGGATGCAGCCGTAGCAACAGCCATTGAAGAACATTACCAACCAATAGCTGCCGGTTATTCGATTGCCTCCAGCGCTGCCGGAAAAATTCTGGCCATTGCCGAAAAAACAGATCGCTTGTTGGGCATTTTTGCAGCCGGCAAAAAACCAACCGGCAATAAAGATCCATTTGCATTACGCAGGGCCGCTTTAGGACTAATACGAACCCTGATTGAAGGCGAGCAGGAATTGGCTCTTGACTGGTTGTTGCAAGCCGGCGCAGAGGTTTTAAGCAGCCAGATCATGGTATCCGCTGAGATCAGAGAGGAAGTGAGCCAGTTTGTCTATGACCGCCTGGAAGGATATCTGCCTGCTTCGGTGCAGTCTTTTCGGGCTGTGGCTGCCAAACAGATTGATAATCTGTTGGATTTTGCTGCCCGAACCCAGGCAGTGGAGGCTTTTTCCAGCCTCCCGCAAGCCGCAAGTCTTGCCGCCGCCAATAAACGCGCCAGCAACCTTTTGCGCAAAAATCCTTTACCGGAGTCTACTTCCATTTCAGAAGATAGCCTTAATATCGATGCAGAAGAGCTTCTTTTTGCCGAAATTAATAACGTTTCAGGATCTGTAAGCGAGGCTATGTCTCAACGAGATTATGCCTCTGCACTCAGCTCCCTGGCAGCTTTACAGACTCCGGTAGATCAGTTTTTTGAGGACGTGATGGTTATGGTGGACGACGATACTGTACGAAATAATCGGCTGGCGCTGCTGGCTAGTCTGCAATCTTTGTGCTGCCAGGTGGCTGATATTACCGAATTGGATGTATGAAACGACCGCAGTTATTGATTCAACAACAATTGATGCCAACCCGGCTCGAACTGTCTTCATACGCACGATTCGCCCCACTTTCCGGTTGGCATGTTGTGTTGCTTAACCAGCGCCCGACGGTGTGGCAACCCAGCCGCAACGCTGTGGATGAAGCATTAAAGCTACAGCGTCGGCAACAATTACTGCTCCAGGAGTATAACGTGGTATTGGCCGGTGCCTGGTTCTGGCAAGCGGGCCTATTGCGGCGTGTCCAGGCTGCGTATGAATCGCTAAGCAGTTATGTGGAACGTTACCCTAAAAGCCGGCATGTTTTACTTGCTTCTCGGAGCGAGCTGTTAAAATCAGCCCAACGTCTGGGTATGCCAATGCTGGCTGTCGGCGACAGCCCTCTACGTACCGCCCAAAACGTTGATAACTTACAATTGGCGATTGAGTCAGTCGCCAAAAATAAAATATAAGTTATTGATTTAATTATCTAAATATCAATATTGTTGGCATCCAGTGCATTGCTTTGAATAAAGTCTCGCCGTGGTTCAACCTCATCACCCATTAAGGTAGAGAAAATGTCATCAGCAGCAAAACCATCTTCGATGGTTACCTGCAGCAATCGTCGCGTTTCGGGGTTAACCGTGGTGTCCCATAATTGACCAGGGTTCATTTCACCCAGGCCTTTGAAGCGCTGAATAGCCCGACCCTTGCGTGATTCATCCAGCAACCATATGAAAGCATCTCGGAAACTGTCAATTTCATGCTTGGATGTAGCTCGCTGCACCAATGCACCTGGTTGAATCAAATCCCTCAAGGTGGTCCCCATTTTTACGAAGAACTGGTAATCGCCACTGTTAAAAAATTCAGCTGAAAAAGAAGTTTGACTAACCGCACCATGTTGACGATGTTTTATGTTAATCACGCCTTCTGGTTCACCATTAACCTCCCATTGCTCATTGGCACCAACTACTGTATTCAATTGTTGCTGCAGTTGTTCAGCCCATTGTGGAATGTTGTCTTTAGGGTATTCCGGTATATCCATCAATGAGCGCAGTACATGCGGCGGATAGCGTCTACTCAAGCGCTCAACTGTGCGCGTTGCAATCATGTAATCACGCATTATTTGTTCCAAGGCAACGCCCGTTAATGGCGGAGCTTCCGGATCGAAAACCAGTCCAGCATTATCAACTGCCCGGTTTAACAGGTAATCATCCAGTTCACGATCATCTTTCAGATACTGTTCCTGCTTACCGTGTTTAATCTTGTATAACGGCGGCTGCCCGATATAAATATGCCCCCGCTCAATCAGTTCCGGCATCTGTCGATAGAAAAACGTTAACAACAAGGTTCGGATATGCGAACCATCCACATCCGCATCCGTCATGATGATTATTTTATGATAACGGAGCTTATCCGGGTTGTATTCATCCTTGCCAATACCGCAACCCAGCGCAGTAATCAACGTGCCGACTTCAACCGATGACAGCATTTTGTCAAAACGGGCCTTTTCGACATTAAGAATCTTGCCTTTCAGCGGCAATACCGCCTGGAATTTACGGTTGCGCCCCTGCTTTGCCGAACCACCGGCTGAATCGCCCTCCACAATAAACAACTCGCATAAGGCAGGATCTTTTTCCTGGCAATCGGCAAGCTTGCCGGGTAACCCTGCTACATCCAGTGCACCTTTGCGGCGTGTCATTTCACGGGCTTTACGCGCTGCATCACGAGCACGTGCGGCTTCCAATACCTTATTAATTATTGCTTTGGCTTCGCCTGGTTGCTCTAACAGAAAATCACGCAACTGTTCTGAAACCGTGCTATCAACGACTGGACGTACTTCCGATGACACCAGTTTGTCTTTGGTTTGTGAGGAAAACTTGGGGTCGGGTGCTTTGACGGACAGCACCGCGATCAAACCCTCACGGCAATCATCACCGACCATACTGGCTTTATCTTTTTTTGCCAGCGCGCTTTCTTCGATATAATTGTTAATAGTCCGAGTCAACGCTGCTCGAAAGCCTGCTAAATGTGTGCCGCCATCACGTTGCGGGATATTGTTGGTAAAACAGTAGGTGCTTTCCTGGTACGCATCTGTCCATTGCATAGCCAGCTCTACATTGATGTCCGCTTTTTCTACGCTGAAATGAAAAACCGTTGGATGCAGTGGTGTTTTCTTGCGACCTAAATGTTCAACAAATGACCGGATCCCCCCCTCGTAGGCAAAAACTTTTTCTTCATTGGTACGCTCATCTCGCAGGATAATATGTACCCCGGAATTCAGAAACGATAATTCCCGCAAACGCTTGGCTAACAGGTCAAAATGATATTCTGTATCGGTAAAAATCTCTGTGCTGGGCTTAAACAAGATACGTGTACCGCTGTTCTCACTTTCACCGATAACCGAGAGTGGCGCTTGTGGTACACCCAAGCTGTATTTTTGATGCCATTTTTTACCCTGCCGCTCGATGGTCATTTCCAGGGATTCGGACAACGCATTAACCACCGAGACACCTACACCATGCAGGCCACCGGATACTTTGTAGGAGTTTTGATCAAACTTACCGCCAGCATGCAACACTGTCATGATGACTTCAGCGGCAGAACGACCTTCTTCAGGATGAATATCTACCGGTATTCCGCGACCATTATCGCTGACGCTGACAGACTCATTGCTGTGGATGGTAACGATAATTCTATCGCAGTGGCCGGCCAACGCTTCATCGATCGCATTATCGACGACTTCAAACACCATATGGTGCAAACCGGTACCATCATCGGTATCGCCGATATACATTCCAGGGCGTTTGCGTACAGCATCCAGGCCTTTTAAAACCTTGATATTGGAAGAATCGTATTGATCAGTTGGTTTTTGTTTGTCAGTCATATCAGTGCTGATTGAAATCAATCGCCCATTATAAATCATTGCGTTTATGAAAACCTGTTCTGATAAGACAACAGGAGGTTTGGTTTGTTAGTTATTGCTGCTCCAGTATCTGACCATGTTCCACGTGAAACACTTTGGAGGCATGCTCTGTTAATGTGCGCTGCTCTGCGGTCGTAATCCAGACCTGGGCCTGTGATTCTTTTAGCAGCTTCAATACTTTGCTGCTGTGCACCTCATCCAACTCGGAATATAAATCATCTAGCATAATGATTGGTGTTAGCTGGGTGCTGGACTTCCAGGTGGTTTGTTGGCTCAAAAGCAATAATAAAGCAGTCAGTTTCTGCTGACCTCTGGATAGCCAGCCACGCAGCTGCCGCTGTTGGTATTGCATGCCGATATCCGCTCTATGCGGACCTTGACGGGTATAACCGCTTTCCACATCTTTTGGTAACTCGTTGTGCAGTAACTCTGACAATGATTGTTCTGCTGGCCAACCACGATGGTAAATCAGCGTTGCATCAGGAATTTGTGGCTGCAACTGGTCTTTTAGCTCTGTGTATGCCTGTTGCAACTGTGTGAAAAAATGTAAGCGCATTTCATCCAGGTTTTCAGCTGCTTCAACAATTCCTGGCGTTAAACTGTGAATAACCTGATTAGCCACCTGTTCGCGGATGGCGCTGTTACGTTGACGCAATGATCGTTGATACCGCCGCCAGGATTGCAAATACTTTTGTTCCACGTGAAACACCCCCCAATCCAAAAAGGCCCGTCGTTGTTCCGGACCGCCACTTATCAATTCATGCGCGTTCGGTTCGAAAACAATCAATGGCAACTGTCTGGACAAGTCACCAAAACGTGTCACTGTTTCTCCATTTATCCGTGCCTGCCATTGACTTCGGTCCCGTTCCAACCCAAGTTTGGTTAGCCCGGTTGTTGTCGCACCGTTAGTAGTGCTGGCAACTATCCGGGCTGTGTTTTCGCCACGCGTGATCCAATCGTTGATTTTACGCGTACGAAAGGAGCGACCACGCCCAAGAATGTGGATGGCTTCCAATAGACTTGTTTTACCTGATCCATTGGCACCAGCAATTACATTAACGCCTGGTGCGGGATTCAGTTCTAGCTGTTTTAGATTGCGGACATTACTTATAGCCAACCGCTGTATGGCCAAGGATCTGGCCATTGCGTCACAGGTGCTCTGTCAACATGGTAATGGTTTGGGTTTCTTCACAACCGTTCAGCAATACTGGAAAAGGGTGGCCACGATCATATCTGAGAGTCAGACTCTGGTTAAATCAGAGTTTGAGTGGCATCACAACATGCCGTGTCCGCTCACTGCCTGGCTCAATAATCAAACATGAGCTGTTAGCGTCACGTAATTTAAACTGCACATCTTCTGTGGATAGTGCGTTTAATGCATCAAGCAAGTAGGTAACATTGAAGCCAATCGACATGGCTGGCACGGTGTGTGCGACATCCAGTTCTTCTACAGCTTCTTCCTGTTGTGGATTGTGGGCGATAATCTTAACCGCATCGTTAGAAAACTCCAGACGAACGCCACGAAATTTTTCGTTGGATAAAATTGCTGCTCTTTGCAGCGCGGTACGGAAGCGACCACGATTAATCACCACATCATGGTCATTGGTCGGTGGTATGACTGCCTCATATTCCGGGAATCGCCCATCAATAAGTTTAGAAGTCATGGTTAAACCTGGCTTGCTGACCTGAATATGATTGCTGCCGATACCCAATGTGATTTCGCCACCATCATTTTCCAGCAAACGCAGCAATTCCAGAATACCTTTGCGTGGCACAATGACTTGCTGTTCATCCTGCTGACCGGACACTTCTTCACTGAGGTCGGCTAACGCCAAACGATGGCCATCTGTTGCGACACAGCGCAACAAACTACCTTTCTTTTCCAGCAGCAAACCGTTCAGGTAATAACGAACATCCTGATTGGCCATAGCAAACGCAGTCCCTTCCAGCATCTGGCGCAATGCGCCTTCATTGACTGTGTAGTTGTTTAAATTATCTGCCTGTTCAAGGTCAGGGAATTCATCTGCCGGGAGCGTACTTAAAGTAAAGTGACTACTTTTGGTATTAATCAATAATTGGTTATCCTGCTGCTCCAGAACCATTTCACAGCCATCCGGTAAGGCCCGACAAATATCCACCAGCTTCCGGGCAGGGACAGTTATACGACCAGCCTGTTGCACATCTGCTGTATGTGTTGCCCGCAACTCAACTTCCATATCAGTGCCGGTGCAGGATAGTTTTTCATCATCTGCCTGTAATAGAAAGTTGGCCAGAATGGGTAATGTTTGTCTGCGTTCTACCACACCAACCACTTGTGATAGCGGTTGTAGCAGTGCTTCGCGTTGCATGGTGAATTTCATGGCCAATCCTCAAAAAACTATGTTATATATAAAGTTAGTAGTAGTTATAGAGTCAGTAAATTTCTGGCAATAACCCAAAAAAACTATTTAAAAACAATATGTTATATAATCTAACATCTTGCTGGTAACTATTTTATTATTTATGTATAGATTGTGCATAACACAAACATACAGCATTACACCTGGATTTATCCACAGATAATACCGGGTTATTAAGCCATTTGTTAGTTGAGATTGCACCCCTGTGTAATAACATGGTTGTTTATCTACAATATTAAGCTGTTGAGACCGGCGATGGCTAGGTGGATAACTGTCGAACCAATCGTTTTTTATCCTCGCTTAGTTGGGCATCATTGCGTACCAGTTCTTCAATTTTCCGACATGCATGTAAGACCGTGGTGTGATCACGACCACCAAACGCGTGTCCGATTTCCGGCAGGCTGTTATCTGTCAGTTCCTTACATAAAGCCATAGCCAATTGCCGTGGTCTGGCAATGGACCGGGTGCGGCGCTTGGATAGCATGTCTAACTCACGCAGATTGTAAAACTCAGCGACGGTTTTTTTGATCAAATCCATGGTTATTGAACGATCATGGATGGCCAGCAGATCACGTAGTGTGTCTCTGGCAAATGCTTCATTAACTTCACAACCCATAAAGTTTGCATTGGCATACAAAGTGTTTAAGGCTCCTTCCAGATCACGTACGCTGCTGCGCATTTTGCCAGCGATCAGTTGTGCGACATCCAAGTGTAAAATCCAGCCTTTTTCCTGAGCCTTTTGAATCAGAATAGCCACCCGTGTTTCAAAGTCCGGTGGTTCAATAGAAACGGTTAAACCCCAACCAAAACGGGATTGTAACCTGGGCTCCAGGTTGGGAACTTCCTTGGGGTATCTATCGCAGGTGAGGATAATCTGCTGTTGCAAATCCAGTAAAGCGTTAAACGTATGAAAAAACTCTTCCTGAGAACGCTCTTTGCCAGCGATAAATTGAATATCGTCAATCAGCAACGCATCGACACTCCGGTATCGTTGCTTGAACTGCTCAACGTTGCGGGAACCCAATGATCGTACCAGGTCATTAACGAACCTTTCCGAAGGTAAATATAAAATCTTGGCGCGCGGGTTGTTTTGTTTGATCAGGTTCCCCGCAGCGTGCAGCAAATGTGTTTTGCCCAAACCAGTACTGCCATATAAAGTTAACGGGTTATAGTCACTACCGGGATTACGCGCCACCTGTATAGCTGCATTTAAGGCCAACTCGTTACTTTTGCCGGGAACAAAGTTATCGAAGGTGTAGCGTTGATCCAGACCGGTAAACTGTTCCGCCGCATTGTCATGTTTAGCAGTTTTAGCAGGACCGTGGTTTTGCCGATTGGCAACACCAATGAACGGTTCGTCTTCAAGATCAGGTCGCAGCTGCAGTAAAATTGCATGAATTGTATGCAGATAATTTTGTTCCACCCGCTCACATACAATCTGGTTGGGAGCCAACAACACAAGACGGCCATTGCTGTTAGAGGTCAAACGTAAAGGCCGCAGCCAGGTATTGACTTCATCCAGTGGGAATTGCCGTTCCAGGCGTGATAAACATTGTTGCCAGATGGGATCTGAAGACATCTATAGGTTACAACTTTAAGATCAGCACTATTGCAAAACGGACTAGCATCATAATGCATCTGCACCGGCTTGTGGATAACTATTGCATCTATACGGCCCGGGTAGTGAGAAAGCATCAGCAAAGTTCGTCAAATGGATTGACCTTATTAGGAAAATTTCCTATCATGGCGGGCTGTTTCCGCGAAATGCGGATAGTTTAATTTTTGGAGTTTCCAATGAAACGTACTTATCAGCCTAGCAGAATCAAGCGTGCTCGCACTCATGGTTTCCGTGCCCGGATGGCAACGCGCGGTGGCCGCGCCATTATTAATGCCCGTCGTCGTCGTGGCCGTAAACGCCTGGCACAGTAATTCATTACATTTCAGATTGTTGTTACCAGCAATTCTGTCTCTGGGATTGTTATACATCTGCTATTGCCGATAGATAGCTGATAAAAGTCAGGTTGTCTAATCAAAACCGGTTTAAGCACTGACATGGCAGGCTACAGCAAACAGCAAAGGTTGCGCAAACCAAGCGAATTCGTTGGGGTGTTCAGATCCAAACCGGTTGTCAGCAGCGATCGGTTTTTTCGTGTTCTCGGAAAAAAAAGCGCCGCGCAGGCTCGTTTAGGTTTGGTAGTCAGTAAAAAAGTGGATAAACGCGCGGTTGAACGTAACCGGATTAAACGTATGGTGCGTGAGATTTTCCGCGATTGGAATGAGACCAGCGATCAAGTGCTAACACCAACGACCGCAGATATTGTGTTTCAAGCAAAGCCGGCAGCTGCAGGGGCTTGTAATCAAAAGCTGCAAGCCGCAACTTACCAGCATCTGATTAATATTCAAAACCAACTCAAGGATACCTCTCATGCCGGAAACACGTAACCTGTTTCTGATTGCACTGGCAGTGCTGGCTTTTTTGTTGTGGTCACAATGGCAGCAGGATTACGCGCGGCCATTGCAGCCAACCAGTAGACCTGCGGATCAGGGCAGCATTGGTGATGTTGTTAATAACATACCGGCCAGTGATGCCGAATTACCAACGCCAGTGGCTGCAGATGTACCCACGCCGGTAGTCAATGACGGGATGCCATCAAGCCAGCCGGGAAACAATTCAACCACTGCTATAAATAATGACGATAGTGAGTTGATTACAGTAACGACCGATGTGCTTGAAGTGCAGATTGACCCACAAGGAGGGACCATAGTCAGCGCCAAGCTTTTGAACTATCCAGTTGAGGTTAGCCGTCCGGAAGTACCGATTCAGCTGATGCAGCGAAACCTTGGTACCGGCAATTATTATGTGGCGCAATCTGGCTTATTGTCAGTTAATAACCCTGCACCGACGCATTTGGTCCGCTACCAGTATCAGCAAAATGAATATAGGCTGGCACAAGGCCAGCAACAACTTCAGATACCATTGAACTGGAGTGAAAATGGTATCAATGTAACCAAAACACTCACGTTACAACGTGGCGGATACATCATTGATACCCAACATGTTTTAACAAATCAGACCGCTCAGGACTGGGAAGGCAATCGTTATGTGCAATTGCAACGGACAGCACCAACCGGTAGTAAGGGCGGAATAACGGATACCTCGCGTTACAGCTTTAATGGTGCAGGCTATTACACACCAGAAAATCGATTTGATAAGTTGAAGTTTGATGACTTCGCTGAGCAAAATCTCAATATCCGCACCAGCAATGGCTGGATCGCTATGATTCAGCATTATTTTATGAGTGCCTGGTTGCCGCCGGCTGATAGCGTCGAAACAATTGGTAGTGCAATTGTGAACCAATCGGGTACGACACGGTATCTACTGCGTTATCAAAATACCCCGGTACGGATTGCATCCGGGCAGACCCACCAATTTTCCAGTCAGCTATATGTTGGTCCGAAGTTACAGGAACAACTGAAGGATTTGGCTGAAGGCTTGGAGTTAACCGTAGATTACGGAATCTTCACAATATTCTCAAAACCATTGTTTATTGCTTTGGATTGGATTCATTCTCTGGTGCGCAACTGGGGGCTGGCAATTGTTATATTGACGCTGTTGATCAAATTGCTGTTCTTTAAGCTGACCGAAAGGCAGTACAAGTCCATGGCG
Source organism: Gammaproteobacteria bacterium (assembly GCA_021772985.1). Taxonomy (GTDB): domain Bacteria; phylum Pseudomonadota; class Gammaproteobacteria; order Xanthomonadales; family Wenzhouxiangellaceae; genus JAJFKX01. The sequence continues at coordinate 32,844 of JAJFKX010000010.1, forward strand.
CGCATGCGCAAATTGCAGCCAAGGATTGAAAAACTTAAGGAACGATACGGTGAAGACCGGCAGAAGATGAGCGCTGCCATGATGGAAATGTATAAAACCGAAAAGGTTAATCCATTAGGTGGTTGCTTACCGATATTGGTGCAGATTCCGATTTTCATCGCATTGTATTGGGTACTGCTGGAGTCGGTCGAATTACGCCAGGCACCGTTCTTTGCCTGGATTCAGGATTTGTCCAGTCCGGATCCGTATTTTGTCCTGCCATTGATTAACGGTATTGCGATGATTGCCACGCAACGGATGACTCCTTCACCAGGGATGGATCCGATGCAGCGCAAAATGATGAATGCCTTGCCGTTTGTATTTTCAATAATGTTTGCGTTTTTCCCTGCTGGCCTGGTGTTGTACTGGGCCACAAATGCGGTTATTTCATTAGCGCAACAGTGGTTTATTACCAAACGGATTGAAAACACAGTCTGACACCATTTGTGCGATTGCTACACCACCGGGTACCGGTGGTATTGGCATTATTCGAATTTCCGGCTCACAAGCCCAGGCAATAACGGTGTCGCTGTGCGGCACGCTTCCCCAACCACGTCGTGCGAGCTTGCGTAATTTCCATGACCTCGAAGGGGAAGTACTGGATCGTGGCCTGGTGTTGGTTTTTCCTGCGCCGAATTCATTTACCGGCGAAAATGTAGTCGAATTACATACACATGGTGGACAGGTTTTATTGCAACTGCTGTTACAACAGGTTTGTGTTGCTGGTGCCCGGCTTGCCCGACCTGGAGAGTTTACCGAACGCGCCTTTCTGAATGGCAAGTTGGATTTGACCCAGGCTGAAGCGATTGCCGACTTGATTCATGCTGGTAGTGCTGCTGCTGTAAGAGCTGCAAACCGTAGCTTAGAAGGTGGTCTGAGCAAACCGGTCAGTGCGTTGCAGCAACGGTTGATCGAATTGCGGATATGGGTAGAGGCGGCGTTGGATTTCCCTGAGGAGGAAATCGATTTTCTAGCCGACCAGAGAATTTCAGAGCGGTTGCAAGAACTGCGGCGGCAAACCGAGGAATTATTGGTTATCGCACAAACGGGTATACACCTCACCCAAGGCGCACGGCTGGCAATTATTGGCCCGCCGAATGCCGGGAAATCCAGCTTATTAAATGCTTTGGTTAAGCATGATGCTGCCATTGTTACCGATATTCCCGGCACTACCCGGGATGTTTTACGTGAACAGCTTGAAATCGGTGGTGTTCCAATGGAAGTGGTTGATACGGCCGGATTACGGAACAGTACTGATCCAGTTGAGCTGGAAGGAATCCGCAGAGCCCATATAGCTTTGGATAGTGCTGATGTAGTGTTGTGGCTTACCGATGTAACCGACAGCAGTAATTCTCAGCCTCCAAAAGGTTTGAAGGTCCCAATTATTACTGTGGGTAACAAAAGTGATCTCTTGAACGTGTCAGAGAGCAGGCTTTCACATCAGATTATAATTTCCGCTAAAAACGGGATAGGTTTGGAAGCACTGGAACAAGCCATTTTAAAAGCACTTAAGATCAATAACGCAGATAGCCAGGCATTTTCCGCTCGCCCACGACATCTAGCTGCATTGCAGCAGGTTATCGAGCATTTAAATACCGCTGTTGGACATGTTCCTCAAGCCGGCGAGTTACTGGCTGAAGAATTGTTGGGCGCACAGTATGCGTTATCGGAAATCACTGGGGAATATCACAATGATGATTTACTGGGCGCGATATTCAGCAGTTTTTGCATTGGTAAATAACACACTGGTAAAAAGTGTATGATAGGAACAAGCAAAATTGTTGAAATATCAACAAAAAAACACTATTATATGAAAAAGGAACAAAGCAATAAATTATGAGTGCAGTTGTATCAACCATGCCAGAAGCCCCTGAAGTACTCAGCAAAGCGGTGTTCAAAGCCGGTAAAGCAATGGGTTTAACGCAGTCGCAAGTGGGGGATGTAATTGGCCGTGAACGCACAGGCATACGCCAGGGACTCAACCCCACCAGTAAAGCGGGCGAGTTGGCCTTATTGCTGATCCGTTGTTACCGGTCGTTATTCGTATTGGTTGGAGGGGACAATAAAGCAATGCGACACTGGTTGAATACCAACAACCGTCATTTGGGAGCTGTACCTAGAGAACAGCTCAACAATATCCCTGGTTTAATTCGAGTGACGGAATACCTGGATGCCATGCGCGGCAAAATATAAACAGTAAAAGTCGAATCCTGACCGTAAAACCAAGTCTAAAATCAGAAATAACACCATGGATGGAAACTGAACAACATGGATTGGTCCGCGCTGGTTTGTGCAACAACCCCAGTTTTGGTCACAGGCCGTATCTGGAGGGTGGTTGAAAGCCAGCAACAAGTAGCCACAGCAGCGCTGGTTGACGATCTCTCAGAGCAGGCATTGTTGGAAGATTTACTGGAAGCCAGCAAACCCCAATGCCCGGCTGGTTGTGAGCGCTTACATTACTTATTGAAAACGCCATTCAGATATCCACCTTTGCGCTGGGGGTCACGTTTTGGCAGCCGTTTTGAGCCCGGCATTTTTTATGCGTCACACACGCCCAGAACAGCGCTGGCAGAAACAGCATATTATCGGTTGCTGTTTTTGGATGGCATGATGGAGCCGTTGGATAAATTGATTAGCCAGCACGTGATGTTTGCTGTACGTTGTTACAGCAAACAGGGAATCAAACTGCAGCAACCACCATTTAAGCAATACAAACAGTTGCTTGCTGACCCGGATAGCTATAGACATAGCCAGTTATTAGGTACTGAGTTGCGCATCCAGGGTTATCAGGCGATTGAATTTATTTCGGCTCGTGAGCCACAGGCAGGAATCAATGTCGCTTTACTGGCACCGCAAACGTTACGCAGTCGGGAACCAGAAAAAAATGTGCGAATTCTTACCCAGACGTCTAAAAACAGGGTGTTTTTTAAGTTTGATGGTGAACTGATCGAGTTCCCGCTGAAACAGTTTCTATTGGATGGGCGATTGCCGAACCCAACTACATCAAATAGTACCTAACCCTGCATATTAAAAGTAGAAAACCGAAAATTGATAACTAGGACGGAAAATCAGCATGGCGCAAATTTTGATGGTACTAACATCACATGATCAAATCGGCGATACAGGTCGAGCAACCGGTTTTTGGTTGGAAGAACTGGCTGCGCCATATTACGAGTTTTTAGAAGCGGGTCACGAAGTCATACTGGTATCCATACAAGGTGGGCAGGCCCCCATGGACCCTGAAAGCCAACAGCCACAGAATCTAAAAGAAGCTGGGAAAAAGTTCTTAGCCGATCAACAGGCGATGCTGCATTTAGCCAATACCACGCCATTGGTTGATATTTGCCCGGAGGATTTTGACGCCGTGTTTTATCCTGGCGGTCATGGTCCAATCTGGGATCTTGCAGAGAGCCCTCACAGCATAGAGTTGATTGAAGAAATGTATATGTCAGGGAAACCGGTAGCAGCGGTTTGTCATGGCCCTGTAGTACTACGGCATGCTAAAACCGCACAGGGAAAGCCGCTGATAGAGAATAAGCAAATCACTTGTTTCAGCAATACAGAGGAAACCGAAGCAGGCATGCACAATATGGTGCCGTATCTGTTGGAAGATGAATTAAAACGTTTGGGGGCAAACTATTTATGTGGGCCGGCGTGGGGTGATTTCAGCGTGGTTGATGGTCATTTAATAACCGGGCAAAACCCGGCTTCTTCGGTCAGTAGTGCCCGTAAGTTACTGTTAATACTGGGTTAGGTCAGCTTAAAAACCCATCATCACTTATTTATCACATCTGTAAGCGTATAGTTATCTGACCTCCGGATAGGGTAGAGGTTGGTCTTAACAGACAACAGGATTACGGTTAGTGCCCTGACAGGAAGTAGTTATAGTAGCTCATGGATTAAGAGCGACAATAAAAGGCCATTAATGGGCAACCGAAGTATTCTTCGGTTGCCCATTATTTTTTGCGGTAGAAATACTTAAAGAACCATTATGCACGGCGGTATAGCTTACTGCCTTTGGCTAAAAATTCCTGTGCTTTTTCCTGCATCCCGGCATCCAAAACATCACTTTCCGATAAACCCTTTTGTTTAGCGTATTCACGAACATCCTGGCTGATTTTCATAGAACAGAACTTGGGCCCACACATCGAGCAAAAGTGTGCAACTTTGGCGGAATCCTTGGGCAATGTCTGATCGTGATACTCGCGGGCACGATCAGGATCCAGTGAAAGGTTGAATTGGTCATCCCAGCGAAATTCAAACCGTGCTTTGGATAATGCATTATCACGAACTTGTGAACCAGGCCAGCCTTTGGCCAGATCGGCGGCATGAGCAGCAATTTTATAAGTGATAATACCGGTACGGACATCATCTTTATCGGGCAAACCCAAGTGTTCTTTGGGGGTGACGTAACACAGCATTGCACAGCCGTACCAGCCAATCTGTGCAGCACCTATAGCACTGGTAATATGATCATACCCAGGTGCAATGTCGGTGGTTAAAGGACCTAAAGTATAGAACGGCGCTTCAAAACAGTCGCTCAGTTCTTTTTCCATGTTTTCCTTAATTAGCTGCATCGGAACATGTCCGGGACCTTCGATCATCACTTGACAGTCATGTTCCCAGGCTTTTTTGGTCAGCTCACCCAATGTTTCCAATTCTGCAAACTGGGCTTCATCATTGGCATCGGCTATTGAACCAGGTCGCAAGCCATCACCCAATGAGAAACTGACATCATAAGCTTGCATTATTTCGCAAATTTCATCGAAACGGGTATACAGGAAAGATTCCTGATGATGGGCCAGACACCACTTGGCCATGATTGATCCACCACGGGATACAATGCCGGTGACGCGTTTGGCGGTTAGAGGGACATACGCAAGGCGGACCCCAGCATGAATGGTAAAGTAATCCACGCCTTGCTCGGCTTGTTCTATCAGGGTATCGCGAAACAAATCCCAGCTCAGTTCTTCAGCACTGCCACCGACTTTTTCCAATGCCTGATAAATCGGCACTGTACCAATTGGTACCGGGGAGTTACGAATAATCCATTCCCTGGTTTCATGAATATGTTTGCCGGTAGACAAATCCATCACGGTGTCAGCACCCCACCGAGTCGCCCAGATCATTTTTTCAACTTCCTCAGCGATCGAACTGGTTACTGCAGAATTACCAATGTTGGCATTGATTTTAACTCTGAAGTTACGACCGATAATCATCGGCTCTAATTCCGGGTGATTGATATTCGCGGGAATAATTGCCCGACCTGATGCTATTTCTTCACGGACAAATTCGGCAGTGACCTTGTTCGGCAAATTTGCCCCCCATGCTTGTCCTGGGTGTTGTGCTTGTAACGCCGGTTGGTTTAGTTCGTCCAGGCGCATGGATTCACGCAGTGCGACGTATTCCATTTCAGGGGTAATAATGCCACGCTTGGCATAATGCATCTGGCTGACGTTTTTACCCGTGATAGCTTTCCTGGGCGGTTGAACATTTGGGAAGCGAAGTTTGCTGGTGGTTTCATCCTGAAGCCGCCGCACCCCAAAATCCGAACTGGGGGCAGACAATTGTTCAGTATCTGCGCGTTGATCGATCCAACTGGCCCGGGCAGTTGTTGATAAACCAGCCTTCAAGTCAATGTGAGCGTCCGGGTCGGTATATGGGCCCGAAGTGTCATACACCGGAATCGGTGGATTAGGCTCACCGCCAAACAAAGTTGGTGTATCGCTTTGCATGATAAGTCTTACCGGAACATGTACACCCGGATGCTCTCCATGGAACCAGCCACGCCGGGAACCGGCCAATGGTTGGCGCATTTCCTGGGAAATAGTGGTTTCCAAAAGTTCAACGGGATTATTGCTGGCGGATTGTGTGGCTTTGCTCATAAAGGTTACTTGCTAAACAGAAATTGTTTGAGGTAGAAAACATCTAGGCGTAGATTCCTTGGTATCATAGCAGCCCTTTTCAATAGATTCTGAATAATCTACAACTGACATTAAGCTGTGACTTCTGGCACTTTGGTAATAAAGTCAACCAGCACATTATGTCAGCCTGTAGAGGTTTTGATGGCTTTATCGCAGAGCCGCCGAAACCAATAGTTGGATTGAGACTTATGAACTTAGAACAAGCCCGCTTCAATATGGTTGAGCAACAGGTGCGCACTTGGGAAGTGCTGGAGCAACGCGTTTTGGATGTGTTACATGCCTTGCCTCGCGAAGACTTTGTACCTACCCGATATCGCCAGATGGCTTATGCCGATTTACAGATTCCCTTACCGCATTCGCAGCGGATGCTGCCACCAGTGGTGGAAGGGCGAATGTTACAGGCGGCGCAACTACAAGCAAATGACGAAGTGCTGGAAATCGGTTTGGGCAGTGGTTATTTAACCGCTTGCCTGGCAAGTTTGGCGGCGACTGTACTTGCGATTGATATTTACCCTGAATTTGTCGATGCTGCACACAAGCGGATTTCCAATCTCAACAGCGCAGAGCGACAGGCTACAGGGAATGTAAACCTGCAACATGCCGATGTATTTTCCGGCTGGCAACCAGAACGACCTGTAGATGTCATCATGGTTGGTGGGTCGTTGCCATTTGTGCCGGAAACTTTTTTGCATTGGCTAAAGCCCAACGGCAGGTTGGTGTTGGTGGTTGGCGAATCGCCGTTGATGGAAGCCCGCTTAATCACCCGTAAAGGTGAGCAGGATTGGCAAACAGAAAGCTTGTTTGAAACCGATATTACGGCATTAGAACACGCTGAACTATCGCAACCATTTGAATTCTAATGACATCCAACCGCTGTATCTGTATAAAAAACATTAACTGGAGTCTTAAAATGTATAAGCGGCACACCCCTAAAACATGGATGATGAGCCTTTTCATAGGGCTGGTGTTGGGCACCCCGGCATTGGCAGTTGACCTTGTCGGAATACACGATGTGGCGGCTCAAAAAGATCCACAACTGCGTGCAGCAGCGTTGCGCAGAGATGCCACGGGTGAAAACAGTGACATAGCGTGGGCGAACTTTTACCCTCAGATATCTGGAAGTGCCAGCTATAACAGGGGAAAAAACAAATTGGAAATAGCGGGCAGTAGAATTTTGCCTAACGCTGATATTGATCGAGAAAACTATCGTCTGGATCTACGCCAATCGATTTTCAACTGGGGGAACTACGGCCAGTTGAAACAGGCACGAGCCCAGGTTTCCGGGGCAGAGGCGGACTATGATGGTGCTTACCAAGACTTTTTATTTAGGGTCAGTGATCGATATTTTGCAATTTTGACGTCCGAAGACGCGTTAATTTTTGCCCAGGCTGAGGAAAAAGCCTTACAACGGCAGTTTGAACAAGCCGAACAACGTTTCGAAGTTGGCTTGACTGCGGTGACCGACGTGCTGGATGCTCGTGCCAGTTACGATCAAGCCAGGGCGAGGGTGATCGTTGCCGAAAACCAGTTAGAGGATGCCAATGAAGGCTTACGTGAACTGACTGGCACGTATTTTGAGGATATCAAGAAACTATCCCAGGAGTTACCGCTGGAGCAACCTGATCCTGCCAACTCGCAAGAGTGGGTAGATATTGCTATGAGCAATAACCCAACACTCCAGTCATTGCGGCGAACGGCAGATGCATCTCAAGCGAATATCCAGTTACAACGTGCCGGTCATTATCCTACCTTGGATTTAGTGGCCTCTTTCAACCGCAATGCAAACAATGCTTTTGTGTTACGTGATGACTTCCAGCAGCCGGTCGGAAACGCGTTGTTGCTCAACGATGATAGCCAGGTTGGTCTGGAGTTGAATGTACCGATATTTAACGGTTTTCGTGTGACCTCGCAAACCCGGCAAGCAAAACTGAATATGAATGCGGCCTTCCAAGATGTAGAGGCTCAGGAACGCACAATAGTTCGTACGACAGAAAACTCTTATCGAGCAGTTTTAGCGGATATTCGTGAGGTTGAAGCGCGCCAGCAGGCACTGATTTCTGCCCAAAGTGCTTTGGACTCCACCCAGGCCGGTTTTGATGTTGGTACCCGCACCATCGTTGATGTGTTACTGAGTGAACAACGCTTCTTTCAGGCGCAACGCGACTATTCCCAAGCAAGACATACCTATATTCTGGATCACTTGCGCCTTAAGCAGTCTGCAGGCGTGTTAAATCCGGAAGATTTGGTTCGGGTGAATACCTTATTGGAATGATTTACTCAGAATAGCGCGTCTTACGAACATGGTTCTCAAACACTAGTTAGCATCTCGGTCAGGCGGTTAAGGCTTTTTTCCAGGCCGCCTGATTCGCCAGCGACCAGCTGTTGAGCCTTTTGGCCCATTTGTTCACGCAATACAGGGTCAGACAAAAGCGTATGCATGCAGCCTTGCAAATCAGCATCAGACTTCAATAGTAATGCAGCGCCGGCATAATCAAGCCGGGCGGCGGTTTCCAAAATGTTCTCCCGATATGGGCCAACAATAACTGGACAACCCATAGCTGCGGGTTCTACTGCATTGTGTCCACCAACCGGAACCAGAGTACCGCCAAGAAAAGCAATATCGGCAGCTCCGTACCAGGATAATAGCTGACCGATAATGTCCAGAATGATGACTTCAGCTTGATTATCTATCGGTTGGCTATGCGTATAACGAACTGCGTACAAGTTTTGTTGCGCACAAAGTGCGTGGACTTTTTCTCCTCGATCCGGATGCCTGGGTGCAAGCACCAATAACAGGTTGGGGAAATGCGTTTGTAATCGTTTAAATATACGCAATAAAATCAATTCCTCACCTTCATGTGTACTGCCAGCAAGACACACCAGCCGCTGCGCCAGTTGCGCCTGTAGTTGTTTAGTACGCAGCCAGACTTGCTGGTCCGGCTGGAGATCAAATTTAAGATTTCCGGTAATCTCAACAGCTGACAGACGGGCGCCATGTGCTATCAATCGTTCAGCATCAGCCTGCGATTGCGCACCCAACCAGGATACCTTATGCAAAGTCGGGCGGACCAAGGGCGCGAGCCAATTGAAATGTTGAGCAGTACGCCGTGACAAACGTGCATTCAGCATAGCCAACTCAGCACCGTGTTTGCGGGCATGGAAAAACAGGTTTGGCCAAATTTCTGTTTCCATGATCAGCACCAGCTTGGGCTTAAGAAGAGCCAGAAAACGGCCAACCAATTGCGGAACATCGAAAGGCAAATAGGTATGTTGAACCTTATCACCGAACCATTCCCGGACTTGTTGTGAAGCAGCTGGGGTAGTGGTGGTAATGGTAATTGAAAAATTTGGATTCTGGGAAAGCAGTCCATCCAGCACAGGGCGGGCCGCATTTAGTTCACCGACAGAAACCGCATGCAGTAAAATGCCATTGGTAGACCAATTGGCTAAGTTACGTGGTCGGCCAAAGCGTTCTCGCCAGCGTTTCCGATAATCGCCATTGTGGCGGCTTTTCCATAACAGATGGCAGAGTAGAAACGGTATTATTAACCAAAAAACGGCACTGTAACACCAGCGTAGCAAGCGCTCCATTGATAGCGTTCAGTAAAAAAAGGCAAGATGAATAACCATGCCAGTTAGTATAGCCTGCAATACCGGCTTAGCAGAAAATTGATTATGCAAATGCGGAAATTATCGTGCCATCCCGTTTATTAAATAGTGTTCTTGGCCGGTTGGTGATATTTGTTTTATATGGTTTTGCCTTATTGCCGATCAGTGTTGCCAAACCACTAGCCGGGGGTTTGGGCAGGGCTTTGGGGTTATTCATGCACCGCCGCCGGTTAATTGTTTCGGCAAATATAAAGACATGCTTTCCTAAATGGGATGAACGGAGTCGGCGTGAGCTTGGCCGACAGATATTTCAATCGTTGGGATTAAGCATTTATGAAATTGCTTTGGCCTGGTGTCGGCGTGATTCCAGGCATCTTCCAGATTGTAAGATAGATGGATTAGAACATGTCAATGCTGCTGTGCAGCAAGGGCGCGGCGTGCTGCTGGTCAACGGTCATTTTACCTGCTTGGAAATTTGCAGCCGCTATCTGGCAGAAGCGATGCCATTATCGGGAGTATACCGGCCATTAAAAAATCCAGTTTTGGAAAGCTTTCAAACCAAAGCGCGATTGCGATATGCACGAACCATGTTAAGCAAACGCAACCCGAAAGAAATTTTAACGGCACTCAAGCAGGGACAAATCGTATGGTTTGCACCAGACCAGGATTTTGGTCCACAACGATCGGTTTTTGTTCCTTTTTTTAATGTCCCTGCTGCAACTTTAACGGCCACCTGGCGACTAGCCCGCAGTTCAGGTGCGGTAGTATTAACTGCAACGCCCGTACGCTTGGCCAATGGTGGTTATCAAATCACCATTGACTCCGCGCTTCCTGGTGTGGACGCTGCTGAACCAGAAGAATTATTAACCGGATTAAATCAACGGATTGAGTCGGCAGTACGCACCGCACCTGCAGATTACTGGTGGTTTCACCGGCGATTTAAAACTACTCCAAACAACAGCCAAAATATTTATTCCAACACCCATGATTAACAACATGGTCAAGTCTTAAAAAAGCACCTGAAGATAATCTAAACCAGAGCCTTAACGGTGCTGTTTTGACACATCGATCAGCAAGGGTGAGCTTTTGTTTGTAAGCAGGTTACTGATGGGTTGGTCTAAGGTACACTAGTTTTAGAAACCAACCTTAAGGGCTTTTCCATGACTTTGGAAGACGAGACAAGCAATGCTGTGCATGAGCAAGTACAGCATTATTACGGTGAAGTGCTGCAAAACAGCAATGATTTGCAAACCGATGCGTGTTGTACGATTGACAATATGCCGGCGTTTATCAGGCCTTTACTGGCCGATATACACCCGGAAGTGTTGTCAAAATACTATGGCTGCGGCCTGGTCTTGCCGGACCTGTTAACAGGTATGCGTATATTGGACCTGGGTAGTGGCAGCGGACGTGACTGCTATGTATTGTCGCGATTGGTTGGGGCACAAGGGCGGGTTGTAGGGGTCGATATGACGGACCAGCAACTGGCCGTGGCTAAGCGCCACATCGACTTTCATACCCTTAAATACGGTTACTCCAAGCCCAATGTGGCTTTTTACAAAGGTGATATTGAAAAACTTGATGAGTTGGGCTTTGCAGAGGAATCGTATGATTTAGTTGTATCCAACTGTGTGATTAATCTGACCCGGGATAAGGCGGCGGTTCTGGAACAGGCCTATCGGCTATTAAAGCCGGGCGGGGAAATGTATTTTTCTGACGTATACGCAGATCGACGTGTCCCGAATGCCCTAACCAAGGACCCGGTACTGCATGGAGAATGCTTAGCTGGCGCCATGTACTGGAATGATTTTCAGAATCTGGCAAAAAAATCAGGTTTTCTGGATCCGCGAATAGTCGAAAGTCACCCGTTGAATATCGAAAATCCGGTACTGGAAGAAAAGTTGGGTAAACTGAGATTTTATTCTGCAACCTACAGACTATTTAAAATTGCTGAGCTGGAGACCAGCTGTGAAGATTATGGCCAGGCGGTTCGCTACCTGGGTACGATTCCAAATTACCAGTATGAAATGGTGCTGGATAATCATCATGCGATGCAAACCGGCAAATTGTTCCCGGTGTGTGGTAATACCTGGCAGATGTTAAGGCAGACACGTTATCGTGATCATTTTGAATTTTATGGCGACTGGTCAAACCATTACGGCATATTCGAGGGTTGTGGGGTCAGCATTCCCTTTGATTCAGAAGGCAAGGAAACCAGTGGTGCATGCTGCTGATTAAATAACTGGCTAAATTGCGATAAGGATTATGGATTTATCGCAAAGGGAAAAGGAATGGTCGGGTTATGCCGTTACCATAGAGCAGACTCAGTCCGGCTGAGTTTTTCGGGTTCTAATACCACCAAGCGACCTTTATCGCGCCGTAAAGTCCCCTGGCTTTCCATACTGCGGATTACCCGGCATAAATGCTCGGGACTGACTGCAATCAATTCAGCAATTTCCCAATATTTAAGTGGCATGGTAATCCGTACCGGCTTGCCATCAGTAACATCTGGTTGCACTACTTGCACCAATTGCCAGAGCAATTGTTCTAACCGCTCCTGGACCGAATGACAGCCAAATTGAACCAGCTTATTAACAAAACGCCACAACAACTTGCTTTGAGTTTGATGGAATGCCCAGGATAAGGCAGCATCGTGTTGCAGCGCTTGGCAGAATGTATCCGCTGAAATTCTGCGTAGCTGAGCATCAGTCACCAGCTCAGCAGACACCAATGTTAAATCTGAAATAGCACAAGCTGCGCCTAGATAGGCACCTGGAGTTGAACACAGCCCAATAATAACCTCTCGGCCTTCAGCGTCGCGGGCAATGGTTTTAGCCAACCCTTGTTCCAGTTTGTATACATCGTGAATTGGAGCACCTTGTTCAAGTAATACGGTGCCGGCCGGGTATTTACGCACTGGCGCACCAGCAAACGGATCCTGATTGGTTTGTTGTATGGCATCTGCAGCAGGGATGTCATTGAGTTCAGCTGGGTCGCTGACAGCAGTTTTGTGTGCAGCGAGAGAGTAAATATTTTGCTGTGTCGTCAGAGGTTCTGCTTGCAGTTGATGGTGATCAACAGTCCGCATCATAAATGAGACTCCTTTCTCTTTTTGATATCAAATACAGTTAGCCTGATACGGGGCGTTATCGTCGTATGTGTGATGCGGAGGTATCACTCAGGCTGGCATGCTACAACTTTCGTATAACGCATGAAGCATAACACAACAATAATGATAAAACGGTGATCAGCTAAAACAGCAAACAGCTAATGCAGCGGCTGTCGGCAAAGCTTGTACTAACAAGCTCTGTTGGCTAGTCAGAGTAATAACAATCGGCAATTCTATCACTGTAACGGCTACACTGATGTAAGACAAAATCATAATAAGCGATCTTGTGATACACAATTTGATTAATCTTTTTCGCATGGAAGGTATATGAGCAGCGCTGCAGTAGCACAACGTCGGAAAACCGTACGCAATCCCAGGACATGGCAGTATGCTCCAACGGGTGCGCCGCGAGGGTACATTCAGCCACATGCTTTGGAAGAGTTGTGGTTTCATACCGGTACCGCGTGTAATCTTGCCTGCCCGTTTTGTCTGGAGGGCTCCAAACCTGGTGATAATCGCTTACAACGGGTGACGCTGGCGGAGGTTAAACCCTATATCGATGCCGCCGTTAAATTGGATGTGCAGCAATTTTCATTTACCGGCGGTGAACCGTTCATCGTCAAATCAATGGTGGATATTCTTCATTACGCGCTACAGCAGCGGCCATGCATGGTATTGACCAACGGCACATTACCGATGCTCCGCCGATTGCAGCAGATTCAAACACTGCGTGAGCAACCACACCCGGTGGCATTTCGGATCAGCATCGATTATCCAGACCCCGTCAGGCACAACACTGGACGTGGACCGGGAACATTCGAGCAGGCCTGGCATGGGATGCGTGAACTGCACCGCTTGGGTTTTAAGATATCGCTGGCCAGGCAAATGGACGAACAGGAGGAATCAACAGCGGTCGACGCGGAATTTAGAAAATTATTTAAACAATACAAACTGCCGGAAGACACAGCTATTATCGCTTTTCCGGATTTTGCAGTACCTGGATCGATTCTTGAAGTACCGCATATTACTGAGGATTGTATGGTTCGTTATCATAATGAAGATAGTCGTCGTCAATTCATGTGTGCGAACAGCAAAATGGTGGTCAAGAAAGAGGGCAAAATGCGAGTATATTCATGTACCCTGGTCGATGATGATGAGGACTATGATCAGGGTATGGATTTGCTCGAGAGCTTGAAAGAAAAAGTCATGCTGAAACACCATCGTTGTTATAGCTGTTTTGCTTATGGAGCATCGTGCAGCGAGCGGAGCTGAAGCGGGTCATCTAATAAGCTTCTCGCGGACAATGATGCGTCAGAGCGAGCGGTGAAAGCATATTTGCTGACCTTACAGCAAATAGGTGATGGTATTTAATCACCGGCTTGTCGAAACTTGAGTTTATGGCGGTATTTAAGAAAAGTTGCATAAGCGCTATGCGCAGCGGCAGCCAAACCCAAAACCGGATTCATAAAGCCACGACGCAGAAAATAGTCTTGTACAAACGCCCAGACAGGGGCAAGCAACAGCCTGGGATATGCGCGCCATGGGCTGGCATGACGATCATCAAGCTCAGCATACCGGCGAGCTTTTGATCGGCGATAGCTGAAAGGGGCATCTCCCCAGTGCAATAGGACATTGTTCAGCAACGGTGTTGCTGAGAAACTACTGGGGGCTGCATGGATCGGATGTCGCGATAATGTAACCAGTCGGCGATCAAACAGGCGGAGGTGATCGGTTAACTTGACCCAGTCATGCTGCCATTTCCCATGTTGCTCTATCGGCGATTTCCAAGCCAGCCATTCGCGTCGGCGGAGGCGGTAACCGGTTCCTGTCAGGTGGTTTTGCTTAAGCATTAACAACTCGGTTTGCAAAGCAGAGCTGAGTGCTTCATCAGCATCCAGTAATAATATCCAGTCGTATCCGGCTAAATCCACAGCATATTGTTTTTGTGGGCCATAACCTCGAAATGTTTCCTGAATAACGCTGCAACCATAAGCGGTTGCAATCTTCAATGTTGTATCACTGCTGAATGAGTCCAGCACCAGCAGTTCATCAGCGAGCCGGGCAACGCTGGATAGACAGCGGCCTAATGTATCGTCGTTGTTATAGGTAGTTATGACAGCACTAATGGAAGTCATTTTGTTTGGCGAATAATGCAGCCAGACACAATCCCAGCAGCCACCACAAGGTGCTGGATAAGAATGTTCCATATAAAGAAAAATGGGTATTGAATGGAAACATAATAAGACAAATACAAAACAGATAAGGCCATGCCAGTTGACGTTGTTCAACAGATGCCCGGCGATATAAACGCAGCAAAATCCAACACATTATCAACAAACCGGCGAGCCCGGTAAAACCACAATCAGTCAAAGCTTCCAGCCATACATTATGTGCATGTCTGGCCCCACGAAATCCGCCATGTTTCAATAGTTGAGGATCATCGGCGGTTGCAAAATCCGGATAAGCGTCCGGGAAAGCACGCACACCAACGCCATTAATAGGGTGTGCCTGGATCATTTTAAAACTGGTCTGCCAAATCAGCCAACGTTGCGACAGGGCGTGCTGCAAGTTACCTTGAGCAGGATCAACCACTTGCAGGCTTTGAGCAATGCGCTGTTGCACCAATGGTGATTGTTGGATAATAACGGCAGCACCCAGGCCACCAATCAAAGCAGCCAGCAAGATAGGTCGCAACGCTGCCCGACCGTTCAGACGCCATAATCTAAAGGCATAAAACAGGGCGATTATCGGCAACAGCAACCAACCGGCACGCATTCCGGACAACATAACCGCTGCCGGAATAATAAGAAAACCACTGACCGTCAGCCAGCGACGTCGCTGTTTCCATAGCCATTCGAAAGCCAGCGGCGAGAGCATTGCCAGGGTTGGCCCAAAAAACCAGATGTCATCCCCGAAAACACCACCCAAACGTTCCGGGTTGGCGGGAAAATGCAGCAGGTTGTAACCAAGTAGGAATTGACCAATGGCGTCAACTGCCCAAAACAAAATAACCAAAGCCAGGACAGGTTGCAGCCGACGATGCAGATCAAAACTGCAGGCGACTATAGTTAGTGTTACCGCTGCCATTAAAAAGCGCAACGAAGCAACGCTTTGCAACCAACTTTTATCAAAAGCGTAAGAGTCCAGACTGGAAATTAGCATCGGCGCTGCAAAAGCCAAAAAAAGCAACAACACCCAACCGAGTGAACCTTGAGAAAAACTTTTATCTCGGTGCAGGATCAGTAAAACTGGTGCCAGCAAAGCCAAAATGGAAAGCGGAATTTCAGCGCTGCGTGAAAAGGGCAGTAAAACTAAAAATGCTGCAGTTAGTACTACCAGCCAATATTCAGATAACCAGTTACGCAAAGATACCGGGATCATCGGCTTCTGCTGGCAACGGCCTGTTGATAGACGCTGATAGTTTTTGACATGGACTCTTGCAGCGAAAAACAGCTGGTTGGCGGTACCACAATCGGGTTTGCCAGCAGTGCCAATGTTTTTTCTTCCAAAGCCTGCATGTCGTTCAATGCTACCTTGCCCTGCGGATAGAGTTGGGCCAGTTGTTCAGCGGGCCCACCCTGATCCCAGGCCAATACAGGTGTACCGGTTTTCAACGCTTCCAAGACAGTACGGCCGAATGCCTCAGGCGGATTATTCGAAAGATTAAAAACCACCCGGGCAGAGGCATACCAGTCACGCATGTCATTGCGCGGGCCAGTAAAGGTAAGGTTTTTTTCCAGATTAAATTGCCTGCGCAGTTTTTGCAGTTTCTGAAAATAGGACGAACCAGTCCGGTAAGGCCCGATGATCAAACCATGAACTGCATAACCCTTTTGCCTTAGACGAGCCAGCAGCTGTAGAAACGCTGTATGGCCTTTCCACTTGGTAATACGACCTGGGAGGACCAACCATATTTGATTATGTATGGCCGGAAAATCTTGATGAACCTGTTCCAGCCAGCGTGGGTCGGGTTGATGCAGATAGGGAAAGACTGAGTCACTGACACCACCGTGAATGGTGACAACCCGTTCCGCGAGAGAACCAGGATATTGGCGCAGAGTATAGCTGCGCATGTAATCTGATACTGCAATAACCCTGTCACCCTTGGCCATTACGGCGCTGTAGGGATTAACAGAATAATGGCCATGCATGGAGGTAACGAAAGCACAGCGTTGCGGCAGCTTTTTTAACGCTTGATAGGTTATCCATGCCGGCAGCCTTGAATGGCAATGCACAACATCGGGTTGCTCGGTGCGCAGCCAGTCGCGCAATGGCTGTATGAGCCTTAGTGTAGCGAGGCGTTTCTTGCCAACCGGCCAGTTGAGATGCTTTGCACCACAGGCCAGGATGCGCTCTCGCAAAGGACCATCAGCAGCGATAACGCTAACCTGATGGCCGTTACGGCGAAGGTGTTCACATAACTCAACGGCCACCAACTCGGACCCGCCAAGCGACAATGCTGCAAGTACCTGGACAACATGCATTTTAGTAACAGGTTGCCAACAACATCCAGTAAACGCCGGTGAGATTAATCAATCAGGGTAAAATCGGCGCTGCAATAGGGGCATTTGGCATGACCGGTTTCTTCGATCGGCAGATAAACACGTGGATGTGAATTCCACAGTTTCATATCCGACATAGGGCAGCTTAGCGGCAGATCCGCTTTAGTGATTTCATAGCGGCGGGCGGCATTGGCCTGAGCCAGGCTGGTATTGTCCGCATCGGTTACATGTGCCACGATGGTTTCTCCATAAAATAAATTAGCATTGGTTCTAAGGAAAACGCATTTTAACTTAACTGTATGTCCAGCAGCATAAAAAAACAGCAAATCTGGCTGCTGAATGATGGTCGGCTGGGTCATTTACGTCAAATGCAGGCTTTATTGGCAGCGATACAAGCCCGGGAAGAAACCCTTGAAGCCATTCCTGTGCACCAACTATCAGTTAAATTACCAGCGCTGCATCGCTGGCTTGCGCCCAGCATACTCCCTGGAGCTGAGCGGTGCCTGAACGGCTTGAACATTGCTGGGGAGCCGATAATGATCATCGCGGCTGGCCGCCGAGGTGCCTGGTTGAGTAGATTATTGCATCGTCGCTATCCACAGACATTCACCATACAGATTCTAGATCCGCAACGGGCCCACCACGAGTTCTCACAGCTGATCATACCTGAGCATGATGGCTATCATGCAGACAAGGTAATCAAGTTACGAGGGAGTCTTACAGCTTGCCCACCGCGGTTAAACGCGATAAGTGAAGGCTTTTGGCCGATGGGTGACGGCTGCAAACTGGGGGTGCTACTGGCTGGTGACGGCGCACAAAACCATTATCTGTTGAGTCAGTTATCGCGGATATGGACGAAGCAAAAGCCGAATCGCATGGTGATTAGTGTCGGTCCTCGAACAGCAGCCAGCACAATCCGGCAAATGAAGAAACAGGTGTTAACCAAACAAGCGACAGTGATTACCTCTGATAACACCCATGATCAGTATCAGCGAATGTTGCAGGAGGCAGAGCAGTTCTGGGTTGCTGCGGATAGTATTAATCAAGTCAGCGAGGTATTAACAGTACGCACCACTCAACCTGTTTGGGTGGCAACCCGGTCAGCAGCCGGTCAACTTGATAGCAGTGTTCGAAAACAAGCCTGGTTATCTGATTTGCTGGAACGTGACGAATTAAGATTACTGAGCGATTATCCACATGCATCAACGGCTCAGGCGATCAAACAAAGCCAAAAATTTTGGCGCTGGCAAACCAACCATATTGCCAAACAGGTCCTTGAACGGTACCGGCAGCATGCTGAATCAATCAAGCAGAGCCAGCCATAACAGATTGCAATGTGAGTCATCAGGGCGTGATGTTTTCAAACCCATCCTGGTGGAAAATCTCTTCAAGATTGGTACCGGTTAGCTGCAGAGCCAAACGGAAATTATCCGTCGGTGTCCAACGCAGGTTCAAAGGGATAAGGCTGTTCACTGCAATATTGGGATAGCTACGCCCTTGAGCATCATCATCTGCACTAATCCAAGCCCAATCATTATTGCTGGGGCTTGAGTCGTTGCGGATAGCCACCCAGTAAACCCCACGCGATAAAATCAAGTCAGTGGTAATCCGGTAAGTAAAAACTGGGCCCGGACCTTCCCGGACCACAGGAGCATTAATGCTGGCGAGCAACTCACCTGGGACGCCATTAATGGCAGGTAGCGCAGAGTTTTTCACATCGTTATAAAGTGCTACGGTGAAATCATCTGCAAAAGGCGTGCCTGTGCTGTAAAAACCATTGAATACAATTTCCTGCAAAGCAAAGGCGTCATGCACTACAAAGTTTTCTGCAGCCGTTTGTGGAGGAACTTGACCACCTGCAGTCAACGGGCATGCAGAGCAATGTGCGTCTGCCGGTACTGCAGTTACGCCATTGGGAAATTGCTCCAAGCCTTCGCTAGCCGGGCTAACTGTAGCTATGCTGACCGTTGAGATATTGTCATCAAAATTCATATCCTGTTGGTTACTGTAGGCAACAGCCGCGTTATGGTGGTCAAAAATGGTTTGGTTCAAAATGCGTACGGTGATCATACAGTCAATGCTTTGTGCTGCAGCCAGGCTATCGATGCCCCAGCGAAATAAGCCACCGGAAGGCGCCGGTGCACTGCAGGTATTACTGAGGTACTGTACTTCTGCTGGTAATGGATCGCTGACCACGATGCCAACGGCAGTTGCCGTCCCGTTATTTTTAAGTTCCAGACTGTAACTAAAATTCTGGCCGGGGATAACCGGCAAAGCTGCAATAGTGGTTTTACCGAGACTCAAGTCAACACTGCTCGGCATTCCCGTTGCGCCAACCAATAGCGCACGGCCATTAGTAGCCACCATAGGTAATGTGAATTGTGCGGGAATTGGCCCGTCAATTTCCAAATAGGCTAGCCGGGTAGCGCCACGTGCCAAAGCAACCGGGGCAATGACGTTGTCTAGATAAGCGATACCGGTGTTGCAGTTGGCAGGGTTGCAATAAGCAGCGTTGCCAGTGCCGCTCAGGTTCAAATTGGGGAAATTTAAAACGGCACCACCAAAGGCAGGGACGGTCACGTCCAGGTTTGCAGTAGCTGAGATGTTGTTACCATTGATATTAAGTGCTTGTACGCTATTGATAGTGGTTTGTAATAGACCGACACCTTGACCATATCCTGTGGTGGTGACATTGCCGGAAGTAATCGGTTGCGCGGCATTACCTTCATCAAGCATTAAGCTGCCAGATAAGAAAAATAATGCGATATTATTGCCGCCGACCACTGGATCAGCAACAAAGCCAGGGACTTCAAAAGCCAAGTAACTGTAACTGCCGAACACATTCGGATCAGAACCTAAAATAGCAGTGATATCAGTCATCAGCACGTCATCACCAGTGCCAATAAATTGATCGTTGCCGGGGTAATTGAATAATGCGCTGTTAAAGCCGGATAATAGTTGGTATTCCACTGGTTGTGACTGCAATTGGAAGATACAGCTCAATAAAAGCAGTGCACAAAACAGCTGAGATAACTTTCTCATCATGAGTTTTCCTGATGACTACGCCCATTAACTAAGGCGTAATTTGATCAAAAACTGTGCCAAGTAAGGGCCTGAGGGGTTAGCTAGAAAGGTGTTTTTTCCAGAGCTTATTTACAACTGTTGATAAAGGCCGCATGGCGGTACCGGATTGATTCAATTGTTGCTGTTGCTGGTAAGTTTGCAATGCCAGATAGTTTTTAGCTACCAGCAAGGCATCCGTTTTTAAATCAGGAAAAATAGTCGCAAGCCAATCTGCTTGAGCGGCCAAATTACAGGGAATTGGTGAATCGGGTAAATCCAGAGTCAACAACCAGAATTGGATCAAAAACTGCAACCGCAAGCGTGATAAGGCAATGCTATCCCGTTCTTTTTTAGATGCGAGACGTGAGGCCATCTCGGTGATTGCAGCACCAATCGTTTGGGAATCACGTGCCGGTCGTAATATGTTTTGCCGGATTGCCTGAAACTGTTTAGCCATATTGTCATCTGCCAGTACGCAGCGGGCTCGGGTCAATGCCTGCCATTCCCACACCCAGGCATTGTTCAACTGATAGTCATGAAAAGCGTTTATGCTGCTTATCAGAGTACCGCTTTGTCCATTGGGGCGTAGTCGGGTATCTATTTCATAGAGTTGGCTGTTGGGACCAATGGTGGTGAGCAAATGAATAAGTTTTTGAGCCTGGCGAGTAGCATTGCGCTCAGGGCAAATTAAATTGTCAGGGTATAAAAACACCAGATCCAAATCAGAAGCAAAGTGCATTTCACCTGCCCCGAGGGTTCCGTAGGCAATGATAGTCAACGGAATTGGCGATGAAATCAACTGACAAACGATGGCATTGATGGCGTGTAGGCAGGCCTCTGCCAAACAGCTCAAGTGCCACTGTGCTGAAGTCGTACCGTGTTGTTGAAATAATGCATTAGCGGCGATCCGCAAGCTATAGCTTTGTCGCCATTGCTGCAGCAATGAAAGGCGCTGCTCCAGCGGTTGCTCAGCTTGCTGCATCAAAGCCAAGGCCTCGATGATATAAGCCTGCCTTGATTCAGGCAGGTTGGTCAGTGTTATTGGGTCAATCAATTCATCCAATAAGGCCGGTTGACGTTGTAATTGTTGAGCAATCCAATCACTGTGTGCACCATAATCAAGCATCCGTTTTAGTGCTTGTGGGTGCTCAGATAACAGGGCGAGATAATTGCTTCGACCTGCAATTTTTTCCAGCAGGGTCAAACCATGTAGAACCGATTTTCCGGGGGCCTTTGTATCAGCAGCACTTGACAGCAATTTAGGCAATAATTGTTGTAGGCGTTGTCTGCCGCTCTGGCTCAGGGGTTGTTTGAGAATTCGCGCGAGGCTGGCATTAAATTTTTTCAGCAAAACATTGTCATGATTGCGCAAAGTAATAGAGAATAATCTTCCCCATTCAGGGATATCTTCGATCGTGTCAAAACGCAACACAGGATGTTGGATGGTTTCATCGTGATCGCCAAACCAAACATCGAATTGCTCAGCAACCAGGCTGCGGGCTTTGTTTAATTCTTCCAGCAGGCAAGTGCTATCGGGATAGCCAGACAAAACAGACCATTTTTCCAGTCTCCGAATATCACTCGGGATACGGTGTTGTTGTTGGTCATCCAGCATTTGCAGCCGATTTTCCAATCGGCGGAGTAATGAATAAGCTGCACGCAGCAGTTCTACAACATCATCTTGTAATAATTGATGTTGTTGCAGCAGCGATAAGGCGGTTAGTAAATTATGGTGACGTAAGCCTGGGTGTTGTCCACCCCGAAGCAATTGCAAGCTCTGCACCAAAAATTCAATTTCTCGAATGCCGCCAGGCCCAAGCTTAAGATTGTCCTGATGATGTTGTTTAGCAGCTGACCGAGCTATTTCAAGCCGTAATTGCCGAACCCCATCGAATAACCCATAGTCGAGATAGCGCCTATAGATAAACGGTTGCAGCTCTTGCAGCAGTTCTTTACCCAAGTCCAGATCGCCTGCAATCGGACGGGCTTTAAGCAGGGCATAGCGTTCCCAGTCTCTGCCTTCGGAGGCATAATATTGTTCCATTGCTGCAGTGCTCCAGACCAATTTCCCACCACTTCCATAGGGCCTTAGCCGGGTGTCTATACGGTATACCTGACCCTGAGCTGTGACCGTATCCAGGCTGTGTACAATGGCTCTCGCCAGGCGGGTAAAAAAATCCAGACAAGTTATTCGTCGGGCGCCGTTGGTTTTACCGTGACCGCTGAAGATAAACAGCAGATCAATATCAGATGAAAAATTCAGCTCGCTGCCACCGAGCTTGCCCATTCCCAGGATACAAAATTGTGCAACAGTTTTTTCGTTGGCGGCAGGTTGACCGAAAACATCCTGTAATGTCTGCCAATGAAAAAGCACACAGGCCTGTAGGCAACGTTCAGCTAAGGTACTTAGGTCTTGCAGGGTTTCTACCAAGCTAGCTGCATTGTTTGTATCACGCCAAGCGATTCGAAGACATTCGGTTTGCCGATATTCGCGTAATTGTGCATCAAAATCTGTTGCGGTACTGCCTGCAGCAAGACACAGTTTAGCGACACCTGGAGTGTGCAGGCGGTTGTTATCCAACAAGCTTTGGCCGGCTGTTGGCCAGAGAGTCAGGACCCGCCGACAAAAAGATGAATTTTGACTTAAAGGCTGCCAAATGGCTGGCGAGGAACTGTCGGACATAGCACCAGTTATAAGAAAAACAGTTTACTTGGTTCAACTACTCTCAGCACAGTAGCATATTGGTTAACTACGTACGCGCGGTTAATCAATTAACGGGTATAGCAAAACAAACAATGCTTAAGCATAAATATTGCCTGGCTCAGGGTTCGTGGTTTATCAGGTGTTGCTGCAGGAAAAGCATGATGGCCTGCTGATAAATATCACGGTTTTCCTTGCGGCGGTAACCGTGACCCTCATTTAGCGCATCCATATACCAAACCGGTTGTTGCTGAGCGCGTAGTGCGGCCACGATCTGCTCGGCTTCTGTATATGGAACTCTGGGGTCATTGTGACCCTGTGCGACCAGCATCGGTACTGCAATTTTCTCAACATGATTCAGAGGACTGATGTTTTGCAAATGAGTCCGCATGGTTGGTTCGCGTTCGTCGCCATATTCCACCCGCCGCAGGTCACGACGATAGTCCTGGGTATTTTCCAGGAAGGTGACGAAGTTACTGATACCAACGATTTCGACTGCAGCTTTCAGTCGAGAGCTGTAATGCACGGTGCTGGCCAACACCATATAGCCACCATAACTGCCACCGAATACCGCCACTTGCTGCTGGTCAAGGTCTGGCTGAGTGCTGATCCAATCTAATAAAGCCCCGATATCCTTGACGGAATTTTCCCGCTTAAAGCCGTTATCTAATGAAACGAAAGTTTTGCCATAGCCACTGGAGCCGCGCACATTGGGCGCGATTACCGTTACTCCAAGCTTGTTCAGCCACATTTGATAGGTGCTGCTGAACCTGGGTCTGGCTTGACTTTCCGGTCCACCATGGATTGAAATAATGACCGGATAAGGCCCGTTGCCTACAGGCTTATAAATCCAGGCCGGGATTTGCCGTGGTTGGCCATCAAGCTGATCAAAGGTAGGGTAATGAACCAGTTCCGGTTCAATAAAACCATCGGTCTCCAAGCCGCCGACCTCACTGCTTGTCCAGCGAGTCATGGTTGCATATTCCAGGTGGTTATTTCCTAACTCGAGGACAAAAGTATCTGAGGGGGTTTTAGGTGTATTCAAGGATAAGCCAAGCTTGGTACCATCCGGGCTAAACGCCAGATTGAAAGCCAAACCGGTTGGCAAAATGTCTACAGCACGAAATTCATGTGTTTGCATATCCATCAGATAAAGCCTGGAGCGGCCGTTTTCATTAATGGAAAATGCTCCGCGACGACGATCATCACTTAATGCCAGTTCTTCAATGTCCCACGGGATATCCGCAGTAATTACTTTCGGGGAAGTATGCTCAGCCAGTGATTGCCAGACTAACTGTTGAAACTCACCATATCGATCAGTCACATACCAGATTCCGTTGTTTTTATGATCAAACGCATAGGCCAGGTTAACGCTGGTGGGTTCATCACCAGCTAACAGCTTCAGTTCTCCGGTCTTCAGATTCAACAGGTGTATCCGTGAATCAGTGACACTGACATAATTTGTAATCAAAACATTGTTGCCTGATTGGTCAAAATCAGTAGCACCCCACCAACTGTTATCGGGTGCTTGCAGAATCATTCTGGCATTATCAGGGTCGTTGGCGGCCATCATCCAGACATCATTGGATTGGCCATTTCGGCGGGTACTTTGGTAAGCAACAGCGGTGCCCTGCCGGTTCCATAACACCGAACCATTACGTGATTTACCATCGGTTAGAAGTTTGGATTCAGCAGTTTGCGGGTCAAATAAAAATATTTGAGTGAACTCACTGCCGCCGATATCCATGATGTAGGTTATTTTGTCGCTAAGGGGCTGGCGCTGGATATTGCTTAAGGGCTCATCAAAAAACGTCAATTGATGCCGTGCACCGCCCGGATGGTCGACTTTGTGCAATTGATTGACATCACCAAAACGGGTGGAAATATAAATATTTTCGCTATCTGCGCTCCAGGCCTGAAATGAGCCTGAGCGCACATTCTGGTAACGGTTAAGATCGTCCCGAATTGATTGTGGTATCTCTGGGATATCCTGCATGATCAGGTTACCGTTATTAGCACTGCGCGTAATAACCTCAGCAGAGTTGATCGAAGGTACAACAATTAACAGCAAAAATAAAAATGAAATGGGCTGTGACATGATCACCTAATCCTATTGGTTTTGAACTCAGAATAGCTGATTTAGGCGAGCCATATCAGGATTAGTTTTTCAGAGACGATAAGCTCTCCATCGTGTGGGACGGAATACGTCAGGCATAAAAAAGCCCCGCATTGCAGGGCTTTTTAACACAGCTGATTGGCTGAGCAGCTTACATCATGCCGCCCATGCCTCCCATACCGCCCATGTCGCCACCACCAGGTGCAGGTTCATCCTGCTTTGGTAGTTCAGCAACCATGGCTTCGGTCGTTATCATCAACCCGGAAATCGAAGCCGCATTTTGCAATGCGGTACGGCTAACCTTGGTTGGGTCCAGAATGCCGGCCTCGATCATGTCGACGTATTCACCAGTAGCGGCGTTGTAGCCATAGTTACCAGAACCAGCCGAAACCTCGTTTAAGACTACAGCAGCTTCATCACCGGCGTTGCTGACGATTTGACGCAGCGGTTCCTCCATGGCACGCGCAGTCAGGCGGATACCGGCGTTTTGGTCGTCGTTATCACCTTTTAACGAGCCCAGGGCAGCCAGAGCACGAATCAACGCCACACCACCGCCAGGCACGACACCTTCTTCTACAGCCGCACGGGTTGCATGCAAAGCATCTTCAACTCGAGCTTTTTTCTCTTTCATTTCTACTTCAGTGGCAGCACCGACCTTGATTACCGCAACACCACCAGCCAGTTTGGCAACGCGTTCCTGAAGTTTTTCACGATCGTAATCGCTGCTTGCTTCTTCGATTTGTGCGCGAACTTGACCAACCCGGCCTTCGATAGCAGCAGCTTCACCGGCACCATCAATAACGGTGGTGTTTTCTTTGCTGATCTGTACTTTTTTGGCTGAACCCAATTCATTCAGAGTGGCTTTTTCTAATGTCAGGCCAACTTCTTCAGCGATAACGGTACCACCAGTCAAAATAGCAATATCTTCAAGCATGGCTTTGCGGCGGTCACCAAAACCAGGTGCTTTAACTGCGGCAACTTTAACGATACCACGCAAATTGTTGACCACCAGCGTAGCCAGTGCTTCGCCTTCAATGTCTTCCGCAATGATTAACAGACTGCGTCCTGCTTTGGCGACAGCTTCCAGCACAGGCAGAAGGTCACGCACGTTAGAAATTTTCTTGTCGTGCAGTAATACGAACGGATTTTCCAGCTCAACCTGCATGGCCTGTTGATCGGTCACGAAGTAAGGAGACAAATAACCCCGGTCAAACTGCATGCCTTCAACAACATCCAGCTCATTGGCCAGGCCAGAACCTTCTTCAACGGTAATAACACCTTCTTTGCCTACTTTGCCCATGGCCTCGGCAATAATATCGCCGATTTCATTGTCGCTATTAGCAGAGATGGTGCCGACCTGGGCGATTGCCTTGTCGTCAGTACAAGGTGTGCTGAGCTGTTTCAGCTCTTCCACAGCGACCTTAACAGCTTTGTCGATACCGCGTTTCAAATCCATTGGGTTCATGCCGGAAGCGACAGCTTTCAAGCCTTCGCGCAGCATGGCTTGTGCCAACACAGTCGCTGTGGTGGTTCCGTCACCAGCCGCATCAGATGTTTGGGAAGCAACTTCCTTAACCATCTGGGCGCCCATGTTCTGGAGCCTGTCTTCCAGTTCGATTTCCTTGGCAACACTTACACCGTCTTTGGTAACGGTGGGAGAGCCAAAACTTTTTTCCAGCACTACATTGCGGCCTTTCGGGCCTAAAGTAACCTTGACCGCGTTGGCCAAGAGGTTTACGCCAGCCATCATTTGCTTGCGGGCGTCTTCAGAAAAGCGTACTTCTTTCGCGCTCATGATTGTGATTCCTCTAATCTTGTATCAATTCTTGAGATAAACGATGCAGGGACAGGCGCGATTAGCCTTCTACAACCGCCATGATGTCGTCTTCACGCATCACTAGCAGGTCCTCGCCATCCAGCTTAACCTCAGTGCCGCCATATTTACCGAATAACACGATATCGCCGACTTCCAGGCCTACCGGGCGGATTTCACCATTGTCCAGCAATTTGCCATTGCCGACGGCCAATACTTCACCGCGAATCGGTTTTTCTTTAGCCGCATCGGGCAACACAATGCCGCCTGGTGATTTATCTTCTTCTTCTACGCGCTTAACAATTACGCGATCATGCAAAGGACGCAGTTTCATTACCGGGTCTCCTAATACGTATCAAAATTGACTCAATGTGATGGCTTGCCCGAAACTCGAGCGACACCAAATACTTCCTTGCCGAACAGTAGTACGGCTTGCTGGCAAAGTGGGGACGGCAGTGCGCATTTCAAGGGAGAAATGATCAGCATATGATTCTCAGTACTGGTGTGATTCTTGCCAGGGAAGATAAAATAGTGTGTTATTGGTTGAAGGGATAGAAAGATGCAGGCTGTGGTCACATCAGATGCATTGTTGGTATTGTGCAGTTGCCCGGATCAGGTAATCGCGGAGCAGCTGGCGCAAACAATGGTTAGCCAGAAGTTGTCGGCTTGTGTGCAAATCGTGCCGGGGATAACCTCAATTTATCGCTGGGAAGAAAAGATTTGTCAGGAAAACGAAGTTTTGCTGGTCATTAAGACTGCAGCCGATATGATAAAAACGCTTACCCGGTGGTTGGTCAGGGAGCACCCATATGATGTGCCTGAAGTAATCGCACTGCCCATTTCGGCTGGTTCACAAATATATATTGACTGGTTATTGAACAACAGTACCGGCATTAAAAACCTGGATGATTGAATAAAATGATCAAAAAACAGGCAAAACTAGCCTATAAAATAAAAATAGAGGGTGTAAAAAGATGGCTTGAAGCAGTATTGCTGAGCCTGTGTTTGGCGGCCAGCAGTGTCTTAGCCATCGACGAGAATGATTTACTGGATGCTGATGTTGCTTTTGCGATCAGTATCAATGCCAATGATAGAGATGAAATCACAGTCGGCTGGGATATCGCTGAAGGATACTATCTGTATAAGCATGCATTTCGTTTTGTGGCGATGAATGACGATGCCAGCCTGGGAGAACCAGTTATCCCATCAGGGAAAAGATATGAGGATGAGTTTTTTGGCGAAGTAGAAACCTACCGCGGGCAGGTAACGATAAGCTTACCGATTGAAGCCGCCGCTGAAACACAAACGGTTACAGTTAGAGTTAGTTATCAAGGTTGTGCGGATTTGGGTGTTTGTTATCCGCCGATCAATAAAGAGCTTTCAGTCGGTTTGCCTAGACTTAACTCTGAGAATACCACCAGTTTGGCGTCCGGGTCAGGCTTGGATAATGCCCTGGCAAACTTTGGCCAGTCACAAGGCGGATTACTGGATGCTAAAAACGATGAAGCATTGCCAGCAGAACAGGCATTTCAATATGAAGCGATAGCAATAAAAGGTGATGAATTGCTGGTTCGGATGACGGCTGCTCCAGGCTATTACCTGTATCGTGACAAGCTGGCATTTTCCACGGATTCAACGGGAGTAGAAGTTTCAGAAGTATTATTACCGGCAGGCATCGCAAAATACGATGAACATTTCGGTGATGTGGAGGTGTATTACGACCAGGTCGAAATACCTCTATATCTAAAGCGGTTAGATGCAGCTGCGTTACAAATTAAATTGCAGGGGGATTTTCAGGGCTGCAAGGAAAAGGGTATTTGTTACCCTCCGATGTCAAGACAGGTCAGCATCGATCTGCCTGAATTTGAAGGCATAATCGGAGCAGTTACTGCTGAACAACCCATCAGTGAACAGGATCGATTGGCGGCAATACTTACCGGTAGTCCGGTACGAGCAATGTTCCTGTTCCTGCTGGCCGGGTTGTTGCTGGCATTTACCCCGTGTGTGTTTCCGATGGTACCCATTTTGTCGGGGATTATCGCTGGCCAGGGTAAACAGATCACCACTCGAAGAGCATTGTTGCTTTCGATTATTTATGTATTGGCTATGGCGCTTACTTACGCCGCTGCCGGTGTTTTTGCCGGCATGTCCGGCAGCAATTTACAGGCCGCCTTTCAAAACCCGTGGATTATCAGTGCGTTTAGTTTATTGTTCGTTGGGTTGTCAATGAGCATGTTTGGTTTTTATGAGCTGCAGCTGCCCGCTTCCTGGCAAGCCAGACTATCAGCGCTGAGTAACCGGCAACGGGGCGGAACGCTGGCTGGGGTTGCAGTAATGGGGGTATTATCTGCATTGATAGTAGGCCCGTGTGTGGCACCGGCATTGGCTGCTGCGCTGATATACATTGGGCAAACAGGCAATGCAGTATTAGGTGGTACCGCACTGTTTGCTATGGCATTGGGCATGGGAATTCCATTGGTGGTTTTTGGTGTTTCAGCAGGGACCTTATTGCCGCGTGCCGGTGGTTGGATGAATGCAGTCAAAAATGTTTTTGGTGTTGGAATGCTGGCGCTGGCAGTCTGGATGCTGGAACGGATTCTTCCAGGCTCGATAATTTTGCTGATGTGGTCAATGTTATTTATCGGCAGTGGAATTTATCTCGGGGCATTAGATTCAGCAGAGTTTGGTTGGCCCAGGTTAAGGAAGACTTTGGGTGTAGCATTGTTGCTATTTGGCAGTTTTCAGATGTTGGGTTTTGCATTGGGCGGAGATGACTGGGTGCGGCCACTACGTAGCGCGTCTGTTCCGGGAATGTCAGCAGCTTCTCAACAAGCGGGGATACGGCATTTTGAGCGAATCAAGACCGTTGCTGATTTGCGTGCCCGCATAGGTCAGGGACAACCAGTTATTTTTGATTTCTACGCAGATTGGTGCATCGAATGCAAACGCATGGAAAAATACACCTTCCCGGAACCGGAAGTACAACAAGCCATTAAAAATGTGGCGCTACTGCAAGCCGATGTAACCGCAAATGATGCGGAGGATAAAGCATTATTAAAAGAGTTTGGATTGATTGGGCCGCCGGCGATATTGTTTTTTAATGCAAGTGGTGAGGAGCAGCGCGCCGCGCGGGTGATAGGCTATTTGAATGCAGCTGACTTTAGTGCTCACGCCAGGCGCTGGACCAAGTAGTAATCAATCAGTGTTGCAGTTAACAGTTTGCTGGAAAGGATGAGATGTTTGCTAAAAAGCGCACGGTTTATTTACGCATATCGCCGAACGAATTACAGCTTAAGTGTATTGAAAACAGCAAGATCAGCGAACTCGAGTCCAATCCGCCATTTACTACAACCCGTTTACTGATAGGAGAGTTTGCCGCTGCCGAGGCGGTATTGCACGATGGGCTGGAAGCGCTGTTTGGTCAAGAATGGCTGCTGCTTAGGCCACGCTACCTGATTCAACCAATGGCCATGCTGGATGGCGGTCTGTCATCTGTCGAAGTGCTGATTCTGGAAGAACTGGCTGCCGCAGGACGTGCCAAGGAGACCATTGTTCACGTCGGGAAAATCTTAACCGACCAACAAGTACTCGAGCATTTTGATTAGCTTCTAAGCAGCACAAAGTTCCAGGTTTGAAATTAAATGTTTATTGACAGCTAATGCTTGGACGCTAGGAACATAGTCTTTGGTATAGATATTAAGGGGTTACGCTTGGTCCTGGAGCATCAGGTTTTTTCAGAAAGCAAAAAGTTGGGTACCCAGATAATAATTCCAGTATTTAAAATCGCGGGTAGCTTGAATGAATAAAGCAAAAGCACTGTCTTTTTCTATTTTCACAATCGCCGATCTGGTAACACTGTGCGTGCAACCGTCACGGTGCGATAATCGAATCATGCAAAGAAAGAATCTCCGGAAGGAGCTCAAAAAGGCCGCTATTGTTTTGGTACTGCTATTGTTAACCATGACAGGATGCAATCGCGCCAGAAATTTTGGAACAGCAGAAGAGTTTACCCTGCATACAGAAAATGGAGAATCAAGAACCCTGCAAAGCTATGGTGTGGGTAGTTTGGAAACTATAGGCGAGAATTATTTGCTGATCAATTTCTGGGCCAGTTGGTGTAAACCCTGCATCAGAGAAATTCCATTATTAAAAAATTTTTCAGAACAGCAAAACACTAACGTGGTGGTAATTGGAATCGCGGCTGACCGGATTGACCCGGCTAAAGCATTTGCAGAGCGTTTGGAAATCAATTATCCGGTTTTATATGGAGAGTACAATTTGTTGAGTCAGTTAATGCAGGCTTATGGAAATGCCCAACAAGCACTGCCTTATACAGTTTTGATCAATCCTTCCGGGCAGGTTATCTGGCGACACACCGGATTATTGCGAAGGCGTGATTTGCAGCGGCTACCACATTAGAGCCTGTCAAACTGGCTTTGGGCCCCATTGAGAGTGAGCATGACAACTTCAAAAACCATTAATATCGCACTGGCACAAATAGCGCCAATATGGCTGAATCGCGAGGCGAGCATTGCAAAGTTATTACTGACCATTGAGCAGGCAGCAGATAAGGGTGCCCAACTTTTAGCAGTTGGTGAGTCCTGGTTGCCGGGTTATCCATTTTGGTTATCGTCGACCGATGGAGCCCGCTTCGAAAGCACGTTGCAAAAACGTATTCATGCTGCATACCTGGACCAGGGTGTGAATATCCAGGCCGGGCATCTACAAGCGGTTTGTGCTGCGGCCAGGAAACACAAAATAGCTATCGTACTGGGCGCCATGGAGCGTCCGGATACCAAGGGTGGGCATACCTTGTATGCGTCCAGAGTATTTATTGATGAGTTCGGTGAGATTGCATCGGTGCATCGTAAGCTAATGCCGACTTATGAAGAACGATTGGCATGGGGAATGGGTGATGGCCATGGGCTGGTAACGCATAGGCTTGGGAACTTCACTATCAGCGCACTTAACTGCTGGGAAAACTGGATGCCGCTGGCGCGAGCAGCATTATATGCACAGGGTACCAACCTGCATGTTGCGATATGGCCTGGTAGTGAACGCAATACCTTTGATATTACCCGGCACATTGCTAAAGAAGCTCGGGCTTATGTGGTTTCTGTTTCAAGTTATTTCACCCGCGCAATGATTCCAGACGAAATGCCGGAAGCAGACACTATCCGTGCCGCAGTTCCAGAGGTGATGGCAGATGGTGGTTCTTGTATGGCGGCACCCGATGGCAGCTGGGTACTACCCCCCCAGGTTGGGTCTGAAGGCGTGTTTGTAGTGGAAGCGGATTTACAAAAGGTACTGGAAGAAAGGCAAAATTTTGATCCAAGCGGACATTATGCCCGACCGGATGTGTTGGGTTTAACGGTTAATCGTATCCGGCAGGACAGCATAAAAACCATTGATTGATACGGTATAAGTATGGACTCGAACCGCTGGTAGCTGAATGGACTTAATCTGGACCCAACAATGGTTGTTATGGGCGGAAGCACACCCGCTGTTGGTGGTTGGCAGCGTCGCCGTATTATTGTTTGTTGAAGGTTTCGCGGTTATCGGGTTATTCGTGCCGGGCTTAATGATGGTGTTTATGCTGGGGGCGCTGGTGGGGCTTGGACGTTTGGATTTGTGGCTGGCTTGGACTTTGGCCAGTGCCGGGGCTATAGCAGGTGATGCGTTTAACTATTGGCTGGGTTATCACTATCGCGAACGCCTAGCCAGGCATTGGCCACTTAAGAGTTACCCGCAAATGCATAGCCGCGGGCAGGTTTTTTTTCACCAATATGGTGCGCTCAGTATTCCCCTGGGGCGGTACATTGGGCCTTTGCGCTCATTTGTGCCATTGATTGCAGGTATGTTGGGCATGTCGCCACGGATATTTACACCGATGGTCGTATTAACAGGGATTATCTGGGTACCAAGTTTTATGTTGCCTGGGATGTTATTCGGCGCTTCACTTGATTTGGCGGCTGCCTATGCAACCCGGCTATCATTGTTGCTCGGTGCAGTCGTAGGCATTATCTGGTTGCTGACATGGATAGTACGCGCCAGCTATGCAGCATCTGCGCGGAGCACACCATGGATGCTTAAGCGGATGGTTAAGTGGTTACGCCAGCACCCGAGGACGGGACGTTATTTTGGCCCGCTATTTAACCCGGGTCGGGGCGAAATGCTGTCTATCGCCATGCTTGGGTTAGTGTTGCTGATTATGCTGACAATGCTTATAACAGCCATTACCACCTTACTGATTGGCGATGCTGGAACAAGTTTGGATTTGCGTATTGCTGAACGACTGCTTGATTGGCGCAATGCCGTTACCGATGTCATTTGGATTACCTTGGCAACTGCCAGCAGCTGGCCGGTGCTGGTGATATTGACAGCATTGATGGCAGCTTGGTTACTGTGGTTCAGACAAACAGTAGCATGTATACATTGGTTGTTGGCGGTAGCACTGGCGCCGATATTAAGCTTGTTATTACAACAAAGTCTAAAAATACTCCCAGACTGGCCACAACACCTACAGATAGCCGGCGTATTTCCAGATACCCAGATTACCTTGTTAATGGCCATAGCAGCTGCTTTGCCTATGTTGCTGGCCAGAGAGTTACCCGCACAGCGACGCAAGTGGTTTTACCTGGCAATTTCTGCGGTGGTTGGTTTGTTTGTGATTGCCCGTCTGGCACTGGGGCTAACCTATCTGAGTGCTGCGTGGGCAGGTATCGTGTTGGCAGTATTATGGGTTGCGGTAATTGGAATTGGTTACCGGGTACGGATTCATCGCGGCTGGCCGGTTTTAAAACACAGTTTGTTCTTTGGGGTAGCGTTTCTGATCATCGGTGGTATTTATACGGCCCAGCATTGGGTGATGAACCGAACCAGCTGGGAACCCCAGATTAACGGTGGTGTGTTGGCCATGCAACAATGGCAACAAGATGGATGGCGGCAACTGCCAACCCATCGGTCGGCGTTGACTGAGCATGACGACGAACGGTTTAATTTGCAGTTTGTCGGTGATGCACAATTTTGGCTAGAACAATTGCAACAGGCTGGCTGGCAATTGCATGCTGGGCGACCAGGCAGTTGGTGGCAAATGCTTAGCCCACAGCCGGAACCTGATCAGTTACCGCTGTTTCGACAGGACTATCAAGGACATACCGCAGAAACTCTGTTAAGTCGTGTGGGAGAGGGGGGAATCCAGGTGATTCGACTATGGCGTTCAGGTTGGTTAGTGACCGATAAAACCACCAGTGAGTCTATTTGGCTGGGTCGGATTAGCCAAGAGCAAATCACCCAACGAGGTTATTGGTTTAGTGTTTGGCAACCGGTGGTTAACAGCAAGCCTCTGTTAACGAGCATACAACAACAAAGCACAGGTATTGAATGGCGTCAGGCAGAATCCGTATTACTGGGCAATCGCGAGTAACTCCTTATTGATCATTAGACATACTTTGCAGTAATCGGCGCAACCGATCCTTGGGGTCATTCATTTCTAATAATAATTGACGATCATTGATACTGATTGGTAGCAATTCAGCCAAGCGAAAACCTACGCACTGAGCATCGTCGTAATAGGTTTCCGGCCTTAAAGCCCGTGTGGTTTGAGTTTTTAATTGCTTATTGATTTCCCGCAAGATATCAACCAGCGCGCTACATTCTGGTGGAACGGGCTGTTCAGTTTGGCAATCAAGCCATTCCACTTCCCCGACAATCAGGCCATCATGTTGGACGGTAGTCTGTTGAATTAAGAAACGCTGTTGTCCAAGGACGGTAATACCCAACAAGCCATCTTCATTGGTAGTGAAATCGACAATTTTTGCTGATGTACCAACAGTGGCCAAAGCCTGCGAGGTGTTTTGTTCGTCTTGCGGTAAGAGCAAACAAACACCAAAGGCCTGATCGTTGGCTGCACATCTGCGCACCATATCCAGATATCTTGTTTCAAAAATGCGCAGCGGCAAAACACCACCGGGAAATAGTACAATTTGTAATGGGAATAAGGCAATACGATTTTGCATCATTACTCGCCTCTCAAAAACTTCTGTGGTGCATTATCAAAACCGCCATTACTCATAAACACCAGGTGGCTATTTCCCCCCGCCTGTTTGCGTAACCACGCCAGCATGTTGGCGGTGCTGGTAAAACTGCGAGCCGGCACCTTTAATTGGGATGTCACTTCCTGTGGGTCCCATTGCACATCCGGGCCGGTTTTAATTGCAACAGCATCTGCCAGTGCCAATGCGGGGCCAAGCTGTTCGCGGTGATGTCCTGCCTGCATGGTATTGCTGCGAGGTTCCAATGCGACCAGCATAAGCGCGTTGCCGATTTGTCTGCGCAGACCATTCAGAGTCATACGGATAGCAGTTGGGTGGTGTGCGAAATCATCATAAATTTGCACGCCTTGTCGCTCACCGAGCAACTCCATGCGGCGTTTGACCCCTTTAAAATCAGCCAGTGCCTGAACCGCCTTAATTGGTTCCACACCGGCAGAAACAGCCGCTGCACATGCTGCCAGCGCATTCATCGCATTGTGGGTTCCAGTCATCTGCCAATTAAGCTGGCCAACCTGATGACCTGCTCTTAGTATCAACAGTTCAGTTGCATCGGCTTTAAGCAATTTGATTTCCCAGTCAAGCTCAGATGTTGAATCGGACTGTACGTGTAAGCCAAATTTAATGGTAGGTGTCCAACAGCCTTTGGCCAGCACTTCCATTAAAGCATCATCAGCGGCATTAATGACCAGTCTGCCATTGCCGGGAATGGTACGTAACAGATGGTGGAACTGCGTCTGGATTGCATTTAAATTTGGATAAATATCGGCATGGTCGAACTCAAGGTTATTGAGAATGGCAATTTGAGGGTGGTAATGTACAAATTTGGCACGTTTATCAAAGAAAGCCGTATCGTATTCGTCGGCTTCAATAACAAATGGTCCGCTGCCGGCCCGGGCGGATACCGGAAAATTCCCAGCCACACCTCCAATCAAAAACCCCGGATCCATTCCAGCTGATTCCAAAATCCAGGCCAACATGGCGGTTGTTGTTGTTTTACCATGGGTTCCGGCAACTGCGAGGGTTTGTCTTTGCTTAAGAAAATGTTCCCCCAGCCAGCGTGGTCCAGAACAATATGGCAATTGTTGATTTAAGACATATTCAACAGCAGCATTGCCCCGGCTGAGTGCATTGCCGATAACGACCAGATCAGGATGCGGTTGTAAGTGTTGTGGGTCATAACCGGATTGCAACTGGATACCCAAAGCTTCCAATTGAGTGCTCATTGGCGGGTAAACATTCTGGTCTGAACCAGTGACTACATGTCCTGCGTGTCGGGCCAATGCAGCGATACCGCCCATAAATGTTCCGCAGATACCTAGGATATGGATATGCATGGCTTAAATATGCAAATCAAACTGTAATTGTCAGTCATGGATTGGCTGGTTCCAGTGCTGGCAGGTACCACAAATCCAGCAACAGGTTGTTAGCAGCAAATATGAGCACCGCAAACAGCATTCCGATGGCGAAAGAACTATCCAGTGCACGCCGGATGATGTGTGCGTCTATCACAAAACTCCAGGTCCAGATTAACAATGGAACCAGCACTAATGGCGTGGTTGTCGTATTATCCGGGTTGTTTCCCAGTAATGATAAACTGCCTTTAAGTGTTAAACCAACCAGGGTACTGGTTGCAAACAATGTAAAAACCGTTTGCGAATAACGTTCCACGCGATCGTATGCCGCCAGTATCAGTCGGGTAGCCAATAGCAGCACTACTGTTACCTGAAGAGACGGTAAAATTGGCAAGGCCGCGCCATCGTCAGTAAATACCCAAAGCAGTAAGACAAAATTTAGCAGCAAGGCAGCAGATGCAGCAGATGTAGAAGCTGGAGCACCTTCCGGGCCACGGCGTAACAAACAAACCTCGAGCACAAATATAAAAATACGATTTAGCATAATGAATACTTACCTGGCGATAAGCTTATGACCAGGGCTCAGCCCCAACCATTCAATACCGCACAACAGCATTTGGACGCACGCGGGTGGCTGTGTCCTCGACCGGTGATTGCTGCACGACGCTGGTTGCAACGAGCTACCAATGGCGAGCTTTTGCACATTGTGATCACCGACCCGCATGGCCCATTGGATTTTGAGGTGTTTTGCCTGCAGACCGGACACAAGTTATTACTCTGCAGGGAACAAGAAAAAGCACAACCCAATGAGTGGCATTTATTGATTGAGTGTAGCCACGATTAATGCCATCAGGCTAATCCCAACCTGCTTGGGTTACAGCCGCCAGAATACGCTGGGTAACTTCATCTATATCTCCTTCACCCAAGACTCGAACGAGTTGCCCCTGCTCAGCATAATAATTGGCAACCGGTGCAGTTTGCTCGGCATAGATAGCCAAGCGTTTGCGGACCGTGGCCTCGTTGTCGTCGCTGCGACCTTCCTGCTGTGCGCGTTTGGCCAGGCGTTCAACTATCTTTTCAGCATCAACTTCAACCAATAAGGCACCGGAAACAGGTTGCTGT
Source organism: Gammaproteobacteria bacterium (assembly GCA_021772985.1). Taxonomy (GTDB): domain Bacteria; phylum Pseudomonadota; class Gammaproteobacteria; order Xanthomonadales; family Wenzhouxiangellaceae; genus JAJFKX01. The sequence continues at coordinate 70,248 of JAJFKX010000010.1, forward strand.
ATGCGCGCTAGCACCTGATCCAGTGACTCGGCCTGACACAGGTTGCGTGGATAACCATCAAGAATAAAACCGGTGCGAGCATCAGATTGTCCCAACCGCTCTTCAATCAAGCCCAGCATCAGATCATCTGAGACCAGTTCACCAGCGTCCATGGCGGCTTTGGCCTTTAGCCCAAGCGGCGTTGCATCACGGACAGCGGCACGCAACAAGTCACCAGTTGATATGTGTGGAACGTTCCATTGCTCTTTTAATATTGTGGCTTGTGTTCCTTTGCCGCCACCGGGCGGTCCCATCAGTACAATACGCATAATGATTCTGTGGCACTCATTAACAAAGATGGTTACGCTACCCGCAGCACTACAGCAAGTCAAACAGGTAACGGTATGTCTGGTAAAAATATCCTCTATGCACAATCTGGTGGCGTAACCCCGGTGATCAATGCCACAGCCTGTGGCGTAATCGAAACAGCCAGGGCTGAGACAGAAGTTGGGAATGTGTTGGCAGCTAAAGATGGCATTCTTGGAGTACTGGATGAACAGCTAATCGATACCAGCGCCATGACCACCCAGCAAGTGGCTGGGTTACGGCATACACCGGGTGGTATCTTTGGTTCCTGCCGTTATAAATTGAAGAGCATCGAAGATAGCCGGGCAGAATATGAGCGGTTGATCGAAGTTTTCAAAGCACATAACATCGGCCACTTTTTTTACAATGGTGGTGGTGATTCGGCCGACACGGCATACAAGGTTTCACAGATTGGCGAACAACTTGGTTTTCCGGTGCAGTGCATCGGCATACCCAAAACCATTGATAACGATTTACCAATAACCGATGTTTGCCCCGGCTTTCCTTCGGTGGCGAAGTACGTTGCGGTTTCAATCATGGAAGCCAGCCTGGATGTGATGTCGATGGCGTCGAGTTCCACCAAGGTGTTTATCCTGGAAGTGATGGGCAGGCATGCAGGCTGGATAGCAGCAGCAGGTGGCCTGGCAGCACGCAATGCAGGTGAGGCGCCACAAATTATTTTGTTTCCAGAAGTTGCATTTGATCTGCAGGCGTTTTTGCAGCGTGTTGATAATGTTGTCAAGCAAAGCGGGTATTGTTCAATTGTTGTCTCGGAGGGTGTCCGTGATGCGGGCGGCAAGTTTCTCTCTGATTCTGGTGTTCGGGATGCATTCGGCCATGCTCAACTGGGCGGAGTGGCGCCGGTTGTAGCCAATTTGATTAAAGCTGAGCTGGGACATAAATGCCACTGGGCGGTATCTGATTACCTGCAAAGATCAGCCAGGCATATTGCTTCAAGGGTAGATGTTGAACAGGCTTATGCTGTCGGCAAGGCAGCGGTTGAGTTTACTGCGGCTGGTAAAACCGGCGTAATGCCGATTATTGAACGGCTCAGTGATGACCCGTATCAATGGCAGATAGCTGAAGCTGAGTTAGGCAAGTTAGCCAATATAGAAAAAACTGTTCCGGCAAGCTTCATCAGTGAGGATGGTTTTCATATTACCGATGCGTGTCGGGGTTACCTGTCGCCACTGATTCAAGGTGAAGATTACCCACCATATGGATCCGACGGATTACCGCAGTACGTCACGGTCAAACATAAAATGGCACCTCCTAAACTTGACAGTTGGTGTGAATAAGCTGGATTTAAGGGTTCAAGAAACACGCCTTAACACACTTAACTTTCAAGAAAAACTACCATTGTGTTAATACTTTAGGCTATTATTGTGAGAAATTAGAGCTAATAACTTGGGGCGGTTCTGTTTTTGGGAGAGTGCAAACAAGAATAAATTTTGCATCGGAAGCAGAACGCACTTAGAGTATAATACTATAGTCTTAGTTGTTCCTAGGTTATCACTCAACCTGGTTGAGTATCGTGTATTGCAGGGAGGGCAAGGCACATTCTATAACGCAAGGAAGCATGGGTATTGGGGTGACTATGAGTTCATCAAGCTCTATTCGCAGTGGATGGCGAATCAGCTTTATCGGGACAAATGCAATGTTTCTAGGGAGCGTTGCTTTTGAGCCGTTTAGTGTCTGTCTCATTCAGACGCTTACCCCTTTGCGTGCATTGATCTGCACCGCCTTACCATGACCAGACAACAAACAACTGTTCTCGGCAGACCTAAAGACCAAAGAAGTCTCGTGTGTCGGAGCGAAATAATAACTAAGGAAATTTATGAATCGTTTGTCTAAACGCTTATCAGCCAATGTGGGGAAAACGGGATCACTGACTAAGCTTGGGATTTGCTTATTGTTCCTGTTAAGTGCGCAACTCGGTTTTGCTCAAATAGAAACCATTGACTGGGGAGATATTCCTGCCGGTGGCTGGCCTGCTGATGCGAGTGGTCCATTTACTGTCGATATATGTTCAGCGTCGAGAACAATAACCTCTGAGAACTCAGACCCTAATGGCGTCAATACTGCTGGCCAACCCAATGCTAATGGTGCAAATGTATTGGTTTTGGGTATGACAGGTGTTACTGCAGGTGAAGGGACCACCCAAACGATTTCTTTCAGCAATCCAGTTGCAGATTTAGCTTTTAGCATTTCAGATATTGATTCCATCAACCCTGGGGGCTGGAACGATCAAATTACAATTGCAGCTACAAATCGGGGTGTAGCAGTAGCACCGACACTAACTTGTGCAAATGCACCAGGGGCTTGTGAATTTAATATTACCGGTGGCGATACGGCAACATCCGATGCGGGGAATGCAACTGGTTTCACAGATTTAGATGGTACTTTGAATATTGTTTTGTCCGGTCGGGTAACCGATATCACCATTACATATCTAAATGTAAATATACCGACTTCTACGACCCAGTTTATTGGTATCAGCCCACTGACCTATGATTGTGTGGATCCTTTTACGGATTTATCTATTACTAAAACTGATGGTATGGCTCTTTATACGCCTGGTTTGAATGTTAGCTATACATTAGAAGTTACTAACAACGGCCCGGATATTGTGCCTGCAGGTGCAATTATTACTGATCCCATACCTAGCTTGACCACTTTTGTCAGTGCGCCTGGTTGTACTTTCGCTGCTGGTACTGTCAGTTGTACGTTACCAGAATTAGCTATAGGCGCCAGCACCAGTCGCACAGTTACTATTAATGTTGATCCAGGCCGCACCGGCGATTTGGTAAATACAGCAACGGTCGCGGTACCGGCTGATGCGATAGATTCTAATCCAGGCAACAACTCCGCAACGGATATTGACGAACTTATAAACCCTGAACTGACGCTGGATAAACAGATCAGTGGTGGTGATCCGTATGCGATGGTGGGTGATGTGATCACTTACGACTTCGTGGTCACCAACACGGGTAACACCACCCTGCCCGGTCCGGTGACGATTGACGATAACCTGACCACTGATGAAGCGTGTCCTGCGGTTACGACGGTAGGCAATGGTGATGGCAACCTGGATGTCGGTGAATCGATCACCTGTACAGCCAGTTACACCGTGACCCAGGCAGACATTGATGCCGGCAGTGTGACCAACACGGCCACTGCGATGGCTGATGGTGTGACCAGTAACCCGGACAGTGAGACGGCATTTGAAGATGCCAATATCAGTGTAATCAAGAGTGTTGATGCAGGCCCAGACGGACAAGTATCAGCTGGTGAAACACTGACCTACACCATTACCTTCACAAATACTGGAGGGACAGTACAGAACTATGCAGCTGGTGATATTGGAGAGCTAGTACCTGCCAATACGATGCATGCGGGTGGAGATGACTTTACCTGTGCGGCACCTGCAGCGGGCAGTGCCTGTAGCAACACAG